>JADJRC010000053.1 GCA_016712415.1 Lewinellaceae bacterium | reverse complement strand
GGTTTACGGTCACGTTTACCGATACCGGCCATAATATTCACCCCGCCGGTCAGATACTTTACGGTGGCGTTGAGGTGTCCGGCCCGTCGGTCCAGGAGTCGAAGCGCTGCGCCTGCGTGGTCACGGCGAAGGCCAATAACAGGCCCGCCTATGGTTAAAAATCTTTTCATTACTTTTTGCGTTTTTCGCGGTTTTCAATAGCGGGCGGGGTTGCGGTTTCCCGAACGTCAGCGCCCTTTTTTGCCTCGATGCGGCGCGCAACCCCACAGTCAATGAGGGATTGCGCCACCGTTTCGTCGAGGTCTATTTCTGCGCCCTTCTTCACCACGCCTTCCGGTAATCCCGGACCGCCCGCGCTTTGAAGGATTAACACCTAATTGTTTTCATGTCCCCTTAATTAGGAGTGAACAAGGTGCTTTACCGCGCCGGTCTGGAGCAAGCGGCCATCGTAGCGCCCCCAAATCAGGAAGCCGACTTCCAGCTCATCCATGAACCGTTCGTTCAGGCGAACCAGGGAGTTACCCGGCGCAACCTGGCGGATGATGTAGTAATCCCAGTTGCCGAACGCTACCGACTTCGCGGTCGTTGCGATGCTTGCAATGTCCTGGTTGATGATGTACGGGTATCCTTCCAGCGTCGGGGTGCGGATTGATCCATCCCCATGTACAACAGGGGCCGGTCGTCGGCGCTACCAATGCTCAACTTCTTGAGATAGGTAAGCGTGGCGTTGTTGAACATCCAGGCTTTTTGCCCGGGGACGGCCAGGAATTCGGGGTCCACGCTTCCCACCAGGTCGATGAGGTTTGCGCGGGTAATGCTCGTTGCGCCCGCCGTGACACCGGCAGCGGAGCCGACCGTTGCCGTCATGACACCCGCCGGTTGCGAGGTGCCGGAGCCCGTCGTCAGGTAGGTGTTCAGGGCGCGGCCCAAACGGGTGCCAAGGATTTTCGGAAGTTCCGTGTCGAACATTACGCCCTCATCCTGGATGAGCTGCAAGGACACTTTCGTGAGCTTGGACGTGATGTTGTACGCAGAAAGGGTCTTGCGGCTGAACGTCGCATCCAGTACCGTGAGCGCGGCACCTTCCGCCGTCAGTTCGCCCGTGTTGCTGGTGTCGTCAAGCGTCGGCCATTGGATGTTATTCCCGGTTGCGGTCGGGAAAATCCGGCAGGCTTGGAGCATTCCGCCGTAAGCCTTCAGGGTGTGGCTGATCTCGTTGCTGAACCCCTCCGGGACCATGTACCCGGCATAGGTCGTCGATGTGTCGGAAGCCAAAAGGGTGTTCGTGCCCCGTTGTTCGCCCTTAGAGAGGATCGTCTGTTCTTCGTGGCTCAGTGCATGGTGCCCACGTACCGCCCATTTGCGCCATACCTTCCTCGTAGGTGATCTCCTTGGCGGTCTGCTTTTGTTCGCGCTGATCGCCGCGCTCTTCGCGGTCGAATTGCGCGGAACGGGCTTCGAGCTTGTCGATCCGGTCCAGCTCGCCGTTGGCCTGTTCAAAATCGCCGTCCCATTGGGACCAGCTTACGTTTTCATCAGCGGAAAGGGCGCGTCCTTCTTTGGCGGCCCGGTCTTGCAGGTCTTTCATTTGGTTGTAAGCCCGCGCCCGCTGCTCAATCCATTCCTTTTTCGTTTTCATCTTTTTACTTTCATTTTGAGTTCAGAAATTCTCAGGGCGCGGGTCAGCCGGTCCTGTTCAATTGCTATCGTGGTTTTATCATTGCTTGCCTCAACTTTTCGCGCTCAAAACTGCGGAGCGCCACCGGTATCCGGGTAAGCCGGAAGGTGACGGGGAAACATCGTACAGCCGCTCCAATTTCAGGATCGTCCGCTTGGTCTTGAACCATTTTTTCCCGTCCTTCATCATTTCCAGGTCTTCCCATTTCGCATCGGCCACCGTAAAGCCAAAAGAGGATTGGGATACGTCGCCGCGCCGGATGCTTTCCAGTAGGTCATTTCCTAGGCTGGTGTTGGGGGCTTCGAATTTATATTTCAGGCCCGCGCTCATCTACCGATATTTCCAGCGTTTTCGAAGAGTCCGGGCCAATATCAGATTATTGTCATGGTTCAACAGCGCCCGCACGTCGTTGCCCAATACGTCGTCGAAAGCACCGGGGGCAATCTCTTCCATGAACCAGCCAAAATCTTCACTGTTCAGAATTGAACACGGCGGCATAGCCTCAATCGTCCGGCTATCGGGCGCGGCGCGTAGCTCCTGAGAGCTTTAAATATCCGGTGTTCTATGTTTCCTGTTTCTTTCTGCATTACTCAACAATGTTTGCACGTTCTCAATTTTCCGGCTCATCCGGCGGTTCGGGCGCTGTTGGTGTCGGATTCGCATTCGGCTGCGATATATCCATCATGTTCGATTGTACATAGTGCTTTTCGCCCTGCTCGATGGGGTTGTACCCACTCATCCGGCGAATATCGTTCGGAGAAAGCGCCCCGACGTTGAACAGGGTGCGGGCATATTCGGCCCGACTCCGCAGGTCGGCCATTAACAGGTCGTCGAAGTCCAGGAACGCCACCAAGCGCCCGCGCTCTTCGCGCTTGAACAGCTTGCGGTTTATTTCGGCCTCGATGCGCTTGCACCAGGGCCGGATAGTTTGGGTAAGGAAAAGCTGCGAAAGGTGTTCAATGTTGTTGAACGTGGCGCGGTCGAGGTCTTCCAGTAGGAATTGGGGCACCCCGAAAATACGGGCAATGTCCGCTACTACAATGCGCTTGGTTTCGTTGAAATTCGCGTCCGACGGCTTGAGGGTGATCGGGGAATAATCCATCCCTTCCTCAAGTATCGCCGTCCGCCCGGCGTTGGTGGAACCCTCATAGGCTACCGACCAGGATTGTTTAAGGCGGGTCATTGCCTCTTTGGAAAGGCTGCCGGGGTGTTTTAGCACCCCGGATAGTTGCGCGCCGTTCCGGTAGAAGTTCGCCCCATAATTGCGGTTTGCAAGGGCCAGGCTTAGGTTTTCCCGGTGCGTGGCAATTACGTCAAGTCCCACCTTTGCGTTCCAGCTGGTATTGCAGACGTGCAAGATTTCGTCGTATGCGTATGTTTTCCCGGTGGTGATATGCTTGTAGAAGGGTACGCCGTCGGTCTGGAAAACATCCATTTCCCCCGGATCGAGGAGATTCAGGCTTTTCACGTCGGCATTGCGCCGGTTGTATTCGATGGCTGCGTATGCGTTGCCCTTGAGTAGCGCATGGATAACCATCGTCTCCATGAACACAAACGGCGTTGTGTACTTGTTCGGCTCGACCGTGAAAAGGATGGAAACGGGATGATCCGGGCGGTCCTTGGTGGTGCCGTCTGACATCTTTTCTAGTACCCGAAACGGAACGCTCGCCACCGTGCCGCCTATGACGGTCAGGGCGCGCCACGCTTCGGACAGGCCCAATACGGTTTGGACATTGACGACCGCCCCGGCGCTGCCAGAGGGGGACGAAAGACCAGCCAACGCGGTTCCTAATGGAATGTTTGGATTGTTGAGGCTCCGTTGTTCCGCTGGTGCACAACAACCACCCCCAAGAAAAGGCTTCTGAATCGTTGTAGAATGCCCATTACCGGGCAATGTAGGGAGAAAGGCGGGGTTAGGGGTTAACCTCGGTACGAATGCCCATTTACCGGGGGTAGCTCGGATCGTTATGTCCCCTCTAATCCACAGGGCCTTGGTTAATTTTCCTTCCACTGTCTCGACATTTTCTTTGGTTAAAATTTGGGCAAGGACAATACCTGAACACCCTTCGCGCCCGCCATACTTTCAGCGCACGCGGGGCAGACGAAAGGCGAACCCGAAAGGATTCATAGGACGAATAGCGCCCCTCAAAACCATACGCTTGCAAGTCGGATTCAACCGCGCTCCATGCCTCTTTCGAGTTGAGGCCCTTATTTCGATACTTGAAATAGCGATCGAAATACCCGCCCTTGCTTACCGCGTTGGCGATACCCAGGGGGATTTTCAGGATGTATTCGTCTCCCTCTAATTCTGGTATGGTTGCGGTTTGGGTCATTGCTGTATTGTAATCCCCAATAACCCCATGCGGCATCCAGGTATTTCATCCCAGTTAACAACGTACAGCGCTTTTTTCCTTTTCCCTTTTTTTGCTTTTGGTTTGAACCGGATAATTAATCGCTACCAACCCGGACGAATCTTGTGTCGTAAACCAGTTGGTCCATTGTTGTCTTAAGGATTGTCGTATTCAAACCGTTCCAGCCTTTTTGCTTGGCGGGATAGAATTTCTTTGGTCTCATCCGGTTGGCTTGTTTCCCCCCCCCCCGCCGCCGGGGGGGCCGCCCCCCGGGCGGCTCGATGAACTCTTCCAAGGCCATGACGCGGGCCCGCCAATACTCCTCGGCTTCGCGATACTTCTGCCACAAGGCGTATTTCTCCTTGATCAATTTGAGCCTGACCTCCAGGTCTTTTTTCTCGTCGTCTGTCATACTACCGTTAGTTCTTCGCTTTCGTATTTGGAGGGGCCTTTAGGTTTCTCTCCGCTCATCCATTCACCTATGGCCATAGCCAGGGAAACCATGCCGTCGATCTTTTCCCGGCTTTTCGCCTTATCCATCTTGATGTTCCCGGCGGGATCCATCTTGACTTGAATGTTTCCGCACATCCACCGCAAGGGCTCATTACCGCCATGTCCCAATTCCCGACTCAATACCATTTTCTCGATTTGCCGCGTGGGGGCGGACATCGATACAAACCCCTGTCCGTATGGCTCCATTTTAAGCCCTTCATCTTGTAGCTCAATCACCAGCTGCGAAGCGTTGAAGCGGTCGTAAGCGATTGAAATGGGCTTATAGGTTTCGGCGATTTCCATGATGTCGGCCTTGACAAAAGCGTAATCCGTCACGTTGCCCGGCGTGGCGGTCATCGTCCCGTCGGCTATCCATTGCAGGTAAGGAACGCCGTCCCGCTTTGCCCGCTCCTCCGCCCCGTCTTGCGGAACCCAGAAGTAGGGCAGCACATAGGTAACGCCTTCGCCTGGTGGCGGGAAAATCAGAACCAGGGCTGTAATATCCCGGACGCTGGCAAGGTCGAGACCGGCGTAACAGGTCCGGCCCTTGAGCGCGTCGGCATCCATTCCAGCGTTGGCCATCCAATCCTCATCCTTGATCCATGTTGATTGCGTGGTCGTCCAGACGTTCAGGTTCTTTGTCAGGAAGTTTATACGGGATGTTTCGCCCTCGTTCTTTGCCTTGAGACATTCCCGGCGCATAAAGTCCAGGGACGGGGTAAGGCCCAACGACGGGTTTGCTTTTTGCCAGGTCGTTTCGTCCTCCCAGTCGTCGCCCTCGTCCAGGGTGAAGATCAGCCCAAAAAAGGATTCGTCCCGCTTCTTTCCTTCCAGTATATCCGTCACCACCCGCCGCAATTGGTAGCAGGGGCCGTTGCGATTGAAGCCGGCAGTAGTGATAATGAATACTAGCGGCTCCCGGCGCGAACCCATCCCGGTCTCCATAACCCTTAACATACTGTCGTCTTGCGCTTCGTGGTATTCGTCGATGATTGCGCATTGGGGGTTTAAGCCGTCCAGGGTCTTGCTATCCGATGCGACCGGCGCGAAAAAACAGTTATTAGAGCGGGCGAATATCCTGCGGTTGTTGAAGGATTCCCCGAACTCGAAAAGATCGGCTATTTCCTCCACGTCCTTTTGCAGGAATTTAGCCATCGTGACCGCCGATTTCCAGCAGATCGACGCCTGGTCTAGTTTGTTGGCCGCGCTGTACACCTCCGCGCCGTATTCGCCATTGAAAAACGCTTCAATTAATCCGATACCGGCGGCAACTTCCGTCTTTCCGTTCTTTCGCGCCACCTCGACATAGGCCCGCGTATAGCGCCGCGTTCCGTCGCTCTTTTTCCTCCACCCGTATAGCGAGCCAATCAGGAACGCCTGCCAGGGTAATATCTGGAAATGTTGTTTGGCGTATTCGCCCTTTGTGTGCCGGAACAGCGCGAACAAGTCCAGCACCCGCGCCGCCTCTGCTTCGTCGAAGCGATACAGCCCGGTTTTACTGGCTTTCACGTCCTTTTGGTGCCGCTTTACTGCCTGTTTTATCAGCTTGTTTGATGCGATTCTGCCGCCTTCCACGTCCGAAACGAAGGAGTGGAACAGATTCAGGGGCGATATGGCAGCGGCGGATTGGGTCATTTAGCGATTTTCATCAAGCCTATGGCCTTGCTTTTGGCGGTCTTTTTGGTGGTAAAACCCGTCAATCCCTGCCTGCCTTTCGGGGTAATGCCCAGGGCGTGGCAATACAGAACAAATTCCTTGCGCTCCTGAAGTAGGATTTTGTAGTTGGCCGATGGAGCTTCCGCGCCGTTGGGGTACGTTTCGATCTCCCCGTGTTCCGCTACCAATCGCTCGTACCTTTTCACCCGCGAGCCAATCGTGGCGCATATCCGCACAAAGTCCAGGTCCACCGTTTCGAGTTGCCCGCGTTCGGTCAGGTAGTCAACAATGCGGCTATACATCGTTTCCGTATCTTCGTCTACTTTCTGGTTGATTTTCCTTGCCATAACCCTACTTTCAATTTTATC
>JADJRC010000052.1 GCA_016712415.1 Lewinellaceae bacterium | reverse complement strand
AACCATCCAAAATATCCAAATTGTAAAGTTCATCAGGTAAATCAGTTCTTAATTTAAAGGTCTGTATTGGCTCTAAATAAGCATATTTTGGGTTATGGTTAGCTTTGTATGCTTCAATCATTTTAGGGTCAATCTCATTGCACCCGATCACATCAAAGCCTGCCAATTTATAGCCCATTGTTGACCCACCGCCACAAGCAAAGCAAGAAAACGCCTTCCCTTTGTCTTTGGTAAAGGTTACATCTTTCAGCGTCCATCTGTATGGAAATGTCATAGTTGAATTTTTGGCATAAAAAAGCCCGGTACAGGTGGCTGTCTGTCCGGGCAAGTGAGGGGTTCTAAGGCCTCTCAGTTACCTTTTCTTTTCGCAGCCACTCGAATAGAAAAGGTATTTCTCTTATTGTATTCTCCGCTAAGGTACGATATAGCGGGGAGATTTGCAAGCTACTTTAAAAATCCCCTTAGTCTCCGCTGCGGTCGTCAATAGTATCTAACCACTCCTCTTTGGTCCGTAATAATGGCGCATACATCCGTGTCTAATTTTAGCCCTATCGCCTCGGCGATAGAGGTGGCAACGGAATGCCTTTTCGTGCCGTTAGGTTGTATAAACTCAATCCAGAACATATTACAATCCCTACTTGGTTCCGGCTTCGGGTATCCGGTTGTGATAGGATAAAGATACACCAAAATATAAATACCTGTCAAGTTTTGGGGTACTTATTTTTGAACTATTTTTCATTTAATCCGGGAACGCCAATCTTTACGCTCCTTTTCGTCGAGTATCCACCGGAACTTTATACCCCCATCGGCTCCTACTATCCCGGCAGACAGGCGGCACAACTCCGCTTCCAGGTAGGCAAGGCGGGTGTTATTGGCTGAACGGGTGGCCTCTTTGCCTTTCGGGTTGTTGGCCGCTGCGTATGCGTTGCGGGCGGTCTTTTTTAGCTTTTCCAGGTAGTCGAAAGCTGTGTGGTAATCTTTCGGCCAAATTCCTAAGCGGCTATAAAAGTCTGCCGGATCGGTGACGGGGTTCTTGAAAGCGGCCTTGATTATATCCTCCAGCTCGTCCGGTATGCCCCGGCTATTTTCTTTAGCCGCTTCGATTTTAGCCAGATCGTTTAGCGGCTTAGACTCCTTTAGCCTAAAAGGTTCTACGATTTTAGCCGCTTCGATTTCAGGGGCCGGGGGAGGGGTTTCTACGACCTTAGCCGACGGCCTTAGCCCCGGTTCTGTATTAGCCACAGGTACAAGATTTGGCGGCAAGGTTGGGCGCATGGTCATACCCTTTTCTTTAGCCGCTTCCGGCTTATTCCCGGATGCGCTGACTATCGTAGCCGTCATTTCAGACGAATCATACAGCACGTCCAGGTCACGCGGGGGCAGCGGCTTAGGCAGGGCGGCGTACTTCCTTCCGATCCAGTCGGACAGGTGGCGCGCGACATAGACGAAAGGAAAGCGGATCACTTCAAGCAGCACCCCGCCGTTTATGTCCGAATTTTCAGCGAACACCCGGCGCTTAATCCCGGTCCGGTGGTAGAATAGCTCAATGAACCGGGCCAACAAGAACACAAACATAACCGCGAACGCAGCCACTACCGAAATGAGGGTGGAGAATACCTTGGCGAATTTTCCTTTAGCCGCGTTGTCGGTCGTCCCGGTATCGGTCAAGATAGTCAGGTTGGTTTCCCGCTGTTTAGCCGCTGACTTTTCAGCGGCGCTTTTAGCCGCTTGAAAATCTGCAAGTTCCGCGTTTTCAGCCGTTGCGAGTTTTGCTAGTTCGTCGGCCTTAGCCTTTTCAGCCGCTAAGATTTGGCGGCTGATATTGTTTAGCCGCTTAGTGTTGGCCGGATTGTTTTTAGCGTCTAAGATTTCATAATCCTTTTGCAGCGCGTCGATCTTAGCTGCGTGGCTTCGCGTGGCTGCTTTCTCCATGTCGTTGTACCGGGCTTCCACCGCGTCCGCATTTTCGGAATACGCCAAAGCCGCCGCGCCCATCTGCTTTCGGTAGGTAATATCGAGCGCTTCGGTGTTGATCGTCTTTTGTTCCGGGGCCGCGTCCACCATAGCCGCTTTGGTGGCCTTCTGAGACATGAAGCCCGAATAGACGAATAGGAGCAGGAGCAGGGCGGCAGCGGTCCAGAATTGCCCTTTGTGTTCGCCCTTGTGGTATCCCTTGATGATCGAACGCCAAAAGTATTTCGACAACTCCAATACCATGACCTCGATAGGCAAGACGAAAGCCAATCCCCACGCAATCAGCAAAGGCCATTTCCAGCCGCCAAGCCCGGAGAGTTGATCTTGTAGAAATACCTCCCAGGCGGCGGTTACGGTCACGGCTGAAATGAGCAGGAAGAACCAGGTAAGCCCGATTAAAACCTTAGCGGTCGGGGCTTCGTGCGAATAAATGTCCCCGTTTTGAGGGACGGTTTTTAGAATTTTCATATTCCATGAATTTAGCGGTTAAATTTCTTAGCCGCTAAATGTACACCAAATTTTAGCCGCTTGCAACTTTCCCGTTGATTTTGTCGCGGCTGTTGCGAAGTGTTGCGGGGAATGCAACAGTTGGGAAAAGAAAAAGCCCCGCCAAATGACGGGGCCGGGGCATGGAATATGACTGACTGAAAAAATTATCTCGGTCTTGCAGGCGCGGGCGTATCCTTTGGAGGAAAAATCAGCGGCTTAAGGAAATGCCACAAGGGATTTAGCACGTTCGCAATCACCGCGCCAATGATCGCAATAACGGACCCGCCGAAAATGGCCGTCGTCAATTCGGTGGACGCGGTCTCGGGGAGCATTATTCCGATTGTGCCCAGGATTCCGGCCAAAACAACGATAGCCTGGGTAATGAAGTTCGGGCTCTTAATCATTGCCTTGAACGAGAATATTCCCGCCTCGATGTTCTTCCAGATTTTCGCCCCCATTGTGATGAGCGCCGGGATGAGGATTTGGATGATAAACTCCATGTTCTTCGCCATCAGCTCCTGCACGGTTTGCGCCGGGTCGAGGTTTGTTTCAATTCCATTCACCCCCAGGGCGATAAAAACCAGCATAACGACATTGGCGAGGAAGTTGGTTGACTCTAATCTTGTTTTAGTCTTTTTCATAATACATTATGTTAAATAGTTTTTGAACGGCTCATTTTAAAGCGATCTAAGCAACGATATACCCTAACCCCTGCATTGGTCCCACGCGAACAGGAAAAAAGCGGCGAGGGCTATCATTTGCAAGGCAGGGTGGAGGATCAGGAACCACTCAATCACTCGTTCCTTCATCGCCTGCTTTTTTGTCTTTGTCTGTGTGCGTGTTCTCGTTTCCATGTTCAAATTTTTCATTTTCCAATTCAGCCCGCTTGGCCTCTGCCATTTTTAGGCGGAACTCAGCCAGGCGGATTAAGATCAGGGTTCCGGTCAATACCGTACCGGCCAGGGCCGAAAAGACCCCCAACCCAAAGCGGAAGATCGACCATGCCCGTAAATTCGGCAAGGCTTATTCCGTAAGCTCCGAATACTGCCAGGGCGTTCGATACGCCCTTTAGCTCTGTGTCCATTCCCTTTGCGTTTCTCACAATATGTCACGGGTAGTGTGCCGTTTCGATCTCAAAACTCTTATGTGACCGAACAACTTTTCGCTAAAAGCCTTGGGCCTATTTCCTGTCTAAGAAAATATCCATCCGATGCGGCGCTGGGTTGTTCCCCCCAAACCAAGGCCCAATGATCCGACCTATTGTCTTGCTATGGGTGTACGGTATGCCGACCTTATACTGCTTCCCGCCCGCCAAACCAAAATACAGGTCATACCGCTTTTCTTTTCGGCCAATAAGCAGCGTAACGACGGCCTCCATTTCCGGCTCTACCTCCAGGCACACCTCGCCCGATACGCCGGGGTGTGATTGGGAATAGCTGGATCCTTTCAGAAACGGTCGTTTCCCGTCGATGTGACAATACGCCGTCAATTCAATCAAGCCGGTCAGGGGATTATACCGCCACCCCCACATTGCCGCGTCCTGGTGGTTGGTGAGCAGATCGAACGATACGCCGCCGCCTTTATTCCAGTCGCCTTGATCCACCCCGGTAAGCGAATAGGCACAATTAGGAGCGAACTTAACGCGCCATTCCACGCGCTCAATGCCCTTGCGGACGACGGGAACAGCCGGGAGGATACCCCCGATCTTGAAAGCGTGGCCGCCTTTCGATACGGTGTACTTGGTCATGGCCTTGATTTTCGTTTCTTATCCGCCCGCTCCATGTCGTCCTTTTGTCCGTTTGGTGCCATGGGCTCGTTCTCCTCCTGCCAGCCTTTCACAAAACCAACAAAGCCCCATACAAGGAGAGCAACAGCAATAACCCCAAAAATGATTCCTGCGATTTTCATAAGCTTACTTTTTTGTACACCTAAAGCCCAATCCATCCGTCCCGCTGTCCTTAGAAATCCACTTACCCCATCCCGGAACAAACCCGGCGCAAGTGTTGATACTGCACAGGTGACCGCCTCCATACACCAGGGCGTCCGGCCCTTTTTCGTCCGCCACCCATTCGTAGGCATTGCCCACCATCGAGGGCGTTTCCCGCGCCGGGTCCAATCCGTGTGTTGTGCGGTTATCCCATATATTCGCCTTGCTCGCATCCCAATTCGCGGCCCCATGCCATTCGTCCCGCGTTGGTAGGCGCTTTCCTTTCCATTCGCAATAAGCGCAAGCGTCATTCCAAGAAACTTGAGTGACCGGCATATCGGGCGCGGCCTCCTGAAACCCATCAGGCGTGTGCCAATCCGCATACAGCGCCACGCGGCCCTCGTACACGTTTTTCATTTTCACGCTCCACCCGTACCGCTCCGCGTCGGTGACGTACCCGGTAGCCCGCGCAAACTCCGCGAACTCCCCCACGCTGACCTCGTACTTGTCTATCCGCTGGCAACTACCGAGCGTAAAGATAAGCAGGGGTATTATGAAAAATACGCTTCGTTCCACACTCATTCATATCTACCCACCCGCCAGGGGTGGAGGTGATTGGCAATACTTGCGTGTCAACATAGGCCGCCTCCGCGGCCGAAAGGGCCGCCTGCAAGCTCGAAACAATAGCCGGATAAGTGCCGGAAATATCGCTGCTTTCGTCGGGGTCGGTTCGGACGTTGTATAGCCGGAAGTCGTCGGCTACGGTGGTAGTGTCAATGTTATTCACGTCGGGGTTATTGACTAATTTCCAGTACCCCCGAACCACCGCCCCGCATCGGTTGGGAATGACGTTCAAGATCAGGTCACGCGAAGCCAGCGCCCCGCCGTCCATAACCCCGTAATAATTCACGCCGTCCACCTCCTGCGACCCAAACATAGGTTCGCCTAATACCCCTTCAATAATCGTCGGGAAAAGGTCGATCAGGTGTACCGCCGTATCCACTTCTTGTACCGCAATTTGTCCGGGCCAATTCCAAATCAGCGGAACCCGGACGCCGCCCTCGAACAGTCCCGCTTTCTCCCCCTGAAACGGGGTGTTATTTCCATAGTAGTTGTCCCATATTCCACCCAATAAGGTTGCGCCGTTGTCGGATGTGAAAATAATGATCGTGCTGTCCCGAATCCCGGCAGTTTCCAGCGCCGTAACGATGTCGCCAATCTCATTATCCATCTCCTTGATCATCGCCCACTTCGTCTTTTGCGCGGTGGTGTATCCGCCTGGCGCAGCTGCTATCGTGGCTGCCGGCGCTTGCTCTGGTGCGTGGGGAGCGGTGAAAGCCACGTACATAAAGAAGGGGCATAGGTCGGGGCAGCGGCTTTGCTGCTCGATGAACTGCACAGCCTTTTGCGCCCAGGACGCGGGTATAGTATCCGGCGGTGTCGAAGTTTTGACCGTTCTCCTGTAAGTCGTTGTTGAAGTCGTTGACGTTGTAAGAGTATGGTTCATCGTATTCCGTGCCACCTCCAAGGTTTCCGAAGTAGTAATCCCACCCCCGATTGATCGGAGTGTATTCGGGATAGATATGGCCAAGGTGCCACTTCCCGAACATGGCCGTAGTGTAGCCCTCGCTGCGCATTCGCTCCTGTAATAGCGGCCGCCCAAACTCCATGTAGTTATCGCGCCAAGGGAACACCACCGCCCGCCCCCATGACTGTTTCCAGGGATAGACCCCGGTCATCAGCGCGGCGCGGGAAGGCGTACACATGGGCTGCGAATATGCTTGCGAGAAATAGGCCCCGTTGACGGCCAAGCTGTCGATATTGGGTGTCGATGCAAAGGTATGGTTGAAGCTAATTTCTCCATTTCCAAGGTCATCAGCCATGATGAAAATGATATTGGGCCGGTTCTGAGCCAGCGCAAAAAACGGGAGTAGTATAATCAGGATTGTTTTCATTAGAATGCCCCGTATTTGTTGGCTAGATAAACCTCAATTTTTGCCCTTTCTGTCGCCGTTAGGGCGCGGTCATAGACGATAATCTCCGCAATCTGGCCATTGAAATAATTGTACGCTTGCGGGAAGTCTGCCGTTTTTCTGGCAAGCGAGAAAAAGGTATCGTCTGTATCGACAGTGAGCGCGGATGTACTCGAAACCGACATAGAAGACCCATTGAGCCAGCCCGAAATATCCGACGTACTGGTGCCGTTGGTCGAGCTGGTTCCGAGCATGACTGTTATTTGTTCCCATCCATCCCCCGAAACGAGGTTTGAGGTCCATATCCTACTACCCCCGTCCACCCGTATCGCCAACTCAGAGGTCAGGCCAAACTGGCCTCCAGTGCCCGCCGTCTCCTCGCTGCCGTCATTAAATATGAATTTACTGGAACTTGTCCCGGCGTCGTCTGACGTGGCCACGATAAAGAAAGTTCGATTGATGGTGTCCTGAACCAGCGACCCCGTAAGTGTTCGCATCCATTCATCCACGCCGACGAAGTCCACCACAGCGTGCCCATTCAGAAAGTTGGTCTGGTATTTTGGTTGGCGGGCAGTAGTATCCTGTGTCAAGTCGTTGCCATTTCCAGAAGCATCCACCCAAGACGATACCAGCGCTTCGTCGGCAATGCCAATGTCATCCCCAACATACCACGCCACAAGGTTTGAAATCAGTACCGTATCGCCAGAGAAAGCCCCTAGTCCAATACCTAGGGTGTCGTCTGTGATGTAGTTGGTCCCGTCGTAGAAAAATCTGACCAACTTCGGGTCTACAATCTCCCTGCCCTCCAACAACACGGAGTCGGCGTCGAAAAAGTTATCCGGGAAATACACGCTATCGGTGCTGGCATTTTTCAGCCAAAACGTGTATTCGCCGCCGTTGACGGGGTTAAGAGGGACTAAAGCGGTTTGGTCTACAAAATCAAGGTTAATTGTGAATATGCCCCGGCTGCGGCTCTGGAAATTAATCGTTGTCGTCGTCGCCACGGTTGGGCTGCTTACGGTCGGGGCTTGATCTCCCGCGTCGGCCTCAATCACGTTTCCCGCGTCGGTGATAGCCAGGTATTTCACCGCCGTTCCTGTGAATGTGGTATCCCCGTATTCAGGTAGGAGTAATTGCCCGGAAGGTAGGAGCTGCGCCACCGTCTGCGCCTTCGGTCTGGAATGTGATTTTTCCGTTGGTGGCGTTGTTGCTGAAATATAAGTCTGTATTGGTGGTGGACAGATACCCCATGCGCCCCAACTGCGAAGCGTTATGGCCCCGGAAAAACTTGAGTTGAGGCGTTGCTGTACTATCTGTTGAGGTCGAATCTGATAGGGTTATCGTGGCGTCGGTGTTATATATGTGCAGGCTTGCGCCCACCACGTCGGAGGAAAAGTCGCCTATTCCAAGCCGTCCGACGTGGTAATTGTCGGTGGTGCCGGCCGTGGCGTCGGTGGCTGAGTTTTCGATCTTGAATAGGGTTTGGCCGCCCAATGTCGTAGCGGAACGGGCATATACCCGCTTATTCGTCCAGTCCTGCACCAGAATACGCGAAAGGGTGTCCTGCGGGTCACGGGGCAAGTCATCCACAATATAGGTCAGGTCGGCCCCAGGATAAGCCCCTATGAACATGGAATCTCCGAACATGGCGACGTTGAAAATGTCGCCCACATAGTCGTAGTTCAATAATATATTCCCTGACGTGGTGAATATTCCGGCTTCAGCGGGGAATATCCCGGCAATGCTCGAACTGTCTTGACTGCCTGCGTATATCCCCACGTCATTCCCTTGTGCGTTTAGGGCGTAAAACTCAAACTCTCCGGTATTATTCAGGGCGTTAGTTCCAATTTGGAGGTCGAAGTTATTGGGGTCTATCGTAACCGTCCGAAGTGGCAATAATTTATAAATACTCGAATCGCCCGCCGCCGATCCATTTGAGGCCGCGGTTATCCGCCCGTCGGCATCTACCGTGATGTTGGTTGAGGTGTACGATCCGGGCGTTACCGCCGTGCTGGCAAGTTCGATGGGGCCGACAACGGCGGTGTCTATGTTCCACGTTACGCCGCTGCTTGTTACGTCAATATCGCCCTTGTCCCCGTCCGCAACTCCGACAATGGTAGTATCTTTCAACATCTTCGCGTCGCCGTCCGAATCCACATACCAGACCCGCCCCAAAGAGTCGGTGACGAATTGCCGCCAATACGACGAAAGCACGTCCACGCTATCCAATGGGTCGCCAATCCAGGCATGGGTGACGGACGGCGTGACGTAATTCCGCAAGGTGTCGAAATTGACGCGCCGGTTCAGGCTATTTTTCCGGGAAATGATCTGACCGTTGGCCGGGTCGATGGTGGTCATTTCGGTGAACGCCTGCGGATCGTAGACCGCCACCGTGTCGTATTCGGTTTGAGCCCGGAGGCCCAACCCGATAAACACCAAAACCAATAAAAGGAGTATCTTTTTCATATCTCTTAACTTCTAGGTACGTCTGCCGTTGTTTCCGGCTCTAATTCGGTCTTAATGTGGAATAGGTGTATATTCGTCCAAGTGTCGCTCACGGCCTCGAAAGCGCCACCCAGGAACACATAGTATTTGTTGTTGATTTGCAAGCGGTGGAAGGCATCGAAAAAAACGTTCGATGTGGTATTGATCAATTGCCCGACGTACTTTTGGCGCGGCGTGGATTGGATCGACACGATTTTGGAGGCCAGTAATTCCAATAGTTTCTTGTCCCGCGTCGCGCCCGTTCCCGCCCCCCATAGTTCAGATTCGGCCCAACTCGACCCGTTCCACGTTTCCAGGTGCGATACCGCCGCTGTGGTCGGGCCGTCGCCGATAATTGAGGTAAGAGCTACGTTCGTAGAGTTTCCGGTGGTGCTATTCGTTGCGGTGTATAGCAGTTCCGCGTTTTCCTCGAACTGGCTTCCGTCGCCCCATATATTCAGCTTCTCGAACGAGGTACCCCATGTGATCGTTACGTTGGGCGTGCCGCCGGACGGGGTGATGATATTGTCGGCGCTATCACGGGTCTGGCTCCACCAAAAGTTAATCGTAGAGTCTCCAGCCACTTCGATGGGTGGCGACGTAATGAAAATACCCACGTTTTGAAGGCCGTTATTCCCGGCAAATTCGGTGCAAAGCTGGTTGTCCTGAGTCGGCACGGTCGAGGTCCAGATTTCCACAGTCGCAGCGGACGACGACCAAGCGTAATTGCCGTATGTGATGTTATTGAAGTCGGTGTAAGTCGAGGGACGGGAAAGCCACTTGGTTCCTATTTTGATCTCCAATTCGAACTTATGTTTCACCCCGACAAACGAAAGCGTTCCGAAGTCGGACGTATGTTGCAGGCCCGCCGTGAAATTCAGGACCGCCACGCCGTTATTGTTGTCGATCTCGCCTATATCAAACTCATGAGCCCCGTCCGTTCCGCCCTGCGGCATGACTGCGCTCCATCCAACACCCGCCGCGTAATTCGCCCCGCCCCAAAAAGAGTAGGTGACAACGCACTTGTTTATCGGGGCAAGGTATTCGTACCGCCCGCCCCGCGCCCTGGCCAGGTTGTTCTGGTCGCATAGCCTTTCGTAACTCTGCCCGCCGGTGGCGTATGTCATGACCGCCGCCTTGGTGTACACCCGGCGCGGCTGGACCGATAGGTTGTATTTGCTTGGTTGAAGCATAAACCATTTTCCATCTGCATGGTATATTCGCGCCCCGAACGCCTGGCATATCTGGAAAAGCACATCGTAGCAACTCCGGTATTCATAGACCGTATTGATCGAATCCACCAGCCGCCGCCAGGTTCCGTTATTGAGGCGGGTCAATACAAGCGGATCCACGTTCCACCCGGCAACGTGCCGCGTTTCCCACCAGTCGATATTATCGACGAAAAAGTCGTCCCCGGTGGCATAGAACCCAATCGTTTCTAGCTCGTTCAGGCAGTTCATGACCATCGCCATAAGCGTCTCTTTCGCCCCGCCGGTCGTTGGGGTTTCGGAATATTGGATTGACTTGAGCCGCGCCAAACCGTCGATCGCCACCAGCTCGAACTCATACGGGAAATCCATATCCTCGTAAGCGACGACATCGGGCATAATCACCCCGGACCAAAATAGATCGTCGTTCCGCAGTATCCTCACCAGAAATTGCCCCTCGTAGCTTTCGGCCATTGCGTTCAAAAATAGTTGCTGCGTGTCGTTCTCAATGATCAGCTTGAAAGTCAGGCGGGACGGCATCAGGGGTGTGTACAGCTTTTCGTTTTCGGTTTCGTATTCCAGGGAGAACCCCGGCAGCCCCAATTCATGGGTCTGGATTCCCGGCGGATCGGTCAGGGTGTCGAACGCATCCCAGCCCCATACCGCGCCGGTCGTCGGATCGCCCCATACGTTTCCGGTCGTCGGGTCGCCCATGACGCCGGGATGAACGGCAGCAGCAACAAAGTCGGCATCGTAGATATAGAGCTTGTACTCCACACCCGCGTAGGAAAAAAAGCTGCCATATATTCTGCTTCCTGCCATGCCTTAATATCCTCTGGTTCTTATCCGATCATTACCTGCCCGTTCGCTGCTCAGTAGTATGTCTTTGCCGGAAATTCGGCCCTCCACTATTACCCTTTGTGTTCCGTTCCCGCCGTTCATCATGCCTTTCAATTTGTCGAGCGGCGCGATCACCTCCGGGTTGATCCGGGCGTTGGGGTTGTCTCCTACCATCGCCATAGAGGGCCCGTAGGCGAGACCACCCTCCGCAAGGGCGGGAAGTTTCGCCCCGGCGATAAGGCCTATCTGAACCGCTGAAATACCGCCCACGATTGCGGCAAGTATCCCGGTTGGGTCCGTCTTGAGGGCGTTGATAATTGCGCCCGCCGTATTGATCGCAGCCTGGAACAGGGCCATCAGTTTTTCCCGTACCGCCTGCTTGCGCATCAGCGCTTTTTTCTTCTTGTCGGTGGTTTCGTCGAGGGTCTGAATTGCTTTTGCTTTGGCTTCCTCGCTCATTCGGCTACCGTTAATCGCGGCGAGCTGCATTTGGTAGTTGGCGTCGATTGCTGCGGATTGATTCGCCCAAACTTGCTGTATTACCCCATCCAACGCGCCAAGGGCTTGCGCTGCCATGTCCACGCCACGCGCAATGCCGGACCCTAATTGATCGAGCCAAACCCCTATTTGAGAGCCCGAAAACGTCTTTGATATTGTGTCGAAAAGGCTGCTTAATGTGTTGCCTGCCGTTGTGCCAAGTTCGAGAAGGCTATCCTTTGCGGCGTTCATTACT
>JADJRC010000051.1 GCA_016712415.1 Lewinellaceae bacterium | reverse complement strand
CAAAATCATCCGGCGTAAACACCTTGCAGTCGAGTAGCAGCCCTTCTGTTTTCGCTTTTGTGTCCTTGTCCGCTTGATTGATATACCTATACAGAGCAAGCGGGCTATGGTCCAGTCTTTTGTATCTGGAAAAGCTCATGTGGGTAATTACGTTCTTCGCGGTGGTCGCTGCGGCTGTCATTTCGTAAGTTCGTTTTTCCGGGTGGTGAACAGTTCGGCGTATTGCGCGTGTCGCTTGTCGCTCATATACAGGTCGTGCAAGTCGTCCAGCCTGTCGCAAGCCTCAATCATTGCGGACAACGCTTCCGCGTCAACGGCAAGCGCTGGGTTTGTTTCGGCGGCTTGGATTGTGGTATCCTCGAACGCGGCGCGCTCTTCCGGGATATGCAAGCCCGCTGTTTCGTCGGCAAAGGCCATACGCAGCGCGGCAGCTTCTGGCGCACTTCTCGATCATATTGTACCCCATAACCTTCCACTTGCCCCCCATGTTCGCGGGGCAATACTCCGACCATAGCACGGTCTTTGTGAATGCGTGGCGCTGCCCAGAAATGAGCCGGTACACAGTCACGGTGCAAGTTGTAGGTAGTCCGTTTTTCGTCGCATCATAGGCGGTCAGGAATTTCCCGTCCGCTGTGCGGTCGTACTGAGCATCGTCACGCCCGGGCAATTCGCCGGTCCTTGCGGCTTTGGCGCGGAGCCCGTCGATGCCTACAATCGTGTTGTACTGGCTGCCATACTTGACCAGATATATTTCCCGCTTGTACGGGGAAAGGCCGTGAGCGGCGCAAGCGGCGGCGAACACTTGGAGGATCGGGCCCGGCGTATCGTGCGGGATGATCGACGCATCGGCCAGGGTCTTGATCTGTTCCTTTGATAGGATGCCCTCCCGGATGTCGTTAATTTTTTGCAGTTCTTTGGTTTGCATGGTTTTGATTTAGGTTGTTGTAATTTGTTGGAGCCGCTCCTTTAATTCGGCGGCCTGTTGTTGAACTTGTTCCAGATGCGCCTCGACCACTTCGTAGATGGTTTTGGGCGCGTCGAAGTTGCGGATGTATTCGGGGTTAAGGCCCACAGATACCAAGACATTCCCGTACCGCTCGAACCAAACCCGGTTCAAGCTTCGACGCGTTTTTCCATTTCTGGATGGTGTTGGGCTTTACGCCAAACTCTTTGCGGCGCTGGCTTTGTATCGCCAACCGATAGCCAGAAGTTCCTCCAGCCGCTGCCCGTGATGTAAATTCTGTTCTCCTTTCATGTCGGTAAATGTACACCAATATCAGAACAATTCCTAATTATTGGTTGATTTATTTTCAAAACAACTCCATTTGTTTTTGCCGTGCCGCACAAAGCGGATTCAACCACAAACACTCCACCCGATCCCGCGCCCCGTCCGCGTGTGCCTCTTTGCGGATCAACTTCCAGTCTCCGAATAGTTCGGCGTACATCTCGCACTCATACCCCGACAAAACCACCATACCGGAAAGGGAGTGAAGTACGGCGGACATTTCCCGGTGTTGGTCGTCGGTCATTTCGTATGCGTATAGCGCGTTGCCGCGCTTTAGGTTCCTCGTTTCGAACACGTAGGGCGGATCGACATAGTGCAGCGTTGTTTCCGCGTCATGAGTCCTTAACACCTGCTCGTAGTGCCTGTTTTCGATTATTACCCCTCGAAGCCGCTCGGTGAATGATTCAATATGCGTGGGGTAATTCATCCAGTCATGCGCCGGTGTTGTGCCGGAACGATTCGAGTTTGCTCGGAACCCTGTCGAGTGTTCGGCGTTGGTCGATGCGCTGCCAAGCCCCGCGAAGCTACGGAGAATGGTCAGCCTTGCTTTTTCTACCGGGTCTGCGCAGTCTCTTATCTGCGCTTCTCTACATCCGTCGAACTCGGTCCGGGCGAATGGGGTAAGGTAGAGTTGTTCCCGAAGCGCTGCCGCCATGTCGGGGTCACGCAATACGCGGAACACATTCACCACCGTATCCCACATATCATTGTACACTTCGGCATAGCTTCGCGGTTTACGAAGCAGTACCGACCCGCCCCCGCCAAACACCTCAGTATAGCACTTGTGCGCGGGGAAGTGCGATATAATCCAGGGGGCGAGAATCCATTTTCCGCCGTGGTATCTTAGGATTGGGCGCGTCATGCCTGATTGAATCTTTTGAAGTACGTTAAGCATTGGCGTCGTCAATAAACCACCCGCTCTTGGGGCTGAAAGTGACTTTGAGGGAATGGCCTTTGATGCTTTGGCCGTCAACCACCACCAAGAATTTGTTGTGGGCGTATTCTTTGGCATAGGTAGGTACAAATTGGCCGTTGGTTCCTTTCGTTACGGCATCTTTGGCGGCTTGGATCATGTTTGCAGTTGTCATTTGAGATTGTATTTTGTTGAATGATAAACCAAAGATACACCAAAATATTTATTTGTCAAGTTTTTTAGTGTATTATTTTATCAAAAGTTTTATACAGGCACTTTTTCCCGGTCCAGCTCGAAGCGGGCTTGGTTGGTTAAAAGGGTATTTCGTCGCTCCCATCTAGCCGCGTCGGCGCTTCAATATCCACACTATCCATTGCGGCATTGATAAGGGCTTGTCGGATAAGCAGGCGCTTGTAAATCAATTCGCGCTTACCCTTCCATTCGTCGGGGACGGATTCGGTTTCGTCCCATTGCTGGATTAGGTTTTGGATTTTAGCGTTTCGGAATGGATTGCCGCCCAACTCCTCCGTCCGTTCCCACCGTAATATTTGCGCGGCCTGCGTCCACAATTCCCGCTTTTCAGATTCGGGGAAATTAATCTCCCCGGCTTCCATCAGCGAGTCGAACCACCAGAACCGGATTTCGTCGAACTCCGGAACCACCCCCTCCGCTTTCATCCGCAGGAAGTCGGCAAGGAATTGCGCTTTGGCGGCGCGGTTCTTTTCCTCTTCCAGTCGCTCCATTTGTTCGGCGGTCATTTGCGCCAACCCCCGCTCTATGGCTTGGTGTATGGCGTTGCGTTCGGCCATGTACGCGGCCATTACCTGTTTGAGAATCTCCACAGTAAACCGCCCGCTATACGCGGCAAATTTGACCGGGTGGGCGCATTGGGGCGACGACGCGAAGCGGAAAGCCTCAAGTAGTTCGTCCGGGATAAGCGATGGGTAATGTTTTCGCAACCAGTCCGCGCATTCACCCCAAACCAGCGATAGCGTGTCGTCACCGCTTGCTCCGCAATAGCTCGCAGCCATTGCCATGATTGCGGGCTTAAGTAGGTGATTCCCTTGCAAGTTCCGAATTTGCTCCGACGGCGCGGAAAGCGCCCGAAACACCAAGGCGACGTTATCGCGGCTGCTTCCAGGTTGGAGACTCAAAACCCGGTCGCTCAGATTCGCCATTTGAGCGGGCAAGAGCGCGGGCAAACGCAAGTTCGGCACGGTTAGGCCCGTTTCCGTTTTTTTCTTTTCCATATCCGTTTTGGTTGAAGTTGTTATAATCCGGTGCCGTCGGGCAGGGCTTGAGGTAGGTCCGGCGCTCCATACTGCGCCCAATCCAGCCCGTGACAGCTTTTTTCCAGTCCTTCATTTTCGCCTTGCCTACCTTCCAGTTTTGCGCGGCGTAATACTCTTCGAATTTTCGCGCCTCCCATTCGGCCCAATATTCGGGGCCCTGGATGTTTGGGAGACCGGAAAGACGTTCGGAAAAATATTCAGAAATTTCTTTTTGGGCTGGGGGCGTGAAAGGCGCTTGCGCCCTTTCTTTATCCTTAGTAGGACTTATAATAATAGTACTCTTATCTGTCGGATTTTTTTCCGAGTTAATCTCGGATTTTTTTCCGAGTTCCGCCGGAAAATTTTCCGAGTTATCCGCCAAACTCGGATTTTTTTCCGAGTTCCATGTCTTGCCCCTATCGGTCAGGCGGATCAGGTCTTTTCGCCCGTCCTTTTCGTACTGGATAAGCGCCCGTTGCGGGTCTGAAAGGTGTTTGAATATTCGGTAAATGGTGTCTGGCTTATCGGTAAGCATCGGCAATTCGTCCATTACCTTGTTCCGGGATGCGTGGTAGAATATTTGGCCGTCGATCACCACCGGATCAGCCCAGGACGAAAGATTGTAGAGGATGCCAAATACCGCCCCCTCTGCGAAGTTCAGGCCCCATTCAAGACAAAAGCGTTGGTCGATGTTAATGTTATATCTCATAGCAGTAGTTCGTTTGTGACATTCAAAAAACCCTCCTCAAAAAGAGGGTAAAGGTTATCCTCCATGACACATGAAAGGGTTTCAGGGTAGCGCTCGCCTATGGTCTTGGCGACGTGCTTCCAGCTTTCCCCCCAAGACCGCAGAGATTCAATTTTTTTGCGCATTTTTTCGAGCTTATCGTGAAACCCGGAAATTTCCCATTCAATATCGTGAGCCGTTGATTGCGCTTCTGAGATTTCATCAGCCTTGCCGATTGATGCCGCCATCTTCTCCAAGGAGTTGGCCGTTTTTATCAATTCATCAATGAACTGACATTGGTGTTCGGGCGCAAAGTGAAACCCAAAGAGCTGCTCAGAGGCATCAACTCCGCAGACTTCCTTTATTTTTTCAAATCCATGTTTCATCGTGAATTTGCTTTTTTGACATAAAAAAAGCCCGGTACAGGTGGCTATCTGTCCGGGCAAGTGAAAGGGTTTGAAGCCTCTCAGTTACCTTTTCTTTTCGTAGCCACTCGAATAGAAAAGGTATTTCTCTTATTGTATTCTCGGTTCAAATGTACGGAGGATTTGGGAGAAAATCAAGCGCGTAGCGTCATATTTTCCTGAACCCGGAGGGCGATATTACACGCCACCCCGTGAAGGTCGTATTCGCTCCACCCTGGGGTTGATTTTTTAAACCCACTCGTCCTGCTGAACAGGATTTTATAATGAGCGGTTTGCAATGGCTCTAAGTTGTTGCGCTGAACGCCACTCATTACCTCCCTGTAAATCTCATCGCATTCGTCGTTAGAGATGGGGGCATCAGAAACCCATACAGAAACCCCAATCGGGAGTCTTTCGTCAATTACCTCTTTCATGTCAGATTGTATTTTGTTGAATGATAAAACAAAGATACACCAAAATATAAATACCTGTCAAGTTTTGGGGTACTTATTTTTGAACTATTTTTCATTTAATCCGGGAACGCCAATCTTTACGGGCGTTCTGCTCATTACCCGGAAAGCATTTCAGATAGTTTCGTTTCCAGCGTCCGCAAGTCAACCGCTTTTTGGGTGAGTCGGGCGGTGATCGTCGAGGGGTTGCCGTTGCCTTTACTCAGGTTGGATTTGTCCGCCCGGATGGATGCGTTTAGGCGGGTGATTGCGCCTTGCAATTTCCTGACTTCCTCCTCGTTTACCCCGGTTGTTATGTTGATCTGTTGCGCCTCCTCAACGCTGTTAGCAACAGGTGTTGCGGGCTGTTGTTGCGTATCTGTTGCGGGGATTGTTGCGCCCTTGTTGCCTTTCCCGAAAAAGCCGATCTGATTCCGCGCAACAGCACCCGCAACAACTCCCGGTTTTGCCCTTTTTATGGGTGCGGTTTGTGTTGCCGGGCTACCAGCTAGCCCAATAGTTCCGTTGCCGTCCAGATCCACCTTCAAGACTCTTTCCAGCCAGCCCAAAAAACCATTCCATACCCGAACGACAAAGGCCCAAATGATCGCTTCAATCGTCTTTTCCTGGGTGACTGCATGAACGCCAACGGCAGCGCGGAACGTGGCGCGAATCCACACCGATAGGAGCCCAAAGAATACAGATAGCACGTCGGCAATGATGAGGAAGTTGGTACGGCGGGATTTCTTATTTTCGTAGGCTTCTACCTTCGATTCCTCGACCCGTACCAATGCGCTTTTCGTTTCTTGCGCCGCCTTCACGCCGTCGGTATTAAGCGCAAGTAGGGACGCTTCGATAGCCCCCGCCTTTTCGCTTTCGGCCTGAACGGTTTGGGCGCTATCCTTGAGCGCCACCAAGTACCCATCCCGGTATTTCTTGAGCTTCTTTGTGGTCATGTACCAATTCTCGCCCCGGCGCATCCCATCCCGTACCTCTTTACGCGGGTGTTTTTCGAGCGCCGCAACAACTGTTGCATGTCCGTCTTGCTTGGCTTTCTTCACCCGTGCCGCCTCGCTGTTGCGGGTTTGTTGCAAGGACTGTTGCAAACTGTTGCGAGTTTGTTGCAAAGTTTTGTTCTCGCTTTCCATTTGTTGCAACGCCGCCCCATTATCCGGCGCCTCGGTGACATAATCAGCGATTTCGTAAGAGCCCCAAATAGAGGTAGTACCCGTTGCGAGCAAGCGGATAAGCGCCATGAACATGACCATCCGAATAAACTGTTTCCGGGCCTTTGGATTCGCGTCCGCGTCCAGGTCGCCGGGATTGATCTTTTCATCGGCCAAAAACTCCACCAGCCCGTCGAGGCCCTTGTCGATCAGGTAGTACATTACGATGATCGCAACAACCCCCATGACCGCCGCAACAGCGGGGCCAAATTTGGCATCGAAGTAGTGGGCGAAGGACGCCCAAATGAAGATCGCAGTAGTGACTGCAAGGAATTTGAACGCGGCGAATTGAATGCCGCTTGCGAGACGATAGACCGCCGCCCCGCGTGTTTTAAGATTGTTTGCCATGCCCTTAGATTTTATAAGTAAGCCCCGAATATACACCGTTTTTAACTGTTGCGCAACTTTTCGATTGATTTTGTCGCGGGTGTTGCGAAGTGTTGCGGG
>JADJRC010000050.1 GCA_016712415.1 Lewinellaceae bacterium | reverse complement strand
CATACAGAAACCACCCCTGCTACCAACATATCGTCGGTAGCAGGGGTGCGAGAATCATCCGGGTATGGGTGTTTTATCATCTGATTTCAATAAAGCGTGCCGAAAGTTAACCGGTGTTTTCAACAACCCAAAAACAAAATACCCACATTTTTACATCGTCGATGGGGCATTTGCTTTTACCACGGCCTTTTTCGTGATATGGGCGCAGGATTCGGTGGCCTAATACATCGCCGGACCGTTCTTATACGTACACCAATACCCTAAGGATATCCCCCACATGGCTTACCAAAAAACGGTGTACAAAGCCGTCAATATCCCGCAAATAATCACGCCGCCGACAATAAGGACGGCTCTACCCCGAAACAGTTTGACGTCTATCTCAATGGAGGTGTCCTCTTTGTTGCGCGACAGCGACATGACGATCATCAGCGCGACGATCAGGACAAATACTCCACCCAAGTCTGTCGAGGAACGGGATTTCCGGGGCAATTTGAACGCAGCCGACAGCGGTATGGTCAGCAATGCTGGCTGCAAGCTGCTCCGAGGTCGTACGCCGCCAGAACATGCCCAACAGGAACATGGCGAATGCGCCCGGCGTGATAAAACTCATGTATTCCTGTATGAACTGGTAGGTCTGCTCCAGCGAGCGCAGTTGCGGCGCGACCATGATGGCAATCAGCATCGAAACGGCGATCGCGATTTTGCCGACGCGCACGAGTTTGGCATCCGAGGCGTCCTTGTCGAAATACCTTTTATATATGTCGAGGCTGAAAATGGTGGCCACACTGTTGGCCTTGCCCGCCAGCGACGCCACTACCGCGGCGATCAGCGCAGCAAAGGCCAGTCCCTTCATGCCCATCGGCAACAGGTTGAGCAACGTCGGGTAGGCAAAATCGGGCTTTACCACGCCGTTGGCATCCAGCATTTCCTGCTGGAAACATGCCCTCCGAATACAATACAAACGCGGAAATGCCCGGCAGCACGACGATCACCGGGATCAGCAGTTTCAGAAACGCGGCAAACAGGATGCCCTTGCGCGCAGTGGGCAGATCGGCGCCCAGGGCCCGCTGGATGATGTACTGGTTGCAACCCCAGTAGTTCAGGTTGTTGATCCACATGGCGCCGATCAGCACGGTCAGGCCGGGCAGGTCCTTGTGTAATACTGGTGCCCTTTCGGCAGGATCATGTGAAAATGCGAGGGCGCTTTTTCGCGAATCAATGCCAGTCCGGCAAACACGCCTTCCGATCCGTAATGCTCGGCTACCATGCTCAGGGCCAGGTACACCGTTGCCAGGCCGCCCAGTACCAGCACGGCCACCTGCACGACATCGGTATAGCCGATCACCCGCATGCCGCCGATGGTGATAAAAATGGCAAACAGGGCAAGTCCCAGGATAGCCGCATAGAAATCCAGACCGGTGGTCAGTTCCAGCGCCAGCGCGCCGAGGTACAGGATGGACGTCAGGTTGACGAACACGTAGGCCAGCAGCCAGAACACGGCCATCAGCGTGGCCACCAGCGGGCTGTACCGGCTGCGCAAAAACTGCGGCATCGTGTATATCCTGTTTTTGAGGTACACCGGAACAAAAACTACGGCCACGACCAGCAGCGTAGCCGCCGACATCCATTCATAGGTGGAAATGGCCAGGCCGATGGCAAAACCGGAGCCCGACATGCCGATAAAATGCTCGGCAGAGATATTGGAAGCGATCAGGGAGGCGCCGATGGCCCACCAGGTGAGGGAGCCTTCCGCCAGAAAATAATCCCCTGCGGTGTTGTTGCCCGTCTGCTTGCGGCGGTATATCCAGAAGCCGTATGCCGAAACGGCAATAAAATAGAGGGCGAATACGAGGTAGTCTAACAGGTGGAGACCGGTGGTGTGCATAGGATGTCAGGAATTTGTCCGGACAAGTATAAGTAGCGCCGGCCTTTGGTTGTCGGTGGCGGTATTAAAAAATAGCGGGAAACTTCCTTCGTCCTGACTTACCCGTCTTTTGTTCCGGGAAGTAAACCGAAGAGCACCTGCTGGAAATATTCCTTTTCCGTCAATACATCTTCCCGCTCAATCTCGTCTGCAAATGCCTTTATAGCAGCCCTGTCGCATATTGAGGCGCATCAGTTTTTCACCATAACGGACGATATTCAGGTAATTGTTGCGGTGGTAACCGATGACGCGTTTGCGGTGGATGTAGTTGCGCATGGCGTCCAGGTGCGACTGCAGCAGATCGTACTCATTAAGATTGTAATAGGTTTTGAGCAACAGCGTTTTGGCCGCCAGGTTAAGCAGCGGGTCGCGGTAGTTGGCTTTTTGGAGCAACTCCAATACAGAGCCGCTGTTGCCGCTTTTGTATTCCAGCCGGGCGAGGTTGTAACTGAAGGCGCTTTCACGGTAGCGTTTTTCAAGACGATTCTTGTTGTCATAAATAAAAGACCGTACCCAGTCCAGCTCGTCAAGGCGCAGGCCGATGGCCACAATATTGTGATAGGTGAATCGCGACAACATCCCTTCCTCGTACAGGAATCCCTTTTCCAGTCCTTCCCGGTAGAGATCAAATGCCTCCCTGAAATACCTGTCTCCGCCCGAGTTGAGCCGGCGGACGCAGTAATTGATGGCCAGGATGAACAGGCCGTGCATCTCTTCGTTCGAAAATTTTCCGGCATGTTCGAGCAGCAATGCCTTGAATTTTTGAAAATGAACCTCTTCTTCTGAAAATTTCAGCATGCGGTAGCAATGCAGGTAGGCTGCAACGGCGGGCAATGCGTTCAGGTCGCTTCGTTCCACCCGTTCGATGAGTTCTTCCTCCCGACTGTCACCGGCGCTGGAATGGTAAATCGAGTGGTGCGCCGTCAACAGGCAGATCAGCCGCAACTTTGCGACAGGTAGATCACTTCGGCAGTTTCGGACAAGTTGCTTAAACGCGATACGTCCGTAGGGTTTTGAGTATGTACCAACTGGTGCGCCTCCCATTCCAGTTTGTATTGCATGTCGAAGAAATACATGTTCGAAGCGGCTGCCTGGCCAGGGATTTTTCCAGGCTGCTCTTTACGCGTTCGAAAGATTCGTTCATCCGCCGTTTGCGGTATCCCTTGGCCAGTGCAACCGTGCATTGAGCGGGTCGGCCGTCAGTTCCTTTATTTCTATGTAGCGTTCGAGCAGGTTGTGCAAGTAACTCATCAGCAGTCGCATCTTCTGGTCACTGTAAGCTGCGCTGCCAAAGAGGTGCTTCCACACGGACTTTTTTTCCGGGTCTCCATTGCCGGCCAGGTACTCAAACATCGTCGTCAGGTCGTTTCGCTGGTTGAAAAATGGCGAGAGCAGGAATTTCTTCGCTTCGCGCAATTCCACCGGCGCAAAAGAGCGGATGAGATGAAGCAGAACACTTTTATCCATAGTTGGCGATTGTTAACCAATAGTCGGCAAATATGCCATTTTTCTTATACCCACCCGAATATACGAATCATAAAATATTGATAAACAGATATAAATTATAAAAAAAGTTAAAAAACTACTCTACAACCCATGTTTTTTGATTTTGGCGTACCGCGGCAGAAGGCGGTCTTTTGTACCGTCGATAAACCAGATCAACAGACCGGCCGACTTCAGATATGAAAAAACAGACCCGCTTCTTTCTCGAAACGCAAGGCAAACAGGTCCGGAACGGGCTTGACCGTGTCTGTGCCGGACCGACCGGGAAAGGCGCCTTCACCGAGTGTGGAAGTATGGCTTGCCGAACATCGGAGGCAGGTCATTGCGGTTCTGGTGCTGTTGTGGCTTGCCATACGGGTCCTGATGTTGCAGACGGTTTCCAGCGGTCCCTTATATCACATGTACAAATGGCCGGCGTCCGACAATCACTTCTTTGACGAATGGGCGCGCACGCTGGCCGCTGGCGACTGGCTGAACCGGCAACCCCTGCATCCATATCACCGGTGGCACGATGAATTTGCCACCTATTACCTGAACAGGCACCCGGAAAAGAAGGCTTCGATTGAATTTGGAACGGCGAACCAGGCCATTGCGCCGGGCGAGGTGTTGTGGAAGGAATGGTATGGTGGAAATATTTACCACCAGGAGCCATTGTATGCCTACATCCTGGCCCTGTTTTATGCCCTGACAGGCAATGGCGTGTTTCCCATGATGTTGGCCCAGGGGCTGCTTGGCGTATTGAGTGGCGTATTGATATGGGTATTGACGCGGAAGTACTTCGGCGACCTGACGGCGCTGGTTGCGGGCCTGCTGTACCTGTTTTGCGGGATCATTCTTTTTCAGGAAGCACTCATCCTGCGCACGGCATGGAGTGTTTTTTTCGCCCTGCTGACGGTATGGACACTCGAAAAGGCCCTCGAAAGCCGGAAGGGCCCGGCATACCTGGTATGCGGTATGTGCCTGGGCCTGGCATACCTGTTACAGGCGGTTTTTTCGATTTACATGCTGGGGGCGCTATGCCTCGGTTTTATACGGGAACGCACGCATCCGGGATTATTTGCCCGACACGCCGCCCTGCTGCTATTGGGTTTTGTTGCGGTAAATGTGCCTGTCATAATGCGAAATGCAGTGGTCGGCGCACCCTTGCTCAGTATTTCCAGTGTAGGCGCCGTCACCTTTGTGTCCGGTAACGTATATGGCACGAAAACCATTTCCAACTGGGCGCCGGACGCCGGAAAATGTGCAGAAATCATGGGGAAAACGGAAGGCAACTTCGGTGCTGTTATTGTGGAAACCGTGGGCACACATCCTTCGGCGGCATCTTACGGCAAATTATTGTGGTCAAAACTCCAGCGCGTGCTTGATGGCCTCGAATGGCCGAACAATGAAAACTATTATTTCTACCGGCAACTGGCGCCGGCACTTCGATGGACTTTTCTCGACTTTTACTGGATTGGCTGGGCCGGAGTGGCGGGCATTATATTTTCCCTGTACTATAGAAGGAAAACACAGGCAATCTACCTTGCAATGTTGATCCAGGTGGCCATCATGCTCGGCTTTTATGTGTTGGGGCGCTTCCGCACCCCGCTCGTTGCACTGATGATCCCGTTTGCGGCCTGTGCGCTGGTGGAATGCACGCGATGGTCGCGCACCGGACGAATGGAAGCCGTTGGGAAATGGGCAACTGCTGCGTTGTGCTTTTACTTTTTATCGTACAGTTACAGGCAACATGCCGTAAGCATGCTGGATCCGACCGATTTTAATGTGATGTATGAACTGGCCTATTACGACCGGATAAAAAATAATGCGGATGCGGGGCATTGGCGGGAGGCGATTGCATGCCATGAAGCATTTCTGGATACGCAACCGGAATTCGTCAAAAACGCGAAAGCCGGGCAAATGCTCAGGGATGCACAGCAGATAAACGTCCTTGATTTTTTTGCCGAGCACTATAAAATGCAAAGTTACCTGTACGCAGACTCCGGAAATCCGTCTATGGCCGCGAAATACATGGTAAAGCACGACGCGTTGAAACAAATCGCACAAAATTCCCGAAAACGGTTGACTCAATAATCTTCCCGGCAGCGGGCTTAATTTTTCCATTAATGTCAAATTCAAATCCTATGACATCCACATTTTTTACTTTCCTGCCTGCAAAGTTTTGCATCCGCTTCGCATTGGGGGCGATCCTGTTTTTCGCACACACATTTTTATATGGACAGTGCAGCAACGACACCGTCCCGCCCGTTGCGATTTGCGTCTCTCAGGCGTTTGTAAACATTTTATTCGACAACACCAACGACCGCTTCGGACCGGCGGGCCCGAACGGCGTCCCTTCGCCTTCGCCGGGAGCGGGTATCTCCTGGGTGCAGGCAACAATGCTGGATGAAGGCTCCTTTGACGCCTGCAACAACATTCGTCTTGCTGCTCGCCGATCGATGCCCTATTCTGCCTGCATCAATGCCCTGAACGCCGTGAACGGTACGGCGCCCTGCGGCGATTTGTCGGCAGACACACCGAACGAGTTTGAACGCGCTACACAGGAATCCGACTCCATCAAGTTCTACGCCTGTGAAGTCGGCACGACACAGGACGTGATACTGCGCGTCTATCAAACGGATGCCGCAGGAAATATCATGATGAATGGAGGCATACCCATTTACAACGAATGTACGATCAATGTCGTCGTGCAGGACAAGATCAAACCGGTTGTGCTTTGTCCCGACAATGTGACGGTAGCCTGCGAAAACTTCGACCCGAGCCTCCTGGCCTATGGCGATGCAACGGCGCTGGACAATGCGTGCATGGATACCGTGCTGAAGACGCTAAACTACGATTTGTTCGATACCGTCTGCAACAGAGGAACCATTGTAAGGACTTATCAGGCGGTCGATTGCACAGGGAACTCAGCCCAGTGTACCCACCGGATCATTGTAAACTACGAACAGGATTACTTCATCCGGTTTCCAAACGATTTGATCCTCGCTTCGCCGAACGGGAATAATTACGGTTCGCCCGTTTTTTTCGGTGAAGATTGTGAATTGTTGCAGATCAATTACCAGGATGTGATACTCACCGGCGACCCGGACGCTGATGTCAGGATAGAGCGTGTCTGGACGATACTCAACGGGTGCTCCTATGTTCCAGGTCAACCCGTGGTCATGGTACCCAACCCTGATCCGTTTCCCGACTGGGACAATCACGGCAACCTGTCCGGCCCGACAGTATCGGGCGCAGGTACGCCCGCGCCCTGGAATCCGACCATATCGAAAATTACACCGCTGGATACGGTCAATACAGATTTTTCGACATTCTACGACCCCAATGCCAATGGGTATAGTTACATCCAGATCATAAGGATTTCCGATCCGATGCAGGCTATTCTGAAGGGTAAAGTATTCCTGGATACGCTTGCAGATTGTTCCTTCAACGCCGGCGAACCGTTGTTGTCCAACTGGAAAGTCAAGGCTACCGGCTTGGTCAGCAATGAGAAGGTGGAGGGATTCACCAATGCTAATGGCGAATACACGCTTCTGTTGCCGGTTGCCGACACCCTTGCGGAAGTAACGCTGGCTGTTTCGTTTAACTTCGGACAGGGATGCCCTTCCGTATTTACAGTACCGTTGACAAGTGGGCAGGCCTCTTTACAGGATATCCCGGCACAACTGGAATCCGACTGTCCGCAGCTGGCAGTAGATTTGTCCACGCCATTTCTGAGGCGTTGTTTCAATAACACTTACTACGTAAACGCCTGTAACCTGGGAACCGAAGTTGTTGAAAATACCCACGTTGAAGTTGCGCTCGATCCGTACCTGGACTTCCAGTACAGCGACATCCCTGCGACACCGATGGGCAACAATACTTATTCCTTTGCTACCGGCGACCTGAGCCCCGGCGCCTGTACCTCTTTTTTGATCATCACCAATTTGTCGTGTGCAGCCCAACTTGGGTACACCCATTGCTCAACGGCGCATATATATCCCGACACACTCTGCCCGACGCCCCTGGGCTGGTCGGGGGCAGACATAGAAGTGTCCGGATTTTGCGACGGCGACAGTGTGCGGTTTACGCTGGCCAATGTGGGTGTAAGCGATATGCCGCAAGTGCAGGATTTTGTCGTCGTGGAAGACGTGGTCATGTACATGACAGCCCCGTTCCAGCTCAACAGCGGGCAGAGCCAGATGTATGTTACTCCTGCAAATGGCGCGACCTGGCGCTTGGCAACACCTGAAGTGCCGAATCATCCGTGGGGCGGTCTCGAAGCGGCAGTGGTGGAAGGTTGCGGCGGCTTAAACAACCCGGGATTGGTAAACGTCTTTTCATTGAACACCTCGAACCCTTTCGAATCGGTCGACTGCCAGGAGAACATCGGGTCCTTTGATCCGAACGACAAGCAGGCCTTTCCCAAAGGCTACGGCACGGAGCATCTGGTCGAGGCCAATACCGACCTGGAATACCTGATCCGCTTTCAGAATTCAGGAACCGATACTGCATTCACCGTTGTAATACTTGATTCGTTATCCGCTTACGTGGATGCCTCTTCCGTGCAGCCCGGAGCATCAAGCCACCATTACGATTTTGCGGTACTCAACGGGAATGTATTGCGGTTTCAGTTCGACAACATCCTGTTGCCAGACAGTAATATCAACGAAGCAGCATCTCACGGCTTCGTCAAATACCGGGTAGCACAAAAAACAGACAATCCGGACGGCAGCATAATTGAAAACCGTGCGGCGATATTCTTCGATTTCAACGATCCCGTAATGACCAATACGACCTTCCATACGATCGGCGATCAATTTATCCTGGTAAAAACCGACGATATGTACAACAATGGAATGAGGCTTAACGCTTATCCCAATCCTGCAAGAGGGACGGTTACTTTTGAATTTCCGGTACCGATGCGGAATGCTTCGTTTGAACTGACCGGCAGTTTGGGCAACCTGGTTCACCTGGAAAAATTTACCGGAACCCGGTATCTTTTTGAGAGGGGTTTGCTGCCGGCCGGCGTTTATTTCTACAAAATTAATGGCGAAAACGGCGTCCTGTTTACAGGGAAAATAATACTCCGCTAACATTTTCATTCCATGAGTGACGATTGTATCTCAGTACCGGCTGCCGAAAGGCTGCCGGTTTTTTTATTGCCAAAATCCGGATGACAAGGATCATCTTCATTCTGATCCATATCATCTTTCCAATCCGTCTTTGGTGCGACATTTGCCGCTATCCCTCCCGAAGTGCATTTTGAAATCGCCTAAATCAATACCCGTATCATGGCAGCAGCCTCTGCTTTCACCCGCTACTTTTACGCCAATACCACGAATCTCCTGAAATGGACCATAGGTATAGTGTACCTCTGGTTTGGCGCTCTCAAATTCTTTTCCGGACTGAGTCCTGCCGAAGTGCTGGCCAGGGACACCATCCATATCCTGACCTTCGGCCTTATTCCGGACAACGTCAGCATCATCCTGCTGGCCGTCTGGGAGGTTGCGGTCGGAGTGATGCTCCTGGGCGGTTTTTTTGTCCACTTTGCCGTTAAGGCGGCTATCGTCCACATCATCTTCACCTTTACGCCGCTCTTGTTTTTTCCTGAACTGTCGTTTACCCATGCGCCCTACGGGTTTACCATCATTGGGCAGTATATTGTTAAAAACCTCGTTTTTGCCGTTGCAATGGGGATAATTTTGAAAGATGAGCAACAAAACTGATGGCGGGTCTCAAGAGCCTGCTCATCAGATGCGTGCATATCCATCCTGTAAATCTTATTAATCCTGTCTCAAATGAGAACATATCTATCTTGTAAATCCTGTCTCAGATGAGGACATATCTCCTGTAAATCCTGTTAATCCTGTCTCAAATGAATACACATATCTAACCTGTAAATCTTGTAAATCCTGTCTCAAAGATTCAACTCCTGTCAAATTCGCACTTGCACGTTACCTCCCTCCCAATGCAAAACGCCACCGTCGCAGCAGCGACGATGGCGTTTTCATTCCTGAAAACAGGCAATATCAGTTTTCCTTCACGCTGGACACCAGCAGAGACACCTCGTTGTTCAGCATTTCAACGAAACCGCCTTCCACCTGGAAAGTCACCTTTTCACCGCCTTCCTTGAGGATGCGCACTTCGCCTTTCGACAGGGAAGATACGATAGGGGCGTGGTTGTCGAGCAATTCAAACTGCCCGGCACTGCCCGGCACTTTTACCGACTTTACGGCGCCCGAAAATATTTCCTTTTCAGGACTGAGGATCGTCAGATACATAATTCGAATGATGAATGATGAATGATGAATGATGAATAATGAAGCCATCCTGCGATACCATTCATCATTCACCATTTATCAATCATTTTATGATTGGTAGAAAATGAATAATGAAGCCATCCTGCGATGCCATTCATCATTCACCAATATTTGATGAATGGTGGAAAATGAATAACGAAGCTACCCTGCGATACCATTCATCATTCATCATTCACCATTCATCATTATTTAAGATGCTTCAGCCAGCAGTTTTTTGCCTTTTTCGATGGCGTGGTCGATTGTGCCGACGAGGTTGAATGCTGCTTCCGGGTATTCGTCGAGTTCGCCGTCCATAATCATGTTGAATCCGCGGATGGTTTCGTCGATCGAAACGAGCACACCTTTCAGACCGGTGAACTGTTCGGCCACGTGGAACGGCTGGGACAGGAAGCGCTGCACACGGCGTGCGCGCGATACAACCAGTTTGTCTTCGTCCGACAGTTCTTCCATGCCGAGAATGGCGATGATATCCTGCAATTCGTTGTAACGCTGCAAGATCACCTTCACACGCTGGGCGCAGTTGTAGTGCTCGTCGCCGATGATTTTCGGATCGAGGATACGCGAGGTGGAGTCGAGCGGGTCAACGGCGGGATAGATACCCAGCGATGCGATTTTGCGGCTCAATACCGTCGTGGCGTCAAGGTGGGCAAACGTCGTCGCCGGGGCCGGGTCCGTCAAGTCGTCGGCAGGAACATAAACGGCCTGCACCGACGTGATGGAACCGCGTTTGGTCGACGTGATGCGCTCCTGCATGACACCCATCTCGGTGGCCAGCGTAGGCTGGTAACCTACTGCCGATGGCATACGGCCAAGCAGTGCCGATACTTCGGAGCCTGCCTGGGTGAAACGGAAGATGTTGTCCACAAAGAACAGGATATCACGGCCGCCGGCGGGATCGCTCAGGTCGCCGTCGCGGAAATATTCAGCCATGGTCAGACCCGACAGGGCCACGCGGGCACGCGCGCCGGGCGGTTCGTTCATCTGACCGAACACCAGGGTTGCCTGCGATTTGGCGAGTTCTGCCTTGTCTACTTTGCTCAGGTCCCAGCCGCCTTCTTCCATGGAATGTTTGAAGGCATCGCCGTACTTGATTACGTTGGATTCGATCATTTCGCGCAGCAGGTCGTTGCCTTCGCGGGTACGCTCACCCACACCGGCGAATACCGACATACCGTCGTATGCTTTGGCAATGTTGTTGATCAGTTCCATGATCAACACCGTTTTGCCTACACCGGCGCCGCCGAAGAGACCGATCTTGCCGCCTTTTGCGTACGGTTCGATCAGGTCGATTACTTTAATACCGGTGTACAGGATTTCGCGTTCGGTCGAAAGGTCTTCGTAGGCCGGCGGTTTGCGGTGAATAACATAGGCGTTTTTGCCTTTGGTAACCTTGCCGATGCCGTCAATTGCCTCGCCTACTACGTTGAAGAGGCGACCGCGGACTTCTTCGCCGACCGGCATGGCGATCGGGGAGCCGGTATCGACACATTCCACGCCGCGGGTCAGACCGTCGGTAGAGTCCATGGCAATGGTGCGAACGCCGTCTTCGCCGAGGTGGCGCTGCACTTCGAGCACCAGTGTGGAGCCGTCTTCGCGTTTGATCTCAAGGGCGCTCAGAATTTCCGGCAACTTGCTGTCGGGACCGCTGAAGTCTACATCCACAACGGCGCCAATAATTTGTTTGATACGACCGATATTAGCCATAAAACGAAATGATGTTTGGTTTTTGACGCCCTTTTTCCGCAGTTGGCCAAATATTTCGGAACCAGCAGGCGTCATTTCTTTAAAAAGCCGCGCAAAAGTACACAGGTTCGGCATAAAACCATTGGTGTTTTCAACTTTTTCTGAAGCAAAATAAAATTTCGCTAAAAAGTTGGCCCCGGACCCAAAACTTTGATATTCATTTCGTTTTTTTTGCCTGAAAATCCCGCTTTGTTCGGTCATTGCCCTGTATCGCATAATGTCATCTGTGGGCGAATTTGCAAATGGTTTGGTATTTTAACATTTGAATGCTACGTCTACCCGATTGAAAGTGCGACTTTTGCCCCTTCTTTCCTCCGAAATTCCGGTATTGAGGCGTTAACAGGCATTTATTATACCCACCCGAAGAATAAAATTTCATTGCCTGCGTTTTTCGCCTTTGTTTCATCCCGGTGTAATCATTTTTGTACTAAACACAGTAATCGCAACGATGCAGTCGAGAAAGCCTATTTTCTACTGGGTAACCCTGTTTTTTGCCTTTTTTACCTTACCCCTGCTGGCGCAGAATGCTGATGTCCAGGATGCGGATTTAGCAGATCCCGCCGATTCGGCGGACATGTTGGTCCCCAAAGGCGCTGTTTACCTCAACCTTACCGATGCCGAACTTCGTGAAAGGCTTTCCTACCTTTCCGGATGTCTGGAGTTGAAAACAAACGGAGTAGTCAAAGGCTACATCAAAACGTATGTTCAGACCAAAACGGAAAAAACCAAGACCATGCTGGGCAAACGCCTCACCTATTTTCCGCTTTTTGAGCAGAAATTGCGTGAGCACGGACTCCCCAGCGACCTGAAATATCTTTCCGTGGTGGAATCAGCCCTGAACCCCAAGGCGGTATCGCGGGTAGGCGCTACGGGATTGTGGCAGTTTATGCCCGCCACCGGCGCCGATTACGGTTTGCGGACCTCCGGTGTGGTGGAAGAGCGCAGCGACCCGGTTAAAAGCACCGACGCTGCCGCCCGTTATCTCAAGGCACTGTACGCCCAGTTCAACGACTGGGCCCTCGCGCTGGCCGCCTACAACAGCGGCCCCGGTCGCGTAAATTCGGCCATTAAACGCGCGCACAGCCGCAATTTCTGGAGTATTCAACGCTACCTGCCACAGGAAACACGCAATTATGTGCCGGCCTTTATTGCCGCTACCTATATCTGCAATTATTACCAGGCGCACGGATTAAGTCCTTACGATCCTGATTTTGACGAGCAACTGACCACCTATATTACGGTATACGACGGTCTCTCGTTCAGGGATATCGCCGAAGCAACGGGTATCGACTACGCCATGGTAAAGACGCTCAACCCGAGCTTCCGCCGCGATTATGTGCCGCCGACCAAAGGGGGACATTTTATCGTACTGCCCGAACGCGTGATGCCGGCGTTTGTCCGCTACCTCAACACACTCGGCAGCCGCACTTATACCCTGGAAAGCAACGACAACTATGCCAACAGCAACATCGGCGACGGCCGCTACTGGCACAGTCTTGTCAATATTCAACAGCCCGACCATATTGATGCGTTTGCGCAGAAGATCGGGTGCAGCGGCGATCACCTGAAAGCCTGGAACGGCCTGGAAACCAATTATGTCTACTCCGGCCAGACGCTCAAGATATGGCACCCAGTGTATGTGCAAAAACACTCCGCCATCCGGATTGAAGCGCCCGATAAAAATGCCTCCAAAACCAGGATAAAACTGAATGCAACGCCGCCACAGAATGACCCGGCGCCGGCAGCGGCGAATACGCAGCCGCCCACAACCATTATACGAAGGGAATCCTTGTCCGGCGATGCACAGTATCAGTATCATACGGTGCGACGAAACGAGTCGCTGGAGGATATCGCCCGGCAATATGCCACCTCTGTTGAAAGTTTGCGCAAGTTGAATAATACCAGCGCCCTCAATGTGGGTATGCGCCTGAAGATCAGGGAATATTGATCCGGGCCGGATCAGCGGATTATCGCTTGTCTACTTTTAAGAATTAACCATACGAGCCACCCTGACCTGTTCGGGGTGGCTCGTGTCGTTGGTACACCTGACCCGCCGGGCAGCATATTTAATATATTTATCATTTGCACGACTTTATCCACGCCTGTCGTGCTTCTTATTGTAAATAAATACAGACTTTTGCGATGCTAATCATCAAAATCAAAACGATATGACAACTCGCGCACTGCTCATTGAAGATGAACCGGAAGGACTGGAAAACCTTCAGAATCAACTGGCCAACTATTGCCCCGACGTAGAGATTGTTGCCACTGGCGGCTCGAATGCCGATCTGCTGCGGCTCGCTTCAGAGGAAAACGAAGGCAAATTCGATGTGGCCTTTCTCGATATCAACCTGCCCGACGGCCTGGTTTTTCAGGCGCTCCAGCAGTTCGATGAAATACCCTTCGATATCATTTTTGTTACCGCCTTTGACAAATATGCGCTTCGCGCATTCGAGTTTTCGGCCATCCATTACGTCGTAAAACCCATTGACGGGGAAGAACTGGTAAAGGCCGTAAGCAGGATACGCAGGCGCAACGCCGCCACCAAACAACGGGTGGAGGTGCTTCAACAAAACTATAACCCCAACGCGCCCAATGCTTTTGAAAAAATCGGCATTTCCGGGCTCGACGGTATCCACTTTGTCCGGCTGCGCGATATTATCCGCCTCGAAGCGGAAGACAATTATACCCACTTCCTGCTCAAAAACGGTGAACGCATTACGGCAAGCCGTACCATCAAGGCATTTGAAGACACGCTGGCCTCGCTCGGCTTCGTAAGGGTGCATAAAAAACACATCGTCAACATGAACTTCATGAAGACGTATATCAAAGGCGAAGGCGGCTACCTCGTGCTCGAAACCGGCGAAACGGTTGAAGTGTCGCGGCGCAAAAAATCATCACTGATCGATACCGTGCGCCGTACGCACGGTGAAATATGATATAGTTTGAAAACCGGGAGCCGGAGCTGTTGTAACGCGCAATCTCAAAGGCCCGGCCCCTGGAACTTCAAACTCCAAACTCCAACCTTAAAATGGGATTTTTTGACAAATTTTTTAACCGGGAAAAAAAGGAAGACCTCGACAAGGGACTCGAGAAAACAAAAGAAGGATTTTTCGACAAACTTTCCCGGGCAGTTGCAGGCAAAACCACGGTTGATGTCGAGGTGCTGGACGAACTGGAGAACGTGCTGATCAGCAGCGATGTAGGGCTTGATACCACCGTAAAGATTATTGGCCGTATCGAAGAGCGGGTGGCGCGTGATAAATACGTCAACACCTCCGAACTCAACGAGATACTCCGCGACGAGATCGTCAGATTGCTCGCGGAAAACAATACGGAAGACGCGGAAGACTTTGACGTGCCGGCCGGAAAGAAACCTTATGTCCTGCTTGTGATCGGCGTCAACGGGGTGGGGAAAACCACCACGATCGGGAAACTGGCGCATCAGTTCAAACAAAACGGCTACAAAGTGGTGCTCGGCGCTGCCGATACCTTTCGCGCTGCCGCCGTCGATCAGCTCAAGATATGGGCCGACAGCGTCGGCTGCGACCTTTATTCCAAAGGCATGAATGCCGATCCGGGCGCCGTAGCGTTCGAAACGACGCAATACGCACTGGACAACCAGTGCGATATCGCCATCATCGACACGGCAGGTCGCCTGCACAACAAAACCCACCTGATGCAGGAACTGGGCAAAATACACCGCTCCATCGAGAAAAAACTGCCCGGCGCCCCGCACGACGTCCTGCTCGTTCTGGATGCCTCCACCGGCCAGAACGCCCAGGAACAGGCGAAACAATTCACGGAAGTTGCACCGATCACCTGCCTGGCCCTGACCAAACTCGACGGCACCGCCAAAGGCGGCGTAGCCATCAGTATCAGCGACCAGTTCAGAATACCCATCCGGTACATTGGAGTAGGGGAGAGCATCGACAAACTGCAAATCTTCAACAAGCGCGCGTTTGTAGAATCGTTGTTTCAGCAGTAGCCTGTATCTTTAACAGGTGAAACTTTTCCCCCTTGCCGCTATTTTCCCTTTTTTATGGATGCCGGGACCGGCTGTGGCCCAGGCTCCCTTGTCTGTGTACAAGCGGATTTCTATCGATCAGGGACTGTCGCAGGGGCAGGTAAACTGCATGGTCAAAGACCGGCTGGGCTTTGTATGGCTCGGCACACAGGATGGCCTCAACCGCTACGATGCCTATGCCTTCCGGCAGTACTACCATCGACCCGGCGACACCACCAGCCTGAGTAATAATTATATCTGGAGTTTATTTGAAGACAGCCGGGGCGACATGTGGATCGGTACGTTTGGTGGCGGACTCTGCCGGTACGACGCCAAACAGGAACGTTTCCAGACGTACAGGCCGGTTGCCTTTGCCGGAAAGACAGTATCCGAAAATGCGATCCGTTCCATTTGTGAATATCCGGTGGGCGCCCTGCTGGTCGGATCGGACAAAGGGCTTTGGACTTTCGACCTGACAGCCCGTCGCTTTCGTCCAGTCCATCCATCCCTGGCAACACTGCTCAACATCGTCGCGCTTGAACCATATTCGGAGAATGAGGTACTGATCGGGTGCGCACAGGGGCTTTTTTGCTGGAATACTGATCGGCAAGTGCTCACAGCAGTATCCTTTACGGATGGGCAAATGCCGACCGTCAACGCCATTGCTCCCGGAGACGCCGGAGCGTTTTGGATCGGAACACCTGCCGGCCTGTTCAGGCTGGAGCGCCGGAGCACTGCCGGCGGCGTTGCAGTTGCGGAGCCGGTTAATCTTTCCGGGGCATTACAGGATCACAACATCCTGTCGCTGCTCACCGATGTTAACGATCATCTGTGGGTAGGCACCACCAGTGGACTGGCCCGTATTGATGGGAAATACCCGGATATGGAAATTTCCACCCTTACCCATACTGCCGGCATTACCGCTTCGCTTTCCAGTGATATGGTCAATTCCTTGCTGGAGCCCGAACCAGGGTTGTTGCTGGCCGGTACCCGTGAGGGCATCAATTGTATATTTGCCGCCCCTTCGCCCTTCAGTACCCTGCGATTTGGAGAAAACGGCCGCGGGTTATGCGCCAATTCCATCCTTGGAATGGCTGAAGGGGCATCCGGCACAGGCTGGATCGCTACTAATGAGGGCCTGACCATGGTGCAAAACTTCGGTTCCGATCCACATGCGTGGCAAACCCGATGCATCCATCCGCGCAACAACCCGGCAATCCCCTATGCTTACGTGCTTCGTGTCATTCCGGCAGGTACGGACTCATTGTGGGTCACATTTCGCCGCAACGGTTTTGCCCTGTTGATACAAAAAGCGCCCCTGGAATGGTATTTCAGCCCCGTCAGACAATTCGATTCAATCCTCCAGGGCGCCGGGATCAATGCCGTCTATCGCGACCGCAGGAATATTACCTGGCTGGCTACCCCCGGTCAAGGCCTGATCCGCTGGGATCGGATCAAGGGCCGCCACAAGGTATACACCACGGAAAACACTGGCGGCGCTTTGCCACATCAATACATTTTTTGCTTGCTGGAAGACAGTGGCGGCAGATTCTGGGTAGGTACGGCGAATGGCGGCTTATGCCTGCTCGACAGGGATACAGGGCATTTCAGGGCCTTCCTGCATATGCCGGACGACGACGCTTCTATCAGCAGCAACATGATCCTGTCGCTGTTTGAAGACAGCCGGCAGCGGTTATGGGTCTGTACGGCCAACGGACTTAACCTTTATCTTGGCGATGGCCGGTTTAAACGCTTTTCCCAAAAAGACGGACTGCCGAATGAAGTCGTTTACGGCATACTGGAAGATGCTGCCGGTCGCCTTTGGATGAGCACAAACCGCGGCCTCGCATATTTTGAAGTACGGCACGACAGTATTGATCTGGTACAGACCTACGATGCCGCAGACGGATTGCAGGGCAACGAGTTTAACCAGCACTCCTTTTACAGGACCCGCGACGGCAGGTTTTGTTTCGGCGGCACGGCAGGGTTGACGGTTTTTGATCCGCGTAACATCAAGCCTTATCCGGTTGCGCCGCCCGTGGTTATCACCGATTTTCAACTGTTCAACCAATCTGTGAAAGTAGGCCATACCGGAGGGCGCCAGTATGCTTTGCAGTATGCTATACAGGCAACCGAAGAGATTGTACTGCGGCACGACCAGAATTTTATCGCGTTTGAATTTGCCGCACTGGGCTACCGGCAACCGGAAAACAATCTTTACGCATACCGGATGGTGGGTGTAGATGCGGAATGGGTGGAGAGTGGCTCTCGCCGTTATGCAGCCTATCCGCGCCTGTTGCCGGGCCATTATACCTTCTGTGTCAGGGCCGCCAATCACGATGGTGTGTGGAATGACAAACCGGTCAGCATCCGTATTCATATTTTGCCGCCCTGGTGGCAACGCTGGTGGGCATACGCACTGCTCGCAACGCTTATTGGCGGTGCAGTGTGGGTGGTTTTCTGGCAGCGAATAAAGGCCGTCAGGCGCATGGAACAGGTTAAGATTGAGGAACGGGAGCGGTTCCGGAAAAGAACGGCGCTCGATTTTCACGATGAAGCAGGCAACAGGATCACAAAGATCGCTCTGCTCAGCGAGGTGGTGAAGAACATGGTTCGGGATAATACGGCGACACTCCAACTCATGGAACAGATGGAAAACAACATACAGGATTTGCGAAACGGGATGCGCGACTTTATCTGGGTTCTGGACCCGGAAAACGACAATGTATACGAAATGCTGACGCGTCTCCGCGATTTCGCCAACGAGTTGTTTTCCTGGTCTGAAACGCGCTTCAGTGCGGAAGGTATCAGTCCGGGTTTTCGCGAAATGCACCTGAACAGCAACCAGAGGCGGCACATCCTGCTGATCTTTAAGGAGGCCGCTAACAACTGTGTCAAGTATGCGCACGCAACAAGGGCAAAACTCCGGATCACCGTGGACGCCGATACACTGACAATCGAATTCCGCGACGATGGGCGGGGGTTTGATACCGAAGCAGTAAAAACGGGTAACGGCCTGTCGAATATGACGGCACGTGCGGAAAAAATCGGAGGAAAATTCAGCCTGGACTCGGCGCCGGGAGCCGGTACGATTATCCGACTTGTCATCCAAATCACCCAAACGGGTAATTGAAAGGCGACACCGGCGTGTGTATCTTTGGCATTTCAACTTTTTTGGGGCATATGACCGTACGTGTGGCCATCATCGAAGACGACAGGGATATTCGCCAGTTGCTGCAGATACTGATTGACGGATCGCCCGGCTTTGCCTGTCGTCAGACCTGGGAATCCTGCGAAACCGGCATTCCGGGGCTGGTCGAAGACCCGCCTGACCTGGTGTTGATGGATATAGACCTGCCGAAGATGTCAGGCATCGAAGGCGTGGTCAAAATAAGAGAGTTGCTGCCTCAACTGGCTGTACTAATGCTTTCTGTCCATGAAGACGACGACGCTGTATTTCAATCGCTGTGTGCCGGAGCAGTGGGTTACCTGGTCAAAGGACTGCCCCCCGTTCAATTGCTGGATGCAATTCGCGAAGCCAGTGCAGGCGGTTCCCCGATGAGTCCGTCTATAGCCCGGAAAGTCGTGCGCAGCTTTCATTCGGGAGAACAAAACCCGCTTTCCCAACGCGAGATCGAAGTATTGAGGATGCTGTGCGACGGAGAAAACTACCGGACCATTGCCGATGCGCTGTTCGTCAGCGCCAATACAGTCAAGGCGCACATAAAAAACATTTATGAAAAACTACAGGTGCATACCCGCGCCGAAGCGGTAGGCAAGGCTATCAAAGACCGGCTCCTGCGCTGAGAAACTACCCAAATGCGCGATTGACAGCCGGCATCCAACAGCCTTAGTTTTGCCCCATCTTCTTTCATTCATTCAACACAACTGCTCATGCGGACGACCATTCTCCTCGTGTTGCTGTTTCTGGCATATTCATGCGGCAACAGCGGCACCACATCCGACAAAACTGCTCCCCCCGGTACAACCCAGCCTGCCACGTCGGCAGACGAAATGCAGGAGGCTATGAATCAGGCACAGGAGGCTATAAAAAAGACACAAATGCAACAACCTGTCGAACCGGTCAACTTCCGCACGTTGCAGGAAGTCCTTGCGGATAAGCTCGCCGGCTTTACGCTGGTAAAAAAAGGCGGTGAAACCACGGGAACCATGGGCATGAAAATGTCCAGGGCAACGGGAAAATACAGGGATGACGACGGGAAAAACCTGAATCTGGATGTTGTGGACACCGGAGGGATGGGAATGGCTATGCTTGGCACAGCCACCTGGGCCAACCTTACGATTGACAAGGAAGACGACAACGGCTATGAACGGACGTCGACCCTGAAGGGTATTAAAAGTTTTGAAAAATTCAAAAAAAACGGCGCTACATCCGAGCTGTCGCTGATTGCCGAAAGCCGTTACATCATCACGGCGGCCTGCCGCGGCTGCACCATGGAAACCATGCGGAATGCCGTAGAAGCGATTGACTTCGATAAACTGAAAACCATGAAATAAATATTGCACATTTTTAAACAACCGATACTACGATGAAACACCTTACAGTAATCGCACTGCTTTCCTGCGGACTATTCATGGCATCCTGCAGCAAGGATAGCGAACCGCCGGGTACCAATGCCGGCAGCGGCAGCGTTAGCGCCAAAGTAAATGGCCAGGCCTGGAGCAGTAAAAACGATGCCAGCGGCGCCATTTTTGTCGAATCGCAGGGTACCCATTCCCTGCAGGCTATTGGCGCCGATAATTCCTTTATTTCTGTCCTGGTTCCCGTTTCAATTGCTTCCGGTCAGACTTACACTACCGATAACGATGCCATCTCGGCACAATACAAAACTTCATTTCAGGGCGCAGATACCTATGCAGCGTTATTCGGCCTGGGATCTGGTACTATCACCTTTTCTGTGTACAACAGCGACAGGGTAAAAGGAACGTTTGAATTTACCGGGGTCAAGTTTGACGCAAACGGCAATCAGACTGAAATCAAGGTCGAAGACGGCGTTTTTGATATTGAATTGTAGACCATCTGTAAAGTTGCCCCGGCTCCGGAAATAATGCCGGGGCAACTCCTTACTTTTGCAGGTGTTTCCCGCAATTGTATGCGACAGATCATATTTTCCCTGCTTTGCATTTTTACCCTCGCATCCTGTGCAACTGCGCACCTGACAGCACGCCGGTTTTCCAGAACAATCCAACGGGAAGTCACAAACTCTGCGGTTTTCCAAAAAGTGTTCACCGGTTTTGTCCTGATGGACCCCGTCAGCGGAAAAACCCTTGCTGATGTAAACGGCGAGCACTATTTCACGCCGGCCTCCAATACAAAGATTTTGACGCTGTACACTTGTCTCAAGGTATTGGGCGATTCGATGCCGGGGATCGTTTGGAGCCAAAACGAACGATCGGTTACATTGGTCCCGGTTGGCGACCCGACTTTCTTGCATCCCCGGTTTCAGACCTGGCAGCCGGTCATGGCGGATTTACTGCACGTGCCTCAGGACAAGGCAATAACAGTGGATACAAGCGCCTACAATATGCCGCCCCTTGGGCCCGGCTGGGCCTGGGACGACGTCGATTCGGATTATTCAGCAGAAAGAACCGGATTCCCGATGTACGGCAATACAAAAAGGCTGTTTGCCGCCGGTTCCGACTCCCTGGATATTGAGCCGGGTTACTGGAAAAGCCGGCTGTTGAGATCCGACCGGGGTTCTGCAGACAATCCAATGCCTGTTCGGCAGTTCAGGGATAATACCGTTGCATATGATTCCGCGCTGCCGCTTGATTCCGCATTTGAAACCTGGCTCCCGGTTCGGGAGTCGGCTGCGTACCTGCACCATTTGCTGGAGGACACACTCCACCGAGAAGTAAGCTGGGGAACCGGGCAGGACAGGATTGGCACAATTCGGTATTCCTGTCCGGTCGATACCGTTTACCGCCGCATGATGCACCAGAGCGATAATTTTATTGCGGAACAACTGCTGCTGGCGGCGTCAGGCGTCCGGACCAATTTTTCCCGACTTAACCAGGATTCCGTTATCCGCTGGATGCTCGACAGTGTCTGGAACGACCTGCCCCAGCGCCCCCGGTGGGTCGACGGCTCGGGACTGTCAAGATATAACCTGGTCAGCCCGCGCGACCTGTCCGTTGTGTTAAAAAAACTCTGGGACGAACAACCGCGCGAACGCTTATTTTCTCTGTTTCCGGCGGGTGGCATAAGCGGAACCATCGCGGATTTGTATCCGGGGAAAAACGGGAAACCCTATGTATTTGCCAAAACAGGCTCCATGAGCGGCGTGTATTGCCTGAGCGGTTTTGTGCAGACGGGAAGTGGTAAAGTCCTGATATTCAGTTTTATGCACAACAATTTTATCGGGAGCAACAAACCCCTGAAGTCGGAGATGCAACGCATCCTGGAATTCATTCGCGACAACTACTGATCCTCAGCGGACGATGAGCACATCGCCGGATATCCATCCCGACCGGTTGCGTTGTTTGATCTGCGCAACCCAAATGTAAACGCCGGGGTCCGGCAGGCGATCCTGCACCCGGCCATCCCAACGCGCCGGATTTTCATTTTTGACGGAATGGAGCATATTGCCCCACCGGTCGTAAACCTGGAGCGTCAGCACTTCCAAATCCACACCGAAGATTTCAAAAAAGGCATTTTCCCCGGAGCTGTAAGGGGCAAAAACATTGGGTGCAAAGTAGGCAAACCCGTCGCGACAATCGGCGCGGTAAACGTAAATGGAGTCTTCAAACCGGCATTTCCGGTACTCAACGACCCGGCGGACCCAGCCGGTGCCGGCGAATTCAAATTCCGCATATCCCGGTTCTCCATTCCAGTATATTTCGCCTGCCACACTGTTGCCGACGCGGAGTACCAGCGGCTCGCCGGCGCAGATCAGTGTGTCGGAAGGCAAAGAGGCCGGGCTGGGGAATGGATTTACGGCGACAAAATCAGAGGCGGAGCAATTACCAAGGAATGCAGTGACTGCGTAATACCCCTGTTCCGTGACGGCACGCCGGGCCGTCTCGACGCCATCGCTCCACCGGTACGACTCGGCATTGGGGGTCGTTGCATCGAGCCAGATGGTATCGATACCGCATATTGTTGTGTCGCCGGGCAACATCACATTCAGGTTGTCGAGCACCTGAATCCGGATGGTGTCTGTGGCGATACAGGCGCCTGTTGATGCGGTGACGATGTAGTCGCCTGTGCCGTCGGCGGTCCTGACAGGGCCCGTCATGCCGTCGCTCCATTCATATTGCTGGGCTTCGCCGGCAGAAGCATCCAGTTTGACCAGGGCGCCCGTTCCACAAACGACCGTATCCGGTCCCAGACTGAATGGCAGGGGGCCGGGCAGTACTTTTAATGCCGCATCGAAAGTGTCCTGGCAAAAACCGTTTTTTACGACAAGCGAAATGGTCGTATCGCCCGGCGTATCGAAGGTTATACCACCAACGCTTTTAACCCCCGACAAGGCCGCCGGGAGTCCGCCCGGAAACTTCCACTGGTAATTATCCGCCTGTCCGTTGCCCGTAGCAGTCACAAAAATGGGTTGATACAGGCAAACTTCTTCCGGCACAAGCGAAATGCCCGTGACGGGTTTTTCTTTTCACAATAATCACGGACCCCGACGCTAAACGGAAAGAAATCTGATGTTGCCGGCAAGGGCGGCGGTCGATCTTCCGATTGCCAGTTAAAAACAACCGGCGTATCGAACACATCGGTCAGCGGGATGACGACGTCTTCTGCCGGACATGCGCTACAGGCGCCCGACGCATCCGTTTTTAGCAGCAAATGCCCGCCGGGGCGGTACCTGATGCCGGCAATGCCACCGTCGTTGGTTATTATACCGGCAGATATGCCGTAGTTGTGGCACAAATCGTAGCGTTTTGCCCACAAAAAGTCGCCGGCAGGCGAAAGGCAGATCATGTCGGCAACCGGCTGGTCTTTCGGGGTTTCATAATTGAACACCAGCACGTCGCCGGCAGGTGAAAGCAGCAGGCCGGGTAGCCAGTTGAGGGCATTGGGCATTTCAAGTCGTTTGGCCCAGGCGATATTGCCGTCGCTGTCGGTCCGCAATACACACGCGGATTGAGGCAGCGGTCCGGTTTCGGTAGCAGCGAAAACCCAACCGCCATCGGGCAGTTCGGCAAAGGCTTTAAACAGCAATTGATCGTAGCGGCGGCTCCAGATCACCGTCCCGTCGGGTGCGATACGCAGGATAAAACCGTAATGCGCTGCCAGTTGTCCGTTACCACAGATCAGAAAACTGCCATCGTTGAGCCGCTGCAGCGTTCTGGGATAGTTTACCCCGTTGTTAAAAAGTATTTTACTCCAAACGATGCTGCCATCGGGGGCAACTTTAGTCATCACGAGGCGGCTGGGTTGGGAACTACCGGTTGAGCTGAACCGGGCCGACAATACGTATATATTTCCGTCCGGGTCGCCGCCAAGTCTGTTGTGCGCCCAATGCAGCACCTGTCCGTAGTGTACCGGTGTTTGCCAGACGGGCGCGCCATCCGGCGCAAGTTTGGCGAGGATGAGATAGTCGTCGAGCGCCGTGTTGTTGTTGTTGCGGTCGAACAACGCCCAAACGCCTCCGTCGGGTGTTTTTTCCAGGTCGTAAATAAAACGTGTTGAAGCCGTATCGCCTTTTCGGAGGGTATATCCGCCCAGCCATTGGCCGTCGGCGTCGAGGCGGATAATTTTTCCCAGAAAAGTGCCAAGCCAGAACGTGCCGTCTGCCGTTTGTTCGAGGCAAAAAATGCCGTTCAGGCTGTCCAGTTGTTTCTGAAAGCCGGATTGACTGCTCAGATGGAGAGCAGACAACAAAAAAAGCAGGCAAACAATAGCGCTACGACAACCCATGGGCTTTGATTAGCCCTTCGCATCAAAACAGCGAAAGGCCTTTATTGGCAAATAAACAATTTAAAACACTATTTTGTCGGTAATCGATGCAACCAATTTTTCCTTTTATCGACATTTGGGCAGGTTTTTATAAAGATCACTCAAAAATGACATTTCTCATGAAACAATTTTTCCAAATTTTGCTGCTTATCGCAGTCATGTGTGCGTCTTCCTACGTGCAGGCGCAGACGGTCTATGTTAATGCAAGCGCTTCCGGCGCCAATAACGGCACGTCATGGACAAATGCCTACACCAATCTCGATGCCGCCCTTGCCGGTGCAACTGCCGGCACTGAAATTTGGGTTGCGTCCGGGATTTACAGACCCTCCAACCCCAATCCGAACAACAGTTTTACGGTGGCTTCGGGTGTGAAACTCTACGGCGGATTCGCCGGAACGGAAACCATGTTGAGCGAGCGGAATTTTAATTCCAATATTGCCGTGCTCAGCGGCGATATCAGCGGAGATGACGTAACGGGCAATTTTTCGACCAACAGGGTCGATAACGCAAAACACGTTGTGATCATTGAGAATACCAATCCATCGGAACGGGCCATTCTGGACGGTTTCAGGATTCAAGGCGGCCATACCAGCGACGTATCGACCGATCCGGAGATGCTTCGCCACGGCGGCGGGGTTTTTGCCGCAGCCAAATTAACGGTACGCAACTGCCTGTTTTCCGACAACTTTGGCCGTGCAGGCGCCAGCCTGGCCGCTATTTCAACCGAGGCATCCGGCCTGATGGTCGACAACTGTACCTTCAACGCCAACAACGCCACCCAGCAATCTGCGGGTATTTTTATCCGGAACCTCGACGGCGCCGACATAAACCGCTGTATTTTCAGCAACAATACCACCAACCGCGGCAGTCTCTATCCGCTTACTTCTACAAATGTAGTGGTCGACAGCTGCCTGTTCGATTCCAACAATGCCGGGGCCAACAACTGTGGCGGCATGTTTACGTTCCAAACCTCATTTACGCTGACCAACAGCACCTTCCAGTCTAACACCGGCAATACCTCGCCGGCCATGTACAACGACGGGCGCATGGGCAGCCATTTCTTTACGATCGACAACTGCATATTCGACGGTAACATCTCCACTGCGAATATCGGCGCCATGTATAATTTCCAGGCCTCATTCCTGCTCAAGAACAGCATCTTCCGAAACAACAAGTCGAAGGCATTTGCCACCATGTACAACGACGGCCGCGACGATGAAGACTATTTCGTCATCGACAACTGCCTGTTTGAGAACAATATCGTGGATGACGGCAATCCAAATGCTTCCACGTTTGGCGGCGCCATCAGCAACTGGCAGGCCACCTATCTTTTGAAAAACAGCACATTTGTGAACAACGAAGCCGACAACGGCGGCGCGATCTACAACGACGGTCGCTCGTTCAACAGCGAAGCTGCCATCGACAGTTGCATATTCCAGGGAAACAAGGGCAAGGTGTATGGCGGCGGCGGCGTGTATTTCTGGAAGTCGAATGTAGACCTGGGTAATACCACGTTTATGGGTAACAGCGGAGAAAATACTGCCGGCGCCATTTACACGGGCGATTCGTGTGTTTACAACTTCCACAACTGTGTATTCGACGGCAACATGGCCACATTCGGCGGAGGGGTGTCTTGTTACGGCTCGGCCAATACCGGCACTTTCACGGGATGCACATTTGTGGCTAATGAGGCAGTGACCAGCGGCGGCGCACTGATCAACGGATTTACGTCCAACGTAACCCTCAGCGATTGCACGTTTTCACAGAATAATGCGGGCAATGCAGGTGGCGCCATCTCCAACCAGAATGAATCAACCAATCTGAACATCGAGCGCTGCGTATTCAGCGAAAACAACGCCGCACTGCGCGGCGGCGCCATGAACATCTCCTCCGGTGTGAGCGTCAGTATCGACGAAGCACAGTTTCTCGGCAATTCAGGCGATGTGGGCGGCGCAATCCGCGTATTTGAGGATACAGTGGGTACAACTACACTGGCCATCAATAATGCGGTTTTTCGGGACAATATCGCATTCACGCAGGCTGGTGCGCTCAATGTCGACAACTCCGACATAGGGTTGAGCAATTGTCTGTTTGCTTCCAACCTCAACCTGAGCTCTACAGGAGGCGCCGGTGGCGCCATTTCCAACAATGCGACCGAAGGAGAAACCGCCAATATTGTTGCCATTAACTGTACGTTCGGTGCAAATTTCGCACCCCTGGGTGCATCCATCGCTCAGTTTGATGTAGGCGACGGTGTGGCATCGCTTACCCTTCAAAACTGTATTGTAGCCGGCGATCTCGACAATTATGCCATTGAAGCGGGCAATCCGTCCGTTACATCGCTGGGTGGTAACCTCTGCAGCGATGCTACCCTGACGCCTTACCTGACCGGCACGAACGACGTCAACGAGATGGATCCCTTGTTCAATGATGTTTCTGTCTACGACTTTCATGTTCCGACCAACAGTCCTGCTATTGATATCGGCATTGCGTCAGGTGCGCCTGCTACGGACCTGGACGGCAATCCAGGATCAACGAACCCGATGCCGGCTGCTATGAAAACCAGAGCGTTGTAGGCGTATTTGCAGCGCCCAAAACAAAATTGCTCGGTGTTATGCCGAACCCGGCTGTCGATTTCGCTCAACTCAGTCTGGAGCATGTGTGGAATGGCGCCGTAACGATCGAGGTCGTCTCAACGACAGGAGCGATCATGCGCACCCTGGCCGCCGAAAAGCAGACCGATAACTGGCAATTCCGGCTCGATGTAAAAGACCTTCCTGCAGGTACTTATATCGCCAAAGTACTTACCGGTGATACCCTCTACGTGGGTAAAATCATGAAGCGATAAAAAATGAGGGGTTTAGAGGGGTCATGGTTCGCGCCCTGACCCGCCTAAACCCCTCTACTCTTGCTCCTGAATTTCTCTTGAAAAATGTAAACTGCTGATCCTGAACCCTTTGTTCAGGTATAGCCGGTGTGCATCGTGACGGGTGGGACCGGAATCAAGTGTCACACAGTCGCAACCTCCGGATTTGGCCAGCCCGAACACATGATCGAGTAGCATCCCGGCGTAGCCCTTTCCCCTGAAGGCCTCCAGCGTGCTAAGGTCATCCACATAAATCTGTTTCCCGTCGTATAATTTCCGAAGGTAGCGAAACCCGATGGTAGCCGCTGCCGTGCCGTCTTTTTCTATAAAAGCCAGTTTATAGCCCTCCTGCATCATTTCCCTGATCAGGGGAAGAAAGGATTCCTGCTTCAGGTGTGGGCGCAGGAGGTGCAATACCGGCCAGCATTTCAAAATATCGGCGTCTGTTTGGGCTGTGGTGATGTTTATCATGTCGTTAGGAAAGCGTTTCTGTAAAGTCAACTGGAGTGATCGACCACAATTACCCAGCGGCCGGCAATTTTCTTCCAGAGCAGGGTGTAATACCCTTCGGGCGCATCTGCAGCGCGGTTCAACAGCCACTTGCCGGTAACAAAGGCGTTTTCCGGCGACAATATTTCAACGGACAGGATCGTGAAGGTTAGTTTGCCCATTTTTTCGGCGTCCGGATAACTTTTTTTGTAGTTATCGAGGGTCTGTTGCCAGCCGAAGGTGAGGCCCCGTGAACCAATAAATCGCAGGCTGTCCGATTTCCAGTACCCCTCCATGAAGGCCTCTAAATCGGCCCGGTTCCAGGCATCTTCCTGTGCAGCCATAATGGTTCGGATTTCGGATGCATCGTCAGCCGTATGCTGTGCGCTGACAGTCAGCGTTGCAGCGCACAGCCACAAAAAGGGAAGCCAGTATTTCATAAGTCCGGGCAGGTGTGAATTGAACGAAACGGTTTGGGTATCAAAACAAAAACCCCGCTTGCCTGCGGGGCTTCTGTGCCCGGAATGGGACTCGAACCCATACGACCTCAACGGCCACAGGATTTTAAGTCCTGCGTGTCTACCATTCCACCACCCGGGCAGTGGCTACAAAGTTAGCGGTAAAAATAAAAAACCCCGCGGGAACGCGGGGTTTCTTTTGAGCGGAAAACGAGACTCGAACTCGCGACCTCAACCTTGGCAAGGTTGCGCTCTACCAACTGAGCTACTTCCGCATATTGTGCTTGCCGGAACCGTTGTTCCTGCGTTTAGCGGGTGCAAAGATAAGACCGTCCTTTTCAGGCAGACAAATATTTTTCAAAAAAAATTTGCACCTGGCCATATTTTTAGAAAACAAGCCGCTTTTGGCTCGTACAGGCCGGATTAACCGGGTGTTCCGGCAATCTGACTGGCTTCCTGGGCGGCATCGACCATGCGTTTGTAGTAGAAGTAGGTCTCCAGTTGAGTCCGAACCGGTATATCCGTGCTGACACGCCGGTATTCATTCTGGTCGTAGCGGTCGATGATCCTTGCTTTGACATTGTCGTTCAGTTGCAGGTCGAGCAAGTCTTTGATCTCCTGTTTAAGATCGGGATCATACACCGGGAAGGTAGTCTCGATGCGATAGCTCAGGTTGCGCTCCATCCAGTCGGCACTGCTCAGGAAGATTCTTTCCTTGCCGCCATTGTGGAACACAAATATCCGGGCATGTTCGAGGAAGCGATCGACGATACTGATGACTTCAATGTTTTCGCTCACACCTTTTAGTCCGGGAACCAGGCAGCAAATACCCCTGACGATCAGTTTGATCTTCACGCCGGCCCTGGATGCTTCGTACAATTTGGCGATAATGGCCTTGTCTTCCAGGCTGTTGATTTTCAGTGTCATACCGGAAGGCTTTTTGCGTTTGGCAGCCTCTATTTCATGATCGATCAGCCGGTATAATGCCGGGCGGAGGTTGAATTTGCCCACCAGCAGGTGTTCGAACTCTTCTTTTGGCGGTTTGATGTTTTCCAAAAACGAGAATACATTGCTCACTTCCACCGTGAGGCGCGGATCGGCGGTGAACAGACCGAGATCGGTGTAGATCTTTGCGGTTTCTTCATGGAAGTTGCCGGTGCCGAGGTAGGTATACAGTTGGGGTTTTCCGTTCTCGATACGGCGTACCAGGGCGAGTTTGGAGTGCACCTTAACCCCCGGAAAGGAATAGTGGACCCGGACCCCGGCGCGTTCGAGGCGCTCGCCCCATTCGAGATTGGCCGCTTCGTCGAAACGGGCCTTGATCTCGACAAATGCAGACACCTGTTTTCCCCGTTGCACCGCGTGCATCAGGGCTTCGAGTATCTTGCTGTGGCGGGCCACGCGGTACTGGATAACCTTGATGTGGGTCACGTTGGGGTCTTCCGCCGCCTTTTCAAAAAAATTGACGACCGACTGATAGGAGTGATACGGGAAATGCAGCATCTGGTCCTTTCCCCGGATGATCTCGAAAGGATCTTCCGCATGTTGCAAATGCATGTGCGGCAGCGGGGGGAGAGGCTTGTATTTCAGGTGCGACATGCCAAAATCCGGAAATTTAAAGAAGTCGAAGTTGTTGTGGTAACGGCCTTCCGGCAAGATGTCGTTTTTGCCCAGGTCGAAGGTATCCTGCAGGTAATCGAGCAGGTGGCCGGGCATTTCCCGGTCGTAGACGAAGCGGCTGGCGGGCCCGACCTGCCGCTTTTGCAGACTGGATTTGATCTTCTGCACCAGATCGCCGGAATATTCGTCGTCGATGTAGAGTTCGGCGTCGCGGGTCAGTTTGATCGAATAGGTATCCTGTATCTCATATCCGGGGAACAGCCAGGAAATCGAGTTCCGCACGATGTCGTCAAGCATGATGACATCCTGGCGGTCGCCGGTGGAAGGCAACTTAATGAAACGGGGCAGCTGGTCGGAGGGTATCTTGACCAGGGCGTATTCGCTGTCGCTGAGCGGTTTTTTTCTTTGCCGGAGGTGTACGGCGAGATAGAGGTTGGCGTTTGCCAGGAAGGGCCGGATGCGGCGTTTTACCAGTAAAACCGGCATGACGAACGGCAACAGGTTGTTGTGGAAGTAATTCTCTACAAACTCCTTCTGGCGTTCGTTCAAATCGAGCCTTCTGAGCAGGAATATGTGGTGCTTGCGCAACTCTGGTACAATCTGCTGCTCGAACGTGGCCGCAAATTCTTCCTGCTGGTGGTTGACGATCTTGTGTATCTCCTTGAGCAAAGTGCTCGGATCAAAATCCAGTTGGGCCTTGGTTTTTTTGCCCACCTTTTTCAACTTGCGAATACCGGCCACCCGAATGCGGAAAAACTCATCCAGGTTGGAAGAGTAGATCGCCAGGAATTTCAGGCGCTCCAACAGCGGTACGGCCGGGTCTTTGGCCTCCTGCAGTACGCGGTAGTTGAAGGATAGCCAGGAAATATCGCGGTGAATGAGCGGCAGGGTGTTCATGCTGAATACAGATAATGCAAAAAGGAATAATGAAGGGTGTTCACAGGTTGCTGATCCGGCACAAATGTGCGGTTTTCAGACGAATTAAAGCAACCGGCCCGTAAAACAATACCATACTTGCAAGAAACTTAACAGCGGTATTGTTCAAAACAAGGTGCCCTGCTGTCCGCCTGCCGGTTTCGGGCCGCGCAATTGCGCCCCCGGCATTTGGGTCTTAAACGCCTCTGCTGTATATGCTGCCAGTTCCGGCGCCAGCAGGTTGTCGGGTTCGTGGGTAAAAAAGTACAATTCCCGGAGCCCCCTGGCTGTCCAGTCTTTTGCGCGCCGACTCCAGTCTTCAATCCTGGTGTAATCTGTCGGGTGCAGGGCGTTCCCGACAAAGCGGATCAGCACCCTGGCGCCGGTCAGGCGCATGTGGCAAACGTCGCGCCGGCCGGCTACATCGGTTATGACTGTTGCGATATGGTGTTGTTGAAGCAATTGAAAATAATCCTCCGCCTGAACGGCAGGTTGGAAAAACGACTCGTGCCGGACTTCAACGGCAAGCGGTATGGATGCCGGGAACTGTTCCAGGAAACGCGCCAGCAGGTTGATGTCCCGCACGCTGAAGTAGGGCGGCAGTTGCAGGAAACAGCACCCGAGTTTTTCTTCGAGGCCTGCGATCATATTGCAAAACAACTCAATCTGCCCGCCCGAAAGCCCAGGTCGCGCGCATGGCTGATGGTTTGGGGTATTTTGGGGCAAAAACGAAAATCGACGGGCGTCTCCTCCCGCCACCGCGCTACGGTAGCCTCATCGGGAATCCGGTAGTGGGTGGTATTGTGTTCAATGGTATTGAATTGCTTGCCGTACTGGGCAAGAAAATCCCTGTCTTTTGTCCCTGTAGGATACCATTTGCCTGCCCAGGCTTTCATATTGTACCCCGTAGCGCCAATATAAAGCATCGGCGTCGTAGCTGTTGGCAGCACTGCCAACAGGGTTTCATTCTGCGGCGGATCGGCCGGCAACGCAAAATCAACACTTTCCACCGAGGGGAGTTTGCCAAAGTCCATTTGAAAGAGATACTTTTGGGTACCGGCTCAAAGGTAGTATCCGCCGTTGAATAGATCATTTATCCAACTTATTGCTATGAATTCAATACCTTATTTACTGTTCGTCTGCATATGCTTTGCAGGCTGTATCCAAACCGAAAACAAGGCCCCTCAGACGGAAGCCTCCGGTCCCGACCTGTTTGCCCAAATCACTGAACCGAATGTTGCTTACGACTCGACCCTGGCAACAAAACTCCAGGCCGACGAATACGGGATGGCGCAATACGTCATGGCTTTTCTGAAAGCCGGCCCTAACCGCAGCCAGGATTCCCTCACAGCGGCCAACCTGCAAAAAGCGCATTTGGCGAACATAACCCGAATGGCTGAGGAAGGCAAACTGGTGCTGGCCGGACCATTCATGGACGATGGCGAGGTGCGCGGCATTTATATTTTCAACGTAAAAACGGTAGAAGAGGCACGTACGCTGACGGCAACCGACCCGGCTATTCAGGCCGGCCGCCTCGTTATGGAACTGCATCCCTGGTACGGCTCCGCTGTGTTGCCGTTAATTGTGCCGCTGCACCACCGACTGGAAAAAACGAAGATTTGAGGCAGTAGCAGTTAGCAGCATACCTTTGACCAGGGCAAAACAACTCCAACGAGCAGTTCCTGCCCACTGCCACTGCCCACTGCCACTGCCTACCGCCCCCCCCCCCCCCCCCCCCCCCCCCCCGCCGGCCCCCGCCGCCCGCCCCCCCCGGTCCCCCCCCGCCGGGCCCCCGGGCCCCCCGGCCCCCCCCCGCCCCCCCCCCCCCCCCCCCCCCCCCCCCCCCGCCCCGCCCCCCCCCCCCCCCCCCCCCGCCCCCCCGGCCCCCCCCGCCGCCGGCCCGCCCCCCCCCCCTCCCCTTTTCGGCGCACCGCCTACTGCCTACTGCCTACTGCCTACTGCCTACTGCCTGCCTACTGCCTTACCATGCCAACCGCCTTGTCTTTGGGCCGTTTGATCGAGTAGGTGAATCGAACCTTTTTCGTCTGACCTGCCGGCACGGCAACCTGCCATTCCAGTTTGCCGAAGTCGGCGTTGTATTTGGAGCCGCCGGTTTCTTCAATCTCCACAACGATCTCTTTTTGCTTGGAGACCGGGATCTGGTCAAGCAAGTCCACCGTTACGGGTATTGATTTATTGTTTTTAATGGCGATCTCGTAAGTATAGGTCTCCTTGATCGTGGAGCCGAAAATTTTCTTCCGCTCGGTAAAATCCTGCGGCTGTACCCGTTTGATGGTGATCTGCTCGTCGCGCCCGAGCGAAAGCAGAAGGGTGTCGGCAGCCACCTGCGGGTTGATGAATGCCTGACCGATGTAGGTATCCTGGAAAAACAGGTTGGCCCTTCCGGGAAGGAGGTTGTATTTGCCATAATCGGCCAGTTTGGCCAGCAGGAACACGGTAGGCTCCAATTTGGGTACGGAATGGTACTCGTAGGTCGCCGGCATGTCTTTTTCGTCTACCTGGATAATATTCTCCTTGCCGTCGGCGAGGATATCCTGGGGTTTGGCGACGTCGAAGGTCACATTGAAGTCGCCGGTATTTTCAAACATGGCATTCAGTACGCTCAGGTCGTCTGCTGCAGGAAGCGCACCGCCTGCTCGTTTGCTATCGAGCATAAATTCGGTTTCTGCACCGCGCGACCCGCGCATATTAACGGCCCCGCCGTCGATCTGCACCTGTTCCATCTGGTAAACATTGGCCATCGGAGCATTGATGTCCTGTTTCTGGTAATAGGCTACCACGGGGCGGAAATCGACAAAAACGGGGTTCAGAATTGGGCGGTCGTTGTTGGACAAGGGGCTGGCGGTCGACAGGTGCAGCACGACGCCTTTCCAGTCAAAGCCCGACAGGTTGGATACATTAGCCTTGTAGACAAGTTGCAGCGGTTTATCCAGCCCGTCGGAGCGAAGGTCGTACAAGGGCGTCCAGCCGGCCTGAGTGACCAGGTAAGTGCAGGTAATCTCGACCGACTGGGCGCTTGCGGCGTCAATTTTCATCACCACCTCGCCGGTTTGGTTAGCGGTATTGGGCTGCAGGCGTTGCAGGTCGGCCTGCATGTTTTTGTAGGTTTCATTGACCGTGCGCTCCTTGATGGCTATCTGGAGCAGGCGGTCCTTGATGTCCAGCAATTGCTGCCGGTAAAAGGTGGTCAGTTCCCGGAGTTCGGCCACGGTGAGCGTCGTTCGGGTATTCGGATCGGTCGTCGTCAGGCCGATCTGGCCCATTTTGCTGTCGATCAGTGCTTTTTCTCCGTTCAGCACCTCCCGCTCGTCGCGGATGCGGGAGAATTCGTCGCCGAGCAACAGCAGCGAGTCGCGCAACACGGGTGCGCGCGGGTGCTCCGGTCCTGCGCCCGGCGTTTTGAGGCTGAACACGGCGGAGAGCAGCGTTGCCGAGCCTTTTATTTTAACCTGCAGGCTGTTGGCGTTGAAATAGGGCGACAGGTTTTCAAAAATGACTTCTGATTTACCGGCAGGTATTTTCACCGTCGCCACACTGCTGAGTTTGGCGCCGCTGCGGTATACGGTGACTTCCGAAATAACGGGCGTGACCCCGGTATTGGCAAAGAGTTGGAAGGAAAGGAGGAAAAAGAAGAAGATTGAGCAAATGCTACGCATGGTTTTGTGCTTTTTGTGAAGGAGATGTGGGAAGGATGCAGGGAATTCACAAAATGCATAAAAACATGTACCCCGGAACGGTGTTCCGGGTATTTGCAGCGTGTAATTGTACCCCGGAACGGTGTTCCGGGTATTTGCAGCGTGTAATTGTACCCCGGAACGGTGTTCCGGGTATTTGCAGCGTGTAATCACACACCCGGAACACCGTTCCGGGATACATCGCCTACTTCCGTATCCACATCGCCGGGTTCATCCGTTCCTTCTGGTTCCAGAGTTCGAAATGCAGTTCCGAGGTGCCGGTAATGGCGTTGTTGCTGACCCGTCCGATAAATTGCCGGGCCCTTACATGGTCACCTTTGGCAATGTTGGTCTCACCGAGGTTGGAATATACGGTGTAGTAGTTGCCGTGCTGAATAATCACGGTGTAGTCGTGGCCGGGGATGAACTGCACACCGGCGACCTTGCCGTCGAAGATCGACCGCACGTCGGCAGATTCCTCTGTGCGGATGTCGATGCCGTTGTTGGTGATCTCGATATTCTTGAGGGTGGGATGCTTTTGACGTCCGAATGATTTTGAAACAAAACCGTCTTCTACCGGCCAGGGCAGTTGGCCGCGTTTTTGCCGGAAGGACATGGAAAGGTTGTCTTCCACTATCTCAGGTGCAGATGCCTGTTGCTGTGTGGCGTTGTTGGTTCCGGCTGTCGAGGTATTGGGCTTTGCCGGCGCGGCCGGCCGGGTGCGTCGGGCTTCCTCCACCTGTTTGCGCACTTCCTCCTGGATAACCTTTTCGATAGCCCTGTTCAGTGCTTCGTGGGCAGATTGTTTGCGCTGGAGGTCTGACTTTAGCCTGGATTCATCTTGTGAAAGCGTTTTCAGGAGGTCGTTTTTATTGGCCATTTCTGTGGTAAGCAGGGTCTTCTGGCTGCGCAGGGAAATGAGCAGGTTTTCCTTTTCGCGGCGGGTTTCTTCCAGTGCCGACACCTTTTTGGCCAGCATATCCCTGGTAAAGGCGATGGCGTCGGCCTGTTTGCGGCGGAACTTGTCGTATTTGCGCAGGAAAAGCCAGCGGCGAAAAGCCTGGTTGAGGCTTTCGGCGGAAAGAATATACAACAGCGGGTTGCTCAGCGTTTTTCGGCGAAATGCGGATCGGATGGTGCGGCCGTATTCGTCCTGCATTTTTTTGATATCGCCCGTCAGGGAAGCGATGACGGTTGAATTGCGTTCGATCCCCTGCTCTGCGTTGCTGATCTGCTGTTCAATGGTTTCGATCAGCCTGGCCCGGCGTTCGATCTGGCTTTGCAGGGCGACATAACGGTCGTAAGTGGATTCTTTTGTTTTGGTGGTTTTTTTGAGGAGTTTTCCCGTCACCTCGATGTCGCGGATCAGTTTTTTGCGCTTTGCCTCGAGTTCTTTTTTGCTTTGCGAAAACGCCAGCAGGGGAATCAGGAAAAAAAAAGCAAAAAACGAATACTTAATGCACTTGCTCATAGTGTTCAGGTATTTCAAACCGGTATTGCTCAGGTACGTTCACCTTTACATCTGAAAGTTGAAGTTCGACGCGCAGGGCGCCCGTTTCAGGACTGTAGGCCTCTATGCTGCGAAGATAGGGCAAGGGGCCTGCTCCGGGCAAATTTTTATAATCGGCAAAACCGAGGGTAACCATGCGCACGTCCTTCGGTTGCAGGAACGATTCGCTGCGCAAAAGATACGATCCTTCTTCCAGACGGTATTCTGCACCCGATTGTCCATTGGAGCCACTCAGGCGGTGCAGGTCGTCTTTGATGTCTGCTTGCAGCGGAATATCGGGAAAAAACCATGCCGAAGCGAGTACCGCCTGTTGCAGCAGTCCGAAACCGGCAGGCAGGTTGTATTGCCGCTGTAGCGATTCCAGGCCTTTTATCGAGTAGGTTTTGTCGAGCCGGTTGATCAGGTACACGGAGTCTTTGGTGACCAGCGCCCGCGCTGCCTCGATGCCGAGTTTGCGTACATTGATCCACAACACGCTGTCGCGAATCCAGATGATGTTGGCGTTGGCCGAGATGGATTGTCCTTCGCCCTCGGCAAATACCTGTGCCCGCGCCGTCAGGGTACGGATATCCGACATGTCGCGGCGGTTCAGCGCTTTGACGAGGTAATCGGCCGGCCTGACTTCCGTTGCGGGTTTGGCGGGCTTGAGGGGCACATGCCGCCGGCATCCGCTCTCCTTTGCCGACAACAGTATGAATGCCAGCGAGCAGCACAATAATCCTTTAAGAGAGATCAAAATTTTGTTCATTCTTCCGGGTCTTCTATGTTTAGCAGCGCTGCGTTCAGTTCGCCAACTGCGTGAAAGTCAGACGCTTTACGCGCTATTTCGATACCTGTTTTATACGTCAGAACAGCCTTCTCATGCGCCTGCTGTTGCTCTTGCAGTTTGCCGAGGTGGTAATACAGCCCAACGTAGCCGGGGTTTGTATCCCGCAATGTTTCATAAAACGAAAGCGCCTGCAATTGGTCACCGGCTTTTTCATATTCTTTTGCAACGGCAAAAAGCAGGAAAGAATCCGTTGGAGCGGATTCGAGCAATTGAAGTAAATATTGAAGCCGGTTGTTCATTTTCAGTAGATTATGAACGATAAACGTTTGTCATTGTTATTTGACTGGCGAAAGTTCGCGCTAAGTTTTTCCAGGAAAGCGCGACTTCCTACCTTTGCGCGCCACAAAAATACCAGCTTTTGTAAAATCATTCTCCACTATATAGCCATAACCAGCTGTTCATGAAATTATTGGTTTGTATCAGTCAGACACCCGACACCACGGCGAAGATATCCTTCAATGCCGACGGGACGGAGTTTAACGCTGCGGGTGTGCAGTTTATCATGAATCCCTACGACGAGTGGTACGCGCTCGTGCGCGCCTGCGAACTGCGCGAGGCGCTTGGCGGGACTGTTGTTGCCCTCAATGTAGGTCCGGCAACGAACGAGACCACCATCCGCAAAGCACTGGCCATCGGCGCCGATGAAGCGGTTCGGATCAATGCCGACCCCCAGGGCGCCGCCTTCGTGGCCAAACAGATTGCCGAATACGCCCGTGGCGAACAATTCGACATCATTTTTTTCGGAAAGGAAACCATCGACTATAACGGCTCCGAAGTTGGCGCCATGGTCGCCGAATACCTGGACCTTCCTTTTGTTTCCTATGCCTCCAAACTTGACCTGAACGGCAATACGGCAACGCTGGAACGCGATATCGAGGGTGGGGTAGAGGTGCTGGAAGTGGATATCCCCTTTGTCGTCAGCGCAGCGAAGGGAATGGCCGAACAGCGCATTCCAAACATGCGTGGTATTATGACGGCGCGTACCAAGCCGCTCAAGGAAGTACAGCCGGTAGCGTTTGATGACCAGGCGAAGGCCGTGCAGTTTACCCTGCCGCCGGCAAAAGCAGGCGTCAAACTGATCGAGCCCGATAACATGACCGAACTGGTCAGGCTTCTGCACGAAGAAGCAAAGGTGATTTGACGAGGGACTTCGGTCGTCATTGATCCAGACATTCATCATTCAACATTCATCATTCATCATTCCATAAAATGGTTCTTGTTTTTGCAGAAAGCCCACGTGGCAACCTTAAAAAAGCGGCGTTTGAAGCCGTTACTTACGGTAAAAAAGTTGCCGATTTGCTGGGTACCACCTGTGTCGCGCTTACCCTGGGTAAGGCAGACAACGCGGGTGAACTCGGTCGTTACGGCGCGAGCCGGGTACTGAACGCCACCGGCGCTGCGCTTGATCATTTCGACAGCCAGACCTATGCTGCCACCATTGCCGAAGTGGCAAAGAGCAATAATGCTTCGGTAGTCATTGTCAGCCACACCTCTACGGGAAAATCGCTCGCCGGCCGGCTGGCCGTCCGCCTCGACGCAGGCCTGGTTTCCGGCGTAAACATGCTTCCTGTGGCAGATGGCGGCAAATTGAGGGTTAAAAAATCGGTTTTCTCCGGCAAAGCCATCGCAGAATTCGAGATCAGCAGCGCCGTCAAAGTGCTGTCGCTGCTGGGCAATGCCGTGAAACCGGAGTCGTCGGGCAACCCTGTCGCCGTGGAGACCGTCGCAGCAGCCGCGTCGAACGGCCGGATACGTGTCAGGGAAGTCAGGACACAGGAAGGGCGTGTGCCCCTGCCCGAGGCTGAAATTGTTGTTTCTGCCGGTCGCGGTATGAAAGACCCCGGCAACTGGGGCATCGTCGAAGACCTGGCTGAAACGCTGGGCGCCACCACCGCCTGTTCCCGCCCGGTGGCGGATAGCGACTGGCGGCCGCACCACGAGCATGTGGGACAGACCGGTATTGCAATCCGGCCAAATTTGTATATCGCCATTGGCATCAGCGGCGCTATACAGCACCTGGCCGGCGTGAACAACTCGAAAGTGATCGTAGTGATCAATAAAGACCCGGAAGCGCCGTTTTTCAAGGCGGCGGACTACGGTGTTGTGGGCGATCTGTTTGAGGTAGTGCCACGGCTGAATGAAGCGTTCAAGGCCTTCAAGGCGGCTAATTGACCCTGGTTTTTTCTGCGATAACCTGCCGAATGTCTTTGCCGGAGGACGGATGTTTTTCAAACTTTCAGTTGCACATTTTGTTTTACAGGCGGTAGACAGGCTGTATTTTTGTGTGCAGATAATAGCAAACCAACGGCGCGCTTTTCTACTTTTGCAACCCCGATTTCACCAGTTAAACCGTAGCAAATGAAACGTATTGAATTGGATATTGTGGCCTTGTCACACAGCATGACCCAGTCGCACAACTATGCCGTTGTGCTGGGCGAACGCCGTGGACAGCGCCGCCTGCCTATTGTCATCGGAAGTTTTGAAGCCCAGGCCATTGCTGTGGCCATGGAGCGTATGGTGCCTAATCGACCCCTGACGCACGACCTGTTCAAGAGCACCCTGGATACTTTTGGCGTACAACTCAAGGAGGTGGTGATCAATAACCTGCTCGACGGGATTTTTTATGCCCGGCTGGTCTGCATGAAGAATGGCGAACTATACGAGATCGACTCGCGTACATCGGATGCCATTGCGATGGCGGTGCGCTTCGAGTGCCCGATCTTTACATACGACTTTATCCTGGAAGCCGCAGGCGTTGTATTGGAGGATCAGGATGAAGCGGGCGGCGGTATCAGTACAACCAAAGTAACTGCCCCGCTGGACAGCGACGCGATAGAAACCTATTCTGTTGAAGCCCTGCAACGCAGACTGCAGGAAGTGCTTGACTCGGAGGACTATGAGACGGCGGCCAAGATCCGCGACGAACTGAAACGGCGGGAAGCAAAGGACTAGGACCTATTTTTCTATATCAAATTTGTACTCCACCACTTCTATCCGGGGGTTGCCGGCAGCATCGTTCTGCTTGAAAACGACGTTGATGCCGATGGTTTCTGCGGCCTCCTTTTCCGCGCTGTTGAAAACAACGTCAAGTTTCCCTTTTTCGCCGGGTGCAATCACGCCGCGTGGAAAATCCACTTTTGTACAGTCGCAGGCATCCACAATATCTATCTGAACTCCGGATCCGGAGGTATTAGTGAACTCAAAGAACGTCGTCCGCTTTTCTCCCTTTTTCACGACACCCAGATCGATCATTTTCTTGTCCCAGGTCACAAAAGATGGCGTTTGTGCCGGAACGGGCGCAGCAAGTTGCTGGGCGGTGTGGCAGGAGTAGAACAAAACGACGGCAAACAGCGCCAGGCTGATCTTTCTTTTCATAAGTCGGATATAGATATGGTTTTTGAATTGTATTGGTTTTACAACACCTTTTTCCCCTGCATTGCTTCGCGCACCGTCTTGTCCAGTGCGCGGTGCGCAAGTGGAGTGGTATAGGTGTTGAGGTCTTCAATGGCCGCGTGTATGATGTCTTTATCCTGCCCCTCCGCTGCCTCGCGCAGCCGTTTTAACAAAGCGTTTGTAGTTGCCTGCTCTTCTTCGGAAAGGATATCTCCGTTCTGTTTCAGGAATTTTTCTCCGCCGAGCATGATGTTATTGGCTTCGTTGCGTGCTTCGAGCAGTCCCCGGACGGTCATGTCGGTTTGGGCGTTTTGAATGCTGTCGAGCAGCATCATCCCCATTTCTTCCTCGCTGATGCCATAGGTTGGCCGTATTTCAATCTGTTGTTCAAGGTTGCTGCGCAACTCCTTTGCCTGAACCAGGAGTATGCCGTCGGCGTTGAGCACAAACCGGATGTCGATTTTCGGCAGACCCGCAGGCATGGGAGGGATACCGCGCAGGATAAATTCCCCCAGCTTCCGGTTGTGTTCCACCAGATCGCGTTCGCCCTGGAATATACTGACTTTCAGGTTTTTCTGTCCGTCGACGCTGGTGGTGTACTGCCGCCCGGCCCTGGTCGGTATCTTCGAATTTCGCGGGATGATAACGTCCATCAGACCGCCAACGGTTTCGATACCCAGCGATAGTGGCGTAATATCGAGCAACAGCAGGTCCTGCTGGTTGCCGGCCAGGATATCGGCCTGAACGGCAGCGCCCAGGGCAACCACTTCGTCGGGGTTCAGGCTATCGAAAACAGGCCGCCGGAAAAATGCCGCGACGGCTTGTTTTACCGCCGGGACCCGGGTACTTCCGCCCACCATAATAACCTTTTCAATATCATCGACGGTGAAACCGGCATCCCGCATCGCGTTTTGACAACAATCCAGGGTGCGCTGGATAAGCGGCCGGATCAGGCGCTCAAAATCGGCGCGGGTGACGACTACAGGTTTTTCTTTCAGGGTTCCTTCGAACAGGTCCCTTTCGGAAAGTATCTTTTTGGCGTTTTCTGCAAACAGACGGATTTGCTGGCCGAAAGCCTTGTCGGCATGCAAGGCGGATCCGTCCAGGTGCAGTTGCCCGAGTATATGCTCTATCAGGACGTGGTCCAGGTCATCGCCGCCCAGGAAGGTATCGCCGTTGGTAGACAGGACTTCAAATATACCGTCCTCAATACGAAGGATAGAAATATCAAAGGTGCCGCCACCCAGGTCGTACACTGCAACGGTTTCGACATCCGTTTTATCGGCCTGGGAAGCGTTGCCGATCCCGTATGCCAGGGCCGCTGCCGTTGGCTCGTTGACGATCCGCAGGACATCGAGACCGGCCAGTTTACCTGCATCGCGCGTAGCCTGACGTTGATTGTCATTAAAATAGGCGGGTACAGTAATGACCGCCCTGCTTACTTCCATATTCAGTTCGCTTTCAACCCTGCGCTTTAACTCTTTCAGAATCAATGCGCTGAGTTCAAGCGGAGTATAAAAACGGTCTTTCACACGGATTTTGACCAGCGATTCGGTGTCGTCGTCGATGATCTGGTACCCGAAATATCCCTTCATACCGGCCACATCGCGGAACGACTTCCCCATCAGCCTTTTTACAGAATAGATGGTATTGGCCGGGTCGGTCTCCAGCATTTCTTTTGCGGCGTCTCCCACCGTCACGTCGCCGATACCGGAAAAGTGAACCACAGAAGGCACCAGCGTGCTTTTTCCGGCGCTGTCTTGCACGCATACCGGTTGTCCGTCTTTCATAAAGGCTACCAAACTGTTGGTGGTACCGAGGTCTATTCCTGCGATGACCTCCTGCGGTTTTTCAATGGTACCTTCTTTCAGGTTGATGGATATGGTTGGCATGTTGAATGGCTTGTGATTATCGCGGTGGTACGTGCAGGTGTAAACACCGGTAAAATCTTTTGGTTGAGGATGCCGGGAACTCAGTTGAGCCGGACATAGGGTTTGCCTTGCGCTTTGGCCTGTACTGCTTTCAGGATAATTTCCGCTACAGCCTCAGGGCTTCGCTGCGTGGTGCTGACCACCAGGTCAAAATTGTTCATATCAGCACAATCGGCGCCATACTTGGATAAAAAACGAGCGTTCTCACTTTGTTTCCGGGCGAGTATTTTATGTACGGCTTCTTCAATAGTCTCGTACTCCTCGCTTTTCCGTGTCGGATCGTTGATGATGCGCCCGGCGGCGACGCTTACATCCGCCTGCAAAAATACTTTAAATGATCCGGGCAGGAAAAACCAGGCCATGCGACTGTCTACGACATATCCTTTCGGGTCCTTGCCCAGGTCGGCAAAAATACCGTCGATACGCTGGTCAATGCTGGGGTCTGTGTCGGCGCGGCGGTTCATCTCAAGGGTATCGAGGCCCATTTCCTGAGCGAGTTGGCGCTGTATCCGTCCGGTAGATACGTATTCGAATCCTGTTCGTTCGCATAAAATCCGGGATACGGCGCTTTTGCCGCTACCCAGATCGCCGGTAATGGTGATTTTTGTTCCGGGAGGAATGTTCATGTCAGTTTGCGGTAAAGAACCGCAAAAGTAGGAGTATTTGTTTTGTGTGTGGGAAAATGGCAGCAAGGCGTCCGGTAAAAATATCGTTTTTCGCAAACACCCCCTACCTTCACCCCGCCAAAAAAACAACACACATGAAAAACAAGCACCTGGTTTTTCTCTTTTTTGCCACACTTGTTGTCGGCATCTTGGTACGTCAGGCGCCCTGGAAATCGGCGAGGATTTTACAGACCGGACTGATCCGGATTGATACTGCTGAAGTGACCCAAATCACGTTGTTATTGCCGCCTTCCACAATCGACGCCAAAATGGCAGATGCCGAATTGACCATCGAGAGAAATGAAGGCGGTTGGGCTGCTACGCAGGGCATTCGCTCTTCGGTTGCTCCTTTGAAACAGGTGTCGGCCATGCTGGAAGCCTTGTCGCTGGTCCAGTCTGTCCGCATCGTTAAAACCAGCCTGCCGGACACCCTCGGTCTGGGCATCACCGAACGCCTTCGTGTCCTCGTTTTTCACGATAGCGAACAGATTGAAATGTTTGAAATCGGCCGGCAGGTCACGGAAGACGGGCGCCCCGCCACCTATATACGGCTGGTTGACCACAGCGGTATTTATCTGGTGCACGGGGCGCTACGCAGCATTTTTCTGAAAAACCTGAACGACTTCCGGGAGACCGCCATCATCGATTTTGACCCGAACACTGTGACCGGCATACGGGTGAAGTGCCGGGGCGATTCTGCATTGATGGTTTACAGTCTGCATAAAAATGACACGACCGGTTTTTGGAATTCGCCCGAATTGTCCTTGACGGATATCCCTGATGACAGCATTCAAATGCGACTGCAACGCCTGTCGCTCCTGAACGGCAGCACGTTTGCGGATAATTTTGATGAAAGCCGCGAGCGGGAAACTTCCTGGGCGCAGATTGCGCTGTACCTCAACCCGACAGATTCCATACTGCTACGGGCCTTTTATATGAAGCCTCCCGACCTGCCGGATGAAATTTCTATGCTGAAAGCAGGCGGATTGCCTCTGTACGTCGTACATTCTTCACAGAACCCGTACAATTATTTTGCCCCGGCAGACACCCTCTTACTGCGCAGGCTGTTCCTGGAAATGATGCCGCAATCGACCGGTAACAGGCCTGAAACAACACAACCACCTGCTCATGACCACTGAAACGCGGTATATCGCCAATTGGGGAAATTTTCCCGGCATACAGGCAGAAATAGTGACACCTGCAGACCGGACGGAGATTCAGTCATATGTTCTGGCCAATACGGAACTTATCGCCCGGGGTAATGGCAAATGTTATGGCGACGCAGCACTGGGCAGCCATGTTTTGTCTACCCTTGCCCTTGATAAAATACTTCATATGTACCTGGATGAGGGTATTGTGGCATGCGAAGCGGGGGTGTTGTTGTCTGATTTGCTGAACCGGATTGTACCTGAAGGCTGGTTTTTTCACGTCACCCCGGGCATCAAGGCCATCACGGCAGGCGGCGCTGTGGCCAGCGATGTACACGGTAAAAACCATCCATTAAAGGGATGTTTTTCCAACTGGCTGATCTCGTTTGAACTGATGACTGCCTCAGGGGATGTGCTGACTTGCTCCCGCGCGGAAAACGCCGACCTTTTCTGGCAAACCTGCGGCGGCATGGGCTGGACAGGCGTCATCCTGTCTGTGACATTCAGGCTGATGCGGATACCGTCTGCACAAATGCGGCAAAAGACGGTGATTGCTGAAAATCTGGATGAAATATTCCGCGCTTTTGAGGACGATCAGCAGTGGCCTTACGCCGCCGGCTGGCTGGACTGCACAGCGTCCGGAACGGCATTTGGCAGAGGAACAGTTTATTTTGCAGAGCATGTTGAAGGAAATGGGGCGTTCAGCCGACCGGCCCAGAAAAAACGCAACATCCCGTTTTTCTTTCCCTCCTGGGTGCTCAACCCGCTATCCATTCGTATGCACAACCTGCTTATGTTTTCCCGTGCAAAGGCCGGAGAGCGCCTTGTCGATCTGGACACATATTTCTATCCGCTCGACCGCCTGCAAAACTGGAACCGGCTGTACGGGCGACGGGGCTTCATTCAATACCAGTTCTGTTTGCCGGAGGCACACAGTTTCGACGGTATCCGGCGCATTCTGGAAACCATAAAAAGCAGTCCGGAAACCCCTTTTCTCAGTGTTTTGAAACGCCACGGTGAACGGCTGCCCGAGGCGGTGCATTCTTTTCCGATACGCGGCTATTCGCTTGCCCTTGACTTCCCGCGCACGCGAACAGTTTTCGACCTGGTGCGGCGACTGGATGAAATAGTATGGGGTCTCGGCGGGAAAATTTACCTGACTAAAGACGCCTGCTCCGGGCCACGCATGGGGCGGGTCGATCCGGCGGCGTTTGGGGAGGAGAAGTTTTGTTCCTTGCTCAAACGCCGGATATTGGGTGGTTGACAGGGCAGCCCCAGGAACTAAACCGACAATCCTCCATCTATCTCCGCTACCCGCCTGCTCAATACCCCGTACTGATCGTTGAACAGCGCGATTTGCGCCTCCTCATTCGCCAGCATGGCATCGAGGTCGCTGAAATTCTCGCTGATGCGGCCTTTGATCACGTGCACGTATGCGTGCAGTTTGGTATCGAGTTCTTCCGCCATGCGTGCGCGGCCGCGTGCGATCTCTTCATCGTAACCGTTGATGATCTTGCGGCGCTGCAAGCCCGCAGTGACGCCGGCAAACAACATGCCCAGTCCGGTGAGTACCCCGCCTGTTATGTCCAGCACGGTGATCTTGGTGACGCCGGCGAGGATCATGCCGATGATGGCCGCGCCGCTGCCTGCGGCGATATTGGGCGACACCGTTGCATTGTCGGGGAAAAGGCGCTCGTCAGTGAAGTTTTCGGAGCGCGACATGAAGCGGGAAAAAGCCTCCTGGAGTTCTCTTAGCACGATGGCGCGTTTTCCGGCGATATCTTCAAAAATGTAGGAGTCACTTTTGACCACGGTGCTGCCTGCACGAATTTTCAGGTCGATCATCTTGGCCATTTGTTGTACCGAATCGGCCAGGTCGACTACCCCCTCGTTGAGTTTGATCTTGAGTTCGCCGTTCAGGTTGAGCTCGAGTTTTTTCGTCAGTTCGTCAAGCCAGTCCCTGATAGAGGCTTGTTTCCTGAAAATGCCCTTGACCGAGCGCAGCAGCATGGAAGGAAAGGATAGTCCGGCGGAAAGTTCCTCGCCGATATTGCGGGTGATGCGGTCGTATCCGTTCAGCAGGTTTTCGATGAGTTGCCCGGCCTGGTGTTTTGATTTGCGCTCCTGGTTATCGAGCGTCTGGCTTATGTCTTCGCGGAAGACCGTGTCTGCCTTGAACTGCTCGGCGCGGGTGTCGAGGTCCTGGCGGATGCGGTCGAGAATATGGCGAGAGGTTTCGAGGTTGTTTTTAAGTTTGAGCGCTGCGCCGCGTCCGCCGGTCACGTGGGTGCGGATATAGTCGCGCACCTGCGAAAAACCACTCTGGTCGAATCTGTGTTCCAGTTCTGCTTTGGCACTGGTCGTGAAAATAGACGGCTCTGACAGGCCTTTCTTAACGGCATAGTCGTACAAGCCGCGTTCATTGACCGCCAGGTCTTCAGGCGACATCAGGTCTTTTTGCTGGAGAATAAAAATGATCTTTTTGTGCCAGTCGCGGTGGATAAAATCGAAAAAATCCCATGCCGACTGCCGGTAGGGGTTTTTGGCTTCAAATACAAAAATGACCAGGTCGCTGGCGGGTATGAAGTTCTCAGTGATCTCCTGGTGGCGCTCCACAATGGAATTGGTGCCCGGTGTGTCGACGATGGCGATGTCGCGCAGGATATCAACGGGTAACAGTATCTTTTTCAGGTAGGGATTTACAACAATCACCTCTTCCTTCTCGCCGTACAGGATTTGCTGAATGGTATCGGTCATGGGCTGGGGCGCTACGGCGCATATTTCGCGGTCGGCCTGGAGCAGTGCGTTGACAAAACTGCTTTTTCCGGCCTTTACTTCACCTACAATGACGAACATAAAGGGTTCGCCCATGCGGTTGCGCAGTTCTCCCACCGTGGCCGCCAGGTCTTTGTGGCCAATCTCCTGGCTCAGGTTTTGAAGGTCTTTGACGAGGTCTTCCACCTGCACGCGGAGCGCCTGGGTATGTTGGTTCAGAATCATGTAGCAAACTTACGGTGATAAGTGCGTTGTACCAACACCTATCAGTTCCGGATAATCTTCGAACTGGCGATAGGCTTTGATTTGCCTTCAGGATGTCGATTACCGCTTTTTTAAGGTCTTCATATTGGAACCCGTCATTAAAACCGGTTGCGAAGGTGTAATGTGTATCGTCCCGGTCCATGCCGAGCAGGTATTGCGGGCCGCCCAGTTCGACCGAAACAGGGGAGTTTTCCGTTTGTATTCGGTATTCAACCCTGTCGTTTTGATCAACTACATAAAACAGGTGCTTGAAGTACAATTCCCCGGGTATTACCTCGAAGCGCTCGAATGCCTGAATGAGTTTGTCGTTCCAGTCGAACTGATCGAAGCAGAACATGTCGGCCAGACTGCCTTCCAATACGCCTTTTGCGTGTAATTCGTACAGTTTTTCCCGGTAAGGCGCCGCTTTTGCATATTCCTTTTTGCCATAGTACACCTGGGATAGTTTGGCATAAACCGTATAGTCCTCCGGGTCCAGTGTGTTCAACTCGACCAGCACAGATTCGGCCTTGTCGTAGTGCCGGTTGAGCAATTCATACAACCCGATATTGTAGAGTATCGTACGATAGGAAGGACTTGCTTTCCCGATTTTGTCCTTTGCGGCGTAACAAGCCTCCAGCGCTTTGTCGGGCTTGTTTAATGCCGCGTATGCCTGCGGAATCATGGTGTAGGGCCTGTCGTCTGCGCCGGGGTTTTCAATAGCGTTGAGGTAGGCATGAAGGGCGTTTTCCATTTGGTCCATACTGAAATAGGCGTCTCCAAGACCACTGTAAAAATTGCCCTTCCCCGGGTGCAGTTCTATGGCTTTTTTGATGGATACCACAGATTCGGCAAACTGGCCGAGGTATTGCAGCGTCATGCCTTTTTATAAAATGCGCTTCCGGATCGGCGGGGTCTTTCCCAATTGCCATATCCATGAATTTCAGACAATTGTTGTCGTCGGCATTGAGGTAATACGCCAGCCCCACGTAGTAAACGGCTTTGGATGGCAGGGTGGCCGCGTTTTCTGCATAGGTTTCGACGATTTTGTCGTAGGCCTTCTGTTCGATGAGCGATTTTAGATCGGCTGTCACACTATCCTGTGCGTAGGCGGTTGTGAGGGGAAAAGCGATGCTGAGCAGTAGCAGAGACTTGTACATACGGGATCAATATTGGTGTAAAATTTTTCTTGATAACGATAGCCAAAGGGGTAAATTGCACTCCGAAATGTGAAGATCAAACCCCTTACTGACCCAAGTCATCGCCTGCCCGTCGCCACTCCCGAACCTTTGTCGCCACTCGACCATGGCAACATCTACTACAGAATCCTCTTTTTGGCAACACCCTCCCGAAGCGTGGCTCGAATCCCTTCATTCGACACGCCATGGGTTGAGCCGGCGTGAGGCCCAAAAGCGGCTTAGGCTGCGCAGACAAAAGGAAAATTGCCGCCTGAATGGTGGAATGCCGTATCCTCTTTTTCCGGCAATTCAAAATCCGCTCGTATTGCTCCTGGCAGTGGCAGTCGCACTCGCTGCCGCGCTGGGCGACATCACCAACCCTGATCATTTTTGCCATATTGCTGCTTACCGGAATATTGGGTTTCTGGCAGGAGTATAAGGCCGGTCGTGCAGTTAAAAAATGGCGCGAGATGGTCAGAAGCCTGGCCATGGTACGACGTAGCGGCGATTGGATGGAGGTCCGCCAGGAGGCCGTGGTGGCAGGCGACAGTATCAGGCTCAGTGCCGGCGATATGATTCCCGGCGATTGTCTGTTGCTCGAATCGAAGGACCTGTTTGTCAACGAAGCGGCGCTCACCGGCGAGTCGTTCCCGGTTGAAAAAGAAACCAGGACCGGCACGCCGTCTGACCCGTCGCAGGAAAAGCGGCATGCACTTTTCCAGGGTTGCAGTGTAGTGAGCGGCACGGGTATGGCCCTGGTGGTCAAGGCCGGTAACGATACGGAACTCGGTAAAATCACCCGTGAATTGCAATCGAGTGAACCGCAGACGGCCTTCGAGCATGGCATAAACGACTTCGGCTACCTGCTGATAAGGCTCACCCTGTTGCTCGCTTTCGGCATCCTTGTTTTCAATATACTGCTCGGCCGCCCAGCCGTAGAATCCATTTTTTTTGCGTTGGCACTGGCAGTAGGGATGGCCCCCGAATTGCTTCCGGCAATCATGATGACCACGCTTTCATCAGGTGCGCTGCGTATGGCAAAGGAGAAGGTAGTCGTCAAAAAACTGGCGGCCATTCAGAACCTCGGCGCTATTGATGTGCTGTGCTCAGATAAAACCGGGACGCTGACCGAAGGCACCGTTAACGTGCATGCTGCGCTCGATCCTGTAGGCAAACCCTCGGCGAAAGTCCGGCATTATGCTTTTCTGAACGCATTTTTCGAATCGGGCTTTTCCAATCCGGTCGACCTGGCGCTGCGCAAACTGGAGGGCGTTTCTCCGGAAGGTTTTTCCAAGGTAGACGAAGTGCCTTATGATTTTATTAGAAAACGCCTCAGCGTGGTGGTCGGGCAGGGGAAAAACCAATGGATGATTACTAAAGGCGCCTTGCAAAACGTACTCGACGTTTGTACAAAGGTAGAAGGTGAAAACGGAGTCCCCAAGCCACTCGCGGAACTTTCCGAATCAATTCTCATAGAGGCCAAACGCCACGGTGATGCGGGATTCCGGATACTTGGTCTGGCGTATAAGGACATCACCGGTGATCCAGTGATTAACCGCGAAGATGAATCCGACATGATCTTTCTGGGTTTTATCCTGCTGTACGACCCGCCTAAAACGAGTGCACTGAGTACGATCATGGATTTGAAGCAACTGGGTGTCGACCTGAAAATCATCAGCGGCGACAGTGCACATACGGTGCGCCACACAGCAGAACTTATCGGATTGACCCGCCTCAGTGTCCTGACCGGTTACCAACTGCAAAGCATTACCGATGATGCCTTGCCGACACGGGCCTCCCAAACCAATCTTTTTGCCGAGGTGGAGCCCTACCAGAAGGAACGCCTGATTCGCGCCCTGCGTGCCAAAGGCCACACGGTAGGTTACATCGGCGACGGTATCAACGATGCTCCGGCCCTGAAGGCTGCCGATGTGGGTATATCGGTAGACAGCGGCGTGGACGTGGCCAAGGAGGCTGCCGACATCGTGTTGCTCGACAAAGACCTCAAGGTGCTGCTGCAAGGCATCGTTGAAGGGCGGCGGACGTACATGAATACGCTGAAATATATCTTTATCACTACCAGCGCCAATTTCGGTAATATGTTTAGCCTGGCCGGGGTGTCGCTGCTCATCCCTTACTTTCCACTCCTGCCCAAGCAGGTGCTGCTGCTCAATTTTTTATCCGACATCCCCGCGCTTTTCATCGCTTCCGACAAGGTGGACGAGGAGGCGCTGCAACAGCCGAAAAAATGGAACATCGGTCTGATTCGCCGTTTCATGTTTTTGTTTGGCGCACAGAGTTCCATGTTCGATTTCCTAACCTTTGGTGTCTTGCTGCTCGTTTTTAAGGTGCAACAATCGGCCTTCCAGACGGCTTGGTTTGTTGAATCGGTTATCACAGAGGTGCTCATCCTGCTCGTTATCCGCACCACGCGACGGGTCTGGCGCAGTCGCCCGAGCATATGGCTGATCATGTCCGGTCTTTTGGTTATTACAGGGACACTCCTATTGCCCTACCTGCCTTTTGCATACCTGTTCGGTTTTCAACCGTTACCGCCGGGCCTGCTGGCCGGAATGGCGGGCATTGCCGTGGCATACGCCCTGTTGTCTGAGTATGTAAAGGGGCGTTTTTTCGGTATGCACGGATTTGAACGTGTAAAAGCATTGATATGTTAAATAGCCGGTATGGATATTGTTTTGCTGAATATGTCGCTCATTCCATAGTTTCCAGAAACCGTTTTGCAATTTTTAAGGGCCGGAAAACGTAACGCTTTTTGAGGTGGTGGCCGCCGCTTCGGCGGAGGATATCCCGTAGTGTGGCCAGCACGGTGAGCAGGTGTTTTCCTTTGTTGAGCATGACACATTCTGCCTGTGCCGCGCGCACCGCATCGCTCAGTTCGGATCGGGTAGCGATGCCGCTTTTGTTCAGGGTTTCCAGTACTTGTGTAGCCCATACCACCGGGACGTGTGCCGCCTCACACAGCCATAATATCTCCTCCTGTATTTCACTGAGTCGTTCAAACCCGATCTCTACGGCCAGGTCGCCTCGCGCGATCATGACGCCAAACGCCGGTTCGGCCATTCCCTGCAATAACAGGGCGGGAAGGTTCTGAACGGCCTCTGCGGTTTCAATTCTGAGCACAATGGGCAATCGATCGCCGCCTTTTTCCCGCAATAACGCCTGCAAGTCGGCCACATCAGCGGCCGACCGGACAAAGGAAAACCCGAGCAGGTCGGCGTGCTCCTGCGCAAAGGGCAGCACCGACCGGTCATAGGCGGTCAGGCAGCGCACCGACAGGGTGGTATCGGGGAAATTGATGCCCTTTTCGGGTTTGAGGCGCGGCCTGGCAGCAGAGATACGCACCATACGAAGTGTTGCAATCTGTCTTCCGGGGGTCTCCACCCTGGCTTCAAAAAGTCCGTCGTCGAACAGCACCCGGTTTCCTGCGCGCAGGTCTTTGACCACACCCGGAAGAGAGCACCCCAATACTTTGTCCTTCTTATTGAAACGCGCGCCCGGTTCTGCGAGGTAGAATACATCCTGCTCTTCCAGTTTTAAGCGGCCTTTCCGCCGGCCTTTACCCAGGAGTTGGGTCCGGATCTTGGGTCCGGCAAGGTCGAGGTATATCTTGCAGGTGCGGCCGGTTGCATTTTCGGCTTTACGCACATTGTCGACCATGCGCTGCCATACGTCGGGTCCGTCGTGTGCGCAGTTGATACGGGCGATATTCATGCCTGCGTTTATCAGGGCCTTGACGGTGGCAAAATCGCCTGCGAGCGGGGTGTCGAACGTAACCATCAGGTGGGGAATTCCGGGATACTCCTTGCGGCCGAACAAATCGTTGGCGCGTTGGTGCAACAACTGGGATCCGGAAGTGGCGTCGCTGACCGAAATATCCTTTTTGGGAATTTTGTCGCCCAGTCGAAGCAAAACGGCTTGTACCTGCCGCAAAATATGGCTTTCAGAACTGGCCAGGGAAGATAACCCGGCATCGTGCAGGTCGTCTTGCAGGGGGCGTAGGTCCTCCCGGCGCAGCGCGAGGTAGTGGATGAGGTTAGTGGCGCTTCGCTTTTGCCGGGGGTGTACCTGTGAAATGATCTTTTGCCCCTGTTGCGCTACTGTTTTCAGTTTCATGTAAATCTGTCCGATTTCGGAGCGCAGTTGAGTAAGATCGTTTTTCATGATGATGTAATGTAAAACTTTGCAAAGAAAACCTGTAATTCACGCAATCAGTATGTTAGACATCATATTGTGTATTGATCTTAGTCGCACTAAATCAGGTTGGTTGGTGATTACTGTCATGCTCCAAACTTACTCCATTTTTCAACTTTGTCTTGTGTATTTCCATCCGTATTAATATTTTACTACCATGCAGATACAATTCAATAAATACATCCGGGACGGTGAGCAGTTTATAAAAGAAGTGGCCATAGAAATGGCCGATCCCGACAATCTGGACAGAGCGGGCAGGATACTTCGGGCGGTACTGCATACCTTGCGCAACCGGCTTCCTGCTTCGGAGTCTTTACAATTGATCTCCCAACTGCCGATGCTCATCAAAGCCATTTATGTGGATGGATGGCGCCTTGGAAACGAAGCCAAATACCTGCGTACTCCGGGTGATTTTATGGAAGGCGTACGGGAGGCCGGCGGACGGGGAACACACCAGGAATTTGTTACTGATCGCGAAGTGGAACACGCTATACAGGCTGTGTTCAGGGTACTGAAAAAACATGTATCCGAAGGCGAAATTCGGGACATAATGGCTACTGTGCCGGAAGCCTTGTGGCCGCTTTTGGGGCTAAATAGTGAAAGATGAACAGTGCACCAATTTTGAAAATTGCCTTCCCGAAACATTTGCCGTTGCCGGAAGGCGAAACTGTACTGGCTGCGGATGTGGGTGGTACGAAAACGGCATTGGCATTGTATGAAATGCGCGGGGGGGCCATGTCGCTGCTCAGGCGGACCGTTTATGCTTCGAATAAATTCACTTCGCTGGAAGAAGCCATCCGGCATTTTACAGGCACATCACCATTGCCTGCAAGGTTGAGTATCGCTTTCGCCGGGCCTGTACAAGATGGGAAAGCCAAAGCCACCAATCTTGGCTGGAGCATCGATATCGATGCCCTGAGCCGGGAACTGGGTGTCTCCCGGGTGTTTTTACTGAATGACCTGGAAGCAGGGGCCTACGGGCTGGCAGCTTTGAACCCGCAGGATTTTTTGACCGTTTATCCGGGAAAAACGCCCGCCACCGGCAATGCGGCCATCATTGCCCCGGGTACGGGCCTCGGAGAGGGTGGACTGTATTGGGACGGCAGTACCTTTCATCCTTTTGCTACAGAGGGCGGACATTCTGCTTTCGCTCCTGTCGATGCTTTCGATGCCGAACTTATGCTCTTTTTACAAAGCCAATACAGTCGGGTAAGTTGGGAAAGGGTAGTTTCCGGTCCGGGGATACTGAGGATTTACACTTTTTTGAGAGATATTAAAAACAGGAGACGCCTGACTGGCTGGAAGAAAGAATGCGGACATCCGACCCGGCTGCAGCCATTAGCCTGGGCGCGCAGGAAGGCACGGATATTTGTGTGGAAACCCTTCGGCTGTTTGTTCGATACCTCGCTGTGGAAGCCTCCAGCCTCGTCCTCAAACTCAAAGCGACCGGCGGCCTTTTTATTGGGGGCGGTATTCCGCCTAAAATCTGGAACGACGATTTGCAAGCGGTTTTTCTCGAGCAGTTCTTCGATGTGGGCCGCCTGCGTCCTCTTTTGGAGATGACACCTGTTTATCTTGTATTGAATCAGCATACCGCATTGCTTGGCGCGGCGTATTACGGGTTTCAGGCATAACAATGGAAAATCCGGTTTGGGTCGCAGGCCAATGGAGTGCATCCGTTAAACTTTTCTGATAAAGGCGTGTTGAAAACCTGTTAAGAGCGCCCTTGTCAAACGTAATTCACCTTTCATGAAGCAGATACTGGAATTCTTCCACACCGGTCCGGCAACAAACCGTGCGCCCTTGCGCATTGCCGACGAGGCGGAAGCCTGTGCGGCGGTGCTGATGGCTTGCCTGCGCGCCAATGAACTCAATAGAGAAGAAGAGAATGCGGCCTTTTATACGACCCTTAAAAGCCGCAATATTTTCAGGGGACACGATGTGAAGGCGCTCATTGAAACTGCCGGGCAGTTATTTGAACAAGCCGGCAGTTCGTCGGCACTCATCGATGCAGCGATCGGCGCGATCCGGGAACAAACCCGTCTGTCGTTATTTTACCACTGCCTCGACGTTATTCTTGCAGATGGTGTCGTCACACCACAGGAGCACAAGGTTTTTCAGTACCTCAAAGCCAAATTCAAGGTGGAGGACGAGACCGCCTGGAAAGCGATGGAAGTGTTGGTGGTGAAAAACCAGTTGTGAAGACTGGCGGCGACGGCGGCCAGATACCAGGATACTGCAACAATGATCAGAAGATATCCGATCCGGACGCTTTGGTGAGTACATGCATATCTTTGTGAAAAAAACGCCAATGAATTCCCAGCCCAACAACCCCTTACATGGTTTAACATTGCAAATGATTGTCGAGCGCCTGCAGGAACACTACGGCTGGGAGGCGCTGGGTCATCGGATCAGCATCAGGTGTTTTCAATACGATCCCAGCGTGAAATCAAGCCTTGCTTTTTTGCGCAAAACGCCCTGGGCGCGCAAGGCAGTGGAGGATTTGTACCTGCAAACGTTTAAGTAACAGCACCAAACACACACGAACATGACCAAACCTATTCGCACCGGCATTATCGGCTTCGGCATGGCCGGAAAGGTTTTTCATGCGCCTTTTATCGATGCGCTGCCCGGATTCCGGCTGTGCAAAATCAGTACGTCGAAGGAGATAGCGGCCAGGGAAGTCCGGATGCGTTACCCTGAAACAGCCATTGTCAACGACGCCCAGGCTATACTCCATGACAACGATATTGACCTGGTCATTATCGGAACCCCCAATGAAGCGCACCTGCCCCTGGCAAAGGCAGCCCTGCTGGCCGGCAAACACGTGATCGTGGAAAAACCTTTTACCGTCACCTCAGCCGAAGCCGATGTGCTGATTGCACTGGCCATACAGCAACGGCGCATCCTCACGGTGCACCACAACAGGAGATGGGTTGCCGATTTTAAAACGGTCAGAAAACTTGTCGACAGTGGGCTGCTGGGTCGGCTGGTTACCTATGAAGCGCATTACGATCGTTTCCGGCCTGCACTTCGACCGCAGGCATGGCGCGAAGACAACCTGCCCGGCGCCGGTATTCTGTACGACCCCGGAGCGCATCTCAACGACCAGGCGCTTCAACTGTTCGGTTTGCCTGATGAAATTACTGCGGACGTGCAAATCCAGCGACCAAGAGGCAAAGTCGACGATTTTTTCGACCTGACCTTGCAGTATCCCGGATTGCGAGTCTCGCTCGGCGCGGGTATGCTGGTGAAAAAACCGGGGCCTCATTTCAGCCTGCACGGCGAATTGGGTTCGTTTGTCAAATACGGCACGGATGTGCAGGAAGAGGCGCTCAAGGCAGGCGCCGTACCGGCTGCTTCCCCAGACTGGGGTGTAGAGCCGGAACAACACTGGGGACAATTTGATACCGAATACAAAGACCTCCGGATTACGGGTACGATCAGGAGCGAAAAAGGCAGTTTTGAAGACTTTTTCATCAACGTCCAACAAGCCATTTCAGGCAAAGCCGAACTTGCTGTCACCCCCGGCCAGGCACGCGATACCATCCGGGTCATCGAGATTGCACTGCAAAGTAACCAGGAAAAGGACGGTGAAATATAGCCGGTAATGAAAAATTCAGGGATTCAGTCCCCCAAAGCCTGATAAACGGCACTATCTGCAAACTGGCCGGACAAACCGTGGATGGAAACAAACAGACGCCTGCGGCGGCGACCGAGGCGGGCGATCATGTCCAGATCGGCAAGATCTTCGGATTCCAATAATTGTATTAAGGAAACGATGTCATGCCACTTCCCGATGGCTTCTTCCAGTTGGCGCAGGTAGGTCGTATTCAGGTGGAGTTTTCCGGCAATCGAACTTGGCAGCACATCGTGGAAATATAACAATTCCTTGATCTGCTTGCGGGCCTTGTGCAGGTTGGTTATGATCTGGTCCGGCCTGGCCAACCGCTTCAATCGCTTTCGGCACAACTGAAGCACGGACTTGTCACTTTTGTCAGAAAATGCGCTATTAAGGCGCTTATATAGTCGGCGGAGGGCTTCTGCGCTATTGTCGCTTTGTATTTGAAATTGCTGCGAGCCATCTTCCACGATCTGTTCCAGTTTGGCTATCAGGTCTTCGTTGGTCATCTGATATTGTCGCATGAGTTGTACTCTGATATGCGCACTGCGAACCCTGCCGGCCTGTTTGAAAAGGATTTGAAGCGGACTAATCGCTCCGGATGCTACATCGCCCTGCAAAAAGTGCAACTGGGCTTTGGTCTTTTTCACCTGTACACGAAACCGGTGGAGCGCCTCGGGTTTTCGTGTCCGGCAAAATGCCGCCTGATAGGCCAGCATTGATTGCCATTCGGCCTGGAAATGTTTTTTCTGCCGTTGCTTTTTCAACATGACGGACTTATTTCTTCTTCAAAAAACAAGTCTTCAGCACGATGCTGGAGCCTTCAATGCGGCAGTCGACCTCTTCAGGATCGTCGGTAAGCCGAATTTTTTTGACCAGGGTGCCTCTTTTCAGCACCAGGGAAGAGCCCTTTACTTTAAGGTCTTTGATGAGTAATACGGAATCGCCGTCGGCAAGTATATTCCCGTTTGAGTCTACTACTGGTGGATTTTCCATACGGATGTATTAAGTTGTGAAATGCGGTATGCCGGCAAAAGTATCACTTCAAGTCCCAAATTCATGGCTCGAGACCTAATTTGCTTTACCGGAAAATAAATCACGGCCATTCTTTCCACAACAGAACAACAGGTCCAGGATCGATAAATCGGGTAAAAAGCCGTGCTTGTCCTCAAATACCTGCGGATACTGCTGGGGTAAGTCCTTCGGAAGATCAGCCGGGATGTACGATGTCGATAGCACAATTTCACCCTGCCAGCCCAGTTTTTGTTGTAAAACGAGCCTCAACAGTTCGAGGTTTAAATCGAACAGGAACGTGTAATGCTTTTCGTAATGCGGAGCGAGGTCATCCGCATAATGCTCAAAGTATGGTGCGTTGCCATAGGCAGTCCGGATAGATCGCCAGTGCCGGACCTGCCAGGGCTCGTCGTAGGCGATCCGTACTTCCTTAATGGGCATTTGGTTGTGCTTGCCTTTCACTAGGGGTATGCTCAAGCGTTGCACACCGTTGGGCCCGGCAATATAACACCGGTTGCGGAATGATCCTTTCTGATAATGCTCACAAGCCTCCACGACAAGCCTGTCGCGCGACCAAACGGACGCGAACCAGGAAACAGGCGGGAGGTGGTAGAGCGGTAAATGCAATTTTTATAGTGGTAAGTGTTGAGTGGTAAGTGGTCATCCAGCGCGAACTGATCGAGCAGTTTGGCGAACCGTACAGTCGGTGGTTGGAAATTTGAGGCGCGTGGCGCCGGACAGAGCACGAAGGCCGTAGGCCGAGGGCTCTGTCCGGCGCCACGCGCCCAGAAAAGTGTGTCACACTTTTCTGAACATTCCCGTTAAACCCTTACCACTCAACACTTACCACGTCAACTTCCTCCTTTGAACTCGCTGACGAGTGTCTGGAGGCTTCCCTTGGCGTCGCCGTAGAGCATGCGGCAGTTGTTTCGGAAGAACAGCAGATTTTCAACGCCTGCAAACCCTTTGCCTTTGCCGCGTTTCATCACGATGACGGTGCGGGCACGGCTGGCTTCGATGATGGGCATGCCCCAGAGCGGACTGGTTTTATCCTCCTGTGCGGCGGGGTTCACCACGTCGTTGGCGCCGATGACCATGCAGACGTCGACGGTATCCATCGTGGGGTTAATGGCGTCCATTTCCACCATGGCGTCGTACGAAATATTGGCTTCTGCGAGCAGTACGTTCATGTGGCCGGGCATACGTCCGGCAACGGGGTGTATGGCGAAACTTACTTCAGCGCCGTTTTTCTCCAGCGCTTCGGTCAGTTCACGGACGGCGTGCTGTGCCTGTGATACGGCCATGCCGTAACCCGGAACGATCACCACCTTGCTGGCGGCTTCGAGCATGAGGTATGCGCGGTCGATCTTGACTTCTTTCATTTCTCCCACCACCTGGGCTGCCGCACCGGGCACCGGCGTGCCGAAGCCGCCGAGAAAGACGTTGGCTACAGACCGGTTCATAGCCTTGCACATGATCAGGGTAAGGATGATCCCGCTGGCTCCGACCAGGGCGCCCGCAACGATCAGCAGGTTGTTCTGAACGATAAAGCCCGACGCACAGGCGGCCATGCCGGAATAACTGTTCAAAAGACAGATGACAACCGGCATATCAGCGCCCCCAATGGGGATTACCAGCAATATGCCGATGATAAATGCCAGTACGGTGAACAGGGCAAAATAGCGGTATGCCTCCGGCGCCACGGTGTCGAGCGCGAACAGGACGCCCGTCGCCAGAATACCGAACAGGACGGCGCCGGTGACGAACTGCTGACCCGTATACATGATGGGTTTGCCGGAGATAAATTTTTCTTCGAGTTTGGCCCATGCGATCAGCGAACCCGAAAAGGTAATGGAGCCGATAATCGCCGTCAGCCACAGCACCGTACCGCCGAATACGCCCTGGCCTTCCGGGTGTGCGTGGAATTCCGCCCAGGCGACGAGCAAACTGGCCAGGCCTCCAAAACCGTTGAGCAGGCCGACCATTTGCGGCATGCCAGTCATGGGTGTCCGGAATGCGAACAACAGGCCGATAGCCGTACCGATGACCATACCGCCCAGGATGAATTCGAAGCGCTCGACATGCGTATCCATCAGGGTTACGACGATGGCGGCGCCCATACCCACGGCAGAGATGATGTTGCCGCGCTTGGCCGATACCGGGCTGCTCATCAACTTGAACCCGAGAATAAACGTGATGGCCGAAAGGATATAAACTATATTGATGAGTGTAGTAAGTTCCATGTTATTTTTTCTCTTTTTTCTTGAACATGTTGAGCATCCTGTTGGTCACAAAGTAGCCTCCCGACACGTTGATCATGGCAAATGCCACGGCACAACCGCCGAGCAGGGCTGCAAAATCGTTGGCGCCGCCCTTGGCCAGACCGGCCGCCAGCAAGGCGCCCAGTACCGTGATACCGGAAATGGCATTAGAACCCGACATCAGCGGCGTATGCAACAGCGAAGGGACTTTGGAAATAACCTCGAACCCCAAAAAGATGGACAACACGAGGATGAAAAGGAGAAAAACAAGTATAGTAGTTTCCATTTGAAACTGAGTTAATGGTAAACGTTCTGATGATGCAATTCCGCCTGACGGCAAGGAATTACAGTTCCCGGACGACTTTCCCGCCGTGCGTAACGACGCAGCCCTGCAGGATATCGTCTTCCAGGTCCAGGTTGAATTTTTTTGCTTCTTTATCCCAGAATTCGTCGATGAAATTGAACAGGTTGGCCGAGTACATCTGGCTGGCGTGTACGGCAACCCTGCCCGGCATGTTTTCCAGGCCGATGATCCGGACGCCGTTCATATCCACTTCCTTGCCCAGTTCGGCGCCTTCGACGTTGCCGCCGGTTTCGACGGCCAGGTCGACGAGGATACTGCCGGGTTTCATGCCTGCCACCATTTCTTTGGTAATGATCAGGGGGGCTTTTCGGCCAAAAACCTGTGCAGTAGTGATGACGACATCGCTGAGGGCGCATTGCCTGGCCATGGCGTCGCGTTGTATTTTCAGTTGATCTTCGGTCAATGCTTTGGCATAGCCGTCTTTGGTTTGCCCGGTTTCACCCAGATCCACCTCAAAAAAACGGGCGCCGAGCGATTTGACCTGTTCGGCCACAGCGGGCCGGGTATCAAAGGCATCAACCCGTGCGCCAAGGCGTTTTGCCGTGGCAATGGCCTGCAAGCCTGCAACACCTGCGCCGATGATGAACACCCGTGCCGGATTGATGGTGCCCGCGGGCGTTGTCATCATGGGAAACACCCGGTCGGTGCGCTCGGCAGCGAGAATAACGGCGTAATAGCCTGCCAGGCTTGCCTGCGAACTGAGGGCGTCCATTTTTTGCGCGCGTGTGGTGCGGGGAATAAGTTCCATCGCAACCGCAGTCACACCCTTTTCGGCCAACAGGCCGATCAGCGATTTCTCGTTAAACGGATCGAGGTAACTGACGTGGATGCCGCCGGATTTCAGTCCTTGTACATCGGCATCGTCCGGCTTGCGCCATTGCAGCACGATGTCGCTCTGCAGTATGGCGGCGCGGTCGCTGCTGACAGTAGCGCCTGCTTTTTCGTAGTCGCCGTCGGGAATGCGGATGCCCGCCCCCATACCGCTTTCGACTACCACGGTTGCGCCGGCGGCAACCAGTTTTTTCACGTCGTTGGGGATGACGACTGCGCGCAGCTCCCCGGGGTGTGTTTCTTTTGGTATTCCAATCTGCATAAGGTCTCAGATGTCAATTCGGTGAATAAGTCGGATATGGTCTTTATCTCATTTTGGGTTGTCGTCTTTTGCCTCCAGGGCGGAAGCCTTTGCCGCCAAGGCCCATCATGGAAGGATTCATCGCCTGCCCTGCTTGCTTGAGTTGCTTTTCCACTTCCTTGATCTGATCCTTGAGCATAGGCTCGGTGATATGGAGTTTTTTGAGCTCGGCAAACTGGCTCTGGGCCGCTTTGACATTATTCCGGGCCGCAGCCACCATTACGAGCTGGAGCATGGCTGCGCCGCGCTCATTTTCGGATGGCAGGCCGGCAACCAGTGCTTGTTTCAGCCAGACCTCAGCAGTGACAAAATCGCGTTTTTGCATAGCCAGCGCTCCGTGGGTCATATAATACACCCCCTTGTAGCCTACCAGCAGTAATTTCGGGAAATAGGTCATTTTGAGCCTTGCTTCGGCCTCGGCGATCTGTTGCTGTCCCATCAACTGGTTGCTCGACAGGATTGTGCCCAGCATCAGGTAGCCTGCCAGCATGATGATGCCGACGAGTAAAAACGGGAACCCATACCAGAAGCCAAACACAGCCCACAACAGAATACCACCCAGAATACCGCCCACGATCAGGGCAAATCGCAAATAAATATTGATGACAAACATGCGTTGAACGGACTATTGCTGCATAATCCGGGGCGAAAATAGAAAAGCCTGTCCGGTAAACGAAGCGGGCCGGGCATGTCTGTTATATTTTTTTGAAATAAAATATTGTTTTGTCGTTATCAAGTACCCTGTATCGCAAGGTCGATGTGTCGCAACCCAGTATTTGGTTGCATTGCCTGACCGATTTTTTGATTTCCATAAAACACCATCCCTCACTTGCCGTGAGGCTGTCGGTTACACAGGAAGCACTGATGCAGTCGGTAAACACGGCAATTTTTTCCTGTTCCTGTATGGCGCTTCCCCGGTACCGGATCAAAAGGTCGTCGTTGAACTCAATGACTATGGAACTGTCCTGTAAACTCTGCCAGCGGCCCTGAAGGGCATCTAGCAACTCCTGGGCAGGTGGACCGGGCGCTGCTTCATTTTCAGGGCGTTCAGCGGTTCCCGGAGTTTTGGTTGGGTTGAGGTTGCACGAAATAGTGAAACATACGGTGGCAATGAGGTAAATAATGTGTTTGTCCATGAAAAGATGAATTGCGTTTCGGGACTATATTGAAAACAAAAACTATTCCCAATCGGCTTTCCGGTGAACCGTCAGGCCGTAGCCGGAGTCTTTGGGCAGGTCGAGCACGACAAATAATCCTGCCGTCGGACTGTATTGAACGTGCATCGTATATTGAATCTTGTGCCGGTTGTCGTAGGCAACCGACCCGTCGGCGGCGAGGGTGTAATTGCGGTGGCTGGAAAGGCATTCCGGGAAATGAAGACCGGTGAACAGGTCGACGGATTTTTCGCCGCTTTGCCGCAATATGAAGGAGTTGGTCGTTGTGCCGGCGTGTATATTTATTTTGTAGAGACCTTTTTCAATCTTGAAAAACCGCCGGTTGAAATCTGCGGCATCGGCATTGATCAACACGGCTTCAGGGTAGTCAAACCTGCACCAGTTGCCTTTTTCCTCGTTGCGCGGTACCGGCGTAGCGGTGCTGAATTGAATAAACGGGCCTGCCGGGGCTGCATTTCGCTGTTGCGGTGTGGGCGCCTGCCCGCAGGCGGACAGCAGGAGCGCAAGGATATACCCGCACGCAAGGGTCGGGAAGTAATTGGATCGCATGGCGTGGTTGTGATATTTTGGTGATGAGCTTAAACAGACTGCCGGGACGGTTTTTAGAGAGAGACTTGAGCGGTTGGTGTAAACCGCCCGGGTCTCCCTCTAAACCATGTTTCTTATTAGATCATATCCGCCAGTCCAGGCGCAGGGTGTAATTGCGGGGCGCTTCGAGCAATGCCGGTCTTGCGGAGTATTCTTCATTGAACAGATTTCCGCATAAAGCACTGACTTTAAGTGTGTTGTTGAGTTTGAACGACGCGCGCAGGTCAACTACGGTAAAGCCGCCGTTGTTGTTCATACGGAAATTCCTGACGCCGGCAAATGGCTCTACAAAAGGCAACTCGAATATCTGATCGATGGCTTTCATAAAACTGTTGTATTGCACGGCACTGCCCAGCGAGAACCTGCCGATGGAGTATTCCGCATCAAATTTGAACATGTGGTTATAGCGGTACTTCAGCACGTTGCTGGTATCGGATGAGCCATAAACCAGACGCAGCGAATCGTTGAATTCCTTGTATTTTGGATTGATGCCGGTATATCCGGTGATAATGGCGAGTGTACCGTTGCCGATTTGTCCCTGCCCGACTACGGATATCTCTGCACCCGTTATGCGCGTGTCTCCGGAGTTTTGCGACTCAAAACTGGCGCCGACGGTGGGGAACAGCCGTATTTCCGCCAGGACAAATTCCATCATATCCTGGTATTCCGAGACAAAGCCTGTTATATCTACAAAACCCTGCCATTTGCCCACGCGGAAGCCTTGTTTAAGTCCCACTTCTGCCGTCCAGCCCGTTTCCGAGACCAGTTTCGGGTTCGGGCGTACCGAGTTGCCGGCGCTGAAGTCGGTATTGATAAATTTTTCTGCAATAGTCGGGTAGCGGTAGCCCTGTCCCCACGAGGCGCGCAGGTAAGAGGCTTGAGCGATCTGGTAGTTGGCGCCGAGCCGATAAACAGGTTTGGATTCCTTGAACTCGCCCCCGTTGGGCAGGGTGTCGAGATTGGTGGCGTCTATCCGGATGACCTCCGGTCCGTTCAGGCGGTTCTGTTCGTACCGAACACCACCCGACAGGTTCAGCCGGTTGAAAACCTTGTAGTCGAGTTGGAGGTAACCGGCCAGGTTGCGGGTATCATAATGGCCGTTGTAGAGTTCCGCATCCACGGTCGTTAAAATGCCCACCACACCGGCGGTCGCCACGAGGCCGAGGTGATCCATTCTGCGCTGTATTTGGTACTCCCCATAGTACATGCGGCTGTCGTTGCTCTGGTTTCCGCTGTTGTTGTTGTGGACATAGAAATAGCGTCCCAGAAACTTGTGCCGGTTGCCGCCCTGGTCGAAATACTGGACAGAAGGGTCGATAGCATACCGCAGGCGCCCAAGCGACCTGGAAGCGGAGCCGAGGCCTGGCTGCAGCGCTGCAATGCTGTCGTTGCCCCAGATAAAGAAACTGCCGCTTTTGCCAAAGTTGATATTGGTGTTGAGGCCGAACGTGAGCCGGTCGTTCAGGCGATAACGCAGGTTAGGCGTGATGCGGCCGTAACGGCTGTACGTGTTTTTGTTGTAGCTGTCGCGATACAACCCGTACAACCCGAGTACAAAATCAAGTTTGCCGAACTTCTGGCGGTGTCCGACGCTAAAGCCCGTTTCAAGCGGCAGTTGAATGGAGGAGGTGTCGGCACCCCACCATTTCTTTCTGCTGTCTTTCGGCGTATCCCATATTTTGGAAAAAACAGCGGCATTGGTTTCGGGTTTATCTTTTGCAAATCCCGTGCGAATGTTGATGATACCGTTCATGGCCGAGGAACCGTACAATGCAGATGCAGCGCCTTTGAGTACCTCGATCTGGCTGATGTTTTCGACGGGGAAATCGTCCCAGTTGGGAAAACCGGCATCGGCCTGGAGGGCGGGAATATCGTCGACGAGCAACAAAACCCGTGTGCCGGCGCCGTAAGAGAAACCTGCACCGCCGCGGATACTGGCTTGCCCGTCGATGATACTCACCCCCGGAACTTTTACCAGCACCTCATCGACGGAAGTGGTATTGGTATTATCCAGCAGGCGCGGCTTCAATACGTCGATGGAGACGGTCACTTCGCCAAGCGGTTTTTCAAATTTGCCGGCGGTTACGGTGGCGGTTTGCAGGAGATTGTCGCTGTCGCCGAGTTGGATATCGAGTTGCAGCGTCTGCCCCCCGGTAAGGCGGAGGGTCTGGGTTTTGGATTCGTAGCCGATAAAGGAAAAAACAATTTCGTGGTTGCCGGCAGGCAGCGACAGGGAATATGCGCCCGCAGCATCGGTTGCCGATCCAATGTCGGCGCTTTTAACGGTTACACCGATCAGCGGTTCTCCGGTTGCGATATCGGTGACCATGCCTTGCAGCGTGGCATTTTGACCGTAGGCGAAGTGGAGAAAAAGGGTAAACAGGAGGGTAAGGTGTTGTCGCATAAGTACGGTTTTGGTTGAAAAAATATTTTCAGCGGGGTAAAAGTAAAAATTTTTGATGCTGCGCAAAATTCAGGATTAAGTACTTCAATATCTGGTTTTTCCGGTGCGTCGCAGGCGATGCAGGATAGCGCGGATAACGATCCAGGCATGGGCAAGCAGCGTTGGCACAAGGCCAAAATGGCGGCGCATCACGTCGAAACGGTCGCGCAGGCTCTGCCGGTGCCGCTGTTTGGAAATGCCGCCCATGAGGTAGTCGGTCGTAATAAACCCGGTATTGACATTTTCGCGGCTTTTTTTCAGGATTTTGATGCACCAGTCGTAATCGGCGCAAAGGTTGTTTTCGATAAATGGCGGCGCCAGGGTTCGGCGCGGGATAAAAGCCTGGTGCACCACCAGCATACCTCCCAGGAAATCGCGCCAGTGCAGTTGCGCCGGGAGCTGCCGGGTGCTTAATTCACTCATGGTACCAGCAGGTATCCTGTCTTCGTTTACCAGCAGGGTTTCGCCGTACAATACGTCTGTTTGCGGGGTTACGAGAGCGGCCATTTTTTCCAGAACATCGGGCGCGTGGATGTGATCGCCGCTGTTGAGGCACCAGACAAAATCGCCAGTCGCAATTTTTAATCCTTTGCTCATGGCATCGTAGAGTCCTTTATCCGGCTCCGAAATCCAGTGCACATTGGGCATGGTTTGAGCAAATTCCTGTATGATTTTCAGGGAGTTGTCTTTTGATGCGCCGTCTACGAAAATGTATTCGATGTGGGGCCATGTCTGCCGTCGTACACTTTCCATGGTGCCGGGCAGGTCGTTTTCGCCGTTGTACACGACGGTGATAATGGTGAAAACGGTAGACGGTGGAGGGTGGACGGTAGACGATGGAGGGTGGACGGTAGACGGCATGGACACTACTTTGGGGCAAAAATCGGAAAAACTGCGTTATTCGTCATTATTGTCATTGTCTTCATTGTTCTTGGAGGATGGTTGCGGGTGGTTCTGCTGTAAAATCATTGGATTGCGAAGATGATCTTAATCGCTTCAATTCGACTTTTGGTCTTATTTTTCCCATTAAAAAACGTGCTGACTTTGTTTTTTGCGGGCTTTGGCCTGAGTTTGTTAGGCTCCCTGCCGCCGGGGTTGATCAGTCTTTCGGTAGCGCAAACGGCTATTTACCGGGGACTGCTGGCGGCCTTGTTGCTGGCTGCCGGGGCTGCGGGTGCAGAGTTTTTTCAGGCCTGGGCGGCGGTGGTGCTGACGGACTGGTTTATATCGCATCCCTTTGCAGAGCAGGTTTTTCAATGGGCGGCGGTACCGGTATTTCTTGGATTGGGCATTTACCTGCTGTTTTGGGCGAGGCCACCCCGGCAACAGGGGAAGGTAGCGGAGGTATTGCTGTTCAGGCAGGTGGGCAGGGGCGTGTTGCTGAGCGCTTTTAACCTGCTGGCGATTCCTTACTGGTTTGTGTACTGCGGCTCCCTGCGCACATCAGGCGTATGGGCAACGGAGCGCCTGAGCAATACGCTTGTTTTTTCTGCGGGCGTTACAGTAGGGACGATGGCCGCCCTCGGCTTGTATGCCCTGCTCGGGCAGTTGATCGTGCAGCGGTCGCGGGCGATGGCGTGGTATGCCAACCGCTTTGTCGGGCTTATTTTTTTGGGTTTGGGGATTAAATTGTTGGTGGGATTGCTGGGCTAATGACTAAGTTGTTGTTGATGTGTACAACGGGCTTCCAGGTCCGTTCTGTTCATACGACGGATTTGGAAATCCGACGTACAACTAAACCTTCATGGCTCAAAATAAACCGCCCCGCACGGCAAATGCTGTACGGGGCGGCGAATGAGGCATCGCGGCGGGTAGCCGGAGCCGGAGGTAATTAATTTTTGAAGTGCGAGGTGGCGTTTTTGCCGCCATCTTTTACCGTATCAAGGCGTTTTTTGAACTCGATGGAGAGTTCGTCTTCCTTGCGCGCATAAATCTCGTTGAGGGCGATGAGGGTGTTCATGTCGTTCGGATCCAGGCTTTCCGCTTTCTGGAAGTGCGGGAGTGCCTGTTCGAAGAGACCCATGACTTCGTCTTTCATCGCCTTGAGTTTTTTCAGGCCGGCGCTGGAAAAGTCGTCGGGCAAGGCATTCATTTCCTGTGTGCGTACGGCAGCCTTGTTGTAGTACAGCGCTCCAAGTGAATATACGGCGTCCACGTTTTTGGGATCTTTTTCAGTGGCCTGGGTATAGTATTTTTTGGCTTCCTCGAAGTATTCGGCTGCTTTTTGCTCCTCTTTATCTTTAGAGGCAAGCTGATAGAGGTTGTCGAAAACGTTGCCGAGGGTGAGATACAGGTTGATGTTTTCCGGCTCTTTGGCGATGGCCTGTTTGAGGCGGTCGGTCAGTTCATTGAGTTTGCCGTTTTTGAGATACACGTTGATCTCGGCAAACAGCAGGCCTGAGTCATCCGGGTATTTGGCACGGCCTTCCGTGAGGATTTTTTGAGCGCCTGCCTCGTCGCCGGTCTCCAGTTTTACGGCGTAGATGCCTTCATATACACCTGCTTTTGCCGTGCCTTTGCTGTAAACCATGTTATAGTATTTCAGCGCATCCTGGTAGCGTTTGCAAAGTTGGGCAGATAAACCTGTTACATATAACTGGTTTTCATATTGCTCGTTGGATTCGAGCACGCTTTTCTGGGTGTTGGCCAGCAGGATTTCGTGGGCCTGGAGAGAGGCTTCAAAGGACTTGAAGGCTTTTTCGTATTCCCCTGATTCGTATTTTGCTACGCCGATGTTGATCAGGTGTCCCTGAACTTCGAGGATGCCCTTCACGGCGTCGCTTTTTTCATACTTTTTAACTGCTGGGTTTTCATAACAATTCTTAAAGCCCTCGAATGCGACCAATGCGTCGTTGTCGCCCGACAGTTGCACTTTCGGGTCGATTTGACGCCTTGCCATATCGCGCTGCAGGATTGTGTTGTAGATATCGCCGCGGGTGAGCCACGCCGACGACATGCCTTGCGCTTCGGTTGTCTGCAACGCCTGGTCGATTTTTTGTTTGGCCTCCTCCGCTTGTCTGCGTTTTCCGTGGGGTTGATATTGTAGCTCGTCAGGGCTTTGCCGGCCTGCTTGGCCAGTTTGCCGCCATCATCCTGTGCTAGAGCAATGTGTACTACCAGAAACAGGCCTGACAGGGAGAAAATGACTTTTTTCATGGTCTTCAACAAATTTTAGAATGTTTTGAAATCGTTTTAAGACGTATTTCAATGGATAAGTTAGCCAATAGGGTGTTAATCCTGTTCGTTTTCAGTCGCCGGAATCTCAATTTCTTCCGCACTGACCACTACTGCAACATCGGCAATGTCGTCGCCGTCGTCGAGGCGGATCAGCCTTACGCCCTGGGTAGCACGCCCCATCACCCGCAGCGCATCGGCTGCGGTGCGGATCGTGACGCCGGAGGTAGTGGTGATCATGAGATCGTCCTGATCGGTAACCGCCTTGATGGCCACCAGGTGCCCGGTTTTTGCCGTGACATTGATGGTCTTGATTCCCTTGCCGCCGCGGCTTTGGGTGCGGTATTCATCGAGTGCGGAGCGTTTACCCATCCCCTTTTCCGAAACGACAAGCACACTGGTTTCGGTATCGTTCGGATCCACACAAACCATTCCGACGACGGCGTCGCCGCCTTTTTCATCGACCCGTATGCCGCGCACACCGGCAGCCGTACGGCCCATTGGACGCACATCCTCCTCGTTAAAACGGATAGACCGGCCACTTTGTACCGCCAGGAGAATCTCGTTTTTGCCGTTGGTCAGTTTGGCTTCGATCAGGGCGTCGCCCTCATTGATGCCGATGGCGTTGATGCCGCCCTGCCGCGGGCGCGAATATTCTTCCAGCAGGGTTTTCTTGATCTGTCCGCGGCGCGTGCAGAACATGATATAGTTGTTGTTGATAAATGCCTCGTCCTGCAGGTTCTTCACAATAATAAAGGCGCGAACCTTGTCTTCCTTCGGAATATTCAGCAAATTCTGGATCACCCGGCCGGCTGTGGCTTTGGCGCCTTCGGGAATTTCGTACACTTTCAGCCAGAAACAGCGACCGCTTTCGGTAAAGAGCAACAGGGTGTTGTGATTGGTTGCCGAAAACATGTGCTCGACAAAGTCCTCATCACGGGTGCGTACCCCTGGGCGCCGCGTCCGCCGCGTCCCTGTGCGCGGTATTCGGAAATCGGCGTGCGCTTGATATAGCCCGCATGGCTGATGGTGATGACCACCTCTTCGTCTTCAATCAGGTCTTCGATGCTGATATCGGCCTCGTTGATCTCGATGCTGGTGCGGCGCGCGTCGCCGAAACGCTCGATGATCTCGGTGGTTTCTGCCTTGATGATGTTGCGTTGCAGCATTTCGTCGGCCAGGATCGCCTTAAACTCGGTGATCTTTTTCATCAACTCCTCGTATTCGAGTTTCACCTTGTCGCGTTCGAGGCCGGTGAGTTGCTGGAGGCGCATGGCGAGGATGGCCTTGGCCTGAATTTCCGTCAGTCCGAATTTCGACATCAACCCTTCCCGCGCTTCCTCGGCGTCTTTCGACGCACGGATCAGTTTGATCACCTCATCCAGGTGATCGAGTGCGATGAGCAGGCCTTCCAGGATATGGGCGCGCTCCTCGGCTTTGCGCAGTTCGAATTTGGTGCGCCGCACGATGACATCAAGCCTGAACTTGATGAACTCATCGATCATGTCCTTGAGGTTCAGTATGCGCGGGCGACCATTGACCAGGGCAATATTATTGATGCCGTAACTGGTCTGGAGCGGGGTGAGTTTAAACAACTGGCTCAGGATCACATTGGCCGCTGCGTCGCGTTTGATCTCAATGACGATGCGCACACCCTCGCGGTTCGACTGGTCGCTCACATCGGAAACGCCCAGTACCTTTTTTTCATTGACCAGTTCAGCGATCTTGGAGATTAGCATCGCTTTATTGACCTGGTAGGGTATTTCGGTGACGACAATACTCTCCCGTCCCTTGTCGTCGGTTTCAATCTCTGTCTTGGCCCTGACAACCACCCGGCCCCGGCCGGTGCGGAACCCTTCTTTTACCCCGGAAAGGCCAAAAATGATGCCACCGGTCGGAAAATCAGGCGCATGCACATATTCCATCAGCCCTTCCACGTCAATCTCCGGGTTATCCACTGCGGCCATGATGGCGGCACATACCTCCGTGAGGTTGTGGGGCATCATATTGGTTGCCATGCCTACCGCAATACCCGAAGCGCCGTTGACCAGCAGGTTGGGGAATTTGGTCGGCATCACGGTCGGTTCTTCGAGCGAGTCGTCGAAGTTGAGTTGAAAATCGACGGTATCCTTGTCAATATCTCCGACGATTTCGTCGGCCACCCTGCGCAGGCGCGCCTCGGTGTAACGCATGGCCGCCGGTGAGTCGCCGTCCATCGAACCAAAGTTGCCCTGTCCGTCAACAAGCGGGTACCTCAGGCTCCATTCCTGGGCCATACGCACCATGGTGTCGTACACGGAACTGTCGCCGTGCGGGTGGTACTTGCCCAGCACCTCACCGACGATACGGGCGGACTTCTTGTAGGATTTATTGTAGCCCAGGCCCAGGTCGAGCATGCCATACAGTACGCGGCGATGCACCGGCTTGAGGCCGTCGCGCACATCAGGCAGTGCACGGGAAACGATCACGGACATCGAATAGTCGATATACGCGACCTTGAGTTCGTCTTCGATATTGATGGAAATTATCCTCGGGTCTTGCATCTCTTGCGTTTAAAGGTGGACGGCATACGATGTGCGGCGGCTTAATGTGTGTTTTAATTCAGAACAGTCAGGCGTGAAATCCTTCAACCGCCCACCAATTACCGCACATCGTTTTCGGGTGCGCGAAGGTACGAAATCCGGCAATTTTAATACCTGAAATAGGGGGCAGTTTTCAACAATTTTTGTCAAAATATGCACGATGGGAGGGGACAGGCCGGTCTGTCTGCTGCCATCTGCCAGGCAGCCGGGTGGCTGTTGTTAACCAAAATTAACCACTGCAAGCCAGGAAGCGCCAAACTTTACCAATATGCTAACAATGGAATAACAACGCTTAACGGTTGACAGCCCGCACATTTGTCCCAGCAGTTCAAATGGCTGATATTCAAACGTTTACAATTCATTCACAAATATGAAAAACGCGAAGCAAATTCTGTTGACCACCCTGATAGCCGTATTTTTTCACCAGATATCCATTGCCCAGATAGCCATTGGATTAAAAGGAGGCGCCAATTTCGGGACGGTTCACACGACCGATATGCTGGGCAGCATTACACCCGACTTTAAATATGCCACGGGCGTGGTGGCCGGTGCTGTGGCGGAAGTAAACTTTGGCGACCACTTCGCCTTGCAGCCGGAGGTCGGTTGGGTACAAAAGGGTTTTAGATTTGATGAGGGCATCAACATCCCGATCGGAAATGTCGACATCCCGGCGGGCGTGGAGGCTACCATACGGACCAATTACATAGAAGTGCCGCTGTTGGCCAAGGCGAAAGTCGGCAACGACAAGGTGCAGGGATACGCTGTGCTGGGCCCCTCTTTCGGATATGCCCTGAACGGCAAACTCATTACCCGTACCCGCTTTTTGTTCGAATTCGACCCTATCCGTACCGACCTGAATCTCAACGATCTGGACTACAACCGTTTTGAAGTTTCGGCGGTGGGAGGTCTCGGCGTGCAGTTTAACTTCAGCGGACTGAAGTGGTTTGCCGATGCGCGCTACACCTATGGCCTCACCGAACTGTACAACTTCCCGGTTGTCAACGAACAGATTAAAAACAGGGGAGTTGCAGTCACCACAGGTATTATGGTCGACCTGGCGCCTGCACCCAAGAAAAATCCGCCGCTCACAGGCGTCGACCATAACCGCAACGCCCGGAACAACCATTCAAAACACCCATCCATATCGGGCAGTCGGAAAACCGGCTGCCCGTTTTTGTTGTTACTTTGCTCCACAATCGTGATCGGATCATGCAAAAACTATCAGCGATTATACTCCTGGTTTTCACGGCATTCAGCCCTGTTTTCACCCAAAAACCGAACAAATACTGGATTGAATTTACAGATAAGGACAATTCGCCCTTTTGTATTTGCAGGCCTGCGGAATACCTGTCGGCCCGTGCGCTGGAGCGTCGTGCGCGTGCCGGCATCCTTGTCGACGAAAGCGACCTGCCCGTCAACCCGAAATACGTCGATGCGCTGAAAATCGCAGGTGTACAGCTGCACAACACCTCCAGGTGGCTCAATGCCGCCACGGTGATTGCCACGCCGAAGGCAGCGGAGCAACTGGCGAAATTGCCCTTTGTACAATCGGTGCAATACATCGGCCGCGATATTCCCGTGAAAAACCCGCCCAACCGCTCGGCCAAAAGCCGGACGCCGGTGACCGACTACCCGCGCCCGGCAGGCGGTGGTGATTTCGGCTACACCGGTTTTCAAAACAGCATGCTCAACCTTATGCCCCTGCACCTGGGCGGAAACCGCGGCAACGGCATCTGGGTGGCTGTGATGGACGGCGGGTTTACCAATGTCGATACCTTGCCGTTTTTTGACAGCGTGGCCCTGAGCGGCCGGCTGTTTCCAGGTTGGGATTTTGTAGAGCGCGATGGCGCGATATATGAAGGCGCCCAGCACGGCACTTCGGTGCTGTCGGTCATGGCGGGCAACCTGCCGGGGTATTTTGTAGGCGGCGCGCCGGAGGCGACCTATTTTCTGCTGAAAACGGAGGATACGGGTGGCGAATACCCGGTTGAAGAAGCCAACTGGGTAGCCGGTGCGGAATGGGCCGACAGCATCGGCGCCGATATCATCAATGCCTCGCTGGGCTATACCCATTTCAACGATACAACGCTCAACCACGATTACCGCACCCTCGACGGACGCACCGCAATCGGTTCGCGCGGGGCCACCATTGCCGCACAAAAGGGTATGATCATCTGCAACAGCGCAGGCAACGAGGGCGACGGGTCCTGGCACTATATCGGTGTGCCGGCAGATGCGCCGGGGCTGATTGCCGTCGGCGCCGTCGACCATGATGCACAGCGGGCATCGTTCAGTTCGATGGGCCCTACACCCGACGGCCGGATCAAACCTGATCTTGTTGCGCCCGGCGATCAGGTAGTCACCGCCGGTGGTCTGGGCGTCCAACTCGGCCTGTCAAGCGGCACCTCGCTGGCATCGCCCATGCTGGTAGGCGCTATGGCAGCCCTGTGGAGCGCATATCCCGAAAAAACAGCCCGGCAGATACTGGATGCCGTATTTGCATCGGCAGATCAGGCCGGTCAGCCGGACAACGAGCGCGGCTACGGACTGCCCGATTTCACAGATGCCTGGTTGCGTCTCGGCCATTTCGACCCTTATGCTCCAGCCGGACGGCCCCAGCACTTTTTCTCGTTCGATCGGCTCGGTGGTGAACTTAAGGTGTTGGTTTTCAATAACTATTATGCTGCAATAGACGAATATGTACTCCTTGATACAAGCGGGAAAGCCATGCCATTCGATCGACTGGAGATGAAGCGGGGTCTGATTTCCACTATTACACTTAGCGGACTGGATGATTTGGCGCCCGGTGTCTACCAAATGGTTTTGCGCAATGCAAAGCGGGTGGACCGGTATGCGGTGTGCGTGTGGCGGTAAGTGGCATTTCCCGCAGATTCGTAAAGAGGTATTTCCCGCAGATTTTCGCAGAAAAGGCCCGCAGATTCCCGCAGAAATACATGTATTCTTGAAATCTGCGGAAATCTGCGAAATTTTTCTGCGTGAATCTGCGGGAAATACCTCTTTACGAATGAACCTCCGGGAAACATTTTAGAGATCGTTTACCTTCCTGAAAATGGCCTTTGTAATATCTATTGTATTGAAATTGACTAAAATTCCCAGTTTTAGACCTGATAACCTCAAATAAGTAAGGAGTTGCATGTGGTGAACATTTGCAAGTTCCTCTATGGATTTAATTTCAATAATCACTTTGCTTTCAACCTCAATATCAATACGATATCCTACGTCTACCTTGATTTCTTTATAAATCATTGGCAGTACTTTTTGAGTATTTACCTTCAGGCCCAACTCGGATAATTCATACGACAAGGCTGCTTCATAGGCAGATTCGAGCAAACCCGGACCTAAAGTGTTGTAAACGTTAAAAATGCCTTTCCGAATCAGGTAGGAAATATCATTTTCATGCATAGCTGAGACAGGTTTAATTAGAGAATATTTATTCCAAAGTTTCTCGTAGAGGGTATTTCCCGCAGATTTTCGCAGAAAAGGCCCGCAAATTCCCGCAGAAATACATGTATTCTTGAAATCTGCGGAAATCTGCGAAATTTTCTGCGCCACGAGGCGTGCGTTAAATATACAACCTATGTGGATGCAAGAACCACAGAGCCCAAGATGCCGATCACCTCAAAGTAAGGAGTTGCGGTGATTGATCCTGTAGGAAACGAATGATCAAACCTCGCTACAACGCGGTGATAACCTACGCTACTTGGTTTCGTTATGCTGATGGTAGTGGTCAATCTGGCCAGATTGGATGAAAGGCTGCTTCACTCCATTGGAAGCATCCGGCAAAGAGCACAATGGGGACTGCCCGGAGGTAGTATAGTGTTGCGTGTTGCTCCAAGGTTTAGCGAATGATCAAAGTGGGGGGGCCTAACGATAGTCTTTCCAGGCTAGTCGAGGGAATCGGAGATGCCCATAGTAGTTGAAATCCCGGAAAGGTAAAATTTGCGTGAATTGGGGCATTGCTATGAATAAAACTTACGAAAATGGAAGACCAGTCAAAATTGAGAAATAAGTTTCATCATAAAGTAGAAAGAACAACAACTCCGCCTTATTCAGCAAATAAGTAAGGAGTGATGAGGTGAACATTGCAAGCCTCTATGGATTAATTTCAATAATCAATTGCTTTCAAGCTTAATATCAATACGATATCCTACGTCTACATGAGTCTTTAAAATCAGCGGTACTTTTTGAGTATTTACCTTCAGGCCCAACTGGATAATTCATACGGACAAAAGGCTGCTTATGAGGCAGATTCGAGCAACCCGACTAAAGTATTGAACGTTAAATAGCCTTCCGACAGGTAGGAAATATCATTTTCATGGCGGAAGTTCGCCTGTAAGCAGATGTTAAGAAGTTTCTCGTAGAGGAAGCCGTATGCGCAGAAACCGCACGTACGGATTGACGAGGGGAGAACGCGGAAACGCCGCTTCTCTCTAATCTACCGGGAAATACCCCTCTGCGAATCTGCGGGAAATATACCAAGCCACGCCACATTTCAAAACATTTATTGTCGAAAAACAACCTCAAAACAAACAAAATGTAAAAAGCGGATTACATTTGTCAGTACAACCGACTCGCCTATGGATCCCGTGTTTTACATTATGATTGGGGGCGTACTGCTCGCCCTGTTTCTTTTTCTGATACTACGTCAGCAGGCGCAAACCCCGGGAGGAGCGTCAGACAGGGCAAATGTTGTGTCCAAAGAACTCTACGACGCCATACATGCCCAAAACGGGGCCCTGCAAAGTGGAATAGCCACCAAAGAACAGGAGCTTCGCGATGCACACGCCCAACTCGCAGCCCGCGAACAACAGATATACCACCTTGAAAATACCTTAAAGACGCAAAAAGCCGAGGTAGAGCAGTTGCAAAGCCGTTTCAAAACCGAATTTGAAAACATTGCGAACCGCCTGCTGGAAGAAAAATCGCAGCGCTTTACGGAGCAAAACGCCCTGCAGATGCAAAGCATTTTATCCCCGCTAAAGGAAAAGATCAAGGAGTTTGGCGAGAACGTAGACCGTAAATTCCTGGAAGAGACCCGCGAGAAGTCCAGCCTGAAAAAGGAACTGGAACAATTGTATCAGCTCAACCAGCAACTCAGTCAGGACGCCCACAACCTTGCTTCTGCACTCAAAGGCCAGAGCAAAATGCAGGGCGACTGGGGCGAAATGCAACTTGAAATGGTGCTCGAAAAATCAGGCCTTCAAAAAGGTATTCATTTTGTTACCCAAGCTACGTTTCGCGACGACGACGGGGCCGCCAAGCGTCCGGATTTTATTATTCAACTGCCTGAAAACAAACATCTTATAGTAGATTCCAAAGTGTCGCTCACCGCCTTCGAGCGATACTTCAATGCTGTTGACCCCTCCGAACGCGACCAGCACCTGAAGGCCCATATCACGAGTATCCGCAGCCATGTGGACAACCTGAGCCGCACCAATTACCAGATGCTTTACCAGGTCAATACGCCGGATTACCTGCTCCTGTTCGTCCCACTGGAAAGCGCGTTGTCGGTTGCCTCCCAGGCCGATCCCAAGCTTTTTACAGATGCCCTGGAGCGGAATATTGTGCTCGTCACTACCAGCAGCCTGCTCGCCACGATGCGCACTGTGGCGCACATGTGGAAACAGGAAAAGCAAACCCGATCTGTGCTGGAGATCGCACGCCAGAGCGGGTTGCTGTACGACAAGTTCGTGGCCTTCGTGGAAGATATCCGGACCATCGGCGCACGGCTCGACAATGCGCGTTCGGCATACGACGACGCCATGAACAAACTGGTCAACGCGTCACGGCCCGGCGATACGCTGATCGGCAAGGCGGAAAAGATCAGGGAACTGGGCGCCCGGGCGACAAAATCGTTGCCACAGGAGTTGATTGAAGAATAGGAAATGCAGCGCCCGTCACTCCACTACAAACACCTGCTCATTCCCCAATCCGAACAATCCAATGCCTTTGTCCAGGTTTGTATAGGTTGTCACCGGATCAGCGAAGGGAAAGTCTTCCGTATCGTACTTGCGCTGTGCAGAAATACCCCACAGGAAATATTCCTCCGTGACTGATCGTACCCGAACCTTGAATCGGTAACCGGTATTGGCGTAATTGTATATTCTCGCAGAGAAACGGTATGATTTGCCGTCGAAAAACCGGTCGCTGACGGCGATGCCGCCGCCGAAAGTCAGTTCTGCATTGGGGTCGTCTGAATCGATCGGTTCGATTGTATATTCCTGATAGCCAACGGTATCGATGATTTGGTTCCCCTGGCCGTCGTAGTGAAACTCTATAATCGGGTACAGGATAACCACTCTTATTTCGTAGAAGTGCTCGACGCCGGGTTCATCCTTCAAAAACACATCAACAGCCGACAGTTTGGTGCCGTCGGCGTCAAGACCGGCACTGGGCCGGAATCGGACAGAATCAACCTGAACAGGGTAGGGCATGACCTGCTGCGCACTGACCGCATCAAAACCCGGCGCTTCGGCGCGCAGTTCGTAACGCTTGCCCGGCTGAAACAAGCCGGCTTGTGTGGGCACGACATACCGTCCGTTGATGCCCGGAACATAACCGAGGGTCGCTTTTTTCTGACCTTCTTCGTATAACTCCACCAGTCCGTTCGGGATCGCCCAGGCGGTGTCGGGTACGTTTTCCAGGATGCCGAAATTGCGGGTCAGGTACACATTGAAGGAAGAATCGGGGTGGGCGCCGAAACCGTGCATAACCAGTTGTTTATCATATTCAGGCGGATCGATCTCGAGGGTTTGCGACAGAAAGTCCTCGTCGCAGGATGCCAGACTTGTGCTGATCAGAAGAAGCAATAACAGATTGCGCATATTTTCAGGAAGTTAGAATTTGAAACTGTAGGCCACATAAGGGATTACCGGGAACAGGCTGACCTGCTTCAGGACAGACGTTTGCTTGCCGGTCTGGTTGTCGTAGTCTTTATCCAGCAACAGGAAAAAGGGGTTTTTTCGGTTGTAGGCATTATAGGCGCCGAACGACCAGGTGCGCTGGTGGCGTTTTTTCTGTTTGGTAAAGTCCACGCCCACATCAAGGCGGTGGTAGGATTGATACCTGAAATTGTTGCGCTCGGCAGTATGCGTGGTTTCATAGGAATAATAGTATCCGTCGCTGGTGTATGGCCCCGGCGCCTGGTATTTGGAAGTGCCGAGTGTGACGGCGTTGCCGGTGGAGTAGACCCATGTGGCGGACAGGGATACGCGGTCGTTAAATTTGTATGAACCGACGATTTCGAAGTCATGCCGGCGGTCGAACTTGTACGGATAACGCCGGCCAAGGTTGATATTGTCAAATTCGCGCCAGGCCCAGGAGAGGGTATAGCCCACCCAGCCGTTGAAGCGACCTTTCTTTTTCTGCACAAACAATTCGAGGCCGTAGGCCGTGCCGTCGCCCTGCTCCACGCGCGATTGCCAGTCGTCGAACTGGAAAAGGCTCGCGCCTTCGCGGAAAGCGATCACGTTCTTCATTTCCTTGTAATAGGCTTCGGCGCTGAATTCGTAATCCTTTCCGATGGTTTTGGCAAGGCCCAGGGCCGCCTGCCAGCTGTCCTGGGGCTTCACGACCGCGGTGGTAGGCAGCCACAGGTCGGTGGGCAGACCGATCGTTTCGTTAGTCAGCAGGTGAATATACTGACGCATGGTGCTGAAGGCGCCCTTCAGGGCCCAGCCCTTGTTGAGCAGGTATCGCATATTCAGACGCGGCTGAACGGACAAATAGGGATTGCCTTTTACCAGGAAACTCGATATATGAATTCCGTAGTTCAGGCGCAGGCGGTCTGTCGCTTTCCAGTCGTCCTCCGCATACAGGGCGAGTTCCCCGGCGGTAACATTGGGCTGGCCGATGCTGGCGCTGGTGCCGGGGTCTTCCACCGACTCCTTGATGTAGGTATCGAAACGGCCCGGATAGAAGGTATGAACGATGGCGCTGCCGCCGAATTTGATATAGTGTTGCGGGTTGGGCAGAAAATCAAAATCCACTTTGGCCGCCACATCGTCAATGCCTGAAAAATAGCCAAGCGAATAGGCAGATTCGGAAATGGTGACGCCATTCTCAATACTTCTGTCGCTCGATGCTGCGTCGGTGTTGAACTTGTAACGGCTGTAGGTAAGTGTGGCATTGGCAAATAACCTGGGCGACAAAACGTGGTTCCAGCGCAGTGCAGCCGTGAGGTTGCCCCAGCCCAACCCTGTTTCCGTATCATATTCGTTGCGCGCCTGTGCGTAGTTGTAGCGGTCCTTTAAGTCAAGATAAAATTTATCTTTTCCGGTGTAAAAACTGAAGAACAGTCTGTCCTTATCCGAAAAACGGTGGTTGACCTTGGCGTTCAGGTCGTAAAAATAGTAGCCCGCCACACCTTCGGATCCGTCCGACTTGAAACCGCTTTTAATCAGCGGCCGTGCCAGCAGGTCGATATAGGTTCGCCTGCCGGAAACGATGAACGAAGATTTGCCTTTGGTGATCGGGCCTTCCAGCGTCAGTTTGGAGGCTACGATACCTACGGAGCCTTCGCCGTGGAATTCGTTTTCATTGCCCTCTTTCATATTGATCTCGACCACAGATGACAGGCGCCCGCCGAAACGGGCCGGAAAGCCGCCCTTGGTGAGCGACACATCGCGGATGGCGTCGGCGTTGAACACCGAAAAGAAGCCGAACAGGTGGCTGGCATTGTATACCGGCACGCCGTCGAGCAGGATCAGGTTTTGATCGGGGCCGCCGCCGCGCACATACAAGCCCGACTGGCCCTCGCCGCCGCCTGATACGCCGGGGAGTAATTGGAGGGCTTTCAGTACATCTTTTTCACCGAGCAGGGCGGGTATTTGTTTGATCTGCGCGATCGGGACGTCGATACGGCCCATTTGGGCGCGCTCCTCAATGCGTTCATATTTATCCGCCACAATCTCCACCTCTTTCAGCACGGCCGATGCCTCCATATTCACATTGATAGAGCGGTTTGCATGGAGCATAAGAGGAATTGTTTGTGCTTCATAGCCTATATAGGCAACATAAAGCGCTACCGAGTCGGCCGGCAGGGTAATGCTGTAAAAACCGTAGGTATTGGAAACGGTGCCTTGACCGCTCCGGCGATCCACTACTGTGGCGCCGATCAGACGCTCTCCGCTGGCTGCATCGCTGACGTAACCGCTCACGGTGAATTTAGCAGCGGGCCCCTGGGCAAAAACAGTATGAAAAAATAACAGGAAAAAGAGGGTCAGGACAAAATTCAGGGTATTGCAGGTGTCTGGCGGAGAATGGATAATGGGGTTGGTTGGGTGGAGTGAATTGTTTGGAAGAGGTTGTTGCATAGGTGTGAGTCAGATGTTGTTTTCCGATGATGCCCAATGGACGGGGGGAGACCCGGAAAAGTTGGCCGGATGGCGGTGTTTTAATGAATCTTTAACGAAGAGTACCAGGGGTACCGCCGGCTTCAGCCGGCAAATTGAAACAATGAATCTATAACGAAGAGTACCGGTGGTACCAACAAAAAAACCGCCCTCCCAATCCGGGAGAGCGGCTGAATTTTTCAGGTATAACCGAAGGTATTAACGAACGAGTACGATGGGTCGTACTTCCGTCATGTCGTCTGCTTCAACGCGCAGGAAATAGGAGCCCGCAGCAAAGCGTGCCGAATCCCAGCGCAGGGTCGTGTTGCCTTCCAGGGCGCCGTTGTACACGGTGGCGATTTCCTGACCGAAAGCGTTCCAGATCACCACGCGGGCGTTGGTAGCGGCTTTCACCTCAATCTCGATGTTCAGTACGTCGCTGAAAGGTTGCGGATATGCTTTCACGCCGAATTCAGTGGCGTGTGTGCCGTTGTTGTTGTTGACAAAACTGTTCACAGGGTTGTCGCCGATCAGGTTGTCGTCGCAACCTGCAGAGAAGAAGCTGACGCTGCCCTGGTCGGTTTTGCCTGCTACGTCGTCGCGGATGGAGCCGACGATGATCGTGCGCTTGTAGATATCAAGGGTTGTAGCGAACTGGTCGTTTTTAGTGCCCTGGTTGTCGTGAATCTTGCTCACATACTCCCATTGACCGTTCACCTGGCGCTGCCATACATATGCCGCACCGGAGTTGGTGCCCTTGATGTTGTCAAAACGGGCGCCTGCTACTGCGTAGTTGCCGTTGATGGATACCGCAATGCCCAATTGGTCGCTCTGCGTGCCGTCCTGTGCCAACAGTTTGATGGCCTGGCCCCAGCTGTTGGTTGCACCGCCGAAGTTGCGTTCGAAGATGTATGCCGAGCCGGAGTTGCTGCCCTTGTCGTCGTTCAGGTTGGCGCCGATGATCAGATAGTCGGCATTGATGCTCACGCTCACGCCGAAGTTGTCGAACGAGTTCTCGTCGTTAGCGGTCAGTTTTTTCACCTGACCCCATGTGTTGGCGCCGCCCTGGTCTTTCGAGAAGAGGTAAGCCGAACCGGAGTTGATCTTGCCGTTGTTATCGTCGAGATTGGCGCTGATCAATGCGAAATCGCCGTCAATGTCGAGGCTGGTGCCGAACATGTCGCCGGCCTGTCCGTCGGTAGCGGTAAGTTTGGCTACCTGACCCCAGTTGTTGGAGCCACCCTGGTCTTTGCTGAACAGGTATGCCGCGCCGGCATTCAGGCCTTTTTCGTCGTTCATGGCAGCACCGATGAGCACATGATCGCCCATCACTGCTACTGCCGAACCGAAGTCGTCGCCGGCATTAGCGTCTGCAGCGGTCACCTTTTTCACCATATTCCAGGTGTTGGAGGCGTTTTTCACGTAGATATATGCCGCGCCGGCATCCAGACCGAGGTCGTCGTCTTTCGGAGCGCCTACCACGAGGATATTGCTGGCGATGCCTACACTTGCGCCGAACTGGTCATCAGCGCCGACTTGTGCCGGGTTGAGCACTGCCACCTGTTCCCAGTTGTCCGGGTTGAGTTCATCGCTTTTCAGGATGTATGCAACGCCGGAGTTGTTGCCGTTGATGTCGGAGTTTTTAGCGCCGACAACGGCGTAATTGCCGAATACAGATACGCTGGTGCCGTAAAGGTCATCTGACTGGCCGTTGGCTGCACTCACGTTATCCACCTGGCGCCAGGCATCATCGGATTCGTCCACATAACCGTCGCAGTCGTCGTCGAGACCGTTGCATATCTCAGCACCCGGTTCAACAACAATATTGAAGGTACACATGTCCTGGTTGCCTGCGGCATCAGTAACGATAACCATCACCATCGTGGTACCGATGGAGAACAGGCCGTTGTCGGAGTGTGGCCATTCGGTGGTTTCCACCACAAATCCGGGACAGTTGTCAGAGCCGGAGGTCACATAGTTTACAGCCACCTGGCAGGCCAGGTTCGGATCGTTGATCGTGTAAATGTCATCCGGACAAACAGCTACCGGGAACTGTGCGTCGACGATGGTCACCGTTTGTACGCAGGTGATATCGTTGCCCGCAGCATCAACGGCAGTATAGGTTACATTGGTAACGCCTACCGGGTAAGTGCCGATGCCGTCGTTGGTAATGCCTGTTACACCGCAGTTATCCGTTGCCGAAACAGGGCCGAGATTGGCGATAAATGCAGAACACTTGTTGTAGTCGTTGTTCTTCGTGATATTCGACGGGCAGGTGATGCTCGGGTTCTCGTTGTCGAGTACGGTCACCGTGAAGCTGCAGGTAGCCATATTGTTGGAAGCGTCCGTTGCTTTGTAAACGACGGTGGTGGTGCCCACTGCGAACAGCGAACCGCTTGCCATGCCGCTAACAAAGGTCACGACCACACCGGGACAGTTGTCGGATGCCGTGATTTTCGGCCAGTTGACGACTGCGCCACAGACACCCGGATCGTTTACCTGTACGATGTTGCCTGGGCAGTTGTTGAATACGGGCGGCTGAACGTCGAGTACCGTTATGGTAAAGGAACAGGTCGCCATGTTACCGGCTGCATCCGTCACTTTCCACACGTTGGTGGTGACGCCTACGGGGAAGAAAGACCCGCTGGGCAGGCCGCTCACCAGCATGATGGTTGCGCCGGGGCAGTTGTCGCTGAATGCCGGATTGGCATACGTTACAACCGCGCCGCACTCATCCTGGTCGTTGTTTTGTACGATATTGGCCGGGCAGGTGATCGTCGGCGCCTGCGTGTCGTTCACCGTGACGGTAAAACTGCAGGTTGCCATATTGCCGGAAGCATCGGTTACCTTGAACATATTTGTCGTCGTGCCTACCGGGAAGAAACCGCCGCTGGCGATACCTGCGGTTTGCATGATGGTTGCACCGGGGCAGTTATCGTTGAACGTCGGCGTAGTATATGTAACATTTGCACCACACTGGTTCAGGTCGTTGCCCACAACGATATTGGCGGGGCAGCTGATGGTGGGCGCTTCGTTGTCATTTACAGTTACGGTATAACTGCAGGTGGTCATGTTGCCCGAACCATCGGTCGATTTGAATGCAACCGTTGTTACTCCCTTCGGGAAGGCAGAACCATTGACCGGCCCTGCGGTTTGAACCAGCGTCGGCACGCCGCAATTGTCGTGCGTGGTGGGATCAGACCAGTTGACTACTGCCGAACAAAGACCCGGATCGGTATCCATAACAATATTCGGCGAGCAGGACAGGTACGGCGGGTCGTTGTCGACCACCGTGATCGTAAAGGTGCAGGAAGAAGAATTGCCAGAAGCATCGGTGGCCTGGAAGCCCACGATATTCACGCCAAGCGGGAACGCATCGCCGCTCAGCAGTCCGAGAATATGCACCGGGTTGGCAGAACCCGAACAGTTGTCGGGCGCCAGCGGGCAAATGAACATGGCTACTGCCGTGCAGGTATTCGGATCGGTATTCAGAACCTGGTCGTCGGGGCAGGTCGTTATCGGCGGCGTTACGTCGACGGAATACGCTTCCATGACGCAGGAGGCCGACAGGTTGGCGCCATCCGTAACGGTCAGCGTTACCAGTGTCTGGCCGAAACCGACTTCTGTGCCGGCAGCAGGGCTTTGGGTAACGGTGAATCCGCCGCAGTTGTCGGTTGCCGAAGCCAAAACGGTAAAGTCGGGCAGTGGCGTCTGACAATCGGCATCAGCATTGAACGACTGTGTTGCCGGGCAGGTGATCGTCGGCGGAGTCATATCCTCTGCTGTCGTTTGGAACGAACAGGTAGAAGCGTTGCCGGCAGCATCGGTTGCGGTCATGACGATGGTCAGGAAGCCGCCGCTGATCGTGCCGGGTGCAGGGTTTTGCGAAATAGTAACACTCGGCGAACAGTTGTCATTCGCCATTACCAGTCCGGTATAATTTCCCGTGATCGCTTCGCAGTTGGCATCCGTACTTACAGAAATATCCGGTGGGCATGCCGTGATCGTCGGAGCATCGTCGTCAGATACCACTACATTGAAACTGCAATTGGAAGTATTGCCCGCATCGTCCGTGGCGCTGAAACTGATCGGTGTGGAGCCCAGGCTGAATACAGAGCCGCTCGCCGGACCTCCGGTTTGCATAATCGTTACGTTGTTGTCGCAGTTGTCCGTAGCCGTTGGGGCAAAAGTTGCCACGCCGTCGCAGGAACCCATCGACGTGCCTACGGCAACAGAGGCCGGGCAATTGAGCGTCGGCGGTGTGTTATCCTGGATGGATACATTGACGGAGCACTGACTGGAGTTGCCGACAGCGTCGGTAAGTGTAAAGTTGACAGTAGTGCTGCCCATAATGACCGTACCGGCCACGGGAGATTGCACAATGGTAATACCGGGACAGTTGTTGCTAAAATCAATATTGCCGGTCAGGTCGGGCAGGGCCACCTGGCAATTGGCATTGCCTGCCAGTACCTGGTTGCCGCCGCAGTCGTTGATGACAGGCGCCTGGTTGTCAGATACGGTTACCGAGAAGCTGCACGCAGCGCTCAAGCCGGCGCCATCGGTAGCGGTGAAAGTGTTGGTGGTTGTTCCGATCGGGAACAAACGCCCGATGCAAGACCCATGCCCTGCGTCACGGTAGCGCTGCAATTGTCGGAAGCGGTGACCGAATAAGCGATGGCTGCACCACAGGCGCCGGGGTCATTGTTCGCCACCACATTAGCCGGGCAAGTGATGGAAGGCGGGGTGATGTCGGTCGTTGTAATGGCCAGCGTATAATTGCCCGTATTGGAACTAAAGCCCTCAACCACAGCATAATAGGTGCCGATGGCAGGTGCGGTCAGCGAGATGGACGACTGTGCTCCCGAACAAAGCGGCCCGTTGTCGTCATTAAATGCAATCTGGGTCCCTGAGGCATCCAGAATGTGCAGGTAAGTATCGAAAGAAGATCCGCACAGCGAAATCGCGATATTGTCGTTGCAATCCGTTACCTGAAACTGGTAGAATACATCCGGAGAAGACTGCGCGTTGGCGCCGGAGTAGGTGCTCGTCCAGCAGTTGGCAGCGAGGTTGTTACCTGGTACCGTTTGGGGAAGCGCACCCAGGATGATCGGATTGGCAAAGGTATTGCCCACCGGCTCGGGGGTTACGTTGACCATTAAAGCCGTCGAGGTAGCGCTCTGCCCGCTGTTGTTACAGGTTACGATACACTGATACCAGGTCGTAGATGTTGCGGTGGTGGTCAGGGAGGAGTTGGTTGCACCGCCGATGTCAGAATAGGAAACCCCGTCTGAGGAGGACTGCCATTGGAAGGCCAGCCCCAGACCCTGCGTTGCGCCGGAAAGGCTGAGTGAAAAACTCACGCCGGAACAAACCGGGTTTGCAGAGGCTACTGTGGCGCCTCCGGAAGGCGTGCCGGCGCATGGTTGCGGCGGTGTGAAGGTGTATTGCCTTCCTGAACCCGGCCAAATAGTGTTGCTGTTGTTGGCCGTTACCGTACTTGAAGTATGGGTTGTAGAAGTAATACTGTGAAAATTCGTGGCGGTGGCTCCGTTAATGCCCAGAGAAGCAGAGGAGGAGTTGCCACCGACCGCGCCGTAACGGAATTCGATCACATTCGTGGTTTCATACAGCCAGGCCTGCATCGTGCTGTTGGCTGCGCCTACTGTATTTCTGGGAATTGTAACAAACCACTGTACTTTAAGGACTCGGTTTGGCGCGCTGCCGGTCACCAAATAGGTCACATTACCCGTGGTTCCGGTCGCCAGATCATCCCAGTAAGGAAAAAGTTTGGGAATATTGGTCGTACTGACGATACTGTTCGAGAACTGCGATACAGCAGCCGGCGATCCCAGTTTGATAAACCCGTCGGGGGAAACCGAAAACTGGGTATAAGCCGTCCCTTCGTAGGAAAAACTGAATCCTATGTCCAGGATTCCGGATGGAGTGTCGTCCACACTGGCGCCGATTGCCGTTGCTGCGCCCGCCATCACATCGAGTGTGGCGCCGGTTGAAGTCGTGAAAGCGTAAGTGTTTGCCGTCTGGGCGTTCAAACCGGCAACCACACCCATACACAAAAGTAAGAGCGAAAGTAGCCTGGTTTTTCGCCGCAACAATAAAGGAAGATGTGTCAAAGTCCTCATTTGCGAGAATTTTAGTGAATATTAAAATGATTTAAATAGAAGTGCCTGGCACATTAATACAATATGAACAGGGCAATATCCACGTCTTCCGCAATGGCAGAAAGTACGGTATATCGCCTTTGAGGGGGCCAGTATTAAGTGTAATCGGTAGTCTGTTGTTCCGGGTAGCGGGCCTGAAAGGCCTACGGTATACCACAAAACAAATCCTGCCAATGCAGGCTGTTTCACTGTTCATGGAAGCATGCGGACAAGATTGCCGCCGCGGATACAGGAGGGAAGAAGATTATAAACAGCAGGTGATTGTAATTCCCAAAAGTAATTACTGTACAGTTGCAAACCACTGAAAATCGCAGATTTGTCAAACAGATGACTTTTGGCAGTGTGAAATGGTGCAACATGGAAGTGCATCTTTTGACCCTGTTTGATCCTATCTTTGACCTTTTGCCATACAAACCGATGCAATTCCTGTTCAATTATGATTTTACCGGACCCGCCCTGGGCGCTCCCGCCCGATGAATTGATGCTGAACACTTCATCGGTGCATATCTGGTTTGCCCGTTTGGATGTGGAAGAAACCCGGCAACAATATTTTCAGGCGTCGCTTTCTCAGGATGAACGCAGGCGGGCAGAAAAGTTCTCCTTCGACCGGCATCGCGACTTTTTTATGAGCGGGCGCGGCATGTTGCGGCATATTCTGGGGCGCTACCTGCAAGTGGAACCGGCTTCGATCCGTTTCGAATACAATGCTTTTGGAAAACCATCCCTTGAACCATCCTCCGGCAGGCGTCCCTTGTTTTTCAATATGGCGCATTCCAACGATCATGCGCTTTTTGCCTTCACCCTCGACGGAGCCGTTGGGGTGGATATTGAATCCATTCGCGATGATATTCAGATCGAACAGACCGGGGCATTGGTGTTTTCGGAAGGCGAATTGGCGACACTCCTGGAGCTCCCGGCGGCACAGCAGCACCACACTTTTTCACATTCTGGACACGGAAAGAGGCCTTTATTAAAGGTATGGGCCAGGGATTAACTCTGCCCCTGCGCCAGTTCGATGTGCGCCATACGCCAGAACAGCCCGTCCAATATGAAGGAGAGGCGATGGCTCAACTTCAACAGAACGACTGGTTTGTTCGCGATATTGATTTGACTAAAAACTGTTGCGCTGCCGTTGCCATGCAAGGCTGCACATGGGACGTGTCCCTGTTCCGGCTACCGGATGTGCACCCTCTTTAACAGGGAATCAACCTGCACGCCGTGCATGGTCAGGTACTGCAACCGGCTCAGATAGGCCGCGCCATGAAGCATCTGCAGGGCCACATCCGCTACCCCGCGTTGCGCCCAATCTTCCAGCCGTGACCCTTTTACCCATTGGTTGAAAGCCCCCATCGCCGGACCGCACCAGATCTGGTAGTCCAGTTCACGTCCCGGCTCTCCGCGGTTGGCCCAGGCCGACGACAGTCCCAGGTACCAGCGGAATACCAGCGCCATCTTGCGTTTGGGGTTGTTCTCGGCCCGCACAATCTGTTCCGGATCCCGCTCCTGGAAAAAAGCCACGCATTGCTGCCAGATTTGATCAAACTGCCCGCGAAACAGGTTCTTTTCCAGGTTCAGCCTGTCCTTTTCCGGAATTTCGGTCCAGCTATCATAGGCCAGGTACAGGTCGAGCAACTTTTGGGCGCGCAGCCCGAAGAGTGTTCCTTTTTTCAAAACCTGCAGTTTGACACCCATCTCGAACATATCGGCGGCAGGCGCCATGATCGTGTCGGTCATATCTGCCTGTGCGAGCACTTTGCGCACATGGTCGGAAGAGCCCGACTCCCGGCAGGCCTGGTTGATGGAGCCGGTGACAATATAAGCTGCCCCCATTGAATAGGCGGCTAATGCGGCCTCCGGGGTGCCAATGCCTCCTGCGGCGCCGACCCGTACCGGTTCGGGAAAATTATACTGCTGTTGTATTTGGTCGCGCAATGCTGTCATGGCGGGCAGCAGGCATACCAGCGACCGGTTGTCGGTATGACCACCGGAGTCGGCCTCCACCGTGATGTCGTCGGCCATAGGGACACGAGCGGCAAGGCGTGCCTGTTCAGGTGTGATCATGCCTGCTTCGAGCAGGGGTTGCAAAATGGAATCCGGAGCGGGTCGCATGAACTGCGCAGCCACCTCCAATCGGGAAACCTTGGCGATGATGCGGTGGCCGATATGCACGGAGCCATCGGCATTTTCGCGCAAGCCGGCCAGCCGGTACCGTACGACGTGTGGCGTCAACGCCAGAAATGCAGAGGCTTCTATCACGCGCACGCCTTTGCGCAGGAACAACTCCACGCCATCGCGTTCCAGTGCCTCTTCGCTGGGACTGTGGATCAGGTTGACGGCATAGGGTCCGTCCGGCAATGCCGCCTGAATAGTATCAATAGATGTCTCGACCCGGCTGAGCACCAGTCCGCCTGCACCAAAAGCCGCCAGCATGCCTGCCTTGCCCAAGGCGATCACCAGTTCGGCAGAGGCAATACCGTTGGCCATGGCGCCTGCCATGTAGTTGTATTTTAATCCATAGGTACGGCGGAACGCCGGGTCGCCCAATTGCTCGGGCTGAAAAGCGGGCAAGGTGGCGATGAGTTCCATGCGCGCCAGGTCTGCCGGGTTGTCGGTGCCGATGCTGTCGGCGACACCGATCTCGCCAGACTCCTGCCGAACGATGAAACAGCGGCGCTCCAGATTTTCCAGTATCCGGCGCATGCCTTCCTCCGTAAAGGAAAGGGCGCCCGCCTGGCCAAACCATTTGGCGGAACCCGGCTGCTGCTGAAACGACAGGCCTCTGAATACGGCCGGTGTGGTAAGTGTATCGGTCATTTGATCGTTTTTATTGGCCGGAGCCGATTAATACGGCCAGGTCGGTCACTTCATAGATACGCAGCGTCCCTTTCCACAAACTGGCATCTGCTGTCAGCACCACGCCGTTATCCGCTTTTTTAATGTCTTTAATATGTGCTTCCAGGTGCATTTCCGGGTCGTGTTGCAGGATTTGTCCCCTGTATTTCCACACCGTACGGTGCGGCGCCACCTGCCAAAACCCTGCGTTGTTCAAATCCGCTCCAAGCCCCTGCTGCAAGGCGAATAACTGTATGGCCTCGATAATGGCTTCCACGCCCAGCGAGCCAGGCATGACGGGGTCCTGGTAAAAATGACAGGTGAAATACCAGTCGTGCGCTTTAACAATTTTACTGGCGTAAATATAACCTTTACCGTATTTGCCTCCCTCCCGGACGATCGTGGCGCTATCGAGAAAACGGAGTTGTCCGCCGGCCAGATGCAGATGAGGCGATGCCGGAACGGTCGACTGGAACAGTTTCATCTTTCCAAACAGCGAATCGAGTTTTATCGTCAGGCTGTTGCCCGCAGCGTGGGCGTTTTCCTGGAGCCACGATGCCTTGTGCTGGCCCTGATCGAGACCTGCCTGGCTCGACAGGTCGTCTTTGGTAAAGAATCCAAAGGAGGAATTGCCTTTGTAAAACGGCGCGCCGTCGACCGACAGCTCAAAGGTATAGCGCTGCAACACCGTTCCGCCCAGACTGGTGTGGCTTACCAGGCAGGCGCGGTTGGTCACCGTTTTACCCCGCAGGTCGACCCTTCGGAGCATTTCGCCGTCGCCGTCGAGGTTGCGGAAAAACAGGTCTTTTTCAGAAGCCGCCAGCGTGCTGCCCAGGTAAGCGCCCAGGAACCCGCAAGGTTGCAACGCCACCTCCATCAACACCGAATACGGCATTTCCGGCACGGCATTTTGGGTGTAGAACCAGGCATCTGCCGGTACATCGTATTCCGCAACGATGACGGGTTTATTGTTGAACACATGACGTTGGCCCTCTATTTCGCGCACCCTCGAGATGAACTGCAGGTCGGTATTGGGCTGGCGCGACAATTGCCGGCCTTCAAATACCTTGTATTCATCGCCAAAACATTTGTACACCGGGCCGAGCGCAAACTGGGTGACATGGTATTCGTCGAGCAAGGCCGGGGGATCAACGGGTTTGACGAATATGCCTTCCCGGAGTTGCGCCGGATTTTCCAGCTAGGTAGGGTTGTCTTTCCTGCAGGCGCAGGCCGAGGTTTTCAAAAAATACGGCAACGTACCCGTCGTAGATGATTTCAAGATCGGCAATCACATACGGCTCGGGCGCCAGGCCGATGGCTTTCACATCCATTCGGTAGATCAGGACGCCTTTTTTAGCGGGCACTTCTTTCCGGCAACGCACTTTTTGAGGCACATCGAGTACCGGCTGAAAACGCGCATCTTTGGTAAGCCTTTGCATGCCCAGGTAGAGCATGAAAAAACGCAGCAACTGGCCGCCGCCTTCGGCCTGTAACGAACCGGCCAGTACCTCGTCGTCGCGGAAATGGCAGGGGAAGTACCAGTCGCCGGGAAGCAGGTCTTTTTCGGCCTCAATCCAGCCCAGCCCCGAACTGCCGCCCTGGCGATCTACTTTGGTGATCCGGTCCAGCATCAGAATTTGTTCGGGTGGCAGGCGCAGCGACGGATTGCGGTCTGCCGGGTGATATGTTTCTCCAAAACAATCAACCAGGTCGCCGCAGATGAGCGACATCAGGTCTTCGCGGGAAAAAGCGGTTTTGTCGCAATAGAGCAAGGGTGCAAAATACTGCCTGGCCCGGCCCTGTCGCTCGACCAGTTCCTGCGGTTTGTACACAACTCCCTGACCGACAGCCAGTTCCTCGTCGCTGAAAAAACCTGCGCAACCACCGTCCATCTTCAATACCATCCGGTCTTCCACGAAACACTCATAACTGAAGAAAAACAACAGGTTGTTGCCACTGCGCACAAAACTGTTGATCCGGATGTCGTATCGCAAGGTCTGCCCTTCAAACGGTAGATCGTCGAGGAACGTCAGGGTACAATCCAGGAGGCGGTACACATAATCGCCTTTGTTCTGAAAATCGATGCCCAGGTAACTGATCAGCAGCAGGTCGCATTGCCCCGACTCCACGGCAACTGCCCAGGGAATCTGGCCGTCTGTTGCGAAAGCCGATCCGTAGGGGATGTCGTATTCCGTGGTGACCAGAGAGGGCTTGTATTCATTCATCCGTGCTTCCAGCCGGGTGACCCGGCTGACCAGCAGATAAGGCGGCATGGGCAGCATTACCCGGCGGCGGTAATTGTCAATGACGGCGTAATCCGGACCGAACACATCGCTGATCCTGCCGGTTGCGAAGGTCAGCAGGTCGTTTTCGTCCCAAATTACCGTTTTGCCCTGATGGCAAGCCGGATCGCTGAAATCCTGCAAAGACAACCCGTTTTCGGCTTTTTTCAGACTCTTTTTATCAATTGTAGTGATTTCCATGGTCAAATTTTTGGAAATAGCCGGAGCGTCCGGGGTTTGCTCCGGTGGTGTGAATCCGGTCCAGGTATCATCCGGCCCGGCCAGGGCCAGCGAAGGCGTTGCAACGCGGGCGGGCGCAGATTGCCTGACGGTTTGCCCTGCAAAAAGGGCGCGCTGCGCCTCGCCGAGCGCTACGGTCTCAAACCGCGGTCCGCCGGTACGCAGTGTTTTGTTCAGTTCTTTTGGTTTGTTTCTGCGCGCCGACTCCGGTTCAAAGAAGTGCTTTAAGTCGAGCGGAACCTCATGTGCAAGCAGTACGGCAACCAGTCCGCAAAGGTTGCGCAGCGCAGGAGCGCTTTTTCGGTCGGCAGGAATAGCCAGGTATTCCCGTTCGGGCAGTATTGCTCCGATCCATCGGGAACAGGTGGCATTTGCGCCCAGTTCGATAAATATCCTGTGCCCGTCGGCGGCCATTTTGCGCACCAGGCGGGGAAAATCGACCTCCCGGCAGCACACCTCGGTGGCGTTTTGGGCAAGCGATTCCGTGTCCACAGGCATAGGACTTTGGGTAATACTGGAATAAAATGACTTGTCCGCCGGGTGTTCGACAGGCAGGCGGTGCATTTCCATGAAAGCCGCCTCCTCTTTCCGGCAAAAGTCGTGGTGTACGACGTTGTTGAGGGCAAGATGAATATTCGGAAAAGGGTGCTGCTGCAGGATGCGGTCTATTTCAGCCGTATCGCCCGACAGCACGATCTCTGTATCGGTATGGATAAAAGTGAGGAATACTTTTTCAGCGGAAGGGGCGACGGCCTGCCTGAACCATTCGGCCAGCGAAGCATGTCCGGCAACGCCGTTTGGCGCTGTAACCAGACGAGCCGACCAGCGCTTGCGTGCTGCTTCGGGTGTCAGATTCCATAATTCTGCCAACAGCGTCATGTCGCCGCCAACCTGCTCCCGGAACAACGGGGCATTGATGAATTTTTCTTCCGCCCGGTGCGCATCCCAGATGTCCTGTCCGTACCACATGGCGCTGGTTTCGCCCATGCTGAATCCGGCAACCGAGTCGGCCTGCAACCCCAGGTAATCCTGCACCAGCACGGTAAATACTGCGGAAAAAGTGCAGCCGATGGCCATCATGGGCAAGGCATTGGTTTGAAGGGCCAGTTCTGTTGCCTTCTTGCCGGCGGCATCGAATGCCTGCATGCTACGCGGGTACAGGTCTGCACTGAAAAAAGCGCCGGACAAATGGTTGACGCGGCTTTTTACAGCATCATACATACCCGGAAATGCCTGGAAAAGCGCCGACCCCATACCGGTATAAACGGTGCCGGAGCCTGGGTAAATCAAGGCCGTTTTACCTTTTTTACCGAGCGGGTCGGCTGTAAAATAACTGCCCGACGGGGTTTGCAAGGTTTGTCCGCCTTCCCAGGCTTCGGCCAGCCGGTTTTGGAAAAACTGAACTTCGCGGCGCAGGGCCGGTTCAGACCCCGCTACCAGCACAGCCGTACGCGTACCGGCGCCGTTTTGGCTGGAAAACCGCTCGCAATATTCGTCGGAAATACGTTGAAATGTTTTTTCGGCCAATTGATCCGGTATCCCTGCCAGTTGTTCGATTAATTCTGCTGCACTTACTGCTCGTATCGGGAACAGGCGTTCTCCCCCCTTCAGTAGAAAGGGGCCTGCTTTGGCCGGGTCGGGATGGTGTCCTTCCGACAGCAACACATGAGCGGCGGTCCCGTCTGAGGCGAGACCACTGACAGCAGCACGAAGTATGGATTGCCCTTTTTCGGGAATCCAGGGGCGGGCATCTTCAGGTATGTAGAAAGGTGTTTTTTCCAACAATTCCGGCGCCCGCGGCTTTTCCCAGCCCGGCACTCCCGGGATAAAACGGTAGTACAGGCTAAGAGCCGTTTTTACGATCGATGCCATTCCTGAGGCGGAGAAGCAGTGCCCGACATGCGCCTTGGCGCTGCCTACTGCGCAATGGAGGGTTTCCTTGTCCAGCCGATAGGCCCGGCCTAGGCCTTCCATTTCTGCCACATCTTCCTCCGGTATACCGCTGGCGGAAGCCTCCAGCATGCCAATATCCGCGGGGCTTAGTTGCTGCCGCGTCAGTACCGTACGGGCGGCATTTTCAATGGCTCCGGCGCTCGCTTTGCTCCGCAAGTCATTGTGTTCCGTCTGAACGATCGCCAGATCATCGACGTAAGCATACACCCGGTCCCCTTTCGCATCCTTAGCGCGTTTTAGGACTATGGCTCCGGCGCCTTCTCCGATCAACCAGCCCTTTGTGGAAGCATCCCAGCCCATTGCCGCCGGACCTGTATGCACCGGGTTCAAGGCCTGACGACTGAGCACGCTTTCAAGGCTTCCGCTCAGGTCGATGGCGCCCAGCACTACCGCATCCACTTCATTCATAGCCAGGAGGTTGCGCGCTATTTCAAGCGCTTTATATACAGCATTTTCATTGGAAGAAACGGTAAATGCGGGTCCGGTAAAATCCATGAGCGCTGCAATCCTGCTCGAAATAATATTCCCGATAAACCCGGTATGCTCACTGGGTGAATGGTCGTCGTATGCCTGAAAAATGGCGTCTTTGAGCGCGCCGCCGAGCGTTGCTTCACCGGCATCGCTCCATTGGAGACCGGCTTGTTCGACCGCCTGGTTCACCTGCCACGACAGATCCCAGCGGCCCATACGGTGGTGTATCTCCAGTTCGGATTCCATGGCCGTGATTACGGCTACATTGGCCGGACCGTCCAGATCGGTATCCATTCCCGCATCCTGGAGGGCGTGGTAGGCGACCTTCAGCATCAGGGTCTGCTGCCGGGTAAGCCGTTCCGCTTCGCGGGGTTGTATTTTGAAGCGCAGCAAATCCAGAGCGTATGACTCCAGCCATGCCCCACGCAATTGGCGGGCATCGGGAAAGTCGAAGGTTTCGTGCAATCCTTTGAGTTTGTCCATACCCTTCCAGCGTTCCTCCGGAAGTGTCCTGAAATGCTGGCGGCCCGTAAACAGGGACAGGTAATAAGCCTCCAGACTATCGCAGTTGCCAAAATGAACATCCATGCCCACAATAGCCATTTGCTGTGCAGCAAAGGGAAGTGCGGGAGCAGAAACCGGGGCTTCTTGTTTGCTGTATCCGGACAGGATGAGGTGTGCATTGGTACCGCCGAAGCCAAAAGCATTGATCCCGGCGTGCAGCTCGGTTTCTTTGTTTTTCCAGGGCCGGTTGTGTGAAACAATCTGGTCGGCGCCTATTTTACTATTGTCCGAGCGCAGCGGCGCAGAAACCTTGATGGTGGCAGGGATCAGCCGGTGCTGCATTGCCATGATGACCTTGATCATGCCGGCCATGCCGGCAGCCGTCAGCAGGTGGCCCATGTTCGACTTGACCGAACCAACGAGGGGCGGCTCCATGCCGTCGCGGGCAAAAAAATCGCTGATGCTGTTGAATTCTGTTTTGTCGCCCAAAGGGGTGCCGGTAGCGTGACATTCGAGATAGTCCGCTGCCTCCGGGCGCAGGTCGGTCTGGTTGTAAGCGCGTTCAAAAGCCAGCCGCTGACCTTTTGGGTTCGGACTGAGCAGGAATTTCCCCTTGCCGTCGTTGGACAAACCGACGCTTTCGATGACTGCCAGCACCTGGTCGCCATCGCGCTGTGCATCCGAAAGCCGTTTCAATACCACCATGCCCGCGCCTTCGGCAGAGGTAAGTCCGCCGGAACGCAGGTCCATTGGAGCAGAGACCTCGTTTTCCCGGGCATACGCATGGAAATAGGAAAATCCCATGTGGATGAACAACGGATCGGCGCCACTTACCGCGCCGGCCAGCATAATATCTGCTTTGCCTGTGTGCAGCTCGTCGCAGGCCAGTTTTACGGCGTACAGACTGGACGCACACGCCGCATCGAGTGAATAATGGGTGGCCCGTAGTCCGAGTGCCCGGGCGATGAGCGCCGCCGGTGCATTGGTAAGCAGGGTGTTCCGGATATCGGCGGGATAGCGGGTGTTACTTGCAGGTACCCTTATCTCCTGCCCACTTAGTTCCTCCAGCACCTCGCCGGCCATACCGGCGTATACAGGGGAAAGAATCTGTCGGGAGAAACGTGTCGGAAAGGAAAGGTTGCCGACAATCACCCCGCATCTGTCCAGACTTTGGTGTTCATAATAACCGCTGGACTGCAGTGCTGCCCTGGCGACGTACAGCGACCATTTGAACTGATTGTCTTGCCGGTTGAGCAGGTCTGCGTCAAGGCGGTAGCCCTTGGCGTCGAATGTAAAATCACGAATAAACCCGCCCCGCAGCGCGTAGCAGTGGTCGAGTTTGCCTTTTTCCTCGTGGTAAAACAAAGCGGGGTCTGCTCCGAAATCTTCGAAGCGGGCCGTGGTGACCAGGTCTTTGTTGCCAACGAGGTTTTCCCAGAACTGCTCCAACGTTTCCGAACCCGGGAATAACCCGCCCATGCCGATCACCGCTATTTTTTCTTTTTTATACATGGTTATTCCCATTTCAAATCGCGGCTGATCGTGACACCAGCCCGATGACTTTTCATATAAACGATCCCTGTTGCAGCATCAAAGGCAGTGATATCAGCCTCCATGGCAAAATCATCGGATTGTACCACGCGCAACGAAACATAAAATGGCCTGCTAAACGGCAACGGTCCGTAGATATCCACCCATTCCGTGCGCAGCGGCAGGCAGGCGCAATCCTTAAAACGGCGAACCCAGATCAGGAGGCCCTGGTACATCACGTCGGTCAGGTATGCGTTGACCTGTTTCACCGGAAACTGCCCCTGGCGTTCCGGCGTAATGCCTGGGTGCTCGCACAGGAGCAGCGTGCCGGCCTCATCCAGTTCAAGCACTTGTTTTACCCCCTGAAAATCCGTGCCGTGAAAGAGCGTGCCGTCGGTGTATACCGATGTAGCATCTGCCAGAACAGGTGTGATATGTTGTATGTCCGGTAAGGGTTCCAGCGGCGCAGGCGCAGGCTGGTCGCCAAGCGTGATGAATGCCTGGAAGTGTTGTACCGGCAATTTCAACCCGGCGTCCGAACTGATATTGACCTGTACGTGAATCCGGGTGTCGCTTTTTTCCAACTCTTTGATGGTCAGCAGGTATTCACCGGGCTGGGCGCCGTCGAAAACGATGCCTTTGAACAATTTGACCTTTTCCGCTTTCCGGACATAAAAGCCGGGGTACAACGCAGCCGTAGATTGAACCATCCAGGTCGATGCGTGGATGATCGGCAACACGGCATGCCCCTGTATGACGTGGTGTGCGAGAAAGGGATTGGCGGTTTCCAGCAGTCGCCGGCTGATCCGGTAGGTCGCAAGGGGCCCGTCTGTCAGGGCGCGGGCCATGGGCAGGGTACCGCCGAGGATGACCTGCGTTTGCGACCCCAATTCCGCACTCAGTTGATCGATAAGTGCAAGCGGCCCCTCGGCAGAAGGCACCAGCGCCACTCCGTGTGCTTCGAACACCTTTTTCAATTCAGGGCTGACCATGCCTGCATCCCAGGCGCCCCAGTTGATAGAAACCACCTGAATGGCCGGGTGGTTTTTCCGGAACAGGTGTGCGATGCGGTTCAGGGCTTCGTTGGCCATGGCGTAATCTGTCTGCCCGACGTTGCCGTAAAACCCGGCTACGGAAGAAAAAAGCACGACATGCCGGATGGCTTCAATATCGACGGCCTGCGTGACAGCCAGGAGTCCCAGAATCTTGACGTCAAAAACGGCGTCAAAATCGGCCTCCGTTTTGTTCTCGATGCGCTTGTCGGCCAACACGCCGGCCCCGTGGACGATGCCGGTGATTTTGCCGCTTTGCACGGTAATGCGATCGAGCGCGCTCCTGAGGGCGCCGGCATCGGTCACATCGGCGGCTTCGTAAAAGACAATGGCGCCTTGCCGGCGGATGAAGTCGAGGTTTTCCAGGATTTCGCGTTGCGCCAGCACGGCGCCGGTCATCCGCTGTATGGTTCTGGGCAGCGGTTTTTCACCCCTGGCTTGAAGCGATTCCATCGCTTTGCGTTTCAATATCCCGGCATCGGTTATGCCTTGCGCCCATTCGGGTTCGGCAGTTTCCAGCGCAGAGCGGCCAAGCAGGATAAAAGTGCATTTGAACTGTGTTGCCATCGCCCGCACACATTCAGCCGTTACCCCGCGCGCGCCGCCGGTTACCAGGAAAACGCTATCCTGATTGACGGTAGCGTGCAGCCCGGGCATTTCAGTAACAGGCACTGGCTCGGCAACCAGGGTATGCCGCTGCGCTGCCGCGTTCCAGGCGACTTCAGTCAGGCATTGATCGGCATCGTACAGTTCGTTTGTAACCAAGGTTGCCGCCTGCTCGGACGGCAATTCAGGCGCCAGGTCGACCGCGCGGCAAAAAACGCCGGGCCATTCCAGGTGCAGGGACTTGACCAGTCCGGGCAGGCTGCCGCCGAGCGGCGCTACATTACCGGGGTTTTGTACACCCAAAGCGCCGTCAAGCCTGGATACGGTCATGAAAGCGGTTCGATGCTGATGTGCGGCGCTGTGCAGCGGTGCTTTAAGGTGTTTGGCGAGCAGGAACACGGCACGCAGCAGTGTTTTCTCCCGATTGAACTGAAGGTCAAGTTGACCCAGCGGAAAACGCAGGTGCGGGTGCAGGTAGATGAACCGGGCGACAGGTTCAGAGAATTGACCCACTATCTGTCCCAGGGTTTCGTCGCGGGTATCCGGCAATGTCAGTTCCGTTGTGCCTTCAGGCAGACTTTGGGCGCCTTTTCGCACGAGGTCTTCTCCAAACGACAACACCACAACCCGGTGGCCGCGTTGTTGCAATGCAAGCACCAGCGCTGCTGTCAGCGCCGTACCTTCATTGGTGACCAGCGTGAGGCCCGCCGCCGGTATATCCAGCCGGTCCGGTTCGGGCAGGTAGCGCAGTGCTACCGTCGCGCGCGGGACATTGGGGTATGCTCCCCCGGCATATTCTGTGATACCGGGAGCCGGCGACGCCTCCATTGTCCCGCTTGTTACTTTTTTCCGCCAGCCACCTCCGACACTGCTCCTGCCTTGCCGGCGATGTACACCACGATCTGCTGGAGGGTGCGCAATTCGGCGAGTTCCTGCGGGTTGATGCCCTGCACCTCGGGATGTGCGGCGGTCATGGCGCCGAAAATTTCGACACGTTTGATGGAGTCGATGCCGAGGTCGGCCTCCATATCCATGCCCATTTCGAGCATTTCGGCCGGGTAGCCCGTTTTTTCAGCGATCACGGACAATAGGGTTGCTTCGATCCTGGATTGATCGATACCTGTCGCCGGTTGTACGGCCGGCGGAGCGGGTGCGGCAGGTTGTTGGATGTTGTTCGCTGGAGGGGGCGTTACGGCCGGAGCTGCCACTTGAGTCGTAGCGCCTGCTTTACCGGCGATGTACACCACGATCTGTTGGAGGGTGCGCAATTCGGCGAGTTCCTGCGGGTTGATGCCCTGTACTTCGGGATGTGCGGCGGTCATGGCGCCGAAAATTTCGACACGTTTGATGGAGTCGATGCCGAGGTCGGCCTCCATATCCATGCCCATTTCGAGCATTTCAGCCGGGTAGCCGGTTTTTTCTGCGATGACCGCCAGGAGTGTTTGCTCGATTTTCGATGCATCGATACCCGTTGCCGGTTGCGGTGCAGCCGGCGGCGTGGGAGCGGGCGCTGCGGGTTGGTAGGTGCCGTTGGCCGGAGGCGCTGTAATTGTTGGAGCCGCTACTACCGGCGGCGCCGCAACCTGGACTGTGGCGCCCGCTTTGCCGGCGATATACACCACGATCTGTTGGAGGGTGCGTAGTTCGGCGAGTTCCTGCGGGTTGATGCCCTGCACCTCGGGGTGGGCTGCGGTCATGGCGCCGAAAATTTCGACACGTTTAATGGAGTCAATGCCGAGGTCGGCTTCCATATCCATGCCCATTTCGAGCATTTCAGCCGGGTAGCCGGTTTTTTCTGCGATGACCGTCAAGAGTGTTTGCTCGATTTTCGATGCATCGATACCCGTTGCCGGCGGGGCAACCGGCGCCGGCGCTGCGGTCTGATGTGAACCGTTGACGGGCGCTGGAGCGATTGTCAACGGAGGCGGCGGAGCAGGTTGCGCCGTTTGGTATGTTCCGTTACTCACTGGCGGCAGGTTGGCAGGCGTTGCTGTTTGTGAGATCACCGGCTCTGCGACCTGTGGTTGGGACAGTTTTTCCAGCAGGGTTACGACCTGACTTTGCTGTTCGTTCAGGCGCGTGAGTTCTGCCTGTATTTTTTGTAAAATTTCTATTTCCTGATGAGACATAGTTTGATCGTTGCCTTCCGCTGCTGACTGCGCCAATCCGGGCGCGGAAGTGATTTGAGATGAAATGTTTGCTGATTGGGGCGCAGGGGAATCGTGATCCGCAGTATAGCGCTGCTCCAGCGCCTGTTCGTATTTCAGGGCGGTGGCGTCGGAGACAAAATTGTTACCGCTGATGCGCACGTTCATACCCCTGGTCGCGGGCTTTTCCCTGCGTGGAAGGGCGTGTCGGTCGAAATCCTGAATCTGAATGCCCAGCACGGCGAGTTGCACTGCGGCTTCCTTTAATTGCTTGTCGCTGTTCTTTTGCGGATTGGAATTCAGGGCGATGGCGATATGCGGTTTGTCCTGTAGTATCTCCCGTACGAGGTTGGTCAGGATATTGCGCGGACCGAATTCGACAAAAACCCGGCCGCCGGCTGCGTACATGTTCTCGATTTTTTCCTTGAACAGCACCGGCTTCAACATGTGACCCGTAAGGGTTTCCTTCATTTCCCGGATTCCGGACGGGTAGGCATTTCCCGTAGTATTGGAAAAAACCATTTTAGAGGCCACGTTAAAATTGGCCGATTGTATCGCCGCTGCAAATGGCTGGTGGGCGTGCGCGACAAAAGGCGTGTGGAAGGCCGCCGATACCGGCAACAGGGTGGCGATGAAACCCCTTGCCTGTAGTTGCTCCTGCAAGCGGACCAGGCTTTCCGTGGCGCCGCCCAGAATCACCTGGGTGCCGGAATTGATATTGGCCACCTGTACATCAGGTAAACCTGCAATTTCGGCCCGCAGGGCTTCAAAATCGGATTTAACTGCCAGCATGGCCCCGGAATCGCCCTCGCCGGACAAAGCCATTGCCTCTCCACGGGCTTTGGACAGGGCATAGAAGGTGGCGTCGTCGAGTACGCCTGCCGCCCAGAGCGCGGTTAGTTCCCCGTAGCTGTGCCCGGCATAGAAATCGGCAGCAAAACCCGCTTCTGCCAGCAGCCTGTACATGCCGGCGCTCAGGGTGCCGATAGCCGGTTGGGCAAACTGGGTATTGGTGAGCCGTTGCTGTTGTGTTTTCCGGTCTTCATCGTTAAAAACGGGTATGGGGTACACCATATCCGTCAGCGGTTGCAGCCCGCTCGCCTCAAAAACCGCGTTGATGTGGCGGAACGATTCGCGGATGGCAGGATAAGTACAGGCCAGTTCGCGGCCCATATTGACGTATTGAGCGCCCTGGCCTGCAAACAGCGCCACGATCTTCTGGTCCTGGCCGATAGCCGACTGGCGGTACCAGATACCGGCAATGGGGTGCTCCCATTCCGGCTGGCCGGCCTTATCCGTCAGCAATTTGAGACCGGTTTCCAGTTTTTGCCGGGCTTCCGCTGCGGACGAAGCGACAAAACCCAGGCGCGGATTCACAGGCGGGATATGACTTTTGGCCGATTGAAGCGCCAGTTGGCGAAAAGATTCGGTAGCGGAGTCGTCCTGCAACAATGTCGCCCATTCGCGGCAAAGTCGATGGAGCCCATCTTCCGTGGCATCATGCAGGAGGATCAGGTGGTGGATGGTATCGAGGCGGTAGGGGGTCTGGTGTTCTTGCTGCTGTTCCTCCAGGGCGATGTGGAGGTTTACGCCGCCGAAACCAAAGGCGCTGACCCCTGCGCGGCGCGGCGTTTGGCTTGATTTCCGGAACCAGGGGCGCGTTTCGGAATTGATGTACATAGGCGAATCAGCCAGATGCAGGGCGTCGTTGGGGCGCGTCACGTTGATGGTACCGGGCAGCACCTTGTGGTAGAGTGCCAGCGCTGCTTTGATCAACCCGGCTACACCTGCGGCAGCCTTGGTATGGCCGATTTGCGATTTTACGCTGCCCAGTGCGATGTGATGCAGGGCAGGATTTTTCTGTCCGAAAACACCTTTCATCGATTCCGCTTCGGAGGGGTCGCCGGCGCCGGTGCCGGTGCCGTGCGCTTCCACCAGGCCGACGGTGGAGGCATCAAATCCCGCTTCGTCGTAGGCGCGCTGCATGGCCAGGGCCTGGCCCTGGGGGCGCGGGGCGTAAATGCTCTTGTAGCGGCCGTCGCTGGAACCGCCGATACCTTTAATGACGGCGTAAATGCGGTCGCCGTCGCGGATCGCGTCGTCGAGTCGCTTGCACACGACCATTCCAACACCTTCGCCGATCAGCATGCCGTCGGAGTCCTGGTCGAACGGCCGGATGCTGCCTTTTCGCGAAAAGGCGGGCGTTTTGCTGAAACTCATGTACATAAACGGCGAGTTGTCGGTATCTACGCCGCCGGTGATCATCATATCGCAGTTGCCCTCGATCAGTTCGCTGATGGCCATCCTGGTGGCGCTGAGCGACGCCGCGCAGGCGGCATCCACCACGCTGTTGAGTCCGCCGAGATCGAAGCGATTGGCGATCCTGCCGGCGATGACGTTGCCGAGCAGTCCCGGAAAGGTGTTTTCCGTCCAGGGAATATACGCCGTTTTGATCTGTTCAATGATCTGCTCGATCTGTTTCTCGGGCAGGCCCTGTGCTTCAAGCGCTTTGCGCCAGATGGGGTATTGCAAACGCGCGGTAAGCGGAATGATCATTTTTTGTCCGCCACCCACGCCGAGGATGACGCCGGTTCGCTCGCGCAAGGCTGCATTGAAGCGCTCCGAGCCAGGGGCATAGCCGGCATCGAGCAGGGCGTCGCGGGCTACTGCAAGGCCGAGCAGTTGGGAGGCGTCGGTGGATTCGAGCAGGTTCGGCGGAAGGCCGAACTCCATCGGGTTAAAATCGATTTCAGGTAAAAAACCGCCTACCTTGCAGTAGGTCTTGTCGGGTGCAAAAGGATCCGGATCGTAATAATCGTCGGCATTCCAACGATTTGGCGGCACCTCCCGTATGCAGTCGATGCCCTGAACGATGTTTTCCCAGTATTGCTCCAGATTTTCTGCGTCGGCAAAAATGGAGGCCATACCGACAATCGCGACGGGGTTTTGCCGGAGAAGAGGATTGATGTCAGACATGTTAATTGTTTCCAGTAAAGAAAAAGGTATGGGTACACCACGGTTTTGGATTTCGCAAAGGTCGGGAGAATACGTTAATTCAACGATTAACAGGCGAACTAAGTTAGTGTTAACCCGGCTTGATTCCAAAGGATTCTGGAAACCCGCAAAGATTTATGAACAGAAAGCATCAAAAGAGGTTGTAATGCCGGTGTTTGGTCCGACGCCTTGTTCACTATTCAAACCTTTAAAAGCAATCTGATGACTCAGAAAAAAATCATTGCAGTATTTGGCGCTACCGGCGCACAGGGAGGCGGTCTTGCCCGCGCTATTCTGAACGACCCAAACAGCGAATTTGCCGTCCGCGCCGTCACCAGAGATCCCAATTCCGATAAAGCGCAGGCGCTTGCCGATATGGGCGCAGAAGTAGTAGCCGGCAATCTGGATGACCCGGAAAGCCTGAAACGCGTGCTTGAGGGCGCTTACGGCGCTTATTTTGTCACCTTTTTCTGGGATCACTTTTCACCGGAGAAGGAAATGGCCGATGCGAAGCATATGGCGGAGGCAGCCAAGGCGGCAGGGTTGAAACACGTGATCTGGTCTACCCTTGAGGACGTCCGGAAATATGTACCGCTCGACGACGACAGCATGCCGACCCTGCAGGGGAAATACAAAGTGCCGCACTTTGACGGCAAGGGAGAGTCAGATCAGTATTTTGCTGCGCTTCCGACTACTTACCTGCTGACGGCCTTTTACTGGGAGAACATGATCTATTTCGGCATGGGCCCCAAGAAAGGTCCGGATGGCAGCCTGAGCATCACCTTCCCGTTGGGCGATCAAAAGATGGCGAGCATTGCCGCCGAAGACATCGGTAAATGCGCCTATGGTATTTTCAAAAAAGGCGAGGCGATGGTCGGTCAAAGAATCGGCATTGCCGGCGATCATGTCAGCGGACAGGATATGGCAGCCGCGCTGTCGAAGGCGATGGGTCAACCGGTATCCTACAACGCGATCGAGCCCGAAGTGTACCGCAGTTTCGGCTTCCCGGGCGCCGACGACCTGGGCAATATGTTCCAGTTTTACCGCGATTTTGCCGCGGAATTCAATGGTATCCGCGATCTGAAGTTTTCCAGGGAGATGAATCCTCAATTACAGTCCTTCGACATGTGGCTGGCGGAAAATTTGAAGCGTATTCCGATGGATTAAGGCATAGACTCATATCTTGACTATCCTGGTCAGGCCAATATCTACCCCGTTGCGCAGCAGGATCACTTCATAGATGCCGGGCGTCAGGTTAGCGACCGGAATAGCCATTTCATTTTTTGCTGTACTTGCCTCCACTGTTTGTTCAAGTATTATACGCCCTTGCGCGTTTATGAGTCGTAATTGATAAGTTGCCCAAGCGCCGGTTGTGAATTGTACATACAGTGTATGTTGAACCGGATTGGGATAAGCAATAAGGGATTCATTAAATGTTGGTGTAAAGGTGGCAACAGGGGGAGGCAAGGCTTTGTACTGAACGCCGGTTACCGCGTTTTGTGCAGTATTGAGTGTGCATATAGCAATGGCTTCCTTGGATACATCGTTCAGAAAATGAAAGGTCGTTATCGTATCCGTGCCCAGCGGGAGGATCTGTTGACCGCCGATGGTCGAAATATCTATCCACCCGAGCGGCGCTACCTTTACATCCACAGCGGTCGACTTGTACTCGGTCCGTTTTTTCCGCAGCACATCAAAAGTGCCGCCGGGGATGGCCAGCGTGCCCGAGGCATCGATGGTGCTAATCCGCTGATACGTAACCCGGATACGGAAAGAATCGGCCGTCGGTACCAGGTTCTGCAAAATGGGCGGCGCAATCGGCGCATCGAAAGCAGTCAATACATTGGAAGTACTTTGGTGGATGTCAAAGAAGTTGATCGGCGCCCAGGATTCTTCCAGATTTGGTATATTGTCAAACAATAAATTCAGGCCCAGGCTCAGCTCGTCCAGGCCAAAATAGCCCATGTTAAATACCTGATTGCCGGTAACCTGCAAATATACCTCGTTACCGGAGTTTGGGGGATTGTACAGGATAGAAGCCCCGGGGAAAGAGGCTTTTGCCACGCCAACTTGCGGGTTCTTCATGATCTGGTTCCAGTATTGGGTCGGCTGAAGGCCACTCAGGTCCCACTGCTGGCCGAAGCCGGGCGGTGTGAAAATCTGGTTTATTGCGCCGGGCTGGTTGCCAAAAGCATAATGGAGCGTGTCGCCCACTGCAGGAAAAACCGAATTGGTGATGGTGATCTGGGCCGTTATGGAATGGATACTCCCGCATGCGAAGAGGCAAAAAAATACCAGGTGTTTCATAGATATACAAATTAAGAAACAGGTGCAATAATAGGCAAAGGAATGGGCAATCGGTGAAATGTTCGTTGAATGTACCGGCGGGTTTAGCCGCCGCTGTTTTATACTTTTGTATTTTAATCAGTTCGGCGGCTGAACCCGCCGCTGTTTTATACTTTTGTATTTTAATCAGTTCGGCGGCTGAACCCGCCGGTACTTAAACGCACGCGTCATGAAAATAATCTACAAAAACCGGCTGCCACACATAGCCCCTGTCGGCGCTTCTTTTTTTGTAACTTTTCGCCTGGCAGACTCGCTTCCGCAACAGATTGTAGCAGAAATTAAACAAACATTGGCGGAAAAAGAGCGAAGCCTCCGAATTCAATTTCCCAATGACTGGTATGAACTTTTACGCATCGAACGAAAACGGATGTTCGGCAAATACGAACAGCAATTAGATGCAAACCCATATGGTGAATGTTTGCTTAAAAATACTGCGGCAGCCGAGCGCACGGCAGAAAAACTCCGCGAGTTTGACGGGCAATATTACGACTTGTGGGCTTACTGTATCATGCCTAATCACGTGCATGTTTTATTCGATTTCTCCCGCCAATTGATGGATGAACAAAACTTGCCTTCGCCGGATATTCCAGAAGAATACAAGCAATTGGATTACGTAATGATGCGCATTAAAGGCGGCTCATCCTATGCCATCAATTACGCATTGGGTCGGAAGGGTACCCTTTGGGCCAAAGACAGTTTCGATCATTATGTGCGCAACGAACCTGAGTGGTTTCGCATCCTCAATTATATACTTCACAATCCTGTCAAAGCGCGGTTGGCAGAGCGGTGGGATGAGTATCCGTACACTTTTTGCCGACCCCTCCCGTAGCGGCGGGTTTAGCCGCCGATTCCCGTAATGACGGGTTTAGCCGCCGATTCCCGTAATGACCGGTTTAGCCGCCGATTCCCATAATGACGGGTTTAGCCGCCGATTCCCGTAATGACGGGTTTAGCCGCCGATTCCCATAATGACGGGTTTAGCCGCCGATTGCTACGGCGGCTAAACCCGCCGCTACACTGTCAGCGCCGCTCTTTCAAATTTCCTCGAAATCTCGGGTTAATGAAAACTGATTTTGGAGGCAGCAAAATAAACTGTGTCAATTGGGTAAAGTCATTGAACAACCAAAGAATACTGCCAACGTTTCCCTTTCTCCCAACAATGATATCACCTATTTTAATCAGTGCCTCGCCTTGACCACAAACGATACCTGACGATCCCAAAAACGGGATGTGCCCTTTTTTTCTGTCTACTGCTTTTAATGCCGTGCCGTAATGCAATTCGAGGATATCGCTGAAAAGGGTAGGAACGGACGGAATTAGCAACAAAGAAGGAATGAAACAGCCGTATAACTTCCGTATGCGAGACATTAGGTAAATAAAAAAAGCGCTAAGTCATTGTATGCCAATGAAATAGCGCTTTTTGGTAGTAGCCCGTACGGGAATCGAACCCGTGTTTCATCCGTGAAAGGGATGCGTCCTAACCCCTAGACGAACGGGCCTTCTTTCAAAAGCGGGGCAAAGATAGGAGCATCGTTTGGAATCCACCAAATAGTTATTCACTTTTTTATCCCGGGTTACCCACAGATTTCCTGGCAGGCGACAATTATGCGCGTTGTGTCAAGGGCAATGCATTGATTTACAGGGCACAACAGGCATGCTTGCTGACTGCCGGGTTTTTCATTCCGCAAATTTCAACTGGTACCAGGCCTCCGGGCCCGACCCAAACCTGACGATGTCAATCTGGTAATCTCCCGGTTCCAACTGGCTGAGTGTCACACCGGTAAGGCACCACATGCCCGACCAGGCCGAGAATGCTTCGCCTTCGCTGGTTCCCTTCAGCGAACCCATTGGCCAGCTGTCGCCGACCTGGAAGTAGTCGAAATCGACATAGTCGGTGGTGGCGCCGGCGGGTATCAGGCCGATGGCGGTCTGGTTGGTGTCGTCAAACTCCATCCGGGCGTCCGTGATGTCCTGGTCGAGGGTGTTGTGGAAGCGAACGCGGATTTGGTCGTTCTGTTTGGTGCAAGCGGTGCTGAACAGTGCAAACAGGGTAATGGCGGCAATCAGAATTTTTTTCATAGAAATAAAAGATTTAGTTCAATGGGGGAGACTGCCGGTCGGTTGGTAATGGTTGGGTCCGTCAGAAAGTGTAACTTTTCAGTAACGTTTCTGCTTGTTTTTTAACACTTGGGTCAATTTCCAGCTCGGGTGCATGGTGCGGTTTTTTTCGCGCATCGATCACCAGCGGGCCGCGGCAGCCCCAGTGTTTGTATTCGGTGAAGGCCGACACGCCGTACAGGTCGTGGCTGGGGTTGGCGCGTGTAAAGGCCACCCAAACAAAGTTGTTGAGCGCCGCTGCGGTAAAACGGCTGTCGTCGGTCAGCAGGATGAGGGGGATGTGTGTCAGGTCGAGCTTTTCCAGCCACCGGCACAGGTCTTCGGCCTGTTCGCGGGCGGTTTGTACTACCTGGAAGGCGGGCGCCGTGACGGCCAAAACACCCGGCAGGCAAAAATGCGGCGCGCTAAACCCCGCCGGCAAGTCGAAATTGGCCGGCAGTTCGGTTTTCAGGGCCCTGCGTTGGTGGCCACGGCACGCCACCACTACTTTGGAACCCTCGTTCCAGCCGCTGCCGGAATAGTCGAGCGTATCGATGGTGGTGCGCGTCTGGAAGTGCAGGTCGCGGGTCCAGTCTACCCGTTCGAGCAGGTGCCGGAAAAAATGCGGCATATCGTGGGTGTCGAGGTTCGGGTCGTCGTCGGAGGCGGCGATGAACAGGAATTTGGCCAGCGAGGTCTGTCCCGAACCCAGGATGCGGTTGGCTATGGTGAGTATTTCCTCGGGCTTGCGCTCCCGGAAGGGCATGTATCGCTCGTGGCCGATGGCGAGCAGCAGGGGGTGTACTCCGGCCGCATCCACGGCGTGCAGTTCCTTGAGGCCCGGAAACTCCTGGGGCGTGAGCGGGGCCACCAGTTCGTGGATCAGCCAGCCGAAACTGCTGTCTTCCATCGGCGGGCGCCCGACGACGGAAAAGTGCCAGAGCGGATTTTTACGGTGGTACACGCGGTGTACGCGCATCACCGGAAAATCGTGGGTCAGGGAGTAGTAGCCGAGGTGGTCGCCGAACGGGCCTTCCGGTTTTTTTACATCGGGCAGTATTTCACCGGTGATGACGAAATCAGCATCGCCGCTAAGCAGGTGTGTGGCGTTGGACGAACCCGGAAGTCCGTCGCGCGTGCGGGTGTAGCGAAAGCGGCGGCCCGCCAGCATGCCCGCAAAGGTCAGTTCACTCAGGCCCTCCGGCATGGGCATAATGGCCGAAAACGCGTGGCTGGGTGGGCCTCCGACGAAGATGCTGCACAGAAAAGGTTTGCCACTGTTTTTGTATTTCGTGTGGTGCACGCCGATGCCCCGGTGCAACTGGTAGTGTAGCCCGATCTCTTCGCTCGGGATGTATTCGTTGCCGGATAGTTGTATGCGGTACATGCCGAGATTCGACTGCATGACGTTGCCAGGGGTGTCGGGGTCTTCGGTGTACACCTGCGGCATGGTGATAAAGGCGCCGCCGTCCATTTGCCAGCTCTTGATCTGCGGGAGTTGGTCTATAGAAGTGGCGCCGTAAGTGACCGGGGCGCCGAACCAGTTGCGCATGGGCAGGGCCGACAGGGCGGTGAGCGGCGCTCCGAGGTAACGCCCGGGTTTTTTGAGCAGACTGGTCGGGTCTTTTTTCAGTTCGATCACCCGTTTTACTTGTTCCAGCGTGTGTCGAAACAGAAACCCGGTTTGTTTGAATGTGCCGTAAATATTGCTGACGGCCTGGAATGGACTTCCCTTCACCCGTTCAAATAAAATGGCCGGACCTTCCCGTTCGAATACCTGCCGGTGTATTTCGGCCATCAATAACTCTGGGTCGACTTCTTCCCTGATCCGGAGCAGCATGTTGTTGCGCTCCAGGTCGTTAACGGCATCTCTAAGGCTGCGATACGGCATGGACGGGTGAATTGTAGTAAGTTTGATTCAACGTTTCGTACGTCTCGTATATCGGACGGCTGTTTACAACATGACAAACCCGGGTTGATTTTGTTGTCGGGTCGTACATGCCTGGACAATGTACTGATGTTTCCTTGTCCTGTTGTAAACACCTGTCCGCTCTCCGCGCGGGCAACGTCACAACTACGCGTCGTAGAGTGGACGGCTGTTTACAACATGACAAACTCGGGTTGATTTTGTTGAATCGCTGTAAACGCCTGTCACTTACCACTTATCACTTACCACTTACCACTTACCACTTACCACTACCACTCACTCCTTGATAAACGCAAGTTTAGCCGCCTGGTACTTCGGTTCTTTCAGGATTTTGCGCATGTTTTTAATCGTCTCGCGCGGCCCGACGTCGATAGCCATGTTGACCAGCCAGTCGGGTATGTTGCCGCCCGGGTTGGAGTTGATATAGTATTCCACATACACCCAGCCGTTTTCGCCAGGCACGAGCGTCCACTTGGTGGTGGTGCTTTTGATCCGGATATTGTCCTTGGTTTCCGGCAGGTAAGCGGGTTTGGCCACACTGGTAGAGGTGACGTGTTTGGTGGTGGAGTCCTGCTCCAGTTTGGTATGCAGGATCAGGTCGCGGTCGTTGAGCGGCCAGGGGAAGTCGAGTCTGGTATAGTAGTAAAACTCCTTTTCGTTGACTTTTTTCAGCAGTCGCGCTTCGGCCAACTTGTAGCCCCATTTGGTATAATCATCTACTTCATTGAATAAATGGGTGATACCCGAAAGGGAGGACTTGATCGAAGTGATCAGTTTAATTTCGTGTACGTCCGAGGTTTTTTTGTAATAGACCTTGACGCCGTCTTTTTCATTTTTAAATATCCAGCCGTCTTTTTCCTTTTGGGCGTGGAGTTGTGCGACAACCAGAATCTGGAGCACGAATGCGAATAAAGGCCGCGAAAAGAAAGTTGGGAGCATAGGAGCGAATTTGTCTGGTTTTGGACGCCGGTATCATAACCGGGGTTGCACAAAAACGCAGGATGCGCGCGAATGTTTTTGAAAAACGCCGAAAGTCGCCGGGCTGTATGGCTAAGCCGGTTCGCGCAGGTACCCTGAAACGGCAGCGGCCCAGGCCGGTTTGTCGTTCAGGCTTTCCACCAGGTCGATTTGCTCGCCGCCCCATTTGATAAAATCGTCGCGGTATTCGCTGCCGATCTCGATCACCGTCTCGAGGCAATCTGCCGTAAATGCCGGGCAAAACACCAGCAGTCGTTTGGCGCCGCTTTTTGCCAGGTTTTCAATCATGCGCACAGTGTAGGGCTGCGTCCATGGGTCACGGCCCAGCCGGCTCTGGAAGCAGACACTGTATCGCTCCGGGGCCAGTTGCAACTGCGCGGCAATGGCTCTTGTCGTGGCATAACACTGTGCCGAGTAGCAGAAGCGGTTGGTATCCGTCAGCGTTTCGCAACAATCGCTGCTTTGGAGGCAGTGGTTAAAAGCATCGGCCTTGCGCAACTGCCGCTGTGGCAGTCCGTGGTAACTGAACAGGATATGATCGTATGTGGCAAGGTCAAATTTCCGGGCATTTTCGGCAAAAAGGGTAATCATCGGTTCCCAGGTAGCATACGAACTGATCATTTCCACTGCAGGTACGATTTGTTGGCCGGACAGCACCCGCATCACCTCTTCGTGCACCGAGCCGGTGGTGGCGCTGGCATATTGCGGGAAAAGGGTAAAAACCTTGATCTTCTCCACCCTGGCCTGCATCAGTCGGCCGATGGCTGATGCAATCGACGGCGACTGGTACCGCATGGCCAGTTCGACGACGTAATTCGGGCCGAGTATTTCCCCGACTTGCGCCGCCAGCCGCTCTCCGTAGAATTTCAACGGCGAACCGTTTTCCGTCCACAGTTCCCGGTATGCTTCGGCGGATTTACCCGAACGAAACGGCGCGATAATGCCCCGTACGAGCAGGTTACGCGCAACGGGATTAATATCAATCACCCGCGGGTCGAGCAGGAATTCCTTTAGATAACGATACACGGCGCCGCGGGTAGGTGCGTCGGGTGTGCCGAGATTGACGAGGAGGATACCGGTCATGGAAGTGGTGAGTGATAAGTGATAAGTGGTGAGTGATAAGTGGTAAGTGGTGAGTGATAAGTGGTAAGTGGTGAGTGATAAGTGATGATAAGTGGTGAGTGATAAGTGGTAAGTGGTGAGGTGGGTATCTTAAAACTTGGCACTTATTAAATCGCGGTTACCGGCAGCGATCGACTCGAACTGCAATCGCGCCAGGCTGCTGTACACGCCGTTGGGGATTTCCGAAAGTTCGGCGTGGGTGCCTTGTTCAACAATATGCCCACCTTCAAGGACGTAGATACAATCCACATCGCGGATGGTAGCCAGGCGGTGGGCGATAATAATGCTCGTGCGGTTTTCCATGAGGTTGTTAAGTGCCTCCTGCACAACCTTTTCCGATTCGGCGTCGAGCGAAGAGGTGGCCTCGTCGAGCAGCAGGATCGACGGGTTGCGCAGGATCGCGCGGGCAATGGCGATGCGCTGGCGCTGCCCGCCCGACAGTTTGATGCCGCGTTCTCCGACGATTGTTTCCAGTTTTTCCGGAAACCTGGAAATGAAATCCCATGCGTTTGCCTGGCGTGCGGCCTCAATGATCTCTTCTTCCGTCGCTTCCGGCTTGCCGTACAGAATGTTTTCCCGTATGGTGCCGCCAAACAGGATAACTTCCTGTGGCACAATGGCAAAGTTGGACCTGTACGACTCCAGGTCATAGTCGTAAATGCTGTTGCCGTCGATGGATATGCTCCCGCTTTCGGCGAAATGGAATTGCAGCAACAACTGCATGATCGTCGATTTTCCCGCGCCGCTTTGTCCTACAAGGGCTACTTTTTTTCCGGCAGGAATTTCCAGACTGACATCTTTCAACACTACGACGTCGGCGCGGGTAGGGTAGGAGAAGCGAATGTTTTTAAAGGAGATGTTGCCGCGCAAACGGCCGGCATGGAGGTTGCCGCGTGGACGCTCCTCTGTCTCCGAAGGTGATTTGAGTATTTCCCTGACGCGTTCTGTTGCGCCGACAGCGCCCACGAGTTCGGTGTAAAAATTTCCCAGACTGGCTATGGAGCCCCCGATAACCGCCGTGTACGTGACGAACGCGATGAGGTCGCCGGCGGTAAAGCGGCCAGGGCCGGGCGGCAGCCCGGCGTCCTGCTGCACCATGTACATGCCGTAGCCAATGACAAAAAACAAGGCGCCGAAAAGCATGGTAATGATGAATACAGCGAATATCGCGCGCCCTTTGGCGTATCGCATCGATACGTTTACGACCGATTCATTGGAACGGGCGTAACGGTGGCTCTCAAAAAGTTCGTTGGTAAATGCCTTTACAGCGTAAATGGACTGAAGCGTCTCGTCGAGGATGGTATTTGTTTCCGCCAGTTTGTTTTGTCGTTCTTTGGACAGTTTGCGCACCCAGCGCCCGAAAAACATGGCGCCTATCACAATCACCGGAAAAATGGCCAGCATGACGCCGGCCAGCCGGGCCGACATCCAGAGCAGGACGCCGATACCTCCGACGAGGATGATGATCTGCCGCAGAAACTCGGCGAGGATAAAATAAAAGGTGTTGTACAGTTTTTCCACGTCGTTGGTCAGGCGGCTGACCAGTTCGCCGACGCGGCTTTTTTCAAAAAAAACGATGGGCAGGGAGATCAGGCGCCGGTACAGGGCCACGCGGATATCTGCTGTGCCCTTTTCACTGACCTGTGCAAACATCATGACCCGCAGATAGGAAACTATGCCCTGAAAAACCAGGATGCCCACCAGCCAGACGCCTATCTGGCGCAGGTCGATATCGGTGCGGACCTTCCCCTGAGCCACGTCGAGCATTTCGCCGATGATCTTTGGAAAGACAAGAAAAACGGTGCTGCCGAGAAAGAGCAGGAACAGGCCGAAAATGAACTGGATTCGGTACGGACGAATGTATTGGAAAATCTTCAGCGCTTCGCGCAGATTTTCACGGGTGAGTTTAGGGCGGGCAGTCTCCTTATTATCCATGGTGCAAATTTCAGCAGCCTAACCGATAATTTGGTTAAAAGTTGATAACTGACCATAATTTGACCGGACGGGGTGGAAGACTGACGACAATCAAACCCGGAATTGACCGATGTCAATGACATTACAAGTCTGCCGGGACTACATTTGTATTGCAAACCAATCCGATTCACAAATTCAAAAAGGAGGTTTATTATGTCACTCATTAAATGGAACCCGGAACTGCGCTTTCCCAGTGTTTTCAACTGGATGGATGACTTTTTTTCCGATAAAACCGATGAATTCTGGAGCAATAATGCCAACATGCCGGCAGTCAATGTAACCGAAAACAAAAAGGCGTTCAAAGTCGACGTAGCAGCGCCCGGTTACAAAAAAGACGACTTCAAAATAGAGGTGAAAGACGGTTATCTGAACATAAGCGCTAATATGAAGGAGGAGAAAGAAGACAAAGACGACGAGTTTACGCGGCGCGAATGGAAATATGCTTCGTTCAACCGTTATTTTACGCTTCCCGAAAATATTAACAGCGACGATATCGGGGCGAAATACGAAGACGGTGTATTGAAAATTACCATACCTAAAGTAGTGAAGCCAGAATTGGAAAAATCTGCAAAAACTGTTGCAGTTAAATAATTACGTTCCTCCTTGTAATGTTCGGGCCGGCGTCTTTTAAAAGGTACGCCGGCCCTTTGTTTTTTAGCATATGACAAACAGGGTATGGCAACTCCGCAATACTTTTACCGTCCGCCACGCATGTTTTTTCAATTATTTCAGATAAAACCAACCCACCATCATGCATACAGACTGGACCGGCGTGTTTCCCGCCGTCACGACAAAGTTTACACCCGACGATGCCCTCGATCTGGAAACCTTTGGTGTTAACCTGGAAGCCCAGATTGCAGCAGGTGTCAGCGGCATCATTCTGGGCGGTACATTGGGAGAGTCAAGCACTTTGACGGAATCCGAAAAGAATCAATTAGTGGAATTTTCCCTTGAAACGGTATCGGGAAGGGTGCCTGTTGTCGTCAACATCGCCGAAGGCTCCACCCGCAATGCCGTCGCGATGGCCAGGCAGGCCGAAAAACTGGGCGCCAACGGGCTCATGGTGCTGCCTCCCATGCGCTATAAATCGGATCACCGGGAAACGGTAGCCTGGTTCCGGGAAATTGCAGACGCCACGCCATTGCCGATCATGATCTACAACAATCCGGTAGATTATAAAACGGAAGTGACGCTCGCCATGTTTGAAGAACTGCTGCACCATCCTCATATTCAGGCTGTTAAGGAATCCACGCGCGACGTGTCGAATGTGACCAGGCTGAAAAATGCGTTTGGCGATCGCCTGAAAATACTTTGCGGCGTCGACACCCTGGCTATGGAGGAACTGCTCATGGGCGCCGACGGGTGGGTGGCCGGACTGGTCTGCGCATTCCCGGCTGAAACGGTTGCGGTGTACAACCTCGTCAAGGCCGACTGGACAGAGGAAGCCCTGGCCATTTACCGCTGGTTTTTGCCGTTGCTGGAACTCGATATCCATCCGAAACTGGTACAGTATATCAAACTGGCCGAACACATGACCGGCCTCGGAACCGAATACGTGCGGGCGCCGCGGCTTCCCCTGTCGGGCGAAGAACGCGAGCGGGTGATCCATATCGTAAAAGAAGGTTTGCGTACAAGGCCGGAATTGCCGACTCTTGTGATCTGAATCTGTATCGATGGCTGTACATTCCTTTTTTTGCATTGACGCTCATACCTGCGGCAATCCCGTGCGCGTGGTGGCGGGCGGCGGCCCGGCGCTCGAAGGCGCGGACATGAGCGAAAAACGCCAGCATTTTTTGCGCGAATACGACTGGATACGGTGCGGGCTGATGTTTGAACCGCGCGGCCACGACATGATGTCGGGCAGTATCCTCTATCCGCCCGCCGATCCGGCCAACGATGCTGGCGTGCTGTTTATCGAAACGAGCGGTTGCCTGCCCATGTGCGGGCACGGTACCATCGGTACGGTCACCGTCGCCGTCGAACAGGGCCTGATCACCCCCAAAACGCCCGGCCGACTGCGCCTTGAGGTCCCGGCAGGCCTTGTACTCGTCGAATACGTGCAGGAGGGGAAAAAGGTGAAATCGGTGAAAATCCGAAATGTTGCGTCCTATCTGCACTCGGAAGGCATCGAAGTGGCGTGTTCCGATCTGGGCCGGCTCCGGCTCGACGTTGCCTATGGAGGCAATTTTTACGGCATAATCGACCCGCAGGAGCATTTTCCCGGTATGGAGCACTTCACCGCCGGTCAACTGATTGCCTGGGCCCGCGAGATCCGGTTAAAGGTGAACGAACAGCATGTATTCGTCCATCCGGAAAACCCGACCATTCACGGCATGAGCCACATTCAATGGACAGGAAAAACGATCGACCCCAGCTCCACGGCCCGCAATGCCGTTTTCTATGGGGATAAAGCCATCGACCGGTCGCCCTGCGGGACGGGTACTTCAGCGCGAATGGCACAATGGTATGCTCAGGGAAAACTGCTTCCCGGCGAAGATTTTATCCATGAAAGTATTATTGGGTCCCGCTTCACCGGCCGCATCGAAGCCACCTCAACCCTCGACGGCAAACCAGCCATTATCCCCAGCATCGAAGGCTGGGCCATCATCCACGGCTTCAACCATATCATCCTGGACGACGACGATCCGTACGTCCACGGATTTCAGGTACTTTGAAGGGGGATCAGTATCCACCCCAGGCTCTGTCGCCCTTCTTGTAGTCGATCGTTTCATAACGACCGGGGTATTCCACAAAACGGAGCGCCTGGGTGGCGCCGATTTCCGAAGTGAAGTAGCCCCATACAACAAGGTCTTTGATGACCCGGAAATAGTGCGAGGGATCGTCTTTCTTTTTGCTTTTCTGGAAGTCTTTCTGTTCTGCATCCAGTGCGACCAGTAGTTCTGTGCGCTGCCCGGGCGTGAGTTTCAGGTACGACGACTTCGCGAAGCGTTTTTTGCACTCCGCCTGCAGGGTTGTCAACCCGTCCATGAATCGTTTCTGGTCGTCCGGCTCGTAGCAATCGCTTACGATAACAGCCATAAACTGCCCGACTTTTGCCGCCTTGGCGCCGGGGGTTGTGGTGGCAGGCAGAATAGTATCGGCTACCTCATTCATGAGTTTGATTTGCGCCTTGGTAAACAGGCCGATGCCTTTGTAGTCCTCAGGAAGGTTGTCCAGGGCATCCCAGTCGATGTTTTTTGCCAGCAGGCTTTCAGCGCCAAGCAGGCTGCCGCCGATGACAAGGGCGCTGCGTTGGAGCAATTCGCGTCGGTTCATATGATAAAAGTTGTAATGGTCAAAAATGTGATGCGGATATTGAATCCGCTTTACAGGTTTCCTTTTTTCATTTCCTCCACAGCATAATCCGCAGCGCGTGCCGTCAATGCCATGAAAGTCAGCGAAGGGTTCACGCAGGCTATAGAGGTCATGCAGGAGCCGTCGGTGACGAACACATTGGGCACATCGTGCATCTGGTTCCAGCGGTTGAGTACGGAGTTTTTGGGGTCGTTGCCCATGCGCGCCGTTCCCATTTCATGGATAGCCATGCCGGGGAAAGAACCGTTGTCGTAAGTGGTGACCTCTTTCACGCCGCTGGCTTCCAGCATTTCGGCGGCATCGGACATCATGTCCTTGCGCATTTTATTTTCGTTGTCCTTGAGTTCGCAGTCGATAGCCAGCACATACTGTCCCCATTTGTCTTTTTTCGATTTATCGATCGTGACCTTGTTGTCGTAATAGGGCAGCATTTCGCCGAACCCTCCGAATCCGATTGTCCAGGGTCCCGGCTCGCTGAGGGCATCCTTGAAGGCGCCGCCGATATTGAGTTCTGCAATTTCGCGTCCCCAGCCTTCCCGGCTGGCGCCGCCCTGGTAGCCGAAGCCGCGCAGGTAATCGCGTTTGTCGCCGAACAGGTTGCGGAAGCGGGGGATGTAAATGCCGTTGGCCCGGCGCCCGTAGGTGACCTTATCGTCGTAGCCTTCTACCTTGCCCCCTGCGCCGCAGCGGAAGTGGTGATCCATCAGGTTGTGTCCGAGTTGTCCGCTGGTGTTGCCGAGCCCGTCGGGCAGTCCGCCCAGTTCGATGGAATTGAGCAGCAGGAAGGTGGAGCCGAGCGTAGAGCCGCATACAAAGATCACTTTAGCCTCGTATTCAATGGTTTGCATCGTTTCGGCGTCGATCACCAGCACGCCTTTTGCGCGTTTTTTGTTTTTGTCGTACAGTATCTGGTTGACAATCGAGTAGGGGCGAAGGGTAAGGTTGCCTGTTGCAACGGCTGCGGGCAAAGTGGCGGATTGTGTGCTGAAATAGGCGCCGAAGGGACAGCCGCGGCTGCACAGGTTGCGGTATTGGCAGCTGGCCCGGCCGTTGTGCGGCTGGGTAAGGTTGGCCACCCTGCCGATGATCAGGCGGCGGTGGTCGTATTTGGCCTTGATGCGGGCGGCGACGTCCTTTTCCACGATATTGAGTTCCATGGGAGGCAGAAACTTGCCGTCGGGCAATTGGGGCAAGCCTTCCAGCGAACCGCTGATGCCGGCGAAGGTTTCCACATAATCGTACCAGGGGGCAATATCCTTGTACCGGATCGGCCAGTCGATGGCGATGCCCTCTTTGGCGTTGGCCTCAAAGTCCAGATCGCTCCAGCGGTAACTCTGTCGTCCCCACATCAGCGATTTGCCGCCGACATGAAACCCTCGGTACCAGTCGAAGCGCTTGACCTCGGTGTAGGGGCACTCCAGGTCGTTGACCCACCAGTCGGGTTTGAACTCGTTGTACGGATAGTCGCGTTTTTGAACCGGGTGGGTGGCCTTCATTTCGTTGGTCAGCCTGCCACGGTGTGGGAATTCCCAGGTTTTTTTGTTGGCTGTATCGTAATCTGTGACGTGCTTGACGTCTTTGCCGCGTTCGAGCAGCAAGGTTTTCAGTCCTTTTTCGGTGAGTTCCTTTGCCGCCCAGCCTCCGGCTATACCGGATCCGACGACGATTGCATCGTATTGTTCTGCCATGTCAAATTAGAATGTGCGAATGATAGTTCGGCCCAAAGGTGGCATTTGCCAAACAAATCAAGGCAGTTGGATTGTTAATAAAGTCAAAAATAATTACTTTGGCAATCACACGTCACAAATATCAATGGCCTTGCTCAGTGCTGCGAATTTATTGACATCTGTAGGGATAAATTCCTGCGCCACATAGCCTTTAAAGCCTGTTTCTGCGATGGCGCGCATGATGGCCGGGTAGTACAATTCCTGCGATTCATCGATCTCGTGCCGCCCCGGCACCCCTGCCGTGTGGTAATGCCCGAAGTACTGATGGTGGTCGCGGATGGTCCGGATCACATCGCCCTCGTTGATCTGCATGTGGTAGATGTCATACAGTATTTTGAAGTTTTCAGAACCGAGGCGCTTGCACAGTTCGATGGTCCAGGGTGTATTGTCGGCCATGTAATCTTTGTGGTCCACCTTGGAATTAAACACTTCGATCTGAATAACCACACCGTGTTGTTCGGCCAGCGGCATGATCTTTTTCAGCCCTTCGACGCAGTTGTTCAGACCCGTCTCGTCGTCCATGCCACGGCGGTTGCCGCTGAAACAGATCAGGTTCCGATAGCCGGCCTTTGCCACGAGCGGGATCATCTCCGTATAGTTCCTGACGAGTTGCGGGTGGAATTTCGGGTCGTTCCAGCCGTCTACCAGGTTGATCTCCGCGCCGTTGCACATGGAGGAGTCCAGGCCGTGCTGCTTCAACACATCCCAATCGGCCGGACCCACGAGGTCGATGGCGGATATCCCGATCTGACCGGCAAAGCGGCACAATTCGTCGAGGGGAAAAGCATTAAAGCACCAGCGACAGACAGCGTGCCTGATATTGCCTTTTCGTTCAAAAGGTTGCAGGTCAGTTGGCGTGGTTTGATGTTCAGTCATTTCTGCAATCGAAAGAGTAGGGGTGATAGTGAGCGCAGCCGCTCCGGTCAGCATTTTCTTCAGGGCATTTCGACGCGTAGGCATGGTGTGTCAGACTTTAGGTGAATCGATATAATATACAGTTTGGGCTTGCCAAATTACTTGTTTTTGATCGACAGACGGGACGGTTTTTATTCAGCAGGCCATCATTCCAAAACAGCAATGCATCGTTTTCCGGCAGAGACTCATCGAAATAATCGTATACCCGATAGTATTTTCGCATTGATTTGCAGCGCATTCGAAATCTAGTAGGAAAAATTCTCAAATCAAATATTCTGTACATGAAACGAACAGTCTTTTTTGCAGCAGCCTTTATACTGCTTCATGCCTTCACTTTCGCGCAAACCGCCGAAGAAATTATCGACAAACATATTGCCGCTACGGGCGGTGACAAATGGAAAACGGTAAACACCGTCAAGATGGAGGCTACGATTACCTCCGACGGCGCACCCGGTATGAATATCGTGTGGACTATGGTTGCCGTGCGCGACAAATCGGCGCGTATGGACGTATCTGTGATGGGTATGACACAGTCCTCTGCAATCAGTGGCGACAAGGGCTGGTCTAACAACCCTTTTATGGGTAAAATGGACCCGGAACCCCTCACTGCCGACCAGGTGAAATCCATGCATGATATGACGGATATTGACGGCACGGTGATCGGATACAAAGAGAAAGGATATACCGTCGAGTACGTCGGAACGGAAGATGTGGAAGGCACAGAGGCCCTCAAAATCAAGATGAATAAGGAAGGAAAAAAGATCGAATACATTTTTTACGATCCGGAAACCTACTACGAGATCAAAAATATCCAGGTGGACGAGGTAGACGGCAAAGTCGTGGAATCCGCTTCCGTTTACTCCAACTACAAAACACAGGACGGTATCGTATTCCCCTTTACCATGCAGCAGGCCAACCCCATGATGGGCAATTCCACCATCACCTTCACGTCGGTTACCCTCAACCCTGAAGTGGATGAGAAGATTTTCGATATGCCTGTAAAATAATTTCTGATCCTGACCATCCAAACGGGCCGGTCCTTTCAACAGGGCCGGCTTGTTTTGCATTAAATACTTTCATTATGAATAGATCATTGCTCTTTGCTGCGCTCTGCTTGTTGATCACTGTACAGGTTCAGGCGCAAACAAAACTCAGTTCTTCCACTTTTGGACAAATAGAAGCCCGCAGTATCGGGCCTGCCGTTATGGGAGGGCGTATTACGGCTATTGAAGGCGTTAACAGCAATCCTAAAATCCTGTACGTCGGTTCAGCCGGGGGAGGGGTGTGGAAGACCACCACCGCGGGATTCAGTTTTGAGCCGGTTTTTGAAAAATATCCGCAATCGATCGGCGCTCTGGCCATAGACCAGAATCATCCCGACACCTTATGGGTCGGCACCGGCGAGTGCAACATGCGCAACAGCGTATCGGTCGGACTCGGTATTTATCGCAGCACCGATGGCGGCCGCAACTGGACAAAGAAAGGACTGGACAACAGCGAACATATTTCAAAGATCATTATTCACCCCAATGACGCCAATACTGTCTTTGTCGCCGTACCCGGCAAACTGTGGAGCGACAGTCCGGACAGGGGCTTGTACAAGACCACCGACGGCGGCAAAACCTGGGAAAAATCCTGTACACCGACGAAAAACGGGTTGCGCCGATATTATCATGGATCCCCGCAATCCGGACGTCCTTCTTGCCTCTATGTGGCAATTCAGACGTACGCCTTATTCCTTCGCATCCGGCGGCCCTGGCAGTGCGCTGTACAAATCCACCGACGGTGGTAAAAACTGGCGAAAAATAACCGACGGGCTGCCCACAGGCGAGTTCGGGCGGATTGCGCTCGCCCTGGCGCCCAGCGCTCCGGACAACGTACTGGCCATTGTGGAAAGTGAAAAAACCAGTCTCCTGATCTCTGCCGACGGCGGCGAAAGCTGGAAATACCAGAGCGCTTCATCAAACGTGACCGCCCGGCCTTTTTACTTCAGCACGCTGGTGGTCGACCCTGAAGACCCCAAACGCGTGTACCGCCCCGCCTTTTCCCTTTCGATCAGCCGCGACGGCGGCTATTCTTTCTCCGATGCCAGCGACGCCGGCGGTTGGGTGCATTCCGACCACCACGCGCTTTGGATCAACCCCAACAGCACCAATCACCTGTATCTCGGCACCGACGGCGGCGTGTATATGAGCCTGGACTACGGCGTGACATGGACGCACCTGAACACCCTGCCCGTATCGCAGTTCTACCACGTTCAGGTCGACCAGAAAACGCCGTATAATGTTTATGGAGGTCTGCAGGACAACGGTTCCTGGCGTGGCCCGTCGCAGAGCCCCGGCGGTATTGAAAACAAGGACTGGGAAAATGTCGGCGGCGGCGACGGCTTCTGGGTACAACCCGACGACCTTGACCCGTCTATCGTGTACAGCGAAAGCCAGGGCGGCAATATCAGCCGGGTGAATACACGCACCAATCAATCGCGCTTTATCCAGCCACAGCAACAAAAGGGCGATCCGGATTTGCGCTGGAACTGGAATGCCCCAATCGTGAAGAGTCCGGCCAATCCGCGTGTCTTGTACTGCGGCGCGCAGTTTTTATTCAAAACCGAAGACCGGGGCCACAGCTGGAAGCGTATTTCTCCCGACCTCACCACCAATGATTCCCTCAAACTCAAACAATACAGCAGCGGCGGCCTTACCCTCGACAATACCTCTGCGGAAAACCACTGTACTATTTTCAGTATCGGCCCTTCTCCGCTCGATGAAAACCTCATCTATGCAGGCACCGACGACGGTAATATCCAGGTCACCCGCGACGGCGGCAGGAATTGGGAACTTGTTTCATCCAATATCCCCGGCGTACCGGCAGGTACCTGGGTCAGCCGGGTGGAACCAAGCCGCCATGCGCTCCATACCGTTTATGCAACCTTCGACAACCACGGGTACGGCGACATGCGCACCTATGCCGCAAAAGTACCGACGGAGGGAAGACCTGGTCGCTGATCAGCAACAGCAACACGCTTCAGGGCTTTGCGCGCGTGATTATCGAGGATGTTGTGAACCCCGATATGCTGTTTCTCAATACGGAATTCGGTCTGTATTTCAGCAACGACGGCGGCCAAAACTGGGTACTCTATAAGTCCAGATTTCCGGAGTATGTCGCCGTACATGACCTGGTAATTCAGCCGGCAACAAACGATCTGGTAGTCGGTACCCATGGCCGCGGTATTTTTATCATCGATGATATTTCGCCGCTCCGGCGCATGACGCCTGAATTGCTGGAGCGTGATGTCGCACTCCTGCCCACCCGACCGACGGCAGTCACGACCGGTCACTACGGCCAGGCGTTCCCCAACACAGACTCCTATGCGGGCCCGAATGCTCCGGAAAGCGCTGTAATACAGTATTATCTCAAAGACAGGCTGAACACCGGCGATGTGACCATCGAGGTATATGACCCTTCCGGAAAACTGCTCGTCTCCATGCCGGGGACCAAGCGAAAAGGTATTAATATGGTTCGCTGGGAGATGCGGGTCACGCCGCCCAAGGCAGCCAAAGGAGTGTTGGTACAGGGCGAACCGGGTGTCTATGCAGGGTTTGTCGGGCAGATGGCACTCCCCGGAACCTACGCCATCAAACTGAAGGCGGGGGATTTTACCGATGAGGGAAGGCTGGTGCTGGTACCGGATCCGCTGCAACCGGAGCTCGACTATTCAGCACGAAGAGATGTTTCTGACAAACTTTTCCGGATGGTAGAAAGTTTGGGCCTGCTGGTTGCACAAGTACAGTCGTTAAAAGACAATGCCGACCAGCGCGCTAAAGAATCGAAAGATAAACGACTGAAAAACAGTCTTTTGCAATACAGTTCTAACCTGGAATCTTTCAGAAAAACGCTTACTGAAACGATTGAATCCAGTGGCATTACGGGCGAAAAGCAACTTCGGGCACGAATTGGCAGGCTTTATCTGTTCACCGAGATATCCGATGAATTGCCGACACAATCCATACTCGATGCGATGGTTGCCTTGCAGGAAGAACTGCAAAATGCCCAAAGCAAGGCCGATACTTTTTTCGGCAAGGATCTGAATACCTTGAATAACGGTCTGAAAAAAGAAAAACTGGCCCCTTTGGTCGTGATTGACCGCGTTCAGTTTGAAAAGGACTATGGAAAGGTATCGGCGCCGGGAACCGGGAAAGGCCAGGACTGGCGTCAAATGATGGAATCGTTTGACGGAACCCGGGACTAGTGCGGGCGCCTTTCTCAAGAACCAGGTTGACAGGAATGGAGATTTTAAGACAGGATTTACAGGATTTACCGGGTTTTCGGCAGCGTAGTTGCCTTATTAAACCTGTAAATCCTGTAAATCCTGTAAATCCTGTCTCAAACAAAGAAACCTGTCATAAATCATCATTTTCATCGTCCCTCAGAAAAAAAACCCTGTAAATCCTGTCTCAAACAAAGAAACCTGTCATCAAAAAAACTTAGAATACTTTTACTAAACGGTCCGACTGGTCTGTAGTCCCGCCTCTATAACATCGCGAATATTGTTGTAAACGACCGGCTCGCCGGCCAGCCAGGCGCGTGGTTCCACCCAGCGGATTTCTTCGATATCCTCTTCTGTCTGCGGCACAACTTCGCGGTCGGTAGTATGCATATCGTACCACCAGGTATCTTTCAGAATGGCATGCCCCTTTTCGCGGTAGGTGTGGTAGGTGTGTGCCAGGAATGTACCCAGGGTCAGGTGCACCAGACCGGTTTCTTCCCTGACTTCGCGCAGGGATGCCTGTTCGGGCGTTTCTCCTGGATCGATTTTGCCTTTTGGCATATCCCAGGACCCGCGCCGGTAAAAGACAAGTATTTGGTTGTCAGCGTTTCGGACGTACCCGCCGGCGGCTTCCAGGACTTTAAAACAAGCCTTGAAATCGTTCCAGAGGCCGGTCAGGTCGTTGGAATACAGGACAACCGCTTCCACGTCCCGATTTTTTTCCAGCAGGTCGAGGTACTGCTTCAGCAACATTTTTTTCCCCAGGTAAGGGGCGACATAGACCGTCTTGCCGGGCTTATACCCCAGTTCGTTCACACCAGCCGGTATAGTTAGAAAAACTGGCTTCCCGTTGATGTATATTTTATACTTTTGCTGCCCCATATAAACTCATTTTTGCTGCGAAAGTAGCTGCATTTCGGCATAAGGCAAACATCCATTTTTACCTTGTGCTTTTTCAAAACCATGAAGATTAAATGGACATAGCCGAGGAAGTTGCCCGTAATTTATTGGAAATCAAGGCTGTAAAACTTAGTCCCCAGGACCCGTTTACCTGGGCATCGGGTATTCTTTCGCCTATTTATTGCGACAATCGTGTGGCTTTGTCCTACCCGGAGGTAAGGACGTTTTTGAAAAACAGCATGGCCGCGGCTTCGCGTGCTTTTGGAGATTTTGACGTGGTTGCAGGCGTCGCTACAGCCGGTATTCCGCACGGCGCCCTTCTGGCGGATGTGCTGGGAAAGCCCTTTATCTACGTTCGAAGCAGTGCCAAAGACCACGGCCGGCGGAATAAAATTGAAGGTGCCTTGCAAGTCGGGCAACGTGTGCTGGTCATTGAAGACCTGATCAGTACCGGCGGCAGCTGCCTGGCAGCAACAGACGCTGTGCAGGATGCCGGCGGCGTTGTGGCAGGTGTGCTGGCCATCTTTCAGTACGGCTTTCCAAAAGCGCAAACGGCTTTTGCGGAAAAGAAGATCAGATTCGGAACCCTTACAGATTACGACACCCTTGTGCAGGAGGCCCTGAAAACGGGCTATATAACCGCGCAGGATTTATTGACTTTAAAAAAATGGCGCGAAAATCCGGAAGGATGGGGCGCCTTGTATGCTTGAACTTAGGTTTCAAGGTTACAAGGTTTCAGGGATTCAGGGTTCGTTAGGTAACCTTTTAGTCTTGCTAACCTTGAAACCCTGAAACCCTGAAACCTAAAAGTTTAATCGGATGACCGTTATTACACCAAATTCTGAATCATTCCTTAGGCAATACCTGAACAATGCCAGCCCTACCGGTTATGAATGGTCGGGGCAAAAAATGTGGCTGGAATATCTTCAGCCGTATATAGATGATTGGAAATTAGACAATTATGGCACCGCCTATGGTATCATAAACCCTGGCCAGAAATATAAAGTAGTGATTGAAGGTCATGCCGACGAGATTTCCTGGTTTGTCAATTACATCACGGAAGACGGGTTTATTCACGTGATACGCAACGGTGGCAGCGACTTTCTCATTGCACCGTCCATGCGTGTCTGGATACACCTTCGTCAAGGCGGCAAAGTAAGCGGCTTGTTTGGCTGGCCCGCCATTCATACCCGCACCGACAAGGAAGCGCCTGTGCCGGCGCTCGACAACATCACCATTGACGTAGGCGCCAAAGACAGGGAAGAGGTGATCAAAATGGGTATCCATGTCGGTTGCGTCGTTACCTTTCAGGATGAATTTCAGGTGCTCAACGACCGCTATTACGTGGGCAGGGCGCTGGATAACCGGATCGGTGGATTTTGTATCGCTGAAGTAGCCCGGTTGCTGAAACAGAACAAGATTCAACTCCCCTATACGCTTTATGTCGTCAATTCGGTACAGGAGGAGGTGGGCCTTCGCGGTGCAGAGATGATTACAAACGCCATCCAGCCGGATGTAGCCATTGTGACAGATGTCACCCACGATACGCATACTCCCATGATCAGCATGAAAAAACACGGCGATGTGCGCTGCGGAAATGGCCCTTCGGTGACCTATGCGCCTGCGGTTCATCAAAAACTGCTCGATCTGATCATCGGGTCTGCGGAGGAAAAGGGCATACCGTTTCAGCGTGAAGCAGCCAGCAGGGTAACCGGGACCGATACCGATGCGTTTGCATATTCCAACGGCGGCGTACCTTCGGCGCTGATCTCCCTGCCGCTCCGTTATATGCATACGACGGTGGAAATGGCGCACAAAGACGACGTGAACAGCCTGATCCTGTTGATCTACGAGGCCTTGCAAAAGATCGAAAGCGGACACGATTTCAGGTATTTCTCTTCACTTGACGGTCAATGACGAATAAAAATCAGATAAAAACAGGGTAAAACTTTGTACTGTAATTGCCTGCCGTCTAAATTTGTTCGCAGCAACGTCGCCTCCACACTCACCTATTTACTTCACCCGTTTTGGAATACGCCGCCTGTCAAGTCTCGATCGCTCCGCTCCGCGCACAACACTCCGACAAAAGCGAGATGGTATCGCAATTGTTATTTGGCGAAACAGTTGAGGTTGTCGACGCCAAAGACAGCTGGCGCCATGTCATCTCCTCGTGGGACGGATACAGCGGCTGGGTGGATGTCAAACAGATCAAACGGCTGACAGCTACCGAATTTGAGGTTTATTCCGAACAGCAGGCCATCAACCTGTCCCTGGTGGAAGGACTCATGGCTGCCGATCACTTTATTCCACTGACTATGGGAGCGGTGCTGCCCATGTACGACGGGCTGCGCTGTGCGCTGGGCGACCAGTCTTTCCAGTTCTCCGGACCGGTTGTCACCGCAGGCCAGCAAAGTCTGCGCAGCGACTGGATCGTAAAAATTGCCCGGCGGTATTTACACGCGCCTTATTTATGGGGCGGGCGTTCTCCTTTTGGTATCGATTGTTCGGGACTGACTCAAATGGTTTTTAAAATTGCCGGTGTGCGCCTGCTGCGTGATGCTGCCCAACAGGTTACCCAGGGGCGTGCTGTGGATTTCATGGAGCAGTGCCAGTCCGGCGACCTGGCCTTTTTCGACAATGCCAGGGGGCATATTACCCATGTCGGCATTATCCTTCCGGACTGTCACGTGATTCACGCATCCGGAAAAGTCCGTATCGACAAGCTCGATCATTTTGGCATTTTCAACAAGGAACTCAACCGGTATACGCATCAGTTGCGCATCGTAAAACGGCTCCTGCCTGATGAAGACCCCGCCACCTCGACGCAGGAAAACGAAGGTGCAAAATCAGACGACCTGGTCGGACAAGGGGCGCTGTTCGGGTGATGGCCGTTTGTATCCACCGGTTCACGAAGTAGTAGCGTTTATATTGAACTGGATATGTCGAATCGATTAAATCTCGCCCGGCTCGCGGGCCGGCCGGAAATATTTCACTCGATACAGGGAGAAGGGAAAAACACCGGCGTTCCATCCGTTTTTGTGCGCACGTCATTGTGCAACCTGCATTGTGTCTGGTGTGATACTGATTATACCTGGAACTGGATCGGAACGAAGTTTCCCCATATCAATGACAACAAACCGGGTTATAAAAAATTTGACAAACGGGAATGGATTGCCGAATGTGATATTGCATCCGTTGCCGATCAAATTGCCGCTTTTCGTTGCACCAATATTATCCTGACCGGGGGAGAACCCATGCTCCAGCAGCCTGCGCTGACTGCGCTGGTGCATGTCCTTCGCGCACAATCGCCCGCTTATCGTATTGAAGTGGAAACAAACGGCACCCTGGTACCTGCTCCGGATTTTGATGCGGTGATCGATCAGTACAATGTGTCGCCCAAACTGGCCAACAGCGGTAACGTGCGCCGGCTTCGGGAAAAACCTGCTGCGCTGCGATTTTTTGCGCAAAGCCTGAAAGCAAATTTTAAATTTGTGCTGTCGGAACAAAAAGACCTTCAGGAAGTGATCGATTTGGCTGCAGTCTATTCTATCCCGCCTGAAAAAATTTGGCTTATGCCGGAAGGAACAAACGCCGCCGCACTGGCAAAACGCCGCAAATGGCTGGTGGAAGTGTGCAAGGCGAACGACTTCCGCTATTCCGACAGGCTTCATATCCAGATATGGGGCAGTAAAAAAGGCGTCTGATCGCTTAATCCCGCAACCACATCACCTTAACCACTCGAATCATGTCAGTCCAATTAGAGCAGATCAAACAAAAACCAAAAGCATCGTGCGCCGTATCGTGGATACTGGTCGTTATTTTAATTGCCAGCGGCATTGGCTATTTCACGTACAGCCAGATGTCGTATTCCGATGGCTTCCGCTCCGGGCAACTGGTTAAAATTTCCCGTCGCGGGGTTCTGTTCAAAACCTACGAGGGATCGCTAAACCTCTCCCCAAACGGCCTGATGACCAACTGGGATTTTTCAGCAAAAAATGATCAGGTAGCCAAAAAACTGGAAGAGAGTGAAGGAAAACTGGTGCGACTGCACTACAGGCAGCGTTATCGGGTGTTTTTCTGGCAAGGCGATACGGAGTATATTGTCGATGCAGTGGAGGTGGTGCAATAAGGCGACAATCGTCACACCTGTATTTCCCGGTAACCCTTAAAAACGCGCCAGCCGAGCAGGCAAAAAAGAAGAGCAGCAACAGCCGTGGCTTGAATACCGAGCGGGTTGTCTGTGCTTTTTCCAAACAGCAACAGGGAAGGAAATACCAGGTTGGCCAGCGAAATGCCGACCTTCATGGTAAAGGCGCTTACGCCGAAAAACATTCCGGACAACTGGGCGCCGGTCAGCCGCTCTTCCCGTTCCACCTCATCGCCGACGATGGCGTTTGGCAATATGCCGAACACCGCCAGCGGAATGGCAGCCGCAATGCCCAGGCTGTATAGTATCCATGTCGAAGGCAGGGGAATCGACCGAACAAATACAAGTGCGCAGAATATGACACCGAACAGGACATACGCAGCAAGCATGATTTTTCGCTTGCCCAAGCGTTGGGTGGCCAGGTTGACCGGGAAATAGAGCAAAAAACTGCTCAGAAAACTCACCAGCGAAAAAGTGAAGGCATAACTTTTGTCCAGGCCCAATAAAATGGTGGTGTAAAAACCGATGCCCAATTGGATAAAAGTAAGTGCAAGCCAGTACAATAGAAAAGAAGCCAGAAACCACCTGAAATTGCGGTTCCCGAATACGATGCGCAATGCCTGCAGGATATTGTGGTCGTTCACCGTCTGACGGGCGTACCTGTTTTCATTCAGAAACAATGCCGGCAGCAACATAAACAACAATGCGGCGCCATTCAGGGATGCTATGGCATACTGGAATGCATGGACCGGGGTATATCCCGCCTGTTCAAATACTCCCTGAAGTACATAGACGCTGTTGCCTGCGACAAACCCCAGCGCCCAGGCAACCGAGATCATGGTACTGATCATCATCCGGTCCTGTGGCGTATGGCCGAGTTCAGCCAGCAAGGCATTGTGGGGGATGACGTAAAATGCGAAGAAAAAATAATACAACCCGATCATGAGTGCCACCCAGACAAAGTTGCTTGCGCTTTCGGCATATTCCGGTGGGAAAAACACCAGTGTGCTGAACAAGGCAAAAGGCAAGGCGCCCCTGAGCAAAAACCAGCGTCTTTTCCCAACTGTGGCCGTTTTGTTGTCGCTCCAGTTCGCCACCAGTGGATCGATAACACCGTCGAGCAAACGCCCGCCGGCACTCAGTATGCCGATAAGTGTGAGTACTCCCACGACGGCGCCCTGGTACAAAAAGCCCGGGAAAATCGGCTCGCCCTGCTCGGGAGGCATATAAAAATAGACCAACAGGTTGCCGACGGAAAAACTTGCCAGCGACCAGCCCAGTTGGCCGAATGCATACAACAGGAGCGCCCGCAGGGGTGGCCTGACGGGTATGTCTGCTTGAAGCGGGGGAGAGGGGGCCATGAACGCCTATTTTTTGCCTTGTTCCAGTCCGGTGGTTACGCCCAGTGCCGGCTGAATGTCGGGCACGTCGCTCGGGATGTCCTCCGGGTCTGGCGCATTTCCGGGCCGGGGACGTGCATCTACCTGCTTGATTGCCGGTTTCCGGTACTTGGAAATCAGGTCGGCATTGGCCATGCGTTCTTCCACAGGTTTCCGCGCGGTGGCGATCGTATCGTTGAGCAGTTTTTCGATCATGAGGCCCGCAATAGGTGCGGCGTAAGAGGCGCCCCAGCCGGCATTTTCTACATAAACGGCAATAGCGATCTTGGGGTTTTCCTTCGGCGCGAAGGCAAAGAAAACCGAGTGATCGTCGCCATGCGGGTTCTGGCTGGTGCCGGTTTTGCCGCAAACCTGGATGCCGGGAACCTGTGCAATACGCGCAGTACCGCGGTTTACACATTCCGCCATGCCTTCCCGGACGAGATCGAAGTAGCGCTGTTCGATTTTAACCTCGTGTTTTTCATAAAAGCGGGAGGGAATAGGCGTACCGTCCCTGAATTCTTTCGCCAGGTGTGGCGAATACCAATAGCCCCTGTTGGCAATACACGCGGCCAGGTTAGCCATTTGTAGCGTAGTCAATTGTATTTCGCCCTGTCCGATGCCGACCGACATAATGGTTGGCGAACGCCAGCCGCCCAGGTTTTTAGGATAAATTTTGTCGTAGTATGCCGAGGTCGGGATATTGCCCGGACTTTCGTTCGGATAATCGATGCCGAGTCGTGTGCCGAGGCCCAATTGTTTGCAATAATCTGCAAATAAATCCAGGCCCTGTTGCGGGTTGGAAAAGCCGAACTTGTCTATTTCATTCCTGAATTCCGTGAAATAGTAGGTGTTACACGAATAGGCAATGGCATCCACCACGTTGCCGACGTGGCTGTGGTGGTGGCATTTGTAGAGGCGCCCTGCATAAAAATAACCACCGTTGCAGCCCTGGCCCCGGTCCGGGTTGAGCGTGCCCTCCTGCAGACCGACCAGCGTAACAACCGTTTTAAAGATCGAACCCGGCGGGTATTTGGCCATAACCGTGCGGTCGAAGAAAGGCTTGAGCGTATCGGTGAGCAATTGACTGAATATCGCGCCGCGTCCCTGCGTCATGGCGAGCAGGTTCGGGTCGTAGGTCGGGCCGCTGATCATGCACAGGATCTGCCCCGTTTTAGGCTCGATAGCGACGATACTCCCTGTCTTGTTTTGAAGCAGGTATTCGCCGTAGGTCTGCAAATCGATATTGATGGAGGAAGTCAAATCGCTTCCCGCAACGGCTGCCGTATCGAAAGCGCCGTTCATGTATTTTCCCACGATACGGCCAAGGTTGTCTTTCAACAGGGACGTCGTGCCTTTTTTTCCCCGGAGATATAGTTCGTATTCCGACTCCAGACCTGCGGCGCCGATATAATCGCCCGATTGATAGATGCCTTTGGAGCGTTCGATATCCCTTGGGTCGACTTCATTGATGTAGCCCAGCACATGAGCGCCGGCGTGGTGCGGATAGCCCCTGATATTGCGCACCTGCACGAAAAAACCCGGAAATTCATACAGGCTTTCCTGCAACAGGGCGTATTTTTCTATGGAGAGTTTTTTGTCGAATACAAAGGGGACGGAGCGCGAGAACTTTCCGCTTTTCCAGTCCTTTTTCAGGCGCAGCCGAAATTCTTCTTCCGTTATCCCAAGCAGCGCACAAAACTTGGGAATATTCATCTGGTCGAAGTCGATCTGATTGTAGGTCACCATCAGATCGTACATGGCCTCGTTGTTGATGATCAGCTTGCCATTGCGGTCGTATACCAGTCCGCGCGGTGGATAGACGGTTAACTTGTCGATAGTGGTAGCATCGGCGCGCCTGCGAAAGGAATCGTCAATCAGCTGGAGGTAGGCTACTTTCAATACCAAAAGCGCCGCACTCACAAGGAATACGATTTGTATGGTACGTTGACGTTGCGCTGAGATATTCATGTACCGGTTTTAATTCTTTGGATTAAACAATGCGGAGTAAAGTACAACAAATATCATCGTGAGCCCCCAACCCGACAGTGTTTTTAATGTAATTCTTGTGAAATATACGAAGGTGAAATCCATGACCGAGAAGTACCAGAACAAGTGTGCAACAAAGAAATAACTGGCGACCTGGAGGTACCACCGCCAGCCGAAATGTGCCGGCGAAGCAATAGGCTCTTTTCCGGTGAACCCTCCCTTGGGCTCGAAGGTTGCCAGGATAACCGAACGCGCAAATCCTGAAAATGCCCCGGCACTCGCATGTAACCCAAGTGTGCCGTAAAAGAAATCCACGGCCATGCCGATGAGACTTCCCAGCAAAACCACGTATGGCGCAGGCAACTGAATCGGCAGGAAAAGGATGAAAAGCGGATACAGCAGTATGTTGAAATATGGCCCGATAGACAGCGTAATCTGCTGCAATAGAAGCACTTGAAGCGCAACTAAACCAAAAAAACGCCAAATATTCGGGAAAATGCTGTTATTCATCTTTCACTTTCAGGTTCAGGCTGTCCAGTTCGCTGTAAAAAATATTGTTGACTACATAGAGATCATTAACTGAGGCCATGTCCTGGTTGAGTCGAACTTTAATGATCCAGAAATAAGGGTTTTCAGGGTCTGATCCCGGCTTTTCTTCTACATGGCCGACCAGAACATCTTTGGGAAACAACTGTGAATACCCACTGGTGACCACAGCATCGCCTTTTTCCACTTTAAAATGGTGGGGGACAAACTTCAAGGTCATCAGGGCCGGGTCGCCGCCTTCCCAAATCAGGGATCCCAGCGCATGGTGGCGCTGCAGGTTGACGGAAATGCGCATTTGCCGGTGCAGTACGGACATTGCCATGGAGAAGTTGGAGCCCACATGCCGGATGATCCCGACGACGCCGTTTCTGCTGACCAGGCCCATATTGGGTGTGATTCCGTCGTTGCTGCCTTTGTTTATGATCAGCCAGTTGTTGGCGCCGCTGATCGAATTGCCAACCGCCCGGGCTGATATGAATTCGAATTGAGGTTTGACCGATATACGGCGGAGCGAATCGGACAACAATAACGTATCGAGGTTGCGGATAAAAAATGTATCGCGGTAGGGAACCTGGATATTGCGTGCATTGGCCAGTTCCTCATTAATTCTGATGTTTTCTGCCCTCAGGCTGTCGGCTATTTGCTGAAGATTGAGATAGTCGGCAATTTGCCTCCTTTTGTCCAGAAATCTGCCCGAAAAAACGGTCGCCGTATGGGAAAAGATGGCGTTTTGGTCTTCGTTGTATTTGATAATGATGTAAAAACACAACACCTCCACCAATACAAAGGTCATAAAACCGCCGTTCCGTAGAAGTAGCTGAAGGAGTTTGCCCATCGTTGTACATGATGAATGATGAATGATAAATGATGAATGATGAATGATGAATTTTGATCTAATTTATTCATCATTCACCATTCATCATTCACCATTAACTAAACGCTTTTGCGGTCGATCAGGAAGGAGAACTGGTGCGAATTGCGGAGCGCCATGCCGGTGCCGCGCACTACGGCCCGAAGCGGATCTTCGGCCACATGTACCGCCAGTTTGGTTTTTTGCTCAAGCCGTTTGTCGAGGCCGCGCAAAAGGGCGCCGCCGCCGGTCAGGTAAAGCCCGGTTTTGTAAATGTCGGAGGCGAGTTCGGGCGGCGTCAGTTCCAGCGCCTTCAGCACGGCATCCTCGATTTTGCTGACACTCTTGTCGAGTGCATAGGCAACCTCCTGGTAACTGATTTTAATCTGCTTGGGAATACCCGTCATCAGGTCGCGACCGTTGACGGCGTAATCGGCCGGCGGGTTCTCCAACTCGTGCAGGGCAGAGCCAACGTGTATTTTCACCTGCTCGGCGGTCCGTTCTCCAATCAGGATATTGTGCTCGCGCTTCATGTAGTTCATGATATCATTGGTCAGTTCGTCACCGGCAATGCGGATGGACTGATCGCAAACGATACCTGAAAGTGCAATAACGGCAATCTCCGTGGTGCCCCCGCCGATATCGATAATCATGTTGCCCACAGGTTCCTCTATATTCAGTCCGATACCCAGGGCGGCGGCCATGGGTTCGTGAATGAGGTAAGTTTCCTTGCTGTCCACGTGATCGGCAGAATCGAACACGGCGCGCTTTTCCACTTCTGTGATACCGCTGGGAATGCAGATCACCATTTTCAGGTGGCTGAAAAAACTGTTTTTCCGCCCAACCATTTTGATCATGCTTTCAATCATGGCCTCTGCGGCCTGGAAATCGGCGATCACCCCGTCTTTGAGCGGGCGTACCGTTTTTATGTTTTCGTGGGTCTTTTCGTGCATCTGCATGGCCCTGTGGCCCACGGCAATGGTTTCTCCTGTACGACGGTTTGTAGCGACGATGGAAGGCTCGTCCACAACCACCTGATCATCTACCATTATAAGGGTATTGGCAGTACCGAGATCGACGGCTAATTCCTGCTTGAAAAATTTAAAGAAGTTCAACTGTGATGAGTGTTTGAAAGTGAAGGAAACTTGGGCTTATCTAAAAATCGTGCAAAAGTACGCAGGTTTTCGGGGATTCTTTGCTACCACAAAACCATAAATTTTGTTTTAACCAACTGTTACCACCCAAAAATCCTCGGGCCGGAGATAACGACCGGCAAGTGCCTGTAATTGTGCAGGCGTTATGGTTCTTATTGTCTCCGTCATGGCATTGAACTCCAGTTCGGTAAGTCCTTCCGTAACCAGGCTTCGAACGACATCGGAAGTGTTCAGCGGGCCGTCGAGGCCATTGAGCAACATACCCAGCAGGTAATTGCGTACCATCTCCAGTTCATCGTCGCCAACGGGTTTTTCGCGGAGTTTTTTCATTTCAGAAAAAACTTCCCTGACCGCGGCATCACCTGAACCGGCGTTGACCTCGGTTGCCACATAAAAACAGCCGTCGTGAAGGTAGGCATCTAAAGTGGAGTATATGTTATAGGTCAGGCCCTTTTTCTCGCGAATATTGGTCATCAGCCGCGAACCGAAGTAGCCGCCGAAAATGGTATTCAGAACAAATAAACCGTTAAAATCCGGGTGGCGCTTGTTGAAGCTCCTTCGCCCGATCTTGACGGCGGTTTGAAGAGAACCGGGGTGGGGGAGCCGGACGATGCTTTTCCCGGAGGGCCCATCCGCCGGGGGAGGGTAGACAGACTGCTGCCCGGCTGCCGTTCCGGTCGATTTATGCCGGCCGAAATGTTTGTTCAGCAAGCTGGCGACTTCGTCGTCGACCCGGCCACTGGCAAAGATCAGGCAGTTGTCCGGACCATACCACCTGTCGTAAAACCATACCAGATCGGCACGTGTCAGCGCGGTATAGTCATCCGGGGTGGAGTTATAGCCGTACGGGTGATTATCACCGAAAATGAGCGCTGTTACCTTGCGATAGGCCAGCACTTCCACTTTTTCGAGCTCTACCAGCAGGTCCTGTGTGTTGGTGGTCTTGAATGTTTCCAGTTCGGTCTCCGGAAATGTAGGTTGTTGAAGCACTTCCGCATAAACGGGGATGAGTTCCGCCACATATTTTTTTAGGGAAAACAGCAGAATATTTGCCGTGTCGAGATTGGTCGGAACACTCAGCGAACCGCCGTAAAAGTCGATGTACTCGGCTATTTCGGCGCCGGTTCGCCGTGCAGCACCCTCCCGCAACATACGCGACGTGGCACGGGCCACCAGGCGCTTGTGTTCCTCCGGCCTGCCGGCCCGAAAAACGGTTTCAATCTTTACAATTTCCTGATCCGGATAGTCCAGTATGTACACGGGTATCCCATTGTCCAATCGTATGGTCTGCGGACGGGGGAGTGCAAGTCCTCTGATATCCTGAATTGGCGGCGCCACTTTGCGGTTCAACATGTACTTTACGGGTTGCGGGATATGGGGGTTGCGGGTTACGGGTTGTGGAGGTTGCGGGTTGCGGAGGTTGTGCGGGTTGCGGGATTTCTTGTTATTGGCTGCAGGTTAGCAGGGTTTCGGGGTTGAGTTGGGGATGCGAAGGTAGATTTTTCTGAATTTTTCCACAGTATGTTAGTTTTTTTGCACAAAAAGGCGGCCGGATGGACATACATTTGCCGCATGTAATTGCCAACCTGTAACCAGCAACCCGAAACCTCTGCAACCTCCTCAACCCGATACCTTTCAAAACATATTTTCGATGAAATTCAGCGTATCTTCTTCCGAACTCCTCAAACAGCTCCAGATTGCATCAGGCGCGATCGGTTCCAACCCGGTGTTACCCATTTTGGAAGATTTTTTATTCCGTGTTGAAAACAAGAAACTTACGATTGCGGCTACTGATCTTGAAACGAGCATCGCCACCACCATTGAAGTGCTCGCCGACGACGATTTCTCCGTGGCCGTACCGGCGAAAATCCTGCTCGATACGCTAAAGGCCCTGCCGCAGCAACCCGTGACCTTTTCGGTCAACGAAGAAAACTGGGGTATTGAGATCACTTCTTCCTACGGCAAGTACAAACTCGCCGGTGAAAACGGTACGGATTATCCCAATATTCCGGAACCGGATACGGTGGAAACGGTTAAGGTCAACAGCCAATACCTGCTGGATGCCATTAATAATACGGTTTTTGCCACTTCATCCGATGAGTTACGACCGGCTATGACGGGGGTATATTTTCAGATTGACCAGAATAAACTGGTCTGCGTGGCTACCGATGCGCACAAACTGGTCAAATTCACCACGCACCACCTCGCAGGAGAGGTTTCCACCACCTTTATCGTACCCAAAAAAGCCCTGAACCTGCTCAAAAATGCACTCCCGCCCAGCGATGCCGTTACCATTTCGTTCAACAAGGCCAATGCTTTTTTCACCTTTGGCGATATGCACCTGGTGTGCCGGTTGATCGATGCCCGTTATCCGGATTACAACGCGGTGATTCCCGTGGATAACCCCAACCTGATGACGGTAAACAGGGCGGATTTTCAGAATTCACTCAAACGTATCGCTATCTACGCCAATAAAACCACCAACCAGGTGGTGCTTGATATCAGCGACAAGAGCCTGACGGTCAGCGCACAGGACCTCGATTTTTCCAACGAAGCAACCGAGCAGATGGCCTGTACCTACGAAGGCGGACCAATGAAAATCGCGTTCAATGCAAAATTCATTGTCGAAATGCTCGGCGTGCTGGAATCCAGCGAGGTACAAATGGAATTCTCCACACCCAGCCGGGCCGGCATCCTTACGCCGGTAGAAGAGGAAAACAACGATCGGGAAATTCTGATGCTGGTAATGCCGGTAATGCTCAATAATTAATACACGGTGTAGCGGCATGTGGTATACCCGGCGGAAAGTGGTTTGCTAACGGGTATAAAAAGGTTTGTATTCCCGCAAACTTGCTTCATCTTTGCCACCCAACAATTCTGATTTTAATGGCCTACGAATTCAAACTTCCTTCCCTTGGCGACGGCGTAACCGGCAAAGTGCTCGAAATTCTCGTCAAGCCGGGAGATAAAGTATCAAAAGAACAAATAGTTCTGATCGTCGGTACCGACAAGGTCGACGCGGAGATGCCCATTGATGCAGATGGTGTCGTCGAGGAAGTTCTGGTAAAACAAGGCGATGAGGTGACCGAAGGGACACTCGTCCTGAAAATGAAAACGGACGGCGCAGCGCCCGCCACTCCGCCGCCTGCAGACGGCGCCCAAACTTCCGCAGCAGCGCCTGCGCCGCCTGCTACGCCGCAACCCTCCACACCTGCAGCAGCGCCCGAACCCGCCGCAACACGTACGGTAAGCAGCGAGGGGCTTCGCGCCAGTCCGCTGGCGCGCAAACGCGCCAAAGAACTCGGCATCAACCTGTCCGACGTCAGGCCCGTCGAAGGCGCCAGCCGCATATCGTATAAAGATGTGGTCGATTTTGTCAAACGCAAAATCGACACCGGCGGAGGCAGTGCCGGCGCCGGTAGCGCTATGCCCCGCAAAACGCTCCCGAATTTTGAAAAATTCGGGGCTGTTGAACGTCAGCCACTCAGCCGCATCGGCGTACTGACGGCTGAAAACATGCATTACGCATTCAATACCATTCCCCATGCGTGGATTTCCGAAAAGGCGGACATTACTCGACTGGAGCAACTCCGCCAGCAACATAAAGACACGGTAAAAGCCGCAGGCGGCAACCTGACCACCACGGCTATCATCACCAAAGCGGTATGTTCTGTGCTGCGCAAGATGCCGCAGTTCAACGCCAGCCTCGACGACGCCACCAATGAGGTCATCTTTAAGAAATTCTTCAATATCGGCATTGCGGTAGACACGCCGAAAGGGCTGCTCGTACCGGTTATCCGGAATTGCGATCAAAAATCGCTCACCCAGATAGCCGTCGACCTTACCGATATCAGCACCCGCACGCGGGAAGGCAAAAACAAGCCCGATGATCTGGACGGCGGCACCTTCACCATCTCCAATATCGGCGGGATCGGCGGGACGAACATGCTCTCGATTGTCAACTGGCCGCAAGTGGCCATACTCAGTATCACAGCAGCCACCATGGAGGCGTACTGGAATGGTTCCGCTTTCGAACCGCGCCTGATGATGCCCATGACCATCGGCTGGGACCACCGCGTGATCAACGGCGCCGATGCCGCACGTTTTCTGGTAGACCTGAAGAAGATACTGGAAGAGCCGTTTCTGGGGTGGCTGTAAGCCGGGGTGAAACTAATATTAAGGGGCTGACCCGAACAGAACCCGCGTTGCTGGCTCTGTTCAGGTCGGCCCTTTTTATTTCACTCGATAACAGATCGCACCATGGCAACATATACTGATTCATCCGATGCTGTAGGGTATTTCGGACCGGAAACAGTTACCTGGCAACTATACCGCGAGCCATTGTTTATCCTGGGTGGCGTCAGGGCCCTTATCCTGCAAATTGCGCACCCCGCCGTTGCCGATGGCGTTGCCCGGTTCAGCAATTTCCAGCAAGATCCCTTCGGGCGGGGCTATCGCACCTTTCAGGCCATGGCTACGATCTATTTTGGAGATAAAGCACAAGCAGAAGCAACTGCCGGACGCCTCTGGCGTATCCATACGGCCATAAAAGGCGATATCCCGACTCCCGATACGGGAAGGCAAGCCTACACTGCCAACGACCCTGAACTGCTGCTTTGGGTGTTGGCGACGCTGACCGATACCACGTTGCGTGTGTACGAATGGCTGCCGGCATCCGGTTTGCCAACCGATTGGCGGGGGCGGTTTTACGAGGAAAGCAAAATTGCAGCAGGATTACTTGGTATTCCCGAGGCGGTCTATCCGGCTAATCTGGAGGCTTTCCGTGCCTATTTTGATGATATGCTGGCCGGAGATCGGCTGGGTGCTACCGAAACCTGCCGGGAGGTGGCGCAGGCGATTATTTGCCATCCGCGGTCGCCGGAAAGGTTGGCGCGACTGCTTGCGGCGGGCTGGCTGCCCGGACCGCTGTGCGAACGCCTGGGTATTGACGCGGGCAACAATCCTGAAGTGCGTTTGAAAAATCTGTTGGGCAGGGTGAGATGGTGGTACCGCCTGCTGCCCCGGATGCGTTTTAACCCGGCATACTGGCAGGCAAAAGGGCGAATAGCCGAGGCAAACGGAACATTTGGGCCCGTATTGGGGCGGTGGTAAAACTGGCTGGCCCGTTTTGTCAATATACCGCTCGAACTGTCAGGCTGATTTACGCAGCCAAATCAGCAAAAACCGGTCGTTTTCGGTAGTAAGAACTATACGGCCACCGGCGCCTTGATACCCGGCCACGGGTCGTATTGCAGCAATTCAAAATCTTCGTAACGAAAGCCGAATATATCGCGGACGGCGGGATTCAGTTTCATTTCCGGGAGCGCACGCGGCGTGCGCGACAATTGAAGGTTCACCTGCTCCAAGTGATTGACGTACAGGTGCGTATCGCCGCCCGTCCAGATAAAATCACCCGGCTCAAGGTCGCACACCCGGGCCAGCATAAGGGTGAGCAGCGCATAGGAGGCAATATTAAAGGGTACACCGAGAAATACGTCGGCGCTGCGCTGGTAAAGCTGGCAGGAAAGCCTGCTGTCGGCGACGTAGAACTGGAACAGGCAATGGCAGGGCGCCAGCGCCATATCGGGAATATCGGCCGGATTCCAGGCCGAGACAATGATGCGGCGGCTGTCCGGATTGGTCTTCAGGGTATGCACTACTTCACTGATCTGATCAATGGTGCGGCCATCAGGTGTGGCCCAGGAACGCCATTGTTTGCCGTATACCGGTCCCAGGTTGCCATCGGCATCAGCCCATTCATCCCAGATGCTGACCCCGTTGTCTTTCAGATACCGGATATTGGTATCGCCTTGCAGAAACCACAACAATTCGTGGATGATGCTCCTGGTATGCACTTTTTTTGTCGTCACCAGCGGAAATCCTGCGCTCAAATCAAAACGCATCTGGTAGCCGAACACAGAAATGGTGCCTGTGCCCGTGCGGTCGGATTTCTTTGTGCCGTTTTCCAGAATATGTCTCAGGAGATCGTGATAGGCTTGCATGTTTGCGTGGTTTAAGGGTTTCGGGGCTTGGGAATGCCGGGCGAATATCCGGCAATTTTTTTTGTTGCAGAAATGATAGGGTCGGAAAGGGAAACCGGTATAAAAAATGACAGTTATGGGCAATTTAGGGTTGTCCTCGTAACATTTCGAGTCATTTATCAATTTACCGCCAGTAATTGGATGAAAACACCCATTTTTGCCCCTCTAAAAAACAATTCAGGAGAAAAAACGTCTTGGAACAATATGTTCCGCCTCCACATCTTCTTGCCTGACCAACCCCTAAACCCGTAACCCGAAACCCGTAAACCTAGTTGAGATTATGCAATTTGTTTTTCCTGCCTTTCTTGCCGCGCTTGCCGTACTTGCCATACCGGTTATTATACACCTGTTTTATTTCAGGCGTTTCAAGCGTGTGTATTTTACCAACGTCCGGTTTTTAAAGGAGGTAAAGAAGAAACCAGCAACCGCCAGAAACTGCGCAATTTGCTGGTGTTGCTGATGCGTTGTCTGGCTATTACCGCGATGGTGCTGGCGTTTGCCCAGCCATTTATCCCGCTCTCTACGGGGGTGAAGAAAGGAGAGAAGGCTATTAGCATTTATGTGGACAACTCGTTCAGTATGGGCGCGTTATCCCAAAACGCCCCCTTGTTGGAACTGGCACGACAACGGGCGCGGGATATTGTAGGCGCCTTTGGTGTGGGAAGACCGGTTTCAGGTACTGACCAACGATTTTGAGGGGCGCGACCAGCGGCTGGTGAGCAAGGAGGATGCCCTTGATCGCATTGAAGAAATCCGGATCGGCCCTGCTTCCCGCAACCTGTCCAAAGTGCTCATCCGCCAGCAGCAATGTCTGAATACGGGCAAACAGGAAAACAAGATTGCCTTTGTGGTCAGCGATTTTCAACAAAACATAGCCGATGTTGCAGCATTCAAAGATTCGCTTATCGAAGTAAATTTGGTACCCATGAGGGCCGTTCAGGAGCAAAATATCTCGATCGACAGTGCCTGGTTCGAAAATCCGGTACAAATCCTGAATCAAACGGCCAATTTGCTGGTGAAAGTCAGTAACCGCAGCGATGAGGATGCAGAAGAGGTGCGCTTGAGCCTTCGGCACGACGGACAGACCAAACCGGTCGGTTCCCTGCGCGTGCCCGCGCGCGGAAGCAAGATTGATACGGTTCGGTTCAATATCCTGCACACCGGCTGGCATGAAGCAAAATTGTCGGTTACCGATTATCCGGTGCAGTTCGACGACGACTACTTCCTGTCTTTTTATGTTGCGGAACGCATCAATGTCTTGTCTATTGACGGCACGCAGCCCAATAAATACCTCAACAATGCATTTCTCGGGGCGGGGTACTTTAAACTCGACAACGCGGATGCGCGCGCACTGGATTATTCCCGCTTTGGCAACTACCAGTTGATCGTGCTGAATGAGTTGCAGAATATTTCGTCCGGATTGGCCAATGAACTGGAACAGTTTGCACAAAACGGCGGAAATATCCTCGTCTTCCCGGGCCAGGCGGCCGACCTGAATTCCTACAACGCATTTTTACAGAATTTTGACGCAGGCAACCTCGGGCCCTTCGAGCCGTCGCCACGGCAGACCAGCCAGATTAATACAGACGAGTTTGTCTTTAACGATGTATTCCTGAACAGAAGCGCCAACCTGCGCCTTCCCGCTACCCAGGGCAACTATAAAATTGCGGCGTCGCGCGGGGAGTATATCCTGACCTACCGCGACGGTTCTGCCATGCTGGTCAAGTACCCCAAAGGGGAAGGCGCGTTGTATTTCTGTGCCGCTCCGCTCAGCGAGCAGGTGAATGACATGGTGCGAAATGCTGAGATATTTGTGCCTATGCTCTTCAAAATGGCTATTGCCGGCACCAAAGGCAGACAAGTTGCCTATACCATCGGTAAGGATGAGGTGCTGGAAGCGCGACACCAGATATCCGCATCTGGAGAGACGATCTACAAACTGCGCTGGATAGCAGACCGGGCAAAAAGCGCCGGAACCGGCGACGCCAATCCATCGGCGCCCGTGCAGGGCACAGAAGAATTTATCCCCGAGCAGCGTATCCTGGGCTCCAAAGTCCTGCTCACGCCGGGTACGCAGGTGCGCGATGCCGGCTGGTACCGCCTGCTGCTCCAGGGCGACAGCACGCTGGCGGAGTATGCCTTCAATTTTGACCGTAAAGAAAGCGATCTGGCCTACACAACGGATGAGGTGCTCTCGGATGGATTGCCCCAAAACATGAAGGTGCTTACCGAAAGCGCCGAGGCTAACTTCGGGCAGGTTGTTGATGAGCAGGAACGGGGTATCGTGCTCTGGCGCTGGTGTGTCGTTTTTGCACTTTTGTTCCTGGCGCTGGAGGTGCTGTTTTTACGACTCTGGAAGGTTTAGGGCCTCATTTGAACCTATTCATTCGCTTTCCAGACCCTTATGACGTTTTGGTAACAAACTTTCCGGATATCTTCTGCTGAATACCCGCGCCGCAGCAATTCGGCGATCAGGTTTGGGTATGTACTCACATCGGCCAGATCAAGCGGCAGCGCTATGCCTACGCCGTCGAAATCGCTTCCGAACCCCACATGGTCGATGCCGACGAGGTTTTTGATATGGTCAATATGGTCGGCTACATCGCGGACGGTGGCATAGACAGGTTCGCCATTTTCGGCGAGTTCCATCATGTATTTTTTGGCCTCCGGGCCATTTTCGGGCCAATTGCGCTTTTTGATCTCTTCATCCGCCTTGGTCCAGGCAGTCCGATACTTGTTTCCCAGGAAATACATACTGAACGGCACCTGTATCACGCCGTTGGTTTTGGCAATGGCTTTTATCAGGGTATCAGAGAGGTTGCGTTCAAAGCCCGGCGTGAAATACCTGCAGGCAGAGTGCGTGGCGATCAGCGGTTTTTTTGCTACCTGGAGCACATCCCGAATGGCATCGTCGGAGAGGTGGCTCACATCTACCATGATGCCTACGCGGTTCATTTCGCGCACCACCTCGCGTCCGTAATCGCTCAATCCTCCATTGATGTGTGTTGTATCATAAGATGAATCGCTGATCTGGTTGTCTTTTCCGTGCGTGAGGGTAATGTATCGGATGCCTCTTTTATGAAAATATGCCACGTCGGCCAGGGTTTCTACGGGTGCCCCGTTTTCCATGCCCATCGGGAGGGAAACAATGCCTTTTTGAAAATTACGCACCACATCATCGGCATGAAGCGCAAGCGCGAATTGCGCCGGATGATTACGGGCGATTTCGTGCACCATGGTGATAAGGGAGTCGGCCACCTGTTTCGGCCGCCCCGGCTCCGACTGGTAGTGCGCGGGAATGTAAATAGACATGAAGGCGCCGTATAGTCCGCCTTTTTTAGCGCGTATGAAGTCGAAATCGCCTTTCGGATTTTGCAGTGCAAGTGCCGTGTACCCCGGCTTGTACCATTTGTCGTTTTCAGAGAGGTTCCAGGGGAAATCAATATGGGTATCGACGATGGGCGATGTGGCGAGTATTTTATTTGCTTTGTGGAGGTATTGATGCGATGTGCAGGATGCCAGGGAAATCAGGGCCGGGAGGAGCAGGTGTAACCTTTTCATATGCGGGTGCTTTGGGGTAAAATTAGGAGATTTAGCCTGAATCAGGCTGATGAAAAAATAGATGAGTCGATGGAGAAAGTCGAAATTCAAATACATGAGTCACCCCGAATTTTCCAGGCGAACAAGACCTCCATGACGTCGGGTATAGGCGGTGTGTATGTACAACGGACTTCCAAGTCCGTTGAAACGTGGTGGAGGCGCCGGACTTGGAAGTCCGGCGTACATATCCTGTCTGGCAGGTTGTTTAACGCAAATATCGCTACAGAAACCTGACCGCTGCCAGGTCGGATATTTTACATAACCGACTGAGATGAATAACACGCTCTATTCATCTTGATGACTCAAAGTCACCACCAAACAGGCGACAAAACGAGCCCGGCGCATACAACGTCGGGCTCGTTTTTAATAAATTATCGGAACAATAAACCTATTTCGCCGTCGCCTTTTTGGAAGGTTTGGCTTTGGCATCCACTTCAGCAGGTTTCGTCGCCTCAACCATTTTACCGCTCACCACATCGTCTTTGAGCATGTCAACGACAAGCGCTGATGCGATAAAGATAGAGGAGTAGGTACCGAAGCCGATACCGATAAGCATGCCGAAGGCAAAGCCTTTGATGGCGCTTCCGCCAAAGATGAAGAGCAATAATACAACCAGCACAACCGTACCCGACGTGATAAGCGTACGGCTAAGGGTGGTGTTGATGGCCATGTTGAACACCTCTTCTTTTCTCTTGCCCGTAATGGTGTTCATGAATTCCCGGATACGGTCATAAACGATAACGGTATCGTTTACAGAGTAACCGATTACCGTAAGAATACAGGCGATGATGGCCTGGTCAATCTCCAGGGAGAATGGAACAATGCCGTGCAACAACGAGAAGAAGGCAAGTGTGATCACAACGTCGTGGAACAAAGCCAGCACGGCGCCCATGGAAAACTGCCAGCGCCGGAAGCGGATCAGCAGGTAAAGGAAGATCAGCACCAGACCCCACAAACCGGCCTTGAACGATGAGTTCCGGATATCGTCGGCGACGGTCGGGCCTACCTGGCTCGAAGAAGTGATGTGTGTGCCCGTGCCATCGGTATTTTTGAACGAAGCCAGTTCGCTATTGATCCCGGCAGCCGCCAGGCCTTCATGCAGTTTGGCGGTTACACGGTCCATAACATCGCTGCCCTGGTCGTTGATCAGGTACGATGTTGTGATATTGTACGTGTTTTCCGTGTTTACGGCTTTGATGATGGGATTGCCCTGGAATGCCTGAGAAAGCGGTCCGCGCAACTGTTCGAGTTCTACCGGTTGGTCAAACTGAACGTTAAAAGAGTATCCGCCCTTGAAATCCACACCCAGTTCGAAGCCGCGTGTGAAGAAAGCGCCTACTCCAACCACAGTAAGGATCAGGGAAAAGGCATATGCGATCTTGCGTTTGCCGATCCAGTCGTAATTGGCGCCTACCAGCCAATGTTCCGACCAGGGGAAACTGTAACTCAGTTCGCCGCCGCGTTCCATCCACCATTCGGTCATCATACGACCGACCAATACGGCGGTGAACAGCGAACTGACGATACCGACAAGCAGAACGGTGCCGAAGCCTTTGATGGGGCCGAGACCGAAGTACATCAGGACGATGGCCGTCAGCAGGGTCGTTACGTTGGCATCGATAATGGCAGACAGGGCGCGGCTGAAGCCGGTCGAGACGGCCTTCGACATACCCAGGCCGTTGCGCAACTCCTCCCGTATACGTTCGTAAATGATAACGTTGGCATCGACGGCTGCTGCCAGCGTCAGTACGATACCGGCAATGCCGGGCAGGGTCAGTACCGTACCCATTGAAGCCAGGGCGCCGATGATGAAGAAGAGGTTGGCGAGCAGGGCGATCACGCTCACCACGCCGCCTCGGTTGTAGTAGGCGATCATAAATGCGCACAACAAACCGATGGACAACAACATGGTAAACAATGACTTGTTGATGTTGTCGGCGCCGAGCGAGGGGCCAACCTGGCTTTCCTGTACGATATGTGTACCGGCAGGCAGTTTACCTACCTGAAGGATGCTGGCAAGGTCTTTCGCTTCGTCGATCGTGAAGCCGCCCGATATGGACGAGTTGCCGCCCGTGATCGGGTTGATCACATAAGGCGCGCTTACTACTTCGCCGTCGAGTACGATGGCGATCTCGCGGTTGCCGTTGTTGGCGGCTTTTGTGGTCATATCGGCCCAAATTCGGGCGCCGTCGTTGTTCATGGCCAGGCTCACCGCAATTTCACCTTTCGGATCGGGCTGGGCGCTGGCATTCGTCACGACAGAGCCATCAAGCGGCGCGGTATCCTGGTTGCCGGTCTTCTTAATGGCGTAGAGCCGGTATTTACCGACCGTAGTGCTGCCGGTTTGTCCTTTGTCTTCCTCGGGCTTGAAACTCCAGTGGAATTCCAGGTCGGCCGGGAATATCTGCTTGATTTCGGGCCGGTTCAGGTATTCTGAGATGATCCGGATTTTATTCTTGTCGGCATAACCGATCAGCGGGCCGCTGCCCATAATCAGGTTGGACAGCAAAGGTCCGTTTTGGCCTTGCTGCGGGTCCAGCGTGGCAGGCACCTCGGTGATGCGCATTTCCTTCGGTTGGGTCGTATCGGGGTTGCCGTCGGCGCCGGTGGGGAATACGTATGCGGTGTCTTTGCGCATTTCGGGCTTCACGGCACTCGAATCGCCGGAAAGCAGGGTGCGCAACTTAAGGTCTGCGTCGATCAGGCGCTGGTTCAGGTTGTCGTCCGACATGCGGTACGTGTCCCAGAATTCCAGTTTTGCAGAGCGCTGCAACATGTTGCGGGCGCGTTCGGGGTTGTCGATACCCGGCAATTCCACCAGGATAAGGTCGCGGGAAGCATCGAGACTTACGTTGGGCTGAACAACACCGAGTTTGTCGATACGCTGTTTGAGGCGCTTGTACGTTTCGTCTACCGTGCTGTTGGCCAGCGTACGGATCGTCGTGATCACATCAGCGTCCGGCGAGGTAAAATTGATCTGGTTTTTAAGCGACTCATTGCGGGCGAAAACGGTCGCCAGCGGTTTGCCGCCGCTTGTTTCTTTCCAGGATTGCGCGAACAGCGAGATATAATCGCCTTGCTGGGTCTTTTGCAGTTCGGTGGCTTTGTCCAGCGCCTGCGTAAAGGCAGGGTCGGTCGTGCCTTGTGCGAGGCTTTTGAGGAAATCGCGCAAGTCAACCTGGAGCAATACGCTCATGCCGCCTTTCAGGTCAAGACCCATAGCCAACTGGCTTTTCTTCAGGTCGGCATAGGTGAATTTTTTGATGAACGGTATGCTGAATACCGTTTCGCTGGACATGGAGTCCAAATAACTGGCATAGCAACTGCGCCAGGTGTTAGTTGGACTTTTGGAACAGTCATCGGCATATCGCCGCGCGTCACTCTCGATGCTGTTGGTCGGAATGGTGAGCGAAAACTGGTACAGACACACTAAAGTCAGCGCAATGAGAAAAAATCGGACAACGCCTTTACCTTGCATACTTCGATAGAGTAATGATACAAAAATGATTTTACAAACAAGTGAAAGCGGCACGCGTCAGCGTACCCTTTGAAAAAAGTGCGCAAATATAGATAGATTGGGGGAATCAAAAGGCTTTAATGGAAAAATCATGTAAAGTTTGGCGGCTGTTTGTCTTAAAATCTTTCGATCTGAAGAATATTATTCGCTCGGAAGCGTACGGGTAATCGGTATTTTCTCAAAAGCTGTGAACTTTGGGTCTTTTACCGTTATCCGGAACATAATTCAATCCATATGCTAAAATTCCGATTTGCGCTCTTTGTCCTCCTTCTTGTCGCTGCTCAGGCCTGTGTTAAACCCAAAATTTACAAAGCGGAAGTCGCCACCCGACAAGGCGCCGAAAACAGGGAAAAGGTGCTGGTGAAGGAATTACTCGATCGAAAAACTGAAGCCGCCAACCTGATCAGACAGGTCGGCGATCTAAACCGGCTCATCGGAAACCAGGAAGAGACGATCAGGGAACTTCAGACGGAACTGTCGAACCGTACCCAGCAGATGGGGGAGTCGTCGAGCAAGCTGGTATCAGAGAAAATGGCGCTGGAAAAAGAACTTGCCGCCAAAAACGCCCTGCTCCTGCTGCGCAACAACCTGTTGGAAAAAGTGCAGAAGGCGCAAGCGGGACAGCATAAAGCACTGGATGGTTTGCGCGATGCGCTGGCGCAGTCCTATTCCAAACAACAGGATGTGACGGTCGTGGTCGACAAAGACAGGGTTGTCCTCTCACTTCCGGATAAGTCGCTTTTCGATTCCAAAGGCATCGATATCAGCGCTTCCGGGAGAGCCCTGCTGGCGCCGCTCGCCCAGATACTGTCCTCCATGCCCGAACTCGACGCAGAGGTTATCTGCCACACCGATAACATTCTGCCCAAAGACAAAAGCCTGGAAGATACCTGGGACTGGAGTCTGCGCCGGGCGACCAATACAGTGCGGATGCTTATCCGGGAATACAATGTAAATGCCAACCAGCTTACTCCTGTGGGCAGGGGCGAGTATTATCCCGTTACTTCCAATGCCAGCGCCGAGGGCAGGCAAAAGAACCGCCGGACCGAAGTGGTATTGTACCCCGATGTTCCGGCGATTCCTTCCGTTGAATAAGTCTCTGTCTTTTAAACTACCCGCGGCGCCAGCAGTTTGTACAGCACCGGCGTCACAATACGCGACAACAGGGTGGAAGAGATCAACCCTCCGATCAATACATACGACAGCGGGGAATACAAGGGGTTTTCTTCAATCGCTATCGGGATCAGGCCGCCGATGGCCGTCATGGATGTGAGCAGGATCGGTACAAAACGGATCTCGCCGGCTTCCTGTATGGCATCGTCGAGGGACCGGCCCTCTGCCCGTAACTGGTTGGTGAAATCTACCAATAGTATCGAGTTTTTGACTTCAATGCCCATCAGGGCGATGAGGCCTACCACCACGGTAAAAGAGAAAGGATAGCCGGTGGCCAGCAGGATCAGGATGGCGCCGATGATACCCAGCGGTATGACCGACAATACAATGATCGTACTCCTGAAGGTCTTGAATTCGAGGATCAGCACGGCCAGCAACCCGAATATTGTGACCATAATTATGGTGCCGAGTCCGCCGAACGAGCGTTTCGCACTTTCTTCCTCACCGGCCACCTCGTAGGAATAACCCGCCGGAAAGTCCATTTGCCGGAGTTTTTCCTTGATCTGCGCGTTGACCTTGGTGGCATAATAGCCGCTTTTGACCGACGCAGTTATCGAGGTGAAACGATCCTTGTCGTAATGCTGAATATAATTGGGCGAGGGCTTGAACTGTGTTTCCGCGACCTGGCTGAGCGGTATGGCAGTGCCCAGCACGTTGTTGATGTACAGGTTGTTGAACACATTCAGGTTGGGTTTTGCCCCTTCTTTGGGTACCGTGACATTCAGGTTGTAATCTTCGCCGTCTGCCTTGGCCGTAAAGTTCCCGATGTTAAGCCCTGCAATGGCCAGGCGAACCATTCGATCGATTTCCACAATGGGGATACCCATCGTCGCGGCCTTGTCCTTGTTGATCTTTACCTGCAAGTCGGTTTTGATGGTGGAGATCGGGTTGTCCACGTACATCGTACCCTCCGTTTCCGCAATGAGCGTTTCGACATTGCCGGCGAGCCTGCGCAGTGTGTCCAGGTTTTCTCCAAAAACCCGGATCGCAACGGGCGCTTCAATCGGCGGCCCCTGCTCGAAATTTTTGACGTTTATGACTGCCCCCGGTGTGTTTCTGAATTTGTCCCGCAATTCATCGAGCAGGGCAACTTTTACCGGTGGCGGCGTCTCATCCTGCAATTGCACGAAAACCTGGCCGTAGTCGGCAGCCTCGACTTCCCGGATGACATTGTAATAGATACGGGGATTGCCGCGACCTACGTTGGAAGCATACCAGGTAATTTGTGCCCTCGCGCCATGACCGGGGTACATTGATTCCGGATATACACTGTCGGGCAGCAAATGGTGGTTGCGAAACTCCGGCACAACATATTCGTTCAACACGGAATCTACCATTTGAACAACACGGTCGGTTTGCGAAATATTGGTGCCGGCAGCCATCTCGATGTCAATATAGAACATGGGGCGCTCGGAGGCGGGAAATACCGCAAATCCGGCCCGTCCGGCCAGGCTCAGCACGCCAAAGAATATGGCGGCGGCAACGACCATGGTCAGGCGGGGCCAGCCGAGGGCAAGGTGAAGCAGTTTGGCATAGGTACCCGAAATGAGCCATTTAAGGCCGCGCAAAAACACATTGCCGCGGGGATCATGGTGCTCTGCCAGCAGCCGGCTGCTGAGGAAAGGTACAATGGTAAGCGAGACAACCATGGATGCGATCACCGTGAGCACTACGGCCATGGGCAGGCTGCGGATAAAATCGCCGGAGGCCTCGGGCAGGAATACCAGCGGCAAAAACGCCAGCACCAGTGTAGCGGTACAGCCCAATACGGCCAGCCCGATCTGCCGGGTAGCCAGGATTGCCGCCTCGCGCCTGCTATGCCCCTCCCGAAGCCATCGCTCTATATTTTCCACGACGACTATCGAGTCGTCGACCAGAATACCCAGCGCAATGATCAGCCCCACGATACTCAACTGGTTGAGGGAATAGCCGAGTTGGTCGAGTGCAAAAAGACCCAGGGAAATACTCAGCGGGATGGATATCATCACCACCAGGGCGGCGCGCCAGCCTAGGGGCAACAGGGTGAGCAAGACCAACAGAATGGCTATGCCAAAATCTTTGGCGAAGCGCGTGAGGCGTTTCCGGACGGAGTCGTTCTGGTCGAACACCTTTACATAGTCCATGCTTTGCGGCAAACCGGCACGCCATGATTTTACCGCCTGGTTCACCTCCTCGCCCACCGTGAAAATATTCTGCTCGTCTTTCATTCGCGCCGTTACCCAGACGCAGCGGGAACCGTTGATGCGGGTGATGTGCCGGGTCTCTTCATACGCCCAGTCTACATTTGCCAAATCTTTGATATACAGTATTTTGCCATTGTTTGCATTGACAACGGTATTCCTGATTTCGTCGAGATTCTCGTAATCTCCGCTGGTTTCTACAAAAAACTGGCGTTCGCCTATATTGACGGTACCGCCGGGAATGGATACGTTTTCGCTTTGAAGGGCGCCTAGCACCCGACTTACGGGTATGCCCTCCGACGCCATTCTGGGCAGGTTAAGGCTTATCCGGGCCTCGCGTTTGGGAAAACCCCAGGTATCGGCAGCCTTGATGCCGGCAATCTTTTCCAGGCTTTCTTCCAGGCGCTCGGCCTCGCGCCGCAGGTCGACATACGAAGCGGTTTCACTGACGATGCCGCCCTGGAGGATGGCTACGTCGGAAGAGGTAAAGCGCTGGATGGTAATGCGATAAATATTCTCCGGCAGTTCGGTGCGCAGGGCGTTTACTTCCCGGACGACCTCCTCGTATTTTTTATCGGGGTCCTGGCCGTGCTTGAACTCGATGGTCAGTACCAGGATGCCGTTGAACGACAGGGAGCGCATGCGGTCGATGTTTTCCAGCGCGCCCAGACGGGATTCTACCTTGTCCGTGATCTTGTTCTCAATTTCTGCAGGTCCGGCGCCGGGGTAAACGATGACGATATTGTAACCGGGAGGAGCGAATTTGGGGTCTTCAGCACGCGGCATATTGAACAGAACGCTGATGCCAAGGGCCATGACAGCCAGAAATACGATAAAGGTAAACTGGCTGTTTTTTACGGAAAATTCAGCGATTTTCATTGCTATTGCGGTAAACGGTGGATGGAAGACGGTGGACGTACATTGTTACTGTTTTCTGATCTTCTTCTTCTCGCTCAGATATGGCGCACCATCGGTAATCACTTCCGTCACACCTTCGAGGCCGCTGGCGATCAGGGCGCGGTTGCCCTGGATAAAGGCCACTTCAACCGGTATCTTCCGTACGGATACACCGTCGGCATCCGGGGCAAAAACAAAGGCACTCCGGCCGTCGCCTTCTACAATCGCCTCAATGGGTACGGTGATATAGTTTCCGGACTTCGGGGGCGTGATGTCTGCCTGGGCGAAAAGCCCCGGAGCAAAGCGTTTTCCCTGGGGGGCGACGCGTATTTCGACAGGATAGAGGCCGTTTGAAGGGTCGGCGGCGGGCGCCAGGTCGGTCACTTTGCCTTCAAACGTGCTGTTCGGATAGGCGTCGATAGCGACTTTCGCGCGCATACCAGTGTTCAGGCGTGCCCATTCCCGGTCGCTGACGCTTATTTTCACGACCCAGTCGCCGGCGCCGGTTTCGAACAGCACGAATGCGGGGATACCCGGACCGGTAATCTCGCCCTCGTTGATGAGTTTTTTGATGATCTTGCCGCCTTTGGTGGCTCGAATCTCGGCGTACTGCTGGTTAAATTGCGCGATACGGGCGCTTTCTTTGGCGACATCACGGCCCGTGGTTGCGTTTTGGAGCAGTTCCAGCGTGGCGCTGCTGTCCTTGTACAGGCCTTCCACCCGACCCAGGTCGCGCTCCGCTTTCGTCAACGCCTGTTGGGCCTGCGCTACCTGGGCGTCTATTTCCGTTTTATCCAGCACGGCCAGCAACTGACCGGGGCGCACCACGTCGCCCTCATCCACATAGATTTTTCGAACAATGCCGCCTATCTTGAACGACAGGCGCTGTTCCGCCGATGAACTGAGTATGCCGCTGGCATGGATGGGCAAGGCGATGTTTTGTTGTTCCACCGGCGCCGTACGCACCGGTATGCGTTCGTCGACGACGCCGGGCCCGGTTTTCGGGTTGGCCACTGCGGATTGGCCGCAGCCGCCCATCAGGGCGAAAAGGCCGAAAATGGCTGCAATTACGAGTGTAGCAGGAATGATTTTGTCTGCCGTGATATTTTTCATGGTGGGATATTTTTAGAGGGAACTGGTCAAACTGATTATTAGAGTCCGGCCGCTTTTTTGAGGGCCGCTTCTTTCAGCAGCACATCCGACCAGGCCAGCAAGGCTTGCAGTTGTGCGACGGTAACGCGGTTTTGGGCATCGAGATATTCGATCAGCAGGGCCTGGTTTGCACGGTACTTGTTGTTCACGATTTTATAGGTAGACAGGGCCGCAGTCAGGCCGGTTCTGGTAGTCTGGAAGGTGTTTTTCGCCGCCTCAAATTCATTCCACGCCTGTGTGACCTCCAGGGCTATCTGCTGTTGGACCTCGGTGTATTGGGTCCGCATTTTTTCGGCATCGATACGGGCTTCCTGGCTTTTGCTTTTCCGCATGCCTGCATCGAAGAGGTCGTAGGTCATCCCGATCTGTGCGAGGGCATAGGTTTGATCGCTGTTGAATTTGTAGCCGAACCCCTGAAACCCGGCTTCGCCGCCGAGATAGAAATCGGGGATTTTTCGGTTGTCGTCGTTGAGTTTAACGGCCGTTTCTGCGGCGTTTTGTCCGGCACGCAGTACTTCGAACTCATGGCGTTGTTGCATGGCCTGGGCGACGAGACTTTCCGGCAGGTAATCACCGGAAGTGGTGCGGAGCAAGGCGGAATCGACGATGACTTCGCTTTGCAAGTCATTGTTTAACAGGAAATTGAAATAAGCCCGTGCTGTATTGCCGGCACTCTGCAGTTTAAATATCTCGTTGTCGGCCTTGCTGAGTTCGTAGTCGGCAGTAGCGACGATATCCTTTGTCGCGACGTTGTTTTTTACCAGCGATTCGTTGAAGCGGCGCAATTCGGTCAGCACGCCCCTGCTGTTCTGCCAGATTTTTTCGGCTTCCAGTGTCTGGAGGTATTGGATGTATGCTTCTGTGATCCGGTAGCGGAGTTCGTGTTCGTAGGCGGCTTTTTGTGCGGCCTTGCTTTGGTACACCTGCTCCTTGATCTGCCGGTTGTATTTCAGGTCTGAATTGAAAAGCGGGTATTTGAAACTCAGTTTCGTCTCCTGAAAGTCGTCGGGCAGAAACTGGATGGTTTCGTTTTCCAGTTGTGGATATTTCGGCGCGTTGGGCGGAAAATCTCGTTCAGTTGATTCAAGTTGCTATAAACCGGGTTCATAAGGTCGCCGATGGGGAAATCGATATTTCGGCCACCCGTCGCGCGGGTATAGTTTGCGTTGAACTGCAGGGTGGGGTAGAAGAGCGATTTGGATTGCCGGATGGCCTCCTGCGCTTTTCTCAGATCGAGGTTCTGTTGCTGGAGCGCAAGGTTGTTGGTCATGCCGGTACGGATGTATTCATCCAGAATGGCCGATTGTTGGGCAACCGTTCCTGCCAGAAAACAGGGCAGAAACAGAAGGAGGAGGATTGTTCTTGATGGTTTCATTGTGCAAACACAATTTATTTACTGAACAGTGTTTAGTTTCATGGTGCAAAAAAACGCGGCCCGGTGTAGCAGCGCAAGTCTTTACTGGTGAGTTGTCGTTTGAATCCGTTGAATGGTTGATACATGGAACTGGATAGACGAAGGAGTCGGCAATCCGGTTGCAGGGCCGTGTTCAAAGCGACTCCGCCATCTTTACAATCATGTCGAACGACCGCTTGGCCAGTTCGGCGCGTTTCTCTTCGGGGTACATGCGCATCCGTTCCCGAATAAACAGGGAAACGAGACCGTGCGCATGACACCACAGGGTATAGGCGATGGTTTCGGTGTCGGTGCTTTTGAAGTGCCGCGCATCGACGCAGGCCTGAACGGTTTCCACAAAAAAGGCATGCGTTGCGATACCAAGTTTCCAACAGTCCTGATTCTCAATGGATTCCATTGGGCTGCGGATGATGAACAGCAGGTCGTACAGGTCCGGATGCTTCATGCCAAAATCGATGTACCTGCGTCCGAATTCGATCAGCCGTTGCCAGGGATCCTCAAATGCGGCTGCGGGGAGCAGGTGATCGCGTTTGAGGGCTGCGGCCTCAAACTGCAGGGCAAAATATATCTCGCTTTTGTCCTTGTAGTACAGGTAAATGGTAGCGGGACTGTACTCGATGGCCTCCGCAATGTTGCGGATGCTTACGCCATCAAAGCCTTTTTCCCGAAAAAGACGAAGCGCGGCATCCAGGATGAGCCGGCGCATTTCCTCTTTTTCGCGTTCTTTTCTCGATGTAATACCCATTTTTTTAGTTGCAGTTGGCAGTTGCAGTTGGCAGGTTAGTGAACGGCGCAAAGTTAATGAACAGTGTTTAGTGTTTAAGCACTCTTCGATTAATTTCTTTGGAAAGCCCTTTAACAGCGTCAAAACCCGGATGAAAGCCTGCGGCAGGTATATTCCGGAAGAATTTACCGGATTTTATTCACCACACTCCCCCGACCGGGATATTTTTGCCCCGACATCACCAAACCATCTAAAATTCCACCGCCAACTGCCACTGCCCACTGCCACTGCCAACTGCCAACTGCCACTGCCACTGCCCACCCCGCCCACCCCCTGCCAACTGCCAACTGCCCACTGCCAACTGCCACTGCCAACTGCCCAACTGCCAACTGCCATGCAAACTAAAGACGTACACTATTCCGACTACCTTCAACTCGACAAAATCCTGAATGCACAGACCCTGGAAAGCGATCTGTTGGGCGCTCATGCGCACGATGAAATGCTGTTCGTGATCATTCACCAGGCATACGAGCTCTGGTTCAAGCAAATCCTGTTTGAGGTCGATTCGGTAGCGGCGATTATGAGCCAACAGGTCATTAATGACAATTCGGCTGATTTGCAAACGATTGTCCATCGCCTGAACCGGGTGGCGACGATTCTGAAGGTGGCTGTTCACCAGATCGATATTATGGAGACCATGACGCCGATGGATTTCCTGGATTTCCGCGATTTCCTGCGGCCCGCCTCGGGTTTCCAGAGTTGGCAGTTCAAGATTTTGGAAGCCAAACTGGGCTTGCAGTTTCCGGAGCGTTTCGGACAGGAATACTACATTTCGCAACTGCGTCCGGAGCATGTGGCGTTGATCAAGGATGTCGAAAATAAGCCTTCCCTGCTCGACCTGGTCGATGAATGGCTGGGCCGGATGCCATTTTTCAATCAGAAGGAAAGCTGGAAAAACTACCGTCCGCTTTTTCCGGTCACGGATGGCAAACATCCGTTCTGGAGCGATTATTCGGTTATTTACGCCAACAGCCTGGTGGAAGGGGAGAAGGGCAACAAAGCCCATTTTGAAAAAATGTTCTTCGAAACGGAAAAGTCGCCCGGTCGCCGCCTGAGCGCCGAAGCCTGTCGCTCGGCGTTGTTTATCATGCTCTACAGGGGCTATCCCATGCTCCAGTTGCCGTTTCAGTTGCTCAACAACCTGCTGGAGATCGACGAACAATTGTCGACCTGGCGCTACCGCCACGTCAATATGGTGACGCGCATGATCGGGGTGCGGACGGGAACCGGAGGGTCCAGCGGTCGCGATTACCTCAAGGGCGCTTTGGACAAACACTACATTTTCAAGGAAATAGCAGGACTTACAGGTTACCTGATTGAGCGGCGGCGGCTCCCGCAATTGAGCAAGGAAGTGGAAGAGAAGTTGGGTTTTTGAGGGGTAATGGGAAGGTAACTGCCTCGGCTTTACCGTAGTGGCTGTATCATAAGTAATGACCTTGAGAAATTTACCAAATTTTATTGCAGGTATTACCCATGTGCCACCACTAAGTATTTTGCTCCCAAAACTATATTTGGATCGACAAAGGGCAAAACGACTTATGATACACGCTCTACAAGGCACCACGCATTCCGCAACAAGTGACTTTTATTTATCGCGCTGATGTCACATTCGGCCTGGTAATGTATTATGTCCATGATGACCGGTAAAGTAAATGACAACCTGCTTGACCTGGTAAGGGCTGTAAACTGTCATGCAGGTGTCAATACCTAAAATAAATCGGAAAAATATCATTAAATCCAATAATAATTTTGTGAGAGCCCGTCTGTGTAGCACATATTTGCACCAACACATAGATCAGTAGTCTTTTGCTTTAAACCTATAAATACTCAATTATGCCAAATCTTGGAAACGAAATCTCCAGTCTTGATTTCAAAAACATTATCGGCGGACCGCTGATTGCCGTCGTCGAAGCACAGGCGCAGGCAGCACTGAGCACCGTTAACTACATCAAATCTGTTGGTTTTGACGCCGACGGCAAGGTGGTAAACGTTTCGTTCAACTATCCCAAAGAAGTGTATCCCTACAGGCCCGGGAATAAGGGCGAACTAACGGCAGTTGCCATTACTAACGGTGGGGTTGGATATGCAGATGCCACTTCCGTATCCTTTCCGACTCCCACCGGTGCCGGTGCACGGGTTGCCACGGGTACCGTTATGGTGTCATGAGGGTAATAACCGGCGTGCTCATTACCGACTCCGGCGCTGGATATACGGGGACTACTGTCACGCCGACATTCTCCCCGCTCCAACGGGTGCGGGTGCAGCCACTGCCTCTGTCACGGCAGCAGTAGGTCGGGAGGATCCTACACCGGCCGTATATCAGGAAATGGAACTCCGTGTGCCTCTCCTGAGCATGCTTCCGATCCCATACCTGCGGGTAGAGGAGTTTAGCCTTGATTTCAATGTGAAGATCAACTCGATGGAGACGTACAATGTTTCCGATCAACTGGAACTCGGAGGTTCTCTTGAGGTCCAGCAAAAATGGGGCAGCGGTTCCGCAAAACTGAACATATCGGCGTCGTACAAACGGTCAACCTCCGCAGGTACCAGCGTGGAAAGAACTTATGACATGGCCGTTCATGTCCGTGCGGTTCAGGATGAGATGCCGGGCGGGTTGGAAACTATTCTTGGCATTCTGGAACAAGCCGTCGTATCTACGCCAGTTCTACCTTCTTCATAGATCATGGTCGCACTGGGTGATTATTTAGGCTTCCTGATGACGGAAATTGCGCGTGCGCGGTTGACATCCGATCTGGCGTCTATCGAGCTGGCAAAGGTGTATTCCGAAAACGAACTTCTGAAAAACTTAACCGTCCCGCGTGTTCGCCTTTCGAAAATAGACCTCAACGTACCGCTTGTCGTGGAATCGTTGAAAGTTGAACAGACCACTGATTTCAACGTTTTGGCCGGTCGCGATAATGTAACCGAGTTGAACAGGATACTTACGGCTACCTGTTTCAAGTACTTCGATGTGCGGTTTACAAAAGAAGAATCGAAAAATATCACGGCCCGCATACAGTTGGGTATGGACGCTATTTCCCATACCAAAGATTATCAGGAAGGAAGAAACAGTTTCGAGCAGTTTACGGAGGAGACCTTTATTTACGCTGTAAATATGAGGAGTCTGCGTAAACTGCCGGACTTTAACACGCATTTTGACCAGGCGATGAACGATATCAGGCGGCAATATTTGCTGCAGTTCGACGCCATCATCCAGCCGGGGCCGTCCCGGCTCGGGGCCATGATGGTAAATCCCGAAACTGCAGCCATCCGCGCCTCTCATCCTCCCCAATCTGTTTTTGTGCTGAACCTCTCGCTGACGGAAGAAGGTATTGAGTTGATCACGATACAGGATAGCGAGGGCAACACAAAGAAAGTGTTGGCAATTGAATAAAGACCATGCGGATAATCAGTCACGCTGTAAACACCGATTTACAAAACCTGCTGACCGAATATGCCGTTCTGGCGCATCAGTTTCGGCAGAAATCGCCACAATTCATTGCCGAGGCAGAAGTCTGGCTGTTGAAGGCAGAGGCGGTATTTAAAAAGCACAATTTCCCTGATGTAAGTAAACTGGCTCGGTTGAGCAGTTCAGTGGCGGCTGCTCGCCGGGGCCACATGCAGGCCGAAAAAACACGCAATCCCCGCAGTGAAAAGCAATTTCAATGCTGGCAATTTTTGAATGAAGGCCATGATCTTCTTCACCGTTACTTAATGACAGAGCAGGATAAACTGGAGAGAGCCGAGGGGCTTATCGCTCAACTTGTCGTCATTGCATTCCAGAAAAAAATACTGGATATCGACACTTTGAATCAGGGGAAAATTGACGCCAGCAGGGCCTGGCAGATGCTCGCAGCGCAGCAGGATTTTTTTGGCGCAACGCTTCAACTGAAAGCTCTGATTTCTCCTATAGATATTATAGTTTTACTGGATAAGGTATTGGACAAGGTCAAGAATTAGCCCCAAAGGGTAGGGTATTTATACTCAACGTAAAATAGTTTGCGAAAACAAACCCCAACAACACATTGATTTTCAATGTACTGAATTCTGTGGTTTCTTAAATTCGGAGAATTCCGGCACTTGGATCAGTCCTCCACTATCCAGCCCATAACCCATTATCCTGGGTTTCCCTGTAAAAGGCCCCCGCACTGCCAATCGGAATAAAATTCGGTTGGCAGTTTTTTTTGTTGGCCTCCACGCAGCCCGCAATCTTGTGGACTGGGTATAGCCCTCCTGGCGCCCTGTGGGCGCGGTTTGTGGGGTTTCCAACCGAGCGTATCTATTATTCCTCTGAGTTATCAGGCAGCTTGAGCCGTCGCGTATTGGTGCTGGACTTTGTCCTGCCTGGCCTTTGCGATTTTGACCGCATTGGCCGTGTGGACACCGAAGAAAATCCATGCGATTTCGGTTTGTTTGGTTCGGGCGCGGACTTTTCGGAGCAGGTAATGATTTTTTTCATTGCCGAAACTGCCTTCGAGTACCGTGGCCCGGACGATGGACAGGGTGTTTCGCATCGCATCTTTTTGTTGTTTGTCGGCCCCCTGATTCCCTTTGGGTTTGAACGAAGTGGTGATGCCCTGCTCGCGACACCAGGTGCGGTTGCGGTTGTTGGCATAGATTCCATCTGCTGCCAGTTGCCGAACTGATCCAAACCACTGGCGGTGTTGCCAGACGGCTTTTTTCAGCCTGTTTCCTTCGTGAAACGCCTCAAAATCAAGATGCTCAATGAAATTGCAGCCGCCTGCCTGCATTTGGTGCACCTTGGCGCCAAACTCCGCCGGCTTGTTTTCTTTGCCTCTCACGATGGGGCGCAGGTAGGGTTTGTACAGGCTGACGATACGATGCGGAACAGACTTGGTGGGTTGCTCATAGTGGTAGCGCTGTTGCATCAGAATAGTGCGCACGGTTTTGATACGCTCAAATACGCCCGGCTTGATGCCGGCGATAATTTGTCCGCCCCGGTTCAAAACAGCCTGCAACTGCCCAAGCAGTTTTGCCAGCAGGTACAACAGCGCCCCGCGGCGTTTGCGTTCCTCCTTATGGGTTTTTCGACGCTTCTTAGAAAACGATATTTGCCTGATCTTCTGCTCTTTATACTTCGAACGGGGCACCCGAAGGTGGTGACGGCTGCAAAGATGGGCGATCTGGGACTGCACCCACTGGGCGCAATCCCACAGCAGTTTTACATCGGTGGGGAACTTGATGTAACTTTCGTACCGTGGCGTCCTGCATTGAAATTTGTGGATGCACCAAATCTGCCTTCCACGAGGCTGCCAACAGACCTTGCAACTCAGCCAAGTCCATCCGCTCACCAAAACCGCCGCCAGCGACCCACTATATCATCGTCTTTGATGCCTTGATGTATCTTCGGAGACAGACCGCAGAACAACTGGTAGTGCCAGTCCGTATTAAGCCGTTCGATCAAATCCGCATCGCTCAACCCACTGCGATGCTTCAAAAACATCAGGCCCAAACCGCCTTCTATCGTGAAAATCGGCTTGGCTCCTTGGGGGCAGCGCCGCAGATGAGCCCTGAAAAAATCTGCCAACTCCCGTAAAGGTATTGTTGAGTACAACTGTCCTAACTCGCTGGACAGAAAATTGCGGCGATAGACCGAATCGTAGGCCTCCACCTCAAAAAGTAGCAACTGCATAATTTTATTCTGTACTTTTGGTGATACAATTTTTTTGTCGCCCCGAATTTAGCTGATTCCAGCTATTTTCGGGGTTTTTTCACCAAAAAAATATAGCCCAATTTGCTCATTATGAACAAATTGGACTATTACAGGGAGACCCTATCCTCTTTTGCATTGAAGCATCCCTCCGCTGTTAAGCCGCCTTTCCGGGCAACCTTGACACCATAACGCATATCGTGGATGCCGTCTTTTACGTTTGCGCTTGGTGTTAAAAAAAAAACACCAGGCGCGGCGCTGAGGCGTCGGTTCTTAATGAACAGGAACACCAAGCGAGGCGGAAAGGAGGTGGAAGAGAAGTTGGGATTTTGACGGGTAGAGACGTTTTTCGTTCCGGTTTAAAGATAAGCTCGATTTATGGAGGGTCAAGGGTTGGGGGATTTTTTCACAGCCTGACGTTTGGCTACACTCCGTGCCGACGTTTAGTAGGCATGGGTGAAGTAGCCTTTGTTACAGGCCTTTTTACTTTTAAAAAGTCTAATGAAAGTAGTTTTATTTTTTCAGATTTGCTACCAAGGTTTATCTCCCATCTATTTTCCATGAAATTCAATAATTTTAACCCGCGCTCTAAAATATCTTCAGGCTTCCATGCATCTAATATAGAAACTTCATTTTTCAGAATAAGAACCGTATCTATAACCAATTGTATTTTCATAGTTTTTTTTTTTATCTGAAAAACATTTATCTTGTAAACTTGAGTTTTTGGGCTTTGACAAAGGCAATAAATTCCCTAACGAGTTTTGTATATTTTTCTCTGACTTGCATTGAAGTCGCCGAAGTCTTCTCGCCAACAACTTTTCCTTGACTTTTGAGGAAAATATGTTCTACCGTAATAAAATCCTCATTATTTTTGATGAATTCCACCAATCAATTTTAGAAGTATGTGTTTTTGAAATTTCCTTTAGTTTGCTCATATTCAAAAGAAAATACCTGATTCCATCCTTTATAAAACCATGCTTAAATTCCTTCGCAATATTTTTCTCTGAAATAGTCATTGGTAATTAACTTGTGCTTTTTATCAATTATATCCTTTATTATATCATTAATTGAAACACTACCTTTTGCATATTCAGCGGCTATTGCTAAAAAACTGAATTGAGGATTGCCAATCATAGGATTATGAAATCGATAGTCAAAGATTGTATATATGAATTTTAATTTTTCAAGGCATTGGAGTAGTTTAGTCGAACCATACTGTTTTTCTCCTTTTGGTATATAATCATTAACAAAGGCGCAAATTCTGAAAGGCCCAATCTTCCAAGTTTGTCCAACCATTTCTTTTCTTCATCACCAAAATCATTATTGTGATAAGGTTAAAAAGAAAATACCAACATTCCACTGAATTTTGAAGGCTTTCAGCATAATTGTATATATCTTGGATAGTTAATTTAGCCTTTTCCAATTTATCATTCTCTATTATTTCATGTTGAACAGAAAAGTTAGGTTTATCAATGTTTCTTAAGGTGAATTTATGATCAAGTAAATAATCACTAAACTCATGACGAAAAAACCTATGCAGTTTTTGGAAACGGATATGTCCATCTATCATATCTTCTTCATTTTCAGATAAAAGTTCTTCAGAGAAATATATTATAAAATGATTAAACAAAAATTTGTCATCATCAAGAGGGCGGGCTTTGTTCTTCCCAAGATAATGATAAACTGATTTCCAGCAATCATTTATTCTCTTTCTAAGAGATGCTCTCTCATATTCTTCAACATCATATTTAGTAGATAAGAAAATTAACCTATTTTTAAAAGTTCTAATATTGAAAGTGGTTTTCCTCTATTATTCATTACCTCAAAAGCAACGTGAACATCAATATCGCTTGAAATAGCATATATATTAAACAAAAAGCTTTGCGTTATTTTTTTTAAAAACCTCTTCTATCTCAGATAAGGACAAATTGCTGACTTTATCCTTAAAGAAGCGTTTGGCATTTTCTAAATTGTGGGTATAAATTGTCTCTTCTTTTAGGTAGGCTGAACCAGATGACGTATTAAAAATTTTAGTTTTTAAGAATTCATAACTTGGATTATCTTTATGGTAGCCAAAGATAAACGAGCCAGATATTCCATCAGGCTTTGAATCAAAGATATATCGCTTTTTAATCTCTGGTACTGTTAAATAATTTAAATTTTGTGATTCTTCAACACTTTCAAGTATAGATTGAATTAGTATCAATGTAGTCGTCAATCTTTGTTGACCATCGACAATGTAATATGGTTCAAAACTTTTTTGAAGAAATGATCCACTCATCATCATCCCACTTCTCATAATCTGATTGAGGACATCTTCAAAAGTCAGAACTCCTACATAATGATTTTCCCAATTTCTAGTTAGGCAATATCACTCCAAAATTCCTTCAACTGTTTATCTGTCCAAGCATACCCTCTTTGATAATCAGGTATTCTTAACAATTTTTCAGTAAATAATTTTGAAATTGACTTTAATTGATTGTCCATATTTATTTGTTTTATTGTCTGTAACTATTTGCCTTGCATTCGCCGTCGAGCCGCGCAGAATCCCCGTTCACCGGAATGCCCAGGCTCGATGGCGTATGCAAGGATTGAACAGAAGCCGCTTTACGCTGGAAAAATTGGCTATGCGAATTCCATCGGGGCCTTACTTTTCGCCGGGCGAAAATTCGGAATCAAAGTAAGGTAATTGTTGGCAAAAGCCAACAGTTGGTGGGCTGATTATTTACAGACTGTCTCATCGGCGAATGGAAATTGCTGTGTGCCTGGCATAAGGCCATAAAATATCGGTCCGGCAACTGCCACAAAGCCGGATCATGTTGTTGTAATCAAGGGTGGGTAATGGGCTGACTGGCGTCCGGCGGAGCGCGAGCGAACGGGAGAAGGGAGCCACCGGCATTGGTTGGGCGGAATATTCGGGCGGGAATAAGGCCCAATCGTTGCATGGCCGGCCGGCTGCAAGCCGGGCAGGTCTTTGCCGGCTCCGTTTTTTGGGCGGGCGTGGCCACGGGCGGCAGATAATCGAGGCTCCGCTGCAAGGTGGCCAGTTTGGTTTTTCGATTCCGGATGGACAAGATGCCGTAATAACGGATTTTGTGAAAGCCTGGTGGCAGGCAGTGCTGTAAAAACCGCCGGATAAACTCCCTGGCAAGCGATGCGATGGGTGTAGCGCCCCAGGTAGTTGATCACTTGTTCGGGGCCGCCAAAGGGGCGTTTGGCATACACCACCCACTCGTTTTTATACAACGCGGTGAGCAATTGTTTGAACGGTTTTTCCGGCGCCAGGTCCTTGGCTTGTCCGTGGAATTGCAACTGCCCCTGTTGGTACAAGTTTCGCAGGTAATGCAGGAACTTGCCCCGGAACAAACGGGACAGCACCCGCACCGGCAGGAAACACTTGTCGCGGCTGTTTACCCATGTTTGACCGTCGTTTGTCAACCCGCCGCCCGGAACGATGCAATGCAAATGCGGATGTAAAGACAGGTTCTGCCCCCATAGCCTGTCCCGTACCGAAGGTCGGGATATGCAACACGGCAATCATGCCGGCCTGCGCTCCGAGCCACTTGGGTTGCCGGGCCAATTGGTCAAGCGTTTCCCAGGCGGCGCGGAACAACAGGTTGTACAGCCGGGCCTCCTTATTCATCACCACCGGATTCAAGCCTTCGGGTAGCGTAAAAACCAAATGGAAATAAGTTACCGGCAGGAGTTCCTCCATCCGGCGTTTCATCCAGCGTTGCTGGGCCGACCACTGACACTTGGGACAATGCCGGTTGCCACAGGAATTGTACGACACTTCCCAATGCCCACAGGCCGTGCAGGCATCCACATGCCCACCCAATGCCGCCGTTCGACAGTGCATAATGGCCTGTGCGACTTTGTATTGTTGCAAGGACAGGCGATGCGCACCCTGGTAATCGGCCAAATAGCGACGCAGCACATCGGCTACCTCAAAAGACGTCCGGCTCATCTGTTTGCGGCGGGCTTCCGGCCAGCAAATCAGGTACCCGTTGAGTCGGAACACTCAAATGCAGGTACCGGGCCGTAGTGGCCAGGTGTGTGTGCCCCAGAAACTTTTTGAGCGCCATGACATCAACCCCCGCTTCGAGCAAATGCGTGGCATAACAATGCCGAAGCGTATGTACGCTGACCTTGCGCGAAACGCCGGTTTGGATCTTTGCGCGCTGGAATACAGCCTGCACCGAACGTTGCGATAAGGGGCCCGCCCGTTTGGCCGCTTTCAAATAAATACTTCCTGGGCCGGAAAGCGCGATAATACTGCCGCAAGGATTCCAATATCGATTCGGATAGTGGCACCTGCCGGTCTTTAAATCCTTTGCCTTGCCGGACTACCAATACCATCCGTTGAGAATCCACATCGCTCACTTGCAAAGCCAGGGCTTCCGATACCCTTAATCCACAGGCATACAACAGTCGCAAAATCGTTCGGTGCTTCAAATTGCGCGGCGTATTGACCAGCGCCAGCGCCTCGACCACGGATAAAACTGCCGGCAAGCGCTTCTCCCGTCGCGATCGTGGCAACAAACGGCTGTCCCACTCCCGGCCAAGCACCTGAACAAAAAGTAATTTGATCCCACTGTATGCGCTGTTTAACTGGGATTGGCTCAGCTTGGCGTTCCAGGTTAAGGTGTAACAAGTAGGCGGCCACATCTTCCAGTGTGCCTAAATCCGGGCTTTTGCCCAGATAACGGCAAAATAGGATACCTGTGCAAGGTAGTTTTTGATGGTCGAGGGGCTGTAGTGTTTCAGTTGCATGTATTCCAACATGCGAATTCGTAATGGTGACATAAGCAATACTATTTTGGTTGGTGAAAAAATCAACCAAATTTATTGCTTATTCTATTCTTATGTTTTGATTGCCAAACGATTGGTAAGACGCTAATGAAACTCCCGCTTGCGGTTTAGTTCAACGGCTGCACTCACGCATACCGCCGCCTGCGTTGGCTTTGCGGGTTGGCTTTGGCGGCGGTTGGCGTTGATGCATTGTTCTGCGATTTATTTTATTTACCATTCTAAACAGATTTTATAATTTCAATAAAATTTTCAGAATGATATAGTCTCATTCAACTCAAAGTCAATTGTGGGTGTTATAGCATATTTATTTTTCAAGATTGACACTTTTACAAAATCGTATTTATTTAATACTATCTTTTATTCGCCTTGTACTTTAATAGCCTCAAAATAAATTGTCACTATACAGAATTGTTTCGGAAAAATCAATAACCAAAGCGTTACTTTCTATTGCTTCTGCCAAGAAAATAGGCAACTCATAGTCTAACTCTAAATTACTGTAATAATAGTCATCAATATTTTCAATTTTTATCTTAATTACTTCCAAATTTGGTAAAGAAGTGAATAAATTGCTTAGGTTAAGATTTTCTAATCTTTTATTGCAAATCACTTTAAGGCTTTTGATTGAAGTCGATAAATTATTCAGCCACACGGTTTGCTCCTTGTCAAAGTTTAAATCGATTTGCAAATTAATGATTTTTTTCATCTAACAATAAAAATTAATTTCATCAATTTCACATTTCTCAATAGTCAGGTAATCTATTTTGTTGAACTTATGTAAGAAATGAAGTGAGGAAAGGTCATAATTGGTGATTCTTAAATCACCTACATGAGCAATATTTGGAAGAACTATATTGTCCAGTCTTCCTTTACAATATGAGTTGAGCCAAAATTGCTCAATGTAATTTTTAGAAATGATGTCAGTTAGATTGAGTTGGTTTTTACCTGTATTTATTATTATTGTCTTAATTGAGGGTAAGTGCTTTATGTACGAGTAATCTTCTACGTTAGGTAAATCAAGCGTTAATTTTTCTATTTGTTTAAAGTTGCTTATCAGTTGTAAATCAGTTATGTATTCTGATTTCACACTCAATTCCTGTACCTTAAAAAGGAACCTTATTGCTTTTTCATCGGGTTTTAATCCAATTAAATATTCAAATGCTTTCTCCCATTCATAGGGTACGCCATCCCACCATTCCTTTTCAGTTGACTGCGCTTTAATATCACCCTTTTCTATTTTATTAATTATTGATATAATGGCTTCTCTGGTTCGAGCCATTGAAATGTCAATGTCATATTTGGAATGAAGGCTTAAAAAGTTGTCACGTAGGGTGTCCTTTATGGTTCCTTCGAGAATAATAATATCATCAAAATAATTGGTATCATATCTTATTAGTTCTTTTATTTCTTTAATTACAACCAATAAATTTATTGCCTCGGAAGCAACAAGGTTCTTTAAATGCTTTTTTATTGCTTCCATATTTATTCACTAATTAGTTTTTTCAAAAAGTAAGATAACGTATCAATTCCATGGTCTTTAAAAAAACTTGGCTGGCCTGTTTTGATAGAAGTATCTACCTCCTCGAAGATTTTTATCACTCTAAGTACATCAACCCAATTGTTCGGCATAGGAAATATTTTCCTGTCAAAATTCTTGCTGTCCTCATATTCATCGTCAAATATGCTTTCTAACAAATCCTCGAAGGCTTCTCCTAACATATTCTCAAAAGAAATTGTACTTCGGTGAATCAATGTATCGTCGTCTGTCATGTAAAGCAATTCTCCTCCATGATAATACTCAACGTCTCTTAGTGCTGACAGATTGAGTTTTGGGAAAATACTGTCCACAAAATTCATCACTCTAAACAAAATTGCCTCTCCTACAAAATTGTAAATTGCAGGGTGTAGAGGAAAAAACGGAACTAAATCATTTTTTGGCTTCAACTCTCACAAGTGGGATAGGATAGGTTCTTACAAAGTTTGAGTCGCCGACTTTTGGTGCGGAAAAAGTGTAAACATTTGAATTTATTACTCCAAGTTCATAGAGTTTTTTACCTGCCAAAGTTGCTAAACCTCCTCCTGCGCTATGTCCTGTGATGATTAATTGCTTGGTTGCGATTCCATGTGCTTTCAATAGACTTTTTATTCGGTCAAAGCCTGAGTTTAGTTCTTCATTAAAACCTTTGTGAACTCTACAATTCCCTGAACAACTTGCCTGAAATTAGTATTTGTAAGCCATTGGCTTGTGAATCAACGAATCCTTGAAGGGTCTTCCAATTGTTTTGAGTACCCCTAAAAGCAAGAAAAATTATCTCGCTGTCAGAGGCGACGAAACCAGAGAAATTATTGGTTCCTAAATTCATCAAGGAATTGCGGTTGCCACATTCCAAATTGGCAACCTATCGGGATAAGTAGCCTCCGATACATCAATTACAGCATTTAAAAAGTGTTAATTCCATTCGTTTGTATTTTTAGAATTATCGATTTTAAGCAAGAGGAGTTCTTTCTTTGAAGTACTCTATTACACGTTCTCCAATTTTTTTCTTTGCAACAGCAAGAACTCCTGCTTTTACAGCCCACCCAACTATAGGAATAAAACTTAATGCTTCTGTTGCAACAATGCCTCCTAATATAGAGCCAAACACGCCTGCAAAATGTGCTTTTATAGCATCGTCGTCAAAACTCCTATGCCGAATGCATCAGCAACTTGCCTAATCATTACCATGTCACCAGCACCTAAAAAAATAGTGCTTCCAGGTATCCATCCAGTTAATGCTGCGCCAACAACCCAGTCGTTGACAATGTCTCTTGCTTTACTTTCTGCTTGTTCTTTCGTTCTCATTTTTGAAAATTTTAAATTGTGAATTGTTTTATTTTATTTTCTTTCTTTTTTGACAGAACCAATTGTTTTCGGAAAAAAGAAAAACCCAAAACCCCCGGCGCCTTTTACTTTTTCGTTTTCGGGAATATCGCCTATGTGAAGGGCTCCTTTTTCGACAAAGTAAACCTGCATTGCGGGTTTACTTTGTGGAATTTTTGAGCGCATTATTATTTTCCCTACAAATTTAATTCTACAATTTATATATCCAAGTCATCTAATGGACTTTTTATTTTGTTCCACCCTTTTTTCGTGATATGCGTATATATCTCGGTGGTCTTGCTGCTTTCAATACCCTGAGCGTTCCTGGATGTAACGCAAACCTCTGATCCATATCCTCAAAATCTATTTTCCCGCCCCCGCCAGATATCATTCCCCTCCCATCATCCCCGCATTAAAACACCCCGCCGCCGTCAGCCCGCCTTTTCGCGCCACCATCACGCCATAACGGATATCGTGGATGCCGTCCTTGCTGTGGGCGTCCGGGTTAATGCTGATTCGGATGCCCCGGCGCGTGGCTTCGGGGATCAGCGTCCAGTCGATATCCAGGCGGTAGGGGTTGGCATTCAGTTCGATGGCGACCTTGTGTTTCACGCAGGCCTCGAATACGGCATCCCAGTCGAGGGGATAACCTTCGCGGCTGAGCAGCAGGCGGCCAGTAGGGTGGCCAAGTATGGTGGTGAAAGGGTTTTCGATGGCCCGGACGACGCGTTCCGTGGCCTTTTCCCTGCTCATTTTCAGATTGGAGTGTACCGATGCGATGATAAAGTCGAACTTTTCCAGCAAGGCGGGTTCGTAATCAAGCGAGCCATCGTTCAGGATATCGCTTTCGATGCCTTTGAAGATGCGGAAGGGCGCAAACTCGGCATTCAACGCATCGATTTCCTCCATTTGCGCCAGCACCCGGTCGGGCTTCAGCCCGTTGGCGTAGAAGGCCGACTGGCTGTGGTCGGTTATGCCGATATAACTGTAACCCAGTGAACGCGCGTAATCGCACATGTCGCGCAGGCTGTGCAGGCCGTCGCTCCAGGTTGTGTGTACGTGCAACACACCTTTCAGGTCTTCCTCTGTGATCAGATCGGGAATTTGTTTTGGCAGGGCCTGTTCCCTCAATTCAGGCACAACGTAGGGCATATTGGCTTTGTCAAAAACCTGCGCTTCGTTTTCCAGGTTCTTGAAATCGATGCCCGGGTGGGCCTTGGCGAAGGCTTCCACAAATGCCTGGCTGCCGGTATGTTTGAACAGCCTGGAGCCGAAAGCCTCCGGTGCACAGGCATGGATCAGGATAGCGGTATTGTTCTCCAGCCTTGCGCGGTACAATTGTTCGGTCTGTTGCTCCAGGGTCAGTGTTTCGCCGTCAAAAGCGGGTGAGAGGTCGCCGGAGTAGCCGACGAGTATTTCCACCGTGCTGACGACCGGGCAGTTGCGCCGCAGTTCGCCGACAGGCGCCACACGAGCGCCGGGAAGTTTGCCCGACAGCCAGGTACAGACGAAATCCGCTTCCTCTTCGGCGGCATCCAGGTGCAGTTTATCGCGGCTTTTCAGGAAATATTCGAGTTTGTTCTTGAGGTCCTCCTGCGTTTTTAGTCCAAAACCCTTGAATTCCACCAGCCGGTTTTCGTTGCAGGCATACCAAAGTTCTCCGATGCTTTCTATGCCCATATCCTGCCAGACCACGCGGACTTTTTTTGGACCGAAGCCGTTTACTTCCAGCATTTCCACCACACCGGGCGGCGTTTTTTCCAGGTATTTGTCGAGTGTGGCCATTTTGCCGCCGGTCAACAGTTCACGTATCTTGCCGGCAATGGCGGGACCGACGCCTTTTATACCCTTTACTTCTGCGTCTGACATTTCAGCCAGCGGGCGATCGAGTTTGCGCAGGTTGAGGTAGGCATTGCGGTACGAGCGAATGCGAAAATCGTCTTCCTCATGGAGTTCCATGAGGTTGGCCAGTTCGTCGAAAGCGTAGGCAATTTGTTTGTTGGTCATGGTATGTATAAAGGTTCCCGCAGATTTTCGCAGAAAAAATGCGCAAATTCACGCAGAAAACAACAAAATTCCGTCCACCGTCCACCGTCCACCGTCCACATAATACATCTCGATCTCACCGACGTGTTTGGCCTCAAAACGTCCGCGGTAAAGACAATCGAATTCGTGTTTGACATGGGCGTAGGTTGCTTCTGATATATTGATCCGGTGCGGTTCGCAGGATTGTTCCATCCGCGCGGCGATGTTGACCGTTTCGCCCCATATGTCGTAGGCGATTTTACTGCTACCCACCACACCCGCCACCACAGGTCCCGTGTGAATACCGATGCGAATATCAAAGGGATAGCCGAACCGTTGCAATTTTTCTTCGCGTTGTTTTTGTGCAAAATGGCGAATCTCCAGCGCCGCCCGCACCATGTCGCGCACATGCCCGGAAGAAGGCGCCGGAATGCCCCCGGCACACATGTAGCTGTCGCCGATGGTTTTGATTTTTTCCAGCCCGTATTTATCCACAATCTCGTCGAATGCCCGGAAATAGAAATCGATCTGCTCCACCAGTTCTTCAGCAGAGAGCGTGCGGGCAAAGGCTGAAAAGCCTACAAAATCGGTAAACATCACCGTCGCAACGGGGTAACTGACCGCCTGCACGAAGCCTTTTTCTTTCAGTTCGCTGGCCGTTTCGGCCGGCAGGATATCGAGCAGCAGACTGTCTGCCTTTTCATGTTCTGCCTGCACAAGGGCCAGCAGGGAGGCCCTGTTTTTCAAAAAACCCTCCATCAGGAAGTAGGCGACGGCGGCGGTGAAGGCAAAATTGAACTCGAAAAACAACAAATGCACCTCGGGCGGCAGGGCCGAGGGGGCAGGTCGGGTAAAATATTCCCAAACACCGGCGACCAGCAGGGCCAGCAGGTAAGCAAAAAAGGTTTTACGCGCCGTATTCAGTCGGGCGAACATCATCGTGCCCAGCGGCGCCAGAAATGCGGCGAGCACAACACCACTGCCGCCGCTAAAGCCGCCGTGGGTGATTTGCGCGACCAGGGGAAGCAGGATGGTCAGTGCGATCTGGAAATTGCGGAAAAGCCGAAAGTTGGCTTTATACTTGAAATACAGGAGGTTGGCAGAACTGGCTATAAAATAAAACAGTGTCGTCCACCACGTAAACGGGCCACCAAACAGGTAAAATGCCAGGTTGTAGGTAAAGTCGAGCATTGTAATGGCGACAATAATCGTCAGTGCAAGCGTTCGATGCTCGATCTCTTCGGGTGTCAGGTGTTGAAATCCGAAAAAGCGGCTGAATAATGTTTTTAAGCTGGCCGGCAACATGTGGCAAACTTACAACAGCAATTGATGCTCAGGACGTTTTGGGGACGATTTCGGTCTTTTCCCCAAAATAATGTGCAAATTTGGCCAGGTCCTCCGCCATCTCCTTGTTCTGCGTTGCGCGCAGATAAGTCTGACTCAGGGAGCGCAATACCTGGTATACAAACCGGTCCATTTCAATCACCTGCATTTCTTTGGTCCACAGGTCGATACGCAGCGTGTCGCGGTGTTCTTTATCAAAAAGCGCGACGGACATGGCCTTGCACTCCTCCAGTTGCCCGTTGTTGCGATCGCTGGCTGCCCACTCAATTTTTACCGGCACATTTTCGGCATTGAGCCCTACCCGGATAGTAATATCACTCGATTTAACGACGTCGTTTGATTCCATTATTTCAAAAAAAATTGTTTCAAAAAAGCCGTGCAAAGCTAAAGCAAAATGCGTGAAGCGCCTACTTTTGTTGGCGTAACCAAAAATCTTTAACGGCCTCCGGAAACCTTTTCTCCGGACGGCGCAGCATACAGTCGGATGTTTGTCCTTCATTTCGGTCCCGATTTTGACGGCCCCGTGTATACGGCGAAGCGCAGCGAACTGCGTGCAGGCGAGGTTTTCGCGGGACCGAAAAAACTGCTGCAATGGCTCGAAGGCCAACTCGGACGGAGCGGTTATCCCGACAACACCGAATACCTGCGCATCGAACTGTACCGGCAGGCACTCGGTCAGCATCTCCAGGAAACGGAACAGGAGCCGCTGTTTTCAGACCGCCCTTTTTATGAACGCTCTTATCAGGCAGATCGCTTCGCCACCGCTGCGGTGCTGCTCGACTGGCGCGACGAACTTCTTCTGGCGGGCTGGGACCTGGTTGCAACCGAGGCGGCTATGCCCCCCCGATTAAGGACAATTGCGGCAACAGAGGCCATTTTCCGGAAGAAGACTTCTGACCCGGAGACCGTTGTGCTGGCAGCGGGCTTTGCCGACCGCTTTGAAGCGGTGCTGGCGCAATTGAAAAAACAAAGTGTTCCGCTGTCGAAAATATACCTGTATGAACCCTTGCCGGCCCAGCCGGCGTATATGCAGCGGCTGGTGCAATTGCTGGAAGCCGGAGGCGTCGTTCGGGAACAGGTTGAGGTTTCATGCGCCGCGCCGGAACATACCCGTTTGGGCCGCCTGCAACGCCGGTTGGCGACAGGCGTTGCACTGAAAGGTGGCGATACAGGCGACGAATCCAATAGCCTGCTCATCCTGCTTGCCCGGCGCGACAGCGATGCTGCCGTTTATGTTGCCCAAATGCTGAAGGAAAATCCCGCATTACAACCCGTTTTCCTGGTTCCGGAGATGAACCTGTCGCTCGAAAGAGCGCTCCATTTACAGGGGTTCCCGACGATGGGCGTCCTGTCAGCCTCCCTGGCGCGCCCCTCGCTTCAGGTGTTGAAACTGGCGCCGGCATTTTTGTGGGAACCGGTCGATGTGTTTAAGATCATGGAGTTTGTGACGCTGCCGGTAAAACCCCTCGACGGCAGCCTGGCCCTGGAAATAGCGCGTGTAATGGCAGGAAAGCCCGGGCTGTTCAGCGATACCTGGTTTGCAGCCGTGTTTGGATACCTCGAACAGGCGGAAGTGCCCGACAAGGCACGGGAGCAATACGATTTCTGGTTTGGCCGGCGCAGGTATCCTGCCAACGGGACGGCCCCCAAACGCGATGCCATAGCCCTTTATGCCTACCTGCACCAATGGGCGCTCGACCATTTTGAAGAATCGGACAATTCCAATACCTCGCTGCTGGTGCTGGCCGAACAAGCGCGGCGGATTCGGGAGTTGCTCGAAGCGCTGCCCGAGCAACGCATCAGTTTCCTCGAACTGGAACGCATCGTTCGCACGATCTACAGCCCCTCGCCGGTACAACTGGCTCCCGCAGAAGTCGGGCGCTTTAGTTATATCCACAATCCGGGAGCCATGACCGAGCCGGCCGAAACGCTCCTCTGGTGGAATTGCCTGTTCGACAACCCGGTACCCGCTCCCGACAAATGGCTGAAGGATGAGCGTGTCTGGCTTGAAAACCTGGAGGTATTGCCAACCACGCCGGCCCAGGAGAGCCATTGCAGACAAATCCGTCAGATCCGTCCGGTGCTTCAGGCTTCCCGGCAACTGATCCTGGTCGTTCCGGAACAGGCCGAGGGGGCAGGTGTGGTGCCCAGTTTGCTGCTGGGCGACATCGAGGCGGCATTTCCCGACTACCGCGATTTTACCTACAACCTGGATGATGAATCAGACCGCAACCGTTTCAACCGGATATTCAGTCTGAAACCGCCGGAACTGCTGGAAGTTAGTCCACCCGGGCGCACGCGTCCGCACCTGCAGATAGTCAGACCTGAACTGCTGGCGGACAGTGCGTACGAGACGCCGACAAATCTGGAAAGTCTTTTTTATTACCCACACCGCTGGTTTTTTAGACAAAACCTCCGGCTTTTTCCCTCCGGACTGCTGAGTGTGACCGGCGACAATACCCTGCTGCGCAGTCTCGCGCATCGCTTTTTTGAGCAACTGTTGAACGAAGACCTTGGCGCGCTCGACCGGTGTGCCGTCCAGCAATGGGTGGATGAAAAATCTGTAGCCCTGTTGCCGAGGGAAGGGGCCACCCTGTTGCTCTACGGTCGCGAACCCGAACGGAATGCCTTTCTGAACCGGGTTAAAAATGCAGCCTGGAGTTTGATCTCCCTTATCCGGTCCAACGGATGGGAGGTGGCGCACACCGAACTGGAACTACAGGGCGCGTTTTCCGGTATTCCTGTTAGGGGAAAAGCTGACCTGGTATTGCAACGCGGCGACGAGCGGGCCATCGTTGATCTGAAATGGAGCGGAGCCAACAGACGGAAAGAACTGATCCGGAATGGGGAAGACCTGCAGCTGGTATTGTACGCCAAACTGCTGCCGCCGCCGGACCAATGGCCGCATACGGCCTATTTCATCCTGGAGGAGGGCAAAATGATCGCCCGGAATGCGGTTGCGTTCAGGGAATCAATTATTGCGGGCAGGGGCGACGACGACCATGCCGGGGCCTGCACGGCCATTTTTAGCAGGATGGAAAAAACCTTTGCGTGGCGTATGGAACAAATCCACAAGGGTAAACTGGAACTTCGTACCGCGCGCACTGCGCCCGAGTTGGAAGCCCTCTATGGGGAGGAGTTGTTCGACCTGCTGGAAATGAAATCAGAAGATGCGCGCTGGGACGATTACCGGACGCTGCTGGGTGAAATATGATTTACTGCGATACAGGCGCCAGTTTGACTTCCAGCCCGTCCATTTCCTCCCTGATCTTCAACTGGCAACCGAGCCGGCTGTTGTCCTGCACAAAAAAAGCCTGGTCGAGCATGGCGAGTTCGTCGTCGGTAGGTTCGGGCAAAATGTGGTTGCTCAGCACATATACGTGGCAGGATGCACAAAGGGCCATGCCGCCGCAGGTGCCTTCAACCGGTAATTCGTAGGCTTTGCACAATTCCATAACGTTCATGCCCATATCGGTGGGGGCATCGAGGTCGTGGCGCTCATTATCGCGGTCGAATACGGTAATTTTGATATCCTCTTTCATTCCTGTCTGTTCGTATGCTTCAAAGCGGCAGACCTTCTATGCCGGTAACCGTGGTGTATTTGAATGACAGTTTCTGATCCGGCCGGGCAACCTTAAAAGCCGACTGGCAGGCCAGTGTGGCCTCGTGGAAACCGCACAGGATCAATTTTAACTTGCCGGGGTATGTATTTACGTCGCCGATAGCATAAATGCCCTGGATATTGGTGCTGTAATCGAGGGTGTTGACTGCAATGGCATTTTTATCGAGTTCAAGTCCCCATTCTGCAATCGGCCCCAGCTTCGGTGTAAGCCCGAATAGCGGCACGAAATAATCCGTTTCCACCGTAAACTCCCCTTCGGTGTCGTGCTGGATAACCACCCCGTCAAGTTTTCCGTTGCCATGAAGGCCGGTTACCTGGGCATTGGTGATGAGTTTTATTTTTCCGCTTTTGGCCAGTTCCTGCACCTTTTCCACGCTGTCGGGCGCACCGCGGAATTCCGTGCGCCGGTGCACCAGTGTAAGTTCCCTTGCTACCTCTGCAAGGTAAATCGTCCAGTCAAGCGCCGAATCGCCGCCTCCGGCGATCACGACGCGGCGGTCTTTGAAAAATTCCGGGTACCGGACGAAATATTCCACGCCTTTGTCTTCGAAGTATTCGATGTTGTCGATCGGCGGTTTGCGCGGTTCGAAACTTCCCAGTCCGCCTGCAATAAACACCACGGGCGCCAGGTGTTTTGTACCCCGGGATGTTGTGACGCACCAGCGCCCGTCTGCCTGTTTTTCAAGATGTTCGGCCCTTTCACCCAGCGTGAAACCGGGGTTAAAGGGCAAAATCTGGTTCATCAGGTTCTGCACCAGGTCGCCGGCGAGAATAGAGGGGTAGCCGGGTATGTCGTAGATCGGTTTTTGGGATAAATCTCCATCAACTGCCCACCAGGATAGGGTAGTGCATCAATCAGGTGGCAGCGCAGTTTGAGCAGTCCGGCCTCGAATACGGCAAAAAGGCCGACCGGGCCGGCGCCAATAATCAGTATATCAGTCTCTATCGTCCGATTTTCCATTAATAATCCAAAAAAATGAGATGGTCGGTGAGAAGGTTGTGTTGAGGTTCAGTGCAAAATTTGCGTCGGTAACATCGGTCCGGCTGCTCTTCAGTATTTGAAAGGCGATACCGCCAGTAGATATTCTTGCGCCGAACTTTTGGGAAAACAAATAACTCAGGAACAGGTTGCTGTAGACACTGGCATTGAGTATCGTTTCGTTACTTGTTTCAACGAAAGGGTTGTCTATGGACAGATCAAATCCGCTTTTCGTTTTGATCCAGCTGTTTCCGGCATCCATGCCAAGCGTAAAGCCGCCGTACAACCGTGTTGCAAACGGGAAATACCTGCGATAATAGAGGCCGATCATGGCATTGTTTTGAATGGTATTGCTTCTGAACAAGATCAGGGAGCCGAACTGATCGAAGAAAAAAGTATTGGAACGATAACCGGACCTGGAATACCCTGCCGTAACACCCCACTCATTTTGGGCCGACGAGAAGGCGCCGAAAGAAAGATTCAGTCCAAAACTATTGCTTTCAATATCATTGGGCGATACCCCGGAAGATATGTCAATGGCATCATTTCCAATTTTGAAATCCGTCCGAAAATTGACGCCGCCTTCCAGCAGTTTGGCGCCTTTGGCAAATTGTGCGGAGGCAAGCGTTGTGATGGATAAGCCGAACAGTAAAAATATAGTTTTCATCATGTGTACAGGACAGTATTTGTTTGGTGAAGATAATAGTGTGTATTCTGTCCCTGATGACGCGTCCATTTATTAATCTGTTTGTCTGAACCGGCGGTTTTAATCTTTTTTTAACGCGGGTTTTATTTGCCCTGAAAACGGGCTTTCCGCTTTTCTACAAATGCAGCCGCGCCTTCTTTGAAATCTTCTGTGCCGCAGCATTCGCCGAAAGCGTCTACTTCTTTCCAGTATCCGTCGAGACCTTCCTCAAAATAAGCGTTGACCGATTCGATGATCCGGGAAATGGCAAACGGCGCTTTTACGGCAATTTTTTCTATTAACTCCCTGGCGTTCAGCACTTCAGCGCCCGAAGGTACGACGCTGTTCACCAATCCCAGTTGATGTGCGTCAACCGCTCCGATGATATCTGCCGTCATCAACAGTTCCAGGGCTTTGGTTTTGCCGATATACTGGATCAGGCGCTGTGTGCCGCCGTAGCCCGGTATCAGGCCGAGATTCACTTCAGGTTGCCCGAATTTTGCCTTTTCCCCGGCAACACGCAGGTGGCAGGCCATGGCGAGTTCGCACCCACCCCCCAAAGCAAAGCCGTTGACTGCCGCCACCACGGGTTTGGGAAAACGCTCGATCAGGAAAAAAACATCCTGGCCGCGTTTGGCAAACAGCATGCCTTCTTCCGGGCTGAGGCTGCTGAATTCGGTGATATCGGCGCCTGCAACAAATGCTTTTTCGCCGGCGCCCGTAACAACAATGCCCTTCAGCCCTTCGATCTCGTGCGCGGCCTCTCCAAAGAAGTGGCCCAGTTCGGTCATGGTCCGGGTGTTCAGGGCGTTCAGCGCTTTCTCCCGGCTGATGGTGACGACGGCGATGCCGTCTTCAATAGCGATAAGTAAGTTTTCGTATTGCATGTTCAATTGCTTAGTCCATTTTAAGCACCTCAATTTCTTCGGCCTTCCACTGGATAATTTTGTCGAATTGGTAGTTAACAAGCCGGTTGTGGTAAAAATACAGCACCCGGAAGTTTGATGACAGAATATCGCCCGTCTTGCTAAAGCCAAGGGGTCTTTCGGCATGAAAAATACCCAGATTTTTCACGCCGTCGCGCACGATGTCTGCTGCGCTGCGGCGTGTTTCCGGGGCGAGGCGGATATTGCCCTGTTGCTCCCACTCAAAAAGTTTTGCCTGTATTTGCTCAACAACGTCTTCCACTGCCCGGAAGGGGAACAGGTACTCATCGGGCGGCAGGCGAAGTATTCCAAAAAGGTCGAGCTTGGGGTTTTCGTGGAGCAGGAGTTCAAACACGGCATAGGCCACCAGGTGGCTGCCGAGGATCACATTTTCGATATGATAGCGCGCTACAATCCGTTCGGCCAGGAGCTTGGTGTATTCTTCCTCACGCTGGCGATCGGCAGTTATTTCGTTATTGAGCGTGAAGTAGTCGCTTATGTTGAGCTGGTTCCCGAAACGATCGAAACTGCGCCCGCCTGCGTCCACAAAGTTGCCCATGATGTCCATTGGCCGGCCGACGCTGAGCGTAATATCGCTGGTAGTGGAGAAAAAGCGCCAGACGAACCGGAGCCATGCGCGAACGCTGGTGCCTTCGTCCTTGAGCCTGATGTAATTCTCCTTACCGGTGCGGCGCAGGTGCTGCTCGATCAGGAAGGGGGCTTCCAGCACAAAGTTGTAACACAACACCATTGGAACGATAAACACCTTTTTTGGGGTGTCGGGATGACCTGCTTTTGCTGCGGTCTGGCACATGGCGCGCTGGGCCTCTACGGCCGTACCGATCAGCCCCATCTTGGCTCCGTTTCCAGTTCGCCGGAGCGGGAACGCGTGCCGCCGGGAAAAAACAGGCTGTTCACCCCGCGTTGGATGCTCAGGTTGCTCATCGTCTTGAGCGTTTCGAGGTAAATGGGGTTTTTCTTGCGCCGATCCACGCGGTATGCGCCGAGGCGGTTCATAAAATAGGCTGCGGGGCCAAAATTGTACAGGTTGAGGCCGGCGCCGTAGCTGAAGGAAGGCAGGCCCATGATCTGGTCCATCGCATATCCCACGAGAATGGAGTCGAGGTTGCTCGAATGTGTGGGCAGTATCACGACGGTGCCATGCTTGAACAACTCGCGTACTGTTTCCACATCGCCAACCACATTCAGGCGTTCGTAAAGGTGCCGCCTGCCGCGAAAAATGGCGCGCAGGTTTTTACCGACCGCTGCATTGAACAGCCGGTTGAAAAAAGCGGTAAGAAACCGCTGTGCAAAACGGAATGTAGGGATCTGGAAGGTACCGACAATCTCCTCAGAATACCGGTGGATGATTTTTTGAAGGATTTCTTCCGCCACCTGTACGGCTTCGGTATCCTGCCGGTCGAGCGATTTTTTGATCAGCCGTTTGCTGATCCTGTTCCAGAACGAACGTTCGTTGGGCGGGTCTACCTTCCAGGGGTCTTCCTTTATACGGATGCGTTCCTGGTAGATGGTTTTGACCAGCACATCGGCCAGGTCTTTTTTATGGCGCCTGACCAGGCGGTTGTACGTAAATTCGTCAATTTCCCGGATAAATTCGTTTCGGTCTTTGCTCAACCGGTAGATCGGCCAGTCTTCGATGCGCTCGATAATGCGCGGATATGTCGTAACGTCTTTTTTCACGATTCTTTTGGCTGAAAGGCGCGCCCGGGTTTCATTTTCGGGCAATTTTTTCGATATAATCGAGTATCTCCGCTTTGCCTGTTTTTCGTTCCGATGAGGTGACAAAATACGGTGGCAGGGATGCCCAGGTCTCCGACAGTTTCCCTAAAAACGCGGAAATATTCTGTTCGATCGTTTTCTTGCCTACCCGGTCCGATTTGGTGAACGCCAGCGCAAAGGGTATGGCGCGTTGTCCCAGGGTGTCGACAAACTCCAGGTCGATTCGGGTGGGCGGTATCGACGAGTCGATGAGTACAAAGGCCAGCAGCAATTCCTTTCGGTTAAACAGATAACCTTCAATCATTTCCGCCAACTTCTTTTTGTGGGTTTTGGAGAGGCGTGCATACCCGTAACCCGGCAAATCCACCAGGTACCACTGCCCGTTGATGAGGAAATAGTTGAGCAACTGGGTTTTGCCGGGTGTGCCCGAAACTTTGGCCAATCCCTTGCGCGTCAGCATGTTGATCAGCGACGATTTGCCGACATTGGATCGACCGATGAAGGCAAATTCAGGTCTTCCGTCTTTGGGACAGAGCGACTCTTTCGGGTGACTGGCGATAAACTCGGCTTTGTTAACTTCCATATCAGCGGGGGGCAAAAGTACGTATTCGGCGGCGAAACCGGTTTCTTTTTGCGAAACCTTCACAATTGAGGCGTCGGGCGGTTAGAAAAAGGTTAAACGTGTTCCAATTTACGCTCCCGGAAACCTGCTTCCGTTTTTAGGAAACACAACCGACACACACTACTCGTATGAAAAATTTAATGTTGGCCCTTGGCCTTTTATGTTGCAGCCACCTGGCTCAGGCGCAGTTTTCCTTCGGCCTGAAAGGCGGTGTGAATACCCAGGTAGTCAAACCGCAGGACATCATCATCAACGGAGCAGACACGGCTTTTAATTTCGGCGTGGATAAATTCAAGTTCGGCACCCAGTTCGGCGCCTACTTTCGCCTTGGCAACAAGGTGTTTTTCCAGCCGGAGATTATCTTCAACTCCAATAAAACAGATTACAAGGTGGGTGAGTCGAGCCTGGGCGAAGTGATCAAAAATGAACGCTACAACTACCTTGACCTGCCCCTGCTTCTGGGATTCACAGCCGGGCCGGTTCGCCTGCACGGCGGTCCCGTTGGCCATTATTACCTGAGCAGCAGGTCGGAACTCACCGATTTCGACGGCTACAAGGCGCGTTGGAAACAATTCACCTGGGGCTGGCAGGCAGGCCTGACCATTGGCACCGGCCGTTTTTCAGCCGATATCCGCTACGAGGGTAATTTCAACAAACAGGGCGATCACATCACCTTTTTTGGCGACGAATACCACTTCAGTAATAATCCGGCAAGGCTGATCGTGGGGCTGAATATTGCCCTGATCAAATAATCATCCATTCGACAACAGATTGTCATTGCGTATCCGGCGCGGCTGAGGATGTTTCCCGGTCGCGCTTTTTTTTTTCGGAAAACTGCCTTTTCAAAAACGAAAGGAGTGTTGGTGAAGTGAAAACACCGGAGACATATATTTACCCCGAGGTCTGTTTGGGCGTTCAAAATTGGTTGTTTGAATAATTACTACGAAAAATATGGAACCTGCCGGGACAGGGCGCACCGCCAACCTGGTAATATCCTGAAAAATAGCCATACTTTGTGTGGATTATATCTTGTTTCACAACTTTTTTGCATGGTTATCTTCAATTTTTTCGCGGCGCACTGGTTTGGCTCCATGTTTTTCCAGACTTTTTTCACCACCGCTACGCTTCGCATAAAATGTTCACAATGAACAGATTTTGGGAACGCATTTTCCATTTTATGGCTTATGTTTCTCAGGGCTCCTCCTACCTGGTTCCGAAGGCATACGCTATTATGCACCGGATGCACCACACCTTTTCAGACACGGAGAAAGACCCGCATCCCCCCGGCTTTTTCAAGGATGTATTTGCCATGATGTGGCATACCGCACGGATATTCAATCGCCTCATTGCCTCTACGGCGCACGTATCGCCAAAGTTTCTGAGTGCGTCCCCGTCCTGGAACTGGCTGGATAAATTCGGCAATTCATGGGTATCGCGAATCGCCTGGGGCTCGGCGTATATCACCTTTTATGTCTTTTTCGCCACGCAGTGGTGGATGTATTTGCTGTTGCCGCTGCATTTTCTGATGGGGCCGGTGCACGGCGCTATCGTCAACTGGTGCGGTCATAAATACGGTTACCAGAATTACGACAACGGCGATCATTCGAAAAACTCCCTGCCCTTCGATTTTCTGGCGCTGGGCGAGTTGTTTCAGAACAACCACCACAAACACCCGAACCGGCCAAACTTTGCCGTCAAATTTTGGGAATTCGACCCCATATACCCGGTACTCCGGCTGATGCATATGCTGGGCATCATCAGGATCAGACCGGTGAATGCCTGAGTCGGTATTTCCGGAGGATGCCTACTTTTGCCGGGTAACCGTATGCTTTATGTCCAATTGGTACAGTATTGCCAAGTCGCTTCACCTCATCGGGATGGTATCCTGGATGGCCGGCATGTTTTATCTTGTACGCATCATGGTGTACCACGCCATGGCTTTCGACCGGCCGGAACCGGAACGCAGCACCCTGCTCGGACAGTTTGTCACGATGGAGTGGAAATCGTATAATATTATCCTGAAACCGGCCGTCGTCATGACCTGGTCGTTCGGGGTGATTATGTTGTGTATCCAGCCGGTCTGGCTCGAACAGGGCTGGATGCAGGTCAAACTCGTGTTTCTATTGTTGCTGACCGTTTATACGCATTACCTCAAGGGCCATATTCGCCAACTGGAACAGGGTGCATCAGCATTCACACATATCCATTACCGCGCGCTCAACGAAGTGCCGACTGTTTTTATGGTAGCTATCGTTTTTCTGGCTGTGCTGAAAGTTAATGTGAATTATATGTACTTGTTTGGCGGTCTGGCGGCATTCATCGCCCTCATTGCATGGGGAATAAAAAAGGCAAATTCAAAATAAAGGCGCCTGCCCTTGCCGAAATCAGGAAAATGGAAGGAATAAAATCTTTCCGTGCAACGTATTTGCCTGTGATTGGTCTTTAACCCCAGTTTTTCACCAAATATATTGTAGTTATGAAGATACTTTCCATGCAAAAATTGGGTCTATCGACCTTGTTCGTACTCTGTTGCTATCTGGCGCCCTGGGCACAGGAACAACGCTTTGAATTTAACAACGACTGGGCTCCCGCCATTTTCAACTTTGCAGATCAACAACGCGACCCGTGTAAGGTATTTATCGGGGTAGGCACCAGTAATGTAAGCGGTGGCTTGAAGGTGGAATATACGGTGGAGAATACACCGGCGACAACTTATGGCGTTCAGGCCGGCGATATCATTCTGAGCCTGGATGGCGTACCGGTAAGCACTCAATCGGAACTGATCCGCGAACGCAACAAACACCAGCAAGGTGAGGCGTTTACGCTCAACATCCTGCGCGAGGGCAGGGAAATAACGATTGATGCACGGTTTAAGGCATGTAACCCGGAAGAACAGGACAAGTACGAGCAGGAAAGAGCGCAAATAAAAATCCGGTATGCAGAAAAAATGGAACAGTTGAGTGAACGGCTGGCCTCATTGCAATCATTGCAAACCGAAGGCAAAAAACGACCGATCCTGGGTGTGTACGAAAACGATGACGTCAACGCAGACGGGATGGTTATTCGCGATGTCGTTCACGGAAAGGGAGCGGAAGCCGCAGGCCTGCAGGCCGGTGATGTCGTGACCGCAGTCGACGGGAAAAAAGTAACCGGCGCGCTCTCCCTGCGTTCGGCCCTGGCCGGACATCAGCCCGGCGACGAAGTGGCGGTCGTATATCAGCGCGATGGCCAATCACTTCAAACAACAGTTGCACTCAGTACAGACCGCAATTTTTACGTCTACACCACGGAGCGCGACCCATGCGCGGTGTTTATTGGTGTGTATACCAGCAACGGAGGCTTCGAAGGGCACGGCGTTACAGTGACGGGTATTGTAGACGAAACGCCGGCCAAGCAAAGCGGTGTACAGCCCGGCGACGTTATTTTATACCTCGACGGCCAGCCTGTCAACTCCAGTGAAGCACTGCGTTACGAACGCGACAAACACAACCCCGGCGATCCGTTCCGACTTACTATCATGCGCGACGGCGAGCGGATTACTATCGATGCGACATTTAAGACCTGTCCGACGCCCGGCGCCCCCGAAACGCTTAAGGAAGTAGTGGAAGTGCAGGAAAGAGACGTGCCGCAAGCACAAAAACCGTTAAATACGGACAATACACTCCCGCTGGAATCGCTGGAAGCCTATCCGAGTCCCACGGTAGGCCCGCTGACTGTGACCTTCGAGGCGGAAGCGGTGCCTACGACGGTTCGGCTGACCGACATAAGCGGCAGGACCGTGTACAGCAAGGTGATGAACCAGTTCAACGGATATTTTAACGAGCAACTCAATCTTTCCGGAAATAAATCCGGGACCTATATTCTGAGTGTTCAACAGGGGAATAAAGTGCATTCGAGGCAGGTGGTGTTGCTGCCGCGTGCATAAGGAGCGAAATAACTCAAACAGTAAAAAACAACAGGCCCGGAGCAGTTGCCCATGCAATTGCTCCGGGCCTGTTGCATACGCTGAATGCTATTGCAGGTCAACTACTTGTGCGTTGTGCATCCGGTATTTCTCCAGCATCCGGCTCACAAATGTCTTGTGCCCTTTGGGCGCCAGCAGGAAAAATTTTCCACCCTTCATGGACGCGAGGGTACTGATCAGTTTCCAGTGGGAGACTGATCGCTCGATATCCCCGGTCTTCAATGCGATTTCAACATATACCTTGCCACCTGTGCTGCTTCCGGTTATATCCGGGATAAAAGGGGTTTCTTCGTCTTTTTTGCTGAACTGTGAAGGCGTCTCGTAATCCTCCCAATTGGCTTTTATGTCATTCAGGCCGCGCTTTTGCGCCCATTGGATCGCTTGTGGAAAATAAGGTTCTTTTACCATATTTTGAACGTTTTGTGTGTTGTGAAGATGGCTGTCACCTCCAGGTTAAAAAACATAAAAAGGGTATAACGAAGATACCCGGTCGGGCAGTAATGGCATAAAATGACCGGATTGCTGCAATTTAGGGCTTTTTTCCCAAAAATACAAATCACGGACCATTGCCCGGACGATTTCCGGCCAGGTTTATCGTTGCCCCGAAGCAATCAGAAAGAAACGGATGACCGGCTGTGGAATCGTATATCCAGGACGGCAAGCGCGCATGTCTGTGACCGGCAAACCTTTTAAAATCCGGGTATTTTTTCCAGGATCAGGCGAAGGATAGCGGGCCGGAAACCCGCGATAAAGGAAATGAAAGAAATAAAACCGGCAATGCGATAGTATTGTGCTTCCGTGGTGTTGGCGAAGGGCTCGTCCACCATGATAAAGGCGCCGGCCATAAAGGCCATATAGAAGATGAACCCTGCTACCATACCGCCTAAAACCCGGTTTTTTTTCTTTTTTACCGGCGCTTCCTGTACGGCCTCCTCTTCTACCTGTTGAAGCAGTCCGCGACTCAGAGCGCCCATCAGGCCGGCGAGTATGGACAAAAATGCGATATTGGTGGGTATCCAGGACAAAACGATCAACACCAGGTCGCCAATATTAAAGTTGTCTTGCAAACCCTGTCGCAAAGGGTTGGTATTGATAAAAGCGCCCAGGCAGAATACAACCAGCCAGGCAAAGACGACCAGGAATGTGAAAATGATACGGGTGAGCATGGTATTGGCTTTATGGTGGAAGAAAGTGATGAACGGTAGATATGGGTAAAAATACAATGCGTCTGGCAATCCCGTATTAATCTCATTTATTTTGAACCCAATTTGGATTCCTGTCCTACTTTTGGGGCAAATAAACGCTGAAACCGCACAACCATACAAACATGGCCAATAAAGAATCCTTCATTGCTGAAGTCCAGGCGGGCTACAACTTTTCGGGCGCATCGATCGTACTCGGCGGCGCTATGCTCGACGGCGCTTCCATCCAGGGCTTGCAGATCAAGGTGCCCCTGCGTACGATGAACCGCCACGGGCTGATTGCCGGAGCTACTGGCACCGGAAAGACCAAAACCCTGCAAGTGATTGCGGAGCAACTCGCCGCCAATGGCGTGCCCAGTTTGCTCATGGACATCAAGGGCGACCTCTCGGGCGTGGCTATGCCCGGCACTGATCACCCAAAAATCACAGAACGCTGCGGCAAAATTGGTGTTACCTGGCATCCAACCGGCGCCAGCGTGGAGTTTCTGACCCTTTCCGGTGAAAAAGGCGCCCGCCTGCGCGCCACGGTAAGCGAGTTCGGCCCCGTTTTGTTCAGCCGGATACTCGGCCTCAACGACACCCAGGGTGGGGTAGTGGCGGTGGTGTTCAAATACGCCGACGACAATAGCCTGCCCCTGCTCGACCTCAAGGATTTTAAAAAAGTGCTCCAATACCTGGGCAACGAAGGCAAAGAAGAAATTGAAGCCGAGTACGGGCAGTTCAGCAGCGCCACCGCCGGAACCATCCTGCGCAAAGTGGTGGAACTGGAACAACAAGGCGCCGAAGTGTTTTTCGGCGAACTTTCATTCGACGTGCACGACCTGATCCGTATGGACGAAAACGGGCGCGGCATGATCAGCATCGTGAGACTTACTGATATCCAGGACCGACCCAAACTGTTCAGCACCTTTATGCTCCAGATGTTGGCAGAGATATACGCGTCTTTCCCTGAAGAGGGAGATGTGGAGCAGCCCAAACTCTGTATTTTTATCGATGAAGCCCACCTGGTATTCCAGGAGGCATCGTCAGTATTGCTCCAACAGATAGAGACGATCGTCAAACTGATCCGCTCCAAAGGTGTGGGCGTCTATTTTATCACCCAAAATCCGGCCGATGTACCCGAAAGCGTGCTGGCGCAACTCGGCCTGAAAATACAGCACTCGCTGCGCGCCTTCACGGCAAAAGACCGCAAAGCCATCAAACTGGCGGCTGAAAACTACCCCATCACAAAATACTACCAGACCGAAGACCTGCTCACCAGCCTCGGCACCGGTGAAGCCATCGTCAGTGTGCTCAACGAAAAGGGCATCCCGACGCCGCTGGCACACACGCTCGTCCGGGCGCCCGAAAGCCGCATGGACATCCTGACGCCGGTGGAGATCGACGGCATCATCGGCCGCTCCGCGATTGCGCGCAAATACAACCAGGTTGTCGATCGCGAAAGCGCTTATGAAATCCTGCACGAAAAACTGGCTGAAGCCGGCGCGGTTGCCGGGAAGCAGAAACCCGCACCGAAAGGCAAGGAAGAAAAAAGCGTGATAGAAACGATTACCAAAGACCCGCTGGCACGCCAGATCGGGCGCACGGTGGCGCGCGAACTGACCAGGGGTTTACTGGGCGTATTGGGACTGGGAGGTAGCACAAGGTCCAAGCGGAAAACGGGATGGTTTTAAAAACCAACCGATTGCGCGCCTGAAGCAGGCATTTCTATTGCATCGCCGCCACGATAGCCGCGAAATCATCCGCCTTGAGGGATGCACCGCCGATCAGTCCGCCGTCCACATCGGGTTGGGCAAACAGTTCGGCTGCGTTCTGGGCATTGCAGGAGCCGCCGTAAAGAATGCTGGTATCCTGCGCGACGATCTTGCCGTACTTTTTGGCAACCAGCACGCGGATGGCATGGTGCATTTCCTGCGCCTGGTCGCTGCTGGCCGTTCTGCCGGTACCGATAGCCCAGATCGGTTCATAAGCGATCACCACCTTGCGAAAATCCTCTTCCTTCAGGTGGAACAGACTGGCTTTCAATTGTTTGGCGACATATCCGACATGGGTATCCACTTCCCGGATATGAAGGGGTTCGCCGCAGCAGAAGATGGGCCGCAGACCGCGTGCCAGCGATACATTGACCTTTTGGGCCAGCACATCGTTTTTTTCCTTGAAATAGAGCCGGCGTTCGGAATGGCCGATGATGACGAATTCGGCGCCGCAGGACGCGATCATATCGGCAGAGACCTCTCCCGTATAGGCGCCTTTTTCTTCCTGGTGGCAGTTCTGGGCCGCCAGGTGGAAGTGTTTTCGCACCTTGATCATCTTGCCCACTTCGCGCAGGTGCGTGAGCGGCGGCGCTATAACGACCAGTCCGTTTGGCTTTTCCACTTTTTCGAGAATGCTTCTGGTAAGCTCGAGCCCTTCTTCGAGGGTCTTGTTCATTTTCCAGTTTCCGGCTACGATTTGTTGACGCATGGAGGTGTAAGAGTGTTGTAGAAGTGAGCGGGGTGCTTGCGGGCCAAAAGTAGGGTTTTTGGTAAAAATTTCTAAAGGCACTTACGGCTCTCGGTTCTCTCACTACTTTTGCACCTGCAGATGGCCACGACACAACAGCAGCGCATCATACTGGGTCTGAAAGTCAGACAATTCCGCCAGGAACTCGGCTGGAATTTTGAAGAACTGAGCAGGCATACCGGTATATCGATCTCATACCTCAATGAGATCGAAAAGGGGAAGAAATATCCGCAGGCTGAAAACCGGCAGCGGCTGGCTATTGCTTTGGGCATCACGCCGGAGTTTTTGATCTCCCCGGAGCTCACCAAACAATTCGCACCGCTGGGCGAACTGCTGCAAAGCAATTTTCTCAACGAATTGCCGCTCGATCTGTTCGGGATCGAAGTGCAGCAGGTCGTGGAGATCATTGCCCGCTCCCCCGACCGCGTCAATGCGTTCATTTCGGCTTTGTTGGAAATCGCCAGAAACTACTCGCTGCGCGACGAGAACTTTTTCTTCGCCGCACTGCGCGCCTACCAGGAACTCCGCTCCAATTATTTTGAGGAGATTGAACAGGCGGCAGATGATTTTGTCGAAAAAAACAACCTGCCCGACAACGGCGGCGTGCCATCTGCCTTGCTGGGCGATATCCTGAAAACGCAGTTCGGGTACCGGATCGACGATAAGGGCCTCGATAAATACCCGGAATTGCAAAGCCTGCGCTCGGTTTTCAACCCCAACAAAAAACGCCTGCTTGTCAACAGCCGCCTCAACGAGCGCCAACGCGCCTTTCAACTGGCCAAAGAACTGGGATTCAATGTGCTGGCTGCAAAAGAACGCCCACTGGCTTCCAACCTGTTGCGCGTCAATTCGTTTGAAGAAACGCTCAATAATTACCGTGCGGCCTATTTTGCCGTGGCCATACTGGTTAACCGGCGGTCCTTTGTACGCGATATCGGCGCCTTTTTTAAAAAGGATAAGTGGGATGGCCAGCTGTTGCTCGACATGATGGCCAAGTATCAGGCAAGCCCCGAAGTGTTGTTCCAGCGGTTTAATGTATTGACCAATGATTTTCGGTTGGACAAGGTGTTTTTCCAGCGTTTTATCCACGACCTCGACCGCGACGGTTTCGATATCGACAAGGAGTTGCACCTCAACCGCCGCCACCAGCCGCACGCATCCGGCCTGAATGAACACTACTGCCGCCGCTGGCTGTCGCTTACCCTGCTGCGCACATTACAGGAACAACAGCGGCAAGGCATCAGTTTGACCCATCCCAACCTGCTTACGGGTGTTCAACGCGCGGCTTTTCTCGACTCCGGCGAGGAGTACCTGTGCATCGCCGTGGCCAAACCGGGTTACCCGACAATCGGCCGCAACGTGAGTGTCACACTCGGCGTTTTACTCGACGACCACGCCAAACGCACCATTCGGTTCTGGGACGACCCCGCCATCCCGCGGATAACCGTCAACGTAGCCTGCGAACGCTGTGCACTGGCCGGCTGTGCGGAGCGCGCTGCGCCGCCGACAACGGTGCAAAAACGCGAGGAAAGGAAGAAAATGCAGGAGATTTTAAAAAAACTGACAGACCGATAGGCTATGATCATTGTCCAAGATAAACTCGTCAGCGACGACCTGGTCGAACAGCAATTTGTATGTAACCTCGCCGCCTGCAAGGGCGCCTGTTGCTGGGAAGGCGATTACGGCGCCCCGCTCGACGAGGCTGAACTGGCTGTGCTGGACGCTATTTACGACCGGGTAAAGCCTTTTCTGAGTCCTGCCGGGATCGATGTAATCGAGCGTGAAGGGAAATACCTCCGTTTTGAACAAACGGACGAATGGGTGACCCCCCTGATCGATAACGGGCCTTGCGCCTACATGACATATGATACTTTGGGTATCGCCAAATGCGGTATCGAACAGGCCTGGAAGGCGGGCGCTGTGGATTTTCAGAAACCCGTTTCCTGCCATTTGTACCCGGTCCGGGTTGAAAAAAACGAAGACCTGGGTTTTGAAGCGCTCAATTACCACGAGTGGGACATCTGTTCCGCCGCCTGCTCCCTGGGCAAAAAGGAGAAAGTCCCCGTGTTCCGTTTTGTCAAAGACGCCCTGATCCGGAAATACGGCGAGGCTTTTTACGAAGAACTGGAAGGTGCAGCGGCATTTATGGCACAAAACAAGGCAAAATAGGCGCCCTTATTCACCTGAAGTCTTATCCAGCCATACCAACATCCTGAAGGTCAGTCGGTCGCGCACCACGCGGCCAACCACCCAGTCGTACTGCGCATTGGTAACGTCGTGCATATTGTTCATGCCGTGCGAATACACGATTTCCGGTTGCAGGCGCCATGGTCCCCACCGGATTTCAACACCCAGACCGGCATCAAGGGCGAGGCGTTCGCGCAACAGACTCAGGTATTCCGACGGCTGGCCGGCAAAATTCCAGCCGAGACGCCCGCCAAGCAATACGGTACCTCGCAGGGGAAAGTGCCCGCTGGAGTTGGTCAATACAAGATGCAGGGGTATTTCCAGGTCTGTGAAGCGGTATTTTTTTACGCCGTCCCGGTTAAAGTATAACTCGCTCTGCAGATCTGCCAGGGAAAGGGCCGGCTGGATGGACAACCCGCGCCAGAACTGCCATCGCCCAAAAACGGTCAGGCTTCCTCCGAACGCATGCCGCCGGCTTTCCACCCGCATTTGATCGGGCTCGGCAAGGTCTATGGGTTGAATGCCGGTCAGCTGCGTTTCAAATCCCACGCCGGCTCCCCATACAAAATGCCCGCTTTGAGGCTGTTGTGCCGGCAGCAGCATCGACAGCAGGGATAAAAAGACGAGAAAAACATTTTTCATCATCAGAATCGGGGAAAGTGTGCATTTTGCGCGGGCTATGGTGCAAGGCATGACGACCAACCGCGAGGAAGCGATATTTCCCTTGATGCTAATCCGCACTGCCGGGTTGCCTTTGCTGTGGCTTGATCGTTTTCGCCCCCCTGATTCTGTCGCAAAAGCGGTACATTATCCTTCAGGAACAACTATACAGCAGGCATTTGATGTGCTGCTGACCTCATTGGGCGACACTTCTTTCCGTACAAAAGTCTACAACGCCAGAAAGGCCTTTTTTCAGCGCCAGAAGCCGCCTGCTGATGCTTTTTTGCATGACCTGGAGCAGGAATCCGACCCCCGGGCGGCGCACTTGCTGTCCCTCCTGCTGCAATGGAAGCAGCAACGCGCAGACCAGGAGACTCGCAAGACAGCATATGCAAAATTGTTGGAGGCCAATTATCGTGTGTTACAAGATGTCGCGAAACTGGAAGAACTCCAGCGCTCCCTGCTTTTCGTTTCGCACGACCTGCTGGACCGATTGCCCGGTTTTTGCGGTAAAAACCCTGAATCGTTTGTCAAAAAAGACCGGCAGACGGCGCTGTCTGTACTGCAATACCTCGACCGGGCCGTGGTCAAGACCTCGCCGCTCAGCCGCCTGACGACGGTATCGCTGTGGCGCCCCTTCGATGCAGCCGGCGAAATGACCGATGTTGGGGAACTTGCATTCCTCTCCTCGCCGCAGTCGTTTATCACGCCCAACGTCGGGTTTTTACCGGCATTGTACGATATATTGTTACAAACACCTGCATTTTACCGTTTCCTCCCGGTATTGCTGAATCCCTGTATCACATCCGCACACGACCGGCGATGGCTCTATTTTGACGGGGAAAACGAGTCCTTCCAGCAAATTGATGAGCACCCTGTTGCCGGCCTGGTCATGGAATTGCTGCTCGACGCCGGTCGAAAACTGTCGTTCACCGACCTGCTGGAACATTTGGGAAACAGTATTGATGCTGACGCGGCTGCTCTGGAGGCGCTCTTGCTAGAACTGATCGATCTGGGAATGCTCGAGTGGGAACTACCGGTAAAAGGGCTTGCCCCGGACTGGTGCCAGCGGCTTTATCAGTATCTTGGATTCCTGCCGCATCCTCCGCAGGTGCTTTTAGATGCTGCGGTACTGGTTCAATGGCTGCGCACTGCCGCAAAACCATCTCTTTTCAGTCGGTGGAAGCAGCGCGAGAAACCCAGGTGGCTGCCGGCGAGCAGGCAAAATTGTTTTTTAAACAACACCATGAAACGGCGCCGGCTATTCCGCCGGAGCAGGTGTTGTTCGAAGACCGAAAAGCAGATGTGGTTGTGGCTGTGCCGCCCGATGCCATCAGCAACCTGACTGCGCAATTGATGGAATGTTGGCATAACAGCCCCGTGCAGCGCCTGCCACCGCTGCAGGCTAAAATATTCAACTTCGCCGAAGAGCGATTGGAAAACAGGCAAACCCTTGATTTTCTGGATTTTGCACAGGATTTTTGAACAACGGACAAGATGCTTCTAGTTACAGAGCAGTCCCTTGTTTCAAAGGGAAAATCGGTGCGTTACTCCAGTTTTTGCCGGCAGCCGGAGGCGATTGGCAGGCCGTGGTGAACGGCTTGTATGCAGGTGGCGGGAAGATGTTTGCACGTTGGATGCATCTTTTCCCCGACGACTTGCGGTACGCACTTTCGGGCTGGAACCGGTCTGTTCCTTTCCCCTGGCAGGGCTGGTCGAATGCCAATTTTCAGCCTTCACTACACCCTGACGCGCTGCTTGTCCCCGGTGGCCGAACGGATGCGTTGCCAGGCGGCAGAACAATCCTCATAGCGGACCTGGCCATTTGTAAAACGACCGGAGGCCCGCAACTCATGGATAAAAAATCGGGTAATTCCGTCCTGCTGACCGATCTGGGTCTGGAAGTAGCGCGGTTGCGGCCCCCTGTGCTCCAACTGCTTTGGAACCTCGGTATGCCGTACGTTTCCATCGAAGCACTCGTGCAGGAGCATTTGAATCAGACCATTCCGGATACAGGCTGGAGCCGGCAGGAGCGGATCGTGTACCGGGACCTGGTGTTGATGCGTTCATCATGGACTTTGACTGCCGAATGGGCGAGTCGTTGGCTGAAGCAAAGGGATGATGCCGGTTTTTTTCTGCTGGTGAACGACGATATGGAGGAAATGGGCGTTCCGGAGCGTTTTTTTGCCCGGTTTTCAAGTGATAAACCGCAATATTTCGACCGGAGCAGCCCGGTTTCCATGTTGCTGTTTGCCAGGTGCTTGAGAAAAAATACGGCCCCGATTGTCCTGACGGAAATGTTGCCGCTGCCTGAGCATGCCGTGGTACGGAAAGATGATATACCGCATGCCGCTGAAGTGGTGCTGGAAGTAACGGTATAACGGCAACCCGGACACATGTAATCCTTCACGTATATGATATCGCATTTTTTTACCATTATTCTGATCCCGATCAGCACGGGAATCGCGTTTTCACAGGGTACAGCCATCACAGACCCGGTGCAGTTTTCCACGGCTGGAGGCATGTATACCGGAACGGTGGAAGTCGGCCTGACCTGTTCCACACCCGGTGCGGCGATCAGATTTACCCTGGACGGCAGGGAACCTGATTCGTCGGCGGCATTGTACGACGGCATGCCTTTTCTATTCGACTCGATCGCGGTGCTTCGGGCGCGGGCTTTTGCTGTCGGGATGGCGCCGTCACGGGTGGTGACACACAGTTATCTGGCAGGGGTAGAGCACAGTTTTCCGGTGGTTTCCCTGGCCTTTGATCCGGCTGCTTTTTTCGATGCGGATACGGGAATCTATGTAAAATATCTAGACGATCTGACTGCCGTGGCCAACATCGAAATGTTTGTTCCGGAGGCAAACGATGCCGTGTTCAACCAATTGGTGGCGGTGGAAATCCAGGGGTCGGCAAGTGCGTCACAACCGCAGAAATCGCTGGAAATCAGCGCAAAAGGATCTTTGGGTAACCCCACCATCGCCTATCCCTTGTTTCCGGAGCTGTCCTTTGAATCCTACAAGCGATGTGTGTTGCGAAATGGCGGGCAGGACTGGTGCGTACTTCAATTCCGCGATGAATTTGCCGCCGGTTTGTTGACCGACCGAAGCGATATGGGCGATTTACTGGCAGCGCCTGCCTTGTACGCCCAGGCCTGGCGGCCGGCGGTATTGTACCTGAACGGGAAATATTGGGGTATCCACAACATCCGCGAGCGTATGAATCGCTTTTATGTGCAGCAGCATTTTAACTGGAGCAGCGACGCGTTTGACCTCGTCGATAATTTTGGGTCGGTAAGCAATGGCGATATAGCAGCCTGGAACGATCTGTTCGGTTACCTGACACAGACCACCGGGTTTGATAATGATTCGTTGTTCGAAGCCCTGGAGCAGCAAATCGACGGCCAGAATTTCCTCGACTACTGCGTGTTCAACATCTACCTGGAAAATGAGGATTGGCCGGGCAACAACGTCCGCCGTTTCCGCCAGCGCTCGCCCGAAGGGAAGTGGCGCTGGATGACGTACGACCTCGATTTTACCTTCGGCCTGTTTCAACAAAATGGCGGCTGGAATACCGGCGATGCGTCGCCGGATGCCCTGGCGCGCCTGCTTGACGATACCACACAGGTCTGGCCCAATCCCGACTGGGCGACCCTGCTGTTTCGCCGGTGCTGGCAAAACGCCGGGTTCCGCCGCGATTTTGCCAATCGCCTGGCCGATATGCTGAATACTGCCTTCCTGCCTGCACGTGTCAGCGATCGGCTAAACGCATTCAGAACCCTTTACCAGCCCGAGATCACCAAGCACTACGAACGCTGGTGGTTCGGCAATTACGACAGCTATTGGCTGGCCAACATCGAAACGACCCGGCAGTTCGCTTTCCACCGGCCCGATTATGTGCGTCAGGAAATACTGAAGGCGGTTCCTGAAGCGTCCGGGCTGGCTGAACTGGAAATCAAAGCCAATCCGCCTGCCGGGGGCAGGGTGGAAGTGAATACCGTATCTCCTACGGCAGCGCAGTTGCCCTGGTCGGGCATCTATTTTACCGGCGTCGCCCTGCCGGTTCGTGCGATCGCCAATCCCGGTTATTTGTTTACAGGATGGTCGGACCCCGATCTGGGTATCAAAGACTCGACTAATATTGTGCTTTCCGGGAACACGGTCCTGGTGGCCAATTTTGAAAAAGAAGACACCGTCACGACGCATACCGCAAATATGGAATGGCCGGTGTTCAGTCTTTACCCCAATCCGGCGGATAAAACCTTGACGATCAAAGGGAAATTTGCCGAAAACGCCGAAGTGTCAGTCCGGATACTGGACGGGTTCAGTCGGCAGATCGCCGGGCCTTGGCGCCTGACAGGCCGGGAGATTAATCATGTATCTCCCGATCTGTCAGGGCTGCCCGGTGGCGTGTATTTTTTGAAAATAGAGGGTGTGAACGGAGCGGTCACACGAAAATTTCTGGTGGTTCGATAGCCTTCACGGGCCCAAAAGAGGCGCCGGTTATTGCTTTTCGATGCTGTCGATCAGGCGGTTAAGTTCGGCGTCGTCGTTAAAATTGACGACCAGTTGACCCTTGCCGTTTTCGTTGCGTTTCAGCGACACTTTGGCGCCGAAAAATGCGCTGAATTGATCCTGGATTTGGCGCATGTGCTCCGGCAGGCGTTTGTCCGCCTTCGGCGTTTTGCCTTTCCGGTCTTCCTGGTATCCGGCGATGATCTTTTCTACGGCACGGACGGACAGGTCTTCTTCGATGATCTGCCGGCAAAGTGCGTTTTGGAGGGAGATATCGTCGACAGCCACGAGCGCGCGCGCATGACCCATGGATATCTTCCGGTCGCGGATGGCATCGGTGACGTACTGTGGCAGATTGACGAGCCGCAGGTAGTTGGTAACGGTACTCCGGTCCTTACCCACCCGTCCGGCAATCTGGTCGTGGGTGAGTTTATAATCGGCGGCGAGCCGGCTGTAGGAAATAGCCACCTCCATCGCATTCAGGTCTTCGCGCTGGATGTTTTCGATCAGCGCCATTTCAAGCAGTTCCTGGTCGTTGGCCAGTCGGACATAAGCGGGTATTTCCGACAGACCGGCTGCCCGGGAGGCGCGGTAGCGGCGTTCGCCGGAAATGATCTGGTACGCCTTGTCGTGCAGACGGCGGACGGTGATCGGCTGAATGATCCCGTGGGTTCGGATGCTGGTCGTCAGTTCCTCGATGGCCTTCTCGTCAAAATCACGGCGCGGTTGTTCCCGGTTTGCCTCGATATACTGGATCGGGAGCATGATAACATTGGTGGCGAGTTCACGCACGACTTCATGCGGATTTTCCTGGATAGCCTTTTCCAGTTGTCCCGCATTGCGCAGGAGTGCGGCGACGCCGCCTGTGCTGAATTTTGTCTTTGCCATGATCTTCAATTGTGGTTTTTCCGCAAAAATTCCTCTGCGAGGTTGAAAAAATTGGTGGCGCCTTTACTGCTGACGTCGTAAAGGGCGACCGGTACGTGCGACATCGGTGCTTCGGCGACGCGGCTGTTGCGGTGAATGATCGTTTCGAAAACGTAATCATTTGAACTGTTGCGCACCTCCTCGACGATTGCGTTGGCGAGTCGCAAACGGCTGTCGTACATGGAAATAAGCAAACCTTCGACCTGGAGGTTGGGGTTGTACCCCTGTCGAACCAGCGCAATGGTGTTTTTTAGTTTGGCCAGCCCTTCAAAAGAAAACATCTCACACTGGACCGGGATAAGCACGGTATCTGCGGCGACGAGCGCATTTACGGTGATGAGCCCGAGGGAGGGCAGGCAGTCGATAAAAATATAATCGTAATCGTCGCGCAGCGCGTTGACCACACCGCGGAGGATGTACTCGCGACTGGGTTTCTCCGCCATTTCAAGGTCGGCGCCGACCAGGTCGATGTTGGAGGGCAGCAAATAGAGATTTGGCGTTTCGGTTTCCAGAATGGCCTCCTTCGGATCGATACCATGCACCAGGCAGTCGTAAAGCCCTACGTTTTCGCTGGTATCAGCCTGCCCGACACCGGATGATGCGTTGGCCTGAGGATCGGCGTCGATGAGCAGCACTTTTTTCTCCAGGATCGCCAGGGATGCTGCGAGGTTGATCGCGGTGGTGGTTTTGCCCACGCCGCCTTTTTGATTGGCAATGGTGATAACTTTGCCCATGTTTTTCAGCATAAGATCAATGCTTTGCACCTGCCGGCGGCAGGCGGGTGGAATTTGTTTTAAATTTCAAGTGTTGCGCCTATGTCCATCAGGATCAGTTCCTTGCGGTTCTCCTCGAAGGTGGCCTGCGCTTCTTTGTGGTCAATCTTGATGTATCCAAAGGTGTCGTAGTGACAGCCGATGATGCGGTTGCATTTCAAAAAATCGGCGGCAATCACAGCATCGGCATAATCCATCGTAAAGTTGGAGCCGATCGGCAGTATGGCCGCGTCGAGCGTCGGACAGGTCATAGGGATCAACTGCATGTCCATGGTGAGCGCTGTATCGCCGGCCACATACAGCACACCATCGGCGCTGTCGATCACATAGCCTGCCGGTTCGCCCGCCGGCATGCCGTCGGGGAAAACACTGCTGTGCACAGCCTGTACCATTTTTACCCTGCCGAAATTAAAAGTCCACCAGCCGCCCTTGTTCATGGGGTGGGTCTTCAACCCCTTCGCGTTGTAGTATGCGCTGACCTCCCAGATACCGACGAGCAGCGCTTCCGGGTTGTTGGCAGCCACGGTTTCCAGGTCGGCGATATGGTCGGAGTGGGTGTGTGTGACAAAAATGTAATCGCAGCGGATGGATTGGACATCCAGCCCGCCGGCAAGCGGATTAGCCGAGATGAACGGATCAAACAACAGGCGTTTTCCGCCGGTCTCCACCAGAAAACAGGAATGTCCGTAATAAGAAATTTTCATATCCGCATCAGGTTAAGTCGGGCAAAGATAGGTGGGCATGAAACATCGCGTGGAACATTGAACGGAGAAGTTATCCTCCATTTTTCCACAGGTTGCCAACACCGTTAGGGCGCTCATTCACAACCTGTTATATTTGCCGGACACCGCGCAGTCATCGCGTTTATAAACATCGTCAGTATGCTTCGGTACCGAAATTTGCTTTTGTATCTGCTTGTCGCGGCAAGTGCCTGCACGACGGGGACGCCGTCGAACGACAGCCGGGTCGCTTTCCGCTACAACCAGCACAACCCCATCACTTCGCTCGATCCCGCTTTCGCCCGAACCCAAAACAACATCTGGGCGGTGGATTGTCTGTTCAACGGACTGCTGCAACTCGACGATGACTTGCAGGTAAAGTCCTGTATTGCAAAAAAGTGGGAAATATCCGACGATGCCCTGCAATACCGCTTTATCCTCCGCGACGATGTTTTTTTTCACGACGATCCCGCCTTCCCGGGCGGTAAAGGGCGGAAAGTGGTGGCTTCCGACGTGGTATACAGTTTCAACAGGCTGCTCGACGATGAATGGCCCAAACCAGGGTCCTGGATTTTCAAGGACCGCGTGGCAGCCGATGCGCCGTTCAGCGCACCCAACGATACGACTTTTGTCCTGCAACTTGCCGAACCGTTTCAACCGATGCTTTCGATTTTAACCATGCAATACGCTTCCATTGTGCCTCGGGAGGCCTGTGAGCAGTATGGCCGGGATTTCAGGCGACATCCGGTCGGTACGGGGCCGTTCCGGTTCAAAATCTGGGCCGAAAATCAGGGTCTGGTCGTGTTGCGCAACGACCGCTATTTCGAAAAAGACAGCGCCGGAAACCGCCTTCCTTACCTGGATGCAGTAAAAACGACTTTTATCAGCGATCGGAAAACGGCATTTCTGGAATTCAAAAAAGGCAATCTGGATTACTTTTTCGGACTGGAAAGTTCCTACATCAACGAACTGCTCACTCCCGATGGCGAGTTGCAGCCGGCTCTGGCGCAGGATATTTATTTTTTGAAAAACCCCTACCTGAATACGGAATACCTGGGCATTCGCATGGATGAGCGGGCAACCGCCGGCAATCCGCTTCAACTGAAAAAAGTGCGCCAGGCGCTCAATTGCGGTTTCGACCGCGCCCAAATGCTGCGTACACTCCGAAACGGAGTCGGAAAACCGGCATCCTCGGGATTTACGCCGCGCGGCCTGCCTTCATATGACGAGACGGCGGCGCCGGGGTATGGCTATACCCCGAGCCGTGCAGCGCGGTTGTTGGCCGATGCCGGTTTTCCCAACGGCAAAGGCTTGCCACCGGTCACCCTGCTGTGCAACCAGGATTACCTGGACCTGTGCACTTTCATAGTAAGGCAATGGGAGGATATGGGTATTAAAGTTAACCTTGAATTGGTGGAGACGGCGCTCTTGCGCGAGCGTATGCGCAACGGTCAGGCGTCGTTTTTTCGGGCATCCTGGATTGCCGACTACCCGGATGCGGAAAGTTTTTTCACCTGCTTTTACTCAAAAAATACGGCGCCGCCCAATTACACCGGATTCCATAATCCTTTGTTCGACCGACTGTATGAGGCCAGTCTCCGTGAGCCGGACGTGCAACGGCGCTATGACTTGTACCGACAACTGGACGCGATATTGATTGAAGAAGCGCCGGTAGTGTTCCTTTTTTATGATGAAACGGCACAGTTTGCCAGCAAGAAAATAAGCGGACTGCCGCGGAACGGCATCAACCTGTTATCGTTGAAGCGGGTACGTAAGGCAAAATAACAGGAGTCAGCGCAACAGGGCTACATCTCCTTTTTCCATCAACTTCTCACGGACGCCCTCCCGGATCGCTTCGTATTCCAGTTGCCACACGTATACGTCACTCGGCGCATCCGCTCCATCAACCTTGCCGTCCCAGGCATCGTCCGGGCTCTGGCTCTCAAAGACTTTTTTGCCCCAGCGGTTGAAAATGCTGAACCTGGAGGTAAGAACCGGGCAAAAGAAAACAGGTTTGAACCGGTCGTTAACGCCGTCGCCGTTGGGGGTGAAGGCGTTGGGAAACTGGTCCTTCAAACTGGCCACGCTAACCGTTTTCGAGACCGAATCCCGACAGGTGCCGAGGCTAATGGTCAGACTGATTTCATACATTCCACTTTGCGCAAAACAGAGATCAGGCGAACCGGAGCTGTCAACCGTTACACCGGATGGAAAACTCCAGGTTACCTGCGCATCCGGCGGAATGGAATCGGGCAGGCTCAATACGACGCACTCCAAGGGGCAGACAGAATCCCTGGACAGGTCAAAATCGGCATTGATCTGGGCGCTTTGGCAGGTTGAGGCAATAGCAGGCGTTACGGTTTCTATGGCTAAGATGTAGTTGCCGAAAGCCACCGTCCCGGAGGGTACGATGGGTATTTCGTTAACCACTGCTGTATTGGCAGACCTGTTGTAAGCCATAGCGTTCACACAACAATCGCCGGGCCGACCATCCTGATCTGTGCGAGCCAACAGCATCTGGTCGAGATTTACTGGATCCGGTTTGTCAATACCTGCAACAAGGAACCCCGCTCCCGGCAGGTTGTTCGCCTTAAACAAAGAAGTAGCGCCAGGATTGGAAATGTTGCCGAGTTGGTAGGCCCATTCGATTGTCGCATCCGGGCCGACCTTCGCCAGGACACCGAGAGACAAGGTAAGCAAGACCTTGTCGTCAGGAGTGCTTGTTATGCTTGCGGCATCCAGAAAGCCATTGTCGAGGGGAGAAAGGACGTTGGACGACAGAATATTACCAGTGTCGTCCAGATGCAGTATCCATGTCTGTCCGGAATAAACCTGTCCAGCGGCAACGATCGTACCGTCGCTTAGCATAGTCAGGTCGCGAAACAGATTAAATCCTCCAGTGTCAAAAGATTTACACCACATTATGGCGCCGTCTGCCGTGATCTTCAGTACTATACCATGTATATCACTTCCGGTGCTGTAATTTCCGGAAACAAAAACAGATCCGTCGTTTGCCACTACGGAACTGGTGAAAGTGTTGAACACTCCGGGCAATTCGACAGAACGTTGCCAGACGACATTGCCATCTGGATCAGTTTTCAGAACAAGCGGCGTTTCAATCCCACCCTGTTTGGATGACCCTGCCAGGATAAACCCGTCTGCGACGACGCTGACTTTTTCGCCGGTGCGACCATTCCCGTATGTTTTGCTCCAAAGTATGTCGCCGTTGGGTGTAATTTTCATGGCGGCCATCTGGCCTCCGGCCGGGCTCGACCGCTCCATCAAAACGATCAGGTTGCCCTCCGGGGTTGGTGCAATATCCTTGGCTTGTTCATTATTTGGTGTTGTGGCGTATGTTTTGCACCAAATCAAATTGCCATCTGCAGTGAGGGCAGCAACAACGGCTTTATCCCTGGCGGGGCCGGCATGTTGAAACCCGCAAGTGTACAAAGTGTTGGCATCAAAAGAGATAGCCGATAAGGCAAAAGCCCAGGTGTTGTTCTGGTTGACTCCGGGAGGAGCGATCGTTTTTTTAAAGGGTGACTGGGCTGAAGCAGATAAAATGGTAAAGCAATAGATAGAGGTTACGAGCAGGAAACTGTTTTTCGTCATGGCGGATAAACGGGGATTCCAGTCCCGGCATTATCTCAGCAGCGCAACACTTCCCTTTTGTGTCAATTTTTGACCAATTCCCTCCCGAACGGCCTCATACTCCAGGAGCCACACATATACATCGCTCGGGGCCTCTTTCCCGTCCACCTTTCCGTCCCAGGCATCGTCCGGGTTTTGACTCTCAAAGACTTTTTTGCCCCAGCGGTTGAAAATGCTGAACCTGGAGGTAAGAACCGGGCAAAAGAAAACTGGTTTGAACCGGTCGTTAACGCCGTCGCCGTTGGGGGTGAAGGCGTTGGGCACGGCGTCCGGTGCAACGCCTGATATTATTTTAATGGTCTGCTCTTTAGTGCAGCTGCTGCCGGCGCCTTTCCTGACGACAAAAAATGTTCCGGGGTTCGGATAGCAGACCCGGCCGGGCACGTCAGGATCGGGTATGCCGCCCGTTGTGGTCAGGGTGTAACTGACGTCGGGTGAATTGCCGATGAGGGTAATATCGATACACTCGCCGGGGCAAATACTGGAGTCGGAAAGCGCAAAATCGAGGTCGATGGGCTGGCATATTTCGGTCACCACGGGATTTGCCGTCTCCTGATTAGCGGTAGTCGCAATACTGGAAAAATTGTCCTGGTAAGCCGGGGTGAACGTTTCATTATCAACAACGGCATCTCTGACGATGAGGGTGATGCCGGTTGGACAGCACTCGCTACCCGGCATGAGCCCGTCCTGTCCGATCCGGGCGACGTACACCTGCTCGTCGCCGTTAATCACCGACGAGCCGGCAGCGATAAAGCCGCCGCCAGAGGGAAGCAGTTTTCGGAAAATATTGCGCTCTCCACCGGTTTTGTATTCGTATTTCCAAGCTATATCGCCGTTTTGGGCAACTTTCATCAGGGCGGACGGGCTGCCCAGGCCATTGTTGAGGTTGGCGAAGGAGACGAGAAATTGATCACCGGGAATTGCCAGCAGATCGATGCCGGCAATGTCGAGGTCAGGGTACTCATAGGTTCGCGCCCATTTGAGGTCGCCTGCACTGCTGACCCTGATCAGCAACACCCTGTCGTATTCAAAACCCGGACTCAGCGAATGACCTGCCAACAGCAGATCGGTACTGCCGCTAAACGGCGCTACTGCGTTGAACTCTTCAATGGTGGAGGGGATGCCGTAGCGTCGCGACCACAAAACCGTTCCGTTGGGCGCCAGTTTGGTCAACAGTCCCGCTCTGTCGCCGTTGAATTTATCCGATACACCGGCGCAATAGATGAACCCCTCGCTGTTTTCCCAGCATTTTCGCAGGTTTTCGGTTCTGATGGCATCGCCGAAACTGGTATGCCAGAGCACCTGCCCGTCTTCATTGATTTTTATCGCCAGCGCGTTGCTGTTATTGGGCGCGCTGTTGTCGGCGCCGGTCAGCAGATACCCGCCGTTGGCCAGCGGGAGCGCTTTGTAAAGCACAGCGCCTGTAGTGCTTTGCCGGTTCCAGACGAAATCGCCGGCTTCCGTGATTTTCATCCAGCCGCTTACCGTGCCTGTCCCTTGAACCAAAGCGCGATAGACCACCAGAATGCTTCCGTCCGTCATTTGCTGAATATCAACAGCCTGATGGGCGTTTCCGGTGGTTTTATACAACCTGGACCATTTGACAGCGCCTTGCGGATTAAGCCGCTGTATCCATATTTTCTGTTCGTCCAGATGCTCGCCGCCGGTCAGGATGTCGCCATTGCCGAGGACCATAGCGCCATTGCCTGCGTCGGTGAAGCCCAGGTCGTATGTTTTTTGAAAATAGGTTTGACCGCAGATGCAGGTTGTAAAGACCAGGCCAACAATCTGGATGAAAAGAAGTCGTAGCATGTAAGACGGTTTCTAATTAAGGGTATAACGGGCGGCAGGTGTTTAACCTTGCAAGGTCAGGGCGGATTTTGTTTCCAGCATTGTTCCATATGTGTGCAAAAGTCGCCGTCCGACTTCGAGGTTGTCGAAGTGTTCCATACAGAATGCCTGCGCCTGGCGGCCGTATTCCGGCAACTCTCGCTGCCGGGCATAACACCAGCGTATGGCTTCGAGAAACGCCTCGGGTTTATCTGCAATCAGGCACTGTTTCTGGTGCCTTGCGTGTATGCCCTCCATGCCTACCGAGGTAGACAACACCACCTTTCCGACGGCCATGCCTTCCAGGATTTTAGCGCGCATGCCGCCTCCGGAAAGGAGCGGGACGACCATGACCGAATGCCGGTTCAGAAAATCGGCCGAACGTTCCACCTCTCCGTGGAAGTGGACGCGCTCCATATCCAGATTTCTCAGCCACGGCGGTGCTGTCCGGCCGGCAATATGAAAGGTGAGTCCCGGGAAATTCGGCGCCAGATGCGCCTGCCACACCTCCTCCAAAAACCACTTTAATCCTTCCTGATTGGGCATCCAGTCCAGCGAGCCGATGAAAGACAAACTTAGCGGCCGGTCAAAACTGGAATAATCGGGTGTGTAATCGCGGCAATCGAGGCCGATTGGGGCGACGGTCGCCGGATTGTACAGACCCAGTTGCTGAAACTGTTCAACATCGCGGGCGCTGATACCCACGACGAGGTCATAATCATTGAGGTGCCGGGTCTCGTAGTGTTTTAGCCGGTGCGTTATTTTTTGTAAATACCACTTTTTCAGGGGGTTGGAGTTCTCTGCCACACGCTCCCAGATTTCGTGCTCCACGTTGTGTGCACGCAGGGCGATCAGGCCGTCGGAGTGCTGCCGGATTACCGGAATATAAGGCGTGAGGTACAGGGATTCCAGTTGGATAATATCGAATGTGTTGTCGTGGAGAATGCTCGCCAGTTTTTGCGCAAAAGTATCGTTTGCAAAACGCTCTACGTGGTACGACTTGTCGGTAAACAGGTTCACCAGAGCCGGTATAAGGCGGATGCGGTTATCCACATACACCGTATGTATAGTTGAATAGTGGTCGAAATCGTGCGGAAGGTCGTTCGTATCAAACCAGTGTTTGCTGGTGTTCATCGAGAGCAGGCTCACTTCGCTGCCGAGTTCGGCAAATGCTTTGGCAAGATAGGTACTGGCAATCGCCGCCCCGTCTTTCAGGGGCCAGGGAAATTTGTTGCACAACTGAAGGATTCGCATAGATGCAGGTTTGGGGTTTAAGGGATGATTTGTAATGATCGCTTCTGCCGGCTTTTTTATCGGGATCAACGAAGCGGCAAAGCTTCAAACTTTTTTCAGACATTTGCCGCATGGTACTCAAGGCCAATAATATACATAAGTCATACGGCTCCCTCGAAATTCTGAAGGGGGTGAATCTCGAGGTGCAAGCCGGTGAAATCGTCAGCATTGTCGGCAAATCCGGGGCCGGCAAAAGTACGCTGCTTCATATTCTCGGCACACTTGATGCCTCCGATAAAGGCGACCTTCTTATTCGCGACACCCGGATCACCACGCTGAGCGCCAGGAAACTGGCGGCCTTCCGCAACCGGCACATTGGCTTTGTCTTTCAGTTTCACCACTTGTTGCCCGAATTTACCGCGCTGGAGAATGTGTGTATTCCCGGGTATATCGGCCAAAAGCCGGACGAAGAGGTGAAGAAGCGCGCTGCCGAATTGCTCGATTACCTGGGTTTGTCCGACAGGGTCACCCACAAACCCACGGAATTGAGCGGGGGCGAACAACAGCGGGTTGCCGTAGCCCGTTCGCTGATCAACCAGCCCGACATCATTTTTGCAGATGAGCCGACCGGCAACCTGGACAGCATGGCTTCGCAGGACCTGCACCGGCTTATTCGCCAACTGCGCGACGACTATGGTCAGGCCTTCGTCATCGTAACACATAATAAAGAACTCGCTGATCTTTCCGACCGATGTATGGAAATGAAAGACGGCCTTTTAATTTCAAGTTGAACGCCGGGATTAATCCTTGTTTCAACGTTTCAAGTATTGAAACGTCTATGCGCCAGATTTTGCTGCCTATACTGTTTATTTTTGCCGGATGTGCGTCTCCCGGCAAGCAAAGTGCTGATATTCAGCCTGTAAAATTCTCCGAGCGCCCTAAAAATATCATCCTGCTTATCGGCGACGGCATGGCGTTGTCGCAGGTATCGGCGGGTGTATACTGGATCGGAGTAGGCAAAACTGCTTTTGAACAGTTTCCGATAGTCGGTTTCCATAAAAGCCATTCCTGCAATGACCTGGTCACCGATTCTGCCGCCGGCGCCACGGCATTTTCTTGCGGGGAAAAAACCACCAACGGCACCATCGGGATGCTGCCACCGGACAACAAACCCTGCAGAACCATTCTGGAAGAACTGGACGCCCGGGGACTGGCAACCGGCATGGTTGTGTCCTGCTCGGCGCCGCACGCGACACCTGCCTCTTTTATAGCCCATCGCGAGATCAGGGCGTTTACCGACGAAATTGCGCTGGATTATCTGAAAACACAGCTCGATTGCTTTGTCGGCGGCGGGGAACATTTTTTCAACGACCGCTCCGACCACCTGAATCTGGAAGACACACTCAAACATCGCGGCTATGTCCTCCGCCGGGGCACTTCCATGCGCAACCTGCCGCTCGACGGCTCTGCGCCATTCATGCTGTTTACCTCCGACCGCGAACCGCCGACGGCCTCCGCAGGTCGCCAGTACCTGCCGGGTGCTACGGCTTCGGTGTGCAGGTATCTGGAGAAAAGAAGCGACAAAGGGTTTTTTCTCATGGTAGAAGGCAGTCAGATCGACTGGGCATGTCATGCCAACGACAGGAACTGGCTCCGCGCCGAACTGTTCGACTTTGACAAAACTATCAAAAAGGCACTGGAGTTTGCTGCATCAAACGGCGAGACGCTCGTCATCGTGACGGGCGATCACGAATGTGGCGGGCTGGCATTGACACCGGGAGATACCCGTAAAGAATTTAAACCCGTATTTGCCTCCCGCCTGCATACAACCGCGCTGGTCCCTGTATTTGCCTATGGCCCCAAAGCCGAGTTGTTTTCAGGCCTGTATGACAATACCTTAATATACGACAAAATGTGGGAGGCTCTGGGTATGCAGGAAAGCAAATAAGTGTCACAATATGGCACCCTGACCTCCATTTATTGTTTGTACCTTTGCAAATCCTCCCTCGGAACAGACACAATGCTCATTTTCAATTCAAATTTTCTCAGAAATTGCCACTCATAAAATCAATTTCCGGCTTTCGCGGCACCATCGGCGGCCGTCCCGGTGAAAACCTTACCCCGCAAGACATCGTTGAATGTACCGCTGCCTTTGGCCAGTGGGTACTCAAAACAACGAAAAACCCTAAAATAGTGATTGGGCGCGACGGCAGGGTTTCGGGTGCGCTCGTCAGTGCCCTGGCTGTCAATACCCTGAGAGCGATGGGGATTTCTGTTGTTGACCTGGGATTAAGCACAACCCCGACGGTTGAAATGGCAGTACCCATGGAAAATGCGGGAGGAGGTATTGTATTGACCGCCAGCCACAACCCGAAAGAATGGAATGCGCTCAAACTCCTGAACCATAAAGGCGAGTTTATCAATGCCGCTGACGGAGAGAAGGTTTTGGCGTACATCGCCAAGGGAAACATTGAATATGCATCGGTTGACAATATTGGCGCGTACCATACCGACGATTCGTACATCGGCAAACATATCGAAAAGATACTGGAACTGCCGTTGGTTGACATTGATGCTATTCGCGCCAAAAAATTCAGGATAGTGGTAGATGCCATCAATTCGACCGGCGCACTGTCCGTGCCGCCCCTGCTGGAAGCGCTGGGTTGCCAGGTATTGGTCATCAATGGTGAGGTCAACGGGCATTTTGCACATAACCCGGAGCCCCTGAAAGGACATTTAGGCCAGTTATCGACCGAAGTGCGCCAGCAAAAAGCGAACCTGGGCATCGCCGTTGATCCTGATGTGGACCGGCTGGTGTTTATGTGTGAAGACGGGGAGTTGTTTGGCGAAGAGTATACCCTCGTGGCGGTTGCGGATTATGTGCTCTCCAAGCGCCCAGGTAATACGGTGTCCAACCTGTCGAGCACGCGTGCCTTGCGCGATGTCACGGTCAAATACGGCGGCGAGTACTTTGCAGCGGCAGTGGGTGAGGTGAATGTAGTGGAAAAAATGAAGGCGGTAAAGGCCGTTATCGGAGGAGAAGGCAATGGCGGTGTAATCCTGCCCGATTTGCACTACGGCCGGGATGCATTGGTTGGTATTGCGCTGTTTCTCAGCCATTTATCCAACTGCGGCAAGCAAATATCCACCTTGCGAAAAACCTACCCGGAATACCAGATGTCCAAAACCAAACTCGATAAAACGCCGGATATCGACCTCGACAAGATATTTTTAGCCCTTCGGGAAAAATACCGGAAAGAACAGATCAACACGGAAGACGGACTTAAGATCGACTTTGAAAGCGGTTGGGTACACCTGCGGCCTTCCAACACGGAGCCAATCATCAGGGTATATTCCGAAAGCAGTTCAATCGTCGTTGCCGAAAACCTCGCCAAAAAAATAATCCAGGACATTCAATCACTCCGATGACCACCACAATTTTTATTTGTGACTGATTAAAGTGCACCTAACCATGTTACGCGTCTATTTTGACAATGCCGCCACCACCCCCATTTCCGAAGCAGTCATTGATACCATGCTGCCGGTATTGCGCAGCCAATTCGGCAACCCCTCCAGCATTCACGCCGAAGGCAGGAGTGTGCGCGCCGTGGTGGAAAGCGCCCGTAAAACGGTAGCCCAGTGTATTGGCGCCAGTACCTCCGAGATATTCTTTACTTCCGGCGGTACGGAAAGCAACAATATGGCCATCAAATGCGCTGTGCGCGACCTTGGCGTCCGCCGCATCATCAGCAGCCCGACGGAACATCACTGCGGGTTGCATGCCATAGAATGCGTAGAACACGTCAACGGCGTCGAAGTGGTCTGGCTGCCCGTCGACCGGCTGGGCCGGGTCGACCTGCATGAACTGGAAAAAGCCCTTGTCGACAGCGCAGGCGTCAAAACGCTGGTATCGCTGATGCACGCCAATAACGAGATTGGCACCATGCTTGATCTCGGCGCCGTATCCGAACTGTGTCGCCGCTACGGCGTCCTTTTCCATACCGATTCCGTCCAGACAATCGGCCACTTCCCGGTCAACGTCCAGGAAACTCCCGTCAACTTTTTATCGGGCGCTGCACATAAATTCCACGGCCCGAAAGGAGTGGGATTCATATACATTAACCCGGCATCGCCGATCAAGCCGTTTATCGACGGTGGCGCCCAGGAACGCAACATGCGCGGCGGGACCGAAAATGTTTACGGCATTGTAGGTCTGGCAAAAGCGCTCGAACTGGCAACTGCGGAAATGGAAGCGCGCAGCGCGCACATCATGGACATCCGTAACTATATGCGCGAACAACTGTCGGCGACGTTCGACGATATCGAGTTTCTCGGCGATCTCGACGGCCATTGCCTGTATACCGTGCTGAATGTTTCTTTTCCGCCTTCACCCAAAAATGAGTTGCTGTTGCTCAGCCTCGATATTGCCGGCGTAAGCGCATCGGGGGGCAGCGCCTGTTCCAGCGGCGCCGAGAAAGGCAGCCACGTGCTGGAGGCCATAGGGGCCGACCCCTCGCGAAAAAGCATCCGGCTGTCGTTTTCCCATTACAACACAAAGGCGGAGGTTGATTTCGCAGTGGAAAAATTGAAGACTATCCTGCCCGCACGATCCATGGCGGAAGGAGTGGCCGCGAAATAAGACCGGTACGCGTTCATGTTTCCAAATCCCCGCACATGCGTATTTTTTTCATTTTTATACTGATCCTTGCCGCCAACACCGTTTGGGGCCAAAAAATGCTGTTGCTTGAACGCGCAAACAGCGCAAGAACCACAAAGTTATATATCGGAGAGACCCTGAAATACCGCCTGGCCGGCGAAGAAAACTATTGGTACCAACGCAATATTACCGATATGTTGCCCGCCTCGAATGTCATTCTGCTCGACAACTTTCCTGTCAACCTCGGCGATATCAGTCAACTGAAAGTAAACCGCAGGCCCATTCTGCGGCTCACCGGCGGTGTGCTTTTTGCCTTCGGCGCTTCCCTGACGCTGGCTACCACCATTGCTGCGCTGTACAATGACAAAGGGACCAACTACGGCGCCCTCTATGCCACAGCCGCAGGCTCAATGGGCATCGGTTATTTTTTAAGCAGCAAACGAACCCTGAAACTGGGGGAAAAACACCGGCTGCGGCTGATCGAGATCAATTTTGGCAATCCTCCTGCGGGCCGGTAGCCTGCCTGTCCATTATTTACCCTTCATGGCAACTTTATACACCGCTTTGGCGACCTTCCTCGGCACGGCCTTGTCGAAAGCGCCCGGGATGATGTATTCCCGGTGCGGCTCCTTCACACACGAGGCTATGGCATGGGCGGCAGCGAGTTTCATCTCCATTGTGATGCGCGGTGCGCGGGCGTCGAGCGCCCCGCGGAAAATACCCGGGAACCCGAGTACATTGTTGACCTGGTTGGGCAGGTCGCTCCTCCCGGTGCCGACAATGGCAGCCCCGCCTTTATAAGCCTCTTCCGGCATAATCTCCGGTGTCGGATTGGCCAGTGCAAATACGATTGCATCCCTGGCCATCGTCTTGATATCGGCAGCCGACAACAGGTTTGCCTGACTCACGCCGATAAACACATCTGCCCCGCGCAGGGCGTCGAATACAGATCCGTGTACGCCTTCGAGGTTGGTAAATTGCAGCGCATCGATCTTGAAACTGTTCAGGTCGGGGCGATCGCGGTGTACCACGCCGGTCCGGTCGCACAGAATAACATCGCGGACTTTTATTTTAGGCCGTTTGAGCCCGTAACCCGTCAGCAGTTTGGCAATGGCAATGCCGGCCGCGCCGGCGCCGTTGATGACGATTTTCATGTCGTTCAGGTTCTTGCCCAGCACTTTGGCCGCATTTATCATGCCTGCCAGTACCACCACCGCCGTCCCATGCTGGTCGTCGTGGAACACCGGAATACCGAGGTCCTGAAGTGCCGCTTCTACCTCGAAACAGTGGGGTGCGGAGATATCCTCCAGATTGATGCCGCCAAACACCGGGGCAATATTCCGCACGGTGCGAATGATCTCCTGCGTATCCTGCGATGCGATACAAATCGGGAAAGCATCGATACCGGCAAAATTCTTGAACAGCATCGCCTTGCCTTCCATGACGGGTATGGCCGCCGCAGCGCCGATATTGCCCAGGCCCAGCACGGCAGAGCCGTCGCTGACTACTGCCACGGTATTGCCTTTGATGGTATACGTGTACACCTCTTCCGGGTCAGCGGCTATGGCCTCGCAGGGCGCCGCCACACCGGGCGAATAAACGGTGGAAAGGTCGTCTTTGGTGGTCACGCGCATCTTCGGGCGAACGCTGATCTTGCCCTGGTATTTCCGGTGCAGGTCGAGGGAATCTTGTGAGTAATCTTTTACTGCCATATCAAGCGGGTAAACATGGGTTTGTTACAAAACGGGGGGCTAATGTAGGGGAAAGGTGCTTATGTAGGGTTGCGTTTTTTACGTTAGGGCAATACCTGTTGCAGAAAACGGGAAATTGCCTACTTTTGGATTAAATGCAAATCTCAACATGAAACCAATATTAATTCTGATTTTCTGTTCCATGATGCCAGGGGAAACTACTGCCCAGGAGTTGGACTTCTGGAACCGGTGCGGTAATGTATTCGACCGAAACAAGTACCCTGCCGACAGTTTTGAAGTAAGGGAAACGGTTTATGAATTAGAGGATACCCGGATCATTTTGACCATTTTGCACGCTGTTTTTTCTTTGGAAGAGACAGAGGACCAGACCTGGATTGAACAGCGAAAAGACGACTGGTTGCTGGGCAGCCGGTACCTTGGTTTCGTCAGTATGTCGGAGGGCGGTGTTGCACTTCCTGAACGGCAATTACTACAGGACTTTTTTATCATAAAGTCTTCAGGCGAATTCACCGGCGCCTATTATCTGATCAGTATGGAGGGCGACTGGTACGAGATACCCGGGAATGAATTGTTCATGGACAAGGCCGGGAAAATGTTATATACTTATGTCCCGTATGAATGCGGCGGTTGCGCGATCGGGAAATTTGATGTGGCAGGGCGTGAACTGACCACAAAATTTTCAGGCGGCGGGGATGATGCGTGGCCAGAGGTCAAAGACCGAAAGGATTATGTCAGTTTGTTTTGGGATTGTACCTGGGTGAAATGGTGAATTTTTAACAATAAAGCGGGTGTTTGATTCTGTCGTACTACACCTTCCATAAAACTTCTGTAATGTCTTTAACACACCGATATGGCCGATTGGCCCTCATAGCCGGCGCCTCTGAGGGATTAGGGGCGGCTTTTGCCCGTTTTTTGGCATCTGAAGGCATGGATTTGGTGCTGGTTGCCAGGCGCAAGGAGCCCCTGGAGCAGTTGGCAGAGGCATTGACCGGAGCGTTTGGTATAAAGGCATATTGTATCTGCTGCGACCTTTCAGATGCGTACGCGACACAATCCGTACAAACTGAGTTGGCGGGCAGGGAAGTGGACCTGCTGGTTTATAATGCAGCCCTTTCGTACATCGGGCCCTTCGAAAAAAACAGTCAGGAACACCATCAACGGATTGCCGGTACCAACATGATTACGCCATTGCGCATGATGCAGGTTTTCGGGGCGCCCATGCTGGAGCGGGGAAAAGGCGCGATGGTGCTTATGTCCTCCCTCGCAGGTTTTCAGGGCAGTGGTTTTCTGGCGGCATACGCGGCCACCAAGGCCTTCAACCGGGTACTGGCAGAAAGTCTGTGGTACGAATGGAAAAACAGGGGTGTGGATGTTATTTCGTGTTGTGCCGGTGCGACGGCTACACCCAATTTCATAAATACAAACCCTGAAAAGGCCCGTTTTTTTGCGCCCCGCGTGCAGGAACCATCGGAGGTTGTGGAGGAGTGCTTCAGACGCCTGGGAAAACAACCCTCTTGCATCACAGGTCGGGGAAACAGGTTTGCCACTTTTATTATGCAAAAATTGATGCCGCGCAAAATGGCCATCACCCTCATGGGCGATACCACCCGGAAAATGTATCGCCTGTGAATCCCGGGCATACGCTAATAGATATAGGGAATGATCCTGTAAGGCACCTTTTGGGTGTATTTCGTCCACAAGGGCCCGTATTTCAGCGCGCAGCGCTTGTCGTCGTCCATCTGACGCGGAAACAGAAGCGCTATGTAATATAAGGGATAGAGCCAGGGCCACGGTTCAGCCGGATGTCCGGCACAGAGCACAATTCCGGTGGCCATCAATATTTCCCCCAGGTAATTGATATGCCTGCTCCATCCCCAAAATCCGTTTACCAGCAGGGTTTTACTTCCATCGGTGATCGTTTCTGGGAGGATTCCGGCAAACACCCGATCCGGATCTTTTTTAAAATAGTACTTCTGCAAATTGGCGCCGCGGGATAATCCCCAGCCCGCAAAAAACACCAGCACAAACACCATGCAGGCAGCAACAGGTATCGGTTTGCCCGGAAGGGCTGCCGTCGACCACAGTGGAACGGAATAAAAGAAGGGATAAAAGGCAATGCACCCCCAGCCCAGTTTGAACCCCACTTTTTCCGCAAAAAAATCATAGGTATACAGGTGTACTTCTTCGAAAGTCAGATAATCCACCACAAAAAAGGAAAGCAGCCCGGCAGACAAAAATATACCCGTGGATGCCTGATCACCGAACAGAAGGTAATGGTGCGCTGCAAAACTCAGGATGTTCAACTCCAACATGACGGCGCCAGCCAGGTACAACCACATTTTTGCATCAATCCGGCCTCCCCACAGTTGCGGATTATCGGCCCTGCCCAGAAAAAAATCGACTAAAAAGGAGGATTTTACCGCAGGATAGGGCAAGACCATGACAAACGAAAACACCAGTCCAAAGGTAACAGCGCCGGCGAGCGCATACCAGCGGTGTATAAAAAACCAATCCCAACTCAGAAGCCCTGCATGGCAGCATATTCCCCAACCAAGAACAACACCCAAAAGTACCGGAAGCCCATTGAGCCGGTACCGCAGTTTTTCGGTCGAATTGGTCTTCGTTACATAGCCCTCTACCCACCGGCCGGGCAAGGCAAGGTGTAAGCCTGTGATGAGGAGATAAACCAGCAATGGCGCAAAAAATCCCGCTACATTTTCCATTTTTGTTGCTCAATGCAAGTGCATATTTTTTTCAAAACCGGGCAAATGTAGTTGGAACCCCGCTTATTTGTGTGCTGAGAAGGGCTTGTCCAATATCTGCTTACGAGCCGGGATTGGTCGTAATGGTTTTCCCTTCCGGCACAAAGCGAATCGATAGGGAATTTACACAATGCCGGGTGTTTTTTTCCGTCATACGCTCGCCCTCAAATACGTGCCCGAGGTGTCCCTTGCAGTTGGCGCATACGATCTCCACCCGTTTCATGCCGAACGATACGTCCGTATGCCGCTCGACAGTGCCGGGTATCTCATCGTCGAACGATGGCCAGCCGCAGCCGCTGTCAAATTTATCTCCCGATTGGTACAGCGCAGCGTTGCAGCGCCTGCAAATATAGGTTCCTGCAGCCTTGTGGTTCCAGTACTCGCCTGTAAAGGCGCGTTCGGTGCCCTTTTGCGCAATGACGTATTCTTCCTCCGGGCTGAGTTTGTTCCAGTTTGAATTGTTGTTGCTCATGGATGGTGTTGAAATTTAAAGTAAGAACAGCTGAACAAGCGGAAAGATGACAATACTCAATTCAAAACGACTGTTCTTGTCGCATCCGGGACAGTTCAACGCATAAAACGGTCGTCTGTCAACGCCTCCAGAAACGCCTTCAGGTCGCTCTTTTCTGCTGCCGTCAACCCCAGCGGCCTGGCCATCAGCGTATCTCGCCCGATGGCGTCGCCGATGAACTTGTCGGGGGTATCGTAGTAATCAATCACTTCTTCCAGGGTGGCAAACATGCCATTGTGCATGTAAGGAGCCGTCAGGGCTACATTGCGCAGACCGGGCACTTTGAATTTGCCCTTGTCCATCGGGTCGCCGGTGACCGCGAATCGCCCCGGATCATTCAGGGCTTTGCCGTTGTACAGCCCGATATTCCTGAATTCGTCGCCGGTAAAATCGGGCGAGAAGTGACAGTCGAAGCATTTGCCTTTAACCATGAAGACCCGCCTGCCCCTGGTCGCAGCCTCACTCATGCTGTTGGGTTTTCCCTTCATCCACCGGTCGAATGGCGTATCCGGGGTCTCCAGGGTTCGAACATATTCGGCCAATGCGGCCGCTAATGCTTCCATGTCTGCCGTCTTCCCGAACTGTTCCCGGAAAGCCGGTCCGTAAAATGGATGCCGCCGTAGCCTGGAAATCACTAGTTCGGGTGTGGCCCGCATTTCAAGCGTATCCAGAATGGGCATCAGTACCTGTTGTTCCAGCGTAGCGGCACGGCCGTCGAAGAAAAAGTGCTCTCGGGCGGTCATATTGGTGATGCCTTGCGCATTGCGCCGGCCCAATCGCCCACCCACGCCCCTGCTGAACCGGGCAGTATCGGAAAAGGCGAATTGTGGGATATGGCACGACGCGCAACTGATCGTGCTGTCCAGCGACAGGATCGGATCGAAAAAAAGCCGCTCGCCGAGTTGCCCGCTACCGGCGACAGGCATTCGACCAAACGAAAAAAGCATGAGCCCGAGAAAGGCAAAAACCGAGAGGTGCAGGTATCTGAACATGCGGCAAAATTAAGTCGCCCCGACTTTCCGGGCGAACCGTTTTAGATTCGTTTGCATTTGACCGCTTCTCCGAAATGTGGTATTTTTGACATCAAAATCCCGTGTGCATGAAAAAGTTATTCCTTTTACCGCTCTATCTGTTGCTCTATACCGCCCTTGTCGCCACACCGGCCCCCGACTTTACTGTGACCACCAGCGACGGGCAGGTTCGCAAACTCTACCAGGATTACGTCAACCAGCAAAAAGTGATGGTGCTGGAAATATTTTTCACCACCTGTCCACCCTGTGCCAGCCATGCCCCACACCTGCAATCCCTGTACACCTCGATGCAGGCCGCCTACCCGGGCGAGGTGGAGTTTATGCTGCTGAGCATAATGCAGGCCGACACGGACCCGGTGGTAAACGCCTACCTGACTGCCAAGGGCCTGACGATGCCGGCTGCGGGATCGAGCGGCGGCAGCCTGGCCGCGGTGCAGCCCTATCAAAGTGGTATGTTCGGCCCTTACCAGGGGACCCCGACTTTCGTGGTCATCGCACCGGGCACCGGCGAGGTGTACTATGATATTCGCGGCAATTCGCCACAGCAAACCATGGCACTGCTCAGCCAGCAGATTGCCGACCTGCTGCCGCAGGAGCAGGAATGTTCCCTGAAAAGCTATTACGACAATCCCATAGATTCGGTGCAGATCAACGTAGAGACTGCCGGCGGCGGGTTTTCGACAAGTTTCTGGGCATCCGGCACTTATTCGCTGTCTGACATACCCGAACTTCAAAACGCCGGTTATTCGATCACCCCGGTAAAAAACAGCGACCCGCTTTCGGGGCTGAGCACTTTCGACCTGGTCAAGATCGCATCGCATATCCTGGACCTCCAGCCATTCGCCAACCCCTGGCAGGCCATCGCCGCCGACATGAACTGTTCGGGTACGGTAACGACTTTTGATATTGTGGAGGGCCGAAAGGTCATTTTAGGTATCAACAACGGATTCTCCGGCTGTGGGGGCGCAACCTGGAAATTTGTGTCTGATACGATGGGGATGGCCTCAAACGGCGCCTGTTTTGACTTCAGGGGTGTGAAAATCGGCGATATCACCGGCGCCTATTTTGCACCCAACGACATCGACGACCGGGATCGGTCGCCACTTTTATGCCAGAACAGATGGGTGGAAAAGGGGGAGTCGTACACTATACCGGTGTTTTCCGGCAGGGAAATGAAACTGGCGGGACTCCAACTTGCGATGGGAATCGACCCGGGAGCCCTGCGTATTACCGGCATCCGTTCGGATGTTTTGCCCGGATTTGATGAAAGTGCCTACAACATGGAACGCCAGAATTCGAAGGCCTTTGTTCCCCTGAGCTGGATCGGCGCCAATACTCCGGTTGATCTGACATCCGGCGAAAACCTGCTTATTGTGGAGGTGGAGGCCCTGAAAGACGTCTTTTTGGCCGATGTGCTCGATCTGGACCCTGCATTAAAGGCAGAGGCCTACGGAAGGGCAGGGGAGCGGCTTCCGCTGGAACTCCGGTGGAGCGAGATGCCGTTTCAGGGTTTGAAAAACTACAGCATTAGCCCCAATCCGGCAAACGGGCGCTTTTTTGTCAGCCTGGAAGCGGAACGCGCGGGCGGAGTATTGCTGCAATTGCTCGACATGCAAGGGAAAACGGTGCTGGCAGACAGGCGATACCTCATCGACGGCTCAAACCGTCTTGAAATAATACCGGGTGATGTTTCCCCCGGATTGTATACCCTGAAAATAGACGGCCTTCCCGCAGGAAAAGTTGTATTGGAAAAATAAATGCAAAGCAACCAAATCAAATTCTCCCGATAAAGGGACATTTAGCCGTTACTCGAAATTATCTTTGCCGCGCTGCCGGATATAACCTTCCTGCAGCGCTTTTGTTTTGCCGATATGTCCAGCCAAATTCAACTCAATAGTATAGAAGAAGCCATCGCCGATATCCGTGCAGGTAAGGTTATCATTGTAGTAGACGATGAAGACCGGGAAAACGAAGGCGATTTTATTTGCGCCGCCGAAACCGTCACGCCGGAGGTAATCAATTTTATGGCCATGCATGGCCGTGGATTGATCTGTACGCCAATAGAGGAAAAACGCGCAGACGAATTGGGGCTCGACCTCATGGTAGGTACCAATACCGCCCTGCACGAAACGGCGTTCACGGTATCCATCGACCTGATCGGGCATGGCTGCAGCACCGGAATAAGCGCCTACGACCGCGCCACCGGGGTGCGCTGGCTTACCAGCCCTTCGGCCAAAGCCAGCGATTTCGCCCGACCCGGCCATATTTTTCCACTGCGTGCCAAAGCCGGCGGCGTGCTGCGCAGGACGGGCCACACCGAAGCGGCCGTCGATCTCGCGCACATGGCGGGTTTGTACCCTGCCGGGGTACTCGTCGAAATCCTCAATGAAGACGGCACGATGGCCCGGCTTCCGCAATTGATGGAGGTCGCGCGCAAGTTCGACCTCAAAATTATCTCAATCGACGACCTGGTGGCCTACCGGATGCGTACCGAGCGATTGATCAAACGCGAGATGGAGACCAGGATGCAGACGGTTTACGGGGAGTTCGACGCCGTGGTCTTTACCGATATTTCCAGCGGCGACACCCACCTCGTGCTCAAAAAAGGCGACTGGAAGGAAGATGATCCCGTCCTGGTCAGGGTCCATTCCTGGTCTGAAACGGGAGGGATACTTGGAAGTTTGCTCTCCGATTACGGTACCCAGATTCAACTGGCGCTGAAAAAAATATCCGATACGGGCTCCGGCGCTTTCGTCTACCTCCGCCAGGCAGATAAGGCCAACCTGCTTTCCCGGCTGAAAATATATAAACAACTGATGGACGATGGCGAGCCTGAAAAATTCGACCTGCATACCAGTATGGGTAAAAAGGATTTCGGGGTTGGCGCCCAGATTCTTCGCGAACTCAATATCAGCAAGATTCGGCTGCTGACCAATAATCCGCGTCCTCGAACCGGCTTTATTGGCTATGGCCTCGAAATAGTGGAAAACATTCAGATTTGAAACCGTCGCCCCGAAGCTTATCCCTGCAACTACACGCATCCAACCCCATGCCCCGTTTTTGCATCAAACGAAACATATGGAAGATAAACCAGTCGTGACGCCTTATGGCACGGAAGCCGGGAAAAAAGCGGAAGTGGAACGCATGTTCGACAAGATCGCACCCCGCTACGATTTTCTGAATCGACTGCTGTCGCTGGGTGTCGATGTGTGGTGGAGAAAAAAGGCCATTGCCTATCTCCAAAAAGATCAGCCGAAACAAATACTCGATGTCGCTACTGGTACGGCCGATGTCGCGATCATGGCTGCGCGTATGCTGAAGCCCGACAGGGTAATCGGTATTGATATTGCCAACCTGATGCTCGATTTGGGGCGTGTAAAGATCAAAAAATCGGGCCTGGAACAGGTGATTACCCTCGAAACCGGCGACAGCGAACAACTGCGTTTTGACAAGGATCAATTCGACGCGGTTACCGTCGCGTTCGGTGTGCGCAATTTTGAAAACCTCGAAAAGGGCCTCGCCGAAATGTTTCGGGTATTGAAACCCGGTGGCAGGGTGGTCATACTGGAGTTCTCCAAACCAAATATTTTTCCCTTTAAACAGCTGTACAACGCCTACTTCAAATACGTTTTGCCCCTCATCGGTCGTTTAACCAGCCGTGACATGCGCGCCTACGCCTATCTATTCGAAAGTGTGCAGGCCTTCCCCGAAGGACAGGATTTCATGAACATCTTAACAAACATCGGTTACCAAAACCCGACATGCGAACGTTTAACGCTTGGAATATGCTCTATTTACTCCGCAACGAAATAACACGGTCATTGACATTGCTGCACGGCGCTGCGCGTTTTGTGTTGCCGGTTTGCCTCGCTTTTATGCTGCAACTGCCGGCCTCAACAGCCCAGTTCAACCAGGGCAAAAACCTGAATTACCGCGATTTTCAAAGTATAAATTACTATTTCGGTATCACGCTGGGCTACAACCAAAGCGATTTCCGGATATACCACTCCAAAGATTTTATCCAGAACGACTCCTTTTCGCGCGCGGAATCCGTGACCGGCCCCGGCTTTAACCTCGGTATCGTTTCAAACCTTCGGATCGGCGAGTTTTTTGACCTGCGTTTTTTGCCCACGCTGTCGTTTGTAGAACGCAACATCCGATATACAGCGCCGGGGGCAGACAATGGCCGCATTATTCAGCGCCCGATCGAGTCGGTGCTCGTCGAAATGCCGTTTCATGTGCGGTATAAGTCGGCGACCTACCACGATTTTCGCCTGTTTGTGATTGCCGGCGTCAAGTATTCCTTCGACGTTGCCAGCGATTCGCGCACGCGCCAGGCGGCGGGAATCGTCAAAATCGCACCCACCGATTTCCAGGTGGAATACGGCGCCGGTATTCAGTTCTTTTTCCCCTACTTTATCTTTTCTCCCGAGTTCAAGATTTCTCAGGGGCTCAACAACGTGTTGATTTACAACGACAAACTGGAGCAAAGTAACGTCCTGGAAAAAGTGCTCAGCCGCACCTTTACCATTTCGCTTCACTTTGAGGGTTAATGGGTTCTGTGCGTTTCCGGGGAAAGGTCAGGCACCCGTCTGACGCGCAGCGTCTGCACGGGAAAGTATTTCATGCAGTTTGGGGCAGGGTAGACCGCCCTGTGCCAAACTTTGGACTTTTTACGGACATCTCTGCGGGAAAAATTTCGAGTCTGGGCCAAAAGGTTGCTTGACCGAAGATACCGTGCTATTTTTGAACCATGATTCCGAACAAACAGGTTCAGGAAATACTTGACGCCGTTCGTATTGAAGATGTGGTGGAAGAGTTTGTCTCCCTGCGCAGGCGCGGGGTGAACCTGATCGGCCTGTGCCCCTTCCACAATGAAAAGACGCCGTCGTTTAACGTTAATCCGACCCGAAACATTTTCAAATGCTTCGGGTGCGGTAAAGGCGGTGATGCCGTCACCTTCCTGCGCGAACACGAAAACCTGGGGTACGCAGAAGCGCTGCACTGGCTGGCGCGCAAATACAACATAGAGATTGAGGAAATTGAGCGTTCGCCGGAACAACTCGCCGAACAGCAACTCGCCGAATCGCTGTATATCGTCAACGACTTCGGACTGCAACATTTCCAGGAGCAATTGTTCAATACCGATGAAGGCAAGTCAGTGGCGCTGGCCTATTTCAAACAGCGCGGGTTGCGGGAAGAAACCATCCGCACCTTCGGCCTGGGTTATGCCCCCGAACAGCGCGACCTGCTGTTGCGACGCGCCAAAGCCACCGGACACAATACCGATCTGCTAAAAAAAGTAGGCCTGTGCAGCCAGGACGGTGGCCGCGATTTCTTCCGGGGGCGGGTTATGTTCGCAATCCATAACCTTTCGGGTAAAATCGCCGCATTTGCCGGGCGCACCATGTCGTCCGACAAAACGATTCCCAAATACATCAATAGTCCAGAGACGGAGATTTACGTCAAAAACAAAACCCTTTACGGCGCTTTTCAGGCCAAAAAGGCCATCCGGCAACGCGATGAATGTCTGCTGGTGGAAGGCTACATGGACGTTATTTCCCTGCATCAGGCCGGTATTGAAAATGTGGTTGCCTCCAGTGGCACCTCCCTGACAGAAGGTCAATTACAACTGATCAAGCGGAACACGGGCAACCTGAAAATTGTGTACGACGGCGACCCGGCAGGGGTAAAGGCAGCCTTGCGCGGCCTCGATCTCGCCCTGGAGCAGGATATGAATGTCAAAATATGCCTGTTGCCCGACGGCCATGATCCCGACTCGTATGTGCAGGAGTTTGGCGGGGAGGGTTTTACCGCATTCACAGAAGCAAACTCCCGGGATTTTATCCTGTTCAAGACCCAACTTTTGTTGAACGACGCACAGGGCGACCCGATGAAAAGGGCAGCGCTGGTCAAAGACATCATCGGCAGTATTGCAAAAATACCCGACCCCATCAAACGCAGCGTTTACCTGAAGGAGTGCTCGGCGCTGCTGGATGTGGAGGAACAAACCCTGCACAGCGAGACCAACAAACTTATTACCGGCACCATACGCAAACAGCAGGAGAAGGCCGCCCGTCGCCCCGAAGCCGCCAGCGACTCACCTGAAATGGCGCCCGACCCCAATTTCCCGGTTGCAGAACCGGAGTTCACGGCCCGCGCCCAGGAGAAACCCATGCTCCGAGGCGATGAGTTTCAGGAGCGCGATATCGTTCGAATGCTGGTTCAGTTTGGCGACCGTATGCTGAAGGAGGAACAGGTCAGCGTCGCGGAGTATATACTTGCCGATATTGAAGAATCGCTGGGCAATTTTGACAACCCCGTCTATGGCAAAATCGCTTCGGAATGCCATACCCTGCTCGTGGAAGGGAAAGTAGTGGACCAGCATTTTTTTATGCAGCACGACACGCAGGCGATCAGAGACTTGGCCATCGATTTGCTCTCGGCGCCCTGGGAACTGTCGCCAAACTGGGAAGAACGCTGGAACTATCCCCTGCAAAACCAGAAAATGCCCGAGTTGAATTTTGACATAGATATGAAACAGGCGCTCGACCGGTTCAAACTTCGCAAAATTCAGAAAATGTGTGAGTTAAATCTCCTGCGCATAAAAACATCCGCCGAATCGGGCGACGACGACGCCATGATGCGGTTCATGAAGATCCAGCAGAAACTCAACGAAACGCGGAACGAGATCGCGAAACGAGCAGGCACAGTAGTGCTGGTGAAATAAAACGGCACATACCCATGCAACTGACCATTCTCGGCACCTCCGCCGGCGGCCCCTTCCACGGCCGCCACTACACCGCCCAGGTGCTGCAAATCGACAACCACCTGTTTCTGATCGATTGCGGCGAAGGCGCCCAGATGCAATTGTACCACCATCGGATCAAGATTGATCGGTGCAACCACATTTTTATCAGCCACCTTCACGGCGATCATGTCTACGGACTCATCGGCCTGCTGACCAGTTGGTGCCTGAAAAAAAGAACGGAATCGATACACTTGTTTGCACCGCCGGGACTGCAGGAACTGGTTGAAACGACCGCCAGAATTTGTCGTGTGGTGTTTCCTTACGACCTGGTATTCCACGAGGTCGATGCCTCAGTATCAACTCTGGTATTTGAAAACAGCAAAATGGAGGTGTGGACGATTCCCCTGGATCACCGGATCGAGACAAGTGGCTGGCTGTTCCGTGAAAAACCCAAACAACGCCATATTCGCCCGGAAAAAATAGAACAATATGCCATTCCATACGCGCTCATCCCAGGGATAAAAGCGGGCGACGACCTGCTGCTGCCCGATGGCAGTACCGTTCCAAATGCCGAAATGACGGAAGACCCCGCCGCGCCGCGCTCCTTCGCTTTTTGCAGCGATACGGCGCCTTCCGAACTGGTTGCCGAAACGGTGCGTGGCGTGGACGTGCTCTACCACGAAGCAACTTTCACCAATGAACACCTGGCGGAAGCGGAGGTTGCCTTTCACTCGACGGCGGAACAGGCTGCAGAGATAGCTCGCCGGGCAGGCGTAAAGCGCCTCCTGCTGGGGCACTTTTCCGGACGGTACAGCAATACTGAACAACACCTGGCGGAGGCTAGGGCCGTTTTCCCGGAGTCTTATGCGACCGAAGACGGCGAGGTTGTGGAGATTTGAGCCGCAATATGAGTCATCCCGAATTTCGCGCAGGCATTAGCGTTGTTGTGGCATGATAATCCATTAGTTCGCCCAAGTTGCAAGTTGCGGGTTCTTTTATCGGTACTGCCCCCGATAGAAATGCGCAGAATATTACCAAATCTGCGGCAATCTGCGTTTTTTTTCTGCGGGTATCTGCGGGAAATAAATTCGGGATGACTCATATTTAGTTTGTGACAGAACCGGCGCAAAGCCCCGGCATCTCTATTGAACGACTACTTTCTTTACCTTGAATCCGTATTCCGTATCGACCCGGCAGAAATATGCACCCGGTGTTACAGGAATGTCTCTGCGATAAGTGCCTGCTACCTGGCGACCGGGCATCTTTTCTGTGTACAACAACTTGCCCGAGGCATCAAACACCTGAATGGCTATCCGGGAGGGCTTATTGAGGCGTACTGAAAGGCCGATTTTCTCTTTTGCGGGGTTTGGCAGTTCCACAGAAAAGGCATCGGTTACAGAACCCACCTCTCCCGACGACGACACGGCATCCCCAATAGGCAGGATGGCGGCATAAATATCGATGTTGCCGTCGTTGGTGCGTCCGTCCGACCAGATGGGAATGGCATGGTGGTCGGTACACACGACCTGGGTATATTCACCAATACCAAAATCACCATTTAATGACCCGATTGCAGCGAAATCGGAGGACATGAGCGATGCGTCGACCGGGGGAGCGAATGTTTGGCCGCCGTCGAAAGAATAGGTCACTACATATTTGGTATCCGTACCGTTGGGGTCGTCGGTGCGGTCGTAATAGGAAATACTGATCGTGCCGTTATCCGAAACATAAAGCGACGGGTAGTACTGCTCGGTCTGGGGGTCATTACCCGGATTGACCCGAACTGGCGCCTGCCAGTTCTGCCCGTTGTCGATACTTTTTGAAAACCAGATGTCGTACCCGTCTGTCTCCTGCTGGGAAATACCGTCGGAGCACCAGGTTGCGAACAGGACGCCGGGATTTTTACCTGTGGCCAAATGGGGCAGGGGGTACAGGCGGTCTGCCGCAACACCCTCAATGGGATTAAGCGCCGATTCGCCAACACCGGGAAAGTGTACATCAGATATCTTTATTTCCGGCAGAAACGTGGCGCCGCCGTCGCTGGAGCCGGTGTAATACAAGGCCAGGTCATCGTCGCTGTTCCCGGCGAAAAACAGCAGGTGCAGATTGCCCTGTTCGTCCACATCAATACTGGAAAATTGTATGGTGCCATAGGCGCCCTGGTGGACCTTCACCGCAGCCCCGAAATTATTGTTGTTTTTGGGTTTGGTTTTAACCAGGATACTTGAATTGACAGTGCTTGAATCAATGATGTCAAAACGGGTGTAAGACACATACAGATTGCCTTCATAGATGGAGCCGGATCGGTCGGTCGCCATCCATTGTTTGTCGACGAGCGACCCGGTGCCATTGCCGCCGGAAAGCACATCGAGCGAGATCGTGCCGAAATCAATCACTACCGGGGAAGTCCATGTTTGACCTTTGTTGGTCGAAACGGAGTAGTAGAGTGCCAGTTTCACGGGCTGGGCGCCGAATAAATTAACATTCAGCACAAGCCATGAAATATAGGCTGTACCTGATTTGTCGAAGGCAAGAACCGGGTCGCCGCCGCCCGCCACAAAGCCGTCGGCGGAATTTGGACTGAAAACGATGTTGCTGGATAGCCAGGTCTGGGCAAAGTCCTTGGTGTAATACACCGATACCTTGAGCGGACTGGTTGCGCTGTTGGCATCCTGCAGGATGGCAGCAGCGATGATGTTGCTGGTGTCGGTCGGGTTAATGGCGGCGTGAACCTCGGATTCCGCTTTGTTGTCGCCATGGATCAGTATCTCGGCCGAGCGGGCGGCGACTCCTGATGTTTCGATGGCGGCCGCGTCCTGTACCATCAGTGCGGGGTGTTGTCTGAACATTTCAATTGCTGCGGAGATATCCCTGACGCGGACCTTCTCCTTGAGCAGGTAGCGCAACTGCCGGGATGAAAATGCAGGATCGGTGTTTTGAGCAAAGACAGTGGCGCTCAGGAAGGTGAATAAGATAATCGGTAACAGGCGCATGTGGTGGTGGTTTTAGAGATGAAAATAACCGTTTTTGACCGGCAAATATTCTGAAAAAATCTGCTATAAAATGCAAAAGGCTTCCGGATATGGAAGCCTTCTGCGATTCAAACTTGCAGCGTATTTATTTGCATGGTAGGTTGTCAGGCTAATTTCTCAATATCGCGGATCAAAATGCTGTTCCGGTTAAAATAGATCAGGTTCGATTTGCGCAGATCGTTGAGTACGGAGGTTACGGTTTGGCGGCTGGTACCCGTGAGGTTTGCAATATCCTGTTGGGTCAGGTGGTGTTTGAGCAGGGTTTCAAAACCCACGCGGCGTCCTTCTTTACCCGCCGTTTCGACAAGGAACTCAATGATCCGTTCGCGGGCGTCTTTAAGCACGAGTTTGGCCAGGCGCTCCTCTACACGCTGGAGGCGTTGGGTAAGGTGCTTAAGGCAGGCGAAAACGAGTCGCTGGTTTTGCTGCATCAATTGCTGGAAATCGCTGATCTTTATGGCCAGGTATTCCACCTCATCGTGCAGGGCCTGCGCAAATTCACTGCGCCTGGTTTCACCGGCAAGTGCCAGATCGCCGAACAGCATTTCGGGCTGGAGTATTTCTTTGATCACCTCGCGGCCATCCTGCGAGAATGTCCCTGTTTTTACCCGGCCCTTTATCAGCAGATATATATAGTCTGCCGGTTCGTCGGGCATAAAAATAAACTGGAACTTTGGCGCTCGCCGACAATAGGCAATTTTGGCAAGGTCTTCCAGTTCGGCTTCGCTGAGGGGCGTAAGTAAGGGGAGTTTTCCGAGAAATTGGATCATGTTGCTCAGTTCCATAGCGGCGTAGTTTTTGCGAGAAAGCGGTTGTTGTTTGTGAAAATCCGGTACTGTAGATTAACTGGAGCGGCAGGTTTGTGGAGAAAGTGGCCGGGAATTTGTTCCGGCTTGCTGTGGGTCGAAGAATGTTTGGGACATACCCCAATCCACAATACAAAAGTATACGACTTCAGGTCTATTAAAAAGGACATTTTATAACCTTTGTCGGAAAGAATATCTGCTATTTTTTATTTTAAGTTGCAGATATACAGCATATTACAATGTCTTTAACGTTTCATTTTTTTGAATACGTTTTTGGCATCATTTTTTGCCCTGTCACATTAAAAGGGAAATACGGGGGGGATACTATTGCTTCGCCTTACTTTTGATATGTTTACTTTAATCCATTTCTATCCGCGCCGGGTTAAATTTACGTTTTAACTTTTATTATTTTTCCGGGCTTCCGGTCCAAGTCGTCACATGAAAATCAACACACTCCGGGTTGTTGCCGGCCTCTTCTCCGTAACCTGTCTGTTTTCGTTTACACGTGTTTATTGCGCTCCACAGCCGGCCCCCTGCGATGATCCTGTCGTCGTCGGTTCCCTCATAGTTACCAACTCCACCTGCGGTGACTCTTCCGGCGTCATCCTGATCAGCCTTGCCGGCGGAAACGATGGCTACACTTTCACCTGGACGCCCAACGTTTCCGATACCAATATTGCTTTTGGATTAAAAGCAGCGGCGTACCACGTAAAAATTACCCGTACCGACAGCCCGGACTGCTCCCTTGATACAACCATTCTGGTCAATAACACCAACGGTCCGTCCGTTTCGGTGCAGACCGTTGTGCCCTCCAATTGCCTGGCATCCAATGGAAGCGTATCCCTTTCGCCGCAAGGCTTTGACTACGCCTGGAGCAATGGAGAAACGGGTGCTACCAATACCGGACTTTCCAGCGGTTGTTACACCGTAACCGCTACCAATCCGGGCACCGGCTGTTATTCGGTACTCCAGGTTTGTGTGCCGAATGTCAATCCGCTTCAGTCGACGTATACCATTCTGGAACCGTCAAAATGCGGCCTGCCGACCGGCCGGGCAGAAATCAAGGTCACCGGAGGATCCGGCCAGTATTCCTTCAGTTTTGGCGCCGACCCGATTGTAACCGGCCTGGCGCCCGGCGCTTATACATTCTACGTTGTAGATAATCTCTATGCCTGCCTTGATACTATTGTTGTGGTTATGGGGGAAGGCCCTGTACAGGGTGATGTAGTCGTGCAGCCGTTCAATATAAAATGTGCAGGGACGGGGCAAGGCAATGTTGAGTTTGATGTCATTCCGGGCGCAAATTTCAAATCGCCCTACACCTTCGCTCTGTGGGACGAGAATGGTATGGCCCAGTCGCCCGGCAATCTGGCAGCAGGCACCTATTACCTTCAAATTGCAGATGCGGACAGCTGCCTGTTGCCGGTTGATACTTTTACCATCTCCGAACCGCCGCCGTTTGCTGCATTGACAAACGTCCAGCCAAAGTTATGCGACCAGGGCGGCTCCTTGCAACTGACCCTGAGCGGCGGCAACGGCCGGTACCTGGTCGATTGGTTTGATCTTCCGGGGTTCAACAATCCGGAGGACAGGCTGCATCTCGATGCGGGCTATTACAGTGCAACCGTATACGACAGTCTGTTCTGCGCTTACCCCATCGATTCTGTATTTGTTCCGGCATACTGCAATATTGCCGATACCCTCGTGCTTGTGCTGGGGGTAAATACCACGGATTCCCTGTGCCTGCCCTTTCCGGCAGGTGTGGGGCAGAATGATGTGACTTTTGCCCAGGTTGGCCAGTCCGGAGCCGTATTCGGCAGCTGGATGTTTGATGTTTCGGGGTGCCTTAAATATACTGCCGGGCCTGTACCCGCATTTGGTGTGGACCCGATATGCGTGGCTGTACAAACCGGCGCCACCGGCCTCAATGATACCGTATGCGTCCTTGTTTATATTACCGCTGCTCCGCCGGATATTGATTCAATCTATTTTGCTGTGCAGTCCGGCAATTCCACAACGGCGTGCGGCCAGATTCCCGTCAGTTTTAATAACAAAGTGGTGTCCATGGAAGACGGCTCCGGGCTGACCGGCGCCAGCGACGCATTCGGTACTTATGTAATAGACCCGGTATCGGCCTGCATTACCTTCCAGTCATCCGGCCCTACCGGCTACAATGTAGACCGTATCGGCGTTTTGGTTTGCGACCCTGTATTGCGCCGCTGCCACACTATTCGTTATTTTCCTACCGTGCTGTCGCCTAACGACTGCCTGGACGGTATCGCTTTGCCCGGCAGCCTTGACTTGTCAACTGACGATTGTGACAACGGGGCATCCGGCTGCGTGCCCATTCCTTTTACACAGGTATCAGACTATGTCATACTGGACAACGGCCTGCCTTATTCCGGCGGCGCCTTTTCGTCCTGTAATCCCCAGAATGTAAGGACGTATACCATTAACCTGTCGGGCGGTCCTTACCAGATGGGGGAGTGGGTCGTAAACGGACAGGCCTTTTCCGGGTTTTTCACCAACGCATATGAACTGCTCGGTTTGATGAATCAAAATGACCCGGCGCCTGGCTGGTCGCTGGAGAATGATTCGGTATTTATCGGAGGCAACCCCGCCAGCACTTACGGAAATCTGATTATCCTTTCCGCACAAAATCAGACTACGGTCAGTCCAATGCAAAAAAGCGCACCGTTGGGTACCAATATGCGATTTGCGGTAGGCTTGCACACGGTCATCTTCCGCCGGGCACAAACGGGCTGCCTGGACACCATGCCGGTTAAAGTTGTGTGTACCAGTTGTCCTCCAGTGCACAATTATACCCCCGGAAGCCAGGGCGTCATTACCTGGGCTGTGTCGAACTGTTCAGCCGATACCGTCTTTTGCACGACTATTCCGGAGGTGGAACTGGCCGACTATACCGTCACGGATAACAGCCAACCGTTTACTTCCTTTACCCTCTGCAGCACCAACATCGGTCTGCGGCTCGATACCGGATACCACGATATTCATTTCCTCCATAACCTTGATTTCTGTGAATACCAGGTTCGGGTCGAACTGGGTTGCGATGGAGGCAGTGACGATAAAACGCTGCTGGCAGTGCCGGATGAGGCCGTTACACCGAAAAACACATCTGTCGAGATCGATCTGGTGGCCAATGATATTATCCGCGGCATCGTGGGCAATAGGATGGGACTGGATGAATTTGTCGTACTGGCCAATCCTGCTTACGGGCAATTGACATTTGACGATATTTTAGGCGTAGTGGCGTACACCCCGGAACACGATTATTGCGGCGTTGATACCTTTATTTACCGGATTTCGGACACTACGGGCCTGCGCTCTTCTGCCAGGGTGAAAGTAACGGTGTTATGCGACAAAGTGCTCGTATACACGGGCATTTCTCCAAACGGGGACAACAGGAACGATTACTGGAGCATACCGGGTATTGAACAGTTTCCGGAATGCGATATTCAGGTTTTCAACCGTTGGGGCAACCTGGTTTTCAAGCAGAAAGGTTACAGCAATCTGGAGGCCTGGAACGGCACCTGGAATGGGCATGCCTTGCCGGATGGAGCCTATTTTTATATTATTGATCTGAGCGACGGCTCAAAGCCGCTCAGCGGGTATCTTCAGATAATGCGGTAATAATATGAGTCATCCCGACTTATGGACAGGGTATGTACGCCGGACTTCCAAGTCCGGCGCCTCCACCACGTTACAACGGACTTGGAAGTCCGTTGTACAAACACACAGCCTATTTCCGACGGTACGGAGGTCGTGCTCGCCTGGAAAATTCGGGATGACTCATATTAAAAAACGGGGTTAGCGCCATGGAAAATGACACTAACCCCGTTTTTGCGCCGGCCAATTGCCCGGGCCGCTAATACTCGTCTTCGTTGAAGAAAAAGTCGTCGTGGCGCGGATAGTCAGGCCAGATGTCTTCAATGCCTTCATACAGCTCGCCATCGTCTTCCAGTTCGTCCAGGTTGTCGATTACTTCACTTGGAGCGCCGGAGCGTATAGCATAGTCGATCAGTTCGTCTTTCGAAGCCGGCCATGGGGCTTCTTCGAGGTATGAGGCCAGTTCAAGAGTCCAGTACATATCGTTGTCTGTTTAATTGTTGAGGTCTAACAACAGATTTTTGCAATCAGGGTTGCTTCACGGCGCATTAAGTGAAGCAAATTTTGAAGAAAGTTATTGAAATTTGTGTGTGCATGCCGTGACGCCCGGTGCTATAGAATGAGCATGGCGTCGCCATAGCTGAAAAAGCGGTATTCATTCTTGATTGCCTCATTATAAGCTTCCATGACAAGATCAAATCCACCAAACGCGCATACCATGATCAGCAGGCTTGATTTGGGCAGGTGGAAATTGGTGACCATGCTGTTGGCAATGCTGAAGTCGTAAGGCGGATAGATGAACTTGTTGGTCCAGCCTTCCACTTGTTTGAGCAGTTTTTCGGCAGAAACAGCCGTCTCAATGGACCGCATGACGGTGGTGCCTACTGCGCACACTTTTTTATCATTCAGGATACCCTTGTTCACCGTTTCAGCCGAATCATTTGCAATACGGAAATATTCGGCTTCCATTTTGTGTTTGGAAAGGTCTTCCACATCAATGGTACGGAAAGTGCCCAGGCCGATATGCAGGGTGATTTCTGCGAACTGTACGCCTTTGAGTTCAAGCCGTTTCATGAGTTCCCGGCTGAAGTGGAGGCCGGCGGTGGGCGCTGCTACGGCGCCGAGTTCCTTGGCGTAAATCGTCTGATAGCGGTCGCGGTCGATGGCTTCCGGCTCCCGCTCTATGTATTTGGGCAGGGGAGTATTCCCCAGTTTGGACAGTTCGTGTTGAAAATCGTCTTCCGTGCCATCGAAAAGAAAGCGGATGGTACGGCCACGTGAAGTGGTATTGTCCACCACCTCGGCCACAAGGGCGTCGTTACCATTTTCGTCTTCAAAATAGAGCTTGTTGCCCACCCGGATTTTACGTGCCGGATCGACCAGCACATCCCATAAGCGCGCATCGTGGTTGAGTTCCCGAAGGAGAAAAACCTCGATTTTTGCACCGGTTTTCTCCTTCTGGCCAAAAAGCCTTGCCGGAAAAACCTTGGTGTTGTTAAAGATCATCACATCCCCATCGTTGAAATAGTTGAGGAGGTCTTTAAAAATCTTGTGCTCTATTTTTCCCGTACTGCGGTTCACCACCATGAGGCGACTCTGGTCGCGTTCTTCGGAAGGGTACTGCGCTACGAGTTCTTTAGGCAGGTTGAAATTGAAACTGGAAAGTTTTGTGCGCATTGTATTACTAAGTAGGGTTGCCGTTGATTAACGTTGGAAAATGTTAAAAAATGCCCCCTTCGGTTTCGATTTTTGGCGAAATATTGAGTCTGACAATAAAAATACCGTCATTTTTCAAGGGTTTTCGCCTGCAAAATGGGTGCAAAAATAGAATTTATCCGCAAACGAAAAACTTTTTAAAAAAGATTGAATTTGCCGGACCACTGCCGTGCAGGATCGGCGGCGGTGGTCCGGGGCATAATTCAGGCGCTTCAGGCCAATGCGAGGTCTTTTTGCGCTTTTTTGCGTTCGAAGTCCTTCAGATACACCTTGCGCAGGCGAATATTTTTCGGCGTTACCTCTACATACTCGTCTTCCTGGATATATTCAAGCGCTTCTTCCAGGCTGTGGCGTCTGGGCGGCGGGAGCGATGCTTTATCGTCGGACCCTGAAGCCCGCATGTTGGTCAGTTTTTTGGTTTTGGTCACGTTGATAACGAGATCGCCGGGGCGATTGTTCTCGCCGATCACCTGTCCTTCGTATACTTCCTCGCCCGGATCTACAAAGAAGGTGCCCCTGTCCTGCAAGTTGTCGAGCGAATACGCAATAGCAGTACCGGTCTCCATGACAATGAGCGAACCATTCTGACGGCCGGGCAGGTCGCCTTTCCAGGCCTCATATCCGGAGAAGCGGTGCGTCATGACCGCTTCACCCTGGGTAGCAGTCAGAATATTGGAACGCAGCCCGATGATACCGCGTGATGGAATATCGAAGCGCAGGAGAAAGCGGTCGCTTTTGGGTTCCATGCTCTTCATAACACCTTTACGGCGGGTCACCAGTTCTATACATTTGCCGCTGGTCGTTTCAGGCACATCGATCGTCAGTTCCTCCACCGGTTCGTGTTTGACGCCGTCAATTTCCTTAACGATAACCCTTGGCTGGCCGATTTGCAGTTCGTAGCCTTCGCGGCGCATGGTTTCGATCAGGATAGAAAGGTGCAACACCCCGCGGCCGAATACCATAAAGGAGTCGGCAGAGTTGGTTTCTTCCATACGCATCGCCAGGTTTTTCTCCAGTTCCTTTTCCAGGCGCTCCCGTACGTGGCGGCTGGTGACGAATTTACCTTCCTGTCCGAAAAACGGCGAGTCGTTGATGGTGAACAGCATCGACATGGTTGGCTCATCAATGGAGATCGGCGTGAGTGCTTCCGGATTTTCGTAATCGGCGATCGTGTCGCCAATTTCGAATCCTTCCACTCCGACGACGGCACAGATATCGCCTGCATCTACTTCCGGCACTTCTTTTTTCCCGAGTCCGTCGAAAACAAAGATTTGCTTGATGCGGTGTTTTTGCACCTTGCCGTCTTTTTTCATCAGCGATACGGCCTGGCCGGTTTGCAGTTTTCCGCGGGAAAGGCGGCCAACGGCGATCCTGCCGGTATAATTGGAGTAGTCAAGAGACGTAACCAGCAGTTGCGGAGTGCCCGCAGATACCAGCGGCTCGGGGATGTATTTGACGATATCGTCGAGCAACACTGTGATGTCTTCGCTCGGATTTTTCCAGTCGTGGCTCATCCAGCCCTGTTTGGCTGATCCGAACACAACGGGGAAGTCGAGTTGCTCCTCGGTGGCGTCGAGGGAGAACATCAGGTCGAAGACCTGTTCATGCGCCCAATCGGGATTGCAGTTGGGCTTGTCCACTTTATTGATGACAACAATGGGCTTTTTGCCCATTTCAAGTGCTTTTTGCAGTACAAAACGGGTTTGAGGCATGGGGCCTTCAAAAGCATCGACCAACAGCAACACGCCGTCGGCCATGTTGAGCACGCGCTCAACCTCGCCACCGAAATCGGCGTGGCCGGGCGTATCGATAATATTGATCTTTATGTTTTTATATTGGATCGCGACGTTTTTGGCAAGAATCGTGATGCCGCGCTCCCTTTCCAGGTCGTTGTTGTCCAGGATCAGTTCGCCGGACACCTCGTGCTCCTTGAAGAGCCTCGAAGCATGGATCATCTTGTCTACCAATGTAGTCTTGCCGTGGTCGACGTGGGCAATAATGGCAATGTTGCGTATATCTATCATGAAAAAGGATGTTTGGAATGCAGGGGCTGGGTAATGGTGATGGAAAATATTTACAAAAATTCAGCAAATTACCCAAATTTTTAATTTTTTCGGCGTATTTTGATCGAAGCCGCAAAGGTAGTGGTTTCTCCAATGGGAATGAACAGATTGTGTGCCCGAATTTGTTAATAAATCATCAACTTCAGATCATCATTTGGTTTGTAGAAGACAATAGAGAAAAAACAAAATATTATTCCCGCAATAACAGCTACATTTGTGCATCTTGTATACCACCTGATTTTGCCCGGCAGTTTGGAACATTCTTTAGATACCCTGTGCATTATGGGAAGGACCAATTGAGAGCGCGGGTTTTTTAAATCCATACAGCTGCCGGGCATTTTGTTATCTTCCTCCCTGACTATTTCTGGGCTTTTTTCTCGGTTTTACGTACCCGTCCAGGTACAGGATGTTTCTGGAATTGGGTTTGGAATTGTCATAAATAACAATTCCCGGCCGCGTCGGGCCTGCCTTGCCGGCGCTGTCGAACTCCACCCGTATGGCCGCCGTTTCGCCTGGCATTACCGGACGCTCGGGGAGCCTGAGCACCGTGCAATCGCAACTGGCCTTTATTTGCCTGATTACATACGGATATGCGCCGGTGTTGGTGACCATAAAGGAGTCCAGCAAAATAGCGCTTTCATAGACTTCGCCGAAAAACAGGGTATCGGGCAGCCATTGTACCGTGGTGCGCTCGTTGGTGTTGACCGGGGGCTGTTCTGTGGCGCCCGAGCCGCCGGATTGAGCGGAAAGGCTGGAGGTCATCAAAAAAGCGGAGAAAAGACAAAGTAAGAATTTCATAATACAGCGAACCGGTTTGGTATTGGCCGCAAAGGTACAACCACTGCCATTAAATCCGGCTTCTGACGAAACCTTCCGGAAAGAGTAACGCCGGGCGGGTTGTTGTGTTGCAGGAGGGGGACAAGTCAGTCTCTTTCAATACCCCCATTTCTCATGCCCCACCGGCAAACTATTCAACACCTCCCGATTTAACCTCCAGTTCGGCATAAACCGATCCATCAGCGACACAAACCGCTCAGTATGATTCCGTTCGTGCAGGTGTACGAGTTCGTGTACGATGATGTACTCCAGACATTCGACCGGCTTCTTCGCCAGTTCCAGGTTCAGCCATATTCGCTTCGCCGTTGTGTTACAAGTGCCCCATTTAGTCCGCATATATTTGACACCCCAGTACGAACATTTAACGCCAATAACACCCTCCCATTTAGCCACCAGATCGGGTACAGTCGACTTTAATTCCCGGCGATACCATTCCCATACGGCACGCTCTTTTTGGTCTCTGGTGGCTCCGTACTTCACATACAAGTCCATGTACTTGCGGTTTCGGATGACGACCTTGTTATTGCCGGTATGCTCAATGATATTCAGCAGATACCGGCGACCCATGAAGTAATGGCTCTCACCGTTGACGTATTCACGCGGTGTTTCCCGGTGCTGCTCGGCAAACTTCCGCTGGTGCTTTTTGATCCAGGGGATTTTAGAGATAGCAAACAAGCGGATGGCATTAGCATCCATTTGTTCCGGCGCTGCAATCCGGACCCGACCGGAAGGGGGATACACTGCCAGGTGGATGTTCTTGATGTCCTTGCGGATCAAGTCGATGTCGATGCCCGCAACCGTTAAATGCTCAGTACTCACCTTGATTCTTTATAATGTCGAAGATGGCGTCAATATCGTAGTTTTCGGGTAATCGTTTTCGTATAGCGTACTTCACTTCGCGTTCTTTCAGCACATTTCCACGCCAGCCATCTTTTTTGGTCGAACGGATGATCTGATCCAACTCGATAGCCAGTTCTTCATCCTGTCCAAGGTTGTCGTACAACGCTCGTTTCGCCGGAGAATTCAACCGTGCAGTATATTCATTGGATACCTGGGGCAATTTGATGAGCCGGGTGAGATCAACAACCCGTTTGAGATATTCTTCATAAGCGATGGCCTCGCGTTTGCGTTCTTGAATCAGGGCATCCAACAAGTTGGACATTCGTTCGTAATATTTCGGGTTGGTGGGCGATTCTTCGATGATGACCTTCCGGTTGTTGTTTTCGATGGTTTCGGCGACGGCTTCCTGGTTTCGTCGAATGCCTTCCGGCAGTGCATCTACTGCTGCTTCCCCACGCTCGACGATGAGTTGGATCAGGGTCATGTCGTCGAATGCGGATATTTTACGACTGGCTTCGGCAGAGATGTACATATCGATCAGCTGCCGCATTCCGGGTTCGTAAGCCTTCAGGTCGATGTAGTCGCCACTGGCATTTTTGATCTCATCCCGCAGGTGGGTGTAAAATTCCACCTGGGCATGAATCGAATCCGCTTGTGCCTGGGTGTAACCCGCTTTCAGCATTTCGTTGGCCAGGTTGGAATACGCCCGGATCAGCGATACCGTCTGCGTGTACAGTGCCAGCCGGAGTTTTTCTTTGTCCTTCAGGTCGTCTTTATTCTCCGTGTTGCCACAGAAGTACCGGATGAAGTGGATGGAATCTTTGGGGTGTACCGGTTCGCACAAGGCATTGACGATTTCCAATGCTTCATCCAGTCGTCGCCGGGCTTCCACCAGGCGATTCTTCAACAATCCTTCCACGTCCGACTTTTCATAGTGGGCAAAAACTTCCGTCGTATAATCATTGATCGCATCCTCCAGGCTCCGGAACAAGTCTTTATAATCTACAATGTACCCGTATTCTTTGTCCTCGGTATCGAGTCGGTTGACCCGGCAGATCGCTTGGAACAGTCCGTGATCCTGCATGTTCTTGTCGATGTACAGGTAGGTAGCCGAAGGCGCATCGAACCCGGTGAGTAGTTTGTCCACCACGATCAGCAACTTCATTCTGGCCGGTTCTTTGATGAATTGGCGCTTGGCCTCATCTTCAAAGGCTTCGGTAGACTTGCCATTGAGCGTCTTTTTATAGATGTCATATTTCATCAGTTCTTCGGTGGCGCCGGCGCCGGTTTCCTCGCCTTTTATCTTATTGACATTGAGTTCGTACGAAGTGATGATGGCACAATGCCCGGCCAGGGGTGTGGACTGAAACAATTCATAATACTTGCAAGCCTCGTATACACTACCCGCTACCAGTAACGCATTCCCCTGACCCGTGGATAAGCGGGGTTTCACTTTGAAGTCTTTCAGAATGTCGAATACGATTTTTTCCAACCGGGACTTGGAACTGAGCACCGAGCGCATGGTGCCCCAGCGCTGCTTCAATTGCGCCTTGGCCGTGTCGGTAAGCCCCTGTGTTTCCGCATCGAACCATTCGTCGTTACTGCGCTGGTCGTTGATTTTCTTGTCCACATCACGGGCTTCGTATTGCAGATCAAGAATCACGTTGTCCGCGACCGCTTCGTCAAACTTGTACGTATGGATGTAGGTGCCGAACACCTCCACGCTTTTCTTCTTGTCCACCTTCAGCAAGGGCGTACCGGTGAAACCAACGAACAGCGCATCCGGTAGGATAGATTTCATGGCTTCGTGCAGATTGCCGGATTGCGTCCGGTGGCATTCGTCCACGAATACGAAAAGCTTCCCTTTGGCTGCAAATCCCGGAGGCAGACTTCTTTTGATCTCTTCGATAAAATCGTCGTATTCACTCTCTTCCCGGCGTCCGAATTTGTGGATCAGCGAGCATAAGAGCGGGTGTTCGTTGGTATTCAGTTTGTTCACCAGGTCGGCGCCGCTGCGTGCCCGGTTCATTGTTTCTCCGGCGTCGTCGAACACACGTACGATCTGCTTGTCCAGTTCATCCCGGTCGGTAATGATCAGCACCCTGGAATTGTCCACGTTCTCCCTGATCCACTTGGCCAGCCAGACCATCGTCAGACTCTTGCCGCTGCCTTGGGAGTGCCAGATGATGCCACCCTTCCGCTCCCGGATGCGTTGCTGGGATGCCTTGACGCCAAAATATTGGTGCGGACGGCACACCTTTTTGATGCCACCGTCAAACAGAGTAAAGTCGTAGATGATCTCCAGGAACCGCTTCTTGTCGCAGACTTGAACCAGGTGCTTGTCCAACGGCAAATCCAGGGCATCGTACTGACGAACCAAATCCCAATCCAGCATATGCCCGTATTCGCTGCGCTCCGCTTCTTTCCATTTGAGGTAGTACTTCTCCGGCGTTTCAATAGTGCCGTAGCGCAATCCCTCGGTATCGTTTCCAGCCAGCACCAATTGCATCGTATGAAAAAACTGCCGGATGAACACGGACTTCTGGTTGTCTAGGTTTTGTCGAATACCCTCCGCGACCGAGACGGTGCCGCGTTTTAGTTCCAGTACGCCCAGCGCGATACCATTCACATACAGCACAATGTCTGGACGTTTCTTGTTTTCCCCCCGGACGGATACTTCTTCAGCAAACCCGAAGTGGTTGTTTAGCGGATTGCGCCAGTCGATGAGCCAGACGGTTTGTTTGTTCTCGCCTACGTCTTCGCGGACTTTGACGCCGTACCGGAGTAGTTCATATACGTCTTTGTTGACCTCGTACAGGCTCCGGGTTTGGTCGCCTGCTGCGGTGTTTAACTCCCGGATGGCTTTGTCGATTAGCCGGTCGCTGTAACGGGTTTGCAGGTAGGAGCGGAGGCAGGATTCTTCGATGTTGCTGTTATCATCCCGGTCGTGCCAATTGCCGAAGTACTCCCAGCCGAGTTGGTTGGCGAGCAGCATGACGACCCGGTTTTGGGTTTGTCGTTCGAGTTGGCCGATGGAGGACATAAAAGTTATAGTATTAAGTGGTTTGCCATAGGTCTGTCCAAGCTTATTACGGAATAATTAGTGCGGTTTTGACTTTCATTTCCACCGTAAATAAGGGTGCGCGCCTCAATCTTTTCTCCTGAAACGGATGTAAAATAGTCCAGCCCAGCGAATAGTCTTGTATTGAGGGTTTGGGTTGACTTTATTTCAAAAATATCGAGCGATAGTCCGGTTTTTGTAAGCAAGTCAATCTCATTGCCATTAGAATCCCGCCAAAACCAATACTCCCGGAACAGGTATTGGTGTTGGTTGCGCTTGATAAAGTCGGCAATAACCAGGGTCTCAAAAACATTGCCGGCCAGGTCGAACATTTCCAGGTCCTCCGGTTTGCGGATGCCAAGCAGAAAGCAAGCCAAACCGGTATCGTAAAAATACAACTTGGGGGTTTTGATGATGCGCTTGTTGTAGTTTTTATGGTACGGGTACAGTAAAAACAGGATATAGCTACTTTCCAGGATAGACAACCAGGCTTTAGCCGTAGGCTGCGTAATGTCACAGTCGCGAGCCAGGTTGGCGAGGTTGAGCAATTGGCCCGTTCTGCCGGCGCAGAGGCTCAGAAAACGCCGGAATGCGTGCATGTCCCTGATGTTGGAAAGTTCTGTCACATCGCGGTTCAGGTAGGTTTCGATGTAATTGTGATAAAAAACCGGCGGTTCAATTTGCCTGCTGAACAGAGCAGGGTAGGCGCCCTGCCAGGCTAATTGTGTCCAGCGCTGTGGAAGGTAATTCCCCGAATGCAATTCAGCAAAATCCAGGGGGAGCAACCGGAACAAGGCAACGCGACCGGCCAGACTTTGGGTAATATTACTCAACAAATGAAAATTCTGCGACCCGGAGAGAATAAACTGTCCCATTTGCCCGCTGCGGTCCACTTCGGTTTGCAGATAGGAAAACAGTCCCGGGGCCCGCTGTACCTCGTCGAAAATGACTTTTCCAGGGTATTTTTTTAAAAAGCCGACCGGATCGTCCACGGCAAAACTGCGAACGTTTTCATTTTCCAGGGATACATACGCATAATCGGGGAAAAGATGCTCAAGCAAGGTTGTTTTTCCGGATTGCCGCGGGCCAGTTACTGCCAGGATAGGATATTTGTCCAACTGCTTTTTCAGTACCTGCTCCAGTTGCCTGGTAATGTATGCCATTTGATGGATTTTAGGCAAAAATGCACATTAATTTTGAAATTGCATAGAATTTATTTTGAATTTGCATAAATAGAAATTTGAAACTGCATGCGATTATCGGTATTCCGTTCGGGTCGATTACCGAGACACTACCGGTTGAGTTGGTTGGCGAGCAGCATGACGACCCGGTTCTGGGTAGCGCGTTCGAGTTGGCTGATGGTGGTCATGGTGGGGCGGCGAGATTAAAATTCGTGGTACAGTGTTTCCCGAAATTCCTGCAAACGGTTGATGGCTACTTTAATCTGAAATTCGGAGAACATTTTTTCCTTGCGACTTGACCAGTTTTTAAGTTCGTTTGACAATACCGGGCAGTCAAAAGTTTTGTGTTCGTTGATCAAATAGTCCAGGCTTGATAGTAGTTCAAGACCTGCGGGAGATTGAAATCCATCAATAAGTTTTTTTACCTTGGCCAACCGCTCCTTTTGGGATGCTACGGTGTTTTCTTCCAAGTATGCATCAACTTCCGCTTTCTTATCAATCAGGAGTGGCAACGCTTGAAATGGCTTTGCATCTTTCTGAGAGAGTCCGGTCAAAAAAGTACCGTTCAAAGCAAAAAGTACATGTCTTACCTTACCGGAATATGGGCCATAGATATGCTTTTGAAAATCCAACTTAAGTTGTGGTTCTCCCATGCGAAGCAGAAAATACGTCAGTTTTTCAGCAGCAAACTCACTGGCATATTCCCTAAGCCACGGTAATAATAAAGCAAGTTTAGCATCATAGCACGCGCTGGTGTAGCTTTGCTTCACGCTTCTCGTTTTCGGCTGCTAGTATTGCATTCACTTCATCGGACGGTTCAAATACAATCAGCGTAATGGGTAAGTCAACCAAGTAATAGTCAATAAGCTGTTTAACATCAGCCCAGTTTAGTCCGCCATTCCCACAACCTAATGGCGGCATGGCAACCGACTGGATATTTTTTTCAACGATTATCTTACGGAGGTCTATTAATCCCGAACGGATATATTCCAGCTTAGATGGATGCCTCCAATGTTTCTTAGTTGGAAAATTAATAATATACTTGATGCCATCCATGCGATTGGTTGCAGTGACAAACATTTTCCCAATTTGCACTTCTCCCTTTTTGCATGCGGCCGAGTAGGCTCTGTAATTCTCTGGGAACGTTTCTTTAAATTGTAGTGCAATGCCCTTACCCATTATCCCAACCGTATTGACGGTATTCACCAGAGCCTGGGTGTTGGCGGCCAAGAGATTGCCTGTTTTATACGTGATCATAATAGGCTCTTTTTGAAATTTTTACCGGAATTTCAACTCCTGCTTCCTGAAGCAAAGATTGAATTTTTTGTTTGGTATTTTCACTGTACGCCAATATGTAGGCGATACAATCCACGGGTACCTGTTCTTTGACCATATATTCTGCCTGTTTGCGCCGTTGGCGGTCCGGGTCTTCCGGTGTGTTGCTCCATTTTGTCATGTAGATGACGTCCCAATCCAGGTGATCGAATGCCTCCGGGCTATTAGGTCATCCCGTGACGCGCGTGGCCATCGGTGAAGACGAACTCTAATCCTTTCTCTTGGATGCAATTATGATTGACTACAATATATACAATTTCATCCTGATGGACCTTTTCAATCCCTTCGTATCCGGTGGCAATTTGATAAAGCATTGGCGACCTTGGACCTAAATAAAACGGAACGTACGCACTAAAGTTTCCACCGGGGGTGATGGGCACTTCCATATCGTTGCGCACACCGATAAGGCTACGATCTCCAATAGAACGAAAATTTGGGTCGGCATTGGGGGAAGATGCAGTAACCAAGCCATGCGTCAGAATATGCGGAACGTTATCCACATGAGTCATTCGGAAAAGCCATATTGGGTCCGGTTTGGGCATGATAATATTTTTGTTATCTAAGAGCGTGTTTAAATTTCAGTGCCGGAGCGAAAGCGAGCAAATTTTGTTTCAGGCAAGGCAAATATTGCAGCCATAGCCGGGCGCCTATGGCGTCCCGACTTTAGTCGGGATAACGAAGCATGAAATAAAATTGGCCGCTTGCAGCCCGGTGACTGAAATTTAAACACGCTCTAAGTGCTCGAATTCTCGGTTTGTCGTTTGATCTGACCAACGGCGCTCTTATTAAAATTCGGTGAGATTAGATTGTAATTCTGAAGATTATACATTTTATCTCTTTTTCAATATCCGGTCAAGATCAATAAAATGGACAGTTTCATCATCAAAAATGTAGTACAAAATATCCAAACCCAGTTTGGCAACGGTCTTTTCGGCAGATGCCTTTAGTTTTTTCGGCAGTACTAATACTTTATGATTGTCATCGAGACATTTTTCAGCGGAATACATCATAAGTTGTCCCACAGCTGAATAGATGCTTCCATTCGACAGATCAGTTTTGGCTTCAAAAAGACGATCAATTTTGTCGTTGTTGACCGTAAAAAGGTCTCGCTTTCGGTCATTTCCAACGGCAAACCCTCTGCTTGTAAGTTGATCCGCTAAAGCGTTGATAATGATGCCGTGGTTGCTGATTGCCTCGATTTCTTCTCTGCGGGTATACCTTCTTTTTCCATGCCCTTCTGCTGTAAAATCAAAGCCCAAATCCGGCATGCTTTGTTCGTCATCGATGCTGTCCACATCTTCTGCTGCATCTTCGGCTAAGTTCTTAATCCGGTGCACTTCATGGACGAAGTTGGCCACTTGCTGTAAGAAACGTTTTGAATTCAAACTTCCAATCAGGGCAACGTGATTCTCCGTATCACCATCTAAAATGTTGACATACTCACCACGGTATTTATCGAGAAACAAACTTTTCCCTATGCCTTTCCGGCCACCACCAATTTTGCCCCTGTGTAGCAATACAACGTTGTCTGAATCCTTGCCCCATACGCCAGCAATTCTCCGGTCAATCCCTTCGTAGGGAAAGTTGATCTCACATGTTATGGAATTGTTTTTTTCCGGGATGGGCCGTCCGATCCCGAATGCATTCCAGTAACGGTTATCACCTTCCTCGAAAACTACCCAAATATCGTATGCCTTGAAATATAGGAATTTGGTGCCAAAGGCCCCACCAGGAGAACCTATGATTGCTCTGATGCTTTCCGGTTTTTGATTTTTGAATGCCAGTTGCATTTGTTTTTGCAGTCTGGCAATCTCCTTACCATTATCAACAGCGGTAATCATATTTTTAACGATTTATGGTTTATATCAATCCTTAAAAAGCCTGAACGTCACCTGATACCGATAAAACTCAATATTCGGCACCATTGACAACGCCCTCCGTATCCGGTTGTCATCTTCCATCGCAATGATTACTCCCTTCACCGTCTGCCCTTTCTCGGCCAGGTCCTGCACAAATCCCATATACCGCAGGACTTGCCCAACCACGTTGTCGCTGGCTCGTCCGCGCTTCAATTCTACGACAAGCCACTCTTTTTTGTCCTTGCTAATGGCCAGCACATCCATCGGACCGGTGTCGCTTTGGAATTGCCGACCCACTTCCTCCCCGTCTTCATTCACATAGATGTCGTACTTTTTACCCAATTCCGTTTGCTTCCAATTCTGTACCAGAAAATCTTCGAGATGCTTCTCCAACGCAAATGTGGCGGGGTCTTCAACGGTTTCGTCTGTGGAGATGATGGTAGGTTTTGCTTGTCCGGCGATCAGTCGTTCGATCTCTTCCGCATATCCGGTGATCGCACTGGAGGTGCCGATGGAGCCAGTGGATTTTTGTAAGGCATCGCTCATTTCGGACCGCTGAATGATTGCGGGCAGCCATTTTACCGTACGGCGATGTGGCAGCACTTCTCCGGTATGGAAGGAGTAGCTGTCGAGCACTTCGCCAATGTAGTAACTGCCGGAACCGTTGGGACAAAGTACAATGTCTCCAACCTTGATTCCCTTGGCTATCGTCCACAACATACCGCATGCCAGACCGGCGGATATTTTACTCCGACCCGGATCGCGCTTGAGTACGACCGGAATATACTGTTGGTTGAAGTTGCGCCAGTCATCTGGTAGTTTACCGGTGAGATCGATGTCGCTCAGGAAGTCGACACCGATGAAGTTGCCTTCATAGCATTCTTGGGCATACATGCTGCTCTTGCCGAGCATGATCCGGTAGTAGTTTTTCATATCAGATGAGTCTTGTTTTGCCGGTGAGCAATTCCTGCATCATCCCCTGCTTCACCACTTTGTACTTGTCCCGTTGCTGCTCCAGGGCGGCGATTTCTGCGTCCAAGTCGGTGAGGATTTGGGCGATGGCGGTTTGTTCAGAAAAATCAATTGCCGGTAATATAAATTTGACGCAGGTTTTTGAGTTAATGGTATCAAAGGTTGATCCAGATGAAAACATTTTGACCATTTTGTTTCTGTATAACAGGTCTGATAAAGATATTCGTTAGGTAATGTGTAGAACAAACGTGTCTTCCATAAACAACAGTCAATATCAGTTTTCGTATTTCAGAAGCCGCTGGTGCCCTTTCGTTCATTGTATCGCCTCGATTACAAACTTTTTAGTAATTTGAGAGGTAAAGTTTCTTATTATTATCCTATTCCATTACATCGAGTAAACCTTGATTAAAGGTAGACCCCGTGCCTTGAATTATAAAAGGGTGACCATCGAAGGCAATTGATCCCTGTTATTCCTTTTGAAAGTTCTTCAAGCTTTTGAAGTGTCCACTCCCCCTCAAACCCCTCCAACCGCCTCCTCCCCGTCAGCAGCTCCTGCATAGCCCCTTGCTTGATGGCTTTCTTCTTGGCGATGAGCTGGTCGTATGCAGACAGGAGCCGGTCGACATCGGTTAGGGCGGTGGCGATGGCGCGCTGTTCGGTGAGGGTGGGGACCGGGGATTTTACATGTTCGCAATCATCTCCATCCGAACGGAGTCCACCGATGATTTAGCATGCATCATCATTATTCTTTGCAAAAAGTTATTGCTAAAGAATAAATAAGGAAAGTATCCGTCCACTCCATCATTGAGTCACTAATCTTGTAGACTCTTTGGTGAAAGTCAAACTTTCCATTTATATAATGAAAAACTTTCCCTGTACCTACTCCGTCGCCCGCAGTTAAAACAGCCTCTCCATCAAAAGAGTAGCTATTGATCCTCTCAACTGTTTGCGATCGTACAAAAAATGGATAGACACCATCAGCAACTCTGTCCTGAGTATTTTTATCCCCAGTGGTGATTGAAGCAACATTTTTATGCATTTTACTCCAGTCATGTGGCATCAAACCTAATTCAGTCTTGATGTATTCATTTCTTCACTTCCATACCACCCCCATTTTTTCAAGATGAGCATTTACCTTTTCCGTCAAAGCCTGCACCTCCCGGTCAAGCGCCGGTAACGTAAACTCATACCGTTCCGCCAATTCCTTGATCCGCTGCGTCAACCGCTGCGAAATCGCATCGATCTCCCCTGAATAGCCGACTGTATGGCTGCCAGCCATTTGTCGTCGATCACCAGCGTCTTGATCTCGTCCGTGCCGAGTTTCGGGTACCGGGCAATGACGTTGCGATCCAGCGTCGCCTGCGCTTCCTTGATGGCGGTTTTCAGCCGGGCTTCCTGCTCCAGGTCGGATTGGTAGAGTTCGAGCAGGTTCCACTCGTCCGTATATTCCGGGTCGCCTTTGATGTCCTTCATCCGGGCGCTCAGACTGGCTTTGGTCACCTTGCCTTTGTCGTTCAGGGCTCCACTGAGCAGTCCGTCATCGCTGCCGTGTTCTTCCAGTATCTCGTCCAGGTTCCGGGTGATGGCTTCCAGTTGTTGCTCCAGATCGCTGAGGGCTGCCTGTTCGGTAGCAAAGTACCGGGCGATCATCAGGGGTTTGGGAATCAGCTCGCAGTCGTATTCTCCTTTTTTGGGGTTGCCTTTGCTGTCGCGTACCGGTTCCAGGGTTGCTTTCCAACCGTCTTCCACAAGCATGTACACGTCGTCTTTCATGGTCTCGGCCCAGTAGTCCAGCAGGTGCTGGTAAATGTCGTATGGGTCGATCAGCGCTTTCCCGGTGTAGTGTGCCAGCAGGCTTTCGGAAATGGTATGGATAAATGTTGCCGGGTGCGTGGCACTGCCGATTCCACTAAGCAGGTCGTAATTATCGTGCTTCCAGGCTGCGAACGTGGCATCGAGTTTCGTACTGTAGGCCACAAACTCGGGATGGGAAAAGATGCTGGACTTGATGGCTTCTTTGGGTACCTTCAGGATGCAATACCCGGTACGTTCGGAGGACTGGAACAATTGGGTACGCAGGGAAGGATATACCTGCCAATACCGGTCCAGCGCATCGATGTCGCGCAGGGGTATGCCGCCCATCAGGTGAGCCGCTAAGTCCTGAATATCTTCGGCGGTTTGTCCATCGATATAGCGCGGGATATTCAGGTTGTATTCGTTCGTTTGGATTTCAGCCATTGGAACCAACCGGGCATACTTGGGCATCTCCAGTTGTTTGTTGAACACATCGACAATCCGGTGGATGTCCTGTTCGCGCAGCCGGTTTTTGTTCCCGTCTTTGACGTAACCCTTGCTGGCATCGATCATAAAAATGCCCTGGCGCTGGGCGGCATTTTCCTTGTCCAGCACGATGACGCAGGCTGGAATGCCGGTGCCGTAAAACAGGTTGGCTGGTAGTCCGATAATGCCTTTGATATACCCCCGCTGGATGAGGTTGGTGCGGATTTGACCTTCGGCGCCGCCCCGGAACAACACGCCGTGCGGCAGGATCACCGCACCTTTGCCGGTGCTTTTCAGCGATTTGATGATGTGCAGCAGAAACGCATAGTCGCCGGTTGAAGTCGGAGGTATACCGAACCCGTCGAAGCGGTTGTAGGTGTCATTTTCCGGCTCAAACCCGTTGCGCCAGGCAGCGTAGGAGAACGGTGGATTTGCTACGCAGTAATCGAATTTTTTCAGCGATCCATCTGCTTCCAGCCAGTGCGGACTGGCGAGGGTGTTGCCTTTCCATATCTCGGCTGTGGGGTTGCCATGCATCCACATGTTCATCACTGCGAGCGCTTTGGTGGCATTGTCGTTCTCTTGTCCGTATATGCTCAAGCCCGCCGGCGATTCGTCGGCAACCTTCAATAAAAGCGATCCGGAACCGCAGGTCGGGTCGTATACCGTCTGCGATTGGCTGGATGATTGCTCCACCCCAATTACTTTCGACAGAATTCTGGACACTTCAGCCGGTGTGTAAAACTGGCCCTTGCTCTTGCCCGATTCCGTAGCGAAATGCCGCATGAGGTATTCGTAGGCATCGCCAAGCAGGTCGTCTCCGTCTGCCCGGTTCCGGCTGAAATTCAGCGAAGGGTTCTCGAAAATACCGATCAGTGCCGACAGGCGATCCACCATTTCTTTCCCTCTGCCGAGTTTTTCTTCGTCGTTGAAGTCGGTCAGGTCAATCACCCCTTTCAGGTCGTTCTCTTCAGCGAGCCGGGCAATGATCTTGTTGATCTGGTCGCCGATGTCCGGCTTGCCTTTCAGCTGGATCATGTCGCGGAAACTACCGCCTGCGGGTATGGACACCACCGCGTCGTCGCGGTCGCCGTATTTGTCGGAGACGTATTTGATGAAGAGAAAAGTGAGGACGTAGTCTTTGTACTGAGAAGCATCCATGCCTCCCCGGAGTTCATCGCAGCTTTTCCAGAGGGTGGCGTAGAGTTCGGATTTTTTAACGGCCATGGGTGGCGAATGGGTTGAGGAACAGTCAATTATTCCGGAAGTTAAATCAAATCGAAAACCAGGCCAGGCAAGGTGATTAATTGGCCATTAACTTGTTGCTGAGGGCGAACAAGTCTACTATTTATTATCGATATCGAACACACTTCTGGCTATATTATAATCCTTTTCATCTTTGATCTTTTGAAGTGCTTCAGTACTGATAGCATTGACATCGCTGTCAAATTGGTCCATATCATCGAAGCCATGATTTACAGCCCTGAGGATCATTTTGGCCGACATTCCATATTGGCCAAGTCGGGCATTCAGCATGGCACTATCATAAAAAATTTGCCTCATTTCGAATGAGTTTCCCATTCCTTGTTAACGCCGTGAATATCATCAATATTCGCGCCAGTGCGCAAGAATCCCAACAAGTTCTTGACCCGGCCGGAAAGTAAACCCGCTAATCCGGGAGGAAGGTCTTGGTACGATTTCGAATGTAGTGCTATTTTAACAGGTTTGTCTTTATCATGGATCGGCTGATCATCCACGTATTCCAGGATGTATCGCTTGCCGGTAGGCATATCCCTTTCAGTACTGACACCCAATTGAATGGCAGAGTAATACCGCCCTTTCTTTGCCTTCCTCCCCCGCACAGAAATGATGAGGTAACTACGCCTTTGCAGGTCAGTATTATCATTATCATAATGAATGAAGAAACCATGTAGATGTTGATCCAGGAGGGTAGCCCGGCCGGTCAACCTTGGGAACTCCTGGTTGCGATAGGTAGCAATGCCATACTGGTCAATATAGAGCCAGTTTTGTTTGATACATTTGGCTCCTCCCCTTGACCCACCATATGAATATACTTTGTATTTGCCCTGGTACGGAAGCGGCCTGAATAGCCTTTTTTCTGTCCGTGTTCTTTCAAGGCTGTAATAACTACTATCGCGAAAACTCAGCAAACGGTGCAGGTAGGGTTCGGATGCAATATCTCTTTCGTCGGTGGGAGGTCTAACAATATCAGGTTGATCGATTTTTTCCAATACAATATAACCTGCACAGCAATCACCCCCGGCAGAAAGAATAAAATACCCCAGCATAAAAGGGTCGTCAACTGCGGCTTTTCGACAGTGGAACGACAGGTGAATGGACAGCGTGCCAAAATCCGAGAATCTGGCATGCGCATAGTCACGGTCGGAAAGATTTTCAGTGATTAAGTTAACCTCGGGCAGTTTGATGTTACTGTCGGGAATTTCAAGATGCGCTTTCAAATATACGCCCTTCTCAGGCTTTTCAATCCTGAGTTTCCAGTGTGTGATTTTACCTGTCAGTTCGGTAAAGGGGGCTTCCCGTTTGCCCAATGCTACACTCGAAAGGTCGTGTAGATATACTTTCCAATTGCTATTGTGCAGAAATTCCGGATCGCGCTTTACAATATTGAGTGCGCGTTTGTAATGGTCCAACAGGTCAGGAGTTAGTGGAGTCGTTCGCATCGGGTCGTTCCAAAGGGTGTCGAAATGCCTTTTGATGTGTAGATAACAATCCATGCCGGGGTCGGTTATTTCAAACCAAGAACCCGTTTCCGTGTGACCAAAAGAGTAATGTAAACCGTAGAACAACCTGTCTGGCAGGATAAAAGCAGCCATGCCCGGTATTTCATCCATCATTTTTACTTCCAGTTGACCGGGGTAACTGTCCATTAATTTGATCAGAATACTGAGATGCAGAATGAGAGTATTGGCCAAATCGGTCCCATTACTATCGAGAGAAGTTTTTGTTCTAAGAAACATGCCTTTTCCTTCCGGGCGAAGTATGATGATTTTGACTTTTCGATTCTGCACGGCAAGCCAGTTCTTAATTGTCTCAAGGTTGTCCTGATAAGTCTCCTGATCCATTTGTACCGTAGCCAGATAGGTATTGATGAGGCAGATTTCCGAATCAGGTACTTGTTGAGCCACCGCTGCGCCAATTTTGGCAGCACTGAAGTTTTTATGTGTCACAATGGAAGAGCCTGATGAAGATTTCTTTATCAGGATAGAAGAGTGTTTAGGCACCAGTTTCTCTTCTACTATAAGCCAGTTCTGAACCAGGCAATTCAGGACTTTGTTGACCTGATCATAACTTGGCATTTTGTCTTTCTCCTTGCCGGCAAGGTAGCGAAATACATCACCTATATCCCCCTCTCGCTTAATCTCGCAAGTGTCGGCCAAAGTTTTTTGATTAAAATTTTTCTATTGTAAGTCTTGAGGAATGCTTCGTAGTAAGGGCGAAAGCTAGATAACTGTTCTTCCATAAATATAGTAAGGCTACCGTGAAATTTCGCGTGAAATTACTTGAAATTTCACAGTGGCCCATTTTAACAAAAAAATTTCGTGAAACCATTTGAAATTACTAAAATATTGATTGTCAGCAAATTAAGTTTTTTTGTTTTATGGAAATGCCATATTTTTGTGAATGTATTTTCATAAAACAAAAATTTTCAACGATGTTAATGTTAAAAATTCTTCTCGCGTGTGCACTCATGTGCATGTCTGGCTGCGTGCTACATGACGCTACTGAACTACAAAATTCTTCGGCTGCGACATTCTCTCCGGCACTTGTTGTCACGCACGACATCAGCAACACTTTTGACCATGTACCACCTCCCAGTGCAGACCAACTTCAGGCCTGGGCCACGGCTATCGCTGCAACCGGCGGCAAAATAGCCTTCGGTTTGGTCGGAGACCCTGATAGTACAGGGCATTTGGTTCGAGGCTCTTTCATGCCCCTCCCTTCCTTACCCAAGTATCCCACGTTTACAGATGAAACAGAGTACACCAATGCATATGACAGTATAACACGCGAAAATCAACTGCGGGTAGCAACTTTCGTTCAGAGTTGTCTAACGCTCCTGGGCCGTCACAAAAATCATAAGCATACGCATTTGAACGGCCGGTTTTCAGACGTCGCCACCTATTTCCAGGAGCCAGGCATGGAGCGATTTCAACCTGTATACTTCTGCATTTCCGATGGATTCCAGGATGTTAGAATGTCAACGTTGACAGATACGGATTTGCATCCTGAGATCATTCCGACTCACGTAAAAGTCATGACCTGCGGCTGGAAAAACCCTGTGCATCCGGCGAACTGGGTACGGATGGAATCGCCGGAGGCACTCACCTCTGTTTTGTATTCTCTCACTCCTAAATAAGTTTCATTATGGCAAAACACAACGTATTTCTCATTACGATGCTCACCAGTTTGGGAGAGCAGGTCGGTGATCTGGCATATAGATGCCGGGTGAAAAAGACCCCATTCCAAATACTGGAGGAGCAAAGCAACGAATGGCGCAGAGTTTTCCCGCCTGCTGAGGTAATAGCCTTATCAGCTGCGACACTGGGGTTAATCTGCCTTGATATCTTCTTTATGATGCCTGTTTACCGGCAAGTATCGCAGGTCATTTGCCACGATGCCAATCTTTTGGCTTTGCCCATTGGCATAGGGGTCAATATTCTGGCCGTAATTACCGGTGAAAAATTGGCAAAATGTTCGAGTTCTGGCCCATTTCATCGATGGGAGTTACACAAGAACCATGATATGGAGGCTAGCGTCGCATTCGTATTTATGGATAACAACAGACAGCAACGCGTCCGCCAATTCTTTTTGAATTTCGCCCTGTACCTCGGCATATTACTGAGTTTGATCTGGATTCGGTCTATTCTTGTGGAGGGTACGCAAACGGAAATTGAAAAGGTGGAACTTCAAATGAGCCTTATAGGCTTGCTTATTGCCCTTTTTGCTGTCACCATTGGTGGCTATTTGGTTCCGGCCGTTGAATATTTGATCTGGAATATCCGAATACTGTTGTTCAGACAACAAATTCAAGCGTTGCTAAGACGCACTTCGCGGCTCGATGGGCATATTTTTCACCTTTGGCAACAAAGCGGTAGGATAAGAGAGATTTCCCACCATGTAAAAGAAGCGCTATTTCGCTTCTCTTATCGATCAAAAAATATGAATTATTGCGACCCTGTCACAGAAGCGGAATTGATGGCCTTTGACTGGGAGTCTTCAGGGAACGACCCATATTGCTCATTGCCTGAATAGTCAATTCAGCACATTTCACGAAATTTTAAATATTGTAACAATGAAAATCAAAACCAAGCACCTGGTTGTTTTCACAACAGTGTTGACGGCAGCCATTATGAACCCAAGTCTCAACTTGCACAAAACCACTTTAATCAAAGGTCTGATGAGGATAGATCTGGATGCCGATCAGCACTTCCTGGAAAAATGTGAGTTTTATAATTACGGACTTTTCTCCTTTACTGTTTACCTTGGGAAGCCTGTCTCCTTCGGAGTTTTTGGCAACGTACATATTTTTTATAGTACGCTCGAATCATCCATGCAGGATTATTATATCCGACATTCAGTGATTCCGAACTTGGGACGAGGCACCCCTATTGGGGAAATGTAGACCATGAAGCATCCATGTTTCCAGATTCAAGTTTTTGAGATTGTGATACCCTGTCAAAGTCCTCCTCCGTGGCTAGTCCGCGAAGGGGGATTTTTGATAAAGTTGGATTAATCCGCACGTAAAGCCCCCAATCCATCCGACCCAAAACAAAAAGGACCTATGTTTTTACACATAAGTCCTTGCATTTTAATGTGCGGGAAGGGGGAGTCGAACCCCCACACCCTTACGGGCGTACGCCCCTGAAACGTATGCGTCTACCAGTTCCGCCATTCCCGCAGGTATGTTGTTTCAGAGCGGGTGCAAATTTACAACCGTTTTATTTGTACGCAAGTCTTTTTCTTTGTGACAGAAATTTTTTTTCATGAAGTTCCTCATCATTCAAACCGCTTTCATCGGCGACGTCGTTCTGGCCACACCCGTCATCGAAAAACTCGGGCGTTTTTACCCGGAAGCGTCCATTGATTTTCTGCTGCGAAAAGGCAACGAAAAACTGCTTTCCGGCAACCCGCATATCCGGGAAATATTGGTTTGGGATAAACGGCAATCCAAATACGCGGGTCTGGCTGCTCTTGTCCGGCGGGTCCGCAGCGAACAATACGATTGGGTGATCAATTGCCAGCGTTTTGCCGCATCGGGACTATTGACGGCTTTATCGGGGGCAAGGGGCAGGGTGGGGTTTCGCAAGAATCCTTTCGCGTTTGCATTTACCCGGCGCGTAGCGCACGTATATGGAAGCGCCGGCCGGCAGGTACATGAAGTGGATCGAAACCTCGCGCTGATTGAACACCTGACGGACGGGTCGTTTGAGCGGCCGCGCCTGTATCCATCCGATGCGGATGCAGCGAAAGCCTCGGCATTGGCTGATGGACATACCTATATATGTATCGCGCCCACGTCCGTTTGGTTTACCAAGCAGTTTCCAATCCATAAATGGCTGGAATTGTTACAACGGCTGCCATCCGACCGGCTGGTTTTTCTGTTGGGCGCCGGGGGCGATACTGAGGCATGCGAAGCGATCAGGGCTGCCTTGCCTCACCGGCAGATCGTGAACCTTGCCGGAAAATTGTCGCTGCTGGAGTCGGCAGCCTTGATGCAGGGTGCTGCCATGAATTATGCCAATGACTCCGCCCCGGTGCACATCGCCTCCGCGCTCAACGCTCCTATTGCCGCTGTGTTCTGCTCGACGGTGCCCGCGTTTGGGTTCACGCCCTTATCTGATCGAAGTATGGTTGTGGAAGTAGCGGAGGCGCTGCCCTGCCGCCCGTGTGGTTTGCACGGCAGGCGATCCTGCCCCCAAGGCCATTTTGCCTGCGCCGAACGCGTCGACGCGGCTGATTTTCCCGTATGAAAATGTGCTGTTTTTTGAGGGAACGGTCGTTTTTCGGGAAGGAACGGTCGTTTTTTGAAAAAAAATTTCGGAAATGTCATTTTTCCAGACTTCGCATTTTCACGGCTAAAACATCAATATTTCTCTAAATATAATCATTTTGTCTTGCAAGTTTTTCAAAAAACATCTTTACTATTTAGAAGTATGATAATGGTAAATGAGGCGTTTCAGGGTACTTGAGAGGGGGGGAGGTATTGCTGAATGAAAATTTTCGTTCATATTTGCATCAGATTTGTTGCTCACACAAACAGAACAGACAACATTTCGACAATCATTTTTACAAGCGACTTTATCAGGCAGTAACTTTTAAATGTTCTTTCCGACAGATTCAGTTGTTGTAAATAAACTTTGAACGACAAAGCGCTTTGAACCGCTTTCTTTTATATCCGTCTTCATACTACGAGAAAACAAGTTTTTATAACCCCAACCTGTCAACATAACTAAGAAAAACCGGGCGTTTCCCAACAACAAATGCCCGAAACAATTAAGGCTCTTTTGAGCAAAGAAAACCGAAGGCGGGGGCCCTCCGGTCCTTTCAAATGAGAAAGGGCGGAGGGCTGTTTTTTTTACGTCCATTCCCGCGCTTATTCCTATGCCCACCGGAACGCCGCTGCCTGACATTCCCGAGCACCAACTGGCCGATTCTTTTCGCCGCGGGGTGCGATGGTCGCTGGCGGGCACCCTGGGATCCGCACTGTTCCAGATACTTCAGATTGTTTTACACGCCTTGCCGGTCCGGCCGAGGCAGGGGAGTACGCACTCGCCGCCGTTGTATTGGGATTTCTTGTACCGGTTGCGGAAGCGGGACTGAGCCAGGCTATTGTACAGGCCCGCTCCATTACACCCGGACAACTGGCTGCGCTTACATGGATTAATCTGTTATTGGGGGTACTGATTTTCAGCGCTTTATGGTTCGCGGGCAATGTTCTTGCTGCCTGGTTTAATCAGCCTTCCATATCCCATCTCCTTGGCGTGATGGGGCTGTCGCTGCTGATCACACCATTGGGAACGCAGCATGCGGGATTGCTGACGCGGTCGATGCAATTCGATCTGATCGCCAGGATTGAGGTTGTATCCTGGGCAGGCTCTTTTGTGGTGACAGCAGCATTGGCCAGTCAGGGTTGGGGCGCAATGGCCATGGGCGCCGGGTTTCTGGCGCGCAATATATTGGCCACGGCGGGTTGCCTCGTGGCCGTCCGCAGCAGTTACGCCTGTTGGGCGCCACGGATGGCGCATTTTCGGGAGGCGCTGCCGTATGTGCGCTTTGGATTGTACGATCTTGCTTCCCGCTGGGCTGATTTTGCCTCAAACTATGCAGACAAACTGATCGTGGGAAAATGGCTTGGCGCCACGGCGCTTGGTTTGTACAACCTCGGCTTCACCTTTCTGATGCTCCCTACGGCACGCCTCGGCTATATTGTAACCAGGGTAGGGTTTCCTGTTTTCGCCCGGCTTCGCGACAACAAACCTGCGTTGCAGCATTATTTCAACAAGCTGTCGCGTGATATGATCACCCTGCTATTTCCCGTTTATGCGGGCCTGGCATTGTTCTCCCGGGAGTTGGTCCTGATCGTTTTCGGTGCAGCATGGCTGCCGGCGGTACCCGTGCTGACGATACTGGCTATCGGCGGACTGGTGCGCAGTTGCAGCGCCGTTTTTCCGCAATTGCTCAAGGGACTTGGCAACCCCAGGCTCCTGTTTATCTGGATGCTGGTATGGTCTGCGGTTTTGATTCTCTTTCTTTCCGTGTTTCTGGTTGCCCGGCCGACGGTAGAATCGGCTGCCTGGAGCCGTACTGCCGCCAAGTTTCTGGTGGAACTTGCATTGCTGTGGTGGCTCGCCGGCCGGTGTGGCGTCCGGTTTACGCCGGTACTAACCTATGCGTGGCAAATGGCACTTTGGTTGCTTCCATTGTTGGCTGGTTGTAGCCTGCTCGTGTTGGCAGACGGGCATTTTTGGGCCGTTCTGTCGATCAAAGCCGTCATATTCGGCGGCGGATTGTTGTGGCTGATGCAGAAGGGACCGCTTCGTCCGGCCTGGTCTTCCCTGATCGCGTCATTTGGGATTGAAAGAAATGCCTGAGGCGCTCAGGCGTTTGTTCTGTTCCCCGGTGGTTTTTCCTACGCGCCATATCGCCTGAAACTGCGGTTTTCTGCCTTCATTGGCCACGAGCCAGCAGTCGTCTTCCCATTGCGTAATGGACTCATACTGGCGGGCAATCAGGAATTTGGGCAACCGTTTCCGGGTCTGCCTGCCGTGCAAAAAATCACTGCCCTTGAAGTCGGTGAAATAAAAAACGCTTGCTTTGGTATAAGGAAGGAATCCCAGTTTTTTCCCGATGATGTAACCTGTCAGGGAAAATACTTTGCCGTCGCGACTCAGGGCGGCGCCGGTGACTACGCGGTTTTTCAGGCAGATGCTGTCGCGCAATTCTGCCACATAATTGCCGGGTTGGGCCGGAATGACGTAGTGCTTGGTGTAAAAATTTCCCTTGAAACTGTTTTTGGAAAAGAGGTGCAGACTGTCTTTAAAAAAGACCATTGCCTCGCAGTTGAAATTCCAGTCGCGCTCGTTGGCCGGCGCAAAGGCCTCCTGGTCGGGGTACCGGTACAATATGCTGTCCAGCGCTCCGGTGGCCGGATTATACCGGTATACCCGCAGGTCCCTGCGCGCGTTCCGGTTGTTGCCGATATCGCCAATATAGAGATTGCCTTGTGGGTCAATGGTCAGGTCTTCCCAGTCCCGGTTGGCAACGGGGAGTTTGCGTGTTTCAAGCAGTTTTCCTGCCCTGGGGTCAAAACGGAATAATTCGGGCGGGTTTTTACTGTCGTTGAGCATCCAGAGATCCCCGGAAGGAGTAAGCACCATTCCCGACACCTCTTTTAATACGGCTGGAAGTACGGTTCGACGGGGGATGTGATTTTGGGAAAAAGCGGCCAGCGGTATCCAGAAAGCCGTAACGGCAAGTACGATTCGGGTATAAAAAGACATTGGGATGCGGAATTGATGATCAGATGCGGCTACACTGCAAGCCGCACGCCAAAAAAGGCCGCAAAAGAAAGAACTTTCCGGGATATGTCCGACGAACGACGGAAAAGAATCAGACAGATACGGGTTTATGCAGTTGATGAACGATTTGTCAGTCCTGCACAAACCCGTATCTGTCCGAAAAATCAATGTTTTACAAAGCGGCTTGTCCAGACGGCGCCGTCCTTTTCAAACCGGATAAAGTACATGCCTTCCGGCAACTGCCGGGTAGAAATCTGTTCGGACAGCGAAGGATTTTCCAGTGTTTTTATCCATGCGCCGGTCGCGGTAAACAGCAATATTCTGTCAAACGCAACTTCCGTCTGTACGAGCAGCCGGTCGCTGACCGGATTGGGCGAAATCTGCACCTGGGCGCTAAAATCAGCCGCTTTAACCCCGGTGAGCGTGCTGATGTCGGCATTGTAGCGCGGCAGTATCTGGTACCCGGAGGTATACGGAGAAGATGCGTCGAACTGGCCGCCCAGGCCTGTCACATTGAAGGGCTCGCTCGGTACAGGCGCGTTGTAGGTTTCGATATCCCGGTCTATGCGGATGGAAATCGTATCCAGCGGATGGTCATCAGAAACGGCGCGCACGTTGAAACCGCTGGCCCCCATACCGGTTGTCCATTCGGCGGGATTGACAAAATGAAGGTTGTTGACCCGGATCAGCCTGGATTCGGTGTTTTCGCTCAACTGGTCGACGCTGAAAGGAAGCAACAAGGGGTTGTTTTCGGATTGTTTGGTGATAAAATCAGGCTGTATTTCCGTCAGTCCGTTGAACTGGCCGATTGTACCGCGTACGGTGATCTTGTCTTTTCCTTAACGGTATAACCGAAATTCCCATTCAGGCTGGATACAGAAATACCGTTGCCGACATCGTCAATCAGGGTAAACAGGAGTGAAGGCTGGTTATTGTTTACCGGCCGGAAGTTCACGCCGTAAACGGTTCCCTGGAGTTCGCAATCGGCGCCCAGCGAATCGGCCACACCGTCTGCATCTTCAGTTGTAACTGTGCCTATCGAATAGGCGGCGTAGCATTTTACCGTGATGTTTACCGTGGCTTCGTCGCAGCCGTCATTGTCGCACACCTGGTAGGTAAACTGGTCGGTACCGCAGAACCCCGGATTGGAAATATAGTTAATGGTGTTGTCAGGATTGATGGTAGCGCTGCCTTGGGTGGGGGTGTTTACAATGACGACCGGGCCGGTCAGCGGGTTGGGTTGCAGGTCGTTGGCCAGTACGGCGATGGTGACAGTCTGTCCTGATGCGGCGGTAGCCTGGTCGTTGACGGCCTGCAGGACCGGATTGGTATTACAGTTGGCCGCAGCGCCCGGAGTGCCCAAAACCTCAATCCCGTTGATCGTGACACCGGTTGGCGTTGTTGCGGCGATCCAGTTGCCCGGATTGCTGTTATCGCTGGAGGGATCGCACAATTCCAGCGATGCACCGCCGCCTGCCGCCTCTGTAGGCCAGGGGGCTATATTGCTGTACGTCACCTCATCTGCAGTCGCGCCGCTCGAATCAAGCAGTCTGATCGTTTCACCATTGTTAGACAGGGCATTGCCGGTCCATTGCAGGGCACTTACGCCGAATTGGTTTTGGATTGCGGCAGCGTTTACCGCCAGGAGGAGGTATTCGCCAGGCTGCACCACAACTGCGGGGAAGGTGAAAACCACACCGAACATCGTCCAGTTCTCCATATTAACCTCGGCGTTGCCGCTGTTGAAAAACTCGACATATTCCAAAGAATCCGTCCCGCCTTCGGGTGGGTTGTACATGATCTCGGTTATAACGATTTGAGATTGCGCTGCACCGGTCAGGCAGAAAAGGCAGGCGAGGGTAAGAATTGTTTTTTTCATGGTAGAAATTTTTGTCGTTGGGAAAATTATCGGCCCAAAAATATAGAAAAGTGCACAGTGTTCCTGATTTGAGGGGATATCCGTCCGAAAAACTGAAAAACTTAACGGGAAGTTAAAGTGTCGTGCGTAATTTCGCCATTGAATTTTCCTCTTTTTCACTAAATCCGTTTTTACTGTATGAACCACTTTACTTTCTTTAACTCGAAAGCCATTCGAGCCGGTAAGGGATTGTTATTATTCGCTTTCCTGCTTTGCGGACTCTCGGCCTTTGCCCAGGTGACAACCTCCACGATCACCGGCCAGGTGACCGACAGCAATGGCGAAGGGTTGATCGGTGCAACCGTAGTTGCTACCCACGTTCCTTCCGGGACACGCTACGGCACTGCAACGAATGCGTTGGGGCGTTATACCCTCCCGGCAGTACGTGTGGGCGGACCATTTACTGTTTCGATCACGTATACCGGATTTGAACCGGAAACCCGAGAAGGCATTTACGCAAGCCTCGGTACGGCATCAAACGTGGATTTCCAAATGCGGGAATCCGGCACGGCCCTCGGCGAAATTGTGGTGACTGCGACCCGTTCGGATATTTTCAGTTCCGATCGCACCGGCGCCGCCACTACCTTTACCAAATCGCAGATTACCAGCCTTCCCGCGATCGGAAGCCGTTCGATCAATGCCATCACGAAGTACAACCCGAATGGCAACGGCAGTTCCTTCGGATCACAGGACAGCCGTCTCAATAACTTTACGATCGACGGTTCCGTATTCAACAACTCTTTCGGTCTCGGCACTGATGCCCAGGCCGGCGGCCGTACGGGGTCGACCGCCATTTCACTTGATGCTATTGAAGAACTTCAGGTGAATGTCGCGCCCTATGACGTACGTCAAACCGGTTTTGTAGGGGCAGGTATCAATGCTGTAACGCGTTCCGGTACCAATGACTTTGCCGGGTCGGTATATGCTACCTATCGCAAGAATGACACTACCGGTTTGTTTAACCGTACCGAATTCAAAGACCTGAACAACGACGGCAAAAAAGACAAGATTAACATCGGCGAATTCAATGAAAAAGTAATCGGCGCTCGCCTTGGCGGCCCGATCATCAAGAACAAGCTGTTTTTCTTTGCCAATGGCGAAATGGTACGCAACACCTCTCCTGCCACGACCTGGGCATCCAGTGGCGGTCCGCTTGATGACGGCGGCAGCAACGTGACCCGTGTGGAATACCAGGACCTGGTAGACCTGAGCGATTTTATGCGTACCAAATTCGGGTACGAAACCGGACCTTTCGAGAATTATGACAACGAAACCAAGAGCGACAAGTTTCTGGTACGACTCGACTGGAACCTCAACGACAGGAATAAACTTACCCTGCGATACACACACCACAACTCTGAGTCGGATCAATTGATCAGTAACAGTTCATCTCTCGGAAGGGGTACGCGCCGTACCAACCCGAATTCCATGTCTTATCAGAACTCGGGTTATATCATTCTTGATAATACGCGCTCCACTGTACTCGAACTGAATACCACACTTTCTGACCAGTTGCACAATACCTTTCTGGTCGGTTACGACAAGCAAAACGAGAACCGGAAAACCAAGGGCGATCTTTTCCCGACGATTGATATTATGAAGGATAACAGTACCTATATCTCTGTAGGTTTTGATCCTTTCACGCCGGATAACCAGTTGAACTACAGTACTTTCCACGTCACTGACAACGTATCCATCTACCGTGACCGCCATACCTTTACGGTTGGCGCCAACTATGAATACTACAAGTCGAACAACCTGTTCTTCCCGGGCAGCAACGGTGTGTATGTGTTCGACTCGCTGGCTGCATTCTACGCTGCCGCAAATTCCACAGATCCGATGTCGCCGGTGAATATCAACCGATTCCAGTATCGCTACTCGGCACTTCCGGAATTCGCCAAACCGCTTCAGGTGCTGAAAGTGCATAAAATTGATTTCTACCTGCAGGATGAATTCCAGGTCAACAGGCGCTTCAAACTCACTTACGGCATACGCGCAGGCCTGATCAAGTTTGAAGACACTGCCCTGGAAAACCCGGCGATCACGGAACAGACGTATATCGACGAGAACGGAAAACTGGGCTACAACATCAATACCGGAAATTTGCCGGGCGCCAAAGTGCTCTGGGAACCACGTATGGGTTTCAACTGGGATGTTACGGGTAAAAAAAGGACGCAGGTACGCGGCGGTACCGGTATTTTCACCGGCAGACCTCCATATGTATGGGTGTCCAACCAGATTGGCAATAACGGTGTGCTGACCGGCTTTATCGATGTGTCGAACACGAAAGAATATCCGTTTACGACCAACCCCTCGATCTTCAACCCGGATATGCCGACTTTGCCGTCGACTTTTGACATTGCCGGCACGGACCCGAACTACAAGTTTCCGCAAGTATGGAAGTCGAATATCGCCATTGACCAGAAATTGCCGCTCGGATTTATTGCTTCGGCAGAACTGCTCTACAACCGCAACATCAACGCTGTTCGCTATATTGATGCCAACCTCGAACCTGCAACCGGATCATTCTCCGGCCCGGATAATCGCCCGCGTTTCCCGGGTTCCGGCCTTACGGGTTCTAACCTGAACGCAGCCGTTCGTATCAACGACAATGTTTCTCGTGCTGCAGTCATGACCAATACCGACGAGGGCTACTATCTGGGTGCAACCTTCAAGATTGAATACCCGGTAAAAACCGGCCTCTACGGTATGTTTGCCTACACTTACAGCAAGGCGAAAGACATCATGAACGCAGGTTCTATTGCTTCCGGCTCCTGGACCGGTGCAAGGTCTGTTGCAGGCAACAACATCCTTCCGCTTGCCTTTGCCGATCAGGATCTTCCCGATCGTCTGGTTGGTATTCTCGGCTACCGCCTGGAATATGGCGGCACCTTTGGCGGCGCTACGCAATTGTCGATTGGTTATACCGGCCAGGCCGTTGGCTTCAACCCCGGTGCAGGTATTACCACATCGCGCTTCTCCTACCGCATTGCGGGCGACATGAACGGTGACGGCGTGCCCGACAACGATCTTATTTACGTTCCGACTGAAGCGCAACTGGGCCAGATGCTGTTCGACGACATCACCTCGGGCGGCAATACGCTTTTCACCGGCGACCAGCAACGCGCAGCGTTCAACGATTTTATCGAACAGGATAACTATCTGAGCACACGCCGCGGCCAGTATGCAGAGCGCAACGGCGCCATCTTCCCGATGTTGCACCGCTTCGACCTGTCGGTTGTGCAGGAATTCTCGATTAAGATCGGTAAAAAGCGCAATGCCATTCAGTTCCGCGCCGATATTCTGAACTTCGTGAACCTGATTGACGCCGAAGCTGGCCTGGGCAACAACATCGTAAACGACCGTCCGCTTATCTACAGGGGCGTTACCGCCGATGGACAACCGCGCTACCAACTGGCGCGGCAAACGGTTGACGGCCAATCTGTTCTCATTCAGGACAGTTTCGTGAAAAGCCGTACGCAATTCGATGTATGGACCGCCCAGTTTGGCATCCGTTATACATTTGAATAAGAAACCCTCAGGGGCTTAAATGCAACAGGCCATCCCACACAACGGGATGGCCTGTTTTTTTTGGAACGGGAGGAAACCGTTTTATCCTGCCGAAGGCATTGCCATATTGGCTATGTTGACGATATTGTCGTTCGGCTGGTCGCTTTCAATAAGACCGTCGCGCAGGCGCACGATACGGTGTGCGTGCTGGGCTATATCGTGTTCGTGTGTAACGATAATGACGGTGTTGCCCGATTTGTGGATATCTTCGAAAAGCCCCATGATCTCGTAAGATGTTTTGGTGTCGAGGTTGCCGGTCGGTTCATCGGCAAGAATGATGGCCGGATCGTTGACCAGGGCCCGCGCCACTGCGACACGTTGGCGCTGTCCGCCCGAAAGTTCATTGGGCTTGTGGCTTACCCGGTCTCCAAGTCCGACCGATTCCAGTGTTTTCCGCGCTTTTTCAAGGCGTTCTTCCCGGCCGATTCCGGCATAGACCAGGGGTAGTGCGACGTTTTCAAGCGCTGAGAGCCTTGGCATCAGGTTGAAGGTCTGAAAAACAAAGCCGATTTGTTTATTGCGCACCTCTGCCAGGTCGCCGTCGTCCATAGTGCTCACTTCAATGCCATTGAGCCAGTATTCGCCGCTGGAGGGCGAGTCGAGGCAACCCAGCAGGTTCATCAGCGTCGATTTGCCGCTGCCGGAAGGCCCCATCAGGGCCACGTACTCGTTTTTTTCAATATTTAATGTGACGGATTTAAGTGCTTCCACTTTTTCGGCGCCCATTATATAGGTCTTGTTCAGGTTTTTTATCGTAATCAACATATCAGGTCGTATATAAAGGTGAAAAGACAATCCGGTAGATATCAGCGTTTTTTCTTGAAAAAGAAACCGCCCAGTAATACAAAGAGACTGATAATCAAGGCTGTAAATTTTGAAACCAGTTGGGGAAACCAACGGTCGGCGATAAAGAATAGTGCCAGGGCAACAGCACCCAAAATGACAACCCCGTACAGGATGGTGCGTGATTTTTTTTGATTTTGCTCCATGGTTGATATTTCGTGAACGTATTATTGGATCACTTTGGGCACTCTGAAAAACTTGCCGTCGTGCTTCGGAGCATTTTTAAGCGCTTCCGACTGGTCGAGCTGACGGGCCACTTCGTCCGGGCGCAAAACATGCTCCTGGTCATTCAGGTAAACCAGCGGCGCCACGCCATCCGTATTCAATTCCCTGAGTTTGCCGACCATGTCGAGTATGTGTTGCAGGTCCTCGCCAAGCTTTTCACGTTGTTCGTCGCTCAGTTGAAGCCGCGCCAGTTTTTCAAGCCTCGAAATAAGTTGTTTATCCACCTGCATAAAAAAAGGATAGAAGTTTGTGAAGGGTTGTCCGTTCAACGGTGTTGATTTCTCGTTTAACGTTTCGGGTGTTGGTAAAAAATCGATGGCGAACAATGGTCAACGCATTTTGATGTTCTACCTTCGCCACGCACAAATGTACAGCAATGAGCCCAAGCTTACCCTCTGATAAAACACTGATCAAACATGTAGCGCTCGCCGGCAATATCGGCGCGGGGAAAACCACACTTTGTGAACTGCTGGCCCGCCACTTCGGCTGGGATGTTCACTATGAAGATACAGAGAACAATCCCTACCTGTCCGATTTTTACCTGGATATGAAACGCTGGTCGTTCAACCTGCAGGTGTTTTTTCTGTCGAGCCGCTACCAACAGATGCTGCGCATTCAGCAAGGCAACCGCACGGTAGTCCAGGATCGCACCATTTATGAAGATGCCTTCATTTTTGCACCCAATCTGGCCGATATGGGCCTGATGGAACGGCGCGACTTTGAAAACTATACCACCCTGTTTCAGTCGATCATTTCCCAGATCAAAGCGCCCGACCTGATGATCTATCTCAAGGCAAGTATTCCTACTCTGGTGGAGCATATTCAAAACCGCGGTCGCGACTATGAAGGGAGTATCAGTATCGAGTATCTGAAACGCCTCAACGAGCGTTATGATAACTGGATCAGCAACTACCGGGAGGGTCGCCTGTTGGTGATCAATGTGGATCAGTTCGACTTTTCCAACGACCAGGAACATGCTGCCCGGGTGCTTGAAATGGTACAGGCTGAATTGCACGGCCTCTTTTGACAATCATTCATCCTGCATATGGATATCGAACTGTTCCGCGAATATTGTCTTCAGAAAAAGGGGGTAACGGAAGACTTTCCTTTCGACGAGGTAACCCTTTGCCTGCGGGTAATGGGCAAAATATTTGCCATAACCGGCCTGGATGCCGGGCGATTTGAGGTAAATCTGAAATGCGACCCTGTCCATGCACTCGAACTCCGTGAACGCCATACAGAGGTACGGCCCGGCTGGCACATGAACAAGAAGCATTGGAATACAGTTGATTTCGAAGGCTCGCTGGACGAGCGCATGTTGCGCAACCTGATCGATCATTCCTACGATCAGGTGGTAACTACCCTGAAAAAACCGGAGAGGGAGGCGCTGATGCGCTTGTAACGGCCTAACCGCAATCTTTAAACTCACAATCCTCCCCGGCGCCCTCCGTCTCCAGCGTGGCGTGGCGAATGTTCATGTGCTCCAACACGTGCCGGAATTTCTTTTTCAAGGTCTGGCTCATGCCCTTCGGAAGTCCGTCTTCTACCACCAGGTGTGCCGTCAGGGCATTTTCGGTTGTGCTCATCGCCCATACGTGTATGTGGTGAATATCTTTGATGCCCTCGATTTTTAGCGCCGCAAGCCGAATGTCGTCCAGTTTGATGTATGCCGGTACGCCGTCCATGGTCAGCAGGACACTCTCCCGGAGCAGCCCCCACGTGCTCCACAGAATTACAGCCAGCACGACAAAACTGATCAGCGGATCGAGCCAGCTCCACCCGGCGAAATACATAGCCAGTCCTGCCAGCACTACGCCGGCCGATACGGCAGCATCGGCCACCAGGTGCAGGTATGCGCCCTTTACGTTGAGGTCGTTGTGCCTGTCCCTGAAAAACAGCCAGGCGGAGAGGGTATTGACGACAATGCCAATTGCCGCGACTGCTGCGACACTAAGCCCGGGTATGACCGGCGGGGCGTGCAGCCTCCTGATGGCCTCAAAACCAATGCCTCCCACGGCCACAAGCAGCAGCAGGGCGTTGATGAGCGACGCCAGCACCGTAAATTTTCGATAGCCATACGACAGGCGGTTGCTGCTGCGCAGACGTGCCAGCCGGAATGCCAGCAGGGACAGTCCGAGGCTGCCGACATCGCTCAGGTTATGCCCGGCGTCGGTCAGCAAGGCAAGTGATTGGGTATGGAACCCGGCTGCAACTTCTACTACCACAAAAGCGAGGTTCAGGCCAATGCCGAGGATAAAAGCCTGGTTGAGCCTGTCGGGGGCTATGTGGTGGTGGTGGTCGTGTCCGTGTGAATGTGCCATAAACACCTGTTTAGTCCGTAATAAACAAAATCAGGCCTGATCCGATCAGGGTGACGCCGGTGATCAGCCCTGCATTGTGTTCCCATTTGTGCCAATTGATCCGGCTTAGCCCGTGCAAGGCCAGGCGCATCCAGATCAGCATGCCGGAAATGGTGAGTATCCCGTATAAAAGCGACAGCAGCAGGACAAAATGCCAACCATACTGACCTGCAGAAAGAAAATACCCTTCTATTTCCAGACAGGGTGAAAAGAACATTGCTGCAGCAAGGGTTACTACAACACTCCAGGGCAGGTTTTGGGCGTGTAGATGAAAATGGTGGTGAAAATAATGGCGGTAGATGTAAAACAATCCCAGTGCGACCAATAGTCCGGGTGCAATCCATTCGGTAAATATGGCGATATTCGATGCCAGCACTCCGCCCAGCAAAGCCAGTGCGCTACCCAGCAGGACGGTACTCAATACGTGCGCCGTTCCCGCAAGTACTGTTATCCACATGATCTTACGGGGCGACCAGTTCTCCTGTTTCCCAATAGCCAGAATAGGCAGCCAGTGGCTCGGTATAAGGGCATGAAATAAACTCAACAGGGCGCCGCCTGCCAACAGGGTTTCCATGACTTTGGTTTTGTTGCTGGGAGATCAGGGGTGCCGGACGCTGAGTTTAGCGATCATTTCAGGTGAAAGATTGTCTGCATAAACACCATAGGCGTCGACAATAACGCCCTTCAACCCGCTTTTACTTTCAATGGCATATATGACTTCACTGTCTGCCGGGTTGGTATTGCCTTCGAAGCGATAAACCTCGACAATCTCAAAATCTTCGGGGTGTAGTTCAATTTGCATACCGGGGCAATTTAACCGGTCGGTTTTTATGTCAAAATCTGCATCAAACCCACGTTTCCGCAAGTCATCAAGCGCTTCAGTAAGTGTGGCAAATGCTATCATGGCTTTTGTATTTTTCAACATAATCAATTAACAGAGCAGACCGCACTATGTTTTATACAATCTTTTCGACTTCATATATAGAGTTGATTTTTCCCGCAAACAGGCAATAATACGGCGGCTCCCGGTGCAACATGGAAATCTCCGTGGGCCTGCCATCGTCGATATGGTTGGCTTTTAGTTTTGATTTGATGGTAAAATAGGAGAAAAAATGCTCAAAACAAACCGTATCCGAGAAATACTGCTGCATCTGGGCGAGCATTTTTCGCGCGTTGCTTTCTGGCCGGCGGGGGCAGTCGGTGCAGATGCCCGGCATCTGCGGACTGCAGGAAGGATCGGTCGCCGTCTGGCAATCAAAATGCGGCAGGTTGTTGTATGATATTTTGTGGTGGGTGTATGCCACGGAAGAAAGCGAGAGCAATCCGCTCAGTCCATAAGGCATGATGGAGCCGAATGGCCCGTCCATGACGGTCAGGCCTTTTTCACTGAACTGGGGAGAGGTAACAAATGCGATCTCTGAAATTTCATGGGTGAGGCCCAGTTCCCGGACGCCAAAAAGGCGGTTGACTGCATTAGTGGCTGCATAAGTAGCATTCAGGGCTGTGTGGCAGCGCAGTGTCTGGCTTTTAGCCCCATCCGCAGTATAACTTACTTCCCAGTCCTTGCCGTGTGCTTCAGCGCTTTCTATCCGGGCATTTTTTACAACCGTGATACCCGGCGTGTTTTCCACGCGGCTTATATAGTATGCCCGGAGCAATACGGGATCGAAAGAATATTCCTCTGTCAGGTAAAGCGCCTCCAGGCGATTGAAATTGAACAGTTTATGTTGTTTTATGCGCTCACACCGAATATCCAGATAGGCACAGAACCGCTCGAATTGCAGCGGATCGGTGAAAGAACCAAAACGATCGATGGCATAATACTTTTCAAAAGTTGTGTGTACGAACCGGCGGTGTTCGGCGGTGAACCGTTCCTTGTGTTCATCGCTCAACGCTGCTGTGGCGATGCTGCGTGGATAGTGATACCCGCCATGCAACCGGGCCTGGTTGACGAGAGACGCTTTGCGGAATAACTGGGCTTCCTTTTCCAGCAGCGCGACTTTCGCGCCTTTGCCGGCAAGATACAGGGCTGCGTAACACCCGAATATCCCTCCTCCGATCACGACAAAATCGTAGCGTTCCATCCTGCAAAGTTACGCCGGGTAAAATAAAAAGCGCCCGACATCTTTGAGATGCCGGACGCAACATAAAACGTCGTCAAGTTTTTGGTTATCAGCGTACCACGCTGAGTTTGACTACTTCGGCTTTTCCGGAGAACCTGTTTTCCAGTCGGACGAAGTAGGGCCCTGCAGGCAGCGACACTACATCGATATAAAAGAGATTACTGCCCGGTTGTACTACGACCGAATTGGCCGAGATCAGCGATCCACCCAGGCTGTGTATGGACAGAACGGCATTGAATGCCTCCGTACTCTGGAACGTAACTTCCGCACTGATGGAAGCGGGGTTCGGATAAATGGCAAGCGGCCGCTGACCCTTGTAAGGATCAAATATGGATGTCGTGCCGAAATAGCAGTCGGGACTAACCACATAAGCCGGATCGATCGCCGGAATCTTGGCGTATCCCTCGAACATGGTTTGTTCCAAAACAAAGTTATTGGCGCCCAGCCAGTCCTGTAGCAGTGTTGTGAATACCTGCCGGTAGTCGAACTGCATGTCCATCAACTGGTTGTCCTGCGTCAGCACGCCCAGGTTTACGTTGGTTCCGTTGACGCCTGCCTGGATGTTTTTTCCAAACAGGAACATGGGCGCCAGGGTGCCGTGGTCGGAGCCGAGTGAACCGTTCTCCTTGGCTGTGCGGCCAAACTCGGAGAAAGTACAGGCGGTTACCTGATCGTCCACACCGAGTGCCTTGAGATCGTCGAAGAAGTATTTGACCGAGTCAGACAGGGTTTTCAGCAGGTTGGCGTGGTTGCCGATGGTGGTCATGTTTTCCACCACCTGGGCGCCGTGCGTGTCGAAACCGCCCATCGAACAGAGGTAAATTTTAGTCTTGCAGCCACCTGCAATGAGGCGCGCGATGGTCTTCAACTGGTTGGCCAGGGTGGTATCCGGATAATCGTTCAGGGCATTCGATCCTGCATTGAAGGTATCGCTGATGCGCTGTGCATACAGGCTCAGGCTGTTTTCAACGCCCTGAATATAGGCGATCTCTTCCCCATACTCTGTATCCGGCACATTCAGCAGCGGCGCGCCGCCAATCGTCTGGATCAGGGAGTAAAAACCTGCCGGGTCTTGTCCGCTGAGGTTGATGACATTCTGGTGCTGCGTTTCGGTATGGAAGCCGAGTGAGGGGTTGGGGTCGCCGATCTGGATACCCAGCGGGTCGGGCATGTCGGCCGTGGGTGCGCCGGTAACGTCGGGGTACATGGCCTGAAGGGCGCGGCCCATCCATCCGGAACCGATGTTGTTTTTATCCGGTGTGCCGTCGCCGCCCGAAAGCCACAGGTCGGTTCCTTTGAAGTGCGACTGGTTCATGTCCTGGTATCCCACACCTTGCACTATGGACAGGGCGCCGTCGTCGTACAGGTCTTTCATGCCGGTCAGGACCGGGTGCAGACCCACTTTGTCGGGAGCGGAAAGCGTATTGTCCAGATCGATATACTTGTCGGCGCCCGCGTCGGGAATACGGATACTCGGGCGCAGGGCGGCATACAAGTCGTACTGCTGGACGGGGATGATCATGTTCAGTCCGTCGTTGCCGCCCTTGAGTTGAATCAGCACGAGGACACGATCTTCAACGCCGTCGCAGGTAGCCATAATTTTGGCGATCTTGCTGTTGGCGAAGGGCCGCATGGGGAAGCCGTTGACTGCAAATGGCGTTACACCCGCAGCCGGAAATATTTTGAGAAAATTTCTTCTTTTCATGTTTAAAAAAGTTGGTACTCAGCCGAATACATGATGGAATTGATGAGTCGTTCGAGCGGAATCTTTACTTCCGTATCGTCGCCGGTATTCAGATAATTCTGCCATTCATAGGTCCAGTCGGCCGGCGGCAGGTTATCGAGGAATATCGTGATGTAGAAGTAGTTGAAGCGATCATTGTCTGTCGATTCGGGCAGCATGTACACCAGCAGGTCCTGCACCAGGACGTATGGATCGGTGGCATCGCTGATGACGCCGCTGTTTTTGATCCAGGAGGCGATATCGAGTTTTATGCCGAGCGGCTGGTTGGGTGAACCACCGATGGTGAACCTCCCGGACAACAGCATTTCAGGCAGTTTGTATCGCGCTACGATAGTGCTGGAGTTGAACCATTGGCGGTGAAAATCGGGCGACTGGTAGTTGCCGGGGTAACCGGCCACATCGGGCGGGAAGAACAACGGCATGTTGGCCTGGGCGAACATCCTTTGCACGACACCCCGGTTGTAGAACTGAAAATATATATCGGTCTGCGTAAGCGGGTCGGGAAGCGGAATTTCGTAGAAAGAGAGGGATTGCAGCACCAGTTCCATGGGCGATTTGATGATCCCGCCGATGATTTCATCGGCGTTGTCGGAATCGTCCATATCGAAGAAGTGCTGGCTCTGGAAGAGTTGTTCCAGGACCGGTTTGATCTCAAAATCTGCGGCAATAAAGGTGTCGGCCAGCGGGCCGATGATATCGTTCTCTATTTCATCAGTGATATTTCGGCTGACGAAATAGCGATAAACCCTGCGACAGAAGTTGCGGGCTGTTTCGTTTTGTGCGAAAGTCATATCCACCAATGCCGCAAGTTCGGCCCACATGCCCGTAACATCCGATGAACCGGGGATTTCAGTGCCGCCGAATTTGTCGCTGAATTTTTTGGGCATGTCATCATGCCTGGCGGGGTTTGCGAAGCCGTGCGGGATCATGGTTTCCGGATCGATATTGTCGCGTTGGCCGCGAATACGGAAGCCGGTCAGCAACCTCGCCGCCGCGACGATATCATCTTCGGTGTAGTTGGTATAGTCGCCCGGGCCAATCTGAGGCCCTTTTCCGATGGTAAACAACTCGAAAAATTCACGGGCAAAGTTTTCATTGGGGTTGTCTTCCGAGTTCTCCGTATTGTTCAGGTACCGCAACATGCAGTTGTCGGTGATCATTTTCAGGGCAAGTTTTTAAAATTGCCCAGTGCCGACCAGCGCAACAACGCCAGCTAGTCGTAAAAATGGGCAGTGCCGAATGGCGTCATATCGAGGGCATTGTACTGGTGCAGAAAAAAGGTCATGCGGTGACCGATGCCCGGATCCTGTACGGCTTCATTAATCCACCAACTCATCACCCAGGGGCGCAACATAAAGTCTGCTGCCGGGGAACTCGTCCCGGGGGGATTGATCCAGGTGGAGCCGTCTGAATAGATGGGTTGATCCAGTTTTTGGGGGTAAAGTTGCAGCAGCGTGGCGAGCGCTTGCGATGCGGTTTGTCCGGCCATTTCGTCCACCTTTGTTTTGGTGTAACGATAGCTCGTCCGCCTGAGCAGGTGAGCGGCATGCCGGTGACCTAAGGCGCCTTGCATGGGAGTAAGAGATGCCATGTCTCGGAAGATTGTTTAGTTAAACAAAATCGGTTTAAAAACGCAGCTATAACAGGTGGGCATTTGAGGGCGGGTGCGTTCAGCGGCTGATGCCGGCGAGGCTGCGTCTTTGACTGTCGGATTAAATGTGGGTTTAACGAGTCGTTTGAAATTTTATTAAAGCGGTTTTGTTAAAATTTTAAAACTGACGTATTAAATCTTTTCAACGAGTTGCGGTTGTGAATAAAAAAGGCGCGTAACGGATTAATATTCATGGCTTTGTATCCCGGAATGGTATTCCGGGGCGCGGAGTACCATTCCGGGGTACTTCCGGAATACCATTCCGGGGTACTTCCGGAGTACCATTCCGGGGTACTTCCGGAGTACCATTCCGGGGTACAAATCGCGACTATTATTTCATCAAAATAATCTTTTTAATTCCGCTCTGACGACCTGCCTGCAATCGCACGAAGTAAACACCGTCGGGCCGGCCGGATGTGCTTAACCTGATCTGATTGGGTCCGGCGCTCAGGGAGCCGGCATGCATCGTCTGTAAAACGGAACCGCGCAAATCGATCAGTTGAACCATCGTTTCACCGCCGCTTTCCAGGTTAAAATTCAGCAAAATGCCGTCGCCGTTCGCCGGGTTCGGGCTGATGCTCATGGCAATAGGCTCGGCAGCCACATCCGACACGTCTGTAGGAATTTCAGTCGGATCGACACCTATCCACATCATGGTATTCCCGGTCGGACCGTGGTGGGCGCCCCAAACGTTGGTTCCTGGTGTGAGGTCCTGCTGGTACAACACCCAAACCTGGTCGGTGATATTGCGCTGAATACTCGGGTAAACACACTCAATAAAGGATTCGGTTACCTCGTCGACATATGGCGCCTTGCTGATTTCGAGCGGATTGCCCCAGGTTTCACCGCCGTCTGTGGATTTGATCAGGTACAAATGCCGGTAAAACTCGTTGTCGGTCAGGTAAAGTTCGTGTAATGCCGAGTACACCACGTAGATCGTACCGCTTGCATCGATACCCGAAACCGGGAAACTGGAAATACAGGCGCCGCCGTAAGGCGCGATTTGAGCCAGGTCGGTGATATTGATCGAGTTGTCGTTGTCATAATCGAGGGCGCCGGCGATAATCTGGAAATTATTGGCTCCAAAACTCTCTTTCCAGTACATCAGGCCGTTGGTGCCGGGATAGATGAAGTAGGTAGAGTCGGTAAAAACATTGTCCATGACGTACATCCGGCCAAACCAGACGTGCACTTCTCCGGAATGGTCGATCAGAATAGACCCGAATCCGTCGTTCGACAAGATGGCCATTTCATTCGGTTTCAGGGTATCTACTTCGCCAATATCGTCCACGGTATAGGAATTGCCGGGGAGCGAGATGTATCCCTCGACGGCATCCGGAAAATCGCGCACGGCTGTGTCCGACCAGTTTTCTCCGTTATCGGTCGATTTGAACAACCGGATATCGCTCCACGCCCGGGACGGGAAGACAGATACGGCAACCGTATTTCCCGATGCATCGATAGTATAGGTATCTGCCGAAATGGCGCTGTAACGGGTGCTGTCAAGACCCGGAATGACAATGTTCTGTTTGTCCCAGGTCTGGCCGCCATCCAGGGAGCGGTAATAAAGGACGTGTCCGTTCATGCCTTTATACACGACGCCGCCGGTATTTGATGCCGTGGGCGCCGTTATCCCGATGACGTGGATGGTCATGTTGTCCGGCCCGCCAACAGCAACCTTTGGCCACAGCATACGGATACCTGCCGGCCCAGGGAGCGCCGATTCCGTCCAGGTGGAACCTCCCGGCGCTTTTTTTGCCATCCAGAGTTTGTACGGCAGTACGGCAGTGTTGTGGCTGATGGCCACTTCGGAGCCGTCGCCGAGTACAACGATCGACGGGAAACCGGTCCGGACCGCTTCAATGCGGCTGGCGGCATTGCCCCAGGCGCCGTTATCACGGACATTGTAGCCGGTACCGCGGTCGGTATAATTGCTTTCTTCTTCGGTAAATATCCAGCTCACGGCGGGATTGCCGTTTGGCTGTGCATACATACGGGATGACATGCATCCGTAAGACTGGGCATCCCAGTAGGTCGACGCTGCAATTTCTTCCTGGTTTCGATATTGTACGCCGGATTGTGTTACAACGGGATTGGCGTCGTTGATCAGTGGAACGGCAGATTCGAGGGGTGTTTCATACGCTTTATACAGGGTTTTCAGCGGACCCGGCGTTTGGGGGACGGGCTTGGGGTGAACCGATTGTGCAAAAGCAAAGATGGCGCAAAGGCAGAAAGAGAGGGTCAGTGCGTATTTTTTTGTCATGAAAATATTGTTTTGGAAAAAAAGGTGATACAAATCATTATCCTGATAAATTGCAAAAGAACAGCCTAAATCTATATTTTTTCACTCAATTACGCAAAAACCTTTTAGTGCTCATGTAAAAAATTGACGGTTTTGATTTAAAATAGGCTGACAGTTTTACGAAGGTTCTATATTTGCCCGACAAACATTTCATGATTATTTAAACCTCCAGTGTTATGAAGCAACTTTTTCTCATCCCCGGGAAAGCTATTTTGCTATGCATGAGCTTTCTCGCAATTTCCATGACCCTCAATGCCCAGGCCGATCCCGGCACTGACGACGATGGCTTTACCGTACACGTTGAGTCTTCCAACGGTCTTGTACTGGACCTGGTCAATACCTTCCAGGATTGCGGCTGGGTAGGTTCCACCTATGGCCCCAGTCTCACCGACGATTTGTGTGGCGACCTGGCATGGGGCTACACTGCCGCCGGCGACTCTCTGGGTTGTGCGCCCATCGTAACCGATCTTACCGGCAAAATAGCATTACTCCGCCGCGGTGTTTGCAATTTCAGTTTGAAAGTGTATAACGCCCAGCAAGCAGGTGCTGTTGGCGTCATCATTTCCAACCACTACAGCAATCCGGATGACGAGCCCTGCGTTACGCGTTCCGGCACTTTGTTCTTTGGCGGTATGTCGGGTGGCGACAGCGCTACTGCTGTCGTTATTCCTTCCGTTTTTATACAGCGTTATACGTGTGAGCAACTCGACGGTGAATTGATGGCAGGGGCAAACGTGAACATCTGCTTTTCATTCCCGCGCCTGTTCAACCAGACGGCTGTGTATCATTATGCCACCCCGCTCAGCCAGGTCGATACCATCGGCGAGGGCATTATGAGCGTTTATTTCAACAATCGTGGCAATACCACCCTGAACGATGTGGTGATCAAGGCGGATGTTGTTGCGCCTTCGGGTACCGTGACTTCCTACGAGCGCATTATCGCCGAATCGCTGGCCGGTCAGGAAGATACGATTGATTTTTCTGCCTACAAGCCCGCGCTTGAACTCGGTAAATTTAAGGTGGTGTTCAGCAACAGCGCTTACACCACTTCCCGTGACAGTCTCACGACGTTCTTCGAGCATACGGACTACACGTTTGCTACAGACAATCTCGTGATTGACCCGTTAGGCGTCGGCCCGGCCGATGCCGACTTTATTGCCGGTAATTTCTTCGTTCAGAACGGCGGCCTGTGCGTAACCGGAACGGATGGCGGTGCGGCAACGTATGCCACTTTCGGTATTGCCAATGCTGATACTGTATTCGTGGAAGGCGCAGGCGACGAAGCCAATACGATCGGCATTATTGTTTACGACGCTGATGCCGACAACAACGGTATTATCGACATCACGGGCGGCTGGGCTGATCTACAGTTCAACCAGATTGGTATCGGTTCTTACACGATGACCGGCGATGAAGGTGTTGACGCACTGATCGACGTGCCGATCTACGATTTTAGCACAGGTTCCGACCCGGTTCCGCTGGCTCCCCAGCATCCTTACTACATTTCTCTCGTGTACGATGGTACGCTGGCCGGCACAGGATACTGCATCCGGTTCAGCAACACGATAGATGTGCCTTACCGCATCAACCTGACGACGCCGCTTCAAGTATCCGGCGATTTCTTCAGCGGATGGAGCGGCGCCGAAATCATCCAGCGCATGCAACTGGAGGGCTACGTTTCGACCAGCACGAAAGAAAACAAACTGCTGGATGCTTCCAAGGTTAACATCACGCCGAACCCGGCCAACGATATCGTTCGCCTCGACGTTACACTTGAAAAAGTAAGCAACGCCGTAGCTGTATCGCTGCTCGACTGGACGGGCCGTCCGGTGCGTACACAGGTGGAGAAAAACTTCCAGAATGGCCAGATCACCATGCAAGTGGGCGATCTGCCTTCGGGCTACTACCTGGCGTGGATCCGTACGAGCGAAGGCTCTACGATGAAGAAAGTGGCCATCTGCCATTAATTCTGCACAAAGGATCAATAAAAAATGGGCCGCTTCCGTCTGGAGGCGGCTCATTTTTTTCTGCGAAAATCAGCGGGGAACCTTGCACAGTGTGCTTACTGGCCCGGAATCGCTTCCACCAGACGCTTCACGTATTCCTTTTCAGGATTCAGGAAAATCTCCTCCGGTGTGCCGAGCGCTTCAACCTCGCCTGCATTCATGATGAGCAGGCGGTCGCACATTTGTTTGATGACGCTCAGGTCGTGTGAAATAAACAGGTAGGTAAGGCCGAGTTTCTCCTGGAGATCCATAAGCAGGTTGAGCACGGTCGCCTGCACAGATACATCCAGCGCGGAAACAACCTCGTCGCAGATCAAAAATTTGGGCTCCAGCGACAGCGCCCTGGCCAGGCATATCCGCTGCCTTTGTCCGCCCGAAAACTCATGCGGGTAGCGCCTGAGGTGATCGGCTTCAAGCCCGACCGTTTCCAGCAGATCGACGGCCTTGTCGCGGCGTGCGGCGTGGCTGTCGTGCAACCGGTGTACCTGCATAGGCTCTGTGATCGCTTCGCCGATGGTCATGCGCGGGTTGAGTGAAGAATAGGGGTCCTGGAAAACCACCTGGATTTCCCTGCGGTAGGGACGGAAATCCCGTTCGTCGAGCGCCTGAAGGTCGACACCCCTTTGTATATTACCTTGCCTGAACGGGCTTCTGTGAGTCGGGCGATTGATCGGCCAAGCGTGGTTTTGCCGCATCCGGATTCGCCGGCGAGGCCAAAGGTTTCTCCCGGGTAGACATCGAAACTAACCTGATTAACGGCATTAAGCCATTTAAGCGGTCGGCCCAGCCAGTTTTTTTCGGCAGGATAACGCACCACCAGGTTTTCCACCTGCAAAACCGGACTCTGGGTAAACAGTTCTGCGCTGCGTTTTTGGATTGCAGTGTCCGTCACGACTCGTGCTTCAAAATCATTGTCCGACAGGAAATCCGCGACGGTCGGCATCCGGTGTAATTTGTGTTTCAGGGAAGGCCGGCAGGCTACAAGGCCTCTTGTATAGGGGTGTTGGGGGGCGTTCAGGATTTGGGACACCGGGCCGGTTTCAACAACCCTTCCCTGGTACATCACAATCACGCGATCACAGATTTCTGCAATAACCCCGAGGTCGTGGCTGATGAACAGCATGGAAAGTCCGGACGCTTCCTTTAACTCCCGCATAAGGTCGAGTATCGCTTTTTGCACCGTTACGTCAAGCGCGGTAGTCGGTTCGTCGGCAATCAGAATAGCCGGTTGGCACGACATGGCCATGGCGATCATGACGCGTTGTTTCTGGCCGCCGCTGATCTGGTGGGGGTATGCCCTGAAAATTCTTTCGGGATCGGGCAGTTGTACCCGTTCGAAGAGTTGAAGGGTAAACTGCTTCGCTTTATCCATGGAAACCCGTTGATGCAGTTGAATCGCCTCGGTTACCTGCTCCCCACATCGAAACACGGGATTGAGGGAAGTCATCGGTTCCTGAAATATCATGGCAATTTCTGCGCCGCGATAAGGGCGTAATTCCGAATTTCGGAGCTTCAACAGATCAACCGGGCCGGTTGTCGCGGCATTGGCGTTGTCTTTTGCGGTATACAGAATCTTTCCGTTGCTTATCTGGGCCGGAGGTGTGTCGAGCAGCCGCATGATGGACAATGCCGTCACCGACTTTCCCGATCCGGATTCGCCGACGATACCGAGCGTCTCGCCTTTGTCGAGGTACAATGACAGGTTTTCCACCGCCCGGGTTGAGCCGCGCGGCGTGGAAAAATCCACCGTCAAATCGCTGATTTCTAACAATCGACTCATCCCATCGATAGTTTGCAAATGCCGTTCTCCCAATTTACTTTCACTTTGCCGCCCTTGGTCAGCCAGTGCACCAGTTCTGCGCCAAGCAACTCGGCCCGCCATCCGGCAAGCAGGTTGTGATCGAAATCATCGCTTCCTGATTTCAGTCTGTTGAAGTCGCCCTTGGGCAGCAACAGTGCCGCACTGATCTCGTGTTCAAGGCATTGTTTTTTTACGAAATGGTACAGGAGTTCCATCGTCCATTCGCGTTCAGGGTTTTCCGGCGCCGGTTTGGGCAATGCACTGAAAAAGGCTTTTTCTTCTTCGGTAGCGCCTGCTTTCCAGAGAGCCTGCCAGGCGTCGAGGTTTTTTCGCCAGACATTTTCCGGAAGCGTGCGGTTGGCCTTGAAGGCATTGGGGCCGTTTTTGGTTGCCCGCAGGATAGTGCTGATGTGCCGGCTTTGCAAAACGCTTTCCTTCGGCAGGTTCAGTTCCATTGCGCGACTGACCCGCCAACGGTACAGGCGCATCAGGAATACTTTTTCCCGGAATTCCAGTTGGTGCACAAAGTCGTTGGCCAGCAATTCCTTATTGGGATCGACGGCATAGAAATCGGCGGCCTCCCATTTTCTGTTCTCCTCACGGGTCCAGGCCTCGCGGTTGTGTTTGCGCAGTTTGCCGGTGAACTTTTCGTGCAGGGCGGGCAGGTATTTCACGTCCTCAATCGCATATTCCAGCGCTTTGGGATCAAGTGGCCGGGCGCCCCAGTCGGCGACGGTATGGCTTTTGGCCAGTGTGACGCGCAGTTCGCGCTCGACGATTTTGGCAAAGCCGGCCGGATAGTTGTATCCGACAAAACCGGCAGCGATCTGGGTATCGAATGTATTGTTGGGAACAGTGCCGTAGAGCGTGTTCAGCAGCCGGTAATCGTTGTCGCCTGCATGGGTGATCTTCAGCACTTTCGGGTCTTCAAGAATGGAAAGCAGGCCGTCCAGATTGGCAATACGCAGCGTGTCAACCAGGTAGATATCCCGTTCCGAAACAATCTGGATCAGGCAAAGTACGGGGATGTATGTTTTTTCGCCGACGAACTCTGTATCGAAGCCAATCCAGTGTTCGTTCGCCAGGGATTCCATGACACGGTCGAATTCATGTTGCTTCTCGAGGAAATGCACTTGGTAATTCATGGGGTAAATGTAAAAAGGTTTCGGGTTTATGGGATTACGGGTAGCGGCGTTTCTTTTTATCCGGTTTATGCAAAAGAATATAATTTGAACATCGTTTACTTTGTGCCGTTAAAGATATGCCCGTATTGTGTTTTATATCTTTCGGCCCCTCTTTTGACAATTGATTCTGACAACCATGAAAAAAATACTTTTTGGCATAGCCATTTTTATCGTTCTGCTCGTTGGCGCCCTGGTTGCGCTGCCTTTTATATTCAAGGATGAGATTATTTCTCAGGTGAAGGCCACCGCCAACGAAAGCCTGACGGCGACGGTTGATTTCAAAGACGTCGACATCTCCGTTTTCCGGCATTTCCCCAAACTTTCAGTGGGCCTTGAAGGACTGGAGGTAACCAACGGTCCCGGTCCTTTCAACGGGGTAAAACTCGTCCAGTGTGAACGCCTCGACGTGGCTATCGACCTGTGGTCGGCTATTTTTGGCAGCGAAGTGGTCGTAAAAGGGCTGTATCTCAATAAACCCGACATCCGGGTGTACGTGCTGAGCGACGGCAGCGCCAACTACGACATCACCAAACCCGACGACGCTTCGGCTGCGACCACCAGTTCGGAGGCCTCCGGACCGGTCCGGCTCGAACGCTACGGCATCAGCGAGGGCAAAGTCCTGTACGACGACCGTGGGCTGGATATGCGCGCCGAACTGGAAGGCGTCAACCACACCGGGTCCGGTGAATTTACTGCCGACCTTTTCGACTTTGTAATGAAAACCGGCGTGGAAAAATTATCGGTCAATTATGGCGGGGTGCAGTACCTGCGGAACGCCCGTGCCGATTGGGACGCCACCTTGACAGCCGATATGGTGAATATGAAATATACTTTTAAGGACAATGACCTGAAAGTCAATGCCTTACAGGTTATGCTCGACGGTTGGGTGCAGATGCCGGAAAATAGCGAGGATATCCGCATGGACCTGAAGTTCGGCACGCCGCAGAATACATTCAAGAGCCTGCTCTCTATTATTCCCGGGGCTTACACAAAAGACTACGAAGCGGTGCAGGCCAACGGTACTGTGCAGTTTAGCGGATTTGCCCGCGGCACCTACAACGAAACGATCTACCCCGCTTTCAAACTGGACTTCAAGGTTGGTGATGCGGATTTCAAATACCCGAGCCTGCCCCTCGGCGTCAGCGGCATCAACGTAGACGCTTCCATCAACAGCCCAAGCCAGCGCATGAACGACATGACGGTCGATATTCCCCGTTTCAGCCTGCGTATCGGCTCCAATCCGCTGGAGGGTTATTTCAAACTGAAAACACCAGAGACAGACCCTACGGTTGATATGAAGGTCGTCGGTTCACTCAACCTCGGCGAACTCTCCAAGGCATTCCCGATGGAGGGTGTGCAGGAACTGGCGGGACTTATCAAGGCAAATATTACCCTGAAGGCCGCCATGAGCCAGGTAGAGCGCCAGCAATACGACCAGGTCAACATGGCCGGCGATTTTGCCATGAGCGGCATCACGTATCGCGCAGCCGGCTCGCCTGATATAAAAATCAATCAGCTTTCAACAAGCCTGACCCCACAGCGGGTTGATATCCGGAATTTTGATGCGAAACTTGGCCGCTCCGACCTGAAGGCCAACGGTAGCATTGATAATATTCTCGCCTATTTTTCCACTAAAAAAACCATGACCGGTGTGCTCAACTTCTCGTCGGGTTATTTTGATGCCAACGAGTGGATGGAAGAACCCGCCGGCACGGAAGCGGCCGGTGTTGTGCCCAGCGAAACAGCCGCCGCACCTTCGGAAAAAGCCTTCGATCGCTGGGATTTCATGGTAGACGGCAGGATCAACCGCCTGAAATACGACACCTATGACATCACCAACATGAACATGAAGGGGCATTTCACCCCGAATAAAATGGATGTGTCGGATTTTGGACTGCAAATGGGCGAGAGCGATTTGCGCGGCAACGGCCAGATTCGCAATGCCTGGAACTACCTGTTCGACAACCAGACGGTAGCCGGGGTGATTAACCTGCAATCCGGTAATTTCGATCTTAACCAGTTTATGACAGAGCCGGCCCCGGCAAATGCCCCGGCGGCGGCGGCTGAAATCATCCCGGTTCCGGAAAACATGGACATGACCATCAATGCCGATTTCGGGAAGGTAAAATATACGACCTACAACCTCAGCAATGTGGAAGGTCAGGTGGTTGTCAAAGACCGCGCCGCCAGGCTGCAGGACTTCACCGCCGATGCTTTCGGCGGACAGATCGGCCTTTCCGGAGAATATAACACGCAGGACCTTGCCAAGCCATCGTTCAACGTCGATATGGCCCTCCAGAACATGGGTTTTAAGGAATCCTTCCAGAACTTTGTCACGGTACGTTCCTTTGCCCCGGTAATGCAAATGATCGATGGCCGGTACAACACAACGCTGTCGATGAGCGGGCTGCTCGGCAAGGATATGACGCCGGATATGGCAACCTTATCGGCTGCCGGTTTTCTGGAAACACTGAACGCTGTGTTCAGCAATTTCAAGCCGATGACGGAAATCGGCTCCAAACTGGGTATCAGTTACCTGAATAACCTGGAATTGAAAAACACCCGCAACTGGTTTGAAATAAAAGACGGCAATGTAGTGGTAAAACCTTTCGACGTGCAGGCGCGCGATGTGGCCATGAAAATTGGTGGCAGCCACGGCCTGAACCAGGAAATGAACTACCAGATCATAACCAAAACGCCGAGAAAGGCGCTGGAAAAAAGTGCCGTGGGTGGTATGGCCAACTCCGGGCTCAGTTTCCTGTCCAAAGAAGCCGGAAAATTCGGGGTAAACATCGCACAGGGCGAATTTATCAATATTCGTTTCGACCTTACAGGTAACCTGACCAACCCGAAAGTAGCCATGAAAATACTCGGCTCCGATGGTCAGGGCACGATCAAGGACGAAGCAGGCGCCACGGTACAGGCTTCGGTTGACAAGGCCAGGGATTCCCTGCGGAATGTGGCTACCCGTGAACTGGACGCGGCAAAGGACAAAGCAAAGGCTGCGGCAGACAAAGCAGTGGACAGCCTGTCGAATGTCGCCGATAAAAAGTTGCAGGAAGCCAAAGACAAGGCAACCCAGGAATTGGGCAACAAGGTTGGCGATGCAGCCGGCCAGAAAGCGGATGAGGTGCTGGGCGACAAGGGCAAAAAAACGGTGGATGATGCCAAAAAGAAACTGGAAGACTGGGATCCGTTTAAAAAGAAGAAGAAGAATAATTGAATGATGAATGATGAATGATGAATGATGAATGATGAATGATGAATATTGTAGTGTTAATGGACGCAATGACGCAATGACAACAATGACGCTATGCCCGTAAAAATTCCACGCTGGAAAAAGTGGATGTCGCATATGGTGCCGTTCACTATGGAGGAAACAAGTTCGGAGCAAAATCCGGAGCTTTCCGTGATGTTGTACCGCGGGCGGCTTCAACTCCTGAGCGGCGATGCGATCTATTCGTGGGATGACCTGTATAGAAACTTCCTGCTGGCTTTTGACCAGTTGAAGATTGATGAACGGCCTATTCAGGACGTGCTTGTCCTGGGGCTGGGTCTTGGCTCTATTCCCTATATGCTGGAAAAGGTTTTTCACAGGGATTACCATTACACCGCCATTGAATGGGATGAAACGATCAGCGAACTTGCGGCAAGGTATACCCTGTCGCGGTTATCCAGCCCGATCGATATTCTGACTGCCGACGCGGAGGTTTTTGTCCAGGTGACGGAAGAAAATTACGACCTGGTGATCGTGGATATCTTTGAAGACGAACTGACGCCTCCGCAGTTTGAGACGGAAAAATTCCTGCAGGACTGCGACCTGCTTTTACGCCCGGGCGGCCTGCTGATGTTCAACAGGCTTCATGGAGGCGACGACTCCATCCGCCTGGTAACCGAACGGTTTTACGAGCGAAAGTTTCGCCAGGTTTATCCCGGCGCGAAGTATATCGATACCGAAGGAAACTGGATTCTCTATTACGAAAAGCCGTCTGTGGAAACCTGATTCTTTGTGGCGCAGGAACTTATTTTTCGTTTAAGTGCTTTCCTCCGGTCCAGCCTTCCTTGCCCAGAAACTGATCGCCGCTGTCCCGGGCAGGCCATTCCAGCGGCGTACCCATGCTGTCGTTCCAGCGGTTGAGGTAGCCAAACAAGGCAATTACGCCAAGTATTTCCACGATTTCACCGTCGTCCCAATGTTGCCGGATGTTGTTTGAAATGCGTTCATCCACTGCGTTGGGTATTGCTGAGGCGGCTGCGGCAAAATCCAGTGCTGCGCGTTCGGACTCGGAAAAAGCGGGGTGCGTGCGGTACCGGCAGACGTGCATGAGCTTGTCTTCTGTAGCGCCGTAGCGCTCGGCGGCTCGTATGGTATGCGCCTGGCAGTACTGACAACCGGCGGTCTGACTGGCCACATAGCCGATCAGGCGCTTCAGGTCGCTGGTCACGCGGCCTTTGTTTTCCATGACGGCTTTGTTTAATTGGATAAAGGCCTTGGCAATGGCCGGGCGGCGCTGCATGGTCAGCACGCTGTTGGGACAAAATCCGAGCGTTTCATTAAAAAACTGGGCCAGTTCGGCGACTTCATGGTCGTGGTCAGCGGGTAACGGATGGACAAGCGGCATATTAATCAGGTTAATTTTTTACCGGATGATAACTATTGTGTTCAAATTTGTGCGGTAAAAATAGGTCTATGCTTTTTACTACGGTTTCTAATTCTGACGAGATCAGGCAAATCCTGGCATTGCAGGCGCAAAACATCAGTAACGTGTTGAGTGCCGAAGCAATAGAAAGCCAGGGATTTCTGACGGTGCGGCACGATCCTGACGTACTGCGCCGCATGAATGAAGCGTATCCGTCCGTGATTGCCAAAGATGGAGAGATCCTGGCGGGTTATGCGCTTGTTATGCCACGGGAGTTTGCCTCCGATATTCCTGTTTTGCTGCCCTTGTTCGAAATGCTGGAACATCTGTCGTGGCGCGGAAAACTGCTGCGCGATACGCCGCGCTGGTTTGTTATGGGCCAGGTTTGCGTTGCTGCCGGCTACAGGGGACAGGGGGTGTTCGACGGTATGTACATGAAAATGAAAGAATCCTGCAGGGCTGATTACGACTTTACGGTAACGGAAGTGGCGGAGCGCAACAAACGGTCCTTGCGCGCCCACGAACGCGCAGGTTTTCAAACACTGCATACCTATCCCGACGATCTGACCGGGGAGGTATGGCGTGTGATTGTACTGGATTTTGACCGTTGATCACTCCATCAGAGCCTCCCTGGAGAAGCCCATCTCCGCAGCGCTCTCGATGGTCTTTTTCAATTTGATGCTTGCCATCAGGGCCGTTATGAGGTAGTACATTACGATAATTTTTATAAAAATGCCCCGAATAATGCTCACAGGGTTTTCGGTGGCTTCGTATAAAATAGATAAACCGTAAATACCCGCTGCGAGTCCGAACGGTACCATGAAATATTTCAGGCTGGCAATCGCCAGGCCGAGATACAACGCACCCATGAGTGCTGCTCCGATAATCAGCGCATCACCTTCGGCCTCCAGGAAGGCGTTTCCTGTTGGCGCCATTGCGATGATACCGGCGACAATGATCAGGGCTGCGAGAGCAAAGAGTGCATACCGGCCATTGCGGATGTGGCGCAGTGCAGCATCCGCTTCCATTTTGAGCAATAACCGTTCAGATTCCTCCGCCCCGGTGCGCTCGCGATGAATGCCTTCATCAAGGATTTCCATATTGCATTGGTGATTAATGAGTGGTTTGCACGGTACTACTCTTCGTTTTCAAAAAACACCTTGTAGTATTTTTTACCCTTTTCCTCGTCGAAGCCGCGTTCGATAAGGTCGCGGCGGCCGTGCACGTAAATATGAAAGTTTTTATCCAGTTTCAGGACACTCTTGAACACCTTAAACTCTTTTTTCACCGCCTGATTGCTGATATCGAACTTGTCTTCCAGCGGTACAGCATAGGCTTTTGCATACTGATCCCGGAATTCCCGGAATGCTTCCTGCTGTTCCGTTTCCGGAAACAGGTTTTCCGTAAAATCATTCAACTCGAAGTGCTCGTTGTCTTTGAAATAATCGCCCGACCGGTTGAGCAGGTCAATGGTGTCGGTGCGGTCGAGGCCGAACTTGAACGGGGCTTTCTGGGTGATAAATTCACTGGAAAGGCTGATATAATGCCTGGTGTTGAAGTAATTGTCCTCAATGGGCCGCAGTCTCATAAACTCGTCTTTCCAGAAAGAACGCTCGTCTTTTTTTGATACGGTATCTATGGCGCAAATACGGTAGCCTTCCGCTTCGTCGAGGTTGAAGATCAGCGCAGCAACTTCAGGTTTTCCGGTGGATATGCCTTCCAGGACATTGAGTGTAAAGGATTCTGCCGTGCGCTCCGTCTTCAGGTAAGGTTCTTTTGACTGCACTTTCCACAATCCGATGGCGCTGACCGGTTCTCCCTGGAGCTGCAGTTCCTCAAAATAGGCCATAAAAAACTCCCCGCCCTGCACCTTGGGGTTTTCGCAGTGTTCGTACAATTGCTGCGCCAGTTTGGCCGCCTCCTCCGAAAGGTTTTCGGGGTTTTGAAAAATCGACATGCAGGACTGGTACACAGGGTGGTTGCTTACATCTTCCTCGTGGTGGAAATAAAAGAACTCTTCTGTTTTTTCGAAGGGCTTCAGAAAAGTGGCGAGCAGCATCTCTTCGGCTACATCGTGCAGGGGTACCAGGGTCTGTTTGGGGATAACCACCCCTTCGAAACGGTTTTTATTGCCCACCCAGGTGGCGGTAAAGCGTTGAAGTTGAGCAGCTGAAAAATCGAGCATTCCGGAATTAAGAATAATGAAGGATGAATGTTGAACTTTGCGGTAGCAAAAGTAACAAAGTGTTTCACGAATCGTCACTCAATCCACTGCACTGAAAATAGCCGTTAACACCCGTTTCCTCCTGCCCGGCCGTTTGGAAGGCTTTGGCTGGTATACGCACGAGATCATGCGACGTATGGTGCTCCGGCACCCGGAAGATACCTTTATTTTTCTGTTCGACCGGCCATTTGATACACAGTTTTTGTATGCCCCGAATGTAACGCCGCTGGTGTTGCGCCCGCGTGCGCGCTTTGCGCCGACTTTCTACGCATGGTTTGAATGGGCTGTTCCGGCGGCATTGAAGCGAATGGAGGCCGACGTGTTTTTCTCGCCCGATTCGATGTGCAGCCTTGCTGCCAACACCCCGACAGTCATGACCTGTCACGACCTGGTTCCACTGCATTATCCGAAGCAGGTGCCTTGGTGGCACCGCTTTTACCTGTTGTACTATCTGCCCGGATTTTTACGCCGGGCCGAGCGGGTGCTGACGGTTTCGAATTATATAAAGGAAGACCTGGTCAGGACATGCGGCCTGTCGCCGGAAAAAATAGCTGTTGTGTACAATGGGTGCCGCGAGGGTTTTCAGACACTTGATGATGCAGAAAAGCGGCATGTCAGGGAAGAATTTGCAGACGGAGAGGCCTATTTTTTTTATGCAGGAGCCATTCATCCGCGTAAAAATATTCCCGGACTTATCCGCGCGTTCGGTCGCTTCAAGCAAAAAACGGGCGCCCCGGTAAAACTGCTGCTCGGCGGGCGGTTTGCCTGGAAAACCGGTGAGGTGCTGGAGGCCTGGGAATCATCGGCGTACAAAGACGACATTCGAATACTTGGGTACCTCAGCGATACATTGCTGCACAGGCTTACCGCATCGGCACTGGCAGTCACCTATGTTTCGCTCAGCGAGGGCTTTGGCCTTCCTCTTTTGGAGGCCATGCATACCGATACACCCGTTATGGCCGCCAATGCCACCGCACTTCCGGAGGTAGCCGGAGATGCCGCGCTCCTGGTTGACCCCATGTCTGAAGCGGCTATGGCGGCGGGTTTGGAACAAATCTTTGCTGACGAGTCGTTCAGGCAACTACTCGTTAAACGGGGACGGATACGCCGCGAGGCATTTAGCTGGGATGAAGCGGCAGAACAAATCTATCAACATTTAAAAGACACTGCTATCCGGTGAAAGTACTCCATCTCTTCGACCTGTATTTGCCGTCGACCCTGAGTTGGGTGTCGCAACTGCTGGACGCCATGCCGGAGATCGGGGTGCAGGTCGGCGCTCCGTGGATCGTCAGGGGGCAGTTTTACAATCCCGCGTTTCAATACCATGTTTTTCCACCGCAGCGGATGTTGTTTCCAGCGCCGGCGACCGAATTTGAGCATCCCCGGTGGCAGCGTTTGTTCACGGCTTCGCAGCGATTTGTTCCGTCGTATCCTTACTGGCTGAGACAAAAACTGAAAGCCGATCCGCCCGATCTGCTTCATGCCCACTTTGGCCCAACCGGATGCCTGTATCTGCCGCTGGCAATCGCCCTGCAGCGCCCGCTGGTCGTTACTTTTTACGGGTTTGATTATTCAAAACTGCCCAATCTGCGGCCTGTTTTCCGGGAGAAATACAAGGCCTTGTTTGCCGGTGCGGCACGGGTTCTGGCAGCCAGTGAAACAGGTTGCGAAAAGCTCCGCAGCATGGGCTGCCCATCGGAAAAACTGGCTGTCGTAAAACCCAGCCCCAACCTGAATGCTTTCCCGTTCAGGAACCGGGCGAAGCCGGCCGGGCAGTTGCGCCTGGTTCAGGTGGCAACTTTTACCCCAAAAAAAGGCCACTTAGTCGCGCTGGAGGCCTTCCGGCTCGCGTCGATGGATTGCCCGAATCTGCACCTGACCCTTGCCGGCGAATTGCAGGACAAAGCGCTTGTGGCACAACTGCGCCGTTATATTGCCATCCACGGACTGGAATCCAGAGTTAACTGCTGGAGTTTGTCCGCCATAGCGACATGGCGGCCTTTCTCGATGGGTTCGACGCATTCCTGCATCCCAGTTGCCATGCCCCTGATGGCGACCACGAGGCGACGCCAGTCGTATTGCTCGAAGCCCAGGCCTGCGGCCTTCCAGTGCTGGCGAGCACGCATTTCGATCTGCCTGCCGAGGTACTGCACGGTCAAACCGGATTGCTGGCCCCTGAAGGTGATGCAGTGGTACTGGCCGAGCATATCCGACATTTTTACCAGATGGAAAATATTGATTACCAACAATATTCCCTTGCTGCCCGTCGCCACGTCGAGCAGCATTTTGATGTAAAAAACAGCGCCCAAACCCTCCTAAATATCTACCAACACACCACAACCACTTATCACTAAACACTTATCACTAAACACTTATCACTAATCACACTTACCACTAATCACTTACCACTTACCAACACTTACCACTAAACACTTACCACTAAACACTTACCACTAATCACTAATCACTTACCACTTACCACTTACCACTTACCACTACCCAACTTGCGTCTCCTCATCGTAACTGCCTGGTACCATCCCTTCATCCATCCGCGGGCACACCGTTGGACGGCACTGGCAGAGCAATGGGCGGCAGAAGGCCATGAGATTCATGTGCTGTGCTCGGGGAGGGTGGGAGAGCCTGCAGAAGCAACACTCAACGGCGTGCACCTGCATCGTGTCGGCTTTGATTCACTTAAAGAACTGGCATACCGCCTGACCGGCGACAAAAACGGAAGGGGCAGGGTAGGCGCCGGTGTACAGGCGCCCGGCATACTGATGCGTGTGGGCGCCTGGTTGTATCGGACTGCATGGAAATCGCTATACTTTCCTGATGATGCCTGTATCTGGTATTGGCCTGCAAAAAGAAAAGCCCTGACCCTGCTGGATTTACTGGAACCTGACGCGCTGATCACTGTTTCACTGCCTTTTACCGGACACCTGATTGGCTTGGCTGCACGGAAAAATACACGTGGCCTGTATTGGCTGGCAGATATGGGCGATCCGTTTGCAGTGCAATGGCAACCGTTGAACAATGCATTCCTGTACGGCCGCTTGAACCGCCTGCTCGAACGGAAGGTGCTGGAGCAGGCGGATGCTGTGGCGGTGACTACTACCCAAACCAAGGAAAAATTCCGGGCGCATTACGGCGACGAAGCGGTTGTCGCGATGCACATCGTACCGCCACTGCTGCACCCCTTGCCCGGCGTGTCGGAGCGGCGGGCATTCATGGCCAAACAATCCGGAAAGATCAGGATGGCGTACTTCGGCGCACTGTACGCACCTACACGTACCCCTGATGCATTTCTCGACCTGATGGAACGGTCGTTTGCGGCTCAACCTGAATTGCGGGAGCGGCTGGAGGTGCATTTTTACGGGGAAATATTTCCGGAGTTTTACGGGATGCTGCAGCAACGGCCTTTTATCCACCTGCACGGACTCCGGCCCAGAGCGGAGGTTCGGACTGTTATGCAGGACATGGATATCCTGTTGAATATCGGCAATCTGTCTGATATTCAACTGCCCAGCAAAGCCGTTGAATACCTCGCCTCAGGCAAACCTGTCGTCCACCTGTCCTATTCGGAAACTGATCCGTTTCTCGAATTTTTTGGCGATAACAAATTGATACTGAACCTTAAAGTTGAAAATGGCAGGGTAGGGGAGTCGTCGTTGCATGATTGGCTCCAATGGCTGGAAGCCGGAAAACCCGCCCCGGATGTACATGATCTGAATAAACGCCTGGCTGCTTTTGGTGTGGCTGTCCTGGCCAATACCTATCGTTCCTTGTTGAACGCCTGAAGCACGTCGTTGATAAGCCGCAGGTATTGCGGCAAAATGACAGCATTCCCGAACTCCCGTTCCGCTTTGTGCCGGCTATGGCTGCCCATGGCGCGTTGTTGCTCCGGAGCAAGTGCAAGATAGCGCAACATGGCGTCCGCCAACGCATCGGCATTTTCAGTGGGTACGATAAAACCATTTTTCCCTTCCTCAACGGTTTCACGGCATCCGGCGCTATGTGTAGTGATAATGGCCTTCCCCATCGCCATGCCTTCCAGCAGAACGCGTGGCATACCTTCCCGATAAGAGGGCAAAACAATAATATCTGCACCGGCGATGAAGGGCCTCACGTCGTCTGTTTGTCCCATGTAGTCAATGGCTTTCTCATTGATCCACTGTTTCAACTCCTCCTGTCCGATGGAGGCGGGATTACCTGCGTCGGTACTTCCGAGCAACCTGAATTGTGCTTGGGGTGCAATACGCTTCACCTGTTGTGCGGCCCGGACAAATTCCCGAACCCCTTTGTCACTGAGCAGGCGTCCGATAAAAATAAATACGGGCGCTGCGACGCCGGACTTGTTGCCGGGATAAAAATAGGCAGTATCGATGCCTGTACCCCTGATTATCAAAGTTTTGGCATGTGCGACCACATGACGGTCCAGAAATATTTGCCGGTCGTCGCTGTTCAGGAAGACCACCCTGGCTGCATTTTTCAGGGCGTATCGGTACAGGAAAAAGATAAACTGCCGCAAAACCGGTGACGCCATAGCCGCATACCCCAGTCCTTCAATAGCAGCAATGGCCGGTACGCCTGACTGCCGGGCGGCAACGGCCCCGTAGATATTCGGTTTTATGGTGTAAAAAACAGCGAGGTCCGGCTGTTCCCGGCGTAAAATTTGTCTGAGTTCTGTGAACGTGTGGAGGTTGCCGGTTATCGACAAACTTTTCCGGGAAAGATGTCGCAGCGGAATAAAGCGCACCCCATGGATATCTTGCAGGCGATTTTCATAACCGTCTTCGGGTGCTGCACAGATTACCTCATGGCCTTGAGCGGTAAGTGCTTCGATCAGCGAGCGGCGAAAATTCCAAAGATTCCAGGCTGTATTGGCTATGAGAGCAATTTTTTTTAGCGGCATTCGGGCGTAAAAATAGACACCCCGAACCACTTCATACGAATCGGCCCGGGGTTTTGTAGGCACATAAAAAGACCAATAAGGTTTTCAAAACCTTATTGGTCTGCAAAAAAACAATAAACACCTACCGGACTTATGCCGCAGCCTGCACACGACCCATACCGGGCTCAATGCGCTGTTGCGGACCGGCAACAAGTGATTTTATTTGGTCAACGGTGTATTTCTGGTTTACCAGATCATACACCTCCAGCGCTTGATCGCGTGTAATGGACGGAAATTCATCCAAAAACTCGCTCACACTTACACCTATTCGCAAGAAATCATAAAATGTTTCTATACGAACGCGGGTGCCGCTGAAAACGGGGGCTCCATCCTGAATTTCGGGGTGTACGGTGATTGAATTAAAATTTCTCATCCGGGCTGCTGTTTGTGTGTAAGGAAAATCAATCAGACCGGGACTATACAAATCAATGGAATAAAAGGAAAATTGGATTAGAAAACGATTACGGGGGCTAATGTAGGCAATCTTTTTTATCTCAAAAATTTTACAGGAAAAATTTTCATAAATTGTATCTACAGGTAACCATCGCCGAATCGTTCCTTAACCAGCGCAGTTACCATTTTGATTTCCTGTTCTTTAGATTTGGGATAGACAAGCAGTACATCGCCTTCATCTACGACAATGTAATCCTGCAAGTCCTTCAGAACAACCAGTTTGCCTTTGGGTGTTCGCACCAGGCAGTTTTTAACATCAAGCGCCATAATCGCATCGCCCTGCAGCACATTGTCCTGCTCACCTTTGGAGCACTCGGCGTGCAGGCTCGCCCAGGTGCCCAGGTCCGACCACCCGAATTCGGCCGGAACGGTAAAGACATTGCCCGCCTTTTCCATGATAGCGAAGTCGACCGAAATATTGGGCGTACCGGGGTAGTGTGCATCGATAAAATGCTGCTCATCGACGGTATTATACTTTCCTGTTCCTTTTTTGAGGATATCAAATATATCGGGTGAAAATGTTTCAAAAGCAGCAAGGATAGACCGTACGCTCCAGATGAAAATACCGGCATTCCACACGTATTCGCCCGAATGGACAAACTGTTCGGCCGTTTTCAGGTCGGGTTTTTCTGCAAAACGCCTGACCTTGTAAATGCCGTTTTCAACCTCGCTTTCTTTTTGAATATAACCGTATCCGGTATCGGGGCGGGAGGGTTGAATGCCCAGCGTCACCAAGGCGTCATTGGCCGAAGCGAAGTCGAGCGCCGTCTGTATTTTATCCAGAAACGCCTGTTCCTTCAATACGATATGGTCGGATGGAGCGATGACGAAGTTCGCGTCGGGGTCGAGTGCGGCAAGTTTGAATGCCGTGTACGCCACGCATGGACCCGTGTTGTTGCGGCTTGGCTCACAAAGTATCTGGTTGTCCGTTATTTCGGGTATCTGCGTTTTGATCAGGTCTTTATACGCTGCGTTGGTTACGATGAAAATATTCGACGCGGGACAAAGGGGAAGAAACCGCTCAAAAGTGAGGCGCAGCAGGCTCTTTCCGACGCCGAGCATATCGAGGAATTGTTTCGGTCGCGCTTCGCGGCTGCCCGGCCAAAAGCGGCTGCCGACACCGCCGGCCATGATGGCAACGTATGTATGGCTATTTTGCTTCATGATAAATCAGATAGATGGTACGTACAATGGTGAAGCGGTTTAATAAATCCTCCATAACATCACAAACGCGGGGCCAACCGGGATGATTGGTCGCTATTCGGACCAAAGACAATGTTAATGGAGGCTGTCCTTAACCCCTGCGTATACGCTTGCGATGCCTTGTTCCAGTTCAATGCGGGCTTTCCACCCAAGTGAGTGTAACTTGTTGACATCCATCAACTTGCGTGGTGCGCCGTCGGGTTTGCTCAAATCGTGTTTGATCTCGCCGGTATAGCCTACGATCTGCTGGACCAGTTGCGCCAGTTCCAGTATCGAGACGTCTTCTCCCACCCCTACATTGATAAATCCCGGTTCGTCGAAGTGCTGCATCAGGAAAAAACAGGCGTCGGCAAGGTCGTCGACATGCAGAAACTCACGGCGTTGCGAGCCGGTTCCCCAGATGGTGACAAAGGTTCTGCCTGTACTTTGGCCATATGGAACTTGCGGATAAGTCCCGGCAACACATGGCTGTTTTGGGGGTGGAAATTGTCGTTGGGACCGTACAGGTTTGTCGGAATGGCTGTTATGAACGGGCATCCGTATTGCTGACGGTAGGTATCGCAGAGTTTTATGCCGGCTATTTTGGCGATGGCATAGGGTTCGTGTGTGGGCTCCAGGGCGCCGGTCATGAGGTACTCCTCCTTCATGGGCTGGGGCGCCATTTTGGGATAAATGGTTGAGGACCCCAGCAACAGGAGTTTTTTTACACCATACTGCCGAGCCGCTTCGATGACATTGGCCTCAATCATGAGGTTATCGTACAGAAACTCGGCCCGGTAGGTGTTGTTGGCCAGGATGCCGCCCACTTTGGCGGCAGCCAGGAAAACATAATCCGGTCTTTCCCGCCGGAAAAATTCGTTGGTCTCCTGTTGGTTGCGCAGGTCGAGCTGCCGGGAGTCCGCCAGTGCAAAACGGTGGAACCCCTCTGTTTCCATTTTTCGTACGAGTGCCGAGCCGACCATTCCCCTGTGGCCGGCTATGTAAATTTTGTCTTGTTTTTGCATGGTATGTTCTCCGCAGGTAGCAGCGGCGCAAAGGTAAACGTCTCTGCGTATCTGCAACCTAAAAGAACAGCCTTAACGGCCGGAGAAAATCCTACTCGTATTGATTGCGTATGGTGAACCCGCCATTTTCAGATACTCTTCCCGTTTGAACAGTTTCAGATCGGATTGCACCATATCATGCACGAGTTCGGCCAGGGTATGTTTGGGCGACCAACCCAGTTTTTCCGCAGCCTTGGAAGCATCACCGATGAGCAGCTCCACTTCTGCAGGGCGGAAGTAACGCGGGTCTATGGCAATCAACTCCTGGCCGGGTGTCACGTGCGCGGTTTGCGAGCGCGCTACAATGGCCTTTTCGTTTACGCCTTCTCCCTGAAAATCCAGTTCAATACCAACTTCCTGGAATGCCATGCGGCAGAACTCGCGGACTTCCGTTGTTTTACCGGTGGCGATAACGAAATCTTCGGGTTCCGGATGTTGCAGCATACGCCACATCGCGTCGACATAGTCGCGGGCATGACCCCAGTCGCGTTTGGCGTCGAGGTTGCCGAGCCATATCTTGTCCTGAAGGCCCAGGGCTATTTTAGCCGCTGCACGTGTAATCTTGCGCGTTACAAAGGTTTCGCCGCGAATGGGGCTTTCGTGGTTGAACAGGATGCCGTTGCAGGCAAACATGCCATACGATTCGCGGTAGTTGACCGTGATCCAGTAACCGTACATTTTGGCTACACCGTAGGGCGAGCGGGGATAGAACGGGGTTGTTTCGCGCTGTGGCACTTCCTGGACCAGGCCGTACAGTTCCGAAGTGGAGGCCTGGTAAAACCTGGTTTTCTCCACCAGTCCGAGCAGGCGGATGGCTTCCAGCAGGCGAAGCGTGCCCACCGCATCGGCATTGGCGGTGTATTCCGGTGTATCGAAGCTCACCTGTACGTGGCTTTGTGCGCCAAGGTTGTAAATTTCATCGGGCTGTACCTGCTGGACAATCCGGATGAGGTTGGTAGAGTCGGTCAGGTCGCCGTAGTGCAACACGAAATGGCGGTTGTCGACGTGCGGATCTTGGTACAGGTGATCAATGCGGTCGGTATTGAAAAGGGAACTGCGGCGTTTGATGCCGTGTACTTCATATCCTTTTTTTAACAGTAATTCGGCCAGATAGGCGCCGTCTTGTCCGGTGATACCGGTAATGAGTGCTTTTTTCATCGAGTTAATTTATCTGCGGTCAATCCGTAGTCTTGTGTTTGTTTGGTCGGATTGACAAAAACCTTGCCTCTTAACGGAAATGGGTTAATTTTTTTGCTAAAATACCGGCAATTCGTCGTCCAGATTGCCCATCCCAAAGGGGGGGGCTGATTCCGGTTTTCCAATTTCCGTCCAGCGCCTTCCGGACTTTTTCCATTGCAAGGTCCGGGTCAAAAGAAGGAAACAGTTCATTGGTGCCGGAAAGGACGGTGACCGGCCTTTCTGTGGTACTCCGGAGGGTCAGGCAGGGCACGCCCAAATAGGTCGTTTCTTCCTGGATGCCACCGGAGTCGGTCATGACAAGCGCTGCATTTTTCAGCAGGCTGAGAAATTCCAGGTAGCCTTGCGGTTCGATCAGGTGTACGTTTTTGAGGTTCATGCTTTTCCGGGTAAAACCGAAGGTTTCCATTTGTTTTACGGTGCGCGGATGGGCCGGGAAAATAACAGGCACGTCCCTGCTGATATATTCCAGCATCCGGAGTATGGCGCCCAGTTCCGGCATGCTGTCCACATTCGATGGCCGGTGCAGGGTTGCCAGGACATAGTTTTTTGCCGTCAGTCCAAAGTGTGAACAGGCGTGCAGGGCGTCTGCTTTTGCCTCAAAGCGAACCAGGGTGTCGATCATGCAATTTCCGGTGTCAAAAACTTTTGAGGCTTCGACGCCTTCCTGTTCCAGATTGTCGGCGCCCGCCTGTTCGGTCACGAATAAATAATCCGAAAGGGCATCCGTGGCGATTCGGTTGTTTTCTTCGGGCATAGACCGGTCAAAACTGCGCAACCCCGCCTCTACATGTGCCAGCGGGATACGCGCACGTGCAGCAGCAAGCGCCCCGGCCAGCGTGGATGTCGTATCCCCTACGGTTATTATCAAATTTGGTTCCTCAGCCAAAAAAATCTCTTCAATTTTTTTGAGCATAAAAACCAATTGAAAATGCTGCCGGGCCACCCCGGTACCGAGTTGAAACCTTGGCCGGGGTATATCGAGTTGTTCAAAGAAAATACTGTCAAGTGCGGGCGTATAGTGCTGACCGGTATGTACAATATTAAAATCGCATTGCGGGAAAGACCTGAAAGCGTGCTCCAGGGCGGCGATCTTGACAAAATTGGGGCGTGCGCCGGCTATGGCGAATATTTTCAACGGATAAAATATTGACCGATTTTGGATAAAGGCTTCATATACAGGGTATAAAACCGCGGTTTTAACCCGTTCAGTTTCCATGCCAGGCGGTCTTCATGATTGGCGCGCAGGCGATTCCGAATGCTGGCATTGCTCGCGCCTCCGGTCCGCATCCGAACGGTCACTTCCCTGAGGTAACATGTTGAAACGTTGTGCTTCAGGATAAAACGCAGCATCAATTCGTAATCGGCGGAGAAGCGAAGGTCGGGATTGAACATTCCGAACCGCTCATACAGATGCCGGCGGACGAAAAAGGTAGGGTGGGGCGGCATCCAGCCATTTTGAAAACTGTCCGGGCGAAACGGTCCCGCGTTCCAGGTACGCACCACCCGGCTGGTGTCGCGGGCATCGACATATTCCATATCAGCGTACAATGCATCAGCGCCGGTTTGAACAAGCAGGTCGGCAACACGGCTGAGCACCTGTGGATGGGTGTAAAAATCGTCGGAATTCAGGATACCTACTATATCGCCGGTGGCCTGTTGTCACCCCCTTGTTCATTGCATCGTACAAGCCCCGGTCCGGCTCGCTGATTACGGTAGACACGTGCGCGTATTCCCGAACGATGGCCAGTGTATCATCGGTCGATACGCCGTCGACGATAATATGCTCGATCGCCGGGTAGACCTGCGACCTGATGTACTCCAGCGTATCCCGGATGGTGCCGGCGCTGTTGAAAGCGGGGGTGACGATGGAAATTTTCAATACTTATTGTATTTCCCGGGTTCTGATCCTGGCGGCGGGATTGCCCTGGTAGATACCATACGGTTCCAGGTGTTGGGTTGCCACGGAGCCGGTGGTCAGCACGGCGTGCGCACCCACGTTTATGCCCTGGTTGACCACCGCCATTGCACCGATCCAGGCCCCTTCATGGATGTGAATGGGCCGGACGATCAGGTCGAAAGTTGATTTTTTGTAATCGTGGTTGCCGGTGAGCAGGTAGGCGCCCTGCGAAATACAGACATTCGGATGGATATGAACCAGGTCCAGGTTGTCGATCCACGCCTTTTCTCCGATCCAGATATTGTCTTCCAGCACCAGTTTCCAGGGAAATTTAATGAGTACTTGCGGTTTAATGAGCACGTTGCAGCCTACTTTGGCGCCGAACAGCCGGAGCCAGCAGATCTTTGCGCCGTTCCAGAGGCTGAGCGGGTGCTGGAAAAAAATGGCGCTGACCAGGAGCCAGCAAATCTCTTTCCAGCGCGGTGCGCCGCGGTCGAAGCCGGCATTGTTAAACGACGTGAGATCAACCTTGTGTTGGGGCATCCTCCTGAAAATTAATACCGAAATCCTCTTGAAGCACCGAGACGACCGGCTTATTGTGTTTTTTAGCGAGGTAGTTGATCTGGAAGATTTTGGCATCAACCAGAAACTGAAACCAAAACCCCTGCAGCAAATGCCAGATCAGACCGGGTTTGCCTTCCAGAAAGCCCAAACGCAAAAAAATAGCGATAGAAAAAAACAGGAAAGGGCGGATGAAAAGGGGCAGGCGGAGGTAGGCGGCCTTATGCTGTTTTAAGCTGGCGTCCTGCCTGCCTGTATTAAACTGATGCTGCAAATTCAGGCGCTCGACGGCTTCGCGCGTGGCGTATGCATTGTGCTTTGCGGTCCACCAATCCAGGTTGTTCAGGTTGTGGTCAACCATATCGTGCTTCAATATTTGCATGTTTCCATGTTTCAAACAGATGTGTTCGTCCATCCATTTTTGTTCGACGTAGGCGGCGCCATTCCGCCATATCCGCAACAGCACCATTGGGTAGTAGCCCGCCTGATCCATTTGTCCATAAAAGACCCTTCGTTTTATGCCGAGACCGGTAACGCTGGCATCAATACCGGGTAATGCCTGCGTCAGTTCCTGCGCCAGTTCAGGAAGGATGTATTCATCCGCATCGATCCGCATAACCCATTCGGAATTGACCGGAATATGGTCGAGTGCCCACTGGAACTGCTGTGCCTGGTTCACAAACGGGTGCTGTGCGATTTCTGCTCCAAGCCCGCGGGCAATTTCCAGCGTCCTGTCGGTTGAGAAAGAATCTACGACGATTACGCGCTCCGCGACCGGTGCGATGCTGCCAATGCATCGGGCGAGGTGTAGTTCCTCATTAAACGTGAGGATAATAACGGTTAGGGAAGTCGGGTTGATTTTCGGCATTCAGGCAGGTAGTATCAGGATATTGGAGACCGGATTGGAAGCGGGTACAAGATCAGGCAGCAAGGCGGCATCGTATACCTTATAGCGTTCTTCGGCGAGTATTGTTGAAATAAAGGCCCAGTTTGACCTGCTCACCTCACACAGAATAGTCGGTCTTATCTCCTTAAGGATATGCAGCATACCCTTAAAGACCAGGTGCTCCGCACCCTCCACGTCTATTTTTATAAAATCCGGCTTGTCGAACCAGTTCAGAAAAGTATCCAGCCTTATGGTTGGAACCATTATGGTACTTCTTATGCCTCCTGTTTGCGTTGAACCTGTTCCTTCATCCAGATAGTTGGTAGCCCTTGCGCGTTGGGCGATATTGAATCGGGCAATGCCATCCTTATCGGATACCGCCAACGGAAAAACAGACAACCTGAGGTCAGTATTGAGTGCGGCACTTTTTTGTAACAGGTGAGCAAGCAAAATATCCGGTTCAAAAACGGCCACACTACCACTGGCAGACCTGGCAGCACTGGCGAATGCGAATAGCCCGACGTTTCCACCCACATCCCATACGGTGTCGCCTTTTTTTATGAACTGCCGGACAACCTGTAGCAGCATAGGGTCGGCTTCGTTCAGGCTTTGCTTCCAAAAACGGAGGCCTCCGCCTTCAGGAGAAACAAGCAGCGGTCGTTTCCCAAAGTCGGCCGGCAGGGTCTTTTTTAAGACCACACCCCTGCTGAGCCGTTCGAAAAGGTGGCGGAGGTTTAACATCTTTGTATCGGGTTCATGGCTACACGGTAGATTTCAAACCAGCGGTGAATATTTTCAAAAACATCAAATTGCCTTTTAGCGATTTGATGCGCATGATTTCTGCAATCGGAATATTCTTCAGGCGAAAGCATAATGCCCGGTCTATGGCTTTGCTAACGACTCCGGATCATTTTCAACCCAAAATCCGGCTTTGTTTTTTTCCAAAACCTCCCAGGGAGTACCTTTCGATGCAATAACGGGCGTCCCCTGCGCCAGCGACTCGATCACAACGTTCCCGAAATTCTCGGTATGCGAGGGCAGTATGGAAAAATAAGCATTGGCATACAACGCCTGTTTGGCGTCGCCCTCCAAGTGCCCGATAAACCGTATCCTGTTTTCCAGACCCAGCCTGCCAACAAGTTTTTTCAATTCCACTGCGTGTGCATTGTTGTCCGCTCCGGCCAGCCACAACTCAAACACCGAACGGAGGAATGTTTGCGACATGGAAACTGCCTTTATCAAATGGTCGATGGCTTTTACCGGATGGATTCGTCCGACATAAAGCAGGTATGGCATTTGCACCTGGCGTGGTATTGGTACGGGCAGCTCCATATAATTGGGGACTTCCACAAGGCGAACGTTCGGGCCGAAATGCCGTTTGATGTGCGCGCTTTCGACCGAACTGGTGGCATGAAAAGTTGTGCCGGGACCCGCAAACAGTTTTTTAATGATCCACAACAGGGGCATTTTCTTCCATCTGCTGAATCGCAGGGCCGCCTCGTCGAGGTTGCCCCGGCACGACCACAATACCGCTTTTTTCTTCCAGGTGGCTATGGCTGCCAGGATAAAGGAGGGCGGGTAAAACAGCGAGTTCAGGTGTATGCAGTCGTGGTGTTTGATTTGTTTGGCGGCTGCCAGCATCATTTTAACCGGAAATTGGTGGAACCGCGCCCTGAAATAGATCACCCTGCCAAAGGACGCAGAGCGCCAACGGTCGGCCTCGACCTCCTGTTCTGCACCGTGGTTGGTCGCCATACAGGTCACTTCTGCCCCTTCTGCTACCAGGGCTTTGGCCATCCAGTACACCGTATTACTGGGGCCGCCTGCTTGCGATGGGTACAGGGTGCCGATGGGAAAGAGAATTTTCAAGGCAGGTTGCGTTCTATCCAGTCTTCCAGTACGGCCATTTGTAATACCGGCATCCAGTTGTTGTTACCGGCATGGTTAAAGTAGCGATCGGCAATGTTGCCGATTTCGTCGCCGTTGAACTCGGGGCGCTGTGCGAGTCCGGTTAGTTTTTCCTGGCACCATTGCCGCAGTTCGGTGCGGAGCCATTGGTTCCAGGGCAACGTGAATCCTTTTTTTGGTCGATGAACGATTTCATCCGGCAACAACGGGGATAACGATTCTACCAGCAAACTCTTTGGGTAACGCGGGTATTTGATCTCATCCGGTATTCCCAATACATATTCGATCAGCCGGTAATCGAAAAACGGCTCCCGAACTTCCAATGCGGATGCCATACTCATTTGGTCGGTGTCTTTGAGCAGCACATTAAAAGTATATCCGAGCATTTCCGCTGCGGTGTATTGGCTCAGTACAGGCAATTTGCTGAAACCTTTTTTTCGAGCAGCCAGCAATTCATACATCATATCATGGCATTCGTCCTGACAGCGCAATATCTTTTTTGCACGATGGAGAGTCAATACCTGCCGAATGGCCGGGTAGATGTACTCAATGCCTGGCGTGGGTGCTGCCGTCAACCCGGCGATGCGCTCGAATTTGCTGGAATTTCCGGCGAGCAATACGAGGCCTGCTGTGGATCGAAGGGCTGTGGGTATTCGCCAGATCCAGTGCTTTCGCAGCGCCAGCCATCGTTTGAAGGAACTATAACCGGCAAACAATTCGTCGCCGCCGATACCCGATAAGGCGACTGTAATACCGGCCTCTTTTGTAACCCTGGAGATCAGAAAAGTATTGAAACCATCGCCGCTGGGATTGTCCATGGCCCGAAGTGCATCCGGAAAGCTGTTAAGAAAATCACCGGCTTGCATCAAAATGGGGGTATGACGGGTATTAAAGCGCCGCGCAATCAGCGCGGAATACCGCGATTCATCAAAATCGGGTTCTCTGAAGGTAATGGAAAAAGTGTGAACGGGTTGTGCGGTACATTCGGCCATTAGCCCTACAATGGTACTTGAATCGATGCCCCCGGAGAGAAACGCGCCCAGTGGAACATCACTGATCATCCGGCGCTGAACTGATTCGGTAAGCAGTTGACGAACTGTTTTGTGTATGGCCTGCCGGTCGGGTTCGATATGTCTTGCGTCCTCAATATTCCAATAAAGATGTTGTTCGAGTTTGCCTCCCTTGAAAACGGCGTACTCCCCCGGCATTAGTTGCTGCACACCTTCTACAGGTGTCTCAGGCGCGCAGGCGGATTGATACATCATGTAATTTAATACGCCATTTTTATTGAGACGCGGCGCCTGATCCATTCCTGCCAACACGGCACGAAGTTCGGAAGCGAATGTCAGGGAGTCTCCGTCATGCCTGAAATAAAGCGGTTTAACGCCAAGGCGTCCGCGTGTAAGGAACAGCGACTTTTCCTGCCGGTCCCAGATGGCCAGGCCGTACATGCCGTTAAAGTAATCCAGGCAACGCGTACCCCATTTGCCGTATGCCGCCAGGATGACTTCTGAATCCGAATTTGTTCTAAAATTATACTCCGGAAGCATCAATTTGATATCCCTGAAGTTGTACAATTCACCATTAAAGACCAGGATGTATCGTCCGCTGGCATCTCGCATCGGTTGATTCGCATCGCTGCTAAGATCAATGATGGCCAAACGGCGATGACCGAGCGCAACACCATCCTCCTGGAATATCCCCCCGGCGTCAGGCCCCCTGTGCCGGAGTTTGCCGGTCATTCGTTCCACGCTATCCTTTAATACACCGGCCGGCCGGTTGGCGATGATTCCGCTTATTCCGCACATGCTCAGATCTGTGTGAGTGTTTTGCGCATACTTTCAATTACCGTGTGTGGGTCTATGTTTTTCATGCAAATATTATTCGAGCATGTTTCGCCGAGGCAAATAGCGCAAGCAATGTTTGTAGCGCGATGTACCACGTTTTTTCCGTCCTGAGGAGGGAACCATCTTCCGGAGAAATCGCGGTTGCTGAAAATGGCTGTCACAGGTACGCCAAAGGCATATGACAAGTGCATCGGTCCCGTATCGTTACTCAGGACAAGTTGACATCGCTGCATTAACAATCCGCTTTGTACCGGAGTGAGGGCGCCACAGAACGAGAAGGTATTGGGTAGTTCAGCTATCCTTTCTGCCGGAACCGCATCTTCGGGGCCGCCGATCAGGAATATGTTGTATTCACGGCAATAGTGCCTGGCAACGGTCTCGAAGTATTCGATGGGCCATCTGTTTTGAGGGCGTTTTGCACCTGGTACCATCGCCAAACACGGTCTGTTGCCAAGGGGAGCCGTTGAAGCGCTTTTTCAACCTTTAGGTGGTCAGTATCCGCTACATGACAGTTAAATACATCTATTTCCCGCACCGGTATTCCGTTTTGCACCAGTATATTGTTGAGCCGGGTTCTCTCATCGACCCTGTGCAGGTATTTTTCCTGGATTTGTTTGAAAAACAAGGGACTGTTGAACATCCATCCAAATCCGTGTCGTATGCCAATAACAAAACGGAAATAGAACATATCGCGCAGCATACGCGATATGGGTGCATTCAATTGTGAAAATTGTATCACCAGGTCGAATTGTTCCTTCCGCAGAATTATGCTCAACTCTTTCGGACTAAGGTTCTCATAGTTGATAATCTTCTCGAAAATACCCGGAGCAATGAGTGCCTCAAATGAAACAAGATCAGGCAGACCTTTCCCCGCATTGGTCAGCAATTGGAGGTTTGCATCCGGAAAATGGCGTTTCAGATTAGCGATAGCCGGCATGGCGCAAATATTGTCGCCAATGGAACCGGTGCGAAATACGAGTATCTTTTCCGGGGAGCGGTGTTTTCGGAAAATTAACTCATGTACTGCATGCAACAACATGGAAGATATCTTCAAATACAGCAGCACTGTCTGTAACTTGATCTGTTCCACGATTCCCTTTGGTTCTTTTATTTTATTCACAATACGCTAAATACTTTTTTCATGTATTGCTGGGTTGTGGCGCCTGTAGTGGGTGCCTGGCCAACAGCCTGAATAGAAATGCAAGGGGCCAGGCAATGCAATAGAGAATAATCAGATCGCGAAAAAGTGCCAGCTCCTGTTGATAGGGGTATTCGAGGTTGATATGATTATAAATGGCACAGGTCAGAACGGAAAGCCCAAGAAATGGATGAATTTTTTGAAAACTGAAAACAAGTCGTTCCAGCAAAATCAGGTATAACGCCTGAAACAGGCCGACAATAAACACTCCCCAATACCCAAACTCTAGGAAACCATACAAAGGTAAATTATCTGCCAGGTCAAAGCCTTTACGGCCATAAAACAGGAGTATAATGGTTTCCGGCGCAAGGGCTTTGCCGCCTTCCAGTTTCAACGGGTTTATGGCGCGGGGTATTACTGCTGCCAGTTGTGCACCAAAAAGAATACCGTGCATATAGCGCTGTTCGACCATTGGAAGCCGCATGAATTCGATATTTCGAGCAACTTGATTTGCTCGATACGCTTCGTTTGCATCGCGGCCTCTGCCCAGCTGTTCCCCTTTGGTGCTCAGGGTAAGTTCGTAAGTTTGTGATATATTCGTTGCTTTTTTGCCCCCTGGTGGCTCTTCCATGGTAAGCTGGCGAAATACAAACAAAAATGGGAAAAATACTTTTAATACAAAAATGCCAATGAAGCTGACCACAAGTACCTGACGGACTGGCATCCTGCCCCGATCTAATAAATATTTGAACAATATTAATAAAATAATTACCAACAAATAACCCCGTCTTGAATATATGTTTCCAATAATATTACTACTTAGCAGAACTACTCCGGCAAGCAGGTATCTTTTCCCCCTTACCAAGTGCAACGCACCATAGCCAACCAGGCCGAAAATAAAAATGGTTGTCAGGCTTTTGAGTACGACAAGGGGGTAAGGAACGCTAAGTATTCGTTCAAGTGTGCCGGATGCATAACTTGTAAAACCAAAATACAGGTTGTAAGCGATCAGAAAACTCATGATCAGGGTAAACAGTTGTATGATCTTGGACAATGACTGATCTGTATATTGTTTTTCCAGTAATCTTGGAATACTCCATCCACGTCGAAACCGCTGGGGTAGGGTATTAAAAACGAATAAGACGACCAGGATGGCACCTAGGAAAACGTACAACACCAGGTATGCCGAGAATATCTCATCTGCTAGATAGGGCCATTGGCTAGTGGAAATCCATTCCGCCAAAAACCCATACAGCGGCATAAGTACAAAATGCAAAACAAAGCATAGTACATATATGCGCAACAAGTTGACGTGTTGTGACTTCAACAAACGAATCAGGGTGATCCCTCCAACGACAATGATCGGCAAGGAAAGAATGAATGGTAGCCAGATTTCAGCTGTATGCACTTAGGTCTTTATTTTTCTATCATTTACAATCTGTAAGAGGTATCTCATACGGTTATGGTGATCGTAACCAGAATCTACGCAGCGTCGGTAACCTGCCAGAGCAATTTTTTTTACCTGATCCGGATGATTAAGGTAATACCGTATCTTATAAAGCAGGTCTTCGCGGGTGTCAAAAAAACTGCTTCGACGTTTTCCTGAAAAAACGATTCATGTTTTGAACTGCGTTCAGCAATCATAAAGGTGCCACAGGCTGGTATCTCGAAGGTACGGCTGTCCTTTTCATCCCGGTTTTCATGTCGCAAGAAAGGCAAAGCTATTCCCCATTCCGTTGATGATGTTGGCGTATTCTTCACCAAAACGGCCGCGACCACGGTAGTGCGATTTTATCGTCGCCCAATGTTCCTGCTGATCCCAACCATCGCCATAAACACCTACAGGAATACCATTTTCTATCAAAAAAGATATAATAGCTGCGCGCGCAGGGGCATGGGAACCAATGAAGCCAACCTGTACATTATACTTTTGTTTCTCTTCTGGGGTAAGTGAAATCGGACGGTGCAAGTGTTTTGAGAATGAGCGATCATAGGTTATGACACAAGTGGCACCGAGTTTGGCAAATTCCTTGAGGTTTTGTGTACGTGCAACGAAATGAATATCGTAAAAGGGTATGGCTTTCAGGAATACACTCCAGCCCTTCCTGAAATATCCGAATGGGTCATCAGGATTCAAGTGTACCAAAGTGCATGCCGGCCACTGCTGTTTTATCCATTTCAAGGTAGACGCTCTTATACGGGTTCCTTTATCCACCCATACTATGTCAACGGGTTTTCGGCCTAAAATTTCTTTTATGGATTTATTCAGTGAGAGTGGGTCGCTTACAATTCCCAATACAGCTGCAGCCTTTTGCCACAGAAGTGTCATCGCGTTCAATGGCTTGCACCCATTTAATACTGTAACAGTATAACCAAGATCGCGAATAGCATTTAATCGTTCAAAACTGGTTTGGCCAACCTCTGTACATCCGATATACAGAATTTCTTTCATAAGTTAAAAAGTTGAATTCTCGAAACTTGTTATTCTAATCTTGGCGTTTGTCATTTGCACGAATCTTTTGCCAAGATTTTGTAACATAAAGTATCTCGATTCAGAGTAGATTTAGTTTTTGAATGTCCGTTAATAACACCAATATTTAGAACTTCAGCTCGTTGTTAATAAAATATTTGATCCTATGTGAACTGAAACTTTTAAAAATGGATAAAGTCGAGAAGATTTACCCGAAAAAATGATAGTGCAAAGGAGTTTTTGGAAAACATCCCTGATTATTGAGTCTGCCAGATTTTTCTACTATTGGAAAAACTTATGCGAAGCCTGAATGGCAACATTACTTTTATGGGCAGTAACAGAAGCCACAAAAATTGAAATGTACGTGATTTCCCGGCAGATTCTTTCCACAATGCAAAGTACTCTTTCAAATTATGGTTCTTGATGTATATCAAAAGGATATACATGATATTTGCCAGACAATACCACTCAAATCGCACCATTTCAGAAGCCAACCTAAGCGGAGTTGAATTGAAATGCCGGTATCTATTTTCCTCATGTATTTTGCTCATAAGTAGGTAGGTGCGTATCATATTGTCGGCAAAAAGCCGTGGTACTGTTATTTTTCCGGCCTTTTATAAGAATACTTCTACAGTAGTAAGCATCATAACGATGCAACAGCCGCATCCAGAAATCCACATCAGCATAGAATCCGAAACGTTTGTCAAAATACCCGATCTCATTTAGGACATCTTTACGGATCATAGCTTCACCATATACAGGAGAATCGAAATGCCAACGGCGGAAAAACACCTTTTCGAGCAATTGATTTCCTTCAATGATTCCTTCTTCAAACTCCATAAAGCATTTGGTCAACTCCTGCGCCTTATTCATTATACCTGTCGCATTAAACACGAGGCCGATATTAGACGATGCCTGTATGCCTTCATACCAGCGTTCTAATAGTTGATTATCAAATCTATCACCATCGTGGAGTATTGCCAAATAAGGATATCTAGCCATCTGAAACCCGCTTATGAGGTTGTTTGGCATTCCTACATTCTGTGGCTGTCGAAAATAGAATATTCGTGTATCTCGGTCGGCGAAATCGCGACAGACTAATGCAGTTGAATCCGTTGATGCGTCATCACAGATGATAATTTCAAAGTCCTGAAAAGTTTGGTCCAAGATATCCTGGATAGACCCTTTTAATCGCTCTGCCCGATTGAAAGTAACTAAAACCACACTAATCATGTCGATTCACAGTATGTAGGCCTCCCTGGGGCAACCCGAGCTGTCAGAAGTTATCCAATGCGTTGGCAGTATATCAGTATTGTCCCAAAAGTGCAGCGGCGGTGATATAATTATGCTGTCGGGCAAGTCATTCAACCATGCGGGCCACCAACAGAAGGTGCTGTTGGAAAGGATGAAATGCCGGCAAAGCGACATCAAATAGAAATCCTCGAATGCCCGATCATCACCTGTATTATGTGTTACAAAAGTGATATTATGAGGGATATCCCGGAATAAAACAGCGTTTTCAGGTGAGTCTGAAAAACAGAAAAACTTTGGATCTCTCAGATTTTGTGCCATGTACGCTATACATCGGAGGAAATGGTTAATATCAAGATTTCTGTCGGCTCTCCGTTCTTCTCCATTTACGATATGGCGTACCAGTCTCAGATGTACGCAAACACTATTTGATGACTGTATTAGTGTGGCCAAATTCCGGGTCTCAAGTGAAAGCGGGGTTTGGATTGTCAATTCCTTTACTAATTGCTTTCGAATATCATCAAAATAACGCGGTGATTGCCAGAAGCCTTCTATCCAGATTAACCCTGAAGGGTGAATCGTTAATATTTCGGGCATAAACCACCTTTTATCTTTCACTTTCTCCACCAAATAAAATTTGTACCGGAATGGGAGGTATTTGTTGATGCGTCTAAGAAGATTCCGAATTATACGCCCTGCAGGAGAATCAAAACGTTCAATGGGGGTTGCTTCCCTGAACTGGATGTGAAAACAGTTCAATGCAAATTTCCGCTGATAGGCATCATACCTGAAACCAGTTTGGGTATCCAGCACCAACTCCGCACCGGTACGATGCGCAAGCGCCCTTGCTGTAGCGTAGATAAACAGTTGGTTTCCAAGGCCTCCAAAAATGCGAGCGATTACTTTTTTCACTGTATTCTTTCCCAGTTTTCCCATACAAAAGGAAAATCATATGTAAGACGATGGCTTGCAGATAACGCTTGCCTAATTTCTTCTCTTTTAGTTTCAGCACCGTTGATCCAAGGATGAAACTGAATTTGGATATTGTCTATCTTATATTGTAAGTCTGCCTTGATTATGGTTTCCAAGAGCGGATATTCTTCACCCTCAATATTTATCTTCATCAAATCCACAAACTCTATTGAGTGCTCAGTGAAAAACTCCTTTGATACTAATAATAGAAATTTTTTCCCGGCACTGGCCTCCAGGGCGATGTGTTGATGAGCCATTGTCGTTTAAAAAAATTTCTTCTGATCTGGTTACTCCTCCCAGTCCAAATTGAAAAGTTTTGATGCTGTCAATTTCTTCAAATTTCTTTTCAATTATTAGATAAAACGCTGACACCGGTTCAAATATAAATATTGTCGGTTTGTAACGTTCGTATATGCTTTTTGCCCATTCACCTTTATACCCACCAAGTCAAATACGGTGCTGTTTTTCATCCAATGAATAATTTATACGGAATGTTTGATCTCCTTTTTTCCAGAACCATAAATCCACAGGTCTGTATTTTTATTAATAAAAATTCTAAAAAAAGTCGGAGACGTCTGTATATAGATTTTATGATTGTTACCATAATTCTTATTAAGATTTTTTGAGCCAATGCGTTTCCAATATAATACCAATAAAAACACATAAAACATTTGGGTGGAAATCAAAGATATTATCAGTCCTTCAATACCAAAATACCATACGGGTACCAATATTCAGGATAAGCCCGAATATGGATGACATTATTTTGGGGAAAAGCAGCAATCTGGATTGTAAAGACAACATACAAACGAAAAGAATAATTCTTGAGCAAAATTAAATAATCCCCCCGCTATTGCCATAAAGGGCAACATCCAGCAATGGATATTTCTCTGAACTCAACAGTAGAACGACCTCTTTGCCAAACAACCAAAGGATAAACGTAAATATCAGGGTTATGCCACTATTAAGACCAAAAGATATTGTCTGTTGAGCCGGTCTGCATGCTCAAACTGCCCGCTGTTCCTGCAGGCTGCCCGCCCGGTTGAACAGGATGGGGAACAAAATAACTGATAGAACCGAAAAGCAGGTTGAGCGACTGGAAGCCGATCTGGTTCAAAACGGCATAACGACCCACTGTTTCGGTATCGCACAGGAATTCCAGTGTCCAGCGCTCAGATGCATTTTGTATCCAGAAAAACACTCCGAACAGGATAAATGGCCATGAGTACTTTAATATGTCGCTGGTATAAGAAAGAGTGGGAGTGGGAGTGGGTGTGGGTGTGTGGGTGTGTGGGTGTGGGTGTGTGGGTGTGTGGGTGTGTGGGTGTGTGGGTGTGTGGGTGTGTGGGTGTGTGGGTGTGAAAATTTCCGGAAAAGATTTTGGGTAGTAGTAGCCATTTACAAAAGAAAAAAGGACCGAAGCAACCAGGTAACCGGCCAGAACGATCAGCGGGTTACCGGTAAGAAACCACAAAAGCGCAACGGCGAGTACTTGCTGCAATACCCTTTCGCCGGTTTCCAGACCCAGGGCAAGGGTTCGCTTGCGCGCTGCATTTTGCAGTCCGTAGCGGTAGGTGTTTCTTGAATAAACAATACTGGCCACAGCAATCAGTACGGAGGCAATTGCCCAGTTCAGATTACCTGTGAACCAGCAGGTCAGCGCTGCAAAAAATCCCGCTGCCAGGGCTGCTTTTGCACCGTAGCTGTGCAATGTATTGTAGGCGCGGTGGAAAGCGCCCAACTGCTGCTTTTCCTTTGCAATGGGATAAAAACGGAGTATGCCCTGTCCGACAGGGCCGAAAAAAAAGGTGGAAGGAAGGGTAGCGGTTATGTTGTACAATGCCAGTTGGCCGTAATCTGCTTCGCTGAGAAAAGTAGTCAGAAATTTCGTAGTGGCAATAACCAGCAAAACAGAAAGCATCCGCCCGCCAATGGTAAAGATTGCCTCAAAAAGGCTTTTCCGTGACACGCCGGATAATTTCGATAATGCTGTGAGCACTATGCCTCGGGAGTTTGTTGTGCCGGATCAGCCAGTTGGTCGCGAACCATCTTGCGGATCGAAACGAAAAGTATTCCCAGTATGAGGCCAAGCCCCAAGCCCAGCGCCAGCGCCTTTTTTTTGCCATACGGCGTGCCGACCAGCGGTGGTACAGGCAGGTCGATCGGCTGTATGTAAGGCACCTTGCTTGCGCAGGGCAAAGTCGGCCAGTTCCAGGTTTTTGATGGACCTCCGTACATCAGGGCATACATGTTTTTGTCGCGCGACAGGCGTTCGCTGGGTAGTTGGTCGGTCGGCCGCAGCAGCAGGTTGTTCTGTTCCCTGAATTGTGCAGCGCGGTATTCCGTACCTGCCAGCAGTCGCCGGAGCGAGTCGGCCTTTTCCCGGATGATCTCGTAGGTTTCCAACTGCTTTTCCGTGGAAGCATTGATGTAAAAATCGCTGAGCTGATCGAAAATGGCGCGAAGCAGGGCAATGGTCAGCGCTTCGGAGCGGGTATGGAGCGACAAGGTCATGATACCCGAATCGGCATTGTTGCGGGCGCCGAACAAGGGCTGATGCTCTTCGCTACCGACAAGCATCCCGTAGAGCGATTTTAAAGCCGCGTATTCCAGCCGGCTGAACTGTTCCACGCTGTCGCGGGTAAACAGGAATCCGTGCAGACTGGGCTGTCCCGGGTATTTGGGTTTTTTATTCCATTCCTCCTCGTCCAATTGTTGTATCCGGATAAAATGGTTGGCCAGGTAATCTGCCTTCCCGTCTATCGAAACCCGTTGGAACAGCGCCATTCGGATGATTCGCATGGATCTGGCCAGCTCGAGTATCCGGTCGTTGTTGCCGTCAGTCGACGAAAGGCCGATGCCTCCAAGCAGGCTGCCGAGCAGGCCGCTCCGGCTGCCGCTTTCTTCATCCACCATAAACGTAAGCCTGGTCTGGTACGAAACCGGAGTGGTCAGGGCAAGGTAGCCTTGCCATACCAAAAAGGGCAGGCAGATCAGCGCGAGCGTCTTCCAGTTGCGCAGCAACTCTGTGTAATATTCCTTTGCCCGGCTGATGATCGCGCCGAGGGAAACGTCCGCTTCTTCTTTAATGGAGCGATGGCTGATGTCGGGCAGGTTGTCGTTCATATAGTTTGCTCATCAGTTTTTGAGCGCAGATACGGCTAGCAGTACCGTTGCCAGGGTGCCGACCGTTGCCAGTATTTGCGTAAAAGCCTTGTCCCAGTCAACCGGCTTTTTCTCAGCAGGTTCCTTTTTTACTTTTTCGGGTTTTGCACCGACGGAAATAACGGAGCCTTTGGTAACGCGCGGATAAACTTTGAACAGCCCGAAATTGAGCGTACGATTGATCTTGCCGTTCGGCTGTTCCACCGTCACGTGGGTACGACGGGCGTTTTTGCCGAAGCCGGCGGTGTATTTTCGGATAAACCAGCCTGCACGTTTGCCTGGCGAATAGGCGACGTTGATCAGGCCGTTGGCGATAAGCGGGGCACTGATGACCTCCGAAGCGCGTGTATTTCCGATGCGAATGGAGACAAGGTCTTCGCGTTTGGGCACGGTAATGATATCGCCATCTTTCAAAATATGGTTGTGAATCGACCGGTAGTTGCGCAGGGCCTGGCTCAGGTCGGTGACGACATATCCTTTTTGTTCCTTCTGGCGGTACAGGGATGTGCCTTCGGCAAATGATTCCGTGCTGAGCCCTCCGGCGCGCTGAATGATGTCGGATAATGTCTCGTTGTCACTGACCAATGCATACCTGCCCGGGTAACGCACCTCGCCCTCCAAGGTGACAAAGCGCTGAAATTCAAACTCGGGAACGCTGCGTACTACAATTTCATCGTATGGCAGAATGGCAAATCCCGCTGCCGAAGCGAGGCTGCTGTCCACCTTTGCCGTAGCGACAATCGCGCGCGTGGGTTCGTTTTCCCTGATCTGTATGCGGTAAATATCGAGCCGGTTGCGGGCAGCCTCCATTTTCAACCCGCCGGCTAATAGCAGGGCATCGCGAAGGCTCATATTGATCCCGTAAATAAACTTGCCGGGACGCCGGACGGCGCCGCTCACCCTGATGGTAGCCGTATCGGCATAGGCGGATCGGGACATGGCTTCAAGCCGGTCGAACGGTTCAAGTATGATATTGGCCGGCGAGGCGGGATTATCAAAAGCGGCTGCCAGGTCGACTTCAACGTATTCCAGTTCCTTGACATTGCCGGGGTTGTTTCGGGTAATCAGGCCCATGCCGTTGGCGTCGGGACTGAGTCCGCCTGCCAGCAAAATAGCCCTTTGCAGCGTCAGAGAAGAGTCTTTTGTATAGGGATAGTATACCAGGCTGTCGCGGACGGCCCCGAAAATAGTCACAATGCTGTTATCGGTAAAACGACTTTTCCGGAACACACTGACCTTGTCCTTGAGTTGAAGCGCCAGGTCCGGGTCGGTCCCAGGGGAAGAGATAATGGCATCAATATCTATTTGAACCAACCGGGTCGTATTGTCCGTATTGGTACGTAGCAAAAAGGCGATATCTGTGCGGCTATCAGGCCTGATACCGCCTTTTTTGAGCAGATCGCTGAGTCGCTGGGTTTCGCTGAGCGCATATTGGCCCGGAAAATCCACCGCTCCATCAATGGTAACAATGTTTTCTATTGGCGCAAGGATGGTGCGTACAATTACTTCATCGCCGTTTTTCAAGGCAAAATCCCCATTCCGGGCCATCAGGTCATTCAGATTAACGTCGATCAGGATTTGTTTGTCCTGTTCAAATCGCCTGATCTGCAGCAGCTCCCGGTACGCATCTGCACGCAGTCCGCCGGCAAACCCGATGAGTTGAATCAGGTTTTCATTTCCTGTCAGTTCATATCGGAACGGGCGCCTGATCGCTCCCCGGATACCAACGATACGCTCTGCAACAGGCACGTGAATGATATCATTGTCTTCCAGGAAAAAATCGTACTGGATAGCGGGGTTATTCATGAAAGCGTAAATGTCCAGACGCCGGGATTCTTTCCCTCGGATGACCTGGATATTGCGCACGGTACCCAGGTCATTGGGGCCGGATGCGGCCATAAGGGCGTTAAAAGCCGTGTTGATGGCCGACATCGAAAAGCTGCCGTAGTGAACGGTTTCCCCAAAAATATTGACTGTGATACTCCTGGCAGTGGTCAGGCTCACGGCAAACTGTTCGGGCGTAAAACGGTAGAACTGGCTGAACCGGCTGCTGAGCAAGGCTTTGGCCTTACCGAGCGGAACACCTTTCAGGAAAATCTTGGGCATATTGACGGGCTGGATGTACCCGTCCTTCAGAATCTCAAACCGGTTGTCGAACTGTGATGCACCGAAAATACTGATCGTGATGACATCGCCTGGGCTGAGGATATAGCTATCCGGTGGTTTTACTTCGTTGGTGGTTCGGAATACAGCCAGCGATTTGTCGCGGAAAAGGTGTTGGCCGTACACTTGTGCAGGCGGCAGGGTATCGGTGGCAACAAGGCCCTCAGAAATGGCTTCCTGCACACTGATCCCCTGTCGTACCTTTTGCTGGATTTGTTCGGCCTGTTCGCGGGAAATGCTTCCTGCATTTGGCACTGCCGGTGTCGTTGCCGGGGTATTGCCGGCTTGCGGCGCTTTATTTGCGTTGGCCTTTTCCGCCTCCAGTTCGGCGATCACGCTTTCAATTGTTCCCTGCAGGCCGGGAAGTTGTTCGGGTGTAATGCTGTCTATATCAATGCCTTTTTGAAGCAGCCGGGTACGGACTTCCGATTCATCCAGGCCCCTCCGTTGTATCTCCTGGCTTGCCTGCTGCCGTATGGATGCATTGGAAGGTGTTGGATTCTGCGAAAAGCCTGTACTGAAAATCAGATTAAAAAACAGCAGGACCAACGCGCTGCGAAAGAACAGTTGAACCGGTTTTGTCATGGCATGTAAGAATTCGAAAGGGGAAACAAGGTAGCAAAGATGCTCCGTTCTTCAATGCTATTCGGTACAATCAGCTGCCGGCGAAAAAGGCTTTTACAGATCCGGTGATCTTTTCCAGCACTTCCGGTGTCATTTCTGTATGAACAGGCAGGGAAATAACGGTTTCACAGAGCCGTTCTGTTACCGGCAGTATTGTGCCATTCCAGTATTGCTTAAAGGCCTCCTGTTTGTAAAGCGGTACCGGGTAATAGATCATGGAAGGCACCTCCTGTTCGGCAAGAAAAGTCTTCAGGGCATCCCGGCGACCGTCTGTCACCTGCATGGTATACTGGTGAAACACATGGGTGGAGTAGGGCGCACGCACCGGTGTTTTTAAGGCCGAAATGCCGGCAAATGCCTGGTCGTAGGCGTCGGCAACGCGTGCGCGTGCGGCACAATAGGTATCCAGGTATTTTAATTTGACGAGTAATACGGCGGCCTGAATGGCGTCGAGGCGCGAGTTCACCCCGATCTTGTCGTGGTAATACTGTTTCGACTGGCCGTGGTTGGCGATGATCCGCGCTGCTTTGGCGAGCTCATCGTCGTTGGTCATCAACGCGCCGCCGTCGCCGTAACATCCCAGGTTTTTTGAGGGGAAAAAGGAAGTACAGCCGTAGTGTCCGATGGTACCTGTTTTGCTTTTAAGGCCGGTTGAAGGGGCTGTGTAGTCGCCGCCGATGGCCTGAGCGTTGTCTTCAATAACGTACAGGTTGTGTTTTTTGGCGAGCGCCATGATCGGCTCCATATCCGCACATTGTCCAAAGAGGTGCACCGGGACGATCGCTTTGGTGCGCGGTGTAATGGCCGCCTCGATGTGATCGACACGAATATTAAAGGTGTCGGGGTCGACGTCGGTCATGACAGGCGTGAAGCCCAGCAGGCCGATCACTTCTGCGGTGGCAACATAGGTAAAGGCAGGGATGATCACCTCGTCGCCGGGTTGAAGGCCGAGGGCCATCATGGCGATCTGAAGGGCGTCCGTACCGTTGGCGCAGGGAATCACGTGTTTTACACCCAGATACTGTTCGAGGTTTTCGCGAAAAGCGGTGACCTTGGCGCCTCCGATAAACTGGGTGGAATCAATAACTTCGGCTATTTCGCGGTCCACCTCCTGTTTGATGTGGAGGTATTGGGTCTTGAGGTCAACCATACTGATGTTCATGAGCAACAGAAAATTGTGATGATGAAGAGTTGATTCGGGCAGAAGCCCGTTATCCCCGTAATACATGCTTCTGCCGGCGCTCTCCAGGCGGCAAGGCTTCGCCTTTCATAAGTTGCGGGGGGACTTATGGCAATTGATTGGCAATTATTTGAATTACAGTACATTAAAACTGTACAAAGGCAACGGTTATTAAAGCCGCCAGTAATGTATCTCGGGGTCTATATCCTGGTACAGCGCTTTCAGGTCCATCAGGATCGCGTTTTCACAGGTGATGGATTTGAAAAAAGCACTGTCATATTTCTTGTATTCTTCGTGTGCTACGGCTACCACTACCGCATCGTAGTCGTCAGATATCTTGTCCACCAGCGTCAGTTTGTATTCATGCGCCACCTCGTTGGGTGAAGCGTGCGGGTCGGCAATATGAACGTTGATAGAAAAATCCTGCAGTTCATGTACGAGTGCGGCCACTTTTGAGTTGCGAATATCGGCCACATCCTCTTTAAATGTGATGCCCAGTACAAGTACTTTGGCATGGCCCGGGCTCTTCTCCTTCTGGATCAGCAATTGGACAAGTTTTTTGGCTATCCAGGCAGGCATACCATCGTTGATCCGACGGCCGCTGAGAATGACCTGCGGCTCGTATCCGAGTTCCACCGATTTGTGGAGGAGGTAATACGGATCGACACCGATACAGTGCCCGCCTACGAGGCCGGGATAGAATTTCAGGAAATTCCACTTTGTACCTGCCGCTTTTATTACTTCCTGGGTATCAATACCCATACGGTCGAATATCATGGCGAGTTCATTCATCAGCGAAATGTTCAGGTCGCGCTGGGTGTTCTCGATGACTTTGGCTGCTTCCGCCACTTTAATGCTGCTGGCCTTGTATACGCCCGCTTCAATGATGTGGGCGTAGGTGCTCGCAATTTCATCCAGCGATTCTGCATCGCTGCCGCTCACGATCTTCAGGATTTTTGTCAGCGGCCGGGTTTTGTCGCCCGGGTTAATGCGTTCGGGAGAGTAGCCCAGTTTAAAGTCGCGGCCCATTTTCAGCCCGGACTGTTCCTCCAGGATCGGCAGGCAATCCTCTTCCGTACAGCCGGGGTAAACGGTAGACTCGTACACGACATAATCTCCTTTTTTCAGGGCCTTTCCAACGCTGACAGAAGATTTTTTCAAGGGGTTCAGGTCGGGTACCTTGTGTTCGTCAATGTCGGTTGGAACTGCGATCACAAAAAAACTGGCTTTGCGCAGTTCATCGATCTCATCGGTGAAAATAATGTCGGTACCCTTGAATGCCGAAGGGTCAAGTTCGCGACTTGGGTCTTCGCCCCGGCGCATCATTTCAATACGTGTTTTGTTGATGTCAAAGCCGATTACCTTGAAATGGCGGGCAAATTCCAACGCAATTGGCAAACCCACATAGCCGAGTCCGACGACGGCCAGGGATTTTTTTTTGCTCTTAAGTGCCTGATACATGGTCAATTAGATTAAGATTTACATTTAGTTGATAATATTGGGAGGATTAGTTTCCGTTGAGAGACTCCATAAAAGGAGCGGTTCGGGGTTGTATTGTTTCCAGTCAATGGCCTCTGCTTCTTCCGATGCATAGATCAGGTAGCGAATCTTCCTGCCCACGATTTTTTCTGCCTTTTCGACCAGGGTCGTGAGATAGGATTTGTCAAAATCGCCGATAAAGATCAAGTCGATCACCTGGCTGTCGATGCCTTTTGAAAAGTCGCCGACAAGGTAGACCCGTTGTACATCGCCAAGGCGCCGGACCACATTTTCGATCACCTGGTCAAGCCCTATGTGTTTCATGACGATGTTGTGTATTTCATGGAACAGTGGATGGGCCGTATTGGCACGAAAAATTTTCTTGTTGCCCTCACTGCCTGAAGTCAGCAGTCCCGCATGTTCGAGTCTGTTCAGTTCAATGCGAATCCCGTTGGAGGATTCGCCGAACTCGCTTTCCAGGCTGCGCAGATATGCCGTGGCATGGCTGTTGAGGAAAAACTTCAACAACAGCTTAATCCGCGTTTTGGAAGAGATAAGTGCATCGATCATGCTCAAAATTGAGCAGCAAAATTACTCAATCTTGAGACAGCCCAAAATCTGCGGCAAGAATTATTCCTTTTTTGTCGCTGATCGGTCATAATTGAGGTTGGAGGTCAGACATCGTAATCAATTACAGGCATCAGCCAACGTTCCGCTTCCGCAAATGCCATGCCTTTTCGACGGGCATAGTCTTCCACCTGATCTTTTCCGATTTGCCCGAGACCAAAATATTTCGCCTCCGGGTGGCTGAAATACCAGCCGCTTACCGATGCCGCCGGATACATCGCACAACTTTCCGTCAGGGTGATGCCCGCATTTTTATCGGGTTGCAACAGCTTCCAGAGGGTGCGCTTTTCGGTATGTTCGGGACAGGCGGGGTAACCCGGCGCCGGGCGAATACCCTGGTATTGCTCGCCGATGAGTTGATCGTTGTCCAGTTGTTCTGCCGAAGCATAACCCCAGTATTCCTTGCGCACCAGTTCGTGCATCCGCTCTGTAAAGGCTTCAGCGAGCCGGTCGGCCAGCGCCTTGAGCATAATTGCCGAGTAGTCGTCGTGTGCCGCCTCGAACCGTTTGACATGTTCTTCCAGACCGGCGCCTGTCGTGACGGCAAAAGCGCCGAGGTAGTCGCCCGAAGGCGCGATAAAGTCGCTCAGGCAGAAATTGGGTTGTCCCGGGGCTTTCTGACTTTGCTGACGCAGGTGGTGGAGCGTAGCCAGTTCCCGGGTCCGCGTTTCATCGGAGAACAACCGGATATCATCGTCGCCGGCAGGTGCAGCGGGAAAGATGCCGATAACGGCCTGCGCCGAAAGCCACTTTTCATCGATGATGCGCCGGAGCAGCGATTGCGCATCGCGGTATAACTGCTGCGCTTCAGTGCCTACCACCTTATCCTGGAGGATGGCGGGATATTTCCCGGCCAATTGCCAGCTTTGGAAAAAAGGCGTCCAGTCGATGTACCCGGTTAGCGTTTCAAGCGGGTATTGGTCGAATGTTTTGATGCCGAGGAAAGCCGGCCTGGGCGGGATGTACTGCGACCAGTCTACCTGAAGTTTGTTGGCCCGGGCCTGGGCGAGGGTCAGGGATTGGCGGGCGCTTTGGCGCCCCGCGCGCTGTACCCGTATCCGTTCGTATTCGGCTTTGATATTGGCAGTAAACAGCTCGTTATCAGCCTTGTTTTTGGTCAGCAGGGAACTTACGACGGCCACACTTCGGCTGGCATCGAGCACATGTACCACAGGGGCGTTTTGGTATTGCGGTTCTACCTTGACGGCGGTGTGGGTTTTGGAGGTGGTAGCGCCGCCGATCAGCAGCGGCAGGTTCATGCCCAGGCGCTGCATTTCTTTGGCGACATGGACCATCTCGTCCAGAGAAGGCGTGATTAGTCCGGAAAGGCCGATCACATCGACATTTTCTTCCCGGGCCGCTTTCAGTATTTTATCTGCCGGAACCATCACCCCGAGGTCAACGATATCGTAATTGTTGCATCCCAATACCACACCTACAATGTTCTTACCTATGTCGTGTACATCGCCTTTTACCGTTGCCATGAGTATTTTTCCCTTCGACCTGCGTTCCCCCGAGCCTTTCAGCGCCTCGATAAACGGGGTCAGGTAGGCGACTGCCTTTTTCATTACACGCGCCGATTTGACCACCTGTGGCAGGAACATTTTTCCCGAACCGAACAGGTCGCCGACGACATTCATGCCGTCCATAAGCGGTCCTTCTATCACCTGAAGCGGGGCAGGGTAGAGCAACCGGGCTTCTTCCATGTCCTGCTCGATGAATTTGTCGATACCTTTTACCAGGGCGTGGGTGATGCGCTCCTGCACGGTGTTTTCCCGCCAGGCGAGGTCTTCACCGATCGGCTTGCCTCCGGTGGTTCTGAAAGATTCCGCGCGTTTGACCAGTTCTTCGGTGGCATCCGGGCGCCGGTTGAACAGTACATCCTCAATGCATTTCAGCAAATCCCCGGGTATCTCTTCATACACCTCGATCATGCCAGCATTGACGATGCCCATATCCATACCGGCCTGAATGGCGTGGTAGAGAAAGGCGGCATGCATGGCCTCACGCACGGTATTGTTGCCGCGAAACGAAAAGGAGAGGTTGCTGACGCCGCCGCTGATCTTTACTCCGGGGCAGGTTTTTTTGATGATCCGGGTCGCCTCAATAAAATTGATGGCGTACGCATTGTGTTCTTCAATGCCGGTTGCTACTGCGAATACATTGGGGTCGAAGATGATATCGGCGGGTTCAAAACCAACTTGTTCGGTAAGGATTCGGTAGGCGCGCTGACAAATTTCCACCTTGCGGGCAGTGGTGTCCGCCTGTCCTTTTTCATCGAAAGCCATCACCACCACCGCTGCGCCGTAACGCCGGCAAATTTTGGCCTGGCGGATAAATTCCGCTTCGCCCTCCTTCATGGAGATCGAATTCACAATGCTTTTTCCCTGCAAACACTTCAAGCCTGCCTCGATCACACTGAATTTGGAGGAGTCCACCATGACGGGAAGTTTCGCAATATCAGGCTCGGCCCCCATCAGATTCAGGAATTTGACCATTGCCTTTTCCGAATCGAGCAGGCCTTCATCCATATTGACGTCGATGATCTGTGCACCGCCATCCACTTGCTGTCTGGCTACCGTAAGCGCTTCTGAATAATTGCCTGACTTGATGAGTTGCGCAAATTTGGAGGAGCCGGTGACGTTGGTCCGCTCGCCGATATTGATAAAGTTGGTGTTTTCCCGCACGATAAGCGGCTCCAGGCCGCTGTACATGCTGAAGGGCAGGGGTTTGGCAGGCGTTCGGGGCGGGATATTTTGAACGTGCTGTGCGATATGGCGTATGTGCTGCGGGGTTGTACCGCAACATCCGCCCACGATATTTACAAAACCGGAGCGGGCAAAGTCCTCCACAAAACCACACATTTCATGCGGCGTTTGATCGTATTCGCCGAACTCATTGGGCAGCCCCGCATTGGGGTAGGCGCTCACGTAACAATCCGCCAGTCCGGAGAGCGATTCCAGGAAAGGGCGCATTTCTTCGGCCCCGAGGGCGCAATTCAGTCCCACGGAGAAAGGTCTGACGTGTTTTACCGATATCCAGAATGCTTCCACAGTTTGGCCGCTCAGGGTGCGCCCGGAGGCGTCGGTGATGGTGCCGGAGATCATGATGGGGAGATGTACCCCCATTTCTTCGAACACCTCATCTATGGCAAAGAGGGCCGCTTTGGCGTTCAGGGTGTCGAAAATGGTTTCTACCAGCAAGATATCGGCGCCGCCTTCCACCAGCCCCCGCGTTTGTTCGGCGTAAGCAGTTTTGGCCTCGTCGAAATCGAGGGCCCGATAACCGGGATCATTGACGTCGGGCGACAGCGACAAGGTTTTATTCAATGGCCCCAATGCGCCTGCAACAAAACGGTGCTTCCCCGGTGTTTGCGCCGAAAAATGGTCTGCGGCTTTCCGGGCGATCCGGGCGGCTGCGAGGCTTATCTCATAGGCGATGCCGGGGGGCATATCGTAATCTGCCTGTGAAATAGACGTACTGTTGAAGGTATTGGTCTCGATGATATCGGCGCCTGCCTCCAGGTAGGCCCGGTGAATGGCTTCAATAATATCCGGCCGGGTCAGGCACAGCAGGTCATTGTTGCCCTTCAGGTCTTTGTGGTGGTGCAAAAAACGGTCGCCTCTGAAATCGGCTTCCTCCAGGCCGTACTGCTGGATCATGGTGCCCATTGCCCCGTCGATGATGAGGATACGGGATTTGGCGGCCTCGTTGAGTTGAAAGCGGTTGTTGTTGAAAGTTGTGTCCAATTTTGTTGTGTAAATAATCGGGCAAAGGTAACGAATGGGGCAGGCAGAAGTTCAAGGCAAGTGTTTTATCGCGTCTAAAAAAACTTTACCGCCCAATTCGGATAACGAAAACGCATATATGGCCCCCAAAAAGGGGCAGAACCGGGCATGGCGCCGAATTTTTCCGGATTACTTCCCATGTTCTGGAAAGGAATTACCTCCTCCAGCAGTTCCTGAGACGCCAGTTTGAATTGTTCCTGCCCGCTGATCTCCCACAGTCGGTGCAGGAAAATACTGAGTTGGCAGTTTCCGGTGACGCAAATGAAGGAGTAATCGCCATTCCACGAGGTGTCGTACCGCCCGGCTGTACGGCCAACCTTGTTGCGTACTTTTAAAAATTTTTCCCCAGCCAAAATTTTCTTTTCAATGATTTGTTGCTCATTCAAAATCAGCGCACTCTCCAGAAAGCCTTCCAGCGTATAGCCAATAGTATGGGTAAACGCCGGTTTGCCCGGCCGGAATCCCCAGTCCTGCACCGTTCCCTCCGGCAACATTCGCCCGGCATAAAAAAGCAAGGCTTTCCGCATCGCCAACGCTACCTTCGGCAATTGCAGAACAGTATTGGCTTTAAGCACTCCCCAAACAGCCCGTGTGTAATAACTTGGCGTAAAACCCGGCACATAGGCGTGTTTTTTCCAGGAAAAATCGGGCTCCAGCATATCCGTCAGCCAGGCAGTGGCCGATTCAAGGGCATTCCGCATCGATTGGGCATTGTCCGGCTGCATTGCCGCTATTCTTGTCAGACCGAACAGAATTTGTGCCGTATTGAATACGCTTGCCCTCGTATTTCCTTCCAGCAGTGCCGGGAATGCCCCGTTCGGAAATTGTATTTCAGTGAGCCAATCGCCGCAGTCGACCGCCAGCCGGAGCAGTGTTCGGTCGTTTTTTATGGCGGCGTAATCACATAGTGTATCAATGATATACCCGGTGGTTTCGGGGTACGCTTTTTGCCATCCCCATACGGAGGAATAACTGTGGGCAGAACCGCGATTGCCGGTAACCTCCATACTTCTGCGGAGCCACGTGAGCGCAGCATCAGTTCTTGAATCCTTATTCACCGCGCCGGCAGGCGACGGGAATGGATCGCTAAAGTTTGGCCATTTTCCGAAAATTGACATTTCAGACACAATTGGAAGATAGACAAAGGTGTAGTTTTGTCCGCAATCCTGATTTTATGAAACCCATAGCGCTACTGTTTTTTTGTTTTTTGCCCTTACACTCCGTGCCCAGATGTGGAACGGCACGGACACCTTGTACGGCAATGAATGGATCGACTATTCCAAACTGTGGTTTAAGGTGAAAGTTGCCGACGACGGCATTTATCGCATTAACTATCAAACACTTGTGTCGGGCGGCGTTCCGGTTTCCACGGTGCCGGCTGCTCAGTTCAGGATGTATCGCTACGGGCAGGAAGTGCCGGTTTTTACGAGCACGGCGAGCCTGATGGGCGATCAGGATTTTCTGGAGTTTTTCGGAGAAAAAAACCGGGGGGCAATTGACGGGTACCTTTTTGGCAATGCCGACAACGAAAACATCAACCCGAAATACAGCCTGTTCAACGATACGACAGTTTATTACCTGACCTGGGGCACCGCCGGCGTTCCGCTTCGCTATACCCCGGTGGCCAACGACCTCAGCAACCTGCCGCCTAAAGAGGAATATTGCTGGTGGACAGCGCAACAGTTCTACAACCAGAGCTTTGTGAAGCGGCATCGCAGTGCCGAGATTACCTTTTCCTGGTTTGAAGGCGATGGTTTTTGCCGGGCGCCATCTACCCTGACCAATGTCGCGCTTGTCCCGAAAAAATTGTATCCATCCGGCCCGGATGCCCGCTTTGCCATCCGTTACGCATGTCAGGAAGGGCCACACCAACTGCGTATTTCGGTTAACGACAGTGTTTTTGTCGACGATAACTTTACCAACTGGCGGATTGAAGAACGGCAGTTTTCCGTCCCCTTAAGCCTGATTCCCGCCAACGCAAGTATAAAGATACAGTCGCTGTCGGGAAGCAACGACCGGCATGCCACAGCGTTCATCGACATGCGGTATCCCCGGCAGTTCGATTTTGAAAATGCAGCATCCACACCTTTTGAACTCAACGCTTCCACCTCGGACCAATATATTGAAATACAGGCATTTCAAAGCGGGAGCAACGCCCCTGTACTGCTCGACCTGACCAATGGCATGCGCCTGGAGGCTACGCTGGAAGGTGGCCTGGTAAAGGTAAAACTGCCGCCGTCGGCTGCCGAACGCCGGATTTTCCTCAGTGCGGTCACGGCTATCAAAACAGTAGGGCAAGTGACACCGGTACAGTTTATGGATTATAGCAGCGCTGACGCGGATTACCTCATTGTGTCCAACAAAGCCCTGTCTGCCGGAGCCGTTGACCAGGTAGCGGCCTACGCAGATTATCGAAGGAGTGCAGCCGGTGGCGCGCACAAGGTTGCCGTGGTAGATATAAACGACCTGTATGAGCAATTCTCCTACGGGATACGCTTTCACCCGATCGCGGTACGCAATTTTCTGCATTGGGCAAAAAAGCAATGGCCGGGACTGCGCCATACTTTCCTGATAGGTAAAGGCCTGGATTACAGTCAGTTCCGAACGGTTACAACCCAAACGACCCTGGCAGATTCGCTGTTCTTCGTGCCAACCTACGGATCTCCGGCTGCCGATATTCCCTTTGTCCTGAACGGCAACCAGCTTTCTGAACCGATCACCACGATTGGCCGGCTCGCCGTGACAAACCCATCCGACATTGCAGTCTACCTTGAAAAGGTAAAAACACACGAAATGGCGCTGCAAAACGCCGATCAGACGATTGAAGACAAGGCCTGGATGAAGCGGGTGATCCACAACAGTGGCGGTCTGTCAGGGGAGTCTGCCGCCATCAGGGCATATACAAATTCAATGGCCAACCTCTTGGGTCACAACCGCTTCGGCGCCGATGTACATACCTTTTACAAAACTTCCAATGATCCTATCCAGCTTTCCAGTTACGAACAAATGCTGGAGTTGATCGACGGTGGCGTGTCGTTGTGGACCATATTCGGGCACTCTTCCGCCTTCGCGGTCGACTTCGACATCGGTTCGCCCGATGTGTACAACAACACCGGACGGTACCCGCTCATGATGGTAATGGGCTGCTTTTCCGGGCTTTGTTCCTCGCCGCAAAAAGGGATTGGCGAGCAGTTTGTGCTTGCCCCCGACCGCGGCGCCATCGCATATATTGCCTCCGTCAATTACAGTTATATCTCGGCACTGTATTCGTACGGTACCCAATATTACGAATTACTCGGCGGAAGCGATTACGGAAACAGTGTGGGCGACGCACTTCAACACTCCATCGGGGCTTTGAAGGGTACCAACTACGATGCCCTGATCGCCCTCTTGCACCAGAATCTGCTTCAGGGCGATCCCGCCGTCAAAATTCACGCCCAGCCGGGACCGGACTATGTTGTCGATGCACAAACGGTAAAATTTGACCCAAATCCCGTTGGACTCCAGCAGGATGCCGTTCAACTCAGTTTCGATATGGTCAATATCGGAGAAAATACGGGAGGGTCGTTGGCGCTCCGGATCGAACAGCGTCTGCCTGATAATACCGTGCTTCAGCGGATCAGCGATACCCTTGACGCACCCCCGTTCCGCCATGCTTTGTCGTACTCCATTCCGATTAGCGGCAGCCAGATCGGGTTCAACCGTTTTTTTATAACAACCGATGCTGACAATACCATCGAGGAAAAGCCTGCCACCGCCGAGTTCAACAACGACCTGACTGATGCAACCGGGGAGCGAGGCGTCGATGTTTACTATTACTCCGACGACGTTCAACCCATATGGCCCCCGGCATACGGCATCGTGAACAAACCGGATCCGGCATTGCTGGTTTCTACGCTCAACCTCAATGCTGCCCCACAGCGGTACCTGTTCGAACTGGACACCCTGGAGACCTTCAGCAGCCCGTTCAAAAAAAGCGGGCAGATCATTCAACGTGGCGGGTTACTGACCTGGAAACCCGTCATGACGTTGAAGGACAGTACCGTCTGCTACTGGCGTGTTGCGCGCGACAGTCTCATCAATGGCTCCGTGGTATGGCGCAATCGTTCGTTTATTTACATTCCGGGCAGCGCTTCGGGCTGGAACCAGTCCCATTTCGGGCAATACCGCGACGACCAGTTTGCCAATATGCACGCGGTGGATACCTCCCGCCGGCTGGAATTTCTGGACAACGCGGCGTTTATCAGCCTGAATGTAGCTTACCGGGGAAATAACCGGTATCCGGGTTTTCAGAATTCGTTCTATCAGGGCTTCATCGGAGATTACGGCTGGAATGTGCGCAGTGTGTACGACGGCGTTGTGATGGTTTTGTCCGATCCCAATACCGGCAGGTTTGTATTGAACCCCGAACAAGGCCTGAATACGTATGATCCGCCGGACAGCCGCTATGTTTTCTGGTTTAACACCCGGGACTCGCTGGAACGCATCAAACTGATGGATTTTATTGAAACCGGCATCCCCGACGGCTATTACGCGGCGTTACTGGCATTCAGCAGGCCACAGGATACACTGGGCTACTCCCCCCGAAAATGGGCGGCAGATTCTATATCATACGGTAAAAACATCTTTTCCGTGCTGGAAAACCAGGGCGCACAACAAGTGCGGCAGCTGGCAGATTATGTTACCGCGCCCTGGCCATACGGCTTTATTTTCCGGAAAAACGACCCGTTCTATCCGGTCCAGGATACCATCGTGTTTAATCCGGACTCCTCAATTACGCTTCGCGGCAATTTTCTGGCAAAATGGACCAACGGGCTTTTGGAAACACCGCAAATCGGACCGGTAAAAGCCTGGAAGTCGCTGCACTGGAGCCGTGAAGCATTCGATGATGCTTCGGATTACGCCAATCTTACCGTGTGGGGTGTACGCGAGGGGCAGGATGATACGCTGCTGCTGCAATTGGCGGCTACCTTCGATACTTCGCTGGCTTTCATACCGGTCAGCCAGTTTCCACAAATAAAACTGCGCTACAACACCGGGGACACCCTGCTGCGCTCTTTTACCCAGCCCCGCTATCTGAGAATTGTGTACGATGGGGTGCCGGAAGGCGCCCTGGACCCTGTTTCCACCTTCAGTTTTTACCGGGATACACTTCAACAGGGAGAGACCCTGCGTTCTTCTATTGCCTTTGCCAACGTTTCGGATATCGCCATGGATAGTTTGCTGGTGAAGTTTCGTGTGGAGAATAGCACGAACAACGGCCCGGAGGTATTGCTGAAGCACCGGCCATTGCCACCCGGCGACACCCTGCACATCAACTGGACGGCAGGTACGCTTGCCCTGAACGGCCCGCAACGCCTCCTGACCGAGGTGAATCCCAATAATGATCAACCGGAACTGTTCCACTTTAACAATGTTGCCCTGCAGGACTTTTTCGTTGCGCGCGATAACAGAAATCCCTTGCTGGACGTGACGTTTGACGGTTTGCATATTCTCGATGGCGACCTGGTTTCCCCAAAACCGGAAATTGTGATCACCTTGAAAGACGAAAACCGGTACTTGGCCATGACCGACACCGGTACGTTCCGGCTTTCGGTGGCCAAGCCGGACGGCTCTGTAATGCCGCTCGCATTCAGCGATCCTGCCGTTACTTTTTTTCCCGCAGATGCATCCAATTTGCCCAAGAAAAACCTTGCCCGGCTTGAATGGCGGCCTGTTTTTACCCAGGATGGCGATTACCGCTTGCTGGTGAACGGGCACGATGCCAGCGGCAATGAATCGGCCGATCTGGACTATTCCGTTACTTTTAAGGTCATCACCAGGTCTTCAATTTCAAATCTGCTCAACTATCCCAATCCGTTTTCCACCCGTACCTGCTTTGGCCAACGGCGTGTACCTGTACCGTGTCGTGGCGAAAAAATCAGACGGCGCTGATTTTGAATCCTTTAAGAATGACAAGGTAGACGGTTTTTTCAAACAGGGCTTTGGGAAAATGGCCCTGATTCGTTGAAAAATGAGGTGTTTCAGAGGTTGGGCGGACAGGTTTTTTCTTTTTTGAGACAGGATCAGCAGGATTTACAGGAATTCCGGCACATAGTCGCCTTATCATCCTGTAAATCCTGCTGATCCTGTCTCAAAATCCAATTCATGTCAAAATGTAACTTTCGGAGCGCTCTAATGAACCATCAAAACGTTAGATCAATTGGCCTGCCTGACTATTTTCCGGACCATCCTTTCTCCTTTATCTGTTTGAATTTCAATAAAATACACTCCTGCGCCAAGGTGTTTCAGGGAAAGTGTTTTTTGTCGGGCCCCGTCCTGTACTTCGCCCGAAATAATTACCTGACCGTTAGGGTTAAGTACCCGGTAATTCCATTCTGCTGAAACATCCTGGAGTCGGATTGTCACCTGGTCAGCGGCAGGATTGGGGAAAACCTCAGCCTGCAAGGCTCCGGATTCCGGCGTGTGGGTATTCACCGGGGTAGTGAGTTTGAGCAGTTGCAAGCCATTTTGCATGTCACCTGCGATGATGGTACCGGATGGAAGCCAGGGATAATTGCCCCAGTTGCCGTAGTAGCGGTTGTATTGTGTGTTCTCCGGGTGTGTGTCGTAATGGGCGACCAGAACAGGCTGGGTAGGTATGGTAATGTCGTATACCAGCAACCCGTCTTCGTATTGGGAGTTGAACAACAGGTGATCCTTGATGTAGACATTGTGCGGGATTGGCTTGATCTGACTGCCGGTAAGGAACGAATCGAGGAATGCGCCTGCTACTTCGAGGCCGTCGGTTCCCAGGTTCTGCAGGTCGATGATTTGAATGGGCTGCCCGTCAGGAATTTCCTCGGTATAATAGGCATAGGTACCTTCGGGGTTCAGCCAGCTGTTGTGGTTGTAGCCGCCGGTGGCTATCTGGCCCAGGGTATCGGGGTGCAGGGGATCGGTAAAATCGAAGACATAAAAGCCGTCGAAGCCGGAGGAGGCGTAAATGGTATCGTTGCGCACATAGGAATCGTGGATATAACCGCCTGCCAGTACGGTATTGGCCAGCAGCACGGGCTGGTCGGGGTCCTGGCTTACATCGAGTACCAGGAGGCCCTCGTGCGCCGTATTGGTGCCGTTCAGGTAAATACGGCCTGAAACGGTATCAAGCGTAATGGTATGTGCGCTGGAAAAGAACTCATTGCTCCAGTAGGTACGGACAACAGTATCAGGCGCATTGGTCATATCGAAGATCATCAGCCCTTCATTGGTGTTGTCGGAGGAGGCATATATCCGGTTTTTAGACGATTTGAATTCGCGCCACAGCGTATTATTGGTCGTGCCTGCAAATTTGCCGATCAGTTCAGGGTGTACAGGATCTGTAATGTCGAAAAAGAGTACATGCGCCGCGCCACCGAGTACGGCGTATTCCCGGCCATCCAGGGCAAGTCCCCAGCAGCCGCTATATTGCAGGTCATAACTGTAAGCAAGGGGAAGCGAATCGTCGTCCCAACGGGCGAGCCGGATCATATTCAGCGAATCCTGGGCATACACAAAACCGGCGGCCAGCAGGCAACACGTCAGCAAAAGATTTTTTTTCATAGAAACATTCATCAGTTGAGTTGAATACCGGAGCAAGAGCGCGCTATTTTTGCCGCATCAGGCAACCGCAAATAATGTCCGAACGTCATTCGGCATAACTCCGGATGCACGAAAGTAGAGCATTATGAAAAAACAATTCCTCCTTATCTGCCTTTTGCTCGTAATGGGCAGTCCATGGGCATTTTCACAAAAATACAGCAACGAATTTCTGGCCATCGGGGTAGGCGCGCGCGCCCACGGCATGTCGGGAGCCCAGACGGCCTTTGTGAGCGATATTACTTCGGCGTACTGGAACCCGGCGGGTTTATCGGAGATACAGGCGCCGTTTCAGGTAGCCGCCATGCATGCCGAGTGGTTTGCAGGAGTCGGCCAATACGACTATATCAGTTTTGGCAAATCGCTCAACCGCGACCACAAGTCTTTCCTGTCCTTTTCGCTGATCCGTCTGGGTATCGACAATATCCCCTACACGATTAACCTGGTCAACCCTGACGGGACGATCAATTACGACAACGTCACGGAATTTTCGGCGGCTGATTATGCCTTTCTCGGCAGTTATGCCCGCAAACTCAAAAACCCTGCGTTTGCCGTCGGAGGGTCTGCAAAAGTGGTGCGCCGGGTGATCGGCTCCATCGGCAACTCCTGGGGGTTCGGCGCCGATCTCGGGGTGCAGTACCGCAAGGGCAACCTGATGCTTGGCCTGATGGGCCGCGACCTCACCACCACATTCAACGCCTGGTCGTTCAACCTTACCGACCGTGAAAAAGACGTTTTCACTGCAACAGGCAACGAAATACCTGTCAGCAACACAGAAATTACCAAGCCCCGGTTTATTCTGGGCGGCGCTTATAAAATGCGCCTGAGTCCAAAACTGACCATGCTGCCCGCGCTCGACCTGGAATGGACCACCGATGGCCGGCGCAACGTACTTGTCAGTTCCAAATCGTTCAATATCGACCCCCGTATCGGGCTGGAAACCGATTACGACGGTTTTGTGCAACTTCGACTGGGTGTCGCCAATATCCAGCGTGTGAAAGACGACTTTAACCTGGAAAAGGAGAACCTGAGCCTGCAGCCAAACTTCGGCGTGGGCCTCCGCCTGGGCCGTGTTCAGCTCGATTATGCCCTTACCGATATCGGCAACGTCTCCCAGGTTTCCTATTCCCACATATTTTCCCTCCGACTCGACTTTAAGGAGAAACAGTAAATTTATTTTTACCGTATTCTTGACACTAAGTGAACCGGACGTATATTTGCCCCGAAGTCTTTCCTTTTACTCCGGGGTCGTTCGACCTGTTTTGCTCTCCCAACCGAGTTTCTCCCAATTTTAAAGTATGCTTTTAATCTGACCGCAATTCACCGTATTACTTGGTTACTAATTGTGGTGCAGGCGTTTTGTATCCGTTAATACGGCTACCTGGCCCCACCGCTCCATAGTTTGTATCATTATAATCTCATGGTTGCCCCTCCGGATAGGCTCGCGGTGAGGGGCTTTTTTTTGCAAAGTACAGCCCGCTTCGGCGGGCTTTTTTTTTCACAGCATTGGCAAACTACCCGAAGCCCACTACCTTTCGCCATCCTTTTTCCAGCCAATGCGATATGAAACTTGAATTTCCAAAAGGTTTTGTCTGGGGTACTTCCACGGCTGCCGCCCAAATCGAAACGGCTACCGATCACCCATGGCGGGGCGTGCGCGCGCTGGACGGATACATCTTTGAACGCACTACCGACCATGAAAAGCATCGGATGGACGATGCCGATCTCATTATCCGGCTGGGAGGGGTGTACCGATGCGGCGTCGACTGGTGCCGGTTGCAAACCAAACCATTTGAAAAATTCGACAAAACCGTTGTCAGGGAATACCGGCAGTTTTTTGATAAACTGCAATCAGGCGGGGTAGACCTGATGTTTGTGTTGCACCACTTTACGCACCCGAACTGGTTTGAAGCCTGCGGCGGCTGGACGGTTGAAGACAATATCCCGATGTATCTGGATTTTGTCAGGCAGTGTATCAAACACTTTGGCGAATACGTGCGGTTCTGGAACACCTTCAACGAGCCAAACGTGTACGCCATGAACGCCTTTATGCTTGGCAATTTTCCCCCGTTCAAAAAAGGCAGGTATTTTATGGCCAACCGCGTGCTGGACAACATGGGTAAAGCACATGAGATTGCCATAATCATGATCCGGGAAAAATCGGACGCACCGGTGGGTATCTCCCTGAATACCGCTTATTTTAAAGGGACAAACCTGCCCGGCCATATTGTCGCGGCTTTTGTGCGCTGGTGGTTTATGACCCGGGCCGCCCGGCCGTTTCGAAAATGCCAGTTTTGGGGTCTGAGTTATTACGCCTACATGTTGTTCGATCCATTTCCTGTCGATGCCATCTCGCGTGTCGAAGAACTGGACAAGCGGAATGTTCCGCACGATAAAATGTGGGGTTACAAACCCGAGGGGCTGGGCCGGATATTGCGCCGTTTTCACAAACGATACGGAAAACCCATAATTATTACCGAAAATGGCATCTGTACCGACGACCCGCAACAGCGGATCAGCGCCCTGAATGACTATCTGAAGGTGTGCCACGAAGCGAATTGTTTTCGTCCATTTTTTTGTTTCCGCCCATGCGCAGGTTTTCATGTCGCCCTTCGATCCGGCAGCCACCATGGCCATGGGCGGGGCAGGTGTCGCCTATCCGGGGCTTGAAGCTGGCGTCCGGAATGACGCGGCAGCGGGCATGGTCGACCGGCGCCCCGGAATATTTTTGAGTTCGACTGTTCCGTATGGCATCACAGACTGGCAATCGGCCCGGATACAGGCTGTATTGGGTTTGGACAAGAATAGTGGCGCCGGGCTGGAAATGGCCCACTCCGGATTGACGGAATATCGCGAACAATTGTACCGCCTGTTTTATGGCCGTCGCCTGGGGGAAAGACTGTATCTCGGTGGCAGTGCAGACCTGTTACGGGTGTCTGCACAGGAATACGGGGCGGCTACGGGGATGTCGTTTGGGATCGGCATGCTCGCTAATGTCTTGCCCGGCTTATGGATTGGCGCGCATATTCAAAACCCTGTTCAGCAGAAAATCGGTGATGAAACAACCTCGAGCCTGCTTCGTATCGGGGCAGCCTGGAAAACATCGACTATCCTGACGCTTATTGCCGAGACAGAAAAAGCACTCGAAAAACCTGTGCAGATAAAGACTGGCCTGGAATACAGGCCCGTTGAAATATTGGTGGTACGTGCCGGTGTACGGGCAGGCCGTACGGCGCGTATGGGTTTCGGCGCCGGCCTGCGATTTAAAAACGGACTGGCCTTCGATACGGCTGCGGAGTGGCATCCAAGCCTGGGTTTAACGCCTTCCGCCTCCATTATCTGGAGAAAGCCGTGATTTTTTTGTTTCAAAATCGCACCTTTGCGCCGCTAAAAATTGAACGATCCGCTTTTCAATGAAAAACATAACTGTGATTGGAGGTGGAACAATGGGCAATGGTATTGCCCATGTGTTTGCACAATATGGATTTGAAGTAACCCTCGTAGATGTCGTTTCCGCCGTGCTCGACAAGGCGCTTGTCACCATCGGAAACAACCTGGACCGTCAGGTAAAAAAGGGTGCAATTACCGAAGCGGACAAGGCCGCTACGTTGCAGCGCATTCATCCCATGACGGACCTGAAATCCGGTGTCTCGGGCTCCGATCTGATCATAGAAGCTGCAACGGAGCATATCGATTTAAAGTTGAAAATTTTTGCCGATATCGATGCTTTCGCACCGGCAAATGCCATTCTTGCGACCAATACCTCAAGTATCAGTATTACCAGGATCGCGGCGGCAACAAAACGCCCGGCGCAGGTGATTGGCATGCACTTTATGAACCCTGTGCCGGTGATGAAACTGGTGGAAGTGATACGGGGATATGCCACCTCGGATGACGTTTGTTCCCGGATCATGCAACTGTCGGAACAACTCGGAAAGGCGCCGGTTGAGGTGAATGATTACCCCGGATTTGTAGCCAACCGCATCCTGATGCCGATGATCAATGAAGCCATTTACACCTTGTATGAAGGCGTAAGCGGCGTTTCGGAAATCGATACGGTCATGAAACTCGGGATGGCGCACCCTATGGGACCGCTTCAGTTGGCTGATTTCATCGGACTGGATGTGTGCCTGTCCATTTTACGGGTGTTGCACGACGGATTTGGAAACCCCAAATACGCCCCGTGCCCCCTGCTGGTCAATATGGTTACGGCAGGCAAACTCGGCGTAAAAAGCGGAGAGGGCTTTTACCGGTACACACCGGGCAGCAAAGACCTTGTTGTGGCGGACAGATTCGTGCGTTGACCCTTATTTCACTTCAAAAAACTCGTACGAGGCGCGTTCGGGAAGCGTTGCCGCACCTTCTTCTCCCTCTGCCAGGATGTAATAATGTTTGGCAAGATCTGCCTTGACCTTAACGGTAAACACACCGTCAGCGGCAACGCTGTCGCCGTTGGTGCCGTCGTCGTACATAGCCGTGCGCGTGAAGGCAAACATCTTGTCCTGTCGGTACATGAGCCAGCCCCTCGTTGCTCCGGTTAATTTGGCCGTTATTTTTACATCTGCGCTTTCTTTGTCGTGTTTTACGTCAGCAATCACAGGCTGCGCCTTATTAAGCAGTGGATGTTTCAATAGCCACTGGGTTCGTTTGTCCATCAATTGCCGCAAGCCAATTACATGGTCGGGGCCGGTATGCAGGGTTTTGTCCAGAGAATTCTGGAAATCGACATAACTGTACAGTTTCAGAGTGTCTTGTTTGACCCACGGATCAATTTCCTTCATCATCTCCTGCGAACGCGTGAGCCATTTGCCGCTTTTCAGGTAGTCATTAACGATAGTTCGCAGGTGCGCGAGGTATATTTTTCTGAAAAGCGAATTTCGGAGCAGTTTTGAAATCAGGGGCCGCTTGCTGTTTTCAATTTCAGCAAGTGGCTGATACTGAATGATTGCCTCGTCTTTCATCTCCTCGAAACTGAAATTACGCCGCCATCCGCCAAATGCCATGTTCAGGTCCCAGATCAGCGGGTGACAAACGCCTGTCGTATCAGCCCAGAGGTAATAGTTGTGCGACAAAGAGCCGTTGTAACTGTCCAGGTTAACTATTGCATTATTGATTGCCAGCATCCAGAGGGTCTGATCCACATCAAGCACCGACTCAATCTTCTCGGTGTTTTTGTTGAGCACTTTTATCAGTTGCAACAGGTACTTCCATGCGGCCGGATCGTCCACTTCGTAGAAGGCGTCATAACACCCGAAATTATCGTTCAGATAAACCAACGAAGCGTTTTCGCCACGGGGGCAGCCGCTTTGGCTCCGTACGCGCTTCCAGTTGTCCGGATCACATTTAATGACATAGCCGGTGGAGGTGCCAAAGTGTTTTTCCAGGAAAGTGGCATCGATCGATTCCGTATTGATGTACAACCCGTAGAGCACCCCGTTTATGGTCAGCCGGGAAAAATTGCACAAAGGTGCAGGCATATAATTCCGGATGATCTCATATGCGAGCGGGTCGCGGATAAAGCTTGGGTCCAGGAAGGCATTCGACAGTTTGACTGTCCGCTGTCCGTCGGGAAGCTTCTGCGATTTTATTTTATAATCGAGTTTGACGTTGAAGGGCAGTTTTTTGTACGTCTCATTCCGCGTTCTGAAATAAGAACTGTTGCCCTTGTACCGGATACCAATACTGTCGAAGCGCAGGCCATTGACCCAGGCTGTTCCGATAATCCTGGCCTCGCCATTGGCTTTTTTCATGGAGTCCAACTTGAAATCCCAGTTTTTGAACGGGATTTCGACCCGGACGTCATGAACACCCGGCCCATAAAAATCCTGTGCATGCAGCGTTTGTGCGTAAGAAAGTCCCGCACAAACGAGCAGCACCGGCAGAAAGAGGTTTCTCATACGTTTTTATTTATTCAAGTCACTGAGCTTTACCACATTCGGCTTGCTGTAATAGTTTTGGGGAGCAAAAGCCACTGCGCCGGCATTTTCAGCAACGAGGTAGTAGGTCAATACCGCGTCTTCGGTTTTTCCGTCGATCGTCACCACAAATGCCTTGGAGCCTGAAGAAAGGTTGCTGACGGCATCTTCGTTCATCTGCATCATGGAGAAGGGATCGGTATCGTTGAAGCGATAGTAGATCAGCATGCGCCGGGGGAAGTAGTCTGCCTTTGCTGTGATGCGGAAGTCGGTGAGTTTCTGATTTTCAAATTTGCCGCGACCCTGCACCAGGACGTCCGATATGGCCGGCGCTTTGACGGTCAGTTCGGGGTGGTCTTTGAGGAACCTTGCCCTTTTGGACATCAATTCTGCGATGCCGGGGATTTTACTTTTCCGTCCAATGGTCTCGCGAAGGCTGCGCTGGAAATCATCGAGGCTGTACAGTTTGTTCCGGTCGTCGTTGAACGGAACCACGATCATACCCTGGAGTTCCTGGGCGCGCTTTTCATATTCGCCGTGGGTGAAATTGTCGTCGACAATCTGACGGATATGCGACAGGTACATCTTTTTATAGAGCGGTTCTTTGAGCAGCTGGCTGATGAGCGGCTTGTAGGGGTTTTCCGAGTGGAGCAGCGGGTCAAGTGTCTGAAGTCCTTTCAGATCGAGGTCGCTGCCACTGCCGGTGTTCTTGTAACTGCCGAAAGCCAGGTTGAGGTCCCAGTGTAGCGGCTGAAACCGGCCATTGTTGTCGCGGTACAGGAAATAATTGACGCTGTGATTGCCACTGTAACTGCTCAGGTTGACCATGACGTTGTTGAGGGCAAGCATCCAAAGCGTGTGGTCAACGTCGAGCACGCGGTCAATTTTGATTGGTTCGTTGTTGAGGATACGGGTTAATTCCTGTAGCTCGGCCCATCCGCTGGCAGAGTTCATTTCAAAATTTCCCTTGTAGCATTCGATATTGTCCTCGTACTCCAGCGAACCATAGATATTCTGTTTGCAGGTACTCTCCACTTCCTGCTTGTAGTCGACCCCGGCTTTAAAAAACGGATTTCCATTGGAGCCAAAATGCGATTGCAGGAACGGTTTATCGATGCCCTCAATATTGATAAACACACCGACATACTCGTCGTTGACATATAGTTTGGTATAGCAGGCTTGCGATGCCGGCATATATTTTCCCGCTATTTCGTAAAACAGGACCTCGCGTACCAGGCTCGGGTCGCGTAGCGCAGACGACAGTTTAAGCGCGGCATGCCCCTGGTGGTTCTGTTCGCTGTTGGAATGGTTGAGTTTGATCGTGAACGGGTTTCGTTTGAGCCCCAGTTGATAGGATTTGTCGCCGCGGAACCGTACTCCCACACCGTCGTAGCGCACGCCGTCAATGGTTACAGCGCCTTCCATCAGGCCCATTCCGTATATCCGCATGGAGTCCAGTGCATCCACCAGTTTTTGGCAGGCAGTGTCAGGCGGATTTCTCCAATACTTTTTTTATCAAAAAGAGGGCGCACAGCCTTGGATCCCTGTGCCGAAAGAAAAAGCGGGGTGATTGTTATTAGGATCAAAAGCAAATTTTTCATGGTAAGCTGCTTTCTGGTTTGAATGTTAGAATCTTTAATTCGGGTGCAATGATACGAAGATGCGATAAATGAGGCGGAAAGGTAATGCATGGTTGCCAAGTGATTCAAATTTTTACACGATACACGGCTTCAAGTTGGGTAAAAAAGTGCATTTCATTTAAATAATGTGCTCCAGTTCAAGTTTGTCATTCGGGGGAAACAGCCTTGCACAGGCGGCTGTTTTGGCCCGGTGCATCAGTTGAAACTGTCCGGAAACCTGTTCCAGGAAAATGTCGTCTACCAGTTTTTGAATCGCCTCCATTGTGGCGAAGCGCTCATCCAGACCCAGTTTGTAGGTTTGCTCGTACAGGGCGTTCTCAAATTTGATGCTGATCCGGTTATCCGACCTGAAAACCGAGATTTTTAAGTGCGGATGCTCTATATTACCGATGATGCGCATAACGGGCAGGTGTTTGATAATGCTGTTTGGTGTGCTTTTGCCGTTCAGTGGATAGTCTGGCCGGTCAGGGCAAATATCAATGAATCAATCATTTTCATTGCTATTGACGACTAAAAATACTGTATTGGCGGCTGCCGCACCCAGAATGGCGCCTGCCAGGTATATCCAGAGATCAGATCCGTCCAAAGCGCCGATCGTCAGCAGGCTGAGTGCCAATGCGGGGTTGAAAACGCCTCCGGAGATGCTTCTCAGCGCGTAAATAAACCCGGCCAGGGTGAACCCCATGGCGATACCTGAAAACGACTTTTCTGCCGTCTGGCGCGGATTGTTTACATTCATAAATACATAAGTAAGCCCAAAGGCGCCGCAAAACTCGGCGACAATGGAGCATATGCCCATCTTGTTGTAGTGCATTTGTATCTCCTGCCCGGTATTACAGTTGAGCAAAAAGCCCCCGATAAGGGCGGCCAGAACACCGCCGATCAGTTGTGCCATGATGTAATAAATGGCGTCCGTTCGGCTGGTGCTGCCGCGCATCAGCATGGCCAGCGTAATGGCCGGGTTGTAGTGCGCGCCGGAAATGCGTTCCCCCACATAGGTCATGGCCAGAAGCGCAGCCCCTGCTGCCAGCGGTGCGGCCAGGGCAATATCAGGATTCTGGCTGGTCAGGATTGTTATGAAAAGCAAAAAGAAAGTGCCAATACCTTCTGTGAGATACTTTTTCATCCGTCTTTTGAATTGAGTTTGCTGAATAGTGCATTTTTGCCGACGCAAACCTCGCGAGTTTACCTCAATCAAAAATGTTTAATGACCATGAATCGTATAATTTTTTATTGCTTTTTACTGATTATGACCGTCCCAATCGTTTCCCCGGCCCACGCCCAGCAACAACTTACCCCTGAATTGCTTTGGAAAATAGGCCGCGTGGGACTGGACTGCGTTTCTCCTGACGGCCAGTTTGCCGTCTATGGCGTACAGCGATTCGATGTATCGAAAAACACCAGCGCCAGGGTATTGTATATCGTCAATATCAAAACCGGCGAGACCCGCCCGCTTACCAATCCCAACGAAACCGCCTCGGATGCGGCGTTCAGACCCGACGGACAGCGCATCGGTTTCCTGCGTGGCGGCAAGTTTTGCGAAGTTTCGCCCGAAGGCTCCCCAATCCTGCAGGTCAGCGACCTGGAGATGAATGGATTCCATTACGCACCCAACGGCCAGTATATCCTGTTCACCCAAGACGTAAAACTCGACAATGCTGCTGCCGAAGACCATCCTGACCTGCCCAATACGACCGGCAGGGTCATCGACGGCCTTTTTTTCCGACATTGGAAATCATGGCACGACTACCGGTACAGCAATGTTTTTTATATGGCCTATGCCAACAGCAGGCTCTCCGGCGACCCGGTCAATATTATGAATGAGCGCTTCGACAGTCCCTTGCAGCCGATGGGCGGCATGGAACAAATCACCTGGAGCCGCGACAGCAGGTTTATCCTGTATACCTGCCGGAAATTGAACGGAACTGCCGAGGCCCAGAGCACCAATTCGGATATTTACGCCTATGAAATCAGCTCCGGCAAAACCCTCAATTTTACTGCCGGTCTGCCGGGGTATGATACAGACCCGGTTTTTTCTCCGGATGGCCGCTACCTCGCCTGGACCAGCATGGCACGCGCCGGAAACGAAGCCGACCGCACCCGGCTGATGATCCTGGATACCTACACGCAGCAGCGCACGGAACTGTCCGAGGGGTGGGATTTTGAGGCAAACCAGCCGCAATGGGCCGCCGATGGCAAGTCGCTGTACTTTATCAGTGCCGAAAATTTCACTTATCAATACTATCAGGTTAACCTCGCCACACGAAAGGTCCGTCGCGTCACCGAGGGACAGCACGATTACACAGCATTAAAGGTTGCCGGTGAAGAACTGATCGGCACCAGAACATCCATGGCAAACCCGGCTGAGGTTTTTGCCGTAAACCCGGCTAACGGAACAGCACGGCAACTCTCGTTTGCTACCGACGATCCCTGGAATGACATCGCAAAGGGAAAAGTGGAACGCCGCACCGTACAAACGACCGATGGGAAGAGCCTTAATGTATGGATGATATTCCCGCCTGGTTTTGATCCCGGGAAGAAGTACCCGACCCTGCTGTATTGCCAGGGTGGCCCTCAATCGGCCCTGAGCCAGTTTTTTTCATACCGCTGGAATATGCAGATCATGGCTGCCAACGGTTATATCGTCATTGCGCCCTGCAGACGCGGTATGCCCGGTTCCGGGCAGGCGTGGAATGACGCCATTACGGGAGAGTGGGGGAGTGGCGCCATGCAGGACCTGCTGGATGCTACGGACTATGCAGCCAAAGAGACCTATGTCGATGCGGGCAAAATGGGCGCAGTAGGGGCGAGTTTCGGGGGATATGCCGTTTACTGGCTCGCCGGCAACCACAACAAGCGCTTCAAGGCATTCATTTCGCATTGCGGTATTTTCAACCTGGAAAGTTTCTACGGCGAAACGGAAGAGAACTGGTTTGTACACCACGATATGGAAGGCGCATACTGGACCACGCCAAAGCCAAAATCCTACGAACGCTACAGTCCGCACCTGTTTGCCGGCAAATGGGATACGCCCATTCTGGTCATACACAACGAGCTGGACTTCAGGATACCGGTCACGCAGGGGATGCAGGCCTTTTCAGCAGCCCAGTTGCAGGGCATTCCTTCGCGTTTCCTGTACTTTCCCGATGAAGGACACTGGATAGGAAAAGCGCAAAACAGCATATTGTGGCAGCGCACTTTCTTCGACTGGCTGGATAAATACCTGAAGGGGTAAACTCCCGAACACGTTATAAAAAATCCCCCCCGACAATTTCTGCCGGAGAGGACATCCCAAAAACCGATTACATCTTTATGACGACAGTGCCATAAAACAGCCAAAAGGCTGCTGCATAGCACAGAGCCAGGTCTGAAACAAGGGAATAGAAAAACGGCCAGCAGTCTGGAAAACAGCGAAACAATGCGCTGTAACGGGGGGAGGAAGGCAGCTGAACAGCTTGATGGGATTATAATTTGTTGCTCCGAAAAACGATTAAAGTGTCACAAATGTAGGTCAAATGCCGGGTAGTCAAATACCCGCGATATGGTAATTATACAGGTTACCCTGGTTTGGGTAGGCTTTAATCTTCAACAAAACATGCCTGAAAAGAAGGCTATTTTACTTTGGAAGTTGTTGTTTTTCAGCGTCTTGGGAGGATATTGCCTGCTCTATGCGCCGTATGGGGTCAATGAAACGGACGGCGGATTTCTGACCGGCCTGGCCTGGCAGGTGCTGGAAGGAAAGACTCTTTACCGTGATATTGTATATGTCAGGCCTCCACTTCCGGTGTTGCTCAGGGCCGGAGAATTATTCCTCCTTCCGGACCAATGGGGCGTTATTGGAGAACGGTACGTCTTTTTTCTTAAGGTAGCGGCGTACTCCTGGCTGGCAGCAGCGGTGCTGGCTTCCGGCGCCCGCCGGTGGGTGTTGGCTGTATTCGGCTTTGTGGTTTCGGTACACTGTTACCCTCCCATGGCCTGGCATACGGTCGACGGAATTTTGTTTGCCGTATTAGCCGTCTGGTGCTTTGTGGGCAATACTTCAACCGGAAGTTCACCGGGCAGCATCTGGCGGGCTGTCCTGGCCGGCGCCTTTGTTTTTGCAGCGATTTTGTGCAAACAGTCCTTTTATCCCATGACTGCGGTGTTTGTTTTTTTGCTTTTTATGGGAAAAAATGCAAAAAAGGCAGCCTTCGCAACGGCGGGATTTACGTGTTGTCTTGCGTTGTTCTGGTGGTACATAGATTCCAGGGGGCTGCTGTCGCCATACCTTGACCTGACCAGTGAATCCGCCTCCATATCCCAGGCATTTCAACGCAGTGTGCTCGATTTTTTCAGGATAAAACCCTGGCTGGCCTTGCTGAGTGCGCCTTTTATTGTCCTTGCACTGCTCCACCTTAAGTCCGGAAAATATGCCAAAACAATCCTGTTCGCATGGCCCGTTTGGCTTGCCTTGCTCATGGGTTCGTATGCGCTGGAGGTCTGGCGCTCGGGAGAATTTACCGCGCCTTTTGCCCAGGCGCGCCTGATGTTCTGGGTGGGTATGGGTTGGTGGTTATGGCAGGTGCGCCAATGGCGACTCGATGCCCCGGTGGTCGCACTGGGCGCCCTGCTGGCCGTTTCCTGGTGCGCATCCGTAAGTTGGGGGTATAATTTGCCCATTATGTTTTCCACGCCCTGGGTATTCGGTGCGATGGAGGTGACACGGGCGATTGGCCGGCGTACGCCCGTGATCGGGCGTCTTGTCGATGTCGCCACGCTGGTTGTATTGCTCGTCGTGTTTCGATGGGGTTACGAATTTGTTTACCGCGATGGCCGGAGAAGTGAAATGGACACCCCTATGAGCCGGGTTTTTCCCCAAATGAGCGGTATTTATTCCAATAGCGAAAGCGGGCAGTTGTATTTCGAACTCCGGACCCTGGCGAGCCGGTATCCCAACTTTACCGTACTTCCGTCGTTTACGCAGGCCAATTACCTGACCAAGACGTTTCCGCCACTTCCATTGGACTGGGTGGTGCGCCGTGAAATGAATGGAGACAGTACATACGTGCTTCGGGCGTTGCAGCAATACCATCCGGTACTGCTTTTCGAAAAAAAACACATGAACCAAATGACCTCCGATCCGGAGATGGCACTGGTCCGAACCTTGTTCCATTCCGGGACCGTAATTGACGAAACGCAATATTTTTGGGTCGTGCAAAGCAAATAAATGCCATATTTGCCTTTTATTTCACCAATTCAATTTCCGATGAAATACCTGCTCCTCTTCTTGTGTTGCCTGCCTGTTCAGTACATTTTTGGCCAGGAAAACAACAGAACCATCCAGACACAAATCGACTCCTCCGAGTTTGCGGTACGCAGTTTTGAGGTGCGGCTGGTCCGGCTGCGCGAAGCGCTGGATAAAAACGATGTTTCACCGATGGTTGCCCTTTATGCGCACCTCCTGGGTGATATGCGGCTGGCCATGGAGCGTGTGGAAACCGCAGCGCCGGAGAGCAAATGCCTGGTATCCATGCAGTTTATCCTCAATAAGTTCGAGGACTACAGTTTCGATCCCATGAAACCGCAGGAATTGAAGCCTTATCTGGAACTGTTTGACGAGTTCAGGGTATTGATGAGCAAGGGGCCGGAAGAAAAATAGCGCCGGTTAAAGATCAATTCCAATCACGACGCCGGTTTTATAGTGCTCTTTGCCGAAAAAGCCTGCTGCAACATCGATCCGGAAAGGCCGGAAAAACTTGAATCCGATGTTTTCAAACCCGAAGTTGACTTCCCAATAGGGTGTTTTTTGCGGCAAAAGGCCTTCATTGACCGTGTTTTCGGCGTAATAAAGTCCAACCCCGAATACCTCTTTCCAGTTCAACTTGCGCAAACCGGGAATCTTGTCCAGCAGCCAGCCCTGCAGGTGGTGCTGAATATGGGTCTGTACAAACGGTTTGCCTGTCGAGAAGTCATAATAGGGCAGCAGGAAAAAAGCCCGGCTATAGTCTCTTGGTTTGCCGAAAATCGTTTGATTTCCCATCGGATGGTGCAGGTCGATGAATTCCAGGCGTTTGTCATTGAGGAACATACCTGCCGCGATATTCAGTTCAGTATAACCCGCTAACCCGAAATTGATATCGTTTTTCCGGATCTGCGCCTGGATGTAGTCGTAGTTGAGGTCGCTCCCGCCAACCCCGGTGATCGCTTTGCGGTATATCAGCAATAATTCCGGCCAGTCGGAAGATTCGTATACCCTGAACCTGGGGTAACTGTTGTACGTCTCTCCTATACGGAAGCGTGCCATAAGGTTGACCACAAAGGCCTGATGGGTATTGAAGGAAGGTTCCGCACTGCCGGTGAGCGGTGCGTTGGGGGTATAAACACGGTCTTTTTTGTACAATGCGTAATCCGAATGGTTGACCAGAGGATTGCGCTCTGCCCATTCCGCGTCGGCGCGCAACCAAAGTCCGGGAAACAGATAACGGCTGAACTCCGCTTTGACAAACTTCTTTTCATAAAGCTTCATGTAGTTGCGCTTGATCATCAGCGAATACAAGGTGTTGGCGACAACCCCGATCGGGTCTTTGTCGCTGAACTGGGCCGTTTGCAAGCCTCCGGTCAGTTCGACTGTTGAAAAGAACTTGCTCTCGAAACGGCGCTCCAGGCGCAATCCGCCGCGCATTTTTTTCTCCGAAAAGCCGTAATTCAGCAGCCCTTCGGCCCGCCAGAAGCGCGTGCGCATATCCCCGTCGTATTTGCTGTACTCCGGTTTGATATTAACCAGCCAGCCCTGTACCGTGTTAAATTGAATCCAGCTCATTGCGGCCGGATATTGGACGGTCGTGTGTTTTTTGGAGTTGCGCCAGGTGTAGCCGAACAGGAGGTTGCCAAACTTGAATTTATTGTTTTTGGCGTCGGTGCTATCCAGGTACGCATCGGATTTCCAGATTTGTTGCAGGCTGTCTTTTTTTACATAATCTGCTGATTCTTCATTTGTTAGGGGGATCGGGCGAATTCCGGACCAGTAAACGGAATCGCGTTCGTTGGCGCCGTCTTCAATCTTGAAGGTCTCGCGGGAAAATACCTTGTCGTCGAATTTCGGGTGCAGGTCGTAGTTGGAAAAAATGCCGTTAAAAAAACCGTCGAACTTGAAACCCAAAACGCCGAATTTGAAGCTGGTTACCTGGGAAAGCAGCCGCCAGGCATCCGGTTTTTCCACCGGAACAAACTCCTGCTGGATGCGCAGGGTATCCAGTACGGGTTGTTTGATCGCGGCGCCGGTCAGGTAAATATCGGCGCCCGAGAGGTTCCACCACTCGTCAACCACGTACAGGTGTCCGCCAAAGGTCGGATCTGCGGGGCGTTTGGGCCTGACCTCTATTTTGTAAATATCATAGCCGTTTTCGTCTTTATACTTCCCTTTTAACCGGAATGTATAGTATGAAAAGGCATTATCGGCCAGCGGCGAGAGTATTTCCCGTTCAACCTCGATTCTTTCGTCGTAGAGATCGAAATCGGTATAAGTGGCGCGGTTGAAACTGAAACCATTGTCAGACCCGCTGACCTTGCTGGACACCATGATCTCCTTTTTCCGTTTCGGCGATGCCTGTGCGTACACTTTTGACACCGACTCGGATAAGTACACAACACCGGTACGGTTGGTATCGAGAATGCCTCCCATGGTGCCTACATCCTGGCCCAGAACCTTTTTGGGCGCCTCAACTATCCTGTAAAAACCTTTGATGTACACATCGCAGCTGTATTCGGCAGCCTTGTTTTTATAGTACCTTCGCCTGGCAATCACCTCGCGCATGATGCGATAGGCCGGATCCTCAGTGGTAATCACTACTTCGCTGATTTCCAGATTAGTGGGTTCCATTTTTACGTTAAGGCGTACAGGTTTGCCGCTTATCTCCACGGTCTCGATTCTTTGTTTGTAGCCGATATATTGAAAAACAACTTCGTAAGTTCCTTTTTCCAGGGTGAGTCGATACACGCCCTCCGCATTGGCAGCAGTGCCGTTGGTGCTGTTACGGACATAAACAGAGGCAAAAGGAAGCGGTTCCCCGTTTTCATCGAGCACTGTGCCCGTCAATTGGGCACGGGAAACAGCCGGTAAAACGAACAGCAGCAGAGTAAAACAGATCTTATCCATTTGGGAAAATTTATATGAGCCAGATTGTGCGCGCAAAAATTGACTTTAACCGGCACTCCGAGATGCTTTTAACAGAGTTTAACCTGAAAGATGGCTTTAGCAGAACATTTTAACCGATTTGTGCAGGCAAAACAGTTGCTGACGGATGATCGACCGGTGCTGCTTGCTGTAAGCGGCGGAGTCGACTCTGTGGTAATGGTCAGGCTTTTCAAGGATGCCGGCGTGTTGTTTTCAATTGCGCACTGCAATTTCCGGTTGCGGGGTGAGGAGTCGGATCAGGATGAAATATTCGTACAATCGATCGCTGCCGGTTTGGAAGCGCCCTTTTTTTCAAAACGGTTTGATACAGAAGCATACGCTGAAACGAACAACCTGTCGATACAAATGGCGGCCCGTGCATTGCGCTACAAGTGGTTCCAGGAGGTTTGTGAGGCAAATGATCTGGCATGTACGGCGACTGCCCATAACCTGGACGATATGGTGGAAACTGCCCTGCTCAATTTCATCCGCGGCACGGGCCTCGCCGGCCTGACCGGCATCCGGTCCCGGCAGGATGGCCTGATCAGGCCGCTGCTATTTGCAACACGGCAGGAGATCGAGGCTTTTGCCCGTGAAAAGCAGTTGGCCTGGCGGGAAGACAGCAGCAATGCCCAGGACTTGTACGCCCGGAATTTTGTCCGCCATCGTATCGTGCCGAAGATGACCGGGCTGAACCCGAATTTCCTGCACACGGCAGAACGCAACCTGCAGCGCCTGGCCGATACCTTTTCCAATTTCAACCATCTGATGGCCTCGGCGCCCGGTCTGGCCGGCGATGTTTGGCCAAAAGATATACTTGCGGCCTTTCCGGCGCCGCAGCAGGCGCTTCACCATTTGCTACAGACACGCGGATTTACGGAAGAGCAGGCACGCCAGGTGGCTGAAAACATAAACGACAGCGGACTGGAACTGCATTCTCCGGATGGCTGGCGGTTGATGGTGGAGCGCACGGTAATCCGGCTCGTTCCGGGAAGCGAAAACGCCGTTCAGCCAATATTTATCCGCGAAGACGACCTTATGATCCGGATGCCGGACGGCGCCAGTCTTATCCTGATGGCGGCAGAGCCCCGGCCTCCGTTCCCCGACGGGTGTGAATCAATTATTGTGGACCTGCAAAAGTTGCAGTTTCCATTACTTTTGCGCCCCTGGAAGCCGGGCGATGCTTTCCAGCCCTTTGGGATGGGAGGCAAACACCAGAAACTGCAGGATTTTTTTACCAATCAAAAACTGTCGCGATTAGAAAAAGAACAGGTATGGCTGCTTGAAAACGGCAATGGCGACATTATCTGGGTCTTGGGCTACAGGTCCGACGAGCGCTTCAGGATTGTTCCTGAAACAAAAGCGGCACTCAAGATCAGCCGCACCGGCTGAATGGTGCTTCCAAGATGTAATTAATTGAACTGGTTGATATTGTGATATGAAGTTGGCAAATTATACGTGGGCGGTGCTCCGCTTTCCATTGCAGTTGTTATCATTCTGGCTGCTTTTCTTTGCAGGGTTCAGGTTGTGGTTTATACTGTGGTTCCACCAGGAATGGCCGGCACGGGAACGCTTCGCTGTATGGAAAAGTTTTTGGCATGCCCTGCCCCTTGATCTGAGCATGGCAGGGTATTTTCTGATTATTCCGGTGCTGGTCTGGTTTGCCGGGTTGGCGCTACCATTATCCTACCAGGCATATGCAGAAAAACTGATCACCGTTTTTAATGCGATGTTGATTGGCCTGATGGTCCTGGTATTCGGATCCAATATCTTTGTTTATGAGGAGTGGCATACCCTGCTGAACAATCGCGCGCTGGCGTATCTCAGCACACCCTGGGTATTGTTTGATTCGATGTCGGTGCTGCTCAAGATCGCCTCGGCGCTGATGTCGCTGGTGTTGATCTGGTCGACGTGGCGCTTGTACAGGCGCATGACCGGTACCGGTTTATATGGTTCGGACTTGTCTCGCTGGAGTTATTCCGTGCTTCCGGTGCTGTCGGGGGCAATTTTCCTGGCCATACGCGGCGGATTGGGCGTGATGCCCATCAACGAAAGTGCCGTCTATTTTTCTCCGCATCTTTTTTGCAACCACGCCGCGACCAACACAGCCTGGACTCTTTTTCACAGCCTGGTGGAAACACGCTCCACGGAGAACCACTACCGTTTTATGGACGATGCCCTCGCCTGGGAGAAGGTAGAAAAACTGTTTTCGGCGGCCAGGGCCGGTCAGCAGAGCGCTTCAGGAATACTGAACCCCTCGAGCAGCGGAAAAATCAATGTCGTATTTATTGTCATGGAAAGTATGACGGCACAGGTGATGGAAGAACTTGGCGGCGAACCCGGTGTGTGCCCCAACCTCAGCCGTTTGATGCGGGAAGGTGTTCTGTTTGAAAATATTTACGGGAGCGGTTACCGCACCGACCAGGGGCTGATATCCATACTGGCAGGCTACCCGGCTCAACCGGACCAGTCTATCGTTTTGTTGTCGGACAAGGCGCAAAAACTGCCTTCCATCCCGAAAGTGTTGAGTGGCGCAGGTTATGCCACCGCCTTCTTTTACGGCGGAGAGCTGACTTTTGCCAATATCGGTCAGTGGCTCACGGCGGAGCGCTTTGAAAAAATATACTCGGAAAAGGACTTCACTGCAAGTGAAAAGACCCAGCGCTGGGGAGTCGACGACAAAATAATGCTCCAACGCGCCATTGCGGAAACCGGCCGCCTGCCTGAACCTTTCTTTGCAACGCTGATGACCCTCAGCCTGCATCCGCCTTACGACGTACCTTATCAGAGCAGGTGGTCCGGGCGGGAGGAAACGGAACGGTGCCTGAATGCCGCCGCTTTTGCCGATTACGCGATCGGTACGTATTTTCAAGAGGCAGCGCAGCAGGCATGGTACTCCAATACCCTGTTTCTGCTGGTAGCCGATCACGGCTCTTCCAATCCGGGACGGCTGGGGCTGGATAATCCGAAGGCGCGGCATATCCCGCTGATTTTATTCGGTCAACCCATAGCCGAAGCCTGGAAAGGCCGGCGTGTTAAAGCCGTAGGCAACCACCACGATATTCCGGCGACTATCTTGCCTCTGCTGGGCTACCCGGGGGAAGAATTTGAATGGAGCCGCGACCTACTGCGTCAAAACCCCGAAGGGACCGATCCGGGCTTTGCCTATTATACCAACGAAAGCGGTCTCGGATGGGTTATCGCCGATGCCAAGGCCTTTTATTCATTCGGCAACGGGCGTTGGGAAGACTGGGAAGGGAATATGGACCAGGAACGCTATCTGGAAGCGAGGGCCTACCTGCAAACATTTTACAACGATTTCCTGAAAAAATGAGCAGTTGTTTGAGGTATACCGCCGGTTCTGTAATGCCCCGACAGTATGCTCAAACAACCGCATCCATTCTCGCCGGCTACCGGTTATTCCATGGAGTAGAGTCCGACTACATTGCCTTCCGTGTCGTTGAAAAAGGCAAAGTGCCCCATGTTTTCCCCAATAGGCGTTTTGGGCAGCAGTTGTTTTCCGCCGGCGGCATCAACCCTTCCCAAGACGATATTCAGGTCGGCGCCGCCATTCAGGTAAACCTTGGGGCCGTTATGCCCTGATGGCGCGTAGCCTTCACCGTGGCAAATTGCGCCGCCGATGCCGCCTCCGTCGCGGTCATGCAACAGGATACCCATTCTGATGGCATCCATTTGCATTTCCGGCATTTCGTAGTCAAAAATAGCCTGGTAAAACGTTTTTGCGCGTTCGAAATCGACGACGGGGATCTCGAACCAACTGATACTGTTTTTGGCAAATTCCATAGCTTAATATGAAAATTGGTGAGTAAATAAAGTGAAGTAACAAATTGTTGCAAATGTAAAAACGTTTTGTTTAAAATATCAACAATATGTTTATTTTTATGTGAAGATTCTTTTTCTAAGTACCGGTACTTACATTTGCCGGTAAACTATCACTCAAGATGAATCGAGAAATCCACAACTGGTTCAGCCCGCGCCTGAACAAAAACATGGAAATTGCCATGTACGGCCATTTTGGTTTTGCATTGTTGTTGTTGCCGACAGCAGCAGCCGACTATCTGGAATATGAGCGCTTTCACCTGATTTCCACCCTCGAACCCTTTATAGATGCGGGTAAAGTGAAGGTTTTTTCTATCAACAGCATCAATTCCGAGGCATGGCTCAACAACAGGATGCATCCGCGGCATAAAGCCATTCGGCACCAGCAGTTCAATGCCTATGTCGAAAACGAGGTGATTCCGTTTATCAAAATGCACACCAGCGACAATACACCGATCTATACAAGCGGCGCATCGCTCGGCGCGCTGCATTCCGCCAATTTGTTTTTCCGCCGGCCGGATCTGATCAACGGCACCATCGCCATGTCGGGGGTATATGATCTGACCGACTATACGAAGGGTTATTACGATGAGGATGTGTATTTCAACTCCCCATGTCACTACCTGCCCAACCTGAACGACGATCATACGCTTTCGATGCTGCGCAATAGCGGCCATATCCATATCATGACCGGTTCCGGCGATTACGAAGCCCCGGATGCATCGCGCAATCTGTCGCATATCCTGACCTCGAAAGGTATTCCGCACGACCTGGATATTTGGGGCGGCGATATGCGCCACGATTGGCCGACCTGGAGAGCCATGTTGCCTTACGTAATCGATCAAAAGTTTTAGCACCGGGGGATTCTGTAACAGAGGAAGGGCTTATCCAAATGCGATATATCTTTTTCGTTATCAACATATTAATGGCGATAACTACTGCTCGCGGGGGGCATGTGGACAGCGTGGAAATATTCAGTCCTTCCATGCGCAAAAACATTAAATGCCTCGTCATCAAACCGGACCGTTACACCATCACGGGCGATCCTTATCCGGTGCTCTATCTGCTGCACGGATGGAGCGGCAACTTCGCCGGGTGGCTGGGCAGCGCGCCGCAACTCCTGCGGCATGCAGACACGTATGGCATGATCATCGTTTGCCCTGATGGCGGATACGACAGCTGGTACCTCGACAGTCCGGTAGATTCTACTGTGCGCTACGAAACGCATATCGCTTTTGAAGTGGTGCAGTATGTGGACTATTACTATCATACCCGCCGCGAAAGCAGGGGCCGTGCCATTGCCGGACTGAGCATGGGAGGACATGGCGCTATTTTTCTGGCGATACGCCATCCGGATGTTTTCGGTGCGGCCGGAAGTATGGCCGGTGGACTCGACCTGAGTGCCTGGAGAAAAAATGACTGGGACCTGAAGGGTGTACTGGGCGACCCTGATACGCATTGGCAAAACTGGCTGGATTATTCCGTGGTGAACCTGGCGCCTTTGCTGAAGGGCAGCAAACTGGCCATCATCATCGATTGCGGCACCGGCGATTTTTTCCTGCCTGCGAACCGGGAAATGCATCGTAAACTACTGGAGTTCAAAATACCGCACGAGTACACCGAACGACCGGGTTTGCACGACGGCAATTACTGGGGTAGCGCGGTCGACTTCCAGGTTGTTTTTTTTGACAAATTTTTCAGGCGCCCCTGACGCGTCTTATATCCACTTCGGCATCAAGCGCTTTACCACCGATCAAATAATCGGAGAAGTGTGCTGCCCAGTAAGGCGCCAGCAATGCGCCTTTTGTACCCATTCCGTTGAAAAGAAATACCTTGTCGTTCAGGCTGCTTTGGCCTAATAATGGGCGCCTGTCTTTCACTGTTGGGCGCACGCCTGCATGATGGCCGGCAATTTCAAAGGGTACCGCCAGCATTTCGTTGAGATGGCGGACGATATAATCCCTTTCACCCGCACTGGGCTTCAAATCAGGGTAGTGCCATTGATATGATCCTCCGGCCCAAAACAAATTACTGCCATACGGAACCAGTGTCATGGTCTTTTTGAGCATTTCGCCCAAGACAGCACCGGGAGGTGATGCCAGCCGGATAAGCAAAGCTTCTCCTTTTGCGATCTGCCAGGGCAGGTCCGGGAAATAAGGGTTGTCGCCTCCCCGGTACCCTTCGCAACACACGATGGCATCGTATGCTGCCGATAATTTTTCAATTTCCGGATAATCAATGACTTTATTGCTGAACAAGCCTTCCTGCTGCGCCCATTTTCGCCAGGCATCCAACAGGAGATCAAAATGCACCCTGGCGGCTTTTTTTATCAGGCCGATGTGAAAGCCGGGCCTGATGTAAGGCGCCCAACTGCCGGCATTCTGTGGCTCTGCCATATGATCGGCATAGTCGGCAAGGGCGCAGCGTGCTGACCAGTTATTGGCTTCTTCCGCCGAGCCGAGCAGGCGAAGCATGGGTTGTTCTGTCCAGATGGAAATACCGAGCGATGTTCCGACGGACCGGTAGGTGGATTCGGCGGTTTGGTAAAACTCGTCGTAGCGCCACGATTTTACAAAGCGCTTTCCTGTGATTGGATTGAGAATGCCCGCAGCAACAGCCGACGACCCGCCGGGTAGCCCTGCGTCCGCAATATGCACCTGCGCGCCACGGTGGTGCAAGGTCCACGCCAGCATGCCACCGGCAATACCCTGACCGACCACAAGTATTTTCATGCAATTTTGCCGCGTTATTTATACCGCCGGCGTACCAGTTTGATAAACTTTTTGGCCTCATCGACGCGTTTCTTATCCAGCCAGACGTAGCGTTCAACGCAGTGTTCCAGAAGGTAATCTTTTGCCTGGTCGAATTGGGAAAAGCCGTTCAATGCAGCGATGGCAGTCTCGAAAGCCTTGCCATCCCCGGCAAAAAGTTCGCGTGTGAGCAACAACCGGTCGTTCAGCGCGATAGCCTTTTTCAGGTCGGCGACGGGTTGTTCGGCCAGTTTTTCCGACAGTTCCTTTGCCTGTTTCTCTTCAAAGAGCATTTCTGCATCGGATAAGTTGACTTCAGGCGCTTTCAGTCGTGCAGGCGGAACAACATGTATCTTTTCTTCTACCACGGGCGGCGGCGGTGGTGGTGGCGGCGCCGAAGGCGGAAGCGGATCCTGTGGCGGCGGCTCAGGTACAGCCGGCGGCGACGGAGAGCCCGGGACGGCAGGTGGTGGTGCGTCGGGCGTAACGGGGCGGTGGGATGTAGTAGTTTTGCGCGCCGGCGCCTCGGGCCTGGCCTGTACTTCGTCGGAAAGAAGGGCGTCGTACAGTTCCCGTACATATGAAGCCATGATATCGACATCAATACGTACGATCGTATCCGGGTCTTTGCTCATGCGTGCAAATTCGCGGTTGAGCTTGTCAAGATAAATTTTCGCTTTCAGCAGATCCATTTTATGGCGGGTTTACGGTTGTGCCTATTTTCACCGGCGAATTTCAAAAAATATATCTGATCTGACCCTAATTATTCTTCCATTTCCATCAATCTGTACGAAAATGTTTCTTGAACCCTATGTCAAAGGCCGGCGATCTGGCTGGATTGAAGTGATTTGCGGATGTATGTTTTCCGGCAAAACAGAAGAACTGATTCGCCGCCTGAAACGCGCCAAAATCGCCGGAATGAAAGTTGAAGTGTTCAAACCGAAGGTCGATACCCGCTACGACGAAACGGCAATTGTTTCGCACGACACGTCCTCTGTCCTGGCCCAGCCCCTCGAACGCGCTTCCAAAATGCTGCAAATCAGTGCAGATACAGTGGTTGTAGGCATTGACGAAGCACAGTTTTTCGATGCCGAACTGCCCGAAATCTGCGCCCAACTGGCCCTTCGCGGCGTGCGGGTCATCGCGGCAGGCCTCGACATGGATTATCGCGGAATCCCGTTCGGGCCGATGCCGCAACTGCTGGCTACTGCCGAATATGTGACAAAAGTGCACGCTATTTGTGTTCATTGCGGCAACCTTGCCACACATTCCTACCGGCTGGCAGATGGAGAGTCTGTATTATTGCTCGGTGAAAAAGAACATTATGAACCGCGATGCCGTTCCTGTTATCAGATGGGTAATATTCTGCGCCTGAAATAGCTGACATTCTCCCGTACCGGGATATTTTTGCCGCAAATCTTGAACCCTTACGTGTACCATTTTAATTTTTCATCATGTGGACCATGCTTGACGGATTCCAAAACCTTGCAAAAAGCGAAATTGACAGCCTGGTAGAGGCGCCTGCACTTATAACCATCCTGATCGGGGCTGCCGACGGTGAACTTGATCCTGAAGAACGCAAATGGACGGAAAGACTGCTCCGGACCCGTACCTACAACCGTCCGAAAGAACTCAATGAGTATTACCGGGTCGTGGTGCAGGATTTCTGGGAGAAGGTCCAGGCCTTTATGGCTTCACTGCCCGTGGATGCTGCCGATCGCAACGAAGCGATTGCCGCCAGACTGGAGCAGTTAAACCCTGTGCTCGCCAAACTGGAGGTCGACCTGGCCTCGGATTTATACCAGGGCTTTGTCGGACTTGCCGAAGAAACGGCAAAGGCTTCGGGCGGTTTTTTGCGAATGGGTGCGATCAGCGCAGTAGAAAGCAAATGGGTAAACCTGCCTATGCTTGTGCCAATCCATCATGAACACGAAGACGAACAGGTAGATTCGGAGGATTAATCCCTTAACCCCGGTTCTTTACCTTTTCTGTCATCTGCCACAAACGTATGGTTTCCATGGCCTCGCGTACGTCGTGTACGCGCAGGATTTTTACGCCCTGCTGCAATGCCGGCATATGCAGGGCCGTCGTTCCGTTCAGCGCGTCGGCGGGCGATACATTCAGTACCCGGCATATCATTGATTTTCGGGAAATACCGGCCAGTACAGGCATGCCCAGTACCTGTGAAAAAACGTGCATGTTATTCAGTAACAAGTAGTTGTGCTCCACCGTTTTGCCGAACCCAAATCCGGGATCAAGTATGATATCTTTAATGCCAAGGGCATGCAGTTTCCCGGTTTCCTGAATAAAAAAATCCAGGACTTCTGTCACCACATCTTTGTAATTCGGGTGTTGCTGCATGGTTCCGGGCGTGCCTTGCATATGCATGAGCACATAGGGGACGTCCAGGCCCGCCACTGTTTTGTACATATCCGGATCCAGGCGACCGGCGGAAATGTCGTTGACCAGGGCTGCGCCGGCATCAATCGCCGCTTTGGCTACACTTGCCCGCCAGGTATCTACCGATAACAGGGCTTGCGGGTAGCGCTTCAGAATGGCTGTTATGAGGGGAACGACCCTTTTCATCTCTTCCTGTTCCGGCACCTCTTTTGCTCCCGGCCTCGTCGAGGCGCCGCCGATATCGAGCATCATAGCCCCCTGTTGCAGCATTTCACCGGCGCGTTGAACCACCGCTTCCTCCCTTTGGTAAAGACCTCCGTCGTAAAAAGAGTCGGGGGTGGTGTTCAGAATACCCATTACAACAGGCGCATCGAGTTCCAGGATTCGATCGCGGCAGCGCAGCGTATGACGACGTGTAGTATCCATCTATTTCAGTTCTTTGATCCAGGTTTTTATGAGGTCCAGCCCTTCCTGGTGCGGCAACTGGCGGCCCAGTTCGGGCATTCGAATGCCCGGATCGTCACTTTCCATCCGGAATATGAGAATGCTCTCATTGGGTTTGCCGGGAACAATACCAAACTTGCGGTTGCCGCTTCCCCGGCCTGCCGCCACCGGCGCTTTGTCCACACCCAGGCGCTCGGGGTTGTGCTCGCCAATATGCAGAAACATACCGCTGGTATTGGCCGGGCCGTGCGGGTTATGGCAATGGCCGCAATTGGCGTCGAGATAGGCACGAGCCCGGTCCTCAATATTATCGGTCGACGCCTGCCGGTAGTCCGCAAGCCTGGGCGCTGAAGAAACATCGAAGCCGGAAGGCAGGTCGATCAGCCCCGATTGCTGCCAGGAAAGCAATTGATTGCTGGAAGAAGGATATTGGTTCAGTTGCCGGATTGTGGCGCCGAGGGGAATAAAACGGCCGTCGTAGGAATGGCAGCCTTTGCACTGGTTAAGATTTGGTGCGATGTACTGTATGGATCGCTTTTTACCGCTGATATCCGTCCATTGTACAGGAAAGTTTGCTCCGGCGACCTCCAGCATGGCGTCAGTTTGTTCATCGTTCCAGATATATTCCAATGCTTTCCATCCTTTTTCTTCTTTGAGCAGCAGCCGCGTTTCCAGGATGCGGCGCCCGTTATCCGGATGTGCTGCATCTTGGAAATAAAAGAAGTTTTTGATCAGAACCGACCCGTTTGGGAAATCAAGGGTCAGGCTGTCGGTGCAGGTCATTTTTTCTCCTTCGGGCAGGAATAAAAAACGCGCTTTTTCGGCGTAATCGGAAAATAAGGAGGCATTCACCTCGTATGCAAAGACACGTGGCGCGGGGGCAAGTGCGGACATGCCGCCGGTAAAAAAACCGTAGTCCGAGAGCCTCGTTTTGGGCGCCGTGTCGAATGCCACAGTGCGCGTTTGGGTTCTTGTAGCGGCGCCTGTGCACAACACGGCCAACAACAGTATTGCAGCGACAGGTATATTACCTGTTCCTTTCCATGGAGTCATGTGTGCAGTCATAAGGCTTAAGGTCTCTGCTGATTCCCTTGAATTTTTTATCCGCTTTGAGGTTGGCAAAGGTGCCGTTTTCGTTGTTCCGGATACAAATCCGGTATTTGGGCAAAACGGCGCCGTTCTGGTCGGGATACTCCGGGTTCCGGATACCGTCGTACAGGATATGCGGCACATTGCGCCCGAATTTCAGCCAAAACAGGAAACCGAGTTTGTTTTTCCAGGTGGGCATACGTTTGCCTTCCGAGTACACATTATCGTGGATATAGATACCGGAAGGGTAGGGGTTATAGTGCTCATCCTTGATCGGATTTTCTGTTATATAGTAACTCACGATGGCCGTCGACGCAGTTTTGTTATCCATGATGTAATTGTCGAAGACTTCCACGTCGTTGGTTGCCAGGATCATCACGCCCGTACCGGGCGGCACCCTGCCTACGATATTCCCCTTCGGGGCAAAATTCCTGTAGTTGTTCTCGATGATTTTGTTCTTCCAGACTTTCACATGACCGCCGCGTTTTTTGGGCAGATCCGGCAGGTCGAACACCAGCACTCCTCCTGTGTTGTAAAGCGCATAATTTTCATACACCCAGGCATTGGTCGTATTTTCAATTTCGATACCGGCCACATTGTTTTTCGCATAACACCGGGTAACCCACACGCTGTCGGACTGTCCGATATACAACCCGGCATCGGAAGCGCCGATGGCGGTACAGCGTTCCATGCGTACATTCTGGCATTGTACGGGATACAATGCATAGGAGCCATTTGTTTTTTTGGGCTTGCCGCTCCACCGCGCCGTTATATCCCGGAATATAAGCCCCTTTACGGATTGGGCTTTGATCAGGTCGCCCTTTGAATCCTCGATAGTAAAATGCTCCAGCACGATGCCGCTTGCATTGGTCACCTTGATTCCTTCGGCGCCCTGGGTCTGGTTTTTGAAGGATAGGATGGTTTTATCCTGGCCTGCGCCCCTGAGGGTAATATTTTTCTTGGCGTCGAGCCACAAGGTGTTACTCAAGTCAATTTTACCGGCAGGGAATTCGATCACTTCGCCGTCTTCAGCGAGAATGAGTTGTGTTTGTATTTGTTTTTCGATGTCCGGCTGGGCCATCAATATTGCAGTTGCCGGCAACCAGAACGGCAACAAAAGCAGTTGTTTTAGCATCGCAGTTTTTTTGACCCAAAATACGGCAACTTAGTCCTTAAAAATAAAAAACTCCGCCGGTCGCCCGACGGAGTTCTGCACTTGTATCATTACAATGCCCCTGCTCAGGCGAGCTGGACATTCACTGCATTCATGCCTTTTTTGCCACGCTGGGTTTCAAACGTGACGGTGTCACCTTCCCGGATTTTGTCAACCAAGCCGCTGACATGGACAAAAATTTCCTCTCCGGAGGATGAGTCTACAATAAAACCAAAGCCCTTGGTCTCATTGAAAAATTTTACTGTTCCTTTAAACATTACTGGAAAACTTTAAAAAATGAATAATCGGCCAAAGCCGGCACAAATATAAGGGGTTGTCGTTGAAAGTCAAGAGCATTGTCACCACGGCGTTGATTTTTAACTATTTTATCGGGGCGCAAATACCGGCTCTGTGTGCTTTAATAACGCTTTACCGACTCAATTATATAAAGCGGTCTGTTTTTGATTTCGCTGTAAATATTCGACAGGTATATCGACATGATGTACAGGTTGAGGCAGGTGATGGCAAAAAAAGTGGACATCAATACGACCAGGAAAGCCCATCCCGACAAACTTTCCACATGCTCTCCAAAGATATCCATATTGGTCAGTTTTACTTTTACTGCATTAAATATGGCAGTGGCCGCAACCAGCACGGAAAACAGAAATATCCACAGGAGCAGTGTCCGGAGAAAGGTAGTGAATGAAGTGATCGCAACGAGCGAGGTGCGGAACTGCTCTCCGAAGGAAGATTCCGGATCGGGATACAGGGCTTCTTCCACCTCTATCCAGGCAGTGTTGTAGCCCACGAGGGCGTAGTTTGCTTTCAGGTAGCGGCTGTTTTCGCGAAGCCGGAGCAGGGAATTCAGCGCCCGGCGGCTGATAATACGGGTATGATGCGCCAGCGGGTCGAGGTGCAGTCCGGAATATCGCTGCATGATGCTGTAAAACAGCCGGTAAAACAACAGGCCGGATAGCGGAAGCCGGCGTTCTTTTGCGCGCAGGTAGACAATATCGGCGCCGCTTTGGCTGTACTCCCAGAGTTGCGTCACGATTTGAGGTTTTGCCGTAAAATCGAACTCAAAAATGACCGTGTAATCGCCATTGGCCCGGTCAAGACCGGCGAGGAATGCATTGTCCCGGCTTACCGGCGCGCTGAGGTTGAGCAGGAATATGTTTTTCCGAAGCGTCTCCGGTAACGGATCAATCACCTCGTCGATAGCATGCTGGTCGCAGTGGTTGTTCACCAATACAAATTCATAATCGGTAAAATGGCCCGATATCTCTGTGTGCAAGCCCCCGAGCCAGCCGGCCAATTCGCGAATGTTGCGGTTGGACTGGATCTGGCCGACAACAGAAATAAAAGATTGATGGCGTGTGGTCATGCGGCAAAGTTACCGGCGTTTGGCATTATACCCACTCAAAATCTGCAGACTTCTGGGCCTTATCCAGGGATTCGGCTACCAGGGCTGGGGGAATGGCGAGTTTTCTAAGATTGGTGTCTATCCATGCGCCGTCTATATTCATCTCGGCACACAGCGTTCCATCCTCGCGAATGAGCCGTGTCGGAAGGAAAACCGGGAGCCGTCGGCGCGGAGTTTGGTAACCAGTACATTGATCACCAGTTGGTCGCCCGGTCGCACCTCGCGCCTGAACCGGGCTTCCTCTCTAAACAGAATTGGGCCGAAGTGTTGCCGGTGCATGAGCTCTGTCGATATGCCGCAGGCATCCAGAAATGCCACACGGGCGGTAGCCGCAAAATCGTAATACACGGAATGCCGCAAGTGAAAATTGGGATCGAAGTCTGCCCAACGCAGGTGAACCGGCATTTGAAATTCAGCCATACAAGTAAAAATAACGTCAGAATTTTGGGCATACAACCCGGGCGCGCCGCTCTCCCGGATGAAAATAAGTCAGTGAAACCTCGAATGCTCCCCTTGAATTATTGGCATCCGTCAGACCCGACACCGTGATGTCGTAACTCAAACCCAGCATCCATCGATCGAGTTCAAGCATGCCTACAATGGTGATGGCATCCATTTGAAAGCCTTTTTCCGGTTTGTTGCCGAGTCGCCCCCATACCCCTGCCCGCATGGCCAATTCATTCAGGTCGTTGTTCGAATACCGGATATTCATCCCGAAATCCGACTCAAGGGCCGGCCCCTGTTTCATGAACAAGGCGCCCGGAAGCAGACTGAGGTTATCGCTCACCGGGAATTGGCCGCCGGCATGTCCCGACCAGCGGGAGTACAGTGTTTCCTGGTCGTCTTCAATCAGCGAGATACCGGGTTCGTTGACGTGGTGCAGTGCGCCGCCGGCATAGACAAACCCGTTATCGCCAAACAAGGCATACCACAACAAGCCTGCATTAAAGTCAAGATAAGGCTTGGTATCAGCGCCGGCATTCGGTTCGCCGTTGGGCGCGCTCATGTCGGGTGTTTCCGACGTTGGGTCAAACTGGCGACTGAACCACAGCTGGCTCCAGTCGATGGAACTTTGTCCAAACCCGAGCTGGGCGCCCGCTGAAATATAGTGTTCTGCCTTGTAACGGCCTCCGGTAAGTTGCTTCAGGAATGCGCCGCCGACATGTACTTTGTTTTGCATATACCTTGCGGTGCCGGCTTCATCATGCATGGCGCCGATACCGAACGCAGCATAATCGTCTTTACCAACCTCAAAACGCGCGTCGAACGCGGCCGAATAGGTCCGGAACGGCACCGGCGCCAGAAAACTGCTCCATTGGTTCGCGGTAATTGGCCGTTACACGCCAGCGCCCGTTGAAAAGGCCGGTCATGGCCGGATTGAGGTTCCATGGTGAGGCGTAATACTGCGAAAATCGCGGGTCCTGGGCGCTCGTTTGCCCCACAACCATGAGTAGCAGTATCAAAGAGAGGATCGGTTTGGAAAATTGTTTCATGGCCAGTATGTGTAAGATTGATTAATTTTTTCGTGTCAAATAAAAGAACATTTTTTCGTGTAATCAACGGATCAGGGTAACATTCCCTGAAAGTGACTCGCGGTAGCCATCCCGGTACTCCACCTCAACATGCCAGACATAAACACCAGGGTCGCAGGCTTTGTCCCTGAAAAGGCCGTTCCAGCCCCGGCCTTCATCGTTTACCTTGAAGTTGTTGTCCTGGTAAAGCAGTTCCCCCCAGCGATCAAAAACCCTGAAAGACAATACGTTCAGGATTTGATTGCTTTTTCCGTACACGACAAGCAGGTCGTTGTTCAGGTCGCCGTTCGGCGTGAACCCGCTGGGGACATAAACCCCGCGTGGTTTCAATACATTCACGGTAACAGACGCAGTGCCGCGGCAGCCATTTTCGTCGGTAATCGTGACCTGGTAGGTATTGCTCTGGTAGGGTTTTGCCAGAATAATGCTGCATTCCGGTGTATCCACGCAGGGGAAGTTTTCCAGCAATACACTCCGCCACTTGTATTCCACCATTCCGAAGGCGTTAAAAATATCCGGTGAAAGCAACACACTGTCGCCCAGCACAATCGTGGTATCGGGACCAAGACTCACCTCGACCGGCAGTGGCTGATCCAGCGAGTCAATAATGGTCGTGACACAATTATTGGCATCTCTGATCTGGAAGGTGAAAACACCTGCCGAGAGCCCGATAAACGAACTGCTTCCTCCAAACGGGCCGCCATTGATGCTGTACCGGTACGGCGGCTCCCCTCCGGTTACGGCCAGTTTGATCCTTCCGTTGGACGTGCCGAAACAACCGGGTTCTGTTTTTTCAACCGAAATAGCGGTGGAGTCGGGGCGGTCAATACGCACAGAATCGCTTAATACGCATCCATTGGCATCGGTAATGCCGAGTGCATACATCCCTGGGCCGAGTTTCTGGATCGAGGCGTCTGTACTGCCCGTGTTCCACAGCAAAGTGTACGGAGGCGTGCCGCCCTGAACGTTTGCCTGAATGGCGGCGCTGCTATCGCCACTGCACAACAGAGGCGATACCGCGAATTGAAGGGCGAGTGCCGGTGGTTCCACAACCACTGAGGTATCCTTTTTTATACACCCGTTTGCGTCCTGAATCGTCAGGACATAATTTCCTGCGACAAGGTTGTTGAGCACCGGACCTGTTGCGTTGTTATCCCACGTGTATGATACAGGAAGGTTCGCGTTGCTGATTCCATTGATTTCGATACTGCCATCTGAAAAACCAAAGCAGGATATATCCGAAATATCCTTGTCGAGTTGCATATCAGGCGGCTGGTTCACAAAGAAAGAAAACACCCCGCTGCATCCCTGCAAATCTGTAATGGTGAGGAAATACGTCTGGTCGCCGGTCAGGCCGGTGACGAATATAGTACTGGAAGTATTTGGAGCGCTCCAGTCATAAATATACTTTGTTGTATCGCCCATGCCTGCACCGCCCGATACCATGTTGATGGCTGCCTGCCCGTTGGCGTATCCGAAGCAGCTGGGCGCTACGAATGCAATATTGGCATCAATACTGTCAAATTGCTGGATATCAATATTTTGAATAGCAGTACATCCCTTGCTATCCGTAGCCGTAACTGTTACAAAACCCGGCTCAAGCGCATTGGCATTCTGACCGATTTGTCCGTTGCTCCAGGAATAGGTGTAGGGTGTGCCGTTTCCACCGCTTGCCGTGGCAAAGGCAGCGCCGTTGCTGCCGCCGAAGCAGGCTGTTTGGGTTTGAGTCACGGCGACCGCCACGGCAGTCGCCGGTTCCGATACCGTTGCGGTTGCCGTAACGGAACAACCATTCGCATCGCTGACCGTAACGGTGTAACTGCCGGCGGGTATGTCTTTTAACTGCTGGTTGTTTTGGCCGGCGCCCCAGTCAAAGATATAAGCAGGTGTTCCTCCTACCGGAAAAGCTGTCACGGTACCATCACTGCCGCCCAGGCAACTGACATCCGTTTTCGAAACGGTCGCCGAAATAGCCGGAGGCTGGGTCACCGTTGCCGTGGCGGTTACGGAACATCCGTTTCCATCTGTGACGGTAACGGTGTAGGCGCCTGCAGTGAGTCCGACGGCAGTTGAACCTGTTTGACCGTTCGGATCACTCCATGAATAATTGAGCGGTCCTGTGCCTCCGTTCGCCTGAACGCTCACCTGTCCGTCACCGCCGCCAAAACATTTGACCGGTTGCGGCGTAATTCCGGCAACCTGAATCGATGCCGGGCATGGCAAATCAATACTGTCGGTTTTTATGCAGCCGGCATTGTCTGTAACCGTAAGGATAAAATTGCCACACAGCAGATTGGGATTGACCACACCGGAACCTCCGTTGCTCCATGCGAGTTGATAAGGGGATACGCCGCCGGTTATATCGGCTGAGATGGATCCGTTTGACACGCCTGCGCAGGACGCTTCGGTGGGTTGAAGGTGAATCTCGATGGGCGTTGCGGCGCCAACCGTCACTTTATCCGAAGCAGTGCAGCCCCTGAAATCCTGAACCATGACCATATAAACACCCGGACACAACCCGGTAGCCGTAGGATCCGTGACGGGCAGGGATGTGCCGCTCCAACTGTAGGTATAGGGCATTGTCCCGCCGGAAACCTGTATGGTTGCCTGCCCCGAACAGTCGCCGGCGCATTTTTCATCCACAATATTGGTAAAAGCGGTTGTAATTGCAGGAGGCGAAGTCACGACTGCCGTGGCCACTATGGTGCATCCCTTGGTGTCTGTGACGGTGACCATATATGTCCCTGCAGTGAGATTGATGGCTTTTTGGGTGACCTGCATGTCGTTCCAAAGGTAGGTATACGGCATGCCCCCGCCTTTCACATAAACTGTTGCCGTGCCGTTGTTTCCACCAAAGCAGGAGGTTGCTTTTGTTGCAGTACTGTCCAGTACAAGCGACGGCGGCTCAAACACCTGTACGAAGGTGGCCGCTTCACAACCCAGTGTATCGGTCACATTGACGAAGTAAAATCCTGCTGCGAGGCCGGTAATAGTAGGTGCGTTGGTGGCGCTTGCTGCCCAGTCATACGTATAGGGCATGGTGCCGCCCGACACATTGATAGTGGCAGTTCCGTCAGAGCCGCCGTTGCAACTTACCGGTGTCTGTACACCGGAAAATACAAACGGCAGCGGCTCGTTTACGGTGGCTGTATTCGTGATACTGCATCCTTCTGTGTCTGTGACGGTTAGCGTATAACAACCTGCGTACAGATCGGTGGCGTTGGCATTGTTGATAATCGTGCCGCCGGAGCACCCCTGCCATGAATAGGAAAGCGCACCGGTGCCTCCGGTTGCCAAAGCGTTTAAGGCGCCGTCAGGGTCGCCGTTGCAGAAGGCATCGGTGATTGAAATATTTACATCGATTGGCGCAGGCTCTGTAATATTGAAATACACTGTATCCCGGCATCCGGAAGCATCCTTTATGATAACGAAATGGTTGCCTGCCGGAAAAATATTCATGAGGTTGCCACTGGTGAGCGGCGGCATCATGCCGTCGGGGAAATATTCCACCGGCGGCATGCCGTTCATGACGGAAATTAATGCGGAGCCGGTTGACTCTCCGGCACAGAGTACCGGCTGTGTACTGGTTACGCCGGCCGTAAAATTGCAGGCAATATAAACGCCTTGACCATTGGCAACCGAAGGCGGGCAGTTGATGCTGCCACCCAGCGCCCGTACTTCCAGGTTCACCGTATCGCCCGATATGAGGCCACTGACCGTATGACTGTTGTTGCCGCTTGCCGCCATCCAGGGTCCGCCATTAATGCTGACTTCATAACCGGTAGCGCCCTGAACGGGGTCCCAGCCCCAGGTCATGCTCCCGGTACCGAATCCCGTTACATTCAGGTTGCCCGGCGCCGGGAAAAGGCTGATTACCTCCACGGTAACGGTGTCCGCATGTGTACAGTTGAACTTGTCTGTGGCAGAAACGGTATAGGTTGTAGTTGCCGAAGGTGTGGCAACCGGAGCGGGGCAGTTGTTGCACGACAGGGTGGCGTTGTTTGTCCAGGAATATGTCGTGGCGTTAAAGAAATTGAAGCCGATGCTCCACCATTTTACCTTGCCGTATTGATTGATTCCAAAACCGTCCGATACCACCAGTTTCCAGTCGCCGTTGACTACTGCATTGTTCAGGCTCGTCCAGTTTCCCTCGGGTTTGTAGGTGCCGTTGAAAGGGGCCGTATTCCCGATAATCGGCAAGGTCGCAACCGGAGAAAAGCAGGTAATCTTGTAATTATCGCCTGCAGCACCGTTTCCGGTGGTGAGTTCCAGTTGTTTGCCGTCGGGCGAACGGAGGTACACATTCAGGTCTGCATCGAAATCGGTCTCGATGTCCATGCAAACCGAGGTAATCTGCGTCAAAGGTGTGCTCAGGAAATTGTACCCCATGCTGTTTACTGAAATAGGAGAGAGGTAGGGGTTGTTGTGCGGGTGATTTCCGTTTCCAAGTTTGTAATCCGGATAAGCCTCAAAACGCACCTCAAAAGTGTCTGACACGGTTGTGCCGGCATCGAGCAGTACCGGTTCCATGGCACATACGGAAGTGTCGCCGGGTATGCTGTGGTTATCCATACAACGGTAGCAGGCCGGATGTGTAAAAGGCAAAACAGCAATGTTAACCAGGGTGTCCCAGGAGCACCCGAAATCATCATTTACGGTAAAGATATATCCGGCAGTACCGCCGTTTTGCGGGGCGGCGGCAATGGAGTCGGTTGTCGAGTAAAAGACAGACGGGTGGTTGTTCCAGCCCCAGGTGGTAAACTGGGGTGTAAACGATTCGATCTGCGGGTACAGGGCATCATTGAGTTTAAGACTCCAGGAGAAGATGTATCCGTTGTCGATAGGCCACAGATCGGTCACTGTGATGGTCCATTCGCCGTTCAGCGGGCATCCGACCAGGTTGGAAAACGGCTCGAACGGGGTATAGTTGCCCGAAGGCAGGGTGCCGCCGGCAGGCAGAAATGTATTGGAATATTGCAGCCAGGTGGGGTTGGTGGCGGTAGGCGTCCAGCAGTAATCGTATCCCGACCCTGGTATCGGATTGAAGAAATCGTTGTCGTTGGGAATTCCAAGAAATATTTCAGAACCGGTTTGACCGCCAAAATTGTGCAAAATAATGCTCTGGCCGTTCGGACAGGAAATGCTGATTTCCATGTCGCGCATCCAGGAATGCTCCATGTTGACACAAATGCTTTCCAGATCGTTGGGGTTGGTCAGCACCTGACCCGGCGAGAATTCGGTAAAAAATATACTCGTTTCATAGGGAATGCCTGTTCCGTCAGGAAGTGGAAGCGAATCGGAACGGCTACCCTCTGAAGCAAAAGCAGAGGTGATGGGAAGGATTACGAGGGTTTTATCGGTAGATCCGGCGTTGAATCCGGCATTAAGTTGTACGGTATCGCCGGCGCAAATCGTATTGTCGAGCATTCCGGTCAGGGCGAAGGAAGGGCGCGGCGCAACGCGGATGCGCTGGTTGATGAGGTTGGTGCTTCTGCAGCCCTGCACATCGCGGAGAAAAAGTTGCACGAAATAGCCGCCTGCATCATCGTAGCGGTGGGAGGTGGCCGGGCCGTACGAAATATCGCCATCGCCAAAGTTCCATTCAAATATCGTCGTCAGGTCCGACTGCTGATAACTGAATCCGTTTTGCGGGTAAATGCCTGCGCCGGTAAAAAAGATGCGCTCACCGGGGCATACGTCTATCCAACCCGTATCCAGCGGTATGGAAACGGGATTTGTAGAAACCAGGTCAGCCAGTACTGTCTGGCACGATGGTACGCAGGAGATAACGGCAGCCCAGCCGGTTGCTGTGCCGGCGGCGTCCGAATTGAAAGTTACAGTAAGACATCCTCCGGGATTGACGGCTGTCGCCTGCACAATAAAAGGCGAGCCGGGGGCATAATCGCTGGAGCAGGATAGCAGGGGCGCCGCAGTGCTGGAGCCGTCGTAAAAGCATATCTCGTCGCCGGGCGCCAGGTCAACCCCCGAAAAGTTGAGCTGGATATGCGTACCCGAGGTGTTATCAGAACAAATGGTTGTAACCAGGTTTTGGTTGTTGCTGTAATTGCCGGTACCGCCGCCGCTGTCGTAAAACGTTCCGCTGCAATCATTTACGGGTGTTCCGTTCATATTGTACGACTGACCGAAAGCACTGCCGGCAGAAAGGAGAAAAAGCAACCTGAATATTTGTAAGGGATGATTCATTGTGTTATTGTCTGAGTCAGGATTATGAAAAAGTTTCGGGCAGATAGAGGCTATTCCTTTGCGGACGATTCTTCGATCCACTTTCTGAATTTCGGTTAAAATCTTCACCGGAATAGTACATCAGTACCTTTCCGGTGTCGCCTATCCTGTAAAAGGTCGGTTTGCGCCAGTTGCGGTGCAGGGATTGTGTTTTTTCCAAAACCAGTATATTGACGTTCGCAATATCCGGTATTTGCACTTCCGGATATGGGGTAATTTCGCCTTTTGCAGCGGGGAAATCGCTGATAATAAACGCGTTGTCCAGATAGTAGTTCCACCGCAACAGGAGGGTAGGGTTGTCGGTTTTCAGGCGTTCCAGGTATGCGCTGTCAAAGGCCGCGTAAAGCCGTCCGTCTGGTTCTGTCGGCATTTTTTGCGCCTGTATATTTACCAGGGGCGTCAGCAAAAGCAGCAAAAGAAAGGTTCGTGTCATCGAAAATGTATTTGTTTTCATGGCAAAAAAAAGTAAAATACCGGACACTGTCTGCACCTATTTCGCTGCCTGTTGTTAAACTGCTCGTTTGGGCAAAATGCCCTGGGCGGAGCACATCCGACAGTATTTAAGTACAAATCCGGGTTTTTATGAAAAACAATCCCTACACGCTGCAATTGGGCCGTCAACTGGCAGAAATTCCATTCCAGATGCTGCATCACCTGCTGGCCGCCCGACCCGTTGCTCCGTCGGTGAAGATACGTTTCGGCAGCGCCTGGCGCCAGTATATGTTGTGCTGGGTACCCCCGGGACCCGATGTTGCAGGGCGGAGTATAGTCGTATTGTACCACGGCGGCGGCTGGCGGCTTGGCTGGCCGGGTCTTTTCCCTACACTGGCCGAATTTTTTCTCCGGCTTGGATTTCCGGTTGTCATGCCGGCTTACCGGCTTGCCCCGCTGGCAAGTTACCGGCACATGCGTGAAGACCTGAGCCTTGCCCTGGCGAAAACACTGGAATGGAGCGGCTCAATGGGCTGGAGCGACCGGAAACTGCTGGTTGGCGGCATTTCTGCCGGCGCTACACTGGCTGCCCACCTGGTTTTCGACCGGCAGGCGCTGGCAAAGGCAGGACTGGATCAACATGTATTTTCAGGATATTTTTCCATTGGAGGGCCGCTCGACCTCGACCGTATGCCTGACTTCAGGGCCATAAGGAGCTATGCCGGTGGGAAACCCGGCAGCCAGGCGTTCAGCGATGCAAACCCTGTGCATTACCTCCAGGCGCAGGAACTTTTACCCATGCTGATGATGCATAGCCCGGATGATGCCATCGTGCCTTATGATAGTGCGCGGACCTTTTATCAAAAATATACAGGTCCAAAATCAGAGATCGTACTGAATGGTAAAACGCACCTGGGCAGCATGCGGTTCGCCACCGACGATCTGGAGACGGCAGCCGTTTTTAAAACCTGGCTGGAAGGGAAATAAATATCGGGAACGGGTTTTACTGGTTGAAATGGCCTTCAGCCTTTGCATTCCAGTCGGCGCTCATTTTGGCAAACTGGGCCTGCATCTGGTCCGTCATGGCGCTCATTCTGCCCACCAGGTCAGACACGCCCTGCATGCCGGATTTCAGATTTTCATATTCTGCCCTGACCTGTTCGGTCTTTAATTTTCCCGCGCTATAATCGGCTGCCAGGCTTTTTAGTTTAGCCATCAGATCGTTGTACTCCGCCAGTGTGGATTGTTGCTTTTGCACCAGGCCGGCGCTCAGGGAAAGCAGGTCGTTGAAATCGGGGTCGTTTTCGGCCTTCATCCCTTCCGGAGCTGCATTTACCTGTTGGGCCAGGTTATTGACGCTCGTTCCAAGCGCTGCTATGGGCGTGGATAGCCCATCCATTACCTTGATGTCGTTTTGAATACTCGACACCAGTTCCTTGTCGACACTGTCACACGAAGTGACTGCCAGCATAGTCATAATTACACACGCCGAAATCAAAAATTTCATATTGAGATAGTTTTAAATTGTATGAATTTCCAGTTTGAACAGAGGCCCGAAGGTATCGCTTTCCCGAATTATTCGCAGTTGACGTTGATTAATTGCTTAAGCGCCGCATATTTGCCGTTGAAAAGCGATCAGACATGCAGCCTACCTCGATTAAAAACTATATCAATGTCTTTCTCGGCCTCGGCAGCAATGTCGGCAATCGGGCCGCAAACCTGAACGGCGCGATCGAACTGATTTCCAAAAACATTGGAAAAATAGCGAAAAAAAGCCATGTTTATGAAACACAGCCCTGGGGCAATACCGAACAGGAGCCGTTTCTGAATATGGTACTCATGGCCAACACCACGCTCGATCCACGCGATCTGCTCGATAAAATCAGCAAGATTGAGCGCGAACTGGGCCGCCTGCACAGTGAAAAATGGGGGCCCCGGTCCATTGATATCGATATCCTGCTGTACGGGAAGCGCATCATAAGGGATAAGGGCCTTGAAATCCCGCACCCGGACCTGCACAAAAGGGCCTTCGTGCTGGTGCCGCTTATGGAAATCGCGCCGGAACTGGAGCATCCTGTATTGAAAAAGCAGGTCGATGAATTGTATATCGCTTGCGACGACCTTTCCGACGTC
>JADJRC010000049.1 GCA_016712415.1 Lewinellaceae bacterium | reverse complement strand
AAGGCTAAATTTCAGCAACAAAAAAACAGGGAGTATTTCAAAATAGTGTAGTTTTTCCAGGCATTGTGTTGGGTTAAATTTGTGGTATTAATATGCCGTCGGAAATAACCGTATTATTTTTCCCCTATCGTTATTTATGTAGTATCGCTTAGATAGTCTTCTAGGTTAGATTAGTACCTGTAGAATAAAAAATACTAAAAACCAATGTACCGGCCGCCGGGCTGTTCTCCAAACCCGGCGGCTTTGTCTTTAGACCAGGCGTTTATGCTTCGGCTTTTCCCTCACATCCCCGCAAAATACCGCACCAGATCGTGCCCGACCGGCAAGGGTTGTTCCTGAACGGCGGCCTGTGCCGGTGCGGCGCCTCAAGCACAAAATCGAGTACTGCCGCCGTGATGTCGGGCGTTCCAAGGTGGTGGCCGCCATCCCGCGGACGCAAACAGGGGCTGCCGGGCCAGAATGCGTGGTAGCGCTGGCTTCGCCAGTGTAACCCTGTCGCCGGACGAATGTACCAGCAGACCCTGGATATGCGGAAGTTTTGCGGTCATCATGGCCAGATCGAAATACTCCAGGGGGTATCCGATCTGCTGTCAAACTTGCACCATATTCCAGTACAGTGAAGGCCAGAGGCCGACGGCCTGCGGTACTCGTCGAATATGCGGGGCGCGTAACTGAAGGACGCCATGATGACCATGCGACGCGGGTGTTGCCGACCGGCAGCCCGTCGAGTGCAAAGATGCTGCTGCCGCCGCCGAACGAATGGGCCGATGATGGCCTCTGCAGGACCGTATTCGGTCAGTAGTGCGCGGATGATCGCGGCATTTTGGGAATATTCAGGTATCCTGCCGGCGCCAGTCCGTACTGGGCGGATCGTGTCGCGACGACACGGTACCCGGCCTGCACGAGTTCGGGTACAAAGTGGCGCCAGCGACCCGGAATTGTAGCCCCAGCCAAAAAAAAAAAAAAGCCAAAGCAGAACCATCGGGGCGTTTCCGTCGCCCCAGTGGTACTCCACCACAGGCATTCCTGCAACCTGACGCCGCACCTGGCGCGCCGAATCCAGAAAAGGCGCTCTTTCGCGCAGACGTGGCCTGGGCGGCGGGAAAAAGGTTGATAGCCGTATGGGCAGCGCGGTTCGGCGCTATGAGCGACCCGATGTTCAGGCCTAAACCGATCAGTTTATAAATAGATTTGCAGCATGGTGCATTTGTTTGTTTCTAATCAGACGGTTTGGGCGTCTGGTGTCAGTTTTATCTGTCTTTTTCGGTCGTTCTTTTTAATATGGCTCGTTCCGAAGAGCCCCACGGCTCCGTGCGACGAACGCTCCAGGTGTTGCTCCGATCCGGTGAGTTTGTACATGGTAACAGCCCCTTCGCATTCCAGCAGCAGGCGATAGGCGGTTTCAGCGGCTTCGTCCGGTGGCATAATCGATGTCAGGATACCGGCACGGTGACCTGCCATTCTTCGTACATGGATTCTATCTGGTCGTTAAATAGCCCTTCACGGCCCGTTTCAGGGCGGTATTGGCAAAACAGCCGCGGCGGTCGTGTTTGGCCAGGCGGTTTTGCGCCGCAACAACTTTCCAGGCGTTGTTCAGGCGGAAGGTCTTCCGGCCACGGCAAACACATACCGCCGCAGTTCTGCTATGGCGTAATCCACCACTGCCCGCATCAGATTTTCTTTTGAAAGGTGGTGGTGCATCAGGCCCGATTTGCCCAGTCCTGTCGCCTCTGCCAGCATACTGACAGACGTGCCGTGGTAGCCGTGGCTGTTGAATACTTCCCAGCAGCGGTGCAGCAATCTTTTTATCTATTTTTGTTACAGGCATTATACCGAACGTTCGTTCGGCAAAATACAGGTATTCCCTCGAACGAAGCAAGCGGGCGGTCAATTTTTTTAATATTGCCATCGAAAAACATCGCATGAATCTATCGCTTTCAGGTAAAATGCTTTAGTGGGCGGCGCCAGCGCGGGTATTGGGCGCGCCGCAGCCATCGAACTGGCTGCTCTGGGCGCCAATGTTACATTGCTGGCGCGCACCGAATCGGCACTTCTGGAGTCTGTGGCAGCGCTTGCTACCGGTAGCGGACAGCAGCACGGCTATATCGTCGCCGACTTTTCCGACCCTGCGGCGCTGGCTGAAAAAGTCAGAGCCCTGTGCGAAACAAGGACCATACATGTGCTGGTGAATAACACAGGCGGTCCTCCGGGCGGCCCAATCCTGGAAGCGGACGCCGGCGCCTTTCTCGCGGCATACCACAATCACCTGATCTGCAACCAGTTGCTGGCGCAGGCGGTGCTGCCGGGCATGGAGGCGGCGGGATACGGTCGCATCATCATTATTATCAGTACCTCTGTAAAGGAACCGCTCGATAACCTCGGTGTGTCGAATTCGACACGCTGGGCTGTGGCGGGTTGGGCCAAGACCTGGGCCAATGAAGCCGGCCGGTTCGGCATTACGGCAAATAATGTGTTGCCGGGCTATACCGGTACGGGCCGGTTGACGGAAAATTATTGAAAAACGGGCATCGACGGGCAAGTCGGTTGAAGCGGTGGAGGAGCAGTTCAAAACAACGTTCCGCTGCGCCGTTTTGCCGAACCGTCGGAAGTGGCGGCGGCAGTGGCCTTTCTGGCAAGCCCTGCTGCGGGCTATATCAACGGGGGTTAATTTGCCGGTCGACGGCGGGCGCACAAGGAGTTTGTAAAAAAGGCCGCCCTTTTGGAGCGGCCTGAACCAATTGAAATTGCGTAACTGGATTTGTTTTTTGTCTTAGAAACCGTCTTGCCAGGGGCTTTCAGACGGTTTCTTAGTTCGGATGGAAACCGTAGTTCGACAGAATTTTTTCTTTCAGCTCTTTCCGGGCGAAGAATATCCGGCTTTTCACGGTACCGAGCGGCAATTCGAGTTCATCTGCGATCTCCTGGTATTTAAAGCCTTCAAAGTGCATCAAAAACGGAATACGGATACTGTCGTCGAGCGACTCTACCAAAATATTCAGTTCTTTCAGCAAGATGCCGCCTTCGGCAGCGTTTGAGGTGGCGTGACTCCCGGAGTTGAGATAGTACTTGGTTGTCGGTAGTATCGAGAATAGTGTTGGCCTTAACTTTTTTCCGGTAGTTGTTGATGAAGATGTTTTTCATGATCGTAAACATCCACGCCTTAAAATTGGTACCGGGCTGAAACTTATCTCTGTTGAACAATGCTCGATACGCCGTCTCCTGGTAGAGATCTTTCGCATCTTCCATATTCTTCGTCAAATTATAGGCGAAGGAGTGGAGCAGCGTCGTCAATGTGTTCAGTTTACTATTGAATTCCATGCTGGTCATGGTATACCTCCTTGTTTGTTTTATTTGATGACTCAAAAAAAAACTTAACACTTCCATAACGATTCTATTCGGTACTTCGATCCCCCGTTTTCCTTTCCGCAACCAGAGAAACCGAAATCCCTATTTTTGCCCTGACTTTGCATAACGCCCGCAACCCGCAACCCATATCTCATGTACAACCGGCTGTTCAGGATTCGCGAAAACGGATATTTCGGCTTCATCAGCGCACAGGGTGCGGTGGTGATAGAACCGCAGTACCTGGAGACGGGCGATTTTCGCAACGGTTTCACCGTCATACGCCTGAACGGCCAATGGGCACTCCTGAACGACAAAGGGCAGCTGTTTATAAAACGCCTGTTCCGGGCAGTGGGTCCCTTCGAGGAAGACCTGGCACGGGTGCAGGTGGTGCAATCCTGGGGCTTTGCCGACAGGCGGGGCAACCTGGCTATTCCGCCGCTTTTTGATGCTGCCGGCAATTTCAGTGAAGGACTCGCCCCCGTTACCTTCAACGGACGGGCCGGATTTATTGATTCCCGGGCCATTTTGTCATAAAACCGGTTTATTCAGGCACCGGTATGTTCCGCGACGGACTTGGCGCCGGCAGGCGATAACGGAAATGGGGATTTGTAGACCATACCGGCCGGTTTGTCATACAGCCTGCCTGGGATGCGGCACACGCTTTTTCAGGGCCGCATGGCAGTGGTGACAAAGGAACAATGCTGGGGTTGGTCGACCGCTCGGGTCGTGAAATGGTGCCGCCGCAATTTGAATTTGTAAAAGGCCACGCACACGGCGAGTTTTTCGATGGCACGGCCCTGGCCTTCCGCGATGGCAAGTACGGCTTCGTCGACCAGCAGGGCAGTATCGCGGTGGAACCCATGTTCGATCTGGCGGGTGATTTCGGCGAAGGACTTGCCCTGGTGGAGATCAACGGCGCTTACGGCTATATAGATAGGGCGGGTAAACCCGTCATCATGCCAAAGTTTGAAGATGCCGGCGTTTTTCCGAAGGGCTTGCACAGGTATGCATCAACGGAAAATGGGGCTATATCAATACGGAAGGTCAGGTGACTATCCCGGCGTCGTTCGATACCGTCACCCCATTCCGCGATGGGCTGGCGCTGGCGACAATCGACGACAAATGGCAATATATAGATCGATTCGGCGGGGTGCTTTGGCGGGAATCCTGAGCGCTATGAAGCAGACAGCATATCCAGGAGCCAATCCCGTTCTGTCAGAGGGTTTGTGGCTTGTATCTGAGTCTCCAGGGTCTCCAGTTCTTTCCCATCGACAAGGCGCTGTCCACTCCTGATCTGGATAACTCTGTTGGTCAGGTGTATGATATTCAGATAGTTGGGCGCATGATAGGCCATCATCTTTTTTCGGTTCACAAACCGTTCGAATGCTGCCATGAATCCGCGCAGCAGGCGCCTCGCTCCCGTTTCAACGTAGATTTTCAGCAGAAGTATACGCGCGTCGAGGTTTAGAAAACATCGTCGAAGGCCACATCGTGCAACAGGGTTTGAACACGGGCATAATCGCGCTGCCGGTAACAAAGTTTTGCCGTACAGAACTGCTCGTAATCCGCCCGGAAAGCAGGCGCCAGCAGCGGCGTATAGTCGCTGATGAACCTTGCTGTCCATGCCGTTTCGCCCAGCGTCAGCGCTGCCGACACAATATTTTTATACGTGAACCTGCTTATTTCCCCGTTTTCCAGGAAAACACCCTGCGCCAGCCCCGTCCGGTAAATGTCAAATACGTCGCGCATATAGGAAGGCGCATCGGTATTCAGCCTGCGGATGCAGTAGTTGGCGAAGACGGTCACGTTGCGCAATTCAGTCAGCGGAAGCCAGCGCTCCGCCCCGGGTAGCATGTTTTTCAACGCAGCAAAGGAATCCTCCCTTTCCTGCCGGTTCAGGCAGATATAACACAGGTAATACAGCCGAATCACAGGCGCCTGGTCGTACCGGCCTGCCGCGCAGTCTTCCAGGATGGCTTCGATGTAGGGCATTTTGGTAATCGGCACGGTAAATGGCCTGGTGGCTTGCGGCGGTACAGGCATTCCGCAGCATTTCAGCTGCAAAAAATGCGCACAACTCGTCGGTCATGTCCTGCAGGTTGGTTGCCGTGTCACGCGCACGCGACTGCCTGAGTTTTTCTTCCTGTATATAATAGGCATCAAGGTAGAAGCGCGCATGTCGTTCTGACCGGCGCTCCAAATGGTTCGAGGCCTCGTCGACCCATTTGGCCGCATCGCGCGCCAGATGGCGGCTTCGATACATCCTTGCCCGGATTAAAGCGGCCTCCACGGGCGGTTCATGCCGTTCTTCATAGGCAAGAAACGCTTCTAAAACCTGTAATAATTCCGACATAACTCGTCTTATCTGTATTCGTCAAATGGAACGTCGCCGAACAGGTGTTGGTGAATCCGTTCCTTCCGGAGTGTTCGCTCGGAGAAGCTGCCCCTGTTATCGATATAGTTGTATAAAACTGGTAATGTTGGATTTGGGTTATGAAATGGCGATTTTATCCACTTCTTAAACCGACGTCGCTCGTTTGCATTCAAGGTGCCCAGCAGTGTAATAAGCTTGCTGTTGTACATAACCCAAAATTACAAATACCGGTTATTTTTTCCGACAAATCTTCAGGAATGTTGTCGCCGACTGATGCACCAATACAGCCTTGCGGGCCATACTTTTGGTAACAGAAACCGGCCAATCCCCGATTTCCACCTCCAATTACTCCCACTGCTCATGAAATATAAATACCTGCACCTGATTTTTATTGCAGTCCTGATCCCGGGATCATTACCCGCCCAGGGTTGGAAGCGGACTTTTCCCGACCTGTCGCAGCCTTTCACCGTCCGGCAAACCCCGGATGGAGGGGCGGCCTTCGCCGCGACCATGCAGGGGACAACCGGTGCGCGCGATATGGTAGTTGTAAAAACGGATGCAGACGGAATGCCGCAGTGGGAGAAGACAATAGGAGGCCCCGGCGACGATGAAGGACGCTCACTGGCGCTGACCAGCGACCAGTGTCTTGTTGTAACAGGCCGGAAATCGTTTATGCCCAATAATGGCGACGTTTTCCTGGCCAAAATGACCATGAGTGGCGCGGTATTATGGGAATATACGTACGACTTCGGGGTGCTTGACGACCCCAGGGTTGTACAGCAAACACCCGGCGGCGGGTTTATCGTAGCCATAGATGCCGACAACAGTATGCGGCTGATGAAAACGGACGGCGACGGCACGGTGCTTTGGTCGCAAATTTATCCCCAAACGGCCGGCCAGTCGGTCAATAGCCTGGAGGTCACACCCGACGGCGGGTTCCTGGTAACGCTCCTGCAAAGTAATCTCCCGCTGGTGGCGCCAATTGCGCATGTGATCAAAACGGATTCGTCCGGACTGGTAATCTTTCACAAGTCTTTTCAGCATCTTTCCAGTTACAGCACGGCCGATATCGCCAAGGCCCGGCCATGCGGAACCGATCAGTACCTGCTCGTACACCGCGACTCCGTATACCGGCTGGACACGACGGGGAATCTGCTGCAGGCCTTCCGCGTCGGGCCGCCCGCCAATTTTTACCTGACCGATGTGTTGCCCGATCCCGACGGCGGATTCCGGGCATTTGGCACCAGTTATTCGTTTGCGACTACTCCGTACAGTGGTTTGTGGTTCGGAAGAATCAGGCCGGACAATGCGCAGGTGTGGGAACGCAGCATTGACACACCCAACTACCTGCATACGACGCTTGCTGCCGAAAGCCTTGCCGACGGCGGGGCGCTGCTGACGGGCTTTTTTGTCCAGAACGGGACGTATTTCAGTTACCTCTTTCGTACCGATACGGCCGGGCAAATCTTTGCCAATCAAATAGCGGGAAACGTTTTTTGGGATAAAAACCAGGATTGCACGGTTATGCCCGCCGACCCTTCCCTACCGAGTTGGATCGTAAAGATCACGCACCCAAACGGCGAAATTTTTTACGCCATGACCGACAATACAGGGAATTACCAGGCAGAAACGGGTAAGGGCCTGCATACGGTTGCGATATTTCCTCCGAATTCTCTCTGGGAAACCGACTGCGCTCAAAATATTTCGGTGCAGTTTGATGCCGGTTTTGAACAGACTCAAGTGGATTTCCCCATCAGCCACAATGCTGACTGTCCGCTCGCCTGGGTGGATGAAAGCATGGCCAACTGGATTCCTTGCTTCGAAAATACTGTTGCCATCAGGTACGCCAATCAAGGCACTATTGTCGCCCCGGATGCGGCGATATACCTTACCTTCGACTCTTGCTGGCATTCACCAGCGCTTCAATCCCTGGACACAGACCGATTTGCGTACCTACCGTTTTGCGCTTGGCAACCTCGCGCCCCTTCAGAACGGAGCCTTAACGTGCAGGTAACCGGCCTGCGACGGACTTACAACTGGGCAATCGCGTTGTGCGCAGGTAAAAATTGCGCCCGATGCGCCCTGCCTGTCGCCGCTTGATGGCCCCCTGATCGTCGTGGCCGGTCGCTGCGACGCAGATGGGGTACATTTTCTTGTTGAGAATAAAGGCGCCGGTATGGACGCGGCGCTGAACTTTGTCATTATTGAAGACAATATTATGTTCCTGCAGCCGACCCCCTTCCTGCTGGGTCCCGGGGAAAATGCAACCTTCAGTTTTCCTGCCAACGGCGCTACCTGGCGCTTTGAAGCCTATCAGGCGTCGGGTACGCCAGACTGGGAAAGCGACGACCGAATAGCAGCTGTGGTGGAGGGCTGTACAACAAACGGTGCTTTTTCGACGGGATTTGTGAATCAGTACAGTCTGTTCGACGGCGGTACCTTTAGTGAAACGGAATGCCGGGAGGTAGTTGACGTGCCCGACGACACCGGGAAAGCGGCATTCCCCTCCGGATACGAAGCGGAGCATTTTATTTCCGCGAATACTGACCTGGAATACGTGCTGTATTTCCGGAACAGCACAAGTACAACGGTGCAGATGGTTGTCTTGCGCGATACGCTGGATGCTGCATTGCTCAATGTTGCCAGCATCCAGCCCGGACCCTCGAGCCACCCTTACCGACTTACTGTGACGGGTACAGGAATTCTGGTTTTTCGTTTTGACAGCATCGCCTTGTCGCCGGATGCGCAGGGCTGGGTCAAATTCCGCATTGCCCCAGCGCCCCGACCTGCCCAACGGCACTATTATCCGCAACAGTGCTACGGTCGGGTTCGACTTTGACGCGCCGGTGACGACCAACGAAACTTATCACACAATTACAGGCTCCCCGTTAACCGGCGTTAAGAATCCCGCTCCGGCACTACCCGCTTTTTCCGCCTACCCGGTTCCTTCTGCGGATGCCGTCTTTATGGAAATGCCCCGGTCCGGGAGTTACCGCATTGTCGTCCGTGACCTCTTTGGCCGCGTAGTGCTGGAAAAAAAATTTGAAGGCCGCCGGATTATCCTTGAAGGTCCGGCATTGCCGCCCGGAGTATTTTTTGCGACCGTATGGGAAAGGGGGCGCCAGGTGGGTACGGTCAGGGTCATAAAACTGTAACAATGAATGCCTTTCCAATACTTGAATCATTTCAAACGAGTAACATGAAAAAAATACTACTACAACTGGCTTTTCTGGTAATAGCGGCATGTGCAGCGGCACAAAACACCGACACCGTTTACATTACCTTGTGCAAGAACTTCTGGAAAACCGGCGAACCCATGTACGGGATGGGGTTTTCCTTACTTGACTATCTGCCGGGAGTGCCCGTCCTGGATGAAATATTGTTTGTCGTCGACTCGAATGAAAGTTGCATTAACCATCCGATTGTCAGCACAGACAGCTTCCAGACAGGATACTACAAATGTTTTGAAGCTTACAAGATTGACGACTACGACAACGGCGTTTCCATACTCGATATCATGGCCCTGCAGAAACATATACTGGGCCTGGAACCTCTGGCGTCTCCTTACAGCCTGCTTGCCGGCGACGTAAACATGAGCGGAGGGTAAACAACTTCGACGCGACGTTGATGGCACAAATTATACTTGAGACCAACCAGACGACAAATCCGCCCTGGCGGTTTTTTCCCGAAACCTGTGTGTTCAGCAACCCCTCCAATCCTTTTATTGGCAATTGTCCCTGCATAGCCCCCAATGAAGTGCCCGCCTGGGACAACGATACGCTTGATTTCACTGGAGTCAAGGTGGGGGACGTAGATGGCGACGCCAACCCAAACGGCTCATACGCCGGTCCTTCCACCTTCGACTCTATTATGCTTACTTTGCCGATTACCGATTTACAACCCGGCGAACAAAAGGCTGTTCCGCTGTCTTTCCAGGGCAATTACCCCTTGTTCGGCCTGCAATTGGAACTCCTGGTGGATACTTCGAAGATCAGCCTGGATTCTGTCAGCAGTGCAGGATTTCCGATAACCTTTTATAATAATTTCAATCTGCCGGAAGGCAGGCTCCGAATGGTATTGCACAACAATGGATTGTTATCGCCTGGCACGAACTGATTACCCTGCACGTCACTGCGAAAGATGCTGTTGCGCTTAGCGACGTTATCAGGGTTAATCACGACAGTTTCCCGAACGCAGCCGCTACGTTCGACAATTATAAAGCCTTGAAAGTGGCTGATATCATCATGGGCGTGGTGCTGGGAGCAGAAGACTTGCCATCATCCACAATCATTGTACCAGCCAGCCCAAATCCGTACCGGGATGCAACGTATCTGACTATTGATTTGGAACAAAACGAAACAGTCAATCTCATCGTAACTGACCTTGCCGGCAGGGAAACGTACAGGCTCAACACGGTGTTGGGAGCCGGGGATCACCGGCTTGAAATACCGGCAAAAGCAGCCTTGCCGGGGAACATGGGCTTCTACCGACTGCAGGTCGGAAGCCGGACGGTTGCCGGAAAAATTGTGCGGCATTAAAAAAAAGTTTGTCGCACGCCTTACAATTTCTCAAAAAGGCAGACCGGGCCAACGCCGCATTTCCGGCCTGTCTTTTTTGGTGTTTACCTCTTGTTATTGACAGGCTAAGGCCGTTTTGCCCAATTTTAGGCGGCGGATAGTAAGAAAATTTCCTTGTTAATAAAAATATAATTTTTTTAAATAATTTGTTAAAATTTCCCAATTGGGCGTACTGGCACATGGTTAGCAAGGCTTATTGCAGGTCCAGATAACTGGATATGCAACTGACCAAAACTGATTAGCCATGAGGCTTACCAAAATTATTCTCCGCTTGCGCTGTTAATCCCACTTTTCCTGACGGGACAACGCTTAAAACAAACATACCAATACGTCGATGTATCCGGCTTTGTAGTCGACAGCATTTCGGGCGCTCCACTGAGCGAAGCAACCGTGGTGGTGTACGACGACATGCTCATTCTCCCGCTCGCCTTTATTGAAACGGATGCGGAAGGTTTCTACTCCGCCCAGGTACCCCGTGTGGAACAATACAAGATACACGCCGATAAAGGGACCTTTTTTTCAAATGAAAAGATTGTCGCCCTCGAAAGTGTCCAAAAGAAAGTGAAAGTGAAACTGGACCGCAAGCCCGGCTATGTGTTCGACATCACGATATTCGACAAGGCTTTCGAGCACAACACCATCAATACCCTGCGCGACTGTAAAATAGAAATCTACAACAACACGACGAAAGAGCAGGTGCTCACCATCGAGAAGTCGCCCAAGTCTACTTTCAATTTCTCCTTTGCCGAAGGCAACCACTACACCATGCTGGTGCGCAAGCAGGGCTACCTCAACCGCCGCGTGGAAGTGTACGTCAATGTAAACGGCTGTATCCTGTGTGTCGACGGTATGGGCGTGAAGGAGCCCGACGTGTACCGTGATGTCGCACGGCAATGAGGTGGGCTACTTCTCGGCGCTATCGACCTCGATTCGATGCAGATCGGCAAGCGTTTTCAACTAAAAAAAATATTTACTACGACTTCAATAAATGGGACATTCGTCCGGAAGCCGCCAAAAATCTCAACAAGTTGGCCGAGTTTTTGAAAGACAATCCGGGGCTGAAGTTCGAACTTGGTTCGCACACCGATTCCCGGGGTTCAGATCCCTACAATCTGAGCCTTTCGGAAAAGCGGGCAAAATCAGCGGTGGATTACATGGTGAGCAATTGCGAGGTGGCGGTAGAGTCGATTACATCAAAAGGCTGCGGCGAAACCCAACTCATCAATAAATGCGACGACGGAATTGCTTGCTCTGAATACGAACACCAACTCAATCGCCGCACAGAAGTAAAAATTACGGGGTGGAATGACAAAGACCCCCTCTGGGACCGAAGCCTGAAAGAGATCATCGAAGACAAGGACCTGTATAAAAAGGTGATCGAACAGGAAAGACGCCAAAAAAACAAAGCACTGACCAGCCGCAAGTAAACCGAAAACAAAACTTTTTTCAATCCGCAAAATCTGATTTATCATGAAATCTTCTTTGAATTTCAAGCACTTCCTCGCTTTGCCGCTGTTTCGCCGTAAGCGCTCGTTTGCACAAAACGAAATTCAAGGCACCCAAACCGACGAAACCTACGGTAACACTACAGTCATTTATACGAAAGAAAAAAGCGCCAACGATGCCGCTATCCTGGCTCAGTTGGACAACTCATACGGCATCGGCGATGTGGTACGCATCACCGTTGCTCAGCCGAAACCCGCTGCATCCGATATGCTCGCTTCCGACGATCCGGGTGTGATGTTTGCCGCCAAATCGGCCCCGGTCGTAACACCGAAAGTAGTGCGTTCCGCTCCGAAATCGATGGCAACCCCGGTGCAAAAGCCGGTCGCTGCAACCGTGGAAACATCCAAAAAAACGGTTGAACCGGCTGTCAACAAGATTTCCCGTACCGTACGGATGGGCAGCATCTACCGCCTGGAGCGCGTGTATTTCGACGCCAACCAGTCCGAACTCAAAGCGGAAAGCGAAGAAGAACTTGCCAACCTGCTCGAATTCATGGAAGCGCATCCCGCCGCTGTCATCGAAGTGCGCGGACACACCAACAACCTGATGTGGCCCAACACCGAATTCGCCAACGAACTCTCCACCAACCGCGCCAAAGTTGTGGCCGACTGGCTCGTCGCCAAGGGTATCGCAGCCGAGCGCGTACAACACAAAGGCTATGGCTGGACGATGCCTATCCTGCCGAACATCAACGCAGAAGGCCGCAAGAAAAACCAGCGGGTGGAAGTGAAGGTGCTTAATATGTGATCATTATTCGGGATTCCGATAAAAATATAACCGGTGTTTAGAATCCGTCCTGTGGCTGCTGCCGGGGACGGATTTTTTTATCGACTACGCTTTCTTGACGGCCAGTATCAACAGGTCTGTGACTTTGGCGCCGTCGTTTGTCGGGTAGTCTCTGTGCTGTATATCGAGGGTACTAAAACCGTTTTCTACGAGTGCCTCCAGCAGGTAATCTGCCTGATGGTAATACATGTACACCTCATCGCCGGCGCTCGACCGCTGGATACCCGACTTGCCGTAATCATCTTCCATGGTGCTCAGATAGAATACACCGCCTGTTTTTAAGAGTCCCGCAGCATCGCCGATTAATTTTATCGACTCCTCTTTCGACAGGTAGGGCAGGCAAAACCCGCACATGATCGCGTCGTATCTTTTGCCCAACATACCGATCTCCCGCGCATCCAGCAGTTGAAATGCGGCGTTCGGGTTGTTTTCTTTTGCCAGGGCAATCATGTTAGGCGCCAAATCGGTTCCCAGGATGTTAAAGTCCGGGCCGTTTGGCCAACAGGTAGCTAGTGATGTTGCCTGGCCCGCAGGCGATTTCCAGCACGTCGGCGTTTTTTCTTGCGACCCGGTTGCAGAACAGGTCGAACGTATCGTGGTACAAACCCACATCCATGAATTTGGCCTGATATTCTTTCGCCCGTTTATCGAATACGGCAACTGCGGCTTTGTTTTTATCCATGGCGTCCGCTTAACCCAAGTCTAAAATAACGGCCTCATACGGTTTTAACCGGCCATCCAATGCCGGCGCCGGATAGTTGCCCAGTAATACTTTGGCTTTGGACAGATCGAGCCCGGTTTGGGCCGTAACAGGCAAGGCTGTGAAATTCAGCAGCACCAAAAGTTTCCGACCGTTCAACTCGCGGAGATAGCAGTATACAGACGGGTTTTGTGCGTCGAGCAGCGTATAGGCCCCATAAACCAGCGTCAATTCCTTTTTTCGCAGTTGTACCAGCCGGCGGAAATAGTTCAGGGTCGAGTTGGGATCGGATTCCTGCGCAGCCGCATTGATCCCGGTGTAGTTGGGGTTTACTTTTAGCCAGGGCTTGCCTGTCGAAAAACCGGCATTCAGGGTAGCGTCCCACTGAAAAGGTGTGCGGCCATTGTCCCGGCATTCAAATTTTATGCGCTTCATAAACTGCGCGATATTCCCGCCAATATTTTTCTGATGCTGGTATTCATTGAGCGTCGGCATGTCCTGGTAATCTTCAATCTTGTCAAAGCCTGCGTTGGTCATGCCTTGGCTCATCTCCGTTGTAGTAATACGGCGTTCCGCGCATGGTCATGATAAATGTGGAGAGCATCTTGGATGACAAGACCCTGAACGCGGGACTGTCATTTCCAAACCTGCTGACCATCCTGGCCTGGTCGTGGTTGGCAAGAAAACAGACAACCATCCTTTTTGGGCAAAAGCGCTGTCCCAACGCGAGAATACTTCCTTAAAATGCAGCAGGCTGTACCCGCCCTGTTTGGCGATGTCGACGCCCTCGAAAGCATAGGCCATGTTCAACTCGTTGCGGTCAGCATCGACCAGGTTGTGCGCATCCTCGAAAGTGTTGCCGGCGCCTTCCGCCACGCTCATCACATCGTACTTGCTCAGCACTTCCCTGTTCATTTCCTGTAAATACTGGTGCAGGTTGCCCTGCATGCCGTAATACAATACAAAGTTTTTTTCGTAGCCTTTGGGAAAAGCGGGAAAGGTGGTGTCTTTGGCTGCAAACTGGAAAGCATCGAGCCTGAAGCCGTCGATGCCCTTGTCGGCCCAAAATTTCATGATGTCGTACACTTCCTGCCGCAGTTTGGGGTTTTCCCAGTTCAGGTCGGGCTGTTTTCTGGAAAAATAATGCAGGTAGTAGGCATTGGTAAGCGAATCGTACATCCAGGCGTCGTGGTTGATGTCGAACAAGCTGTACCGGGCGGGCGGCGTGCCCTTTTCGGCATTCCACCAATGGTAGTAATTGCGGTACGGGTTTGTTCTGGAACTGCGGCTTTGTTTGAACCATTCATGCTCGTCGCTGCTATGGTTCACTACCAGATCCATGACCAGTTTGATGCCGCGCTCGTGCATGCCCTTCAACAGTTCGTCAAAATCGCTCATCGTGCCGAAATCCCGCATGATATTGCGGTAATCGCTTACGTCGTAGCCATTGTCGTCGTTGGGCGAGCCAGATAGGGTTGAGCCAGACAGCATCTACGCCCAGGCTTTTGAGGTAGTCCAGTTTGGAAATAATGCCCTTCAGGTCGCCGACGCCGTCGCCGTCGCTGTCTTTAAAGCTGCGCGGATATATCTGGTACACCACGGCTTCCTTCCACCATTTGCGGTCGGCTACCCCGGAAGTGTCGACAGGTGTTTGTTGGGCAGAGGGTTTGTCGGCGTTGTTGCAGGCCGTAAAAACGGCAAGCATCGCTATCACACCGATAGTGGAAAAATGAATTATTTTGATCATACAATATCAATTTTTTAAGGTACGCATATGTACAGCGGACTTCCAGGTCCGTTGTGGCGTAGTACGGGGCGCCGGACTTAGAAGTCCGGCGTATATCCCCCGGGCTAAAGTATTGGAATTATATCAGACCATAAACCGTCAATTTATTTGCGCAGGAAGCGGGCGCGGCTATTTTTGCACCGGCCCCCGTAAAATACTTGCACAAATGGCGATCATCATGGCTCACCATCAGATCAACAAATGAAATACTGGCCAATATTTGTACAAATAGGTCTTTTGACTTCGTGTAATGGCCAGGTCAAAACAAATAATCCGGGGGATCAAAACAAGGCTGTTTCAACGACTGAAGGCATTGTGTACTTCTCAAACGATTTCGGGCAGTCCTGGAGCAATCAAAGTAATGGTATTCCCGGCGATGTTTTTTGACCGACATATCCGCATCACGGGATTTACTGGGGATTTCCACCAAGCAACACGGCATTTATTTGTATGATTTGTTTCCGGAGAGTGGACCCAATAAAGCGCAATAGCCAATTTCGCCGGATATTGATGCACTGCTTATCTCGGAAAATAAAATCTATGCCGGCACACAAGGTGAAGGCGTTTTTGTTTCTGAAGACAGGGGCGAAAGTTGGGAAAGCATAAATGCCGGACTGGAAAATCTGACTATTCGACGCTTAACAGTATTGGATAACAGACTTTATGCAGGCACCAATGGCGGGTTATTTTCATTTGCTGACGAACAAAACCGCTGGGTAAGAGCATATGGAAATGACAACTTGCAGGTCAACGGAATAGCGCTTCTTGACAACGAAATTTATATTGGCACAAATAGAGGCGCCTACAAGGCCACCTTAAACCAGCATAACTGGCGGCTTATCCTGCCGGACCGCTCGCTGCACAATATCAGTACTGCCGACGGTATTGTTTACGCAATGGTTTATAGCGAGTTATTTGCTTCGAAGGACAAAGGGGAAAACTGGTATGGCGACCAGTCGGGTATGCCTGTCGGGATGTATTCTTTTCAGGTCGTCGAAGCGGGGGATATCGTCCTTGATGGACAATGGGATGGCGTATACAGAAAGGACAACATCCTGAACTGGGTTAAATTGAATACCGGACTGCCAATAAAAATACCCGTTACCGAGATGAGAGTATGGAAGAATATTCTTGTTGTTGCTTCATCGCAGTGGTGTAAATAGATTTCAGCCATTTTTCCACGCAATTCACCATTAAAAAAGCAAATATGAAACTAGGCGCATTTTCAGTAAGCCTTAATGTCAGGGACATCAACGCTTCAAAAGCATTTTATGAAAATCTCGGATTCGAGGTCTTTGCAGGCGCTCTGGAGCAGAATTATCTGATCATGAAAAACGGAAATGCCCTGGTCGGGCTGTTTCAGGGCATGTTTGAGCAGAATATTTTAACCTTCAACCCGGGATGGGACGAAAATGCCGGTAAAATGGAATCCTTTGATGATGTCCGTGATATCCAGAAGCATCTTAAAAGCCTGGGCATCAATTTAGTAAGTGAGGCGGACGAAAGTACTTCCGGCCCCGCCAGTATCGTGTTGATTGATCCGGACGGCAATCCGATCCTGATTGACCAGCACGTGTAGTATTCCGGCCTTCGTAACCCGGAATGGTATTCCGGCGCTTGTAACCCGGAATGGTATTCCGGCGCTTCGTAACCCGGAATGGTATTCCGGCCTTCGTAACCCGGAATGGTATTCCGGCGCTTCATAACCCGGAATGGTATTCCGGCGCTTCGTAACCCGGAATGGTATTCCGGCGCTTCGTAACCCGGAATGGTATTCCGGCGCTTCGTAACCCGGAATGGTATTCCGGCGCTTCGTAACCCGGAATGCCATTCCGGCTTTCGTAACCCGGAATGGTATTCCGGCCTTCGTAACCCGGAATGCCATTCCGGGTTACAGGATGCCATGCCAGCACGCGGAATACCATTCCGCGATACATTATGTAGCGCACCTTCGGCGTACGATACGCACCCATCACCACACCCCTACCTCGTCTGCAAATATCCAGCAGCGATTGCCGTTACAGGTATGCCATGCCGGGCAGGTTTTGATGTTTACGGCAGTGACGCGCACCGCACGCACCGGCTGCGGGTCGAACCGGGCTTCCACCAGCCGCACACTTTTGGCGCCGTCGGCTCGGATGACAATGCTTTCCTCCAGCACCTGCTGGAAATGCTCGCCGTCCGCGGAAATTTCAAACACCACTTTCCCGGGAAAGAAGACCCACGACTGCTGATCCTGCAGAAAGGAAACCTGTATCGTTGAAACCGGCTCGCTCCCCGCGACCGTCGCAGTGGCCTGGAGGTCGGTGCCTGGAACCCCAGCCAGTTGTAGCGGTAATCGGTTTCGCCGATGCGCCTGTTGATGAGCCGTTCGGGTCGCCTTTGGCATAGGTGGTGGAGGCCGGTGGTCAGTTGGACGCTTTCCGTTCGCGATGCTTCTGCCCGGCGCATGTTCTCTATGTATGCAAGATAATCGAGCCGGTACTGGCCCGGAGCGTAACCGCCTTCGTGCAGGTTGCGGATGCCGGCGCGCGCGCAACCTTCGGTGAAGGCGCGCAGGTTTCTGTCGAGTTGCGCTGTGGGCCATTTCAGCATGGTAGCCAGTTGGGTGCTGTCCGTTTTGCTGCGTTCCATGCGGGCAAACAGCACAGGCGTGTAGGCGCCCATCATACGGTTGATGAACACCGAGTCGTCGCGATGGGTACGAAGCAGTTGCCCCAGTTCCCGGTTTAGAACGTCCATGCCTGCACTGTCGAGAAAAGGTTCGTTTTGCGGGATGTTGTATATAGTCAGTTGTCGGTCGCCGTTCAGCACGGCTTCGGTCAGCCGGTGGATGGATGCCCAGATAGCCGGCCGCGCCGACCGTAGTACCTGTCGCTGAAATCCGTCAGGATCGAGTCCATGTTTGCCTGCGGGTTCCACATCAGTTTGGCGAGGAGGTAGGCCCGCATGTCGGAGAATTCGAGCGGTCGCGCCCGGACCCCCTGTTCGAATACCATGTTCACCCCGTGTTGCCGGAAGAATTGCAGGTTGGGTTGCAGCGTATGCCAGTTGGGGAAGGGGCTGACGTAGCTGCGAAACTGTACCACATAGTCCCAGATCATGAGATGGTTGGTGAGTGCCGACCACGCGCGCACGTCGCGGGCAAAATCAGCACAGCCGTCTTCAATGCTTTCTCCCCGGTTGCATTCGATGCTGCAAAGGCATACGCTGACGTTTTTGGCAGGTTTGATGCCCCTGGGCGCCTGGCGTGTACTGGTAGGCGAGTGTGGAGATTGTTTTATCGGGAAATGACGCGGCGATCTTGTTGACAAAACCAAGCAGGGTACCGCCGGACTGCCGTAGCGCAAATCAGCCGCAGCACAGCGCGGGCATTTGCAATAGTCGTAGTTGTCGTTTTGGCTCACCGACCAGTATTTCGCATCCGGTTTTTCCCTGATTTTTTCCCGCAGGGCATCGGTTACGATCTGCCGGACGGTGTCGTTGGACAGGCACAACTGGCCGGGCGAGCGCTGGGCGCCGTTCCAGGCAAAATATTCCGGGTGTTCCACAAAGTATAGTTCCGCAGGGCAGAGGTGCTGAAAAGTATGGACGAACAAACCCCAGTCGGCATCCTTGTCGCGGCGTGTTTTCAGTTTGTGCCATCGCGCCCAGCCTTCATCGAACGCCGGTTCGTAGTGCAATTCGCGGTAGGGGAAGGCGGGTGTTTCCACCGTTGGCGGGTAGTCGGGCAGTTGCAGGTTTTGGATATCCGGAATAAAAGAATCGCGCGGACTGTATTTGCGGCAGCCGAGCAATTCGAGCAGGGTGTAGACGCCGTATTCCGTGCCCATGCCGCCGCCGCCGGCAATGAGGAAAGCGCCGTTTTTGCCTTCCAGAAAAAAGGCGTCACCGGGCAGGGCAGGCGGTTGTTGCAAACCGAATTGTTGAAGTGCCGGATGTTTGCCCAGCAAAACGGGCGCATAGCCATCCGGCACTTTTTCGGTCGTTTGAAGCGGAACGGGCTGACCGGTTATCTGTTGCAGGTACAACCGGAGCACGTTGGCGGCGCGGGCCTCCGGTTCGGGAGCGTCGGGGCGAAGGGCGATGGACACGGGTTTTTGAGCATTTATGGCCGAGGCAAACAGGCAGCACAGCAGGAAAAAGACATAGGTTCGCATGGCGCAAAAATAACGTTGGTCGGGGAAGTGTCGTCATTGAGCCTGAAATGAAACACAAACGCCCCCATTTGCGTTATTTCCCTTAATTTTAACCCCCCGGATATGTGGTTTCCCAAATTTTTTAAACACATGAGAAGTAGCCTGTTGTACCCCATCGCATTTTTTGCCGCCTTTTTCTGCCTGAATGTCAGCGCCTTAAAGGCCCAGAACCTGAACCTGGCCAACCAATATTACCAGAACGGCGAATACGAAAAAGCCGCCGTACTGTTCGCGCAAGCTCCTCGAACGCGACAACGACAGCGAACTGTTCTTCAGTCGCTACGTCGATTGCCTGATCAACCTCGAACAATACGACGAGTGTGAAAGGTGATCAAAAGCAGTTGAAAAAAACCGGAAAACGTCACCCTGTATGTCACCTACGGCGGCCTTTTTGACCGGCAGGAAAAAACGGACGAAGCAAAAGCCCAGTACCAGCGCGCGATTGAAAAAATGGCGCCCGATTACGTGTCGGTCAACCGCCTCGCCTCGCTGTTTATGAGCAACGGGAAATATGACTTTGCGACGCAGACCTATGAAAAGGGCGCCAAACTGATGAAAGACCCCAACAGGTTTGCTTTCAACCTCGGCGAATTGTACCGGCGCAAGGGCGAGCCTGCCAAAATGATTGAATACTACCTGAGCGCACTCATTGCCGACCCGGGCAAGATATATACGATCCAAACCTTGCTGGCCCGCCACCTGGCGCCTTCCGATTTTACGGAACTGCAAACCCAGTTTATACCCGCATCCAGGCGGACGAGAACCCCGACCTGGTGGAATTGCTGGCCTGGTCGTTTGTGCAGCGCAAGGACTTCAAGAGCGCACTGCGCCAGTACAAGGCGCTCGACAAACGCCTCAGTGAAGACGGGCAACGCATTTTTAACCTGGCCAACGACGCAGCCGACGCCAGGGATTACGACACCGCCATTTCCGGTTACGACTATATCGTGGCCGAAAAAGGCCAGCTCAACCAGTATTTCTTCGATTCCAAACGCGAAGCGATGGAGTGCCGGCGCAAAAAAATAACGGAAGGCTTTGCCTATACCCAGGACGACCTTAAAACACTGGAAGCAGAGTACGAAGGTTTTCTCAACCAGTTTGGACGGGGAAAACAAACCTCGTCTATCGTGCTGCAACTGGCCAACCTCGAAGCATTGTTCATCAACAACCTGCCCCGGGCCATATCGCTGCTCGAAGACCTGAAAGCATCGCCCGGTCTCGACCGCAATACGCTGGCGCGCACCAAGATCAACCTCGCCGACTACTACCTGATGCACGGCGACATCTGGGAAAGCACGCTGCTGTACAGCCAGGTGGATAAAGCGTTTAAAGAAGAGCAACTCGGTCAGGAGGCGCGTTTTAAAATGCCCGCCTGTCGTACTACAACGGCGACTTTCAGTGGTCGCAGGCACAATTCAATGTGCTGAAGGCTTCCACCTCCAAGTTGATCGCCAACGACGCGCTCGACCTGTCGGTGTTCATTATGGACAACCTCAACCTCGACACCACGGAAGCTGCCATTTCGCTCTACTCCGCCGCCGAACTGCTGGTATTCCAGAACCGCTTCGACGAGGCCTTCCAGAAACTGGACACCCTGCGCAACAATTTCCCTGAACACTCGCTGCAGGACGATATCCCTGTACCTCGAAGCGCAGGTGTTTGAAAAACGGCGCGACTACTGAAAAAAGCCGCTTCCTGTACCAGCAGGTGGCCGAAAAAATACCCGGAAGACATCCGCGCCGACAATGCCCTGTATGCTCTGGGGCAGATATATGAAAACCAGCCAACGACCCGGAAAAGGCAAAAAACCTGTACGAGAAGATATTTATCGACTATTCGGGTAGCGTGTTCGCGGTGGAAGCGCGGAAGCGGTTCCGGATATTGCGGGGGATAAGTTACAATGAGAATATTGGTTTATATTTGTTGAAATAAACGTTTGTTACGCCATGAGCGACCTGACCTTGCAAGCAAAATTGACGCCCTGCCGGCGCACCTGAAAAAGCAGGTGGCCGAGTATATTGATTTTGCTGACGAAAAAAAGGCGGAAGCGAAAAGAAACGGAGCGGCGAAACCCTTCAAGCCCGGATTTGGCGGTGCTAAGGGCTTGATCGTATTGTCTGCCGATTGGGATGCCCCACTCGAGGATTTTAAGGATTATATGTGAATTTATGCGCCTGTTGCTCGACTCCCATACAACTATCTGGTATTTGCAGGGTGATAACGCATTATCCGCAGATGCAAGGCGCTTGATTGCAGACGCAGATAACGACAAGTTTATAAGTGCGGCCTCGGTTTGGGAAATATCCATCAAGGTAAGTTTGGGAAAAATTCATCTGGGATTTCCATTTGTCGATTTTTACAGCCTGTTGGATATCAATAATTTCGAGTGGGTTCCTATTACTTTCAGCCATCTGGTGCAATCCTCCCAACTCCCCTTCCACCACCGCGACCCCTTCGACCGGATCATGATCGCCCAGGCGCTCGCGGAAGACATGGCGGTTGTTGGCCGGGACCCGGCATTTCCGGTCTACGGCGTTCCCGTTTTGTGGTAAATTATTGTTGTTGCGCAGGTTTTTACGACATTTGCCCCTGCATTCCCCAGTCCGCGTATTTTTACTCAGCACCCGATCATGTCCGATATCTTCGCTAAAGCGCAACAGACCCTTTCCGACCTCGCCCAGGAGGCGCCTGCAAACCCCGAAGCGCTCGAAACCTTCCGCATCCATTACCTCGGCGCCAAAGGGCTGATCAAAAGCCTGATGGAGGAAATGCGCAACGTGCCCAACGAGCGCAAACGCGATTACGGCCAACTGATGAACACCCTCAAGCAGCAGGCCGAGGAAAAATACCAAAACCTTAAATCGGATTTTGAAGCGAAGTCCGACAGCGCTGTGGGCCTGACGCTCGACCTCACTGCCCCCGGCGAGCCGCTCCCACTGGGTTCCCGCCACCCCGTCGCCGTAACGCTCAACCGCATCGTGGATATTTTTACCCGTATGGGCTTCAGCGTGGCCGACGGCCCTGAGATCGAAGACGACTGGCACAATTTCACGTCGATGAACACGCCGGAAGACCATCCTGCCCGGGATATGCAGGACACCTTCTATGTAGTCGATGCTCCCGGTATGCTCCTGCGCACGCACACCTCGCCCGTGCAGGCGCGTGTGATGCAGCAGCGCAAACCGCCCATCCGCATCATCGCCCCCGGGGCGGGTGTACCGCAACGAAACCATCTCCACACGCTCCCACGCGCAGTTCCACCAGGTGGAAGGACTTTACGTCGACGAGGGTGTCTCCTTCGCCGACCTGAAACAAACGCTCCTGTATTTCGCGCAGGAAATGTTCGGCGCCACGAAAATCCGCCTGCGCCCCTCGTTTTTCCCTTTCACCGAACCTTCGGCGGAAATGGACATCTGGCTGGGCACCGATACCGAAAAAAATTACCGCCTCACCAAAGGCACCGGCTGGCTCGAAATACTCGGCTGCGGCATGGTGGACCCGCAGGTGCTGACCAACTGCGGCATCAACCCGGAAGAATACTCGGGCTTTGCATTCGGCATGGGCATCGAACGCCAGGCCCTGCGCCTGTATGAGATCGGCGACATCCGCTTGCTGTTTGAAAACGACGTGCGTTTCCTGCGGCAATTTACCGCCGCCTTATGATGCTTTGATGTATGGATGGCGTCGATATCTTCAACTTCGAACACTTTTGATGTCAAACGTTGTAATTACGCCACGCTAAACCGGCCGGACAGCAGCCACTGTCCGGCCGGTTTTCGTTTCCCACATGATTTTCGCCGATTTTCGCCGGATTCTCCTCGAAAATATCGAGTATTGCACGGCGCACCTGCCCCACATTTGACCTGCAAACTTTCACTACACTTCCTTGCCCGCCCAACGGCGCGGCATAATGAAGCCAACAACAACAACAACTATGTTTCTCGCTATTCTTGGTTTGCTGATTCTCGCAGCAACTTCTACTATTGCAAAAGCCAATCCCAATATGTCGTCTATTGGAAAAACAGGCCGTATCCTGGCGATCGGGCTTGTGGCGATCGGGCTTTCAACCGCTTGTTTTGTTCAGATACAACCGGGTCAGGTGGGTGTTCAAACCCTGTTCGGTAAAATTCAATCGGGCATTCTGACGGAAGGCCTGAACGTCGTCAACCCACTCGTCGAAGTGCAACATTATGACGTAAAAACGCAGAACTACACCATGTCGGGCATACGCGATGAGGGCGATAAATCTGGCGACGACGCCATCCGGGTGCTTACCGGCGACGGCCTCGAAGTCGTTATCGATCTCTCCGTGCTGTACCACATCATCCCCGACCGGGCGCCGGAAATCCTGCGCACAATCGGCAGCAGCATCACCGACAAGATCGTCCGGCCGGTATCGCGCACCAAGATCCGCGACAATGCCGTTTTCTACGACGCCGTGGCCCTGTACTCCAGCAAACGCGACGAGTTCCAGCAGAAGATTTTTACGACGATTGAAAAAGAATTCCAGACGCGCGGCATTGTGCTCGAAGCGATCCTGATCCGCAATATCACGCTGCCCGAATCGGTCCGCATGACTATCGAATCGAAGATCAACGCAGAACAGGACGCGCAAAAGATGAAATTCGTACTCGATAAGGAACGCCAGGAAGCCGACCGCAAACGCGTGGAAGCGCAGGGTATCGCCGATTACCAACGCATCATTACGCTCTCCCTGAGCGACAAATTGCTCCAGTACGAACAAATCAAGGCACAAAAGGAACTGGCGCTTTCATCCAATTCCAAAGTTGTCATCATGGGCGGCGGAAAAGGGGCGCCGATCCTGATCGGGCAGTAGACGGGCACTTCATTGCTGGTATTGTTGGCATTGTTACATTGTTGGCACAGCAATGCAACAATACCAGCAATGCCAACAATGCCAGCAATTCAACCATGCATCTTTCCGCTGTAATCATCACCTATAATGAAGAACGAAACATCGCCCGCTGCCTCGACTCGCTGGTCGGGGTAGCGGACGATGTGGTGGTGGTCGATTCCTTTTCCAGCGACAAAACGGAGGATATATGCCTTTCGAAAGGCGCACGCTTTATCCGGCATGCCTTTGAAGGGCATATCGAACAAAAGAACCGGGCGCTTGCCGAGGCGCTGCACCCTTTTGTGCTTTCGCTCGACGCCGACGAAGCGCTGAGTGAAACGCTGCGCAACTCTATTCTGAAAGTTAAGAAAAACTGGCGACACGACGCGTATTCCATGAACCGGCTTACCAACTACTGCGGTCAATGGATACATCACAGCGGCTGGTATCCCGACCGCAAATTGCGGCTCTTCGACCGGAACAAGGGCCGGTGGGGCGGCACAAACCCCCACGACCGGGTGGAAATGGAGCAGGGCAGTACGGAAGGCGCGCTTGAAGGCGACCTGCTGCATTACAGTTATTACAGCGTGGAAGAACACCTGGAACGCGCGCGCCGATATGCCGATATTGCCGCCAGGGCCATGCACGCCAAGGGCAAACGCGCCACCTGGCTGAATGTCGCATTTAACCCTGCGCTGAAGTTTTTCAGGAACTACATCTTCAAGGCCGGCTACCTCGACGGACGTGCCGGCTGGACAATCTGCCGAATTGCCGCATTGGAGACGTATTGGAAATACCGAAAACTGCTTCGCCTGCGTTCTTAGGCCGCACGCATATCCTCCCGCAGACTTTGTTGATTTATGGTTCGAATATTTTTACTGTCGCTGCTTATGTGGCTTGCCGCCTGTCAGACTACCCAACCCGCGCCCCGGAGCGCCCCCGTCCCGGTGAAAAAAACCATGCCTGCACCTGTTACAACCGGCACCGCAACGGTTGAATGGCTCGACAGCGAACGGTTGATGCCCGTGCTGGAAAGGGCCCAGCAGGAGAAAAGGCCGGTATTTGTGGAATTCTACGCTTCCTGGTGCGCACCCTGCAAGGTGATGGAGGAAGATGTGTTCACCCAGGTCGAAACCTTTCGGTACCTGAACGGGCATTTTCTGAATTTCCGCACCGATTTTGACACGCAATCGGGCAAAACCATTGCTTCGATTTATGAAGTGACCACTCTGCCGACGGTGCTGTTCCTCGACCCGCAGGGCGTGGTGCTGGAACGGCATACCGGCATAGCGAACCCTTCGCTGCTGCGTTCGATGGGCGATTCGGCGCTAAGGAAGATGAAATAGCGATGATAGGGTTCCCGCAGATGGGTTTGTTTCCCGCAGATTTGCGCAAAAAAAATTCGCAGATCAACGCAGATCAAATCTCATTTCTGCGCAAATCTGCGGGATACCTCCCCTAAACGGAAGCAAGCCTCGCAACGATCTGCTCCACGCTCAGGGCCTCCTGATCGCCCGTTTTCTGGTTTTTCAGCATCAGGGTACCCGATTGCATCTCGCTTTCGCCGATGATCGCCACGTAGGGGATGTTGCGTTTGGCCGCAAACTCGAATTGTTTTTTCAATTTGCCCGGCTCGGGGTATATCTCCACGGCCACACCCGCCTTGCGCAAGGCTGTGGCGCACTGAAAAGCATACTCAAAGGAGGGCTCATCAAAAGACGCCAGCATGATTTGTACGCTCTCGACCAGCGTTTCCGGGAAAAGGGCCATACCCTCCATCACGTCGTAAATACGATCGGCGCCAAAGGATATGCCCACACCCGAGAGTCCGGGAACGCCAAACACGCCCGTCAGGTCGGCGTAGCGTCCGCCGCCGCCGATACTGCCCATGCGGAAGCCCTTTGCTGCGACCTCGTAAATGCAGCCGGTATAGTAACTGAGTCCACGTGCGAGGGTGATGTCGAATTTCACTTCGTTTTGCAGGGTCGTTTTGCTCAACAAGCCAAATACCCGGTCCAGTTCGTCCAGGCCGGTCAGGCCGGTGGCACTGTTGGAAAAAACCGATCGAAGCGCCTGTGTATCCGGCGCGGCGAGTATTTTTTCGATCGTGGCAATAGCGGTGTCGGAAATATCGCGTTCAGACAACTCTTTGCGCACACCTTCGATGCCGACCTTGTCCAGTTTGTCGATAGCCACTGTCATGTCCATAAACTTGTCGGGAATGCCTGCTGCCTCTGCGATGCCGTACAGCACCTTGCGGTTGTTCATCTTGATCACAACCGGTATGCGGAGCCGGGCAAAAGCCTCATCGTAGATTTGCGTGAGTTCAGCCTCGTACAGGAGGCTGTCAGAGCCGATCACATCGGCGTCGCACTGAAAAAACTCGCGGTAACGGCCCCGCTGCGGCCGGTCGGCACGCCACACGGGCTGTATCTGGTAACGTTTGAAGGGGAAAGACAGCGTGCCGCGGTTCATCACCACATAGCGGGCAAAAGGCACCGTAAGGTCGTAGCGCAGTCCCCGTTTGGCAATGCTGGACACGAGTTTATTCGAATCCCGCGCGGCAAGCAGATCTGCATTGGCGTCCTTCAGATAATCGCCGTTGTTCAGAATTTTGAACAGGAGTTTATCGCCCTCGTCGCCGTATTTGCCGGTCAGGGTGCTGAGGTTTTCCATTGCCGGCGTTTCGAGCGGCTGGAAGCCGAATTTCTCGAATACCGAGCGGATTGTATCAAAAATGAAGTTGCGTTTGCGCACCTGTTCCGGTCCGAAATCGCGTGTTCCTTCAGGTATGGAAGGTTTTTGCATGACTTGATTGAACGTTCACTGCCCTGCACTAACAGAGGCCAGTGTGCCCAGCAACAGGCCTTTCATGGCCAGGGTGCCGGCGATGATGACAAATGCAATGGTGGTGTATATAGCCAGTTTCTTGTGTTTGTCGGTGTCGGTTGCGGCTTTCTTTGAAAAAGTGCGGCCCAGCTGAACCAGCACCACGGCAATCAGCATGGCGGCGATGTGCTCCGCCTTGAAATAGCGCACCCAGGGGTCTTTCATCGAGCCACCGGTCGTCGTGTACGCACTGGTGAAAAAGTACATGATCAAACCGAGCAGTGCCTGCAAATGGGTAAGACCCAGCAGCGCCAGGGAGGCTGTATTGTCTGCTTTTTCAAAAGGCTTTCTGCCCATCCAGCCGCTAAAAGAGCGGTAGATGACAAAAACCAGGGCGATCAGCAACAAATAACGGTTGTAAGAGTGAACGGCGTTTAAAATGGCTTGCATATCAGAAATGATTGATTGTGAAGGAACAGCAAATGTAGCGCTTCCCGGAGGCGCTGCATATTTTTATTTGTCAGGGAGGGGTAATAAAAATTTGTAAAAAAATTTTATTTGCCGGTGTGACTTTTCCGAGAAGCCGCGTTTAAACATTATAGCAAGAAAAACAAAGGCATTCCAAATAAGATTCCGAATGCTGCAAGATATTTTTTAGGAAGATTGTTTTCATTTGGTTTTTTGGGGTTAACCATTGGACGAAAGTTCAATGGTTTTTTTGTGCCTGACAGGATGTACATGTGAATCCTGGTTTGAAGTTGAGAAATTGGTTCGTCGGCGCCAAGACAAACGTAGTTATTCATCTGCCTGCCTTATAAATCTTGTCAATCTTGTCAATCCTGTCAATCCTGTCAATCCTGTCAATCCTGTTAATCCTGTCAAACTTGTCAATCCTGTCAATCCTGTCAAAAAACACCCTTGTCACTCCCGGGTTTTTGAATCGATCAGGATCGTTACGGGGCCGTCGTTCAGGAGCGATACCTTCATGTCGGCGCCGAACTCGCCGGTCAAAACAGGGCACCCCGTTTCCGAGGCCAGTATTTTCACAAATTGCTCATACATCGGAATGGCCGTTTCCGGCCTGGCAGCTCGTATAAAAGAAGGACGGTTGCCTTTTTTGGTGCTGGCGTGCAGGGTGAACTGGCTCACCACAATAATTTCCCCTTTAATATCCTGCACCGAGCGGTTCATCAGTCCCGCCTCGTCGGAGAATATCCGGAGCGCCGCAATTTTCCGGCACAGCCAGACCAGATCATCGTCGCCGTCGTCGTGCTCGATGCCGAGCAGGATGAGCAGCCCCAACCGATACGGGATTTTTCTTTCCCGTCGATCGTGACGGATGCCTGTGAAACCCTTTGAATGACAACGCGCATGTTTCCGCAAGATGAAAGGTGTGTAGTGGCGCAAAATTAATCGGATGTGTGCCAACACTTTGCCCGAAAAGGAGTTTTCTTCGCCTACTTTTCAACACTAAACATTCGGTTCATGTCTCTGGTACAAGAATTCAACGACTATCGCGCCCGCATGAATGAGCGCATACTGGCCCACGACAACAAAGTTATCAAGCGCTTCTGGAGCCTCGACAACCAGACTTACCAGGAAGGCGCGCTCGACGTGCGCACCAAGGAAATGCTTGGTCTGGTAGCCTCTATGGTGCTCCGCTGCGACGACTGCATCAAATACCACCTCGGCAAATGCCACGACCTTGGCGTCAACACGGATCAGATATACGAGATATTTGCCGTGGCCAACATGGTCGGGGGCTCCATCTGCATCCCCCATACGCGCCGCGCAGTGGAATATTGGGAAGAACTTGCAGGCGTTTGAGGGGTTTCGGAGGTTGCGGGTTTTGGGTTGCGGAGGTTGTGGTACCATCGCCGGTTTTTGGCCGATAAAACCAAGAAAAACGAACAACCCGCAACCTCCGTAACCCGCAACCCCCGAAATCCTTTTACAATCCGTATTTATCGAGCAGATAAACCAGCGCTGCCATGCTGGCGGCGCCGAGTTCAAGTTCGCGTTTGTTCACTTTGTCGAAGGTGTCGGCCGCTGTGTGGTGCAGGTCGAAGTAGCGTTGGGAGTCGGGCGAATAACCGCTGAGCAGACCCTTCATGCCTTTGAGCGGTCCGATATCGGCGCCCGAGCCGCCGCGTGTAAAGGTTAGTCCGTAGGGCTTGAAAAGAGGCTCCAGTGTCTGTATTTTTTCGAAGAACTTGTCGATTACAGCCTCGTCGCCGTCGAAAGAAAAGCCGCGGGGCGTAAAGCCGCCGGCGTCGCTTTCGACGGCGGCGAGGTGGTATTCGCCCTTGCGCTCCGCTTCGGCGGCATACTGCCTGCCACCGCGCAGACCGTTTTCCTCATTCATGAACAACACACAGCGGATGGTGTGGCGCGGGCGGTATCCCGCGCGTTGCAGGATGCGCAGCACGTCCATACTTTGGGTGCAGCCGGCGCCGTCGTCGTGGGCGCCGTGGCCCACATCCCAACTGTCGAGGTGGCCGCCGACGGCGATCACGTCGCCTGGGCGTTCCGTGCCGCGTATTTCACCGATGACGTTGAACGATGGAGCCTCGGGCAGCATCTGGCAGCCGGTTTTCATGAACACTGTTGCCTTGCCCTCATCCTTGAGCAAGCCGCTGAGTTTTTCGGCGGCGAGGGTGCTGATGGCCACAGCGGGAATACTGGTGACGGCGGTATCGTAGCGCAGCGAACCGGTATGCGGGTAATCGTCGAGGGCAAGCGTAATCGACCGCACGAGCACACCGATTGCGCCGTATTTGGCCGCGCGCGAAGCACCCGACACGCGCTGGTCGACCGCGCCGCCGTATGCTTCGAAGGTGCGGATTTTGGTGGCGTCCATGGGCCGGTTATAAAAAACGATCTTGCCGCGTATGCCGCGCTCATTCAGGTTGTCGAGTTCTTCCCAGGACATGACCTCCACCACCTCCGCGCTGATGCCTTTGGCGCCGGTACCGACCGAGCCGCCCAGCGCCAGCGCATTCATATTAAACGTGCCGTATTTTTTGGAGCCGACGACACGCACCTGCTCGGCTTCGCCGCGCACCCAGTGCGGCACCATGACCGGCTGGAGCCATACGGAATCGAGGCCCATCGTGTCGAGCATGGATTTCGTCCAGGCGACGGCCTTTTCGGCGCCAGTGCTGCCGCTGAGCCGGTGGCCGATGTTCAGCGACAGGTGTTCGAGCCAGGGATAACAGCGTCCGTCGGTGAGCGCCCGGTCGTATATTTTGCGGATCAGGGCGGCGTCAGAATCTGTTGCAGCGCCTTGCGCGTAAGTTTGCTGTTGAAGTGTAAAAACGACAATAAGGGTGAGGGTGAAACATTGTAAAAATTTGAAAGCAGGCGCCATATTTTTCATTTACAAGGGCGAATAAAATTATGTTTTCAAATACGGGCTTGAATTTCCCGGATATTTCGTTTTGCTTTATCAGAGTTATTATTGCTTAAAACCGCTTTTGGCCGGATTTTCTTTACCGGAAAACGATTGCGGAATTTCAAAAATTCGGAGCAAAAAATTTTCAAAAAATAATTCAATTTCTTCTTGTAGGAATTACACAAAGCATATTACCTTTGTCAACAGAAAGTAATTGAACTTAAGAATAATTTGGTTTTATTTGGTTAGGGCTGAGGTAGTGCTGTGGTGGCACTGCCTCATTTTTTTTGTGCGTGGCAAATGTATTCGATTTTACTCCGTCTTCACCACCCTGCCCGCTTTTATCACCCTGCCGCTCGATTTTTCCGTCAATCTGTAAACGTATGCTCCCGGCGTCAGCCCGTCGAGCCGGACTGTTGCCGACGGCTTAAGGTAAATATCTTCCCTGCGAAGGGCGGGCCGCCCAAGCGCGTCGAACAACTGCAAGCCGCAGGCGCCCTCCAGATTCTCCCCGGCAGAAAAATACAACACGTCGGCAGCCGGCACCGGCCAGACATTTATCCGGGCGCCGGTGGCCGCGGGCGGCGGCGTGAAGGCGCCGACGATGCTGTCGCAGGGAATGCCCGCGGCATAGAGGCGGTAGAAAGGCACATTGGGCAGGGTGCCGAAGTTGTCCCTCGGCAGATATATGGCGTGCTGGATGACGTTGCAAGCCGCTCCGGGCTGGTCGGGCTGGTCGATGACGTGCAGGTAACGGGAATTGAAGCCGGGTATGTTGCCGTAGATTTTGTTGTCGGGCGCGAGCAGCAGGCCGAAAAAACGCGTGGGCACCCCGTTGCCGTCGAGAAAACCGTCGTATTCGGCAACCACTTGCTCCGAAGCCAGGATATCGGACGCCTCCAGGTCGTACTGGAATATTTTGGTGTAGTTGGCGACGTACAGGTAGCGGGAGTTGGGGGAGAATGCCACGCCGCCGTAATATTCCGGCGGGTTATACATTTTGTGTAGTGGCGTAGACAATAAACCGGTGCATCTGTCAAACTGATATATATAACTCGCTGTTTTGGGATCGGATGTTTTCCCGTAAACAAAATACCGGGCATACCATTGTCCCGAAGGAGAAAATGCAGCGTATCCTACTCCGTTGTGGACCGTATCGCCTACGGCCTGGTCTTCGTGAAAATGGATACCCTCGGGGGATATGAGGTACTTCCGGTGGATGTTCGATTCGTATTTTGTGGTCAGGAGCCACCAGTCCCTGCCATTGCCATGCCTGACAGCGGTGAGCAGACCTACATTCAGGGTGTCGCTTGAGTTTTCAACCGTGATCTTTTTCTGGATGATTTTACCCAGACCATTGTTGAAACTCATGTCAATAATAGAGTGTCTAATCTGTTCAATAATGACATCCGTACCAATATCTTTATGAACTCCGTCGATCATGATATAGATACCTTGTGTATCGGGCACAGGCAAGATGATTAGTGATTGAGTCAAGGGATAACCATAAGGGAATTGAGCAGGAGATTGAAAATTGTCACCATTCTGCATGATTTTATGGTCGGCATTATAAATATGGACGCCGTTGGAATAGCATTGCAGCGCACCGGCAGTATCCGAAATGATGCCCAGTGTGACGAAAATCGGGATACTTTTATTGACCAAGGTTACCTGAAAAGTATCATTTGTAAATTGCATATAGTTGATCTTGGTAGTATCCGGAAGGCCGTATGCACCCAGACCGGATATCCATGTATTATCCTCTTTTTGAGCGAAACAAACGCCAAAATGTAAAGATGTCGCCGTAAACAAAGTAAACCAACATTTTTTCATGACAAAATATTATAGAGCCCGCGAGGGACGAATCGTCTCTCGCGGGTCAGTGAATGATGTTGAAAATCAATGGGTAATAACCGATTTAACGGTTTTCAAGGTGCTTTCGGTGTGTAGACTGAAATCAGGTAAATCCCCTGAGGGATATTGGCGACATTGAGGGTTGTTTCGGAGGCGCCATCAATGCGTTTAGCCATCACAATTCCTCCGGTTATATCGGTTACGACAAGCCGGCTGCCTTCCGGAAGGCTTTTCCCGAACCGGACGGTCAGGTATTCGTCAGCCGGATTGGGCGCCACCGTCAGCGGTTCGTTCGCTGTTCGCCGTTTCGCTCTTTCTTCCGCTGCCTGACAATCGTGTTCGTCGTACGAAGGAATTGAATCGGCGAACATTTCATAGCGTTGCCGGGCCTTGTAGACCCCGGCGCCTTCATACTGCGGACACGCGAACGCCAGCGTCTCGATGTCGTCTTTTTCCCCTGCGCTAAAGGTGTCGATCAGGCCGGCGTAATGCCTGAAATACAGGTCGTTGATGTCTTTTTCATTTACTTCCCATACCTCCGTGGCATCCAGGGCATCGTTTTGGGCCAGCAGTTGCGTGATACGGTTTTCGATCTCGCTTTCCACCGAAGGCAGCAGGCCGTTCAGGTCGTCCTGCCGTTCGCCGATCGCCTCGTTCAGTGCTCTTTCCTGTTCCAGCAAGGTTTGCTGTTGCCCAGGTGTGGCTGTTGGATATTGGGCGTGAAGCGATGATAAAACACCGGCGAGGCTGTCGATCTGCTGTATCAGCACGGTGAAAGACGACTCGAGCGAAGGAGAAAGTTCGTGCAGTTGTTCGTATGCCTGGTCGAGCGAATCGAAAGCGCCCACGATGCCGCCCTGTGCGGCGGCGTAGAAATTTTCGACCTGCTGGCTCCATTCCGCCAGATACGGGTTCTCCCTTAATTTGCGGTACAATTGGCGTTTTTGCTGGAACCGTAAAACGTGCTCGTTTTCTGCTCCTGCCGTATCCAGCGCGATCAGATCAGCCTCCGTGAGTTCGGTAAACTCATTTGGCGGTATGATATCGGGGCAGTTAAATGAAGTTTGGGTACAAGAGGGGTCAGTTCCTGCTAAAGTAAACCAATTCTGAGGACTTATTTTCGAGGTGTTAATATTAGAAATTTGAGTTTGAAAAGGCGCATTAATTGCTGCTTGTTGGGCTGATCCATCATAAAAAGCATCCAGATTCGTATTCGCACCCGCCCAGGTATTGCCTGTGTTGAATTGCGGATTCAGCGCCGCAGCTGGCGGAAAATAAAGCGCCCGTTCATGGTCGCCGTAGGCGGTGGTATAATATTTTATATCCGTGTTGGACATATCGAAGCGCGATCCGAGGTCAGTCTGGTTAATGTTGTTGCAACAGAAGACCAGGTTTGATGAATTGGCAGTCCGGATACCGGCGTTTCCCGTCAGGTTTTGATAATTAATCCCGCTGACTGTGTTGTCGTAAATCCGGCAGTTTTTGACCCCTTTCATCGAAAGACCGCTACCGGTTTTATCATACTGAAAATTGACGATGTTATCTGATACATCACCGATTCCGGTATTATTACTTAGAGAGAACCCGGACATGCCGTTAGCCCCCGGGAAGTTATTCAGATTGGTGATGTCGTTTTCGTATAGTTGATAGGGCGTCATTATGTCGTCGGCTAAAATTCCTCCCTTGAAATATGACGGGCACGGCCCGCCAAAGCAGCCTAATTCATAACTGAGATGATTGTCTTCAACATGCAGATTGTTCCCCATTTTTTTAGGATGCGCCCTCAATTCCAGGCATCCGGTTGCCCTGATGGTGTTGCTTCGTATGTCGACCGGTGAATAAGGGATAAATGTATTCCGGACAGATATACCAAGTACGCCTGCCCGAATATTGTTTTCTTGAAAAACCTGCCTGCCGCTGTTAAAGAGCGTTGCTATGCCGAAGTGGGGTATCTGTATCTGGCCGAGGAAACCGTCCATTTTGCAGTATTTTACAGTCAGCCCGTTGCAAAAATAACTGCGCACACAAACCCTTTTGGAAAACACGGGGACATCGGACATGATACCGGTAAGTTCTTTGAACGTGACGCCATAAATACTTATGCCGACCGAGTTTTTTATATCGACACCGAGCTCGTAATCGGTTATGAAATTGACAATTGAGGGTGGATTTACGAGGTCTTCACCAATATTAAAAAACCGGGCGTTATCAAACAGGATGGCTGTATTGGCCCAGGTGGCGCCAGCGCTGTAGAACCTGTTGTTGGAAAAGTCGTTCGGGTTCAAATGATTGACGAAGCCGACCGATCCCGTTATTTTCAGGCCGTTGATATTATCCTCGAAGTCATTGGAAACCAGGCGCAGGCGGGTCTGATTCTGTGCCAATACGCCGGTTATGGCATCCCTTATCTTCGAGTCCTGCATATCCAGTTCGCCGCCCGGATTCCCTGTTTCGGGTTCCAGTATGACGCCCTGCCATGTGCCCTCGCATCCTTGAAGGATACAGTCGCGCAGCGTCAGGCGGTATGGCGCTTCGACAAAAATTTTGGAGCTTGATCCCATGTTAAAAGTTGTTCCGGTGAAGGTGTAATCTGCATCTACAAGGAGGGTAGCGCCGCCCGGTATTGAAAGGCATCCGATACTTGAACTGCCGGGCGGCAGTACTCCGAATGTAAGGGCTTTTTGAATGGAGAAGGTATCGCCGGATACGTTAAGTCCGGAAGGGCAGTTGCAGTTGTCTGTCCCTATGCGTTGAAATACAACGTCACACACCAAACCATGATAAAAATTGTTGACTTAAATGCCGGGGGGGGCAATTTTAAACTAAAATGTTTCATAATGAAAAAAAGCGTTGATGAAAAATCGGTTTGCATTGATACAACAAATGTAAATTTTAATATTTCTCAACAGGTGATTTTCATCGTTTTTGCCCGTTAAAGCACTTTCCCCGCACATCAACAAGACTGCTTTCCCTTCATTGCGTACTTTTGCCGTCCATTTCAATCGGCAAATACATGAATAAACGTCTTCCGCTACTCTGCCTTTTCCTTTTCCCCTTCCTGCTTTTCGCCCAAAATAAATTCTCGATGGCCGACGCCATCCTGAAAGGCCGCACCACCCTGGCGCCGGCCAGTCTGAAACAACTCCAGTGGATTCCCGGCGCCGCGCAGTTTACCCACGTCGTCGACGGCAAAATGGTGCGCGTGAACGCCCCCGACCTCAGCGTCGACACCCTCGACCTGCTCCCCGGCATCAATGAAGTACTGAAAACAATGGACGCACAACCGCTTGTCGGTTTGCCAACCCTGTACTGGACGGACGCGGATAACCTGTGGTTTCAGTCGGAAAACAACCTGTACACCTACTCTTTTGGCAAAGGCCTTAAACGCGTCAACAGTTTTTCCGCAGGCGCCGAAAACACTGATATACACGACAAAACGTTCCAGGTAGCCTACACCAAAGACAACGGGCTGTGGATCAGCGTCGCAGGCAAGGAGTCCGGCGTGGCGCAAAGCGAAGAAGACGGCATTGTGTACGGCAAAAGTGTACACCGCGACGAATTTGGCATCAACAAAGGCACCTTCTGGAGCCCTGCGGGCCGCTTCCTGGCCTTTTACAGGATGGATGAGCGCATGGTGACGCAGTATCCCATTTACGTGCTCGACTCCATGCCGGCCCAGGCGCGTTTTATCCGTTACCCGTATGCCGGCGCCAAAAGCCACCACGTCACGGTCGGTGTTTTTGATACCCAAACGTCCAAAACGCTGTACCTGCAAACAGGTGAACCGGCCGAACAGTACCTGACCAACGTGGCCTGGACACCCGACGACAAGTATATCCTCATTGCGGTGGTGAATCGCGAACAGAACCACATGTGGCTCAAGCAGTTTGATGCCGCGACAGGCGCTTTTGTGAAAACGCTTTTTGAAGAGACCAGCGACAAATGGGTCGAACCCGAACACCCGGCCGTGTTCGTTCCGGGCAGCAATACCCAGTTTGTCTGGCAAAGCGAACGCGACGGTTTTAACCACCTCTACCTCTGCGACCTTTCCGGAAAAGCCGTGCTCCAACTCAGCAAAGGCGCCATGCCCGTAACGGATTTCTACGGGTTTTCGGCCGACGGCCAAAACTGTTTCTACCAGGTGGCCGACGAAACGGGCCTGAACCGCTTTGTTTTTTCCACCGACCTGAAAACCGGCGTGATATCGCGCCTGACCGACGAAGAGGGCGTCCACAACGGCATGATAAACAGTAGCGGCGACTGGGCGCTCGACGTGTTCAGCAACACCGCCACACCCCGGTTCATTTATGCGATTCCGGTAGCCAATCCGACCGACCGCCGCATCGTTTTCGGCGCCAAAAACCCGCTCGACGGCTACCAGATCGGGCTCACGCGCCTGCTTACACTGCCCTCCCCCGGCGGCGCCACGCTCAATGCGCGCATGATCCTGCCGCCCAATTTCGATTCCAAACAAAAATATCCGGCCCTTGTGTACGTCTACAACGGTCCGCACGTGCAAATGGTGACCAATTCTTGGCTGGGTGGCGGCGAACTCTGGATGCACCACATGGCCCAGGAGGGTTATGTCATATTCGCGCTCGACGGCCGCGGCTCGGCCAACCGCGGCTTCCGGTTTGAGAGTTCCATCCACCGGCATCTTGGCGACGCCGAAACAGAAGACCAGTTGACGGGCGTGAGTTATCTCAAGGCGCAGACCTTCATCGACCCGCAGCGGGTCGGCGTGTACGGCTGGAGCTATGGCGGCTTCATGACTACCTCGCTGATGACCCGCCCCGAGGCAAAGGGCGCTTTCCGCTGCGGCGTGGCCGGCGGCCCCGTCATCGACTGGCGCATGTACGAGATCATGTACACCGAACGCTACATGGATACTCCGGAGGAGAATCCCGAAGGCTATGCCAAAAGCAGCCTGTACAATTATATCGACAACCTCGAAGGGCGCCTGCTGATGATACACGGTACTTCCGACGATGTGGTGCTGTGGCAACATTCCCTGCGCTATATCCGCGAGTGCGTCAGCAAAGGCAAGCAGATCGACTATTTCGTTTACCCGGAACACCTGCATAATGTGCGGGGCAAAGACAGGGTGCATCTTTTTGAAAAGATCGAACGCTTTTTCAACGAGAATTTGCGGGATGTAAAGGCCGGAAGGCCGTAGCATAGATGACAGGTTTTTTTTCAGACAGGATTTACATGATTTACAGGTTTTTCTACGGCAGAGCCATCTTACTTATCCTGTAAATCATGTAAATCCTGTCTAAAAACTTCAACTCCTGTCTAAAAACTTCAACTCCTGTCTGAAAACTTCAACTCCTGTCTGAAAACTTCAACTCCTGTCTGAAAACTTCAACTCCTGTCAAAACTCACCTCCCTGGAAAGCGCCAAATTGGTGCCCCCGCCCTTTTAATGCCTCAATCAGATCGCCCAGGCGGTTGTAAAACTTGTCTGTCCGCGCCGGCGCCGTACCAATGTGCAGCAGCAAGAAATAGCCGTTCAGCCCGTTTGGATCGCTTTGCTCCCGCTCCAGTATGCTGCGGTATATCTCCGCCGAGGAGCGGTAGTTTTTCATATCCGGGGTGGTGTAGTCGGCATTTGAACGCGTACCGGGGGTAAAGTTGAACAGTTCGAGGCCCGCCTCCCTGGCCCATCGTACAATCGAGTCGTTGTACCATTCGTAAGGAGGAATAAACATACGCGCTTCCGCCTTTAAAAGGTCCAACTGCTCCAGCGCTTCAAAATTGCGCCGCAAATCGTCCATAAACACCGCCTTGGTCACCAAAAGCGAATCGCGATGCTGCCAGTCGCAATACAGCAGGTGCCGGTCGGAATGTGCGCCGATGTAGTGCCCAGCTTTTTTCAGTTTTTTTACGGTTTTCGGGTATTGCCGGCAAAAATCGCCGGTAAAAAAGAAAGAAGCCTTGATGCCGGCTTTCCGCAGGGTGCGCAGAATCGTTTCCGCGCCGTCGGCATACTCATGTCCGGTGAAAATTAACCGGATAACCCGCTCTGACGTGTCGCCGCGTATCCAGGCGCCATGACTGTCCTGCTGCCCGCTCCGTCGGATGCTGTGTCCTTCGGCCTGCAGCGCAGCAAGCATATAACTGAGACTGGCCGTGCCGTCCATGGTAGGCTCGTTGGAGGAATAATCGCCGTAGTCGTCGTGATACACCACCAGCGGCGACTGGAAGGCGGCAAACTCGTCGGGCTCGTAGAGCGTAATACCGATGAGTTTGTTCCAGATGCTGCCGTAGATGGGGCCGTCGACGAGCCCGCCGTCGATAGGATAGCGGTACAGGTGCGTAAATGCAGAGTGTGGGTCGCGTGGCGCGATGCCGTGCTGCGGCAACCCGCAGATCATGCTTGTGCCCCAGGGGTTGCAGCCAAACAACCAGTCGCGCAACGCGGCCTCCATCTCCAGGTAAGTGCTGTCGGCGCTGAGACTGCGGTACAGCCGCGCCTGGGTGTACAAGGCTGCGTTGAGGTTGTTGGAGCACCATATAAACGGCACGCCGTACAGAAAGGGGTTGTTTTTGCCGCGTTGCGACACACTGTCTATGCCCCGGCGCAGGTATTCGCGGAAAACCGGGGCAGATGTCGTGTTACCTCCGGTAGCGAGGTAATAATGGCCCAGGTTGAGAAACGGATACCATTGATAATGGCGCGCCGTATCGCTGCCCATCCAGGGTGTAAGGGGTTCTGCGTTGCCATATTCAACGGCCTGGGCCCCGTATTCCTGTCCCGGAAAAAGGGCATCCAGTTGAGTAGCGGCCAGCTCCATATCGTCCGCGAAATTTTCTTCTTCGTAAAAATACGGCGCCCGGCAGGGAGCCGTCTGTGTAAACCCCGGTTTTTGCCTGCCGAAGGCGTAGGCGTCTCTGGCCTTTTGAGCGAGTTGTGCCACATATTCAGGGTAATAAGGCCGAAGTACCTTGCTGCCCAGGGCAAAGGCAGCGGCAAATTTTCCGGCAGAGGAGGCGACGCCCGTTGTCCGGTTTTTATATTGGAGTGCGCCTTGCGGCGCCCCGGTGATGAAATAAACCGGCCGGGCCAGGCTCCCGTCGGGTGCGCCGTAGCGCACGGAGTCGAGCGTCGGCAGGCGCATACGCTGGTGGTCGCGGTCGTCGGCAATTTGGTTGTAATATTCGCCGGGGCCGGGATTCATTTTAAGCATCCAGTCGAGGCCCCATTTGGCCTCGTCGAGTACATCGGGGACGCCGTTGGCGCCGGGCTGTCCGGCTGCGTCGAAGCGGTCGCCAAAACTACCGGGATGCTGTCCGTAGGCAAAGAGCATCTGAAAGGTTGCAGTAGCCGAGGTGGGCAGGTATTGCAGGTAATCGGACGCATCGTGCCAGCCGCCCGATACATCGATGCGGGTTGAATCTTTTGCCGGATCAGGATGGTACACGATGAAGCCGTCGGCCGTATGACAGGAATCCCGGAGAAAGGGGTTGTATCCGCTGCGCTGTTGCCGCATGTATTGCAGGATGAAATCGGCCGCGCCGTCGTACACGTCGTCGCTGATACGAAAAACGGGTGAGCGGAGTGTACCGGCCTGCACGTAATACGCGCCCGGCTTTGTAAAGGCCGAAAAATCGAGCCGAAACCCCGCTTCGAATGCGGCATAAGGTCCATACGGGCGGACCTTTTCGCTTTGAAAAACCTGTTGCCGGGTGAGGGCGTCGCAGAGTTCGAACCGGTCGACGGCGATGGTTTTTTTGCTCACCAGAACGGCCACTTTTACGGCGTGTTCAGGATATCCGAGTTGGTTTATCCGAATCCAGGCATCTTGCTGGGCGACGACCGGTGCGACAAACAATACGGATATCAAGGCAAACGCTATGCTGCCGGGTTTTATCATGGAATACCTGTTCATATTGCAAATGTATATTCCACGGCGAAACGAAGCATAATTCCATATTCAGGTTGACCTGCGCTTTTTACCTTTACCCCATGTTAATGCTGCAAAGTGCGCCCCACAGATCAAAATTCATCTGGCTGCTGGTTACCCTGGTTTTTATTGCCGACCTGATTGCTCCGCTGGGTTGGGATATGGAGTTTTTGTATCTGCTGGCCTTGTTTCTGTCGGTTTCTTTCAAGGAAAAAAGCGACGTACTGTTGCTTGCCGTGATCACGACCGTGCTGACCATCATTGCCGCGGTTCTGAAACCGCAGGCGATTCCACTGGAGCAAATGTTGTTCGAGCGCCTGCCGGCTATCGCTGCCTTTTGGGCGGCAGCATTTTTTGTGATCCGCTTTATTGCCCTGCGCGAGGAAGAGCGACAGAAAGAAGAAAAATTCAGAGCCTTGTTTGAGTATGCCGTCAGCGGTATCCTGCTAACCAACCGGCTGGGGAAGATCGTGATGGCAAACCCCGCAGCAGAACGCCTGTTTGGCTACGATAACGGGGAATTGCCGGGCAACCTGGTTGAAATACTCATTCCACATCATCTTAAACGGCAACATGAGGGTCACCGCGACAAGTTTCACCGGGGTCCTCTACCGCGCGGCATGGGAATCGGGCTGGACCTGAAAGGGATCACGAAAGATGGAACAGAGTTTCCCGTGGAAGTAAGCCTCAGCCCCTTTCACGCCTCAGAAGGCGAGTTTGTTGTCGCTTTTATCGTGGATAATACCAAACGTAAACAATACGAACATTCCATTCTTCAACAAAAACAAGAACTCGCGGGGCTAAGCGAAGCCTTGAAAACACTGAATGAAGACCTTGAAAACAAGGTTGTGGAGCGAACCAGCGAATTGGAACAGGCCAAAAATGAATTGGCCGCAGCACTCGACAAAGAGCGCGAACTCGGCGAACTCAAAAGCCGGTTTGTCAGCATGGCTTCCCACGAATTCCGGACGCCGCTGACCTCGGTGCTGTCGTCGGCAGGCCTGATCGCGCAATATGCCGACCGGCAGGATATAGACAACATCAAAAAGCACGCAGAACGCATCAAAAACGGGGTGAATGGCCTTAATACGATCCTGACCGAATTTCTGTCGCTGGGTCGACTGGAGGAGGGGCATATACAACCCAGATTTGAAGATGTCAGCCTGACTGCCTGTATCGAAAATATACACCAGGAAATGAAAAACCTGTTCAAGCCCGGACAGGTACTGACCCATAACCATGAGGGCAGCGATACGGCCCATCTGGACTGTCAACTCGTGAAAAACATCCTGATCAACCTGATCTCGAATGCTATTAAATATTCGCCGGAACAGTCCGTCATTACCGTAAAAGCATCGTAAAGGATGGCTCTACCCGCATCAGCGTATGCGACCAGGGAATAGGTATCCCCAAATCGGAACAAAAGCACTTGTTTGACCGATTTTTCCGGGCCTCCAATGCCACCAATATTCAGGGTACCGGACTTGGGCTATACATTGTCCAGCGCTATGCCGAGGTAATGGGTGGAAAAGTCGGCTTTACCAGCGCAACAGAGCAGGGCAGCGAATTCTGGGTGGAATTTGCCCATCAGGCATAAAGGATCAGGAAGCAGATTCCCCGGCCCTGGCAGACAACAGGAACAACACACCTGCTGCGAACAGCGGCGCAGAGATGAGCAGGAAGTTGTACAGATTTCCGGCCGTCCCGAAGTAAAAGGTAAACACGATACCCATAAACAGGAACAAAATGCCTCCCCACAGCCGGTATCGCCAGGCGACGGCAAGGCAGGCAATGGTAATCAAAGCGGGCAGAAGGTGCATGACAAAAGCGCCGAGTTTGTCGCCAAACCCTGTGCTGCCGTCGAAAGCGTCAAACGCGAACAGCGTCAGCAAGCCCGCAAATGCCGTCGCGATGACCCTGGGAGTCCAGGTCAGGTACTGTTCTGTAGTTTGCATAGTCGTTAATTTTTGGCCGGATACCATACCGCCCGGGCCAAAGTTAGGAGGGCCGTTTTTCAGTTGCGGTATGTGTCGTCATAACATGCCATGATTCTGGTCAGCCATGCCGCCTTCAGAACGATCTACACGCTATTTGTTTTCAGACGGTTTATTAGAAATGAACCGGGCAGCGTTCAATCCTTCGACTCCTGCAGTATTTTGCCGGCAGCATCGAACAGCAGGTCTTTTCGTTTTACCTCGGCTTCGTATACCGTGGAGCCGTCGGCCCGCTGGATGCGGGCGGCCTCTTTGACTTTTTTACCTGCCAGGGCGGCTTGCACGGATGCGGGCAATTCGGTCAACTTTATTTCCGTCTCTGTCTCCAGCCATTTACCATCGGCGGAAAAATTTGCGCTCATATCCACGTCGTTTTGTTCGAACTCCGCTTCCCAGGCGCCGTTTTTCTCTTTGTCCCAGTCCGCTTTTGCGACACCGGGAAATTTTTGGTTAAAAGCGGCCACAACAGCCTGCGGGGGTGTTTTTTGAGCAAATGCGGTCAGACAGTACCCGGAGGCGAGCATAAGCAGGAAAAGTATCTTTTTCATGTTTCAAATATTTTTTTTGTGAAAGATTGGAACAAAGGTGGGCAGCAATTCTGGATTTATTTTGGAGAAAGTATAGCCACCGAGCCTGATTATATACCGGCTCCGGTATGCAAACGCCAATACTGAAAAGGCGACCGGCACCTAATGAACGATTAAAATCACCCTTTATCCTGACTCGTGTCATCCTGCGTCTTTTTTGCGTAGGGCCATCTTGCACCTGTTTTTAAAAAAAGCTCCGGGTGTTATGAAAATCGTGTTTCTGTTGATCCTGTTCAGCCTGTTGCTCGCAGCGGGCTTTTTGCTTGTATACCTCTGGGCCGCACGTAACGGACAATTCGACGACGATTATACGCCGGCTATCCGGATACTATTCGACGATCCGGTCTCTGAACCTACGTCGCCAGACAACAGCCAATCCCCGGAAAAAACACCCAATGGCGAATGACGAAATGACAAAATGACGAACCTAATTCTCTCTTTATGAGCAATATACAACAATTTCAGTACGACAACAAAATTACCCGCGCCTTTGGTATGGCCTCCTTTATCTGGGGCGTGGTTGGTATGCTGGTAGGCCTGATCCTGGCCTTGCAGGCTCGTTTTTCCTGCCCTGAACTTTAGTGAAGGCGGATTTCAGTACCTCACCTTTGGCCGCCTTCGCCCCCTGCACACCAATGCGGTGATTTTTGCATTTGTGGGTAATGGTATTTTCATGGGGGTTTATTACTCTCTGCAACGCCTGCTAAAAACCCGGATGTGGAGCGACAAACTCTCCTGGATACATTTCTGGAGCTGGCAGGTAGTCATTCTTTGTGCAGCCTATACCCTTCCGATGGGCATGACGACCAGCAGCGAATACGCCGAGCTGATATGGCCGGTCGATTTGCTGATCACACTGGTATGGGTTGTTTTCGGTATCAACATGTTCGGTACTATCCTTACCCGCCGCGAGAACCACCTCTATGTAGCCATCTGGTTTTACATCGCCACCTGGGTGACGGTCGCTGTGCTGCATATCGTGCGGAGCATCGAGCTGCCCGTCACGTTCACCCAAAGCTATCCGTTATTTTCAGGTGTGCAGGATGCGCTCGTGCAATGGTGGTACGGGCACAATGCCGTGGCGTTCTTCCTTACTACGCCCTATCTCGGCATGATGTACTACTTCCTGCCAAAAGCGGCCAATCGACCGGTGTATTCCTATAAACTGTCCATCATCCACTTCTGGGCGCTGATTTTCATCTATATATGGGCGGGGCCGCACCACCTGCTGTATTCTTCCATGCCCGACTGGGTACAATCGCTGGGTACGGTATTTTCTATTATGCTGATCGCGCCTTCCTGGGGTGGTATGCTGAACGGCCTGCTCACCCTGCGTGGCGCCTGGGACCGCGTCCGGCAGGATCCCGTGCTGAAGTTCATGGTTGTGGCGGTGACGGCATACGGTATGGCCACATTTGAAGGGCCGATGCTTTCCATTAAATCCATCAATGCGATCAGCCACTTTACAGACTGGACGATCGCGCACGTGCACGTCGGGGCGCTGGGCTGGAACGGATTCCTCACTTTCGGCGCCTTGTACTGGTTGTGGCCGCGCATTTACCGCACCGAACTCTATTCGCGCCAACTGGCCAACGTACACTTCTGGCTGGGCACACTCGGTATCATCTTTTATGCTGTGCCGCTGTACTGGGCCGGCTGGACGCAGGCCATGATGTGGAAAGAATTCACCCCTGAAGGCACCCTGGCCTGGGGCAACTTTCTCGATACGGTGAAGCATATCATTCCGATGTACGCCATGCGTGTTGTCGGCGGCACCCTGTTTTTCATTGGCGTACTGCTTGGCGTGTACAACCTCTATAAAACTGCCGGCCAGGGTACCTTTATGGCTAACGAACCGGCCGAAGCACCCGCCCGTGAACGCGCGACGGCAGATGAACCCTCCGGCCAGTACTGGCACCGCTGGATCGAACGCCGCCCGATTCAAATGTTGCTGTGGAGCACCATTCTGATCGCTATCGGTGGTATCGTGCAGATTATCCCGATGGTATTTATCGAAAGCCAGGTGCCGAAGATTTCTACGGTTCGGCCCTATACCCCGCTCGAACTCACCGGCCGCGATATCTACATCCGCGAGGGCTGCGTCGGCTGCCACTCCCAAATGATCCGTCCATTCCGCGATGAAACGGTGCGCTACGGCGAGTATTCCAAATCCGGCGAATACATCTACGACCGGCCCTTCCTCTGGGGCAGCAAGCGGACCGGACCGGATTTGTGGCGTGAAGGCGGCAGAAATCTGGATATCTGGCACTTCAATCACATGATGGATCCCCGCACGACCTCGCCGGGTTCGATTATGCCGCCCTATCCGCATCTCACCGATCAAGTGCTTGATCTGAAAGACCTGCCGGCCAAGATCACGGCACTGCGCAAACTGGGCACGCCTTATCCGCGGGATTTTGAAAAATACGCCATCGCCAATGCGCAGGAACAGGCAAAAGGTGTGGCTAAAACCCTCGGTGAACAGGAGTCAAAGCTGAAAGACCAGGGCCTGGAAGACAAGGAGATCGTGGCTATCATCGCCTACCTGCAACGACTGGGAACAGACATCAAAGTACAACCAACCACAAATCAATAAAACATGTACAAATACATCCTGCAATCCGTCGAAGGTATTCAGTGGTTTGGCATCGTAACCCTGGTGCTGTTTTTTGTCACCTTCTGCATTGCCGCCATCCGGACGTTTTTTTCCGGAAAAGAAGAAATGCAACACATGTCCAATCTTCCCCTGGAAGATTAGTCTGAAATACTAATTCTTTGTTTATCAATTCTTTGAACAATGAAATCGAAAAAATATACAGGCACCCTGCTATTCATGGCAATGGCCTTCGCCGGGTGGAGCCAGGCGGTGCAGTCAACCGCTCCGACGGCCACAACAGAGGCGCAACAGCTGCCCGATATTATGACCATTATCCTTGCAGTGGCAGGCTCCGTCCTGTTTATCGTGGCGATGATATATGTGGTCAAAGTCAACCAGTTCCTCTATAAAAAAGTACTCGAACTGGAAGCCCAAAAAAGCGGCGCTATACTTCCTGCCGAAGCGGAAGCATCTGCTGCTACCGGCGACAGCTTCTGGACCCGCATGCGCAAACAATACTGGGAAGACGCTGTACCTATCGAGCATGAAGGGGAGATCACCTTTCACCACGCTTACGATGGTATCCGGGAGCTGGACAACCGGCTGCCACCCTGGTGGGTGAATATGTTTGTCCTGACGATCATCTGGGCAGTCGGCTATATGTACTACTATCACTGGGGAGGCGACGGCCCGTCGTCCATCGAACGGTATAACACGGAGATGGCCGATGCCAAAAAATCGATGTCGATAGCGCTGGCAGGTAAAGCAAACGCCGTCGACGAGTCCAATGTCGAAGCAATCACCGACAGCGGCGCCCTGGGTGAAGGTGAACTGATCTATAAAAACAGTTGCGCCGTTTGTCATGGCCAAAAAGGCGAGGGCGGCATCGGCCCCAACTTTGCCGATGCTTACTGGCTGCATGGCGGCGGTATCAAGAACATCTTCAAAACGATCAAATACGGTGTTCCCGAGAAAGGCATGATCTCCTGGCAGAGCCAGTTGAGGCCTTCCGATATGCAAAAAGTGGCCAGTTATATTCTCTCCCTCCAGGGCACCAATCCGCCCAACCAGAAAGATCCCCAGGGGGTGATCTGGAATGAGGAGGGCGAGACACAGGACCCGTCTGCAACACCTCCCGCAGGGCAAACGGAACAGCCTGCGGATTCAAAATAAACATTGCCGTGCCGACCGGCCTGGCGCTGTATTGCACCGGGCCGGTCGACGCATTTAATATGGTTGACCCATGGATAAAGAATATTTGGACAACGTCATTGAAGACGCCGAGGATTACCGCGACCATATTGCTACGGTAGATCAGTCGGGCAAGCGCATCTGGCTGTATCCGAAGAAGCCTTCGGGGCGCTTTTACAATGCCCGTATCTGGGTCAGTTTTGCTTTCCTGGCCATCTTCCTCACCATGCCGTTCATAAAAGTTGATGGCGAGCAATTTCTGTTGTTCAACGTACTGGAGCGGAAATTTGTGCTGTTCGGCCTGCTGTTCACCCCGCAGGATTTTCATTTGTTCGTGTTGGCGATGCTCACGTTTATCGTGTTCATTATTCTCTTTACGGTTGTCTACGGACGATTATTTTGCGGTTGGGTGTGCCCACAGACGGTATTCATGGAAATGTTTTTCCGAAAAATAGAATACTGGATTGAAGGCGACTCCAACGAGCAGCGCAGGCTGGACAAAGCGCCCTGGACGACCGAAAAGATCCGGAAAAAGACCCTGAAGCACGTCGTTTTCTTCTTGATTGCCGTCGTCGTGTCCAATTATTTTCTGGCTTACGTTATCGGAATGGATGCCGTGATACAGATCGTTAAAGAGCCTGTATCGCAGAACTTCTATGGTTTTGTGGCCATGCTGATTTTCTCCGGGGTGTTTTACGGCGTGTTTTCGCGGCTGCGGGAGCAGGTATGTACCACCATCTGCCCGTACGGCCGCCTGCAGGGCGTACTGCTGGTCAAGGATTCTATAGTAGTGGCATACGATTATGTGCGGGGTGAGCCGCGTGGCAAACTGAAAAAAACCGGCGCCGGAACGGAAGCGCAGGGCAGTGAACGGAACAATCCCCTGCAACAGATTCAGTCTGCGGTGGCGGGCAGCGGCACGGGTACCGCCGGCGGCGCCGTTTTAGGCGATTGCATCGACTGTAAACTATGCGTTGCAGTGTGCCCCACCGGCATTGATATTCGCAATGGCACCCAGCTGGAATGTACCAACTGCACGGCTTGTATCGATGCCTGCGACGCAATCATGGACAGGGTCGGCAGGCCGCGAGGGCTGGTCCGCTACGATTCCATGACCGGCATTGATTCGGGTCGGCGCAAAATCTTTACCACACGGGTATTTGCATATACAGCCGTTTTAATCGCTCTTTTATCGCTCGATGTGTTCCTGCTCGCACGACGCGGCATTGTGGAAACGATCATTCTGCGTTCGCCGGGACAACTGTACCAGGAGGTGGATGAAGCGCACCTGACCAACCTCTACACTTACGTACTCATCAACAAAACAAACCGGGATCTGCCTGTGCGACTCGAAATGGCCACGCCGGGCGGTGTTATACGGATCGTAGGGCAGGCGCCGGAAAGCATTCCCAAAAACAGCAAAATGGAGGGCGCTTTTTTTGTCGAAATGCCCGTCGACCTGCTCAAAGGCAGAAAAACGCCCGTCAGGATAGACGTGATCTCCGACGGCAAAAAAATTGACGGGGTGGAAACAAACTTTCTGGGACCCGTTTTTATGCCAAAACATGATAAGGATAAGGAAAAAGAGGAGGAACACGAGGATAAGCAAGAACAGGACCATTGAACCGGTCGCTTAAGTATCTTGCTGCCGTTTGATTCACGAACTTAAACCATCAACACCATGAAATTTAACTGGGGAACAGGCATTGCGCTTTTTTACGGCGCCTTCGTGCTGGCAATGGTCGGCATCGTCATCGCATCGCGATCCCATGATCCCGGACTGATGCAAAAAGATTATTATAACCTTGACCTGAACTACCAGGAGCGCCTGGAGAAAAAGCAAAATACCGCCGGCCTGAAAGATCTGCCGCAGGTGCATTTTCTGGCGCCGTCCCAAACGGTATTGGTGCAATTTCCAAAAGAAATGAATATTGCCTCCGGCAATGCCAAGTTCTACCGCCCGTCAACAACCGGCGACGACTTTACCGTAAAGATAGATCAGTCCGGTACCTTCGACATCCCGACGGCAAAGCTAGCCTCCGGCATCTGGTATGTCGAACTGGACTGGGAGGCCGGCGGCAAGAAGTATTACTGGGAAACCTCGGTTTTTATCACCAACGCCTGATCGACCTCCTCAATATGCTCGCTCCGTTGCTCCTCGGTTTGGCTGGTAGTATGCATTGCGTGGGTATGTGCGGTCCGCTCATGCTCGCGCTGCCCCTCGATGCCACGGGAAAAAGACAGGTATGGCGGCAAATGCTGCTGTACCACAGCGGGCGAATCCTGACTTATGTGCTGCTGGGCATCTTTTTCGGTCTTGCAGGCAAGGGACTGGCACTTGCGGGCCTGCAAAAGGCTTTGTCTATAGGCGCGGGAGTATTGTTGATCCTGATGGCCTTTGCTGCCTGGCGATTCGAACGCCTGGTAACAGCCCTGCCGGGCTTCAGCGGATTTACGCAACGTATACAAAACGGCATGGGCCGCCTGATGCGCAGGCATTCAGGTGGCGGTGTTTTCTATTTCGGGTTGCTGAACGGACTGCTGCCTTGTGGAATGGTATATGCCGCACTTGCTGCGGCCATCGCTACTACGGACGGCGCAGCCGGAGGACTGTTTATGGCGCTATTCGGCGCCGGCACCCTGCCGCTGTTGCTCATGATGAGCGTATTGGGACGGTCGCTGCCTGTGGCCGTTCGCAGGATACGGGTATTACAGCCGGTATTGATCGTTATCGCCGGCCTGGTGTTGCTGCAACGCGGTTTACACCTCGACCTGTCTCTGTTTGAATCTGCCGTTCCGAAGGCCGGAATGGAATGCCACTGAATATTGCCCCGGAATGCCGTTCCAGAAGATGACAAACGAACAGATCAAGCCCGCCATCCGCCTGCATTTTCCCTTGCTCGGCGGCGCCGGAATTGCTGAAGCAATTGCCGAACGTGCGGTGTTGCGCTCCATCGCACCGGGAGAAGTGCTGTTGAATGCAGGCGATAATATCCGGCATATACCGCTTGTGATAAATGGCTCGGTGAAGGTTGTGCGGGTCGACGACGCCGGACATGAGATATTGCTGTACTACATCCATACCGGCGAAAGTTGTGCGATGACCCTCTCATCCTGTCTGAAACAGGAAAAAAGCAGGGTCAAGGCAATCGCCCAACAGAATACCGAACTGATCGGTATTCCTGCCGAGCTGGCCTATCTGCTGGGCAGAAAATACCCGGCCTGGTTCGATTTTGTGCTGGAATCTTTTTCGCGCCGCTTCGATGAGTTGCTGGAAGTTGTGGACGAGATCGGGTTTTCAAGCCTCGACCACAGACTGGCCAAATACCTCAGGGAAAAATCGACCCTGCTCAACACCCTGGTGCTCCACCTGTCGCACCAGGAAATTGCCGACGACCTCGGAACGGCGCGTGCCGTGGTATCCCGCCTGCTCAAACAAATGGAACGGAAAGGAATGGTCCGGCTGCAACGCGGCCGCATTCGGATATTGGCACTTATGCTACCTGGGTAGCATAGTGCGCCGTGTACAATCGCGAAATTTGCAGGGTAATTAACAGGGATGCTCAGCACAAAGTCAAAATGGATCAAATTTGCGATCGTTTGCCTGATTTGCACAGGTATCGCTGCTTTAATTGCCCTTGTCATACAGTTTCTTCACCATTAACGATTACACACGATGAAAAAGAACATGGGGTCTACCGACAAAATCGTGCGCATCATCCTTGCGGTGGTGTTTGCCGCTCTGTATTTCACCGGTACCGTTACCGGTATCTTGGGCTATGTACTGCTGGCACTTGGCGGTATTTTCGTGCTGACCAGCCTGGTCGGTTTTTGCCCGATCTACGCCCTGGTGGGTTTGTCTACCTGCCCGGCGCCATCTCAAAAATAATCGCACAGGCATGCAATGAAAAAAGGGCCATTCCTTTTGGGAATACCCTTTTTTCTCATGGTGCGTTTTGTTTTAATGCGTGGCGTACTCTTACAGCGCCATCGGGCCGAACTGCCCGGAACGGGACTTTAGGTATGGCAATTGAGGCCGGTTGGTTTTTTTAATGCAATCCCCGGATAACGGAGCCGCAATTGAATAACTGCAGCGCTGCGAGATCGGGCGCGTCAAGCATCGCCAATGGCGCAATGCTCTGGCAGATATTTTCTTGTGATTCCTCAATACAATCGGGCATTTGTTCAGATGTCGGAGCGGTGGAAAACAGGTCATTCTGCTGTTCGCATTCACCTGGCAGGGGCAACAGGCATTTTTCCAGCGCCTGCGTGGATACCACATCACGGGCAAACATGATTTTCGGTTTCCAGTACTTCGACGTGGAAATATTTTCCACCATAATGCCCTTCGAGCAGGTACTGTGTACGCAAATAATACCCTCTTCAGTGTTTCTGACCACAAGGGCTACGTGTTTTATACGGCCTTTGCGCCCGAAAAAAATCAGATCGCCCGGTTTTACCGCGTCAAGGCTGACCTCGTCGCCCTGCGTGGCCTGGGTTGATGAGCACGCAGAAACCTTTATGCCGAATTCATTCAGGGCAAAACTGGTAAAACCGGAACAATCGAACCCGGTTTCCGTGCTGTTGCCGCCGTGCCGGTACTCGATACCGACAAAATTCTGGGCATAGCCGGCAATGAACTCCCGCAACTGCATCAGTTGCTCACTCGTCGTGACAGGAGGGTTCGGGTCGTTGTTGTTGGCAACAGCCGGCGTAATGGAGAAAACAGTAAAAGCGAGGGAAAAAAGTAACGAAAAAAGTCCTCTGGGGCAACTGGAAGGAAGACTGTCTGACATTGGTTATGTCGTTTTGGTTCACGGCCGGAAATCTGGCCGTACGCCCCGCCATGGGCGATAAAATTGGTTTTGTCAAATGTTATGAAGGCAATGGGATGCGTGCTTGCCGGGTTTGTTTATGGCGGAATGTATTCAAGGAAAGATTAGAAAGAAATGCTGCAATTCAAGGCAGATTAAGAACAAACCCGGTGCAAAGGTAGAAATGGATTTGAAAAACCAATGTTTTTGAAACAAAAAATGGAAAAATCTTTTCAGGGCAGTTGAAAAACATCTGCGTCCTGCAAAAAAGGCAATTGTTGCCTGTATTGCCTCAAACTGTCAAGGGATAGTTCGGTTGTATGCGCGCCTTCCTGCCCGGAAATTTGGACAAACGGCTGTCCTGAAAAATCAATAATAGCCGAGTCCCCACATATTCATGTCCGTTTCCATCTTTGCCAACAATATTCACGCCGGCTACAAATGCCTGGTTTTCAATGGCTCGTGCGGCGAGCAGTGTGCGCCAGTGGTGCGCCCGGCGACCGGGCCAGTTGGCTACATAAAGGTAAAGGTCGGCACTTCCTGTTTGCGCCTGCCCTAAGGCGCCGGCATCTGTTGTGCCCGAGGGCATGCTGTCGCTGTCGTGCGGGGCGGCGTTGCGGCTCCAGACCGGGAACCGCAGGTCGTAGCACACGAGTGGCCTGATGCGCCAGCCCATCCAATCTGCCACTATTTGTTTGTTGCCTGGCGTATAAAATTCGTGCTCCCCGGCCAGGGTAAACAGGTGCCTCTTGTCGTACAGGTCGTATGTGCCGTCGGGCCGCATAAAGATGAGCCTGTTGAAATACTGCCGGTTCTCCATGCAGATAAAACTGCCTGTAACAGCTGCGCCTGTTTTGGCAGCCTGCTCGCCCATCCACTGCACCGTGGAGCCGTCCATCGGCTCGGCCAGCGCCGCAGCATTCATCGAAAAGCCGGTGGTAAACATTTCGGGCAGCACCACGAGGTCGGTATTGCCGGCCAGGGGAGCAATTTTCCGGGCAAACATGCTGCGGTTGGCGGCCGCATTTTCCCAGGCAAGTTCGGATTGGACGATGGTGAGGCGCATGACAGGACGGTTAGTGTGGGGCAAATATACGTCATCTGTGTGCTCAGGTCTTGACGAATCCGCTTGGTGATAGCCAGAATTCGGAATGACTCATAGCAGGCGCCAATCAGTCTTATTTCCCTGTTTTGACATACAACCCTACCGACAAGGCCGGAGATGCCAGGGCATTTTTACCATTAAAAGCGCCGGCAATTTGCGCACTTACCCCCCATTTTTGCCGGTGTTCGTAGGCGAGTGAAAACTGCGGCGACATAAACTCGACATTATTGGAAAACAGGCCGTTGCCGGAACTTGTCGGGTTGCCATTGTTGAACGATTCCACACCGGCAAGTTTGATTGAGGCCAGCAGTTTGCTTTTGAGCAGCCAGTATCCGGCCTCCAGATGGTAGCGAAATTCTTCTGAAAACCCTTTTGTCCGGTTATTCACGCCAATGTTGCCGGAAGCATACCAGCGCGCGGCGCCATATCCCCATTCGGCCTTGATGAGCTGATTGAATTCACCGTCGCCGGTATACAGCAGGTCGGCATTCGTAAAGTCGCCGCTCGGGATGCCAACAGTCAGCGAAGTGCTGAGCACGAACCCGCCTTTCCTAATCAGACCGAAGCGCAGACCCAGGTCTGCATCACCGAACGCAGTGTTCTCCAGACCCGGCTGCAATATTTCACCTGTGAGGGCGCCGACCCCTTCGTTTACGGTATTGCGCACCAGAAAGGGCACGTAGGCTATAGCGGTAAGGCGGTTGGTAATGCCGTATTCGCCGTAAAATGACGTAGTGTAGTTACCCAGCAGGGTTCCGGCGCCATTGATGTCGTAAATATTGCCGTCCATGCCGTAAAATGTACGTGCCCGGATCATGCTGAAATCCAGTTTGAAAAAACCGTGGCCTTTGGGCTGTGGCCAGCCATTGGCAAAGGCGCCGGTGGAAAAAAGCGAGAGCAGCAGCAGGCTGCCCATGATGATTCGATTGTATTGCATAAAGGAAAAGTTTGTGTGGGTGCGCTGTTGTTCAGTAAAGACCATTCGTGCTGCTCACAGCAGCGAGGCTGTGCCGAACCGGATGTTGAAAGGAATACAGTAAATTACTACATAGTCATAGTCGGTCAGCCCGACTCCTGCCGGTACGGCATAGCTTTTGCATACCGTTGTTGGCTGTCAGGTTGCCGAGTTTCAAACTGTTTTGCGCGCTCAGGCCGCCGGAAGCATTTTTTGCGAGGTACACGCCAAGCATGGGGCCGTTGGAGGCCATAAAATCGCTGCCAAGAGTCAGGGTAAGTGCCGTGGCGGATTGTTGAAGAGTGGCTGTGCCTTTGACGGTATAGCCGGAGTTGCCGGAAAAGACGCCCGAACGGGTCATGCCGCCCGGAGGCAGTACCTGAATATTGGCCGGAAGGCTGCTGACCCCGTCTGCTGTAGCCGTAATGGCGGCCGTGCCGGAGCTGAGAGCGTTAAGAACACCACCCGGACTGACGCTGATGATACCGGTGTTGGAACTGCTCCAAATGATGGCTGCGCCGCTGATTTCCTGATTATTGCTGTTAAAGGCTTTGGCCTGTAAGGTTGCCGATGCGCCTTCGTTCAGCATGGCCGGAGCGTTGAGGATATCTACGCGGGCGACCGCATTGCTGTTGGCGACTACTGTGACGAGGGTAGAGTCGGTCAGCCCGTCCGGAGCAGCAGCCACTACCCAGGCCTGTCCTGCCGACAGAGCGGTCACCCGGCCTGTGGCACTGACGGAGGCTACCGTCGCATCGGCACTTGACCACTGGATAAGATCGGTTCTGTTTTCGCCAAGTGCGTCAGTGTAAGTGGCGGTAAGTTGAAAATTTTCCCCGGCAGAGAGGGAAACGACGGAGGGGGAAAGGGTGAGTACCGGCTCCAGCGTTTCGGGAATAATCTCCGTTTTGACGCAGGCAAACAGGAACAGCACCGGGGCCAAAAGCAGGTATTTAAATAGTTGTCGGTTCATATCAGTATCCGTTTTTAATGTTCAGACAAGCGATAAACCTCATTACCCCAACATTGATGACATCCGTGTACAGGTTTAAGTGCAAAATGTCTCTGCCAGGACACTCTCCCCGGAATAATGACGAATGACAAAAACGCCTTCGGAACTTTTCCCGTGTCTGCCCGGTTTTCCCACCTCAAATCGCTCCCTATGCTTTTCCTCAAACGATTTCGAATATACCATCAGGTGCACTGAGACAGCGCGCCCGCCAGGTTTTATTCACTGATTACCCTGTGTTGACGCACATGGGTAACTAAAAATCGTCTGAGTCATGGCCAATCGCCACGCACGCCTGTTGCGCGAGCAGCAGGCGGCTGAAAGGCTGGCGCTGGAGCGTCAGGCCTTCCAACGCAGCAAGTCTGCCCAAAAACAATTTCGTTCGGTTGCCCGCATCCGTATGGAACTGACCCGTGAGGCCACACCCGCCGACACATTGCCGCTTGATGTGCTGTTGCGCCGGGGGGCGGTGCGCCGTTGTCTGGTGTCGTCGCCGGGGTTTTACCTCGTGTTGCAAAACTTCCTCGAATCGGGGGCGCCGGTGCGCCATTTGAGTACGTGGCGAACACCGCGCTCGGCTGAACCTGCGCGAATGTTTCGCAGCCTGGCCCGTCATGCTATGCTGCGATATGCCATGCCGGAGCCGCTGCTGCGTGCCATTGCCGATACCCTCGCCGTGGGCGCGCGCGCCGATGCCCGCACCATAGGATGGTTTGTGCATGTGGCGCGTGGCGGCAATCTCAGCAAGGCGGATGACCTGCCCTTTGGCTTCACCAAAAAAGCCGCACATTTTTTTCTCCATGCACCGCAGACCATGACCCTGCCTGTTGCCATGCGTTGGGCGCAGGTGCGCGCATTGGGCATGCAGGAGCATCTGGCTGCCGCACTGGCCGAAGTATTGCAGAACGAAGCACCTGAAAATGAGGCGATTTGGTCAGATTTCATCTGCTTCATCCTTCGCAACCAGTCGGCACTGACGCCCGAAGAAATTCCGGGTATGGTGCTTTTTGTTCGGAACCAGCGCCTGGAGCCATTCGTGCTGTCGCTGGGCGGTTTCCGGGAAAGCATAGAGCCTTTATATCCTGCACTTCAGATCGGCCAGGCGACACTGGCGTCGCTTCGCGAACGGATGAACACCTGGGATCAGCACCTCCAGGCACTGGAGCGCGCGGTTCGCTGGCGCAAGTTCCCTGCATCACCCATTCCGGAATATTTCAGCACCTGCATCAACGGGCAGGAGTTTAGGATAATGCGTCTGTGCAGCGTCGAAAAGCTGTTGCTGGAAGGTGTGGCGATGCACCATTGCGTGGGCGGTTACGGCGAGGAGTGCAACACGGGGGATACCTCCATCTGGTCGCTCCGGCGTGTTGGTGCTACCGGGCAGGCAGAACGCGAGGCTACCATCGAACTGACGGCTGCACTGGACATCTTCCAGGTAAAAGGCAAAGCGAATACGCATCCAAAAGCAGACGCCATGCAGGCTGTAGAGCAATGGGCAAAATGCCATAACCTGCAATTTTGCTCCTGGTGACCCGGACTTGTGGCCAGCAGAAATCTGCTGTCCCTACTTTTCCGGCATACGCTACCTTTGCCGCAAAACCAGCCCGATCAATATGGATATCACACAACAAGGCTACGTCCGCACCGACATCACCACCGAAGGTGTGGCGCACATCATTTTTTATCACCCCAACCACAACAGCCTGCCGAGCCGCTTGCTGACCGATCTTGTCGCTGCGCTCGAAGCCGCCGGCAGCAATCCCGCCGCCAGGGTGGTGGTGTTGCGCAGCGCCGAACACAAGACTTTTTGCGCAGGGGCCAGTTTTGATGAACTGGTTGCCATCAGCGATTATGACACCAGCCTTCGATTCTTTTCCGGTTTCGGCAACGTGGTCAATGCCATGCGCAAATGCCCGAAGATCGTGATCGGGCGCATCCACGGCAAGGCAGTCGGCGGCGGCGTGGGTCTGGCGGCGGCGACCGATTTTTGCATGGCCTCCAAATGGGCCTCTGTGCGGCTGAGTGAGTTGGCCGTAGGGTTTGGTCCTTTTGTAATTGGCCCTGCCGTCGAACGCAAGGTAGGCGTCGCCACGTTTGCCCAAATGTCGCTGAACCCCTCCGAGTGGCTCACGGCAGAATGGGCAAAGTCGAAAAGCCTGTTCCAGGAAGTGTTCGACAGTGAGGAGCAACTGGATGCGTACCTGGCGCATTTTACGGGCCAACTGTGCTCCTACAGCACGGAAGCGCTGGCCGAACTGAAAAAAGTATTCTGGCAGGGTACCGAACATTGGGATACACTGCTGCACGAGCGCGCAGCAGTCAGCGGCCGACTGGCCTTGTCCGACTTCACCAAAAAGGCTATCGCCGACTTTAAAAAAGGATAGGGCCGGGAAAATGTTACAGCCGGCCTTTGCCTGCTTTTTTGCAGATTTGCAACGATGAAACACACCCTGCTCTCCAACGGAAGGCATATTGCCTGTTACGAATCCGGCGCCGCCGGTAGCCTGCCGCTGGTGCTGCTGCACGGCTTTTGCGAAGATTCCACGCTGTGGGATGGCCTCTTGCCTGGCTTGCAGGGCATCCATCTGCTGCGGATGGACCTGCCCGGCTTTGGCGGGTCTGATCTGCCGCTGGCGTCCGGCATGGATACCTCGGCTGACGCTGTTTGTGCGATGCTGAACGAATTTTCAGTTGAGCGCTGTGTATTGGTGGGCCATTCTATGGGCGGCTATGTCGCGCTGGAATTCGCCGCCAGGTACCCCGACAGGCTTGCCGGACTGGGGCTGGTCCATTCGCATCCCTATGAAGACAGTCCGGAGCGAAGGGAGACTCGCCGCCGCGGCATCGAAATGGTACAGTCGGGCAAGCGCGACCTTTACGTGGCGCAGCTGTTTTCCAGTCTGTTTGCTGCGGCATTTGCCGGGCAGCACCCCGATACCGTAGATGCGCTCATCGAAAATGCGAAACGGCAGCCGGCAGCCGGCATAATTGCCGCACTGGAAGGCATGATCGCTCGAATGGATCACACGGCGACGCTGCGCAATGCATCCTGCCCGGTGTTGTTTTTACTTGGAACGGACGATTCGATTATCACTCCGGAAATGGGTTTGCAGGCGGCCATGCTGCCAGATATTGTCGATATACACGTTCTTGAGGGCATCGGCCACATGAGTATGTATGAGACACCCGAAAAGACCGTTGAAATTGTGCGCAGCTTTTGGGAATTTTGTGCGCAACGATGAATCCGCTTTTAGTCATACTCGCCGTAACACCCGGTCTTCTGATCAGTTACGCCATTTTTCGGGTGGATAAATACGAACGGGAGCCGCTGGTACCGCTGCTCATCAGCTTTTGTCTGGGCGCCGCCGTCACCTTTCCGGCAATGGAAATTGAAAAATGGGCTTTTGCCACCCTGCATCCGTATGAAAGGAGTTACGGGGCTATTGTCCTGGCGGCCTTTCTTGCCGTATCGCTCAATGAAGAGGTGTTTAAGTTTGCCGTATTGCGGTTGTCTGCATTTCCATGGCGGTTTTTCAACGAGCCAATGGATGGTATTGTTTATTCGGTGCTGGCAGCCATGGGTTTTGCCACGATGGAAAACCTGTTCTACGCCCATCGTTTCGGCATGGAAACGGTCGCGCTGCGTATGTTTACCGCCGTGCCCGCTCACCTCGTTTTCGGGATCGTGGCGGGGTACTATGCCGGACTGGCGAAATTTGCTCCGGCCCGGCGTTCCCGGCTACTGTGGCAAGGCTTCGGCATGGCCTTTTTGCTCCACGGGGTGTATGATTTTCTGATCCTGCAAAACTGGTCGGACTGGCTGCTGGTGCTGGCCATGCTGACCCTTTACCTTTGCTTGTATTATTGCAGCAGCCTGATCAAACACCACCAGGACAATTCGCCGTTCAAAGTGTAGGCGTCTCGGCAGGTGTTTTCCGGAGATAAAAACCTGATCAGCGCCAACCGGCATATTTTTTCTGCGGCAGTCTACCGGGAAATATAATCCCCCTGGCGGGAAATAAACAACAACACAAATGACCCACGATATCAGGATATTCGGCATTCGCCACCACGGCCCTGGTTCTGCCCGGAGCCTTGTCGCGGCGTTGCACGCATTCGGCCCTGATATCGTTCTGGTTGAAGGGCCACCCGACGCGGAAAGCCTTATCCCGATGGCGGGACATGCCGATATGGAGCCACCGGTAGCCATGCTGGTATATAATCCAAAAGACCTCGAACAGGCTTCGTTTTTCCCCTTTGCCGGATTTTCGCCGGAGTGGCAGGCCCTGCGCTATGCGCTTTCGTGCAATGTTCCGGTCCGGTTCATGGACCTGCCCATGAGCCATGCTTTTGCCCTGCGCCAAACCGATGTACAATTGACGCTTGAAATGACGCCCTCCAGGGGTCAGGATGAAAAAGCATCGCGCGACCCATTCCGTAAAATTGCCCTCCTGGCCGGATACACGGACCCGGAAAGGTGGTGGGATGCCATGATCGAGCGCCACACCCCGGATGCAGGGCAGGACCCCGGCGCCATATTCACGGTAATGCTGGATCTCATGCGCGCGCTGCGCGACGATAAATCGCATCCCGAGCGTCGCGAAACACTGCTGCGCGAGGCGTATATGCGCCAGACAATACGGACGGCACAAAAAGAAGGGTTCGCCAAAATTGCGGTTGTCTGCGGCGCCTGGCATGCCCCTGCCCTGGCGGAAACAGGCGGTATAAAGCCCTCTGCCGATGCTGCGGTGCTGAAAGGCCTGAAAAAAATAAAACCGACGCCACATGGATACCCTGGTCGTTCGACCGGCTGGCCAGCCAGAACGGCTACAGCGCCGGCGTCGTTGCGCCGGCCTGGTACAGTGTATTGTGGGAATCGGCTACGGCTGCCGGTGATACGCAGGAGCCGGTGGTGAGGTGGCTGACACAGGCTGCGCGCCTGCTGCGCGACAATGATATCGCGGTCTCCTCCGCCCACGTCATTGAAGCGACGCGGCTGGCCGGAGCCCTGGCCGCCCTGCGAAGCACAGCGCTGCCCGGTATTGAAGAATTGCGCGAAGCCGCCGTCACCGTCCTGTGTAACGGCGCTGAAGCGCCGCTTGAACTGATTGACCGGCAACTGGTTATCGGCGATGTGCTGGGCGCCGTGCCGGCCCATCTGCCCGTTCCGCCACTAAAGGCTGATTTTGAAAAAGCCGTAAAAAGCTGCCGCCTGGAAAAGAATACACAGGAAAAAATACTCGAACTCGACCTGCGCGAAGCGGCGCACCTGCGCAAGAGCCAGCTCCTGCACCGGCTCAACCTGCTCGGTATCGCCTGGGGCACGACGGCAGACAGCGGCGGCGGCAAGCAGGGCGGGTTTCACGAACATTGGAAACTCAAGTGGCTGCCCGATTTTGAAATCCGGCTCATTGAGGCAGGTACCTGGGGCAACACCATCGAAGATGCCGCCGGCCGCCGCGCCCACCACAATATGCGCGACATGTCAGGCCTGCCCGAACTGACGCAACTGCTGGGTGTGGTGCTGAAATCCGAACTGCCGCTGCTCGTGCCTCCCTTGCTCCAAAAACTGCAGCAGATCAGTGCCCTGGCCAGGGATACGCTGTTGCTCGCCGATGCGGTACTCCCCCTGGCGGAGGTGTTGCGTTACGGCAGCGCCCGGCGCCTTAATCTCGATGCCGTGGAGCAATTGCTCGGCCAGATCATTCCGCGTGTGATGATTCAGTTGCCCGCGGCCTGTACCGGCATTGACGGGGACGCGGCAGCCGGTATTTTGAAAAAAATACTGGCCATCAACCGCGCCCTCGGCATTCTGCAATGGCCCGGCCAGGATGAATCGTGGCAAAAAACACTGTCCCTGATCGGCACTTCTGCTGCTACGGCGCCGCTGCTGGCGGGCCTTGCCACACGTATGCTGTTTGATAAAAGCAGTCTGACGCCGGAACAAACCGGCGACGCCATGCGCTTCCGGCTTTCCCGCGCCCAGCCGCCGGGAGAATCGGCGCAGTGGCTGGAGGGATTTTTGTACGGCAGCGGTTTGCTGCTGTTGCACCACCGGGAGCTCTGGATGATACTCGACGACTGGATGAGCAGTTTTTCGGAAGAGGCCTTCGTCGATACGCTGCCCTTGCTGCGGCGCACCTTCAGCCAATTTTCACCGCCTGAACGGCAAAAAATGCTGGACCTGGCCAAACACGGCGCCCCTGCGGTGGAGACACAGCCGGACGGCGATTGGGACGCGGACAGGGCCGCAGGCGTGCTGGAATTTGTTCGCACAATTTTCCAATCCGGATAACGGCGCGCCTGGGATGGGCGCCTCTCATTTCCAACAGATTTGTTTTTTCAGAAAAAGGGTGGCGTATTTTATTCGGAAATGAGGCCATTCGCCATTTGTTAACCGGACAAGGATTCCCGAAACGCCGCCCACACCGCATCCTCCCCCGGAAGCCCGGCCTCCAGGTGTATGCGTTCCCCTGAGACCGGATGGTCGAAAGCGAGCCGCCAGGCGTGCAAATGGATGGAACGGTCGCGGTTGCTGCGCCGGAATCCGTATTTCACATCTCCTTTTATGGGACATCCGATGGCGGCCAACTGGACGCGGATCTGGTGGTGCCGCCCGCTGATGAGTTGTATTTCGAGCAGGTGGTAGCGTTCGCTGCTGCCGGCCAGGCGGTAATGCAGTTCGGCGCGTTCGGTACCGGGACTTTCTTTTGTTTCAGCCACCGAAATGTTTTTTGCCTCGTTTTTTCGCAGGAAATGGACCAGCGTGCCTTGCGGCTCCGGCGGCGCCTGCTGCACGACGGCCAGGTAGGTTTTTTCTACGGTCCGGCTCCTGAGTTGCTCCGTCAGCGCGGTCATGGCCGTTTTGGTTTTGGCATAAAGGATCAGTCCGCTCGCCGGGCGGTCGAGCCGGTGCACCACGTGGAGGGGCTGCCTGCAATACGCCTCGGCCTGTTCCAGGAATGTCGGATCGCCCGTTTTGTCGGGCTGTGCGGCGATACCCGGCGGTTTGTTCAATGCGATCAGCTGGTGGTCTTTGTAAAGTATGTCGAGCATGTTCCTGTTCTTTTTGATGGGCCGGCCTGATGCGCCGGCCGAAGCCGTTTGACGGTAAAGGTGAGCAAAATTAGCAGCAGACCGTATCTTCGACGGACTGTTTTGACCATAACCTGTTTTTCAGAACGGGTAATCCCGGTAAAATGCCTATTTTAGCCCCGTACAAATACTCCTAAACCTGCCCGCCATGACGATCTCCCACTGGCAATTTGTCCCCGTAGAACCCGCCGATATACAACACCTGCAGGAAGTGCTGGGTACCGACCCCTGTTTTGTCGCCTGCTCGCCCAGCGCGGAGTAAAGACTCTGGACGATGCCCGCCGCTTTTTTCGTCCCAGTCTCGACGACCTGCACAATCCCTTCCTGATGAAAGATATGGATCGCGCCGTGGAACGCCTCGATAAGGCGTTGCAGGATGGCGAACGCATCCTGTTGTACGGCGATTACGATGTAGACGGCACGACCAGTGTGGCGACGATGCACGCGTTCCTTTCGGGCTTCTACCAGAACCTGGACTACTACCTGCCCGACCGCGACAAGGAGGGCTATGGCGTCAGTCTGGCAGGTGTGGAGTACGCACGGGAGCATGGATGCACCCTGGTCGTGGCCATGGACTGCGGCATCAAGGCGCACGAGGCAGTGTCGCTTGCCAAAAGTTACGGCATCGACTTTATCATATGCGACCACCACTTGCCGGAGGGGGGCTTGCCCGATGCCGTGGCCAACCTGGACCCCAAACGCTCCGATTGCGATTACCCGTTCAAGGAACTCAGCGGCTGCGGCATTGCCTTCAAACTTGCGCAGGCGCTGGCGCTGCACCACAACACGCCGCAAGACGAACTGGACGGCTTGCTCGACCTTGTTGCCGTCAGCATCGCCTGTGATATTGTGCCCATGACCGGCGAGAACCGCATCCTGGCGCGTTTCGGGCTTCAACGGCTCAACCATTCGCCGCGCACCGGACTGTGGGCGCTCATCAGCCGCATCAACCGGCCCTTGCCGCTCAACGTCAGCGACCTGGTTTTTGGCCTGGGGCCGCTGATCAATGCCGCAGGCCGCCTTGGCGATGCCCGTGATGCCGTGCGCCTGCTGCTTTCCACCGACCGCAACAGCGCACTCGATTATGCAGCAAAACTGGTCGATCGCAACAAGCGACGGCGCGAAGTGGACTATGCCATGGCCGATGAAGCCAAACGGCGTTTCACGGAGCAACCGGACTGGGAAATGCGCAAGAGCATCGTGCTTTTTGATCCCGACTGGCACAAGGGCATCATCGGTATCGCTGCAAGTCGCATGACGGAGACCTTTTACCGGCCCTCGGTAATCCTCACCCGCAGCAACAACCGGGCAGTCGGTTCGGCGCGTTCGATCCGGGGATTCGACCTGTACGAGGCCCTGCAGGAATGTGAAGACCTGTTTTTTTCATACGGCGGCCACGCCCACGCAGCCGGTATGCAAATGCCGGTGGAAAACGTGGATGCTTTTGCCGAACGCTTCGAGGCTATTGCCAACCGAAACATTCCCCCCGAAAACAGCCAGCCTGTCATCGATATCTGTGCGAAGATCCGGTTTGAAAATATTGACTCCAGGTTCCGCAAAACACTCCGGCAGTTCGAGCCATTCGGGCCATACAACCGCAACCCGGTATTCCGGGCGGAAAACCTGGTAGATACCGGCCAAAGCAGACCATTGGCGAACAACCATATACGGCTCTCGCTGCGCCATGCCGACGGCCAGAAAATCATGACTGGCATCGGATTTGGACTTGGCGACGCCTTCGAGCGCGTAAGGAGCCGGCCATTCGATATGGCTTTCAACCTGCGCGAGGAACACTGGCGCGGAGAACCTATGCTGACCCTTCTCGCCAAGGACTTCAAGCCTTTCAGCCCGGAAAAATGAACCTGCAATACCTGCGCTGCCCTGCCCGGTTTGTCATCTCCCTGTTAACATTTTGAAAAACGCCCGTACCAACCCGCGTTTTGTGTGTCCTTTTCTAATTTTGCCCGCCAATTTCACGAAAAACACCCATCTCAACACCTTTTCTACCATGTACAAGAACTTTATAGCTGCTGCAATTTTGCTTTTTACCACGGCAGCATTTGCCCAGACAGACCCGGTGTTGTTCACCGTTAAGGGCAACCCGGTATCCCTCTCCGAATTCAGGTATATCTACGCCAAAACCAATCAGGACAAAGCCGATTTCTCTGAAAAATCGCTCCGCGATTACCTCGATCTCTACACAAAATTCAAACTGAAGGTCCAAAAGGCGCGCGACATGCAACTGGACACCATCCCTGCACTGCGCAGCGAACTGGATGGCTACCGCCGCCAACTCGCCAACTCCTACCTCGTGGACAAGGAGGTGACCGACAAATTGATCCAGGAAGCATATCAACACATGCAGCAGGATGTCGATATCAGCCATATCCTTATCCTGTGCGACCGCAATGCCAAAGCCGCCGATACCCTGCGCGCCTACAGCCGGGCGATGAACCTGCTGAAAATGGTCAAAGGCGGCAGCGACTTCGGAAAAATCGCCGCCGACAGTTCGGAAGACAAATCGGCAAAGGAAAACAAGGGCAATATCGGTTTTATCACGGCCATGTTGCCCGACGGGTACTACGAACTGGAAAAGGCTATTTACTCGGCCAAACCCGGCGATATCAAACTCGTTCGCTCCAACTCCGGCTACCATGTGGTGAAAGTGAACCGCTTCAGGCCGGCACGCGGAGAGATGGAAGTAGCGCAGATCCTGTTCCGCAAAAGCGATAACGAAGCCAAAAATGCTGAACTGCGTACCCGTATCGACAGTGTGTACGCATCGCTGCAAAGGGGCGCCAACTGGGACGATGCCTGCAAACGTTTTTCGGACGACAAGGTTTCTGCCGCAAAAGCGGGCTACCTCGGGTTCTTTGGCATCAACCGCTACCAGCGCGCTTTTGAAGACGCGGCGTTTGGGCTGGGTAAAGACGGCGATGTGAGCCAGCCCGTCGAAACCTCTATCGGCTGGCATATTATCAAACGCCTCAGCGCCAGGCCCGTAGGCTCTTTCGACATGATGAAGCGCCCGCTTACCGAGCGTGTAAAACGCGACGGTCGCAGCGAGATAGCCAAACAAACCATGATCGCGCGCATCAAAAAAGAAAGCGGCTTCCAGGAGTATCCCAAAGTGCTGGAACAATGGGCCGCCAAACAACAGGACTCCATCTTCCTTACCTTTAAATGGAAACCCGATCCCGCCAAACCCCAGACGGCGCTTATGCGGTTCAAAGACCAGGCTTATTCGATTGCCGAATTTGAAGACTATTGCGCGCGTTCCGGTCGCGACCGCATGCGCGGCGCCGGCATGCCGCTCATCGAAACCGTAAACCGGTTGTACAAAAGCTGGTCGGACGATACGGCCATGCAGTTCGAAGAATCGCAACTCGACAAAAAATACCCGGAGTTCAAATCGCTCATGCGCGAGTACGAAGAAGGTATTTTGCTCTTCGAAGCCCTCAAGCAGAATGTATGGGACAAGGCAAACCTCGACACTGTCGGTCTGGAAAAGCACTTCAATCAAAACCTCAAAAACAAATACCGCTGGGACGAGCGCGCCCGCGTCAGCATTTATACGCTCAAAACCGACGACCCCAAGGTGCTGGCTGATGTACGCGCCTTTGCGGCGAAAAATCCGGCTGCCGAGGTGGCGAAAAAGTTCAATAAGAAAGAGGAAAACGAGGTGCTTACCACCCTGGAAAAGCTCTACGAAAAGGGTAAAAACAAGGACCTCGGCGACAAATGGTCGGCCGGCGCCATGACCGATGCCAAGACGGATGCCGGTACAAAAACGGCCTCTTTCCTGAAAATCGAAGAGATCATTCCCGCTACTTCAAAAACGCTCTCCGAAGCCCGCGGCTACGCCGTTGCCGATTACCAGGACTACCTGGAAAAACAATGGATCGAAGAACTGCGCAAGGAGTATCCGGTGAAGCTCAATGAAGACGTGCTGATGAGCCTGGTGAAGAAGTAGGCTCATCAGCGCGGCTTATACCCCGCCACCGCATAGTACAGGATATAGGCATAACAGGGCAGCATCGCTGCAAGGAATGCCGTCTGGTAGCCTGCCGATTTTTCCAGCAAACCGTACAACTGCGGGATCAGCGCCCCGCCGGCAATACCCATCACCAGGAGCGCGGAACCAATTTGTGTAAAACGGCCCAACCCGTTGATCGCCAGCGGGAAAATGGCCGGCCACATGACCGCGTTGGCGAGACCCAGCAGGGCAATGCACATCACGGCAGTCGATCCTGTAGTGAAATAAGTCAGCGTGGTGAGCGCGATGCCGAGTATGGCGGAGTATTGGAGAAAACGCTGTTGAGATATGAACTTCGGGATCAGGATGATACTGAGCACGTAACCCAGCAACATCGATCCGAGGGTGAATGTGGTGAAATACTTCGTCTGATCGAGGCTGAAACCGAGTGATTTGCCGTAGATGCCTATCACGTCGCCGGCCATAACCTCGGCGCCGACATACAAAAAGATGGCCAGGGCGCCCAGCAGCAGGTGCGGAAACTGCCACACACTGGTGCGACCGGCGGCCAGGGCCGATGAAGCGCCGTCGGCAGGCGTTTCGGCATTGGTGTCGATTTCGGGGAGCGCAGACCGCCGGATCATCAGCGCCAGCAGGGCGAGTACGGCTGCCATGACCATGTAGGGGGAAACAACCCTGCCTGCCAGTTCATTGAGCAGATCTGTTTTGAGTACCGGATCGGTTGCCTCGGCGATTTGCGCTTCGATGGCGCTCGCATTTTTCAGTACGATACTGCTCAGGATGAGCGGACTGAGTATGCCCGCCACCTTGTTGCAGATGCCCATGATGCTGATGCGCTGTGCCGCACTTTCAATTGGTCCGATGATGCTGATATAGGGGTTGGAGGCCGTTTGCAGCAGCGATAAACCCATGCCCTGCACGAACAGTCCCGTCAGGAACAAGGGAAAGGCGCGCATGTTGGCCGCCGGGATAAAGATCAGGCATCCCAGGGCCATCACCAGCAAACCCAGTGCCATGCCGTTTTTAAAGCCGGTGCTTTTCAGGATACGCGACGAAGGGATAGCCAGGAAGAAATAACTGATGTAAAATGCAAAGGTGACGAACAGAGCCTGGAGGGTATCCAACTGGCAGGCGAGCTTCAGAAAGGGAATAAGGGTGCCGTTCAGCCAGGTAACAAACCCGAATATGAAAAACAGTAGACCAATAATGCTGATCTGATACAGGTAGTTGGAATTACGGGCGGTAGAATTCTGCATACTTTTACAAATTTTTGAAATGTCGTCCTACCCTGCTGTGTCGGATAAAACCTGTTGCAAACATCCAAATTATTTTTGTCCCGTGTGCGTACACGGCAACAAAAAAAATCGGACGCGCCATCAGGCTTGCCGAACGGACAAAATTTAAGGAACGCTCTTTGCAGCATTGTGGAACCCGAAATTTATTCAACAAACACACCAACAATCTAATGAAACCAACGCTCCTGATACTGGCCGCAGGGATTGGCAGCCGTTACGGCGGCCTAAAACAAGTAGATGGCATGGGCCCCGGCGGCGAGTCCATTCTCGAATTTTCCGTTTTCGACGCCGTGCAAGCCGGGTTCGGAAAGGTAGTATTCGTTATCCGCCGCGATATCGAAGATGCTTTTAAAGAAAAGGTGGGCAAAAAAGTAGAGCCTTATATCCAAACGGAATACGCCTTTCAGGAAATGACCACGGGCCTCGACTGGCTCGCGGAAAAACCGCACCGCGAAAAACCCTGGGGTACAGGACACGCCATATTGTCGGCCAAAGAATACCTGACCGAGCCTTTTGTGGCCATCAACGCCGACGATTTTTACGGCGCCGAAGCTTTTCAAAAAATAGGAAATTTTCTGCAAACCGACTGCTCTCCAAGCCGGTACGGCATGGTGGCTTACCGCCTCGACAATACCCTGTCGGAAAACGGCGCCGTGTCGCGCGGCGTATGTACCGTCGACACCGAAGGCTTTCTGACCGACGTGGTGGAGCGCACCAAAATCGAGCGCTTCCCCGACGGTATACACTACACCGACGACACCGGTCGACACCCGCTTGCCGACGGCGTGCCCGTTTCGATGAATCTCTGGGGCTTTCACCCCACGGTATTGCAGGAGATCGATAGCCAGTTCCGCGCCTTCGTCCTGGAAAATCTGGACAAGCCGAAAGCGGAATTCTACATCCCCAAGGTGGTGAACACCCTGATCGAGTCGGGCAAAGTGCGCGTGCGCGTGATGAGCAGCGACAGCCAGTGGTACGGCGTCACCTACACCGAAGACAAGGACACGGTGCAGGCGGCGTTGGCGGGAATGGCCCGGGATGGGAAGTACAGGAAAGGGTTGTGGGGGTGATAAAATTCCTGTCTACTTCAACACAACCCCTCCGTAATGCAGCTTGGCCTTGATCTGGCCTTTGGCATTTGCGTCGCCCACAAAACCCTCCGTGGTTTTTGATTTGCCGCTTTCATTCGTGCGGCGCACCGTGGCGCCGGTGGGTGTTTTGACGTCGGCATACTGGCACTGCAGGTTGAAGCGGTAGGGAACACTGCGTTCGGCCGATACCTGCACGTTGGTGTATTTGCCCACGACATTTACCTGGGAAAAGTTCCGGTCGACCGATTCGATCTTCAGGCTGCCGTAACTCATGTCGGTATCGGCCGATCCTTCCAGGTTGGCTACTTTGACGTCGGTGTACTGGGCCGTGACATAGGCCGATCCGGCGTTTTTGACGCGCAGGTTGGCATATTTGGTCTGCAACCGCAACTCATTCACACTGCCGAGTTCAAAATCGTCGTATTTGGAGGTGAGGCGCAGGGTATTGATGTTGTCGCTTTTCAATTCGGAATACTTGGTATCCAGTTGCACCTCGCGCGCTTCGGTTACCGTCAGTTCGCTGTAGCTGACCTGACCGGAGAGGTTGTTGACGCGCGCTATGTAGGCCTTGCCATACGACAGGCTCAGGTCGGCGTCGTTGGCGATGGCCTCGGTGCGCAGGTCGCCGTATTTGATTTCTGCGGTGAGTTTGCCGTTTAGTTTGGCGACGTAGGAGTTGCCGTAGCGGTTTTTCAGGTCGAGCTGGTTGCCGATAGGAAGGGACACTTCGTAATTGATCTTGTAATCACAGGAGTTGTTGCCTTCCGGCCACCAGGTATTGCTTTGCTCGATCATGGTCTCCGCTTTCACATAGCCAGATGTGTTGGCGAAGTTGACTTTTACACGGTCGAATATCTTATCGGCTTCCCGTTGGCTGCCGGCATTGACAACGATAGTGATGTCGATTTTTACCGAATTATTTTGCCAGGTTTTTACGTTGACCGTACCGTACTTGTTGTACAGGGCGGTCATGCCGTCTGAGGTGGTGTTGAATTCGCGGTTGATGGACCGGGTGAATTCCTGCCTGGGGCCATCTGCGGCACGGGTGGTAGTCAGGATGCCACCGGTAAAAAAACACAACAGTAACAGGATGCGAAGGCTTGACATGGCTGAACGGTCAAATATTTTTGATTCCATTGTTTGAATTGCTGTTTTCCGTTTTTGTCGGTTCGAGGCGTTCGAGCACCCGTTGCAAAATGGCGGCCCGGGCCTTATAGTTTTCGATCATGGCGCGAATTACCTGTTCGCGATTGCCGGGAGGCACTTTGGCCAGTTCCTGCTGGAGTTCGGCCATCACGTCGTCGAGTTGCTGAATATCTTCGTGTACTTCGGTGGGCTGGCTGCCGGTAAAAGACGCGAGCTGGCGTTGCTTGCCCGATATATCGCGCTGGTAATAGCGCTCCAGTTCGGCATATTCATTGGATACCTCGCCCATAGCCATGGCTGCCGGCTCGTCCGAATGCGCATACCAGATGCCGCCGCTGACACCGGCGAGCAATAACGCGAGGGAAGCCGCTACGCGCACCAGCATGTGCCGCCACGTAGTGGGCATCGCTACGGATTTTGGTCCGGGCAGGTGTTTTATCACACCGCCCCAGGTTTTCAGGTCGGGGATTTCGGTGTCGAAGGCATCGCGGTTGTTGCGGATAAAGTGTTCCAGCGATTCGCCGGGCTCGTTGTAATGTTTGTCCAGGTGTGCTGCGATACCGGCCCAGACCTTATCGTGGGGAACCTGCGTGTCGATCAGGATGCGGTTATACATCAGCTCCCGTTCCAGGTTGTCGGCCGTTGTGAGGCGGTCGAGCGCTTTTTCAAGGCACTGCCAGCCGTGTGCCCCGGGTGTTGCCGGATCGAAGGCTTGCCGGTGTTCCCGGATAAAAGTTTCTATCGAGTTTGATCTGTTCATTGTTAAGTGTCCGTGTTTTTGAGCAGTTTAATTGGAGGGTATGCGGATTAGGATAGATATGCAGTATTAATGTGAATGAATAATGTCCGTTTTTACACACTGTTCGTCGTCAGTACTTCCCTGAGCCTGGCTTTCGCCCGGCTGTATTGCGATTTGGAGGTCGCTTCCGTGATGCCGAGCACTTGTGCGATCTCTTCATGGTCGTAACCTTCCAACGCGTACAGGCTGAATACCACGCGGTATCCGTCCGGAAGATCGGCGATTGCCCGGTTGATTTTTTCAACGCTGAAGGCCGGCTCCCGTTCCGGAGGCTGATCTTCAGCGCGATCACTGAAAGGCGTCAGCTCCGAAAACATCAGGCGTCGGCTTTTCAGAAAATTGATGCATTTGTTGACCGTAATACGCTTCATCCAGGCGCCGATGCTGCTTTCATAGCGGAAAGAATCCAGTTTGCCGAAAACCTCTATAAAAATACTCTGAAGAATGTCTTCGGCATCATGGGGGTTTTGCACCATGCGCAGTGCAGTGTTGTACATCGCTCGCGAATACAGGCGATACAACTCGAACTGGGCATCACGGCGTCCTTCCCGGCAGCGCTCAATCAGGTCGCGGTGCGTTTGTGTGGCGTCCATTTCGTTATTTGATTGTATTGACATACTATTTTGGCCGGGGTTGCATGTATTTTAACATTTGGCGTGTCAAATTTCGGTCATATAGATGAGAATGGACGATTTTTAAGTTTTGAAGCGAAGTCCTGCTTTCAAAAACGGTCACTTCTCTTCTTCTCTATACATTTGCCAAAAATTTTATCCATGCAGATCAGAATACAATACCTCTCCGCCTTACTCCTGTTGTTGCCTGCCTTTTGCTACGCACAAATCGAAGATGCCGACGACATCTTCCGGGAATTGCGCACCCTCGAAGGCACTTGGTTTATGCCGACCGACCGCGGCGACCGACTCGAATCATGGCGTATCGCCGACGACAGCACCCTGGTTGGCCGCGACTTCCGTGTTAAACCTGAAAATGGCGATTCCGTTACGCTGGAAACGATGCGCATCGAATTTCGCAACGGCAATATCGATTACCTCGTCATCGTGCGCGGCCAGAACCAAAACAAACCGGTGCCATTCCGCCTGACCCAGGCCGACTACGACGGTTATGTGTTTGAAAACCCTGACCACGACGATCCGCAAAAAATTCGTTACCTGTTGCTGGGCAACCGCGAACTGCAGGTGACCCTGGAAGGAAAACGCAACAACCGCGCGGTCAAGCAGGAATATGTTTTTGAACGCGAATTTACACCCGGTTCGGTGGAGTTCCGCCTGCGCGGCGGCATCAACGCCAATACCCTCCGGGGCACGGGCTATTTCCCATCCGACACCCCGGCCGACAAACCGGTATTTGGCTGGAAGCCCGGCTGGGAGGTTGGCACGCAGGTTGCCTTCAAGGGCCGCGGCGGCTTTGTAACCGTCAATTGCGAACTGGGCCTCACCGGCCGTTCTGCCCACGCCAAATCGGCATTTACCGCCATAGACGATACCACATTCAGCGCCTACAAACGCGACGGCACCTACCATACCATCTGGCTGAGGCTCGCCGTCGCCCCGGAAATATCGTTCAAGCGCGAGGGCCGGCTTTCCATTATGGTAGGCCCCTACCTGGGCGTTCTGCTGGGCAGCCGTATGAAGGGCACCCTCGAACCCAAGGGGGAGAACAAACTGTTCGAGGCCAACAACGATTTCAAAAAAACCGATATCGGCGTGGTCGCCGGGTTCCAGTACAAATGCAATTTTGGCAAAAAAGACATCGGCGGCAAACTCGGGCTGCGGGCCAACATCGGTATGTCTGACCTCGACAACCTGTATGTGCGCGGCACCAGCAGTGCAGCACTCGGCAACGGCCGCATTTCACTACTCGGCGCGTCGTTGTATTACAGTTTCAATCTGCTGAACCTGTAGGATCGTCATTCGTCATTGAACGTCATTTCGTCATTGATCGTCATTCGTCATTTGTATCACTGGGTAATCCATAACGCGCCACAATGACGAATGACGATCAATGACGAACAAAACCACAAAATGGCAAAACAAAAATTTTACGTCGTGTGGGAGGGCCATACGCCCGGGATATACACTTCATGGGAGGCTGCCAAGCGGCAGGTAGACGGGTATGCCCAGGCCAAGTACAAGAGTTTTGAAAGCCGCGCAGAAGCGGAAAAGGCGCTCAAGGGCAACTATTGGGCGTTTGTAAAAAAGGATGCGACACCACAGCGGTCTGCCGGAAAAATTCCGCGTTCGGCGATCATCATGGAAAGCCTGGCGGTGGATGCGGCCTGCAGCGGCAATCCGGGCGACATGGAATACCGGGGCGTGTACACGGCTACGGGCCGCGAATTGTTCCACATGGGGCCCCTGCAGGAGGGCACCAACAACATCGGCGAGTTTCTGGCCATCGTACACGGCCTGGCGATGCTGAAGCAACAGAACAAACCGTCGATGCCTATTTATTCGGACTCCAAAACGGCGCAGGGCTGGGTCAAAAAAGGAAAATGCAACACCAAGCTCGAACAAACCGACCGCAATGAAAAGATATTCGACCTGATCGACCGCGCGGAGCAATGGCTCGCCGCCAACAAGATCACCAACCCTATTCTGAAATGGGAGACGGAGGATTGGGGCGAAATACCGGCAGATTTCGGGCGGAAATAAAAAAACCGCCGCGCTTCGTTTAGCACGGCGGAACAGCAGTGATTTGCTCTTGTACTTCCGCTATAATTCAATTTTTTTGGTAAAATAGCCGGGGACGTGTGTAATCTGTCTTTCGCTTTCATTTGGTCTACACGCCCCCGGGCCACAGGTGTTTCAGTTTTTTTGGCCAGTGCCAGGCCCTTGCTTTCGCCGTACACCGACGCATCGAACTCGATCCCGTTATGCCCGCGGTTGTCGATGGTGCCGTTGTTGGCCAGGGCATCTTCCCGCGTACCTACCCGGTTGAGGATCAGTTTGCCGGTTTCGAGGATGACCAGTTTTGCATTGCTTTCAATTCTGATCGAATGCACTTCCACTGTTTCGTCGATAACAGGATAAGAGAAGGTCGTCGTCGAGGTATTGGGAATCACCACATCATCAAAAACATCAGGGATTCTGTGAAGCGACCAGTTGCTCGCGATATTCCAGTCAATCGGTCGTCCGGGCGTTCCGCCTTCCCAGGTATTTTGGACTTGCGCCTGCACGCCGGTCACGGCTAAGAGCAGGATAATCATCAGGCCGGATTTTTCAAGTGCGTTTCTCATGGTGGTTGGTTTGATGCTGTTGATTGAAGTGAATCTTTCTAAAGGTTAGTCGGGGTATCCCGGACATATCTCAACGGGGGGCATTGCTTTTTTTCAGAAACCTGTCAGGCGGCGCTAGCGCGGCATGAAAAAATCAATCCGAAGTGTTTTTCCGGAAGCGATTGGTTTGCCGTTGAGCAATGCGGGCTTCCATTTGGGCATGGTTTCCACCACCCGGCGCGCTTCCTCGTCGCAGCCCTGTCCGAGTCCGCTGCGTACCTTGACATCGCGTACCACACCGGCAGGGTCAATCGTCAGGGTCAGGATAACGGAACCTTCTACATGCCTGGCAGATGCATTGAGGGGATAGTTGAGGTTTTGAGCAATGAAATCCAGCATTTGCTGGTGCCCTCCTACGAATTCGGCGTTCCGGACTTCGGTACCATCAGGGCCGTCAAGGTTTTGGGCATTCATTTGGTTGAAGAAGAGCGCGAAAAGCAACAGGATCGTTTTCATAAGTATTGTGTTTTGGTTTTTCTGTTGACACAAACATACACGCCTGCACAGCCCGTACGCCAGTCCAAAACAGTGAAGCCGGGCAGCGTTGGTAGTGAACCGGGAAAATCCGTTGGTGAGTCCGGAATCCGCGTTACCTTCGAGGTATGGAAGGCGGATACCATATACTCTACGTAGACGACGAGGCGGACAACCTCTCGGTATTCAGGAGTTATTTCAGGAAATACTACAGGGTAAGCACAGCCAACAGTGCGCATGAAGCGCTGCTGTTCCTGGAAAAGGAACAGGTTGACCTTGTGGTGAGCGACCAGCGGATGCCCGGTATGACCGGTGTTGCCATGTTCGAGATCATCCGCACCCGTTTTCCCGATATTATCCGGATCATTCTGACGGCTTACAGCGATATGCAGGCGGCCATCGACGCGATCAACAAAGGGAAGGTCTATTATTTTGCCGCGAAGCCCTGGAGCCCGGAGGAACTGACAATCATTATCAGCAATGCCCTCGAATCCTATACCCTGAAGCAGCTGAGCCGGCGCCTGGTGGAGGAAAATGCATCTTTGCTGCTCAAAACAGAGCGGCAGGAAAAGGCGAACATCCTCTCGCAGTTTGAGCTTTTGAAAACAAAAATAAATCCCCATTTCCTGTTTAACAGCCTGAATATACTTGCTGCGCTGATCCCTGAAAATCAGTCGCTTGCAGTTGAGTTCACCACCAGGTTTTCAAAATTGTACAGGCGCCTGCTTGAATTGCGCGATCAGCCGCTGATCTCCCTGGATCAGGAACTCGAGTTTGTAGATGCCTACCTTTATCTACAGAAAATGCGCTTTGACGGGTGTCTGCAAGTAGATATCGTACCGCCGGAACGGTCGGAGCGGCTCGCCCTGCCGCCTTTTACCCTGCAGATACTGCTGGAAAATGCTATCAAACACAATATTGCGGCTGAAGAAATGCCCCTGCTCATCCGGATCACAACGCAGGGCAACGGCCGACTGGAAGTGTCCAACAACCTGCAGCCCCGCGGAACACCCGCGGAGTCGACCGGCCTGGGGCTTGATATTCTCAAGTCCCGCTACGAACTCATCACCCCTGAACCGGTTGAGTTCGAGCAGCGCGACGGCAGGTTCATCGCCCGTGTGCCGCTCATCGAAGAAGCCTGAGGGGCTGCATTTTATCAAAAGTCTGTTGATAAACAAACCCCGGTTCCCGACTATACTCAAAGTAAACTGGTTTGCGAAAACAAGTCCCAACAACACATTGATTATCAATACGCTGGAATTCTGTACATTCCTAAATTCGGAAAATTCCGGTATTCTTAAAACCATACCGGCAGCATTCAAGATTCACGTCATAAATACCATGCGCGTCATAATTGTTGAAGATGAAAAACATGCCCGGGACAACCTGGAAAAGATATTGCTCGATATCGATCCGCGTATCGAGATACAGGCCAAGATGGACTCGGTGCGCAGTACCGTAGCCTGGCTCAAGGCCAACGATACCGACCTGATTTTTCTGGACATTCAGCTGGCCGACGACCTGAGTTTCAGGATATTCGAGCAGATTGAGGTACTTACACCCGTCATATTCACCACGGCGTACGACCAGTATGCCCTGCGCGCCTTCAAGGTAAACAGTATCGATTACCTGCTGAAACCCGTCAACAGGGAGGAACTCGTGCAGAGCCTGGAAAAATACCGGAACACCAGACCCAAAGCCGCCGCGGTCGACGTTACCCGCTTGCTGGAGTCGCTCCAACAGGAGCCGCGCCGCAACTACCAGCAACGCTTTCTCGTGAGTCGGCGCGACAAAATCCTGAGCATCCGTACGGAAGATGTAGCCTATTTTGAAGGGGAAGACCGGTTCGTTTATCTCGTCAAACACGACGACAGCCGGTATCTGGTGGAATACAAGCTCACTGACCTGGAGGAGATGCTCGATCCGGCGCATTTTTTCCGGCTTAACCGGAGTTTTATTGCACACTTTGATGCGATCAGCAAGATCACGGTACTGTCGAAAAGCCGCGTCAAGGTTGAATTGAAGCCGCAGGCCAGGCGCGATGTTTTTGTAAGTGCGGAAAACACGCGGGATTTCAAGGCATGGCTCAATAATTAGCCCTCAATTTTCTTTCAAAAACGTGCGGGAGAATACACGCAGACCGGCTTCAAGGCGGATAAAATAGATGCCGCCCGGTAAATCGCTGAGTGGAAGCGCCATTTCATGGTCGCCTGCCGACACCTGTTCCGTTTCGACTGTATAGACGACCTGACCGAGCGTGTTGACAATTTGTATGGTTACAGGGGCAGAAGTCTGGAGACTGTATGCAGCGGTCAGTACATTGCCGGCCGGATTGGGAAATACCCTGAAATCAGCGACCTGCTCCACAGGCGTCGTTTCTGCGCTTGGATCGCTGAGGATAAATCCGCGGTGATCAATCGCTTCAAATTCGCCACCGGTGAGGATAGGCACAGCCGGGTTATTGTATCCGTATAACCTGTAATAGCCGTTGCCGTAGTTGCAACAAATTCCATCGCCATAGGCATCCACGAAACGGATGGAGTAGCAGCCGTACCCCGGCAACTCCAGTGTTTTGTTGATCAGGGCATTGCTGGCATAGGTTCCGGGGCCGGGGTCGACCTCACCGAAGGTGCCGCCGCCGTTGGGCCCTACATTTTCGTTGCCACCGTGGTACAAAACACCGCCCCATTCATCGAGCAGTTGCCAGTAAGTTTCAGCGCCGAAGTTGTCAGTTTTTATTTTCAGGATGATCTTTTGAGAGTTGAACGCTGCGGCCTGGGAAAAACTATTGTTGTGTACATTGTTGGAGTAATCATCGTCGCCCTGCCCGCCGTTGATGGAGGAAATGGTTGTTTTTAGAATACCCGCTCCACTGAGCTGCAGCGAATCGAATGTGATGAACGCCTCGCCGTACAAGGGCAAATTTCCCGTCCAGTAAAGGGACTGCTGCAGGTCGTCGTTCCAGGTAAGGCTGACGGATGCCGATGTCAGGGCATTAGCGCCGAGATTGATGATGGAAAAGGCAGGCTTGACAGACAGGGTATCGCATATTTCGTATAGTTCGGTGCCCAGGTCAACATTAAAAATACCGGCGTTGTTCGTTCCGGATGCCACGGGGCATCCCAGCGACCTTTCCCAGAGTTTTTCTGCGCTCAGTTGTCCCACCTGGTATACCTTTCTGTTGGGGCAGATCATGTAGATTGTGGGGTAGTATGTCACGTCAAAACTGTCGGACAAGGCTGCGTTGTCGAGGTACGGATAGGTGGTGCCGTTCAGCCAGTTGCCGAAAGTGAAACCATTGCAACCGGATGGCCCCAGCAGGCACTCCGGATTGGTTTGGGGGTCGCCTTCGATAAAGAAGACCCGTGCCTTGTCGTCGCCGTCCGGGCCATGTGCCGTGTAATAATTTTGCAGGGCATGGCCGTTGTGATATGCCCAGCAGGGTTGGCACCAGGTAGCGCTCACTTCAAGCAGTACCACCTTCCCTTCATTGAGCAGGTCGTACAAATGCCAGCCTTGCCCGTTGATATCCTGGGCGTTGAAATCAGGCGCAGCAGCACCCTGCGGCAATTGGGCCGGCAAACGTGCAGGGTGAAACAGCAGGAGATAACATGCTGCAAACGCTTTCAGGTATGTTTTGCTAAAAATATCCAGGTGCTTAAATTTTTAAAGACCGAACAAAATAGACAGCCGGATTGGGTGAATAGGCTTACCTTTGCTTATATTTTGCGAAACCTGCTAATCAGTGACATTTTGCTTATGAAAAACTTGATTTTTACTCTTCTGTTTGTGCTTTCTGCCGTTTTAACTGTTCAAGCGCAAACGTTCAGCTTGTCCGCCGACACCGCCTGGGTTGCGGGCCCGATCAATATCGACGATATTGAGACACACATTGATATTGTAAACCTGATCAATAGTGCCCGGGATATCAAATGGGAGCGCACCGAGCTCGTTCTGAACCCCGTTGGTATGCCTATTAGCGATCTTTACACCCAGGTCTGCGATGCCAATGCCTGCTGGGGCGGAGCGACCAGCACCAAAACGTTCGTTCTGGATGCGGGTGCAACCGTTCCCATGATCGTTCACTTGCGGAACTTCACCGCCCAGGCTGCCAATGCTGTGGTACAACTGAAGTTCACCGACCTGGCTTTTCCGGACAACCCGCAGTTTGCCTATTACTTCCTGGATGCCAGCCTCACGGGCACGCATGATCTGCCGGCTGCCGATGTACAGCTTTTCCCGAATCCTGTGGTGGAGTCTTTCACCCTGACCAATTCGGAAGACGTTGCCCGCGTCCGGGTGTTTAACACCGACGGGCGTCTGGTGCTGGATGCGGCGGCGCAACCGGGCAATGTTTATATGCTCAAGGACCAGCCTGCAGGCAGCTACGCTGTTGTACTGGCGGCTCAAAACGGCAAAACCTTCCAGGTCATTCCGATTGTCAAGAATTAAGGTACGGTTCTCCAATATTAAAAAGAGTCATTGCCGGACGTCCGGCAATGACTCTTTTCGATTGCAGCAACCTGTGCCGCATAGGCCTATTGCTCCTCCCGTACAAGCCTGGTAAGCGCGTACAACTGGTTGGCCAGGCGTTCGCCGTGCGATTCGAAAATTTCCCGCAGGCGCGCGTTGTTTTCGGGACTGAAATCGAGGACTTCAGGATAAAGGCTGACGGTTGTTTCGTTGAGACTTGTGATAATGGCGTGGGCAACGTCGTCCCAACTGGGGTGCTTGGAAGGCTCTGCCTGCGCCGACAGGGCAAGCCAGTCGGCTTCCGCCGTCCGGGTATCCGGGTCCTGTAGGCGTGCCTTTCTGCTGTGCAGCCATTCCAGTCTTTCTTTTTCCGCAGCCTTCAGATCGACGTGCATTTCAAGGTATCGCCTGAGGTGCTCATTCCAGTCCAGGTCCGAGAGTTCGAGGCGTTCCAGGAGCGTTTCATGGCGTTTGGTGTCATTTCCCAGTGCTTCGATGAGTTCCGGTTCCTGCCGTTTGAGGTATTCCAGGAACGAATCAAAATCGACGAACATGTTTTCCATGGCCTCCGGCGTTTCGAAAGCCGGACCGTCGAGATTGAACCAAATAGTGGCATATCCGCCGTTTTCTACTTCAAAGCGGATGTTGAATATGTTGTACGAAATATCTTCGCCTGTTGCATTGACCATGATAAGCGGCTTATGGAAAAATCGTAAGATATGCTTTCCTGCTGTGGAACCCCCGAATCCCCGTACTTTTCGCCTCCATTGATAACTATTTGACCATTTTCTGATTTTTCCCTCGATGAGCGTCCATTTCCACCTCCGTTATTCCACCCGTTTCGGGCAAGACCTGTTTGTGATCATCGAAGCCGGTCAGGACGGCGCTGAACAGGTTGCAGAATATCCGATGACCTACCTTAACGACGAATTATGGCAATGCAGCGTGGATATTGACCATGCACCCAGGGTACTGTTCTACCGTTTTGAAATACGGGAACAGTCGGGTGAGATAAAAGAGGACTGGGGGCGCCGTCGTCTCGACTATTCCGGGAAAAATGATTTGCGGGTATTTGATTACTGGAATGCACCCGGCGCTGTGGAAAACGCCTTCGAAACGCAGGCGTTTCGGGTACTGGAGCCCGTTGCGGAGGCAATAGAAGAAAAAGCAAAAATGGGATTTACCCACTATTTCAGGGCAAAAGCGCCCTTGCTTCAGCAGGAGGAAGTGCTGTGCATGGTTGGACACGGCATTGCCCTGCGCAACTGGGATACCAAGGCGCCCCTGTTGCTCCGGCGTGACGAAGAAGGGTGGTTTTTGCAACTCGATCTTTCCGGCGAAAACTTTCCCCTGGGCTACAAATACGGCGTCTGGAACACGCGGACAAACCAGTTTATGGGTTTTGAGGAAGGCTCCAACAGAACCCTGTACGCCGCCGCCACAGGCACTGGGGGACCGGTATTGACCATCCTGAACGACGGTTTCGCGCGGTTCCCTGCCAATACCTGGCGCGGGGCCGGCGTGGCCATTCCTGTTTTCAGCCTGCGCAGCAAAAAGAGCTGGGGGGTGGGCGAATTCAGCGACATCCGGTTGCTGGTGGACTGGGCAAAGTCGGTCGGGCTCAAGATCATTCAGCTGTTGCCTGTCAACGATACCACGGCCACCCATACCTGGGTCGATTCTTACCCGTATTCGGCTGTTTCGGCTTTTGCCCTGCATCCGATTTACCTGAATATGGAGCAGTTGGCCGGCAAAAAACACGCGGCGCTGCTGAAGCCGTATCAGAAAACACACAAGACCTTGAATGCGCTTGAAGCGGTTGACTACGAGGCCGTTATGAAGTTAAAATGGGAGGTCATCCGCCAACTGTACGCGTTGCAGAAAGACGAATGGACCGGCGACAAGGCCTACCAGACCTATTTTTCCGAAAACCGCCACTGGCTTGAACCTTACGCCGTTTTTTGCAGCCTGCGCGACAAAAACGGCACGGCCGACTTCAGTAAATGGCCGTCGCAGCAGGTCTGCCGACCGGCAGAGGTGGAAAAAATGTTATCGCCGGCATCAAAAAACTACGACGAGGTAGCCATCCATCTTTTTGTGCAGTGGCGCCTGCACCTGCAGTTGAAGGCGGCTACCGATTATGCACACCAACATGGTATCGCTGTAAAAGGCGACATCCCGATCGGCATCTACCGCCACAGTTGTGATGCATGGGTAGCGCCCGAACTGTACAACATGAATATGCAGGCCGGCGCCCCGCCCGACGATTTTGCGGTGAACGGACAAAACTGGGGATTCCCCACATACAACTGGGCGCAGATGCAGGCCGACGGATTTGCCTGGTGGCGGCAGCGTTTTCACCAGATGAGCCTGTATTTCGACGCTTTTCGAATCGATCATATTCTCGGTTTTTTCCGCATCTGGAGCATTCCCATGGATGCCGTGGAAGGCATACTCGGGCATTTTGTGCCGGCCATTCCGGTTACGGAAGCGGAGCTTCTGGAAAGCGGGGTGGGGTTCAACCGGGACCGGCTCTGCCGCCCTTATATCACGGAGCAGGTGTTGCACGATATTTTCGGCGCCGATATCAACTGGGTGGGAGAAAATTGCCTGCTGCCGCGCAAAGACGACCGCTTCGACCTGCGTCCCGAATTTGCTACACAACGGCTGGTGGAACTATACTTTGAAGGCCAGCCCGGCACAGCGCAACATATCAGGCTGCGCGACGGGCTGTACCGGCTGATTTCCAACGTTATCCTGCTGGAAGGCGGCACAGAGGAAGATAGCGCACTGCATTTCCGCTTCGGCATGGAAAAAACAACATCGTTCCAATACCTGCCCGAAGAAGTAAAGGGGCCGCTCAAAGCGCTGTATGTCGATTATTTTTACCGCCGGCAGGATGATTTCTGGCAGCGGGAAGCCATGGAAAAACTGCCGGCCCTCAAGCGGGCCACCCAAATGCTCATTTGCGGCGAAGACCTCGGAATGGTGCCGCATTGTGTGCCGGATGTGATGAAAGAACTGGGCATCCTGAGCCTTGAGATACAACGCATGCCCAAAGCGGCGGGCGCCACCTTCTTCCACCCCAGGGATGCGCCTTATATGTCGGTAGTGACGCCCTCTACCCATGATATGAGTACGATTCGGGGCTGGTGGGAGGAAGACCGCGAACTTTCGCAACGGTTTTTCCGGGAAATACTCGGACTGGAAGGTGCTGCGCCGTATTTCTGCGAGCCTTGGCTCAACCACGCCATACTCGAACAGCACTTTCAATCGCCTGCCATGTGGAGCATTTTCCAGTTGCAGGACCTGCTCGGCGTGGACGAAAAGTTACGCCGCGAAAACCCGCACGACGAGCGCATTAACATTCCGGCGAACCCGAAGCACTATTGGCGCTATCGCGTTCATATTATGTTGGAAGACCTGATGAAATCCGGGGAATTCAACGCCGCGTTGAAAAAGATGATCGCGGGAAGCGGCAGGGACTGATTGAGGCCTTTCCTGCGATCATCTTTTGTCGTTCCTGTTATTCATCCAGGTTGTCGTATTCGAAAATGGGGTGGTGAAGCGGCGCCCCCGGCGGCAGTGATGTGAGCGGTTTGATAATACCGTCGTGCAGGTCGTACACCCAGCCGTGCAGGTGCGGACGGCCGTGTTTCTTCCATGCTTTTTGTACAATGGAGGTTTCTGCCAGGTTTTGCACCTGTTCCTCAATATTCAATTCAATGAGGCGGTTGAGGCGTTCGTCTTCTGTAGGCAGGCTTTCAATCTGGCCCTGATGCAGGCGGTATACATCCTTGATATTGCGCAGCCATTTGTTGATAATCCCGAACGAATGTCGCGTCATGGCAGCCTTTACGCCACCGCATCCGTAATGGCCGCACACGACGACGTGTTTGACCTCCAGTACTTCCACGGCGTATTGCAGTACGCTGAGCAGGTTCAGGTCGGTATGGACCACCAGATTGGCCACATTGCGGTGGATAAATATTTCACCCGGCTGGGTTTGCGTGATCTCATTGGGTGGAACCCGGCTGTCGGAGCAGCCAATCCACAGGAATTCAGGGCGCTGGATGTTGACCAGCCGGTCAAAAAACTGCGGGTCTTCCAGTTTTTTTTCTTTAGCCCAGGCTTTGTTTTCGAGAAGAAGATGGTTAACCGTTCGTTCCATTTTGCTCAGTTTTAATGATTTGCACAGCTTGCCCCGACAATCGCCGGACGCTTACATTTACGCCCCTGAAGTGGGAGGTCTGGATATATTCATTGATAATTTCGGCATTGTCCAGATCGATAAATCCTGTTTTGCTCACGTCAATCACCAGATCGGCGCCCTCCGGCACTTTTTCCAGAATACGCTTGCGTTCGTATTTATGCATAAAGGACATATCTTTTTTGAACCGGATCAGGTGGGTATTGCCATCTTTGATGTACATGATGGCGGATTTGTAATTATTGAAAATGATAAAGGCTCCGCCGACAAACAGTCCCACCCCGATTCCAACCAGCAGGTCGGTAAGCAGGATAGCCACGATCGTCACGACAAACGGAATAAGATGCGCCCAGCCCTTTTCATACTTGTCGATAAATATCTGGGGCTTTGTCAGTTTGTAACCTACCGAAATTAGCACAGCAGCGAGTGCCGCCAGGGGTATTTTATTCAACAGTCCAGGTATGGCCACTGCGCAAACAGCCAGGAGTGTGCCGTGCAGGATAGTTGATGTCTTCGTGCGTCCGCCGGAACTGACGTTTGCCGAACTGCGCACAATAACCGATGTGACAGGCATACCGCCAATCATGCCCGAGGCGATATTGCCAATGCCCTGTGCCATCAATTCCCGGCTGGTTGGGGTTCTTCGTTTAAAGGGGTCAAGTTTGTCTATTGCCTCAATACTGAGCAGTGTTTCCAGGCTGGCCACCACGCCAAGCGTAGCGGCTACAATCCATACTTCCTTATTGCCGATATGGCTGAAATCGGGAAAACTGAACTGCTGCAAAAACTCATTCATGGACCCAGCAACCGGGATGGATACCATATGATCGGCGTAGATAGCGAATGACGGCGCTGCCATGTGAAATATTTCATTGGCAATAATGCCGAATAAAACGACCACCAGGGGGCCCGGCACGTATTGCAGCAACGGCCTTTTCCGGAGGGAGGAGGCATCCCACCAAAAGAGAAAGGCCAGCGACAGAACCGAAATAAGTATCGCTCCCGGGGTGAATTGCTGGTCAAGCATCCGCCAAAGCGCCGAGAATGTGTTTTCCCCGTCGGCCTGCTGAAAGGAAAGGTCGCCTTCATAATCGCTGTCGTATCCCAGCGCGTGGGGTATTTGCTTGAGTATCAGGATGAGGCCGATGGCTGCAAGCATGCCCTTGATTACAGCAGAGGGTACAAAGTCGCCGATGATACCCGCACGCAGGGCTCCCAGCGTTATCTGAATACACCCTGCCAGCACTACGGCGAGCAAAAACACCTCAAAGGAAGGGAGCGATTGAACGGCACTCAGCACGATTACCGTTAGGCCTGCCGCCGGGCCGCTGACACTAAGGGGGGATTTGCTGATCAGACCGACCACCACGCCGCCCACGACGCCGGCGATAATGCCTGAAAAAAGCGGAACACCCGAAGCAAGCGCAACACCGAGGCAAAGCGGGAGCGCAACCAGGAAAACAACAAGAGAGGCGGGAGCGTCGTACCGAAGGTTAGACGCCAGTTGAAAGTATTTTGACTTCATATGATGCTAAAACAACAACAATGTTGCAGATACCCGGCCTAACACGAAAGCGTGTGGTGTTGTTCGCAAAAAAGGTAAATTATCGTACGGGAGTCCATTCTTTCATATAAGACTTGCGGCGGAAGAGCAATGACAGGCCTTCGCGCAAATATATGATTGTCAGACGAATATATCCGTATTCCCGAAAGCGCCGGGGCGAGTGGTGCACGGCCAGGCGATAAAAATATCCGACATGCCCTTCTTTGTGCAGCCGGTAAAAAAGATTGCAATCCTCCCCCGCCACGATCGTCTCATTGTAGCCGCTGATCTTTTCAAACACCGAACGCCGGACAATCTGACATTCTCCTTTGGCAAGATAAACGCCAACCGAAAAAGACAGCCGGATGACGCTGTTCATCAGCAGGTGGTATAGTTTATCCATAAATCCCGATTCCTCCGGGTACACCCAAATCGGTACCGTCGCGGCAACAAGGTCTTTTTGGGCGAATGTTGAAAGAAGGAAACTGAAAAAGCGGTCTTTATCCTGAATGTGAACATCGGCGTCGGTGTGAAAAAGAATATCGCCACTGGCCCGGGCAGCGCCCAGGTTGCGCCCTATTGCGATGTTTTGTTTGCCTTTGCTCCGGATAAACTTGATCCGGTCGCCAAGTTTGGCCTGCCAGCCCCGCACTACCGCTGCCGTTTCATCATTGCTGTCGGCATCTGAAATGATAATTTCCAGGTTGTATTTCCCAAGGTATTCTTCAAACTGGCCGATCGTGCGGCCTATATATTTCCCTTCGTTTTTCGTCGGGATAATAATGCTCAGTTTGATATGATCCACCATAGCTTTTACAGAAGTAACCGGCAATAATACCGATTCAACGGGTTAACCGCGGGTTAATTTTTTGTAACCGAAGCATTTGGCGGGTTGCGCCGGGTTCTCATTTGGCTACATGGGCCTGGTAAGCATCGGCGCTCATCAGGGTGTCGAGGTCTGCCGGGTTGTCGAGTTCCACTTTTACGATCCAGCCCTTTCCGTACGGGTCTTCATTGATCAACCCGGGGTTTCCGCCTTTGGCGTCGTCGAGATCGGCATTGAATTCCAGCACCCTGCCTTTGAGCGGCATAAACAGGTCTGAAGTCGTTTTGACCGCTTCAACAGTTCCGAACACCGCATTGGCTTCAATGGTTTTGCCAACGGTATCCACTTCGACGTATACCAGTTCGCCCAGTTCGCTCTGGGCAAATTCGGTGATCCCGACATAGGCTGTCTTGCCGTCTTCAGCGCGAATCCATTCGTGGTCTTCAGTGTATTTGCAATTGCTTGGGAAGTTCATTTCAAGTGTTGGTGATGAGTGATAACTTGCCGCTGTTCCCGGTATTTGTGTGCCGGCGCCAAACAACGACTGGCAAAAGTAGCGTTTTTGGTTTTGAGGAAAATTTTGGGCGCGAAAAAAATTGCATCAGGGCGTTATTTCTTCGCGGCGAACGGACAATTCGCCATTTTTGGATGCATACGGCTTGCACAATTCGACAAAACTCTCCTTCTTTCGCGCCGAAATATTGTTCCAAACGCCTGTTCACCCGGCGCACTGCCCTACTTTTGTGCTGTGTTTGACACCAGTAGTACATTCCGTATACCCTCTATCGTTTAATTCAGGTTATGAAATACAAGGCACTTAGTTCGGAACTTTACCAGTACAACCGCAAACGGTTTATCCGCGAAATGAAACCGGGCGCCATCGCTATCATTAATTCGAATGATCAGATGCCGCGCTCGGGCGACCAGTATTTTCCGTTCCGTCAAAACGCCGGGATGTTTTACCTGAGCGGTATCGATCAGGAGGAAAGCATGTTGCTGCTTTTCCCCGACTGCCCGAGGGAAGGCCACAAGGAGGTATTGCTCATCAAGCGCACCAACGAGCACATTGCCGTTTGGGAAGGCCACAAGTATACCAAGGAAGAAGCCTCGGCAGTATCCGGCGTTGAAAAGGTGTATTTTCTCGATGAGGCAGAGGTTATGCTGAACGAAATGATCCTGCTTTCGGAAGGTATCTATCTGAATATCAACGAAAACGATCGCTTTCTTTCTCCCGTGGAGCACCGCGACCTGCGCTATGCCCGCAGCATTCAGCAGCGCTACCCTGCCCACACCATCTATCGTGCCCAGCCGATTTTGAAAAAACTGCAAATGGTGAAAAGCCAGTGGGAAATCGATGTGTTGCAACACTGTGTCGATATCACGGGCAACACCTTCCGCCGGGTGCTGGACTTCGTGAAGCCGGGTGTTTGGGAATATGAGGTGGAGGCCGAGATCATCCATGAGTTTGTCCGGAGCGGCACTACGGGCCACGCATATCAGCCCATCATCGGATCGGGAAAGAACGCCTGCGTCCTGCATTATATCGAAAACAACCAGCAGTGTAAAGACGGCGATATGCTGCTCATGGATTTCGGCTGCGAATACGCCAACTATAACGCCGACCTTACCCGTACCATCCCTGTAAACGGGGTGTTCACCGACCGTCAGCGCGCCGTTTACAACGCCGTACACCGCGTGCTGGTGGAGGCTCGCGCCCTGCTGGTGCCCGGCAATACCATCGATGAACTCAACAAGGAAGTGGGCAAGATCATGGAGAGCGAATTGCTGGGCCTCGGCCTGATCAGCCGCGACGACATCGAAAAGCAGTCCGAAGACAAACCCGCCTACAAAAAGTACTTCATGCACGGCACCAGCCACCACCTCGGTCTTGATGTGCACGACCTGATGGGGCGCTACGAACCTTTCCGTGCAGGCATGGTTTTCACCTGCGAACCGGGTATCTATATCCTGGAAGAAAACCTCGGCGTACGCCTCGAAAACGATATCCTCATCACCGATAACGGTCCGGTCGACCTGTTCAAAAATATTCCGATCGACGCGGAAGAGATCGAAGAACTGATGCACGCCGGTGTGATGGGGTGATGGAGGGTTATTTGCGCGGGATGAAAAAAACAGTGCTTTCGCCTTTGTGGCTGTTTACCTTTTTTTTTCTGGGCGCCATGTTTTTGCCGCGCCTGGCGCCGCAAGGATTGTTTGGCGACGGACTGCTGTATGCCTCCATGGCGCGCAACCTGGCTATTTCCAAAGGCAGTATGTGGGCGCCCTGGTTTTCGAGCGGATATTGGCTTGATTTTGCCAGCGGGGCGCCGTATTTCGAAAATCCTCCGCTCATGATCTGGTTTCAGGCCGGCTTCTTTTGGCTGTTGGGCGACCACTGGTGGGTGGAAAAATGCTACGCGCTGCTTGTTTTTTGCCTCAATGCCTGGCTCATCGTCCGGATTTGGGAAACGCCGCTGCGCCAAACGCCGCTTGAAAACCGCTACGGCTGGGTTCCACTGCTGTTCTGGTACCTGATTACGCCGGTCATTTGGGGCAATCCCAATAACCTGATGGACAATAATCTGGCGACCTTTTGCCTGCTGGCATTGTGGGCGGCACTCGATGGGTTGTTTTCCGGAAGAGGGGTATGGATAAAACTGACCCTTGCCGGCGCATTGGTTTATCTCGGCATCCTGACCAAGGGCCCGGTAGCGCTTTATCCGGCAGCCGTACCTTTTTTGTTTGCCTGTATTGGAGGACTGGCCGATGGTACGCTGCGAAAAAAAGTTTTCAGGGGACTTGCACAATCGGCCTGGATCGGTGTGGTCGGCATCGGGTTGTTTGCACTGATGCTTTACCTGGTCCCCGAATCACAGCATTACTTTGAACAATACTGGCAAAGACGCCTCGGCGTGGTGCTGTCGGGTGTTCGGGAAGACGCCGAACTCAGCGGCTGGGCGCGATTGTATATACTCGTTATCCTGGTGAAGGAGCAACCGGGATTGATCGCGGTGTTTCTGTTGCTCCTGTTCCTGGCGCGGGGCAGGAATATCGACGGCCAGGCCTTCCGGCGGGAACGCAGGATCAGCCTTCTGTTCCTGTTGCTCGGGTTATCCGCGACCTTGCCGATTGCGCTTAGCGCCCGGCAAAACGGCATATACGTGATCCCCGGCATGCCAATGTTTGCCCTGGCGGCAGCGTATTTTCACCTGCCTGTGCTGCACTACTGGCTTGCAGAACCGGGAGCAAAAACCCGCCGGTATTTGACCCGTTTGAGCCGGTTTTCTTTTGTCGCAATGTTCTTTCTGGCTGTATATGTCGTGATGCTCTTCGGGCAGCCGGGCCGGGACAAGGATATCCTGCACGATCTGCCCGGCCTCCAACAGGCTATCCCGGCCGGATCGCAAGTCGCCGTTTGCGAGCGCCTGATGTACAACCAGCAGGTGCATGCCTATCTTCAGCGCTTTCACCGCCTCGAACTCACGCGCGACTTGTCCTTGTGTCACTATGCCCTGACCGATCAAACCTGCGATACGGAGATGTTTGAAGCATTGAAAGCAGGTGGTTTTTCAAAAAATACTGCGGCTGCCGACCCCGAAGCAAGATTTATGATCTGGGAAAAAAACCGTTGAACACAAGGCCATGCGGATGGTTTTGAACGGATAAAAAAAAGGGGGTCTAGCGGCTGCGACGCCCACTAAACCCCTCTAAACTTCACTTATCTTACTTCACTACAATTTTCCCGCTTCCCAGCAAACGGTTTTCCGACCGTACGGTAAAGAAATATATGCCCGGCTCCAGGTTGTTCCGCTGAAGGGTCGCCACATTCCGGTCAAACGGTCGACTGGCGGCCAAAACTCCGGCAGCATTATACAGCAGGAATGCTGCATCGGTAACTTCCTCTCCGGGAATTTCAACCCGCAATTGTTCTGAAAACGGGTTGGGGTAAGCCGATATCCGGAGCATTTTTTCCGGAGATACGGTATGGACGCTTACCACTTCGAAGAAGGGTTCGTGTACGGTGTGAAATACCGTGTTGGTCAGCACCGGCAGGTTGAAGTCGAAGTAAATGTCGGCCCTGTTCTCAATGACTGCGCCGACGGCGTTGTTGGCGCGCTGGGCAATGCGAAAACTCACAAAACCCTGTGATCCTGCTTCATTTGCAGCGCTGTCGGGCAGCATGATATTGGGGAAGTTAAAACGCAGCGCGCCGTTTCCTTCCATTTCAAAAGTACAGGGGTGGCTGGAAGCGCCGAGCCTGATGGAGGCGGGGTCGAGGAGCGGCGACAGGGAGTCGATCAGTACCACCCGGAAAGCCGTGTCGTTGCCGGTGTTCTGAAAGCGGATAAGGTATTCCAGTTCGGTATTGGGCAGGATAAAATGCTCGTCGTCGAACCCCGTAGGAAAGGCCTGTTTATCGTTGGGGTCGAATGAGTTGAGGATGATGGGGCAAAAAACGGAGATATAGGGATCGCCGTCGTTTTGCGGAAACTGGTTGAAGAAGCCGCTTGCCGGGAACCCGCCGTTGCTGCCCACGCAGGCCTCTACGGCTGCCAGAGGCAGGCTGCTTCCGGGCGCCCCCGGCTCCTGCTGTGCCATGAGGTGATAGGTGGAGCCGTCGGCCGGGACAGGTATGTCCATGATTTCCGAACTGTTCAACTGGAATTGGCCCTGCATCAGCAGTACTGCGTCTTCAATAACAATATAGTCCAATGCCTGCGGCATCGCCTGTGCGCCGGTGTTGATCAGTTCAAAATGGACGCTATCGCCGGAGCAGGCGCCGGTTGCCTTGATAAAAGCGCCCGACCAGTTGGCCGCAGGCGGCAGGCAAAAGCTGTCCGGGTATATATGCACTTCACTGCAGGCGACATGGCCCAATACGCCGTCGCAGGCTACAAAGGCATAAAACTTAAAACTGCCGCAATGCCCGACCGGGAGATCGCCCAACGGTATCACAATCTGGTTGCCGTTCTGCGACGAAGGGGGGATGTCGGCATACAGGAAAGTATACTCCGGATCGAGTGATATCTCCACATAGGCGTCTTCAGCAGCTATCGTTCCCGAGTTGCAGTAACTTACGGTAAAAGTAGTGGTATCGCAGGGGCGGATGACGCCCGACACGTGGTCGACACTCAGGAACGGGCAGGAAATGATGTCCTGAAGGGGGAAATCGACCTGTACAGTGTCCAGGTACCCGACATGAATCGGAACATTGTTGGCGCAAGGATCCCAATAGGCTACCGGCGGAAACAGCGTCACGATATAATCGCCCGTATCGCACTCGATGCGATAGTTGCCCAGGCTGTCGCTGTTTCCGTAGAAAATCTTGCTGCTGTCCTGGAAGGCCTGCACGATCCAGTTTTCGAGCGGGATGTCGCCCGGCGAGCCGGTGCAGTCGATGTCCAGATCGTGAAAAACATTGCCGTCGATGCGGCCTGCCTTGATATAGCCGTTGACATCCGTTTTGATCAGCAGGGCAAGCGGATCCCAATCGAACTGGATGACAGCGCCACCGACGACGTACCCGCCATCGGGGCACACAGCCAGGGCATTGACGGATTCGATCTGTTCAGGTTTGCCGATGTTGCGCTCCCAAAGCACGGTGCCGGTCCCTGTAGTTTTGATGAGCACAATGTCGGTCTCATCCGCAAGGCTGTCCAGCACCGAACAGGCGATCACCAGGTCGCCGTTTGCGTCTTCCACGACACGGCGCCCGTCGCCGCCCCTGTCGGGCATAAGATAATCCTGCCGCCAGAGGATATTGCCGTCGGGATCAATTTTCATCAGGAATACATCGTTTCCGGCGGCGATATTGAGGCCGCTGATTACAAAGTTGCCGTCTGCAGTCGCCGTAATATCGGCAGGCCGGTCGGAGCCCGTGCCGCTCAGGTTGTGTTCCCAAAGCAGGTTTCCGGTATTGTCTGTCTTGCTGATCCATACTTCCCGCCGGGATGTGTCGGCGGCAGGGCTCAGGGTTTTCAGGATGAGATAGCCGTCGCCGGCTGCCGGTAACACTTTAATGCCCCAGTCTTCTTCCGGTGTGAGGAATGTTTTGCTCCACTGCACCACACCGTCGATATCGGTTTGCAGCATAACAATATCATTGGCAGTGCCGGCTAAATTGCCCAGGGCAACAAATCCACCGTTGTTGGCGGGTACGATATGGAGCGCTCGGGCACTCTGGCCGGGGTCGACAGTAAATATGGGTTTGTGCCAGTCGAGTTCAAATTGAAAAAAATAAGGCAGCGGAGGTGCGTAGTCCAGGTTGTAGCGGGACAGAAATATATCGCGCGGACCGCCGTCAAAAGGCTCTTTTTCCTCCAGCACCAGGCACGCGTCTTCGCCGGGTAACAGCAGTAAATCGCGGGAAAAGTGGTGGTATGCGTTGTTTTCCGGGAAAAACTCCCCATTGTCCGAAAACTGGTGCTTGCTGTTTGCCGCGAAGTTGATGCTATAGGATGCACTGACACTTGGCATATTGCTGGTGGACAGCAAATTGCCATTTGGAGACTGATGGATGTCTGTGACATAGTTGCCATCGTCGCTGTACGGCCCGCCAGCGGAAAGGGAGAACGTCCTGCGCCAACCCTGTGCATGCAATTGACTTGTGATGAGTGCCAGGATGAACAAGGTAACCAGGCAGACTTTCGCGCATATTCTTTCGTATTTCATGGAATAGTGATTTTTGATGTGATGATGGTGTAGGTACGAATCCGTTCCTGTTTTTCACGATACAAAAGTGCCTGCCGCCTGGCCGGTATTCAAGAACAAAAAAGCCAGTTTGTGGATATTTTATTTCAATTTTTGCTTTGTAGACAATTTGTTCTGACACAAAAATTAAAATTTTCCTGTGTTTTTTGAAAAAAAATCAACAATACACAACTCTCCTTTTCATATAATTGTGGAAATAATTATTCAAAATGAATCATACTGTGCTGTATGAATTGCTGCTGACGTTTAGTAAAGCCGAACTGCGCAGCTTCGGGAAGTTCGTGCGGTCGCCTTTTTTTACGCACCGGCTGGAAATGGAACGCATGTATGCCTGTCTCGCCCGATGCCGCTATCGCGACACGGCATTGCCCGATAAAGCTGCCTTATTTAAAAAAACATTTCCGGGGCGCGCGTTCGACGACTTGCTGTTGCGCGCGACCATGAGCGATTTGAGGGAACTGATGGATGAGTTCCTGATCTGGCAAAAGTTGCGCGCCGATGAGGTGCGTTCCAAACTCGCGCTTGCCTCTGCGTTTCGGGAGCGCAACCTGGTCAAACGCTTCCGTCAGACCGCCAAAAAGGTGCAGGCACATCTGGAAAACGGCAAGGTCCGGAACGCCGAATACCACCGGAATGCGCTCGACTACCAGGTAGAAATGGCTCAGTTTCAGGTTCGTACCACACGCACCGGCGAGTTGCCGCTCCAGGTTATATCCAATTCGCTCGACACCCTCTACCTGGCCGAAAAATTGCGCCACGCCTGTACACAACGCTCGCACCAGGCCGTATATAAAACCGCCTACGGTTTCGGGTTGCTGCCTGTCGTACTTGATGAGGTGGAAAACGGAGGTTACCTTGAAGTGCCGGCAATAGCCTTGTATTACTTCTGCTACAGGTTCCAGACGGAGCAATCCAGCCTGCCGTATTTTCAAAAATTCCGGGCGGAACTGCAGCAACGCGAACAGCTGTTTCCGGATGCCGAGTTGAAAAACCTGTACCTGCTGGCCATCAATTTCTGTATCCGAAAGCTCAATGAAGGCAATGAACCGTTTATCCGGGAAGGTTGGGAACTGTACCGGGAGGGGCTCGACAAGGGCTTTTTGCTGGAGCACCGGCGCCTGTCGCCTTTTGCCTTCAACAATATCGCTGCGTTCGGTATCAGACTCGGCAAGTTCGAAGAGGTGGAGGCATTCATCCGGGAATACCGACACTTCCTGGAGCCAGCCCAGCAGGAAAGCTTTGTCAGCTTCAACCTTGCGCGACTCGAGTATGCCCGGCACAATTACCCCGCTGCCATGCGCCTGCTCCAGACGGCAGATTTCAGGGACCTGGTGAACAACCTGATCGTCAAGACGATGCTGCTGAAAATATACTATGCAATTGGTGAATTCGACCTGCTGGAATCCCATCTCGATACCTTTAGGATTTTCATCCGCCGCAGGGAAGTGAGCGATTACCATCGGCGGAATTACCTGAATATCATCACCCTGACCAAAAAACTGACGGCGCTCACGCCCGGCGACAAGCGTGAAAAAGCAGCACTTCGGCAGGAGATTGTCGCTACCGAAGTGCTGACGGAACGGGAGTGGCTGTTGGCACAGCTGGACGGGCGTTAATCGCCGCCGCTGAATTACAGGTGCAACGGACGGTTCGCCGTTGCGGCAAGGCTGGCCTCTTTGAATGCCTCCGTGTAGGTGGGGTGTGCATGGCTCATCCGCGCAGCATCTTCTGCGGAAGCGCGGAATTCCATGAGTGCCACCGCTTCGGCGATCATATCGGCTGCGCGGGCGCCTACGATGTGTACGCCGAGTATTTCATCGGTTTCCTTGTGGGCCAGCACTTTAACCATGCCGTCGAGGTCCATGCTCGCGCGGGCGCGGCCGAGTGCCCGGAAGGGAAATTTGCCCGGTTTGTATGGAATACCCATTTCCTTGAGTTGTTCTTCTGTATACCCCACCGAGGCTACCTCCGGCCAGGTATAGACGACGCCCGGAATCAGGTTGTAGTTGATGTGCGGTTTTTGTCCGGACATAACTTCGGCGACAAACACACCCTCTTCTTCGGCCTTGTGCGCCAGCATGGCGCCCTGGATCACATCGCCGATGGCATAAATGCCCGGCACTGAGGTCTGCAGATGGCTGTCGACAGGAATACGGCCCTTTTCGTCGGGGGTGATGCCAATATTTTCGAGACCCAGTTTGTCGGTATAAGGGCGTCGGCCAATGGCAACAAGACAATAATCGACGTCCCACGAGAGGGTTTTGGATTCGTCGTCGCGACTTTTGGCTACTACTTTTACTTTGCTCTTAGTGGGCGTGACCTCGGTGACGGCATGGCGCAGGTGGAACTTGACGCCGAGGTTTTTCATACTTTTCATCAGTTCCCGGCTGCAATCGGCATCCATGGTGGCGATGATGCGGTCAAGGTATTCCACCACGGTGACCTCTGTACCGAGCCGGGCATACACGCTGCCCAGTTCAAGCCCGATAACCCCGCCGCCGATAACGATCATGCTGCCCGGCACTTTTTCGATGTTGAGGGCTTCGGTAGAGGTGATGACGCGTTTTTTATCGTAATTAAAACTGGCAGGCACGATGGGTTTGGAGCCTGTGGCGATGATGACCCGTTCGGTCTCGATTTCTTCATTCGACCCGCCCGTGCCGGCAACGCTGATCCTGTTTTTGTTTACAAATGACCCGTGGCCGTGGAAGACGTCAATTTTGTTTTTCTTCATCAGAAATTCCACGCCCTTATTGTTGTCGAGCACTACGTCGTTTTTCCGGCTGATCATCTGCGGCAGGTTGACCTTGAGGTCTTTTATGTCGATGCCGTGCGTCTTGAAGGTTGAATGGGCGTTGTGGTAATGTTCGCTGGAGTCGAGGAGCGCTTTGGACGGGATACAGCCTACATTGAGGCAGGTGCCTCCAAGCACGGGATAGCGTTCGATAATGGCGGTGCGCAGGCCGAGCTGTGCGCAACGAATGGCGGCTACATATCCTCCGGGACCGGAGCCGATGACGGTGACGTCGTATTTCATAGTGTTTTTAGCAATGGCAATTATCAGGACAAAATAAACCGCAAAGGGTTTGCAAAAAAATCATTTTCGCGGTCCTTTCCCTTTGAATTTCCTTTTATCAGGGTTGCGGTCCCGGTTGTTGTTCTGGTCGTCGGGCGGGCCTTGCCGGTCGTCGGGCTTGGGGGCCGGCGGGTGGTCCGGGCGGGTCTGGTCTTTAGGTGGCGGCGGGCCCTGCTTATGCTGGGGCGGGCGTTGTTCCGGCCTACCGGCCTGTCTGCGGCTGCCGTCGTCGCGGCGGTCGGGTTGTCTGCCGGGTTTATTGCCCGGCTGCTTCGAATGACGGGAGTCGTCCTGAGCGGCTTTTTCCACGGCGGCAGCGGCGCTTTGGGAGCGGTCGCGGTTTTTATTTTTTCTTTTCTTTTTCTTTTTGCGTTTCTCGATGGGCAGTTCGAGCACATTCTCCACGTTTTCAAAATCCGGTTCTTCCTCCTCTATCTCTTCGGGCGGCGGCGCCATAGCCTGAATATCTTCGAGACTGCCGGGCATTTTTCCCTGTTTGATCATATCAAGCGCTTCCCATATCTGATCTACGTGCAGGGGAAAAAATTTGCCCCTGTTTTCGGCATAGGTATAGTACATGAGGCGTTTGAACACATCTGTTTTGACCAGAATAGCCAGTCCTGCCGCGGTTTTGATGCGTTCGGCGCGATCGGGGAAGTCCTCCAGTGCATCGATATAGGTATCGAGTTCGTAGTTGAGGCAGCATTTGAGCCGGCCGCACATACCGGAAAGTTTGGTCTGGTTGATCGCCAGGTTTTGGTACCGCGCGGCGGCGGTGTTGACGCTTTTGAACTCTGCGAGCCAGGTCGAGCAACACAATTCGCGGCCACAGTTGCCGAGGCCTCCGATGCGGGCCGATTCCTGGCGGGCGCCGATCTGGCGCATTTCGATCTTTACCTTGAACTCGCGGGCATAGCTGCGGATCAGTTCGCGGAAATCGACACGGCCGTCGGCGGTATAGTAAAACGTGCATTTACGGCCGTCGCCCTGAAACTCTACGTCGCCGACCTTCATGTTGAGATCGAGCGTCCGGGCAATGACGCGCGCTTTGACCATCACCTCCTTTTCCTGTTGGCGCACCTCATCGAGGCGTTCGATATCGCGTTCGTGGGCCTTGCGCACCACGGTCGACAGGCGCGCATCGGGTCGTACACGTTTGCGCTTCATTTGCAGGCGCACGAGTTCGCCGGAGAGCGACACCTTGCCGACGTCAAAGCCGCCGGAAGCGGATTCTACGATAACCCAGTCGCCAGTGGTGGCGCGTGTATATTGGGGGTTTTTGAAAAAGTCTTTCCGGGAGCCGTTTTTAAAACTTACTTCCACGACGTCGAAGGGGTGCGCATCGCGAATACCGAGTGCAGTTATCCAGTCGTAAGTATTATGCCGGTTGCATCCGCCCGTGGCGCAGCCGCCGTTGGAGCGGCAGCCCTTGGCATTGTCTTTTCCGGTAGAACAGGAACATCCTATGCAGCCCATATATGTGTTTTATGATCAGGTTAAGGTTAAAATGGTTCGTTTTTGAGGATATGGTTCATCCGGATCGAGGTGTCCAGAAACAGGATTTTCGGGTTGGCATTCCTTTCAATGTAGTAGACATTGTCGTTGAATAGCCCGGCAAGTTGCGTAATTTTTTCAAAATCAAGCACTTTTGCCATGTTTTGTGCCGTAGAGAGTTCTTCGGGGCGTAAGCGAACCGCCGTGTTGCCGGTGGCGACGAGCGCCATCAGTTCGCGGAGAAAATGCAGGCCATACTGAAGAAACTGCTTCTGGTTTTCCCGGCCCAGTTTGGCGAATGCTTCTGTCCATTGCACCAGTTCGACGCCGTTTCCGCGCCAGCACCTCCGGAACCAGTCGAGCAGGAACCGGGCGTCGTCGTTTTCAGGGTTATCGGCAAGTTGAAGCGCGAGATTGAAATCGCCGCCGGCCAGGAATGCGATCTGTCTGGCGCGGTCCGGATCAATACTTCGTTTCCGGTGCAGGCCTTCTACTATATCATCATCGCCGAGCAATTCTGTTTTGACAATCTGACAGCGGCTGAGAATGGTATTGAGGATCATCTCCTGGTTCTCGGCTGCCAGCAGGAAAATCGTCTGTTCTGGCGGCTCCTCTATGAGTTTCAGCAGCCTGTTGCCCTCCTTGCCGAGGTATTCGGGCAGCCACATGACCAGGATTTTATACCGGCCTTCAAAGGCTTTGAGGCTCAGTTTTTTGATGATTGCGTTGCATTCATCCTTGGTGATGTTGCCCTGCTTGTTTTCTGCGCCCAGTTGCTGGAGCCAGGCATTGATATCGCGGTAGGGGTTTTCCCCGAGTGCGCTGCGCCAGGCTTTCAGGAAGTCGGTACTCACTGCATTGGCGCCCACGGTGGGGAAGGAAAAATGCACGTCGGGATGCGCGAACTGTGCGGCTTTGCGGCAGGCGGGGCAGTCGCCGCAGGCTTCTTCACCGGCGTTTTCGCACTGCAACAGTTGCGCGAAAGCCACGGCCAGCGCGAGGTTGCCGCTTCCGGTTGATCCGAGAAAGAGCAAGGCATGCGGCACACGCTCGCTTTTTGCGAGGCGCTGCAGGAATGACTTCGTCCTGCCCTGACCGATGATGTCGCTGAATTTCACGCTGCAATAGTCTTTTAGCCTGTTAATACCCGGACCTCCGGGGTTTTCAAAACCTTACAGGTCTGAAAATAATTCGGTAAAGACTTCGCAGAAAAAGGGAACGGCAACGCTTATCGGTTCAACTCCACGTGTAAACCAGGTATTCTGAATGGTTGTAATGTTTTTTCAGAATGTTATACAAGTTTTGCGGATTACACTCCAAGGGTTGCCGTTTGGAGTGATGGAAAATATCCAGGAGTTGTTCCTATTGTAGTGTGCGGACTCCAACAGAGTTCACAACACAAATAAATACCTTTGTTTCTGCGAAGGCTTCTAATTCAGTTTTGTCGTATTTCCATGCCCTGCTCTGCCATTCGTCTGCTGAATTATCAGATCCTTGATTTTGTGCCGGCAGCGAAGGTACGGCACTTCCCCGTAAAACAAAACGCGCTTTTCCCGGTTAAAGCGCTTACTGCATCACGCCGCACATCCCCACTGTCGCCATGAAAGTATCCGTCATACGCCGCGCCCATTTTAATGCCGCACACCGCCTGCACGTTCCGGCATGGTCCGACGCGCGCAACAAGGAGGTATTCGGGCTGTGCAATAATCCCAACTGGCACGGCCACAACTACGAACTGGAGGTGAAAGTGACGGGCGATATTGATCCGGAAACGGGTATGGTGATCGATCTGGGCTGGCTGGCCGGCCTGGTCAGGCAGGAAATAGAATCCCGTTTTGACCACAAAAACCTCAATCTGGATACGGAAGAGTTTCGCAGCCTCAATCCAACGGCCGAGAATATTTGCGTGGTTATATGGCAAATACTCCGGCGGCGCCTGGACGAGAAATACGACCTGCATATCCGGCTCTACGAGACGCCGCGCAATTTTGTGGAGTATCCGGTCGGTTAACCTTCCGGTTGTTCTGCTTCCTCCGCCGTTGGCTCCGGCAAGGTGAGCCAAAAATTGTTGATCCCTTCTCCCTGTACCAGCGCGATTTCCTGCTCATTGAGCAATTCAAGCAGTGCCAGGAAAGTGACGATGGCGTGGATACGGTTTTCCAGTTTCAGAAACAGGCCCTCGAAATCTGTTTTCCCTTTTGTTCTCAGCTGCGTCGTCAGGTACCTGCGTTGTTCCTGAATGGTGTAATTATAGTTGTAAACGGTGTGTATACGCCTGGTTTTTTGCTCATCCTCAAAACGGGTCAGCAAACGCTCGAATACGCGGAGGAGTTTGTACAGGGTGACTGATTCCATTTCGGCATCGGCCAGCGCGTGTTCCGCGAGCTTGCGCAACTCGGCAGTTGCGTAGCCGCGAGGATTCATAAATGCGCGCATTTCCTCGAGCCTGCGCAGGTCTTCGAGCACGCTTTTATAGCGCTTGTACTCCAGCAGGCGGTCTACCAGTTCCTGACGCGGGTCAATTTCATTGCCTTCTTCATCCACCTGTTTGCGCGGCAACAACATCTTGGCCTTGATCCGCATGAGGGTGGCAGCCACCACGATAAATTCGGATGCAAGGTCGATGTTCATCGACTCCATATGGCGCATGTAGTCGAGAAAATCGTCGGTGATCTTCGCAATTGGGATATTGTAAATATCGAGCTCGTCCCGCTCAATGAAAAACAGGAGCAGATCGAAAGGGCCTTCAAAGACCGGGAGTTTTATCGTGAAGGTTTCGTTTGTCATTGTTGCATTGCTGCATTGCTGGCTTTGCCGGTTTGGCGTTGCGAAAATATGGAATTGCCCGGCATTGGCTTTTCATTTTCTTCCTGAAGTGCTTTGTCTACTTTTGTCCTGCCTCTCTTTACCCACCAACGCCACCAATCCCAGCAATGTAACAATTCCAACAATGACAGCAATGCAAAAACCCGTACTCTACCTTATCCCCTGCCCGATCAGCGAAAATGCCGGACACACGATCCCTCCCTATGTGCAGGATATCGTCCGGAATCTGGACGTTTTCATTGTGGAACGCGCCAAAACGGCGCGCCATTTTATCAAGAGCCTGCGGCCGGAAAAACCCCTGCAGGAAATGGTTTTTGCGGAACTGAGTGATAACCGCCAGCCTATGGAAGCGGAGCAGGCTTTTATGGAAGCAATCAAGGCAGGCAGGGATGTAGGCCTGCTTTCCGAAGCAGGCTGTCCGGGTGTCGCCGATCCCGGAGCGGCGGTGGTTGCGCTGGCACACCGCGAAGGCGTGCGTGTGGCGCCCCTGGTGGGCCCGTCGTCGATACTGCTGGCCCTGATGGCATCGGGCATGAGCGGGCAGCAGTTTGCCTTTCACGGATACCTGTCGCCCAAGCGCCCCGAACTGGCCCGCGACCTGCGCCGGCTGGAAAACCTGACCCGCCACCAGGATCAGACACAACTGTTCATCGAAACACCCTACCGCAGCCAGATGGTACTGGAGGTTGCCCTGGACACCTTGCAGGGCGACACCCTTTTCGGCGTGGCGCAGGACCTGACCGGCGCGGCCGAGTTTATCCGTTCACTGCCCGTCAGTACCTGGAAAAATATGGAACGGCAATCCCTTGAAAAGTTGCCTGCTGTTTTTATGATCTACCGGGGGCGCTAGCCGATGCTGGCCGGTTACAGTTTTTCCAGTATGAAACTGGTCAGTTTTGTGAAAAGGTGCCGCGTCGCGTTGTTTCCTGCGATGTTGTGATCGCGGTTCGGATAGTAGTACGTCTCAAACTGCTTGTTGGCCTTCACGAGTGCATTGATCATTTCCAGGGTTTGCTGCCAATGTACGTTGTCGTCGGTTGTGCCGTGGCAGATCAGGTAGTTGTCGCCCTTGAGCAGACCGGCAAAGTTGACCGGCGAGTTCTCCTCATACCCTTTGGCATTGTCGGCCAGGGTATGCATATACCGCTCGGTATATGCGGTATCATACCACTTCCAGTTGGTCACAGGCGCTACGGCCATCGCCATTTTAAATACGCCGGCGCCCTTCAGAATGCAGGATGTACTGAGGTAACCGCCAAAACTCCAGCCCCAGATGCCCATCCGGCCGGCATCTACCCAGGGCAGGCTGCCCAGATACCGGGCTGCTGCGATCTGGTCTTCCGTTTCCAACTTGCCGAGTTGGAGCTGGGTGCATTTTTTGAAATCACGCCCCCGCCCTCCGGTGCCCCGGTTGTCGACACTGGCAATGATATATCCATTCTGTGCCAGAACCTGATGCCAGGTGCCGTAGTATCCATCGTATTGATTTTGAACGTTTTGGGATGCCGGTCCGCCATAGACGCTGAATAATACAGGGTATTTTTGGGTGGAGTCGAAATCGGCGGGTTTGATGATCCAGCCGTTCAGGGTCGTTCCCGGCAGAGCAGATGCCGGGCCGCCCGGTGCATCGCCGGGAGCGAGGTTGAAGGTGAAAAAGGTTTTTTCGGAAAAGCCGTATTCCTCCCGTAATTTTTTGATTCGGTTGTTATCTGCAAAGGTGCGCTGGGTCTGCCCCGATCGATTGCAAAGTGTCACGACGGGCGGTGTATTGGCATCAGACCAAATGCAGGTGAAATAGTCGAACGACGGACTGAAAGAGGCATCGCTGGTACCCGGACGAGGGGTGAGCAGCCTCGGTGTGCCGCCGCCCAGGTCGCCCTCCCACACCTGCCGGTCCATCGGAGTCGGCGTGGCGGTTTGATAGTAAAATTTACCGTTTTTTTCATCGACACCGTAGAATGCCGTGACCTCGAAATTGCCGGAAGTCAGCGCCCGCTCCAGTTGGCCATCCATGCCGTACAGGTACAGGTGGTTAAAACCGTTTTGCTCGCTGGTCCACAAAAATCGCTTCCCGTCCTGCAGGAAAATCAGGTTGTCGTGGATATCCACGTAAGCGGCATCGGTTTCGCGCAACAGCGGGCGCACCGGTATCCAGTTTGTACTGTCCTCATCGTCGTACAGCACGCGATTGGTCATGGCGATCAGCAACTCGAGGGTGTCCTGGCGACGGTTGAGGCGGGAAATAACCAGCTGGTTGCCGGTAGTCCAGTTAATTCTGGGGACATAATCGTCGGTTTCCAGGCCCATGACCCTGCCGACCATATTGCCGGCATCTGCATCGTACAGGTTTACACTTACCAGAGAATTGGGTTCGCCGACTTTTGGGTATTTGAACGACGATTCGCGGGGATACATGCCGCCCTCATACCAGGTTAGCGGAAATTCGGGCACCCGGCTTTCGTCGAAGCGGATAAAGGCGATTTTAGAGCCGTCAGGGCTCCATTTGGCAGCCGCCATACCGTCGCCTGTTGCCGGACTGAACTCTTCTTCATAAACCCAGTCGGCCAGGCCGTTGATGATCCTGTTTTTTTCACCGTCGTGGGTAATGCGTACTGTTTTTCCGGTTATCAGGTCTTTGTAGTACAGGTCGTTATTTGATACAAAGGCCACACGCGTGCCGTCGGGGGAGAGTTGGGCAAACTGCTGTTTGGCCTCGTCAAAAACGGGCGTCGTTTTTCCGGTTTTAAGGTTGTAAACGAAATATTTCCCCAAAACGGAATGGCGGTACACTTGTTCCTGGGCGGTCCGTAGCAGCATCGTGCTTTCGTCGTCGCTCAGGTCGAACCAGTTGTATCGTTTCACCTCCGACGGAAGGTTGAGCGGCACGATCGAGTCGAAACTTTCGTCGCGTACATCGTGTATATGCAGCCCTTTGCCGTCGGCCTCCACATAATGTACGCCGTCTTTCAGGTATTGAAAATCCGGCCCCGATTCGGGATAAAATTTGAAATTGACAAAGCAGTCTTCCAGTGTAATCGTTTTTTGGGCAGAAAGCGAAAGGACAAAAGGAAAAATCAGGATGCAACAGCAAAAGAAGCGAAGGCGATAAAGGGTATTTGTTTTTTTCATGGAATAAAAATTTGAATCATTACATCTGCCATCCGGACTGCTGAAGACTCCAGTAACACATGGCAGATTCGGCAATCAAGGCGATCAGCGGCGCGAAAAAACCCAGAAATGTAGGTATGGTGACAGGCAGGCGGCGCAAGGCGCGGAACCGCTCTGCGTCGTTCTCAATATTCATTACGCTGTGGATTTCCCTGACTTTCACAAACGTGATGAATATCATCGACATGTCGAAAATATTATCCTCCGTCACCCCCAGTTTTTCCACAAGAATGCGGCTGGCGCGGTAATAATAGCCGTAAACCGAACGGATCAATACAAAGTCGGCACTCATGAGGGTAAACATCAGCAGTGCGCTAAACCCGAAAAAACTGCTGTGTTTGGTCAGGAAAGCGGCGCCGCAACTCATAAAACTCAACACAAACAGGCTGATACCCATCCCGAACCGGAAATGAATGGTCGCCGTGAGGTTGCGGTTGAGCATGTCGAGCTCCTGCAGGTAATAACGTTCTTGCTGTTCCATAAACAATGTAACTGGTTGGCTGCGGTTTACGTGCCTGTGCTGGCGCTGTATATCAGCCATGTATTGATAATCGCATACAGCGAAACGATAATAAAATACGATGTCCGGTCGAAACGCGCAGACCTCCGTTCATGGCCGTTTTTCCAGATGCGCAGCGAAATTACCGATAATACTATACACAACAAAAGAAACAGGTAGGTCAGGATATGGAGTTTGTCGACCAGTGTAAAGGTGGTTGATTGCGGCAGGATGGAATCCACGATGTATTTGTTGCCCACGGCCGCAAAAAGGCCGCCTACCGAAAGCCCGAACCGGGGGTCGACGTCGATCGGATCGATAAAAAACACCAGAGAGGAGATGAAAAAGGCTACATACAGCCCTGTGAACAGCGAAAAGAAAAGTCCCCAACTCTTTCGCCGGATGAAGATATTCAGGGTAGCGCGCGGGTATTCGCTGCCTGTATTCAGACTGGGGTCGCCGTAGGTGGTGTTGTACCTTTTGGTTTCAGCGGAGAGTTCAAAGCCTGTTATTTCCCAGTTGCTCAGGGTCAGGTCGGGCTCAAGTTTGGTATTCCCGGTGTCGGCTGCGTATACCATGGCGCCGACATCCTTATCGCTTTCCTCCAGTACGACGGTCATCGTTTGTTTGTCGAAAGGGAAACGCCGGATATCCCAGTCTTTTTTGATCACAGCCGTTACTTTTTTGCCCGCCCACTGAATGCCGTTGCTCGCTTCATTAAACTCAAGGCTGTATTCCAGGGATTTTGCATTGGGTATTTCCAGGCTTTCCAGGGGTTTGAGTTCCGGGTTGGCATAGTTGAACCAGACCCAGAACTGCGCCGAAAAACTTTTATCGCTCAGATTGATATCGTAAATATCGTTGATAAACGCGCCGATCCGGACGGTATCCGGTGGCGCCTGTGCGGGCAGGTACAAGGGTAGCGACAGTAAAAGGACGAAAGCAAGGCGTGATTGCATGTAAGATGATTCTGTTTGGAATTTGATGTTTTCCAGGTTTACGAAATCCCGGGTGAGCAGGTTGGAAAGCGAAATTCCGGATTTTTGATCAATTCGACCGAATCAATACAAAACAGATCATCTACCCTGTCGGAAAAAGGGATACTAATAAATGCGATAGGCAAACAGCAGCCGGAATATGACGCCTTTGTCATAAGGATCGTTCAGCGGCACGGGTTTGTCGCCGCGGCAGGTAATCGGCGCTGAACTGGAGTATCTCGGTATAGCCTTGTGCATGCGTATGGAGGGCGCAACAGGGAAATAAAAGGGTCAGGCAAACGCGGAACACGGTCGTCATTGGGTTCTGGTGTGAATAAAGTTCAGCACAATATCAGGTGTGATGCTTCCTTTTGCGCTCGACGCGCGCCCATCCATGTCGGGTTACCCGTCAATCTGTTGCCGCACGCAGTTCGTCTTCCGACTCCGTTTTCGAGATCAGTACCTTGTCGATCTTGCTCTTATCCATATCCATGATCTCGAAGCGAAAACCTTCTGTTTCCATGATATCGCCCACTTTGGGTATTTCACTGAGTTTATACAGGATAAAGCCCGCCAGTGTGGAGTAGTCGGCATCTTCAAAATCGAACTCCTTCAGGCTGATAATCTCGCGCAACTCGTCGATGGGTATAGTGCCGTCGACCAGCAGGCTGCCGTCTTCACGGGTGACGACGGACGGGCCTTCCTTGTCATCGAGGTCGGGCAGTGCGCCGAAAATATTTTCCGTCAGGTCGTGGAGCGTGATGATGCCTTGTGTGGAACCGTATTCGTCGACGACGACTGCGAAATAGTTGCGTTCCTTGCGGAAGCGTTCCAGTATCTTCAGGGCATTCATGGTTTCGGGCACATAAAGCGGTTGTGTCAAAATACTGCGCAGGTCGAATCCGGGTCTGTTCCGGTTGTCGACGTAGTCGCGCAGTTTGACCACACCCAGGATGTTCTCAATCGTATCGTCGCACACAAGGAACTTGGTGTAGCCGCTTTCGTACACGATATGGTCGTTCTCTTCAATAGAAGCGTTCACGTCGAGCCATTCCACAATATTCCGGTGGGTCATGATGGTATAGGCGTCGCGGTCGGCAAAGCGCAGGATATTCTGGATAAACTCGCTTTCTTTTTGTTCCAGCACCCCCTGCTGATTGGCCATTTTAACCAGCAGTTTGATCTCTTCTTCCGAGACACTTTGCTGTTCATTGGGCTTGATGAACAGGATACGCATGAACATCTTGGTCGACCAGCTCAGGAAAGCGGAAATGGGGCCGGTGATTTTGGTGATAAAATGTATGGCCGGGGCAAACGCGATGGCCAGCCAGTCGGCATATTGAATGGCGATGTACTTCGGAGCAAGTTCGCCGATGATAAGCGAAAAGTAGGTAATGAGCGTAACGACGACAGAAATGGATATCTGTTCGGCGTATGGGGCAAGGGTCGGGAACAGCGCAATGACCGGTTCGAGCTGTTTGCCGATGGCTACACCGGCGTAGGCGCCCTCCACTATACTGATGAGGGTGATGCCGATCTGCATCGCCGAAAGGTAATTGTCAATATTATCCAACAGTGCGACGGCAATGGCGGCATTTTTGTTGCCCTTCATTTTTTCTCCCTCAAGGCGGGAGCGCTTGGCGGTAAGCAGTGCTATTTCGCCTAACACGAGGAAGCCATGCAAGACGATGAGTACGAGTACTATGATTATTTCCATGGAAGAAATGCCGCGCTTTCTGATTGGTTGATTGTACTGATTGTGCGTTTCAGACGACGAAGCGGATGTAAATTTCGATGAATTTAGTTAAATATTGCGCACAACATTGTTTGGTTGACATGGCAAAATTACCGCATTTGCCAAATTAATTGCAAGAAACCGGACATTTCCGCGATTGTCTCCGTTAAATTCTGTTAAAAGTGGAAAAAAATTTTTGCCTGGAAACAATATCTGTCTACTTTTGACCGCAGGAATCGACTACCACATCCTTCCATCACTAACCATCTTCAATCGCATCTGCTTATAGATTATAACTTGTACACCGCTTAAATTCTAATAATTTAATTGGTAAAACAGCAAAATCCATTTGCTCATGCAAGTTATGCCGATGCTTAACGATCAGCAACTGATCGCCCGCTACGTTGATGGTGACGAACAATCCTTTGAAGTTCTGCTCAGCCGTTACAAATCTAAAATTTACACCTCCATCTATCTCTTTGTCAAAGACCGCGCACTCGCGGAGGATATCTTTCAAGAGGTATTCATCAAAATTATCGACACCCTTCGCAGGGGCAAGTACAACCACGAAGGTAAATTCGTGCAGTGGGCCATGCGTATTGCATACAATATGTGTGTCGACTACCACCGCAGGCACAAACGCCGGGCGCATATCAACCCCACAGAGGAGTTCGATATTTTCGAGGTGCTGCGCCACAGCGACGATGGTCCCGAGACGCAGATCATGCGCAGTGAAACCCACGACCGTATTCGTCTGCTCGTCGATGCCCTGCCGCCCGAACAGCGGGAGGTGGTGATTTTGCGCCACTACGCCGATATGAGTTTCAAAGAAATCGCTTCGCTCACCCGCGTGAGCATCAACACGGCCCTTGGCCGTATGCGTTATGCGCTCATCAACATCCGCAAAATGATGGCCGAGCGCGAAGTCGTATTGCAATAGGCAACCATTGATACAAATTTGAAACCCTCCGGACACATACGGTCGTCCGGAGGGTTTTTTGCTGCGCCGAAGTTTGCCTGTACGCTGCTCCTGTGTGCGGATCAACGCACCAGTAAAAACTTTCTTATCTCCCTGGCGCCCGCGGCGGGTACAACTTCCATAAAGTACAGGCCACCGGGAAGTTCTGCCTCTAGGTCAAATCGCAGAGCCTGATCTCCCGCTTCGACGGTAAATGTTTCCAGGGGCTTCCCTGGCCGCTCAGGAGGACAATCCTGACGTTCTGCCCGCGCCACCTGGATATATCGGCGTACAGCAGGCCATCGCTGGGATTGGGGTATACGGAAAACGGTACCGCATCAGTTGAGGTAAAAATTTCACCCGGTACTTCCCTGTTCCCTGCATCTTCGGCATACGAGTCCGAAAGCGGCTTTCCGTATTTAGACTGTGTGCTGTTGGAAGGCGTTGCCACACAATTGAAGGTGTTCAGGTGCGCTTCATAGAATATTTTCGGATACACACGACTGACAACATGGATGTAGTCAGGCGCCGATTGCGCGGGAAGGGTGTATTCAAAAATATCCGATGCGCCGTTGCTGATGCTGTCTGTGCCCGATTTGAACCGGATGGAGTAGAACGGCGCATCATTCGGGTTGCGCACGGTGTATTCGCGACCGCTGGGCGCTTCATAAATCGAATTATTGGCCGGATCAAGCGCCACTACGCCATCCGGCAGCTGGAACGCCGTGTAGATCATCTTGTTGCTACAGTTATTCGTCACCTGTATACTGTAGGTGCGGTTCTTGTCTGCATCCAGCGCAATACTGAGCAGTTCGTACTTCATGCAACCAATGATCTTTACATCGCAGGCGCCCGAAGTATTCGGTGAGGAGCACGGCGCCGGGGGCGCTACCGTAACGGTGGCGGTACAATCGGGGTTGTCGTGGTCGTTGATGGTAAGCGTTACGGCGCCGTTTATGATCTGGAATGGACCGAAGGTATGCGACGTCCCGTAGGGCACCATCGAAATGCCGGGCAGCATATCCCAGCCCCACGGACCGGTGCCGCCTGTTGCGGTGATAGCGAAGGTAAAGGTGTCGTCCGAAGGATCGGGGGTTCCGTTGTCGTCGCAATCGATGGCAGAAACAGTGATGGAGACCGGCGTGAAGCAGCCCTGCGGAACGGTAGTAAACCCGGCATCGAACGCCAACTGCTGGCCGCCGGCTATGGTAAACTGGGCCGTATACCCGAAAGGGTCGGCGTCGCTGTCGACCAGGTCGTCGGCGCCCTGATCCTGGAGGGTTTGCCACAGCCCGCCCGGGTTGGCGAAACGCAAGGCATACGTGCCGTCTGCCACATTGTCGAAGGTATAATGACCGGTGGCATCCGTCAGACGGCCGTCCACCTGATTGCCTGCGGCATCCAGCAGGAATACCCATACGGTATCAAGTCCCGGCTCGCCGGCATCCTGGATGCCGTTGGTATTCAGGTCGCTCCACACAAAACCAGTTATGGATGCTGCGGAGCTTTTTTCTAAGGAAAACGTAAAACCTGAAAGGAAGAAGATCGAATAAAGGAGTAATTTTTGTTTCATATTGATCACTAATGCTCTTGATGGATAAATACATGACTGCGTCAATGTATCCGGTACATGGATGAATACAGGGGAGCAAAAGGGATTTCAGAAGACCGGTGGAACCGATAATAAAGGGGAGGGCGAGATGAATCGCTTGATGCGGGCGATTAAAAGAGAGCCAAAATAACGGTATGTAAACCGGGTCGTCTTTTAAAAACCGGCGAAATGTCCGGAATCTTGCGGTTTTTGGTCAGGAGTCGTGGGTGGTGAGTCTCCATACTGCTGTTGACCCACCACCCACTGCTCATCACTCCTGTTACTGCTTTACTACCTTGAGTGCCACGCCGGAGTTGCCGGCGAGCAGGCGTACCACATAAGTACCGGGAGCAAGTTGCTGCATATCGAGACCGATAGTGTTGTCGCCTTCGGTCAGCCGGACGTTGCGGCGCTGGACGGTCTGACCCAGCATATTTACGATACTTACCTGGGCCTCCATGCTTGCAGGCACGTTGACCGACAGTCGTGCGGCGTCTGTCGCCGGATTGGGCGCAAGGGAAACACGGACAAAACCGCCGTTATTCGGCTCTTCCGTATCGACCATCAGGCTGCGGTTGCCATCGGCATACCAAACCCCGAGCCGGCGGTTGGAAATGAACAAACTTTCGTTGCCCGACGGTGATATTTTGTTGGCAGCCAGTCCACGGGTGTAAATATTGGTAATGTTGCTGGGATTGGGTCCGTGGTAGATCAGGGCTGGAGATGAAGGCGTTGACTCCGTTGGTAAAGCCTCCGTTTTCCCAAAATTGCAGGAAACCGATGTCCCAGTAACTGATATCCTGCCCCTGGCTGTTGGACAACTGGTTGAAGGCGTCGTACATGATGTATTCTCCGGAATAATCGAACTCCAGTACATCTGCAAATTGAACCTCTCCGGTCGTTTGACCCGTGGAATAGGTCGGATTGTAGAGTTCGAAGGCCTCCTGGTCGCCAAAGAGCAGGTCGAATACGTAGATGAGGTTGTCGTCATTGTTCGTCAGGGCAGCCACGTAGCGCCCGTCTTTTGAAATGGCGGCACTGCGCCAGACCGGCGATACGCTGAGCGGTGGATTGACGGTAGGGAGAACGTCGGTAGGCGTATAAACCATATCGATCGTGATGATGTGCCCCTGTTCATTGACGAATACGATCTGGCTGCCGTTGTCGGTCACACTCGGACGGCTGAGCAGGCCCTGCGTGTAAATGGAGCCCAATACCTGGTTGCCGAAGGCGATGTCGAGATTCTGGCCGTCGTTGCTGACACACAGGATATAGTCGTCGCCGGAATTGACCTGCAACTGGCCGAGATAATTACCGCCGGGGCTGCTGCCCAGGATGCCCACCTGATCGAAGGCTGAGGCGGCGGCGTTGGCCACGGCATTGCCATAGAGGTCGCTGGCGGCCTGTATTACCGCGATGCGGCAATCCACAAACTTGCTGGATTTTACGAGGTAGTCGCGTAACGCCTTGTAATATACTTTCTCTGCTTTTGCGTTGCCGACGGCAGCGTTGGTGGCAAAAAGATAAAAGGCGTGGTTGGGAATGCCGCTGTTGATGTGGACGCCGCCGTTGTCCTGGCTGCCGGTATACTTTTCGTTCACGTGTTTGGGCTGCCACCATTGGCCGTTGGTCACATCGCCATTGTGCGGGTCCTGGAGACTGCGCAGGCAGCCGTTCGGACTGACGCCGTTCTGCATGACGTCTTCGCCTACTTTCCAGTCGTTGGGGTCGATCATCACACCAAAAACGTCGGCGAAAGATTCGTTTAAGGCGCCGCTTTCACCCTGGTAAATAAGGTTGGCGGTTTTTTCAATTACCCCGTGCGTCATTTCATGACCGCCTACGTCGAGGCCGCGCGCGAGGGGTTTGAATACCGATCCGCCGTTGCCGTACCACATCGCATCGCCGTTCCAGAAGGCATTTTCCATGGGAGTTCCGTTGCCTTCGGTGACATTGACAAAGGCCAGAATATTGCCGCCTTCTCCGTCGATGGATTTCCGTCCGTGTATATTTTGAAAATAGTCGTAACTCAGAATACTATTGTAATGCGCACTGACGGCTTTTGCGCCGTTGCTACCGGAGGAATTGCTGAAGTTGCTGGAACCGGAGGTAAAGACGGTATAGTTAAAGTTTTGGTTTTCAGGAGATGTGCTCAGGGCGTCGAGGGTCACGATAACGCCGACAGGGTCGCCCGGCATGGTCGATGCGGTGCTGTTGAACATCATTTTGCCGGCATCTTCCAGGTAAAAGTTGCTGCCATTCTGCCAGGCGCCGAAGGAGCGGTTCACACCCAACAGGTCGATGCCGTTTCCGGTGACGGGAGGCAGATAGTTGGCAGTAGCAGTTGGCGGGTGGCAGTTGGCATCCGTCGGGTATTCGATGCGAACATCACTGCCACTGCCTGCTGCTTCATGTCGTCCGCCGTCGATAGCGCAGGTAAAATCGTAGTGGTGGATCACTTCCCCCGTTTGGGCATCCACAAAATAGATAAGGCGGCGCAGGAGATTCGGTCGGGCCTGGACACGCCATGCCAGGCGTTCATGGTTGAGTTGGTCCTCGTGGTGATATACGATCAGTTCGGCGGTAAACCGTTCGGCCTTGAACAGGTGGAGTTCGTCGGTTGTCCAGTTTGTCTTGATGTTGTCGGGTCCGATATCCTGCCTGACCTGGTCAACAGCACGGCCGGCATCGACCGCCGGTGCAATATTGTCCAGTTGGGGAGTAGGAAAATACCGGCCATTGAGCAGCGCAAATTTGCCGTCGCGGGTATGGGCAATCACTTCGCCGCCAAACACAGGGATACCGCGGTACTGTTGTTCGAGGCGAACGTGCAGGTTGCCCTGCTCGTCGGTTTCCACACTTTTGGCCACAAACTCAAGCAGCGGTTCTGTTATACCGGCAGGTTGCAGGCTTGCCAGATAATTGAGCGCATCAACCCCGGGATCGGCCGTTTCGCCGGATACATTCGTCTGACCTTCAAAAAGGATCGGAAGTCCGTTTTCACCACGGGTGACTTTTATATTAGGAGCGGTCGCTCCGGATGGTTGGGGTGTGAAAACCGGGAGAGGCGTACGTTTTACGGTGGGAAGTCCAAACGGATTTTCTGCCGGCGGAACGCCCGCTTTTTCAGGGATATTGAGTTTCAGTTGCCAGGGTTCGAAGGTTTTTTTTGCTGGAGGAGTCTTTTTGGCGCTTTGCGCGAAGGCGCCAATCGATGCAAACAGAAGGGCGAGCAGGATGATTCTTTTCATCATTAAAATTAGTTTGTTGTGTAAAATCGGAATCGGGAGGCAAAAAAAAGACTTTGCCCGAACAGGTAAAGTTCGATGTTTTGAAGAATAACTTTGACCTGTTTGGCAAAAAATAACAAGGATAATGCGCCGCATTGCCAGGTTTGAACGGACTAACGACAAGAGACTTATTTTGGGAAATGGGCATCAGCAGCAGGTGGAATCCGGCTTCAGCGCCTTCAGTGCAGCAAGAAAAGCCTCCATTCGGGCCGTCATGGCTTCGATCGACGCCCAGTCGATGCAGTAGCATGAACGCACGCCTTCCACTTCGCCGGAAATCAGCCCGGCGGTTTTGAGCTCCTTGAGGTGTTGCGATACGGTAGCCTGCGCCAGGGGCAGCACATCGACAATCTCGCCGCATATGCAGGTCTGCTTTTCCGCCAGTGTTTTCAGGATAGCAACCCGAGCCGGATGCGAGAGTGTCCTGGCAAACTCGGCGAGCGCCAGATCATCGGCAGCGAATTCCATTTTTTTATTGACAGCCATAATAATTATATCGCAAATATACGATGAAACAGGTTTCCTGCCATATTGTTTAAACGTCGTACCGCCCTCAAATGCAACCGGGTCAGTATATCAGATGAATGAATAAGAAAGCACTCTGCCTACTGATCTGCCATCTTCAGCAAGTCTTCCACCTGCATCGGCCGCCTCGTCTTTTCCCAGAAAAAACCGTCGAGTTTTTTTGTGTCTTTGCCCGCCTTTTTCATTGGAGTGAACTTGCCTGAAGGTTCGGTATAGAATTTTATGCCCTCGACTTTATTGTCGCCGAAATAAAGGCGCATTTCAGAGCATTGGGTTTCATTGACGCCGATATAGGCCCTTCGGTCGTCGAGGGCATAATACACAGCCTGTGCATTGCCCTCTACCAGCATTTCCCGGATTTGCTCTTCGCGGAATAAAGCGGTGGTGTTGCGTCCTTTAATCTGGTTGAAGAGCAATTCGTCTTCAGAGTTGATGACCAGGGCGTTTTGCCGAAGCCAGATGCGGTCCAACTTTTTGTCTTTCAATGCCATACGTATGGTATCGGCAGAAAACTGGGAGGTGTCAGACCAGATGATCGGTAAGTTTTTCAACTTATAAAACCAAAAGACAGAATCTTTTGAACTAAACGAAAGCGAATCGCAAACGGCTTGCAGGTCGCTTTTAAAAATCCGGACATCGAGATGGGCGATCAGGAGCCGGACATCGGATGCAGAGTCCGGTTTATAGGACGTTAGCGTATCGGCGGTCATGTACAGCGTATCGCGTTCGATGAGCGATTTCAGCATGGGCCTGCCTGCCTGCCCTTCGGCGCCGGGCGCTCCGAAAGCGTTGAGGTACTCGGTCTGTTTGTTGTAATCCATACGCCAGGCGAGAATGGTAAAATCACTGGCAGTGTCTATCCAGATTACATTGCCCAGGGCAAGTCCGCGCCCGAGCTGGTCGTTAAAATCAAGCGAATCGGCTTCGATTATATTGGGCGGATCGATCACCCTGCCCCGGTTCAGGATTCTGTAGCTTTTGTTGCGGCTGTCGTACTGAATTTCAGTGCCGGTGATGTGGCGGATACTGTCCCTGAAATCGGCATTGCCGCGCAGTACCGTTTGCTCCGTTTCGGTATTGTGGCGTATAATATCGGCCCGGGCTGTTTGTTTTTCATCTTCTATTACGGCGTCGCCTTCGAGCACATATTCCTTTGTTACGCCGCTGTACCGCATTCTTTGAGCGCGCCCGCGCTGTTGCTCTTTTTCATATTGCGGGTTCAGGTCGAATTCGGCAAAATCGTTTTCTATGTCATAAAACCCGCCTTCGGTATAGATCCGGCTATCGCGCTGGCTAATCAGCGTAGGGGCAACGAAACGCACCATTTGTGTTTCGGTATTGAATGCCATCGTGTCGGTACGCATCGTAAAGTCGGGGTCGGCCACGAGCACATCGCCTTTAAAAAAGACCTCGTGCGCATCGACGAAATAATAGCCGTGTGTACTGGTGAGTTGGCTTTTGCCATTGGTCAGGGTGGCGCCGGTATGGTAGGTGGCAATCTTGTTGCCCATATCGTAACGAAGCCTTGTTGTAAACAACTCCTGGCTGCCGTTGACGAGCACGACATCGCCGAACAGGTCGCTGATCCTGGTATTGGCGTCATAATATGCGGAATCGGCAAATACTTTCACGGAGTCGCCCTGCCCGATCACAATACTCCCTTTTAGTATGGCATTGTCCTGATCGAGTATGGCGGTATCGCAGTACACCAGGGTGTTTTCCTGCCGCATGCGTACGTTGCCGCTGAGTTTCTGCATGGTACGCTGGCCCTTTCTAAAGTATTCGACCAGGAATGCCGTTTCAATCTTTAGTTTTTGGGTGTCCTGTTTGGCGCTTGCCGGAGCAATGCCGGTTGTTTGCGCAAGCAGAAGAAAAGGAAACAGTAAAAGCACGCAAGCGACAAGGCATCGCTGTACCCCATACGCAGCATACGTCCGGGCATTCAAAAAGTCCTGCAACAATACTTCAGTTCGAATCTTCATTATTTTTTTTTCTGCGCTTTCCGGTTTTGGGCCGCACGCCCGGCAAATCTTCTGACGGTAAACCGCCATCGGTTGCGGCGCTTATTTCGGGACTTTTACTTTTCCCAAGACCGACCACTCTGAATATCCAGCCGTAAACGCTTGAAACCATCGTTTTGTCCACCAGAAACGTCAATACCGTTGTAAATAATGTGGTGCACAGGATGATCGAAAAAACGACAGACTGAATGACTTCTCCACCAGGCACACCCTGTTGAGCCGGAAGGGATGCCAATACAGCGGCGCCAAGCCCTTTTGGGATCATGGCGGCCATAAAAGCGGCATCTTTGGAGGCGGTATCGCGGGGCACCGAAATACAAACGATGGGAATACGTATCAGGAACAGCGCTGCGGTGATGATTGCGCCGAGCATAAAAGGCCACCAGTCCTGCAGGCGCACAGAGATGCCGATGTACACAAAAAAAAAGGTGCGCAACAAAAACACGGCTTCAGAAAAAAATGCCCGCTCATGGTCGTTCAGCGAGATCGGTTTCCTGGAAATGACGTTTTTCATGATCGGCGGGCCGAGCACGTCGATGTTGCCCAGGGTAATGCCGAATGCCAGGGCGGCAATTGGTCCGGAATACCCGAGTATTTCCACGATACCGTATATGACGAATACAAACGCAGGGGTGGTGAACACCGTATTTTGAAGCGTGCGCATCTGGTTGAGCAGGATGCTCCAGCCGAAAGCCCCGACGATGCCCAGCATGGCGGCAAGCAAAAAGGCCGCGATCATCTGGCCGGTCATGTACGCTACATCCACACGGCCGACCTTGTAGGCGGTGAGCAGGGTGAGTGGAATGGCGAGGGTATACACGTCGGAAAAAGCGGATTCCAGTATCAGGATGGTGCTGGAACGTTCCGACATGGGAAAGCGGCGGGCCAGGGTTGTCACTACGGCAGAGGAGGTGCCGCCGACAATACTGCCCAGCATGAGCGAGCGCAGCACACCCAGGTCAGTATAGAAATACGCAATGATCGCCGCAACCAAACAACTGCCCACAAAGTTGTATGTAGTGATTTTTGCCGTGCCGCTGAGGGAGTTGATCAAGGGTTCGAGTCGCTGGTCGATCCCGCTTTCGAATAATATAAAAATCAGTGTAATGGTGGTAAAAACGGGCCCGACGGCGCCAAAATTTTCCGGTTTAACCCATCCGAATACCGGCCCGATCAGCAAACCAAGCGTAAACAGCCACAATACATCGGGTATCTTCGTGCGCAGGAAAAGGGTGGCGAAGTAGTGCGACAGGAAGATGGTGCAACCGACAAATACAATGGTAAGCGCAGTGGGCATATCGGCCAAACGGGTGATTTAGAAGGTGCAAAAAAGTAAAAAATTGATGAATAGTGACATTAAATATCCTGTACTCCTGTTCGATGGTGTCTGCAACCTGTGCAATAGATGGGTACAGTGGGTGCTGCTGCACGACCGGCAACGACGTTTTCGCTTTGCAGCACTGCAATCTGAAACGGGGCAGCGACTGCTGCGGCACGCCGGACTTTCCGCGCAAAACCTGGACACGGTTGTGCTGGTCGATGGCGACCGGATATATACCCGTTCCGATGTTGCGCTGGCGGTGGTGCAGCGGATTGGCGGAGTATGGGCTCTGTTTGCTGTGCTGAAGGTTATCCCCCGACCAATCCGGGATGCCTTGTACGACCTGGTGGCCAGATACCGCTATCGCTGGTTCGGGAAAAAGCAAAGTTGCATGATCCCACAGCCGGAATGGAAAGACCGGTTTTTGTAATAAAATACCGACAGTTGCCCTGTGCCGAAACCCGACCTGAATTTGCCGGCAAAGTTTTTTAAAATCCGGAATTGCCTTACTTTTACATGAATTTGTCAATTAATTCCATAATCTTCTCGAACATTCTCTATTTCCATGAAAACAATTTCTCCCTCCCTGCGCGGTGTGGCTGGCGCCTTCGCGATTACTGTTTTTTTTCTGTTTTCGTCCTGTGGTACGGAAACCAGTAAAAGTTCGGATGCCATTGCCGAACAGGCCGGCACAACGGTTAATGTGCGCGTGGAAGGCGCCGTGACCAATTTGAATATGTACCTTTCCAAAACGGCGTATTCGCTCAACGTTGCGATGCGTATTTTTCAGAGCCTCGGCGACCTCGATCCCAAAACACAGGAGCTGGTTCCGCTGATGGTAAAAGCATTGCCGCTTAAAAGAGATGTTACAGAAGGCCCGTATAAAGGAATGCTGGCGTTTGATTTCGAGATACTCGACGAAGCCGTTTGGGATAACGGATCGCCGGTAACGGGTAAAGACGTCGAGTTCAGTTTTAAGATACTGTTTCACCCGAATCTGCCCACCGAATCCTGGCGGAGTTATTTCGGGTACATGGTCGGAATGGACGTAGACCCCGCCAACCCCAAAAAGTTTACGGCCTATTTCAACCAGTATTATATGCTCATGGTAGAGGGGCTGTGCGGGATACCGATTTATCCGGCGTACAACTACGACCCCAACAACCACCTGACCAATGTGCCGCTTGCAGATTTTCTGGACCCCGACAAAGCCGGGCAGTTGAAGGACAACCCCGCCGTAAAAGCTTTCGCCGAGGAATTTCTCAGTCCCAAATTTGCCAATGATAAAAACTACGTTTCCGGTAGCGGACCCTATCGCCTGGAAAGCACTGATGGCGATCAGGGGACTATACTCGTCAAAAAGCAGGGCTGGTGGGGCGATGCCCTGCTCGACAAATACCCCATCCTGGCCGCTTACCCGGGCAGGCTTTCCTATAAAATCGTGACCGACGAAGCTGCCACGGAAAACTACCTGAAAACCGAGGCGCTCGACGTGGTCTCCAATATTTCTCCGGCAAAATTCCTGGAAATGAAACAAACCCGGTTACTCGCGGATAAATACGATTTTCACACCTATGGCGCCACCCAGTACACCCGCTGGGCGCTCAACACGCGCAGCCCAAAACTGAACGATAAACGCGTCAGGCAAGCCCTGGCTTACCTGGTCGACTATGATTACCTGACCAAAACCGTTATGCAGGACCTGGCGGAGCGCATTGTGGGGCCGGTCAATCCCTCCAAATCATTTTATGCCAAAAATGTGCCGTTGTACCAGTATAATGTTGAAAAAGCCAAAAGCCTGCTGGCTGAAGCGGGTTGGGCCGATACGGACAAAAACGGGGTGCTCGATAAGGTGATTAACGGGAAAAAAACGGAATTGTCGCTTGACCTGATCACGTCGTTCAAATCAAAGCCGAACGAACTCAGTTCGCTGAGTATCAAAGAAAACGCCCAGCTTGCGGGCATAAAGATCAATGTCAGCGACGTGGATATCGAACGCCTGTCGGCCGAAACCAAAGAGGGCCGGTTTGAGACGGCCATTTACGGCGCAGCGATCCGGCCCGGACTGGTAGAACTCTACCAATCGTACCATTCCGCCAGCCTGTCGCCCAACGGGGACAACCGGACCGGTTTTTCTCAGGCAGATAGTGTAATTGTAGCGATCCGTACCACGGAAGACAACGCCAGAAGAAACGAACTGTACATAAAAGCCCAGGAGATCATACATGATGAGGTTCCGGAGGTTTATCTTTTCGCCCAATTACAGCGCATTGTCGTGGCAAAGAAATTCGACTATGTGATTTCGCCGAACCGCCCCGGCTATTTCGAACAAATGTTCAAACTAAAACTTAAACAGACTCAGTAAGATGGCTTTTGAAGTAGAAGGAAAACTCCATAAGATATTTCCTACGGAACAAAAATCGGCCAGTTTTTCAGCGCGCGAATTTGTCCTGGAAGTGCCCGACGGCAATTACCCGCAACTTGTCAAATTCCAGGCAGTACAGGAGCGTTGTGCCTTGCTCGACGCTTACAGCGAGGGCGACCGCGTAAAGGTGTCGTTCGACCTGCGCGGCCGGGAATGGAACGGGAAATATCTCACCAACCTCAATGCCTGGCGCGTAGAGCGCTTCGAAGAGGGCAGCGGCGCAACACAAACAGCGAAACCCGACGAAAATTTTCCGACAGATCCCTTTCCCAACTTTACGGATGCGCCGCCATCCGGGGGCAATTTTGAGGACCTGCCGTTCTGATTTGTCCGGACAGATCAACTGCTTATGCGCATAGTGCTTTTGTTCCTGTTCTGCTGGCCTGTTTGGTGTTTGCAGGGCCAGGTGCTCTCTACCGTCAGCACACGTTGGAGCGACTCCTTCGTGGAATGGGAGATATATGCAACTATGCCGCAGGATACCATCGCCGCCGATCCGGAAGAAGACGCCGAAGCGCCGGATGAGGAGCTGTACGGCGAACTGAAACTCCGCTGGCTCAATCTTCGCGACGATTTTTCGGAATGGGACTACGAAATCGGCGGCGAGCGGGGCACGATCCGGCAAAAATGGAAGGACGACCCTTCACAATGGGAGCTCCGCAGCTACAATGGCGACGTCATCTCGATGCGCACGTCGTGGCCCAACGATTTTAACGAATGGCGTGTTACGGATAATTCGATCAGCATTAATCTGAAGAGCCGCTGGACCAACCAGTTCGACGAATGGCTGGTAAACGACCCGACACGGGGCGCATTTTACCTGTATACCCGGATTCAGCGCGATCCGCGCGACTGGATCATTGAAGATTCGCTGGACGAATCGGTGTCGGTATCCATGAAATTGGCGCTGATCTTTCTGACGGTATTCAACGGGTCGCCCAGGATGTAGCGGCCTACTGTTTCCTTTCCGTTACAAAAACAAGGAGGTCGTGCAGCGCCTGCCGCGCCGGGCTCTCGGGGGCAGTGGCCAGCAGATCAAACGCTTCCTGGCGGTAGCGGTACATGGCCTCCCGGGAGTATTCAATGCCGCCACCCTGTTGCACGATCCGGATCACCTCGGCTACCCGTTCGGTTTTGTGGCTTTCGTTTTTTACGATATTCAGGATGTGGCGGCGCGTCTGGCGGTCGCAGTTGGCCAGGGTATAGATCAGAGGCAAGGTCATTTTCTTCTCCTTGATATCTATCCCGAGCGGCTTGCCTACATTGTCGGAGCCGAAATCGAACAAATCGTCGCGGATCTGGAAAGCCATGCCCGTCTTTTCACCGAACAGCCACATTTTCTCGATGGTCGCTTCATCGGGCGCCGTGCTGGCGGCGCCTGCCGAACAAGCCGCAGCGATGAGCGATGCCGTTTTTTGCCGGATGATATCGTGGTAAATGTCTTCCCTGATGTCGAGCCGGCGGGCCTTTTCCATTTGCAGCAGTTCGCCTTCCGCCATGTCTTTTACCGCGCGGCTGATGATCTCCAGCATACGGTATTGTTGCGTTTTTACCGACATCAGCAGCCCCTGCAACAACAGGAAATCGCCGACGAGCACGGCAATTTTATTTTCCACAGCGCATTGATGGAAAAAACCCGCGGCGCTCATTGGAATCATCCACAACATCGTCGTGTACCAGCGTTGCCGTATGCAGCAATTCGACCATAGACGCCGCTGTATAGGACGCTTCGTTGATCGGCGCAAAAAGCTGCGCACTGAGCAATACCAGCATCGGGCGCACCTGTTTGCCTTTCCGTTGGACAATATACCAGGTGATTTTATCGAGCAGTGGGACATTGCTGCGCATGGCCTCCCGGAAGCGCTGTTCGAATACGTCCAATTCAGTGGATATGGGCTTTTTTATGGTGTCTAACGACATGGATCAGTGGCAGTTTGCAGTGGCATCACGGGAAGGGGCCATATTGGTACGGCTGTTTTCAATTGTAACTGAAAACATTGAATCAGAAACATCCGCAAGGCAGGAAGGTTGGCACAATCAGGGATAATGTTCATAAACGGTTCAATTACTTTGCAGTGTTGCCCATCACCCGGATAAATTCAGCCTTGCGTTTCAGCAGGTCCTCGTTTTTCCGGCGTTCTGTTGCACTCGCTCCCGCTGGCGCCGCCTCGATACGTTCAAGCCATTCGAGCGCCTTGTCGCGTTCTCCTGTATTAAACAAGACAAAGGCCATGTTGAATTTGCCTTCATCGAAGCGTGGATTGATCTCCAGTGCCTTTTCGTACAGCGGAATAGCCTCCCGGAAGCGCTTGTTTCCCACCAGTGCCGAGGCATAGTTGTTGATCACCTGAAAACTCCAGGGGTTTAGCCTGTAAGCCTGTTCAAAATCTTCAATGGCATGGGGTATATCGCCGCTTTGGTAATAGCCGATACCTGAATACCAGTCCAGGGGAAGTGCCACGTCGTTGTATTCGTAAAACCTGTTTTTTGCCGCGGCCGTTTCGGCAATCATGGCCTTGTAGTCTCCTTTTACCTGTGCCTGCAGGATGCGCACATTGTGTATTTCGCCCTGAATACGGTTCCAACCGACAACCAGATTAAATGCCAACACCGCAACCGCAAGCCAGATAAACGGGCCGGAGATTTTGTTGATAGACACCCCCGGCCATTGTTTCCAGCGGGGCATGGTCAGATAAACAACGCCGGCAAAAAAGATAGCCAGTGTCGCCTGCATTTCGATGCGCTCGCGGGGAAAATCAAAAAACTGGATGATACAGTACCCCAGCAGCCCGCACGACAGCACCAGCAGGTCGTGCCGGACAGGAAAGGGCGCCTTCTCGTCACGGATTCGGCTGAATGCTGCCCAAAATACCGCTGCAAAAAGCAGGCAAAACAATACAACGCCAACAATTCCCATCTCGGCGCGCACCTCCAGGTAGTCGTTGTGGGCACGGGTGAACACAATGTTCTGCCCCTGCATGCGGTAACTGCCTTCAATGTTTTTGGACGGAAACCATATTTTCCAGCTGCCATTGCCGACGCCCAGCCAGGGGTGCTCGGCATTCAACAGGTCGGTTTTATACCAGACAAACCTGCGTTCGCTGGCGGTCTGGCTTTCCAGGTAGGTAAGCGGGTTGAGGCGTTCTGCCAGGGTGCCTGTTCCTTTGAAGGTGGCAAGCGCAATGAGCAGCCCCAGCCCCAGCACGCCGGCGGGCAGAATTTTTTTCCTGAAAAAGCGCGTAAACGATGGGTCAAGCACGGCCCTGACAGGGAAATAGACCAGCGCTACTGCTGCAAGGGCAAGGTACACAGTGCGGGTTTGAAGCAAAATAATCAGCAGGGAGAGCAGCAACGGAACAAACGGAGTGTCTGAAGGCGTGTTTTTGCCATGCCGGAGCAGGTTGAGTACCAGCAGAAAAAATAAAAAACCGGAAGCCAGGTTTTTGTTGCCAAACACCCCGGATGCATAGTCGTACAGGTGTTCATTGTTCAGCCCGTACTGCGATACCGCCAGCCCCAGTTGAACGACCAGAATACCTCCTGCTGCAAAACTGAGTACCGTCACAGCCTGACGAAGCGCCTGCCACACCCCTGCTTCGTCGCGGTGGAGTGCCTGCCGTACCAGCCAGTAGTACAGGAAAAGCAGGCTCACTTTCTGGGTATAGAAAATGCCTTCCGACCAGCTGAATGCCCAACTGACGGAAGCGAGGTTCAGTGCGTACCAGGCCAGCATCAGCATGTCGAAGCCGTTCAATCGCCAATCGCCCTTAACTTTCAGGTCTTTTCGGATCAGCAGCAGGCACAGCAGCAATACAGCCGACAGCAAGAAGAACCTGGGCGCCAGATAACGGTCGAGGCATTGCGGGATAAAGAATAGCGAAGTGGCCGCGAAGCCCAGCCAGATGATCAGCCGGTACGCCGAAGGCACAACGGGTGGTGGCGGAGCGGTTGCCGGTGTTTTTTTTGTGCGCATAACAGGCGTCAAAAGTCGGTTTCCGCCATTTAATTTCTGCACATGGGGCTGATTATTTCGAACCGGGGGCAACAAAATTTGTCACACAGTCTCTGTCTGCCGCTTTTTTTTCCTGATAGACCAGAGTATATTTGAGCGTTCATCAACCGCCTTACCATGCGTAACCCAGCCTGCTTGCTCTTTCTCCTTCATCTCTTTTTGACTCATCCGCTCCTTGCCCAGAACGGCATGTTCATTTACGGGAACATATCCCGGGAAGACCTCGACATGAAAGTGTATTCCGCCGATACTGCCGCCGCTGCCGTGGTGCTGTTCGACTACGGGAAAACTACCTTCCAGTTTCCGAATGGAGAACCACACGCTAATTTTGAACGGCACAAACGCATAAAAATACTTAAGCGCGCGGGGTTTGGCCAAGGGGATATTTTGATACCGTTTTACCGCTCCGGCTCCATTAAAAACCTCAAGGCCCAGGTGGTAGCGCCGAATGGTAAGGTGACGGAGGTCCCCAAAAAGGATTTTTTTGAAGAAAAGGTCAACGAAAATTGGTCGCGAATACGCTTTGCTTTTTCCAACCTCTGCGAAGGTTGTGTCATCGAGTACATCTATGAATACAAGATACCCTACTTCTTTACCCTGCCCGAATGGTATTTTCAGGAGGATATTCCCGTGCGTTGGAGCGAGATTCAACTGGAGGTGCCTTCCTGGCTCGAATATGTTTACATCTACCAGGGCCGGCAACCGGATATCAATGAGAAGGAGCACCGCCTTCAAAGCCTTGCCATCTCGGGCGTTCAGGGCAGCATCTATTACGAACCTGCCGAGGTGAATTGCATCCGCATGGTATCAAAGGACATGGCCGCCCTTAAAAAGGAGTCGTTTATCACAACAATGGACGACTACTACGCCCGGCTCCGGTTTCAATTGTCGGGCCTGCGTTTTCCCAAACAGCCGTACAAGCCGGTTATGAGCAGTTGGGAGCACGTTGCACGAGAATTGCTCGACGACAAAGATTTCGGGGCGCAGTTTGCCAAAAAAGGGAACTTTAAAAAACTCTGGGAATCTGCCGGCGCAGTCCTGTCCGGCGCCACAACACCCGAAGAAAAGACAACTGCCCTGTACCAGTTTGTCAATTCGGTATTTACCGACGACGGCGGCTACGGCATTTATGCGCGAAAAGACCTCGATGAACTGTTTGAAAAGAAGAGTGCCCGACGCGCAGAAATGAACCTGGCACTGATCGCTTTGCTCCGGCGGGCCGGTGTGGAAGCAAATCCCGTTCTGATCAGTACACGCGACTATGGCAAACCCGTTCCGCTTTACCCAATACTGGACCAGTTCAACCACGTTATGGCAGTGGTGGAATACCCGGACAAGCCGCCTCTATTGCTTGATGCCGGCGACCCGTTCCGGCCGGTCGGTCTGGTAGATGTCAACTCGCTCAACTCTAACGGCTGGGTGGTACATCCCGAAAAGCCGCATTGGATCGATATCCAGCCGATAGCCGTCAACGACACCTACTTCGGGGTCTTTGCGCTCGACGAAGCGGGTACCCTGGACGGAAATATACAATTGTCGGCAGACGGTTACAGCGCAGCATCACGCAGAGCGAGTTATCATAAGGCGGAAAAAAACGAATACTGGAAATCGGAGTTTAACAAGCGCTTCCCCGATGTTTCCGTGGACTCGCTCCAGCTGGAAGACAAGGATGGCCGGCAGAAGGTACGCGAGACCCTCCACTGCAATCTGCCGGCATATGCCCAGGTCTCGGGCGATTTTATGTACCTGAGCCCCGTCTTTTACAGCGGTTTTTTTGAAAACCCTTTCAAACTCGAAAAACGCAACTACCCGGTTGATATTCCCTATCCATTCAAGGAACGCATCGTACTCGACCTTAAGTTACCGCCGGGCTACACGGTAGAGTCGCTGCCCGAGGCTGCCCGACTGGCATTGCCCGACAATGGCGGGCGCTTTCAATATACGGTCAGCCTCGATGGCGAAAGGGTTACGCTGAATTGCTCTTTGAGTGTTACCCAATTGCACTTTGAGCCCGAGGAGTACGACGGCCTGCGCAGTTTTTTCGGAATGGCTGTTGAGAAATTCGGCGAACAGGTTGTGCTGAAAAAATGTAAACCATCTTGTCCCACATCCCCCATGCGAATATCCCTCATATTCCTGCTGCTCCCCTGTTGCCTTGGCGCACAAAACATGCCGGCTTATAACACCGCAAACATCCCGGTCGAACTACTTGAAAACGCCACCGCCGTCGTTCGTACCCGCGAAGTGACGTTCAGGGTTAAAGCGGCCGACGAAGCGGTGTTGCACGAAAAACGGGTCGTCACAGTGCTCAGCGACGCAAGCAGTTCGGACCACCTCGTCCTCCTGTACGACGGTTTTAGTAAAATCGGGAAAATAAAAGGCCGTGTGTACGATGCTGCCGGCCAGTTTGTCCGCGACCTGGAAAAAAACGAAATCAACGACCGGAGTTTTATCAGTGATTTTTCCATTTACGAAGACAGCCGGGTACGCTATATCGACGTCAACCACGACAAGTTCCCTTTCACGGTCGTCTTTGAATATGATATTGCATACAGCGCGCTGCGGGGATATCCGAACTGGGACATTCAGGATTTTAATACCGCCGTTGAGCAGTCGGAGTTTACCCTTGATACGCCTTCCGATCTGACCTTTCGCCACAAATCGCTGAACATTGATCTGACACATCTTGAACGGACAGAGGGCCGCCGTCGATTGTATTCTTGGATCGTACATCATCTGAAAGCCGTGAAGAAGGAACCGTATGCGCCGCCGGCCATGGAACTCCTCCCCGTTGTGCTTGTTTCGCCCGACCTGTTTAAAGCCGAGGACTATGTGGGCAGTATATCATCGTGGCAAAGTTTCGGTGCATTCCAGTATGATCTGGCCAAAGGACGCGATGTGCTCTCCCCGGCACTCCGCGAAAAGGTAAAGGCGCTTACGGCAAATGCCGCGTCTGAAAGAGAAAAAATTGCAATCCTATACCGGTTTATGCAGGAAAACACCCGCTATGTCAGCGTACAACTCGGCATAGGCGGTTGGCAGCCGTTCGATGCGCAGTATGTAGAAAAAAACAAGTACGGCGATTGCAAGGCGCTGAGCAATTTTATGAAAGCCCTGCTCCTGGAAGCAGGCATCACCGCATACCCGGCACTGGTTAAATTCGGGGACGACTACCTTGATCTGCCCGACGATTTTGCCACGCCCTATGCGTTCAACCATGTCATCCTGTACGTGCCGTCGCAGGATATGTGGCTGGAATGTACCAGTAATTACCTGCCGCCGGCCTATCTCGGTTCGGGTACCGACGACCGCAAAGTATTGCTCATCACCGAAGCGGGCGGCAAGCTGTCCCGGACTCCGCCGATGCCGGCATCTGACAATTCAGCGCACCGGCATATCGAGGTGAGTCTCCTGGGCGATGGCGGGGCTTCTATCGGCGTGCATGCTGCATTCGACGGGGCATTGCACGAATGGTACCGCTACGCCGGCGAGTACTATTCCCCTGAAGAACTGCAGAAAGAGATGCAGAAGAAAAGCCCCCTGGCGCAGTCTTATTTTGCAAAACTCAATATCCACGCAGCAAAAGAAAAACCTGAAGTCACACTTGATTATGTTGTGGACGTGCCGCAGTTTGGAAGCAAGGCCGGAAAGCGTTTTTTTATCCCCCTGAACCCGGTCAGCGCCTTCTCAGATGTGCCGGCGGCTAATGACAAACGCATTCATCCTGTATGGGTTACCGACGGATACATGGAGCAGGATACGATTGTGTTGCATTTTCCAGAAAACTATGCGGTGGAAAGTATCCCTGCTACCAGCACCACCCTGAGCAGTGAGTTTGGTTCCTACTCGGCACAAATCGTTCAACAGGATCAAACACTAACGGTCGTTCGGAATCTGGAAATCAAGCCTGCCCGGTTGCCCGCTTCCAGGTACACCGAATGGCGTAATTTCAGGCGCGACGTTGCCAAGGCTGACGGAATGAAAGTGGTTCTGGTGGGTAAGAACTGAAAATGTTCCTTTATTTGCCCCCTTGAAACCAACGGACACGACATGCTGATTTTTAAAAAAGTCGCTGACCTGCAGCGCTGGCTGGACGACGAACGCGCCCTGGGACGCTCGGTCGGTTTTGCGCCCACAATGGGCGCCCTGCACGATGGCCATCTCGAACTCGTGCGCATGGCCAAACGCGAATGCGACCGCGCTGTGGTGAGTATTTTTGTCAATCCCACCCAGTTCAACGACCCCGGCGACCTCGAAAAATACCCGCGCACCCCGGAAAACGACGTGGCGCTGTTGCTGACGGCAGATTGCGACGCCTTGTTTATTCCCCCGGTAGAAGAAGTGTATCCGCCGGGTGTCGACCTGAACATTCAACTGGATTTTGGCCAACTGGAAAAAGTGATGGAAGGCGAATTTCGTCCCGGCCACTTCAAAGGTATGGCAACGGTGGTCCATCGCCTGCTCGACATCGTACGGCCGCATCGCCTGTACATGGGGCAGAAAGATTTTCAACAACTGAGCATTGTGCGCGATATGCTCCGGCAACTCGATTCTCCTGTCGAACTTGTCATGTGCCCCACGCGCAGCGAATCGGATGGCCTGGCCATGTCAAGCCGTAATGTGCGCCTTAGTCCCGATATGCGTGCCGCCGCCCCGGTGATACATCAAACCCTGCAATGGGCCGGAACGGCGTTTCAAACCCTGCCCGCAGCAGATGTGCAGGCGCAGGCCCGGGAAAAACTCCGTGCCGCCGGCCTCCGCCCCGAGTATTTCGACCTCGTCGATGGCATCACACTGCTCCCGGTCGGGCACTGGGCCGACAGCAGTTTTGTAGTGGCCTGCACGGCCGTGTTTGCAGGAGCGGTCAGGTTGATCGATAACCTGGTGGTGAAGGGAGGGCGTTCGTCATTTCGTCATTGATCGTCAATTGGATGCAGGGGGGGGCTTTCTTTTTCCCCAAAATTCCCCCAGACCAAAACCCCCGGGCTACATATTTCAGACGCCTCAACCAATGTCGAATGACGATCAACCTTCTGCCATCGCCCGCCCGGCTAGCCAGCCACCCGTCCAGGCCGCCTGAAAATTGAAGCCGCCCGTAATGGCGTCAATGTCCAGCACCTCTCCCGCGAGGTAGAGGTTAGGGCAAATTCGGCTTTCAAATGTTTTGAAGTTCAATTCTTTAAGCAAAACACCGCCGGCTGTTACAAACTCTTCCTTGAACGTGCTTTTCCCCGAAACCTGGAATACTGCGGCCGTGAGTTGACCGGCAAGTGCCGTGGCGCTCTTTTTGTCGAGATCGGCCCAGCGCCGGTCGTCGGAAATACCTGATGCGGCGACGAGGCGCTGCCAGAGGCGGAGCGGCAGACCAAACAGTGCGTGTGCTGACACCATTTTTTTGCCTTCCGTAGACTTGAGGCGGTTTAAGTGCCCGGTGATGTCCTGTGTGTCGGTTTCGCCGGTGAAATTGACCTCCATCTCAAATTTATAGTTCACTTGGTGGAGCGCGCGGGCGCCCCAGGCCGACAGTCGCAGGATGCCGGGACCGCTCAGTCCCCAATGCGTGACCAATAGCGGCCCGGTGGCGGATAATTTGGCGCCGGGTATCCGAACCGTCGCGTGGGCAACGGAGACACCTGCCAGGTCGCGCAGGCGCGTATCTTTTGTGTTAAAGGTAAACAAGGACGGCACGGGCTCCACGATGGTGTGTCCGAGGCTTCGCAGCATATCCCACACGGCAGTATTGCTCCCGGTGGCCATCATGATCTTGCCAAATACGCGCGGCGCGGCAGTAGCCGTCAACCGAATCTGCCACTTTCCGGAAGGCAGCAGGGCTATGTTTTCCACCCGGGCGCCGGTGTGTACCTCAACACCGGCCTGCCTTGCGGCGTGTTGCAGGCAGTCGACGATGGTCCGGGAGTCGTCGGTGGTCGGGAACATGCGACCGTCGGCCTCGGTTTTAAGCGCCACGTTGTGCCGGGCGAACCACGCGACGGTCTGTTCGGGACCGAACTGAAGAAAAGGCGCCAGCAATTCGCGGCTGCCGCGCGGGTAAAACTTCACCAGTTCGTGCGCATCAAAGCAGGCGTGCGTGACGTTGCAGCGCCCGCCGCCGCTCACGCGCACTTTTTCCAGAACGGCTTTGCCGCGCTCAAAAATAGTGACACGGCAGCCGGGATTGACTGTTGCACAGGTAATGGCCGCAAAAAATCCGGCAGCGCCGCCGCCGACTATGGCAATTTGCACGATACGTGGTTGCTGGTTTACGGCGCGAAGGTATCTGCTGGGAAGGCTTATTGCAAATCTGCCAACGTTTGTTCGAGCATTTCCACGTACGCTTTTATGTCGACGGGCAAGTCGTCTTTCTTTGTATCGAGTCGCCAGGATTTGGTTGCGCCGCCGGTGGTCATCTCAATATAGTACCCGCCCCAGTCGCCGCAATCGGGACAGCCATAGATATCCTCATCCGAATCGAGCATTTGTGCCGGGATTTCGTAACGAAGGGTTTGGGCGAGATTGGCCTTGTCGTCAGACAACGGGGTGGCAGAAAACGTCAGGGTTGCAGGATCGCACCAGGTTCCTTCGCCCTGAAAAAGGCCCTGGTCGGTAAGTTTGTATCCGGTGATACAATTGCCCATACATTCGCAATAATATTTGCTGAAGGTAAATGTATCGCCTTCGGGCAGGGCGTTGGAGGATGGATCATCCTTGCAGGCGTTCAGTATGAGGCAGAGGAGTACGAATAACAATGATTTTTTCATAAAATTGACTTTTTAAAACAGGACAGTAAATCGTTGTTCAAAGGTTGGTTCGACGGAATGGCATTTCGGGCTGCGGAATACCATTCCGCGATACATATGCGGCACCCTGTAACCCGGAATGGCATTTCGGGCTGCGGAATACCATTCCGCGATACATATGTCGCACCCTGTAACCCGGAATGTTATTCCGGGCTGCGGAATACCATTCCGCGATACATATGCGGCACCCTGTAACCCGGAATGTTATTCCAGGCTGCGGAATACCATTCCGCGATACATATGTCGCACCCTGTAACCCGGAATGGTATTCCGGGCTGCGGAATACCATTCCGCGATACATATGCGGCACCCTGTAACCCGGAATGGCATTTCGGGCTGCGGAATACCATTCCGCGATACATATGCGGCACCCTGTAACCCGGAATGGCATTTCGGGCTGCGGAATACCATTCCGCGATACATATGCGGCACCCTGTAACCCGGAATGGTATTCCGGGCTGCGGAATACCATTCCGCGATACATATGCGGCACCCTGTAACCCGGAATGGCATTTCGGGCTGCGGAATACCATTCCGCGATACATATGTCGCACCCTGTAACCCGGAATGGTATTCCGGGCTGCGGAATACCATTCCGCGATACATATGCGGCACCCTGTAACCCGGAATGGTATTCCGGGCTGCGTAATGTCATTCCGCGATACATATGCGGCACCCTGTAACCCGGAATGGTATTCCGGGCTGCGGAATACCATTCCGCGATACATATGCGGCACCCTGTAACCCGGAATGGCATTTCGGGCTGCGGGAATACCATTCCGCGATACATATGCGGCACCCTGTAACCCGGAATGGCATTTCGGGCTGCGGAATACCATTCCGCGATACATATGCGCACCCTGTAACCCGGAATGGTATTCAGGGCGGAATACCATTCCGCTCTACACATGTCGCACCCTGTAACCCGGAATGGCATTTCGGGCTGCGGAATACCATTCCGCGATACATATGTCGCACCCTGTAACCCGGAATGCATTTCGGGCTGCGGAATACCATTCCGCAATACATCTGCGGAATACCATTCCGCAATACCATTCCACTCGGAATACCATTCCGCAATACATCTGCGGAATACCATTCCGCACTGCGGAATACCATTCCGCGATACATTGCCGCACCTTGTAACCCGGAATGATATTCCGGGCTGCGTAATGTCATTCCGCGATACATTTATGCGACAGTTTGGAATACGCCCGTTAGACGTTCATTTTTACAGACTGGCATATTTACATGTAATGCAAGTCGAGTTTTTTGGGAGAGTCGGCACATCTGGATACTTTTGGGGCTTATTTTACGAACCCGGACAATAATACCTACGCTCACCTGATGTCATATTTCCAGTTTTATCAACCTTTTTCCGGCGTTGTCCGGCACCTTATTGTCATCAATGTACTGATGTTTATCGGTACCTATGTGGTACTGGGGCAAGAACATTGGAACCCCTCAATAGGCGAACTCGACGTACTTGGCCGACTTCAACTGGCCGCCTTTACACCGGGCTCCAAATATTTTCAGCCGTTTCAGATTGCCACGCACATGTTCATGCACGGCGATATCATGCACCTGGCTTTCAACATGTTTTCGTTGTACATATTTGGCCCGATGGTGGAAATGACCTGGGGGCACCGCCGCTTTTTGTTCTATTATCTTTTTTGCGGCGTAGGCGCCTATGTCTCCCACGTGGGGGTGCAATGGTGGGAACTGGAGCAGGCCGGCATAGACCCGACTTCATGGAATGTGCCTATGCTGGGTGCTTCCGGGGCGATTTTTGGTATATTTGTGGCCTTTGCCTATTTATTCCCGAACCAGGTGATCAGCCTGTTGTTCCCCCCTATATCGCTAAAAGCAAAATATTTTGTACCGATCATGGCCGGTCTGGAGATTTTTTACGGTGTTCGGGGTTATTCGACGGGAATTGCCCACTTTGCACACATAGGCGGCGCGGTTTTTGGTTTTATTTTGATCATGATATGGTACCGGGGGCGATTCCGGTGAAATGTATGACAGATCAACAGCATATACATTAAAAAAATGGCGGTTTTCAGGTCAATTTGGGAGGATATAAAGCACTCGTTTCGCGCGGGAAACATGGTGACCAGGCTGGTCATCATCAACTTCGGCGTTTTTGCGCTGGTGAATATCATTTATTTCCTGCTCTGGCTTGGCTTTCAGGGCGATCGCGCCAAAGCGGGCGAACTGTTTGAGCAGGGCCTGTATCTTTTTTGTATGCCCGGCAACTGGCTCACTTTTTTGTGGCATCCGTGGTCGATCATCACGAGCATGTTTCTGCACGAAGGGTTCGGACACTTTCTGGGCAACCTGATCACCCTGTACCTTTTTGGCGTTATTGTCGGCGACCTCATCGGCGACCGGAGGGTGTTGCCCATTTACCTGCTGGGCGGGCTGGTCGGCAATGTGCTTTATTTTATTTCCGCGCAATTCATGCCCTATGTGGGCACCTATGCGCTCGGTGCTTCCGGGGCAATCATGGCACTGGCCGGCGCAGCGCTGGTGCTGGCGCCCGACTACCGGGTCATGCTTATACTGCTGGGCGAGGTAAAGGTGAAATACATTGTATTGATTCTCGTGCTGCTTGATCTGGTAGGCATTGCCAACCAAAGCAACACCGGGGGGCACGCGGCACATATTGGCGGGTTTGCCATGGGCTGCCTGTTTGTATACCAGTTGCGCGATGGCAAAGACCTTTCCGCGCCCGTCAACCGTTTGCTTGATTGGGTCAGGAGTTTGTTCTACGGGAATTCAGGGCCGAAGAAAAAAACCGTCAGGCGCAAAACACAGCCCGCATTCAAAACCAGTTTTGGAAATGCACGGGGCAGCAGTGCCAGCGACACCAACGACCTTTCCTTTCAGGAGCGACTCGATGCTATCCTGGACAAAATCAAAGAAAAAGGTTACGAAAACCTCAGCCAGGAGGAAAAAGACTTTTTGTACGACGCGAGCAAGAAATAGTTTTCCTGTCCGCACCGGTACACAACGAAATTAGAACATCCGACGACGAAGCATGCGCTCCCTGCTGAAAAACGCTTTCAAAATACTGAGTGCGATCGTGGTGTTTCTGACACTGCTGGCCTACGTATGCCCGCATGTGAACCCTGCGGTCTTTTCCTGGCTGGCATTTTTTGGTACGGCTTTCCCCTGGATATTGCTGGCCAACGTGTTTATGATCCTGTTCTGGGCCTGGCGGCGCAGCCGGTTCGCCCTTTACCACATCGGTATCCTTGCATTTGGCTGGCAATACGTTTCAGGCTTTATCGGGTTTGATTTTGGAAAAGATTCGGTGCCGGAAAATGCCGTCGTCATCGCTACCCACAACCTTGGCGGGCTGTTTCACGGGAAAAAAATATCCGATTCCCTGCAGGAGCAAACGGCTGCCCAGTATGCGCGGTTTCTCAAAGACAACGGTATGCCCGATATCCTTTGCACCCAGGAGACTACCGGCAAGATGTACCATATTCTGGCCAAAAAAATGGGCTACGACTACACGTTTAACCTGAAAAAAGGAACCGTCATCTTTAGCCGTTTCCCCATCGACGGCGGTGGCGAGATACCGTTCGGCAAAACAGCCAACTCCTCGCTGTGGGCCGATATCCGCATCAACAACAAACTGGTCAGGCTATATGATGTCCATTTGCAGTCCAACAAAGTGGCAAGCGCTGCGGAAAAGGTTATCGGCGACCCAGAACTCAACGAAGGCGAGACCTGGCACGAGATCGGCAGCGTATTGCACCAGGTAGGCAATGCGACCAGCCGGCGCGCCGACCAGGCACAACGCCTGCGTGAACATATTGAGGCGTCGCCTAATCCGGTTATTGTGTGCGGCGATTTCAACGATACGCCAAACTCCTTCGTTTATGCCCTCATTTCGGAAGGGCTTACCGATACTTTCCGCGAAAAAGGCCTGGGCTTCGGCACCACCTTTGCCGGTGTATTGCCCATGCTCCGGATCGACTATATCCTCACGGAAAAAAGCTTCACGACGTTCTCCTGCCGGACCATTCGGGGAACTTTTTCCGACCATTATCCGGTATCTTCTGCTATCGGCTTTTAAAAAAACCGGACACCGGAACAAAAACCATCTGCCGTCCATCGCCAACACTCCACCGTCTTCATACATTTGCGCCCATGAACGAGATTCGCGCCATCAAACTGCACAACAGCCTTTCCGGCAAAAAAGAAGTCTTTCAATCCTTGGCCCCGGGCCGCGTAGGCATGTATGTCTGCGGCCCTACGGTATACAGCGACGTACACCTCGGCAACTGCCGCACCTTTGTCAGTTTCGATATCATCTACCGCTACCTGATGCACAGCGGCTATAAAGTCCGGTATGTGCGCAATATCACCGACGTGGGGCATTTGCTCGACGACGGGGAAGATCGCATGTCGAAGGGCGCGCGCCTCAGCCAACTGGAACCCATGGAGGTCGCGCAGAAATACACCGTTGGTTTTCATGATATTATGCGGATATTCAATACCCTGCCGCCGAGTATCGAACCGCGCGCTACCGGCCACATTCCTGAACAGGTGGAAATGGTGCAGGCGATCCTCGACCGCGGTTATGCCTACGAGAAAAACGGCTCGGTGTATTTTGACGTCATCAAATTCGCCAGGGAGAACCCTGCCGTGTACGGACAACTTTCCGGTCGCGTCATCGACGAACTGCTGGCAGAGAGCCGGGAAAACCTGAAGCACCAGGATGAAAAAAACCATCCTGCCGATTTTGCCATCTGGATAAAAGCTTCCGAAGAACATATCATGCGCTGGAACAGCCCCTGGTCGATCGGCTTTCCCGGCTGGCACCTCGAATGCAGCGCAATGAGCACCAAATACCTGGGCAAGACATTCGATATTCACGGCGGCGGCGGCGACCTCAAGTTCCCGCACCACGAAAATGAAGTGGCCCAAAACCACGGCTCCTGCGGCTGCCAGCCCGCCAATTATTGGCTGCACGCCAATATGTTGCTGCTCAATGGCCGGAAGATGAGCAAAAGCGAAGGCAATACCATCAGTCCTGCCGAGTTGTTCAGTGGCGACAGCCCTTTTATCAGCAAGGGCTATTCACCGATGGTGGTCAAGTTTTTTATGCTGATGGCGCATTACCGGAGCACGCTCGATATCACCGATGAGGCCCTACAGGCAGCAGAAAAAGGGTTCCGTAAACTCATGGAAACCAACAAACTGCTTCAGGCGACATCCATTTCTGCCCGGGATTTTGACGGGTCGGAAAGCGACACCGACCGCGCCATACTCGCCCTGATCGACGACGGCTATAAAGGCATGGACGACGATTTCAATACGGCGATCGCCCTGGCGTCGTTGAATGAAATAGGCGGCTACGTAAATAAACTGGTCAACAAACAGCTCGCCGAAGGCGATATCGCGCCCTGGGTGCTGGAACGGATGAAAACCGCTTTTACCAATTTCATTTACGATATTTTCGGCCTGCAGGACGAGTCGGCCGGAGCCGCAGACGGTACCGTGGAAGGCTTGATGCGTCTGGTGCTCGACATCCGTGCCAACGCCCGGGAACAGAAAGACTGGACCACCAGCGATAAGATCCGCGACGCCCTGACCGAGGTAGGCATTCAGGTGAAGGATGGCAAGGAAGGAGTAAGCTGGAACAAGCAGTAACCAGGTTTACTGCCTTGTACCGGTGAAGGTGAAATTCCGGCTTTGTCCGGACGTCGTTTCCATTTCAATAACCAACTTCTGGTTGTTGTTGGTCAGGGAACCGGTGCCGCTGACCTCGTCGCCAAAGTAATTTTGCGGAGGAAAAAATATTTCCATATCGGTCAGCACCTCGGCGTTCAGCGTTGTTGCCGCAACGCCCAGATCCAGTTTAATATCAAGTTTGTTGTTGGATTTGCCTGTGACCGTGGCCGTAACATCGTTCAACGAAATTGAACTTCCGATGGTCGCTTCCTTGTAGTCGCCCAGAAAAACGCCGATAAAAGGCGAGTCGGTCTTGTCTTTGGAACGGGACTGGAACATCAAAAAAGCCAGGGGGAAGAAAAGCGTGAATTGTTTCATGGAAAGTAAATTTAGGTGTCGACCCGGTCCGCAAAGGAACACAAGAACCGATTATTTTCAGGCAAATTATTCAGCACTGCGGGTATATGCCAGCCAGTCTTCTTCCGTATCCACATCGGAAAGAACGGGCATCAGGGCGCAGGTTTTACCCGCTGCGGCGATTCTGTCCAGCGTATGCGCGCGCACCGAATCTGTGCTCCACTCAATATTTTGAAATACTGTTTCGTCAAAATGGCGCATACCGAGGAGGTAGTAGCCCCCGTCGGGTGTGGGTCCCAAAACAAAATCGCTGTGGTCAAGGGCATCGAAGGCTCGCTGCAGCAGCGCTCCGGTAAGAGCGGGGCAGTCGCTGCCGATAATAACGGCTTTTTCCGCACCCTTGTCGAAGGCTGATTGGAAAGATGCCGCCATGCGCGCGCCCAGATCGCCCGGCGCCTGGGTCGTCTTGATAAAATCCGCTTCGGGCCAGTTGTCGTTTGTTTCCACAACATCGCTGTAGCACAGCACCCGCTCTGCCCGGACGCCCTGGGCAGCCACGCGGGTCTTGCCGAGCAGGTACCGGTAGATGCGAAGTGCGGCTTCGTCGCCCACGGTACGCGCCAGCCGGGTCTTGACGTAGCCGGGTCTCGGATTTTTGATCAGGATCAGCAGGGTGTTTTTCAAAACGGTATTACATAAATTTGATCAGCCACTCGCCGAGGAAATACCCTGCAATAGCGATGCCGAAGCCTACAACAAACATTTCCATGCCGCTTTTCCAGAAATTCCTGCCCGTAAAAAAACTTCGGGCAGCGCCCACGGCAAAGTGTGCCAGCATGGATATGGCGAAAGAAGCGACGATAGCGGGCACTCCTTCCGTTATCAGAAAAGGCACTACGGGAATAATGGCGCCTATGGCCGTGGCCAGGCCGGTGATCCATCCTTCACGCAGGGGGTGTATGGAGGCAGTCTCCATTTCCAGTTCCTGCTTCATTTTTTCCTGCAGAAAAGCCGGCTTGTCGGTCATGAGCGCCTTTACCATCCGGTCGGCTTCTTCGGCCTGCATGCCTTTCGACTGGTAGATCAGACTGAGCTCGCGCGCCTCGATTTCGGGCATGACCGTCAGTTCCAGTTTTTCCTTGCGTCGTTCGTTTTCATACACTTCTGCCTCGCTTTTCGCGGCCAGATATCCCGACGAGCCCATGGAAAGCGCGTCGGCCAGCACACCGGCCATGCCCGATACCACGACCAGGTGCGGCTGTGCGCCGGCGCCGACCATGCCGGCGATCAGGCCGAAATTGGCGGTCAGGCCATCGTTAAATCCATAAATGACGTTGCGGAGCATACCGCCCGATTCGGCGCTGTGCCACGATTCCTTGCTGTCGTCGTCTGTCTGGAGTTGTTCGTGTTCGGCGGAGTCCATCGCCAGTTGTTTGGCGAGGGCTCGTGTTTCGGGTTGTTTGGCGTGCTGGTGCAGGAGCAGGTATTCGCGTACTTCGCGGCCTTCCCAGGCGGCCATGTACTGGCGCAGGAAACCCGGACCAAAACGGCCGGCGGCCCAGGCCAGCAAGCGCGATTTAAAGGTCGGTTTTCTGGCTCCCAAGGCGACATTTTTTTCGCGGATCAGGTTTTCCCAGGCATCCACGTGTTCGGCTTCCAGCCCGCCAAGTTCGCGGTAGAGCTTGCGGTCGCGTTCTTCCGAAACCGTTTTCTCGAGTATTTGGTACAAATAATGGGCGTCTACCTCCTCCTGCCAACTTTTCCGCCACAGATCGAGGTCCTGGTTTTGCATAGATCGGCTTGATAAATTTGGAAAAATGGCCCGCAAGTTACTTCATTTTACCTAAACAGGTTCCGGCGGTGCGGGTGTTGAAAACTTCCCGGCTTTCCCTTGTTCCTTTCTCCGGCAAACAATCGTACTTTTGTGAAGCATGAGCAATTTTATCGTTTCTGCCCGCAAATACCGTCCCCAGCGTTTTGAAGACGTGGTGGGTCAGCAACACGTAGCCGGTACGCTGAAAAATGCATTGGCGACCGATCATGTGGCCCACGCTTTTCTGTTCACCGGACCACGGGGAGTAGGCAAAACGACTTGCGCGCGTATACTCGCCCGCATCCTCAATTGCCAGAACCGGACGAAGGACTACGAGGCCTGCAACGAATGCGCCTCCTGTAAATCATTCAACGAGAACGCATCGTTCAATATCATCGAACTGGACGCCGCCTCGAACAACTCGGTCGAGCACATCCGCGCCCTTACCGAACAGGTCCGCTTCCAGCCGCAGCAGGGCAAATACAAGGTGTTTATCATCGATGAGGTGCACATGCTTTCGCAGGCGGCATTCAATGCTTTTCTGAAAACGCTGGAGGAGCCGCCGCCTTACGCCATTTTTATCCTCGCGACCACCGAAAAGCACAAGATCATACCCACGATCCTGTCGCGGTGCCAGGTGTTCGATTTTCGCCGGATTACGGTGGGCGATATGGTGATGCACCTGAAAAACATCTGCCTAAAAGAGCAAATCGAAGCGGAAGACGATGCCTTGCACATCATCGCCCAGAAAGCCGACGGCGCCCTGCGCGACGCGCTGTCCATTTTCGACCGCATCACGAGTTTTTCCGGAAAAAAAATAACCTACGACGACGTCATCGAGAACCTTAACGTGCTCGATTACGACTATTATTTCCAGATTACCGATGCCTTGCTCGCCGAAGACGCCCCGGCTATTCTTAACCTTTTCGACCAGATATCGCGCAAAGGCTTTGAGCCCGATGTGTTTATAAACGGCCTGGCCGAACACCTGCGCAACATACTCGTCTGCAAGGATGCCGCCACCCTGGCACTGCTTGAAGCAGGCGAGTCGCTTCGCGAACGCTACCGCAAACAGGCCGCCCTGGCGCCTGCCGCGTTCCTGCTCACAGCGCTCAATATTTGCAACGACTGTGATGTGAACTTCAAAATGGCACGGAACCGGCGGCTGCATGTGGAAATGGCGCTGTTGAAAATGTGCTACATCAACCGGGCCGTGAAGTCCGCCCAAACGGTTGCCCCTGAAAAAAAAACGCCTGACGTGAACACGGTCGACGGCCGACGGTCGACGGTCGACGGTGAAAAAAAAGAAAACGCAGCGTCGGGTACGCCAGGTCAACATACTCAACAGCCCGCACCCGGGCCGGAATCCCCTGCGCAAGGCAATGCGCTGCCCCTGAGCCGCTCTGAAATGATCGAACTGGCCTCCGGGCTGCGCCAGGGGCTGAAAAAAGCGGAAACCATTCCGCTGCGCCTCGATGCCTATGAGCAGGCGGTTGAAGTGGAAGAGGCCGAAAAGGCAGCATTGGAAAGCCGCCTGACCCTGGAGAATGCCCGGCTGGAATGGAAGGCCTATGCCGAATCCGTAGATTCCAAACTGGTACGCCTGGCCCTTTTGGGCGCCGAACTCCGTCTGGAAGATAAAAAAATCGTAGCCGTCGTGTCGACCAATACCGATCGCAGTCACCTGCAAAGCGAATTGATGCGCTTGCTCGATACCTTGCGGAGCCGGCTGCACGACCCCCGGCTGAAGGTTCAGATCGAGATAGATGAGGCCCGGGCGCAGGCGCTTATGCCGCAGGCGCCCAAGCGCCCGCTCACCGCCAAGGAAAAACTGGATACCATGCGGGAAATAAATCCTGTGGTGACAGACCTTTTGCAGCGGTTCGACCTTCGACTCGACGAATAGTTTTCGGGGAATGTCCTGTGCGTAACATTTCGAGCGCTTCACCGGTGCATTTTTGTGCCAAAAGAAGCAAGAATATGCAACCACTTCCCACTCAAAATGTTCTCCGTCCGATATTTGCATCCACTATGCAGCAAACACAAGCGTTCTGGCACCTGGAAAATATTGACGTGACGCATCTGCTTTGTCCCACCAAACTCGGGAGCAAGGATATTATGTCGCATCATATGCACCGGACCTTCAAAAAAGGCGAGTCGGTGTATGTGCCGGAAGACCTTTCCGATCGTATTTATTTTATCAATGAGGGCCGGATCAAGATTTCGGTGATGAACGATGAAGGGAAGGAAATCACGAAGGTGATTCTGGGGCGGGGCGAGGTGTTCGGCGAACTGACACTGCTGGGCGAAGAGCGCCGCCGCGACTTTGCAACTGCGCTGGAGGATACCACTGCCTGTGTGGTTACGCTCGACGAACTGAGAGGCCTGATGCGGGAGCGTTCTGAACTCAATTTGTTCTTTATCAAGATGTTCGGGTCGCGCCAACTCGAAATGGAACGCCGCCTGGAGTCGCTGGTATTTCGCGACAGCCGCAGCCGCATCGTGGAGTTTTTGGTGCATCTGGCACAGACCAAAGGGCAGCGTGTGGGCTACGAATGGGTGGTCCGGAATTTTATTACCCACCAGGAAATCGCCAACCTGACCGCCACAAGCCGGCAAACGGTAACCACTACCCTCAACGATCTGCGGTTTAAAAAACTGCTGACCTTCAATCGTTCGCGCCTGCTGATCCGGGATATGGATAAGCTGGCGGCGGAACTGCGCACGTAACGCCAATCTCTGATTGGCGTATGGTAATGGTGTTAAACAATGGGTTGGTTGGGTTGTGGCGGTACCGCCAGAGGTACCTTGGCGGTACCGCCAGAGGTACCTGACAACCGTATGAAAGACAATTTTTCCACACAAGCCTCCTCTTATGCCCGGTTTCGACCGGGCTACCCACCCCAGCTGTTTGGTTTTCTCTACGACCTGTGCCGGAACTTTGATGCGGCCTGGGACTGTGCCACAGGTAATGGCCAGATTGCCGCTGTGCTGGCAGAACGTTTTGAAACAGTTGATGCCACTGATATCAGCGAAAAACAATTGGCGCAGGCAGTTCAAAAGAACAATATCCGCTATGGTATCGAGGCTGCAGAAATGCCTTCGTTTCCGGATGCGCGTTTTGATCTTGTTACCGTCGGGCAATCGGCCCACTGGTTCGATTTTGATCTGTTCTATCCACAGGCCATGCGGGTGTTACAGCCAAGCGGTATCCTGGCACTTGTTGGATATAACCTGTTGCAGGTCGACGACCCGGTCAATGTATTGATCAAAGACTTGTATTCCAATACATTGGGGTTGTACTGGGATGCCGAACGCAAGCATGTGGACGCCGCATATGCCAGTATTCCATTTCCGTTTCCCGAAATTCCGTTGCCTGAAATGCACATGCAATACGAATGGACCGTCGAACACCTGCTGGGTTATCTCGAAACATGGTCGGCCTTGCAACACTACATCAGGAAAAACGGTCATTCGCCCCTGAATCAGGAATTCCTCAGCGCTTTGAAGACGGTATGGCCGGAAGCCGAAGTTAAGACGGTAAAATTTCCCATATTTGGGCGGATTACCCGAAAGCCCCGCTGATTTACCATATGTATCTATGCCAGAGCCGTTAAAGAACATTTTTTCCACTGCATTACTCGAACCTTTTGCCGCCGGGGCATCGGCTGTCTGGGCAAGATTTCCGGAACAGGAATTTTTACAACGGGTATTCAATACCGAATGGAACGCGCTTGAACTCAAGCAGCGCATTCGGCACATCAGTCAGGTTTTGCGCAGCGTTTTGCCTTCCGAATACCCCGAAGCGCTGGAGATCGTGACCCGCATTGCAGACCGTTATATTGAACTGCACGGTGAAAAACTCACCTTTGAATATATCTTTTTGCCCGATTTTGTCGAATGCCACGGCGTCGACTATCCGGAACATTCCATCCCCGCGCTCGAAACGATCACCCGCTGGAGCAGTGCAGAATTTGCGGTCCGACCCTTTTTGATCCGCTATCCCGAGCGTATGTATACCCAAATGCTGGAATGGTCGCAGCACGAAAGCCCCATGGTGCGCCGGCTGAGCAGTGAAGGCATCCGCCCGCGGCTGCCCTGGGGAATGGGTGTGCCGGCGCTCAAGCGCGACCCGTCGCCCATACTGCCTATACTCGAAAACCTGAAGCACGACACTGCCGAGACGGTGCGCCGCTCTGTCGCCAACAACCTGAACGATATTGCCAAAGATCACCCCGGCCTCGTGCTCGATATTGCAGGCCGTTGGCTGGGACATTCGGCGGAAACGGACCGGATCGTGCGCCATGCCTGCCGGGGCTTGTTGAAAAAGGGGAATGCAGCGGCGTTGTCGTATTTTGGGTTTCAGCAAGGCGTAAAAGGTATCGATGTTGCGGATTGGGCTTGTACAAAACAGGTACACGTCGGAGGCCGCCTCGATTTTTCATTTTCTATTACCAATGCTTCCGGTACTGCGGTGCAGGTTCGGTTGGAATACGGTATTGATTACCAGACGCTTTCGGGGAAAATATCCTCCAAAGTGTTCAAAATCAGGGAAATGGAACTGTTGCCCGGTCATTGGGAGCAAATCTCCCGATACCAGGGTTTTCAGGATTTTACAACCCGAAAACACTACCCCGGCGCGCACCGGCTTCGGATATTGGTAAACGGTGTTTCGATGGCGGAACAAGAATTTACAGTAGATTGACAGGGATAACAGGTTAACAGAATAAAAAAGCGGGCTTCGCAGCCGAAAACCCCGTAATTCTTGTGAAACCTTTCTGAAAACTTCAATTTCCGTCAAATCTGTACTTTCGAGACAACCACATTATCTTACGATAAAGCGAAGATTGTCCTCCCGAAAAAAGCCTAAATTATTTCCTTGCATAACCCTTTGGTGTATTTTTACCGTCCACCGTCCACCGTCCACCGTCCACCGTCCACCGTCCACCGTCCACCGTCCACCGTCCACCGTGTATCAACTTCTCAAACCCATACTTTTTGCCCTCTCTCCGGAAACCGCCCATCGCATCACCGTCTGGCTGCTTGATCTGGCTGCTGCCTTTCCACCCACCAAATGGTTGCTTCGAAGCCTGTATTGTCATGCGGGCAACCGCAATAAGGTGGTTATGGGACTCGACTTCCCCAACCCGGTCGGTCTGGCAGCCGGTTTTGACAAGGACGGACGGCATATCGAAGGATTGGCTTGTCTTGGATTCGGCTTTGTCGAAGTGGGTACAGTGACCCCGCAACCGCAGGATGGCAACCCGCAACCGCGCTTGTTTCGCCTGCCTGCCGACCATGCGCTCATCAACCGTATGGGATTCAATAATGAGGGTCTGGACGCGCTGGCCGGGCGGCTGAAGCGAATTCGGGAAAAAGGTGTTCCCGGCGGCGTTATCATCGGCGGCAACATCGGTAAAAACAAGATCACTCCGAATGAAGCAGCCGAAAGCGATTACCTGAAATGCTTCGAGGCACTGTTTCCCTGGGTTGACTATTTTGTGGTCAACGTCAGTTCGCCCAATACCCCGGGGCTGCGGGCCTTGCAGGAAAAAGAGCCGCTTACCAGGCTGCTGTCGCAGTTGCAGGACAGAAACAAGGCGCAACAGGCGCCCAAGCCCATTTTGCTTAAAATAGCCCCCGATCTCACGGATGATCAACTCGACGACATTGCCGAAATTGTGAAGGCAACAGGACTGGCCGGGGTGATTGCCACCAATACCACCATTTCAAGGGAAGGGCTACAAACGGATAGTCAGGAAGTTGAGGCAATCGGCGCGGGCGGACTGAGCGGTGCGCCGGTCAGGTTGCGCGCCACCGCGGTCATTCGGTACCTGCGGGAAAAACTGGGGAAGGGCGCCGTCATCATAGGAGTAGGCGGTATAGACTCGCCCGGGGCGGCAAAGGAGAAACTGGATGCCGGCGCCGATCTTGTTCAGGTGTATACCGGATTGGTGTATGAAGGTCCGGGACTGGTAAAGCGGATTGTACAGCATCTTTAACACCTCCCGGGCCATGGACGACTTTCTGAAGAACATCCGCAACATTTCCCAACTTTCAGAAGAAAGCCTGCCTGCATTTTTGGAACAGTGGAAGCCGCTTTCCCTGCCCAAGGGTCATCTGCTGGTCCGTGAAGGCGCTATATCCCGGTATTTTTATTACCTCCACCGGGGGGGCGTGCGCATTTTTTACCATAAAAACGACAAGGAGATCACCGAGTATCTTACCCTCGACAATTCATATTTCCTGTCGATCATGAGTTTTTTTCAGCAGTCGCCCAGCCGCCTCATCATCCAGTTGCTGGAACCTTCCGAATTACTCGCCATTCACCACGACGACCTTATGCGCCTTTGCGACCGCTTTCACGATGTGGAAAGGCTGTTTCGGCTGATGCTGACCCAATCGCTGATTATTTCCCAGGTGCGCGTCGACTCGTTGCAGTTTGAATCAGCCGAGCAGCGCTACAAGAAACTGCTGGATCAACAGCCTGACATGCTGCAGCGGGTACCATTGGCATATATTGCTTCTTACCTGGGTATCACGCAGGAGACGCTTAGCCGGATCAGGGCAGGGAGCAGATTGTGATAGGGTATCGGTTTACGGTAGCAACAGCCCGGATTTGGTTCAGGTTCCTGACGGGGTTCCAGGGCTCATGAAAACGAGCAGATACACTGCTGTAACTACTGCGATACATGCGCTTAGGACAAAAACGACAGGGGCTCCAAACGCATACCAGATCAAGCCGGCCAAACTACTGGCCAGAAAAGCGCAAACACTTTGAAAGGCAGTAAAGGTACCGATGGCAGTGGCGGTGTTTTCTTTTTCACAAATATTGCTGATCCAGGCTTTGGCAATACCTTCGGTAGCGGCGGCATAGATGCCGTAGAGGAAAAAAAGTGCGAAGATGATTGCCGGACCCGTAACGTACGCCATGCCGGCATATACGAGGGCAAATACAATTAGTCCTCCTGAAAATACTTTCTTCATACCGACCTTGTCGGCCAGAATACCCAATGGATAGGCCGCAGCAGCAAACACCAGGTTGTAAAAAATATATACGCCAATAACTGCCGTATCATTCATGCCGCCTTCTTTTGCCCGGAGCAACAGGAACATGTCGGAACTGTTGAACAGGGCAAACAACAAAAGCGCAGTCGCAAGCCGCCGGTATTCCGGCGTGCTTACTTTCCAGTACCGGAAAAAGTCGAACAAACCCGGCCGGGGTTTGTGCTGTACCGACAGCGCTTTTTTTTCCCGAATGAGGAAGGTGCAAAAAACGGCCAGCACACCCGGCAAAAAGGCCAGCATAAACAGCGTTTTGTAGTCTTCCGGGTATACCTGCAAATACAGCAGGGCCAGGCATGGGCCCAGCACGGCGCCGATGGTATCCATCGAACGGTGAAAACCGAATACCCGCCCTTTGGAAGCTGCTACGGTTTCGTCGGACAACAGGGCGTCGCGTGCGCCGGTGCGCACGCCCTTGCCCAGCCGGTCGAGCGTGCGCGCGAGAAATATCCAAAGCGGATACACCATCAATGCCATCATTGGCTTGGAAATGGCACTCAGGCTGTACCCAACCTGCACAAAAGGCAGGCGCTTTCCCGCCTTGTCACTCCAGTTGCCGAAATACCCCTTGCTCAGGCCTGCCACCGTTTCGGCAACGCCTTCCAGCACCCCGATCAGTACGATGGAGAACCCGATGCTCTTCAGATAGATCGGCATAATCGGGTACAGCATCTCACTAGCCATGTCGGTAAACAGACTGACGAGCGAAATGATCCAGATGTTGCGGGTAATGGCTTTCATCAATGCGGCAGCAATATCCGCAAAAACCGGAGTTCAGCCAATTGGCCGAGCGTCCTTCCCCGGGTGTTTTATACCGGAATTCTCCGGATTAAAGAATTTGCAGAATTCCGGTGCATTGAAAATCAATGCGTTGGTGGGTTTTTCCCTCAAGCCAATTACTTTGAGTATAATATCCTGAAAGGGATCGTCTCTATTCCCGGTTCAGCCACCATCCAAGCCAGGCGCCTATCAGTCCCCACTGCACCACCGTGTCGATGATGTATCCAATCGTGTTGGTTTCGAACCAGATGCTGTTGAGGTATGGAATAGTCAGGTAGCCCATAGCGCCTACTGCCAATGAGGCGAGCAGGGTGGTATTGAAATTCAGGTTGGTGATTTTCAGGAGCAACCATACCAACAGAAATACGGCCACGACATCGACGACAAAGCCGCGGAACATGTTCATACCCATGTTCATGTTCATGGCCTTGTGGTAGCTGACGGTAGCCCAGGGCTTGCCAATGCTGCTTTCCATAAATGCCTGTTCTTCCTGTGATGTGCTGCCGGTTGGTGCCTGGGGGAGGTAATAAGCGCCATCTTCCAGGTTTTGCTGTACCAGGCATTCCATGATCTTGTCCTGACTGGCCGTGTATTGAAACTCGGCGCCGTGGATGTTGAGGATGCTCCAGGAGAGGAATTGCCAGATAAAGATGATGAGGCCGCCAACGAGGCTTGCAATGAGTTGCTTTTTCATAATAGGTGCTTTTCGTTTTTAATGGATGCGGTAAAATGTAGTTTATAAGGCGGGATAAAAATAAACAAAAAATTTTAATTGAATACTTAAAGGTCGAAAAAATCTTTAAAAAATCAACTTTTTCTATATTCCTGATAAAGACCTTGATGTCTTGTACCCTATAAAGCGTAGGTAATAAAAACATTATGTAGTGTAAATACGCCAGAAGGTTACGGTATCGGTTTCTTCAAACTGCCTGAAATTGTTTTTTACCAGCACATTCGAGGAGGCAGCGTTGTCTTTGTTGGTTCCGGCGCGTATCGATTTTACTCCGGGTTGCGTTTTGGCCCATTCTATCATGCCGCCGACGGCCTCGGTCATAAACCCCCTGTTCTGAAACGCATCGTAGGTGCCGTATCCGATCTCTATCTCCCCGGCGGCATCGGGCTCGCCGAAAAAGCACAGGTCGCCGACCATTTTCTGTTCTTCACGCCAGATCAGCGTCCAAAGGGTCGAGAACAGATAGTTTCTGCCGGGGGTCGCAATATTGGGCAATATGGTTTGTTCAAGCGCCTCATGGAGTTCTTCCGATATTTCTCTCGAGGTTTCGTTGAGGTTTAGTTGTTGTTCAAGGCTGTTGTCGTTCAGGGCGTATTTCAATACCTGATCGTAAGACAGAGGCATTAAAATGAGGCGAGGTGTTTCGATCATGGTTGGGCTTTTTGCCGGGCGAAAAGATATTTTTTGACCGCGAAGATACGATATCGTTCGCCCGGATAATCTAACCCTATCCCTGTTATCCCATTTCTACATGTTCAGCGTCGCTCGCGTCTCTTCAACAAAGGCATTACAGACAATGTCCTTTTTATGCTTTTTTTTCCTTAATATTTTTTTTTTGATATTGTTTGTTTTCCCCCCTCAGGTGCAGAATAAATGCCGGCGGGCAACCATCGACCTTACCGGGTACTGGTGGCTGCCCGTTACCGGTGCTCCGATAAAAGGATCGCAAGGGATTGACCTTCGGTATCGTAAAGACCAAGACTGATCACGGTGACTTCCGAAAGGTCAAAAGTGACCAGGGCATCGCCGACGAAGGGATTTGGGGCGATGCGAAGGTTCCACTCCGGCATCAGGGCGCTGTGGGCGCCGCTGACGCCGTTCAGGTTGGTGATCATGCGTACCCGTTTGCTGCCAAAATCCGAGACGTATAGTGTGTCGCCCGTAGCCGAGGGACGGATGCCGTTGGGCTGGTTGAATTTGGCCACCGAGGCGTCGCCATCGGTAATGCCTGGAGTGGAGCCCAGCCATACGGTGTAACTGCCGTTCAGATCGATCTTGTAGATTTTGTGTGCGTTCATGGCCGTCGCGTACAGGAACCCATTGGTATAGGCCAGGAACCCGATGTTTTGACCCAGAGGTGGCTGGGTGAGAAAAGTCACCGGACCGCCAGGCGCCTTTTTGAATATTTTCCGATCGTTGAAATTGGCGATATAAAGGTTGAGCGAATCGTCGTAACACAACCCCACCGGTCCGTTGAACTGCGGATGAGTAAGATAGTCTGTCAGCGTGCCGTCGGGTGCGAGTTTCCATATTTTGTGCGTGGTATAGCTTGTTACCAGCATGGTGTCGCTGCCCGGCATCCGGATGATGCCCGAAGGGCCGGGCAATGACGCGACAAGCACCTGCTTGCTGCCGTCGGGAAAAACCCGGTAGAGTTTGTTGCCCGTGTTATCGGCCAGTACGATGGTGCCGTCGTCGTTGAAGGCCATACCGTTAGGGCTGCCCAGTCCGGTGGTAAAAGCGCTTTCCACCCCATCGGGTGTGCGCTTGAACACTGTTGATCCGGTGTAATTAGAGCCATACAAATTGCCTGCAGCATCAAAAATGATGTCGTCGTCGATTTTGGAAGCATTGGTGGTGATTGTAGTGACGGTTTGTGCAGGGAGGAGGGATGCGATGCCGAGCCAGCCGGCCAGCAGGGCGGTAGTAATGTGTTTCATGCCTTAATTTTGTAGTGGTGATAAAATCAGCGGCAAAAAAAGGTGGGTGACGGCGGCAGGTCGACCTGCTTTGCAAAGTGGGTCGAAATTTAGTGCGGCGGTTGTGTTTTGACAGGGCTGACAAGTGTCTTAATCCGGTCAAAATAAATCATCCTGTCCGTTTGCAAAGTAATCCCGCGGGCTTTGTCCTGTCTCCTTGCGGAAGGCGCGGTTGAAAGCGGATTTGGAATTAAATCCCGACTGGTAGGCCAGGCCCAGGGTATTGAGGTGTCGCTGGCGGGCGTCATTGCGTGCCCTGATGAATTCCTGTACCCGGTACCCGTTGATAAAATCAAAAAAATTCTTGTCGAAACCCTGGTTGATGATTCGCGACAACTGGTGCTTGGGCAGGTTCAGGGTATCTGCGAGATCACCGATTTTGATTTCCGGATCGAGGTAAGGTTTTTCCATCTCCATATATTGCCGGAGGGCCTCTACATCTGCCCCGGATACCGCTTCTGCGGGCGCCGTATCCGGTTCGTCATCCAGTGCCCCGGGCAGTTCGAGCAGGGCCGGTGTGGACCATATCTTGTAGGCCAGAAAGTATATCGCCGCTACCAGAAGCACCCAAAAAAGGGTGTAAATCGAATAGTCCGTATAGCCCACCAGTACCTTGTGCGCAAAGCCGGCTGCCCAGAACGCGAGCAGCACAAAACAGACCATAAAAAACGGCTGCAAAAAATGACCCATAAAAGGCGCTGCATATTTCTGGAAAAACGCCTCCCGATAGTGCAACCAGGTGCGCAGGCTCAGGCCGACATAAATGCCCAGACTAAGCATGGCGGCAGCTTCAATAAAAAGGAAGCCGGTAAATACCTGGCGCAGGGAGAGGTAGTGCAATACGCCTTTCAGGTGGAGCCCAAGGAACGAATTAACGATCAATACATGTACGGCAGCAGGAATGAAATGCGGGTACAACTGCCGCCCCGGCAGCCGCAGCAATGCCCTCGTAAAGAGGTATATAAAAGGACCGGTTAGAAACAGGATCACATCGGGAAGCAGGATGATCTCTGCAAAACGCTTGAAAAATGCGGGCTGGTAGGTGACGCGCAGCAGCATCAGTATGGAAACAGTCAGCAGCAGGGCGTTGAAATAACGAATGGCTTCGCGATTGGCCCGCTGGTTTTTCCAAAGGAGATAACTCAGAAAAAAGCCCTGGATGCAGCCCGGATAAAGGGCTATTTCCAGCCATTTATTTTCAATCATCGCCGCTTTTTGCGTTGCTTGTCCGTATTCGGCAGTATAACAAGTCGGATAGTTTCCTTGCGCAGCCGCACCTTCAACCAGTTTTCCAGTTTTACCTGTGCGTCTTCTTCCAGATCATTATCCAGGTCCAGCAAGACCAAAAAAACAGTGTTGGGTGTTTGCAAGGTATCAGTATTGCTCAAAACGGGCTGGATAACCGCGCTCCTCAAGTCGGGATATTGCGTTTTCAGTTCCTTAAAGATCTGAATGCCTATCGATTGCTGGTTATGGATACTATCCAGTTTTGATTTCAGCAGTTTTCTGTCCTCCTCTGTTTTCTTTAAGGCAAGTCCCATCTGGTTTACCTGTTCCTCATTCCTTTTAGGCGCCTCCAGGAAGGCAAATCCTTGTTTAACTTCGAGTTCGATTCCTTCCAGACCGTAATATTTCAGTTTGCTTTTCAGGTCATTGATCTCTTCCTCCTTGATTTCTTTTCCCCCGAAGGTGAGGGTAATCTTTTTGTTCTTGGCATCGATTTCCTTTTTAAGCAGGTAATCATTGGGCAACAAGGCTTCGGATTCAATGAATTGATTCGACTTGTCATTGAATTTTTTTTGCTGAACAATGTCGTATCCCAAATACAGACTTGGAATCAGGGTGAGGATAATAATGGCCCAGATGATGCCTTTTTCCCGCTTTTCAATCTTATGGTCGGTGTATTTTTTTACCGGAAATTTTAGCAAATATGCCGTGATAATGGTCGCAACGGCAATAAATACGCTGTTGATCAGGTAGAGATAGAAGGCGCCCAGGAAATACTGCCACTGCAGGGTTGCCAGCCCGTAACCCGCCGTACAAAGCGGGGGCATGAGTGCGGTGGCAATGGCCGCGCCCGCAATCACATTACCTTTTTGTTTGCTTGAAATGGCGATAATGCCGGCAAATCCGCCAAAAAACGCGATCAAAACGTCGTAAATCGTGGGTAACGTACGGGCAAGAATTTCGGAATGCGCGTCGTCAATGGGCGACAACAGAAAATACAGGGTTGAGGTCAATAAGCCGACAACCAAAGCAAATCCGTAATTGAAGGAGGCCTTGCGGATCAAAGGCAGGTCGTTCAGGGCCACACCGGCGCCCACGCCCAAAATCGGGCCCATGAGCGGCGAGATTAACATCGCACCGATGACTACCGCCGTGGAGTTCATATTCAGTCCCAGCGATGCAATTAGAATGGCAAAAATAAGAATCCAAAGGTTGGTGCCGCGGAACACGCAGTCCTTTTCAATGTTGCCCTTCACAACACCAAATTCTTCCTTTTCGTGCAGCAACCTGAAGGGGTCCAGGATTTTTATGTTCATACGTGGGTCGGTATAATGCTTTGTATGTCACCGCACAAGATGCCCGGCTGCTCAAATGTATAGCAGATTTGCTGCGGAAACAAACCCATGGGGCAGCGACTGGTTTGGAATGCCTGATATATTCCGGTCATACCGGCGGTATCAGGTTCCGGCCTGTTTCGATACCGGAGCATATTCCTTGCCGACCTCCCGCAGATACTGGTCTTTCAGGTATTCGTAAAAGGAGTGTTTGCTTACATTGTTCGAGATCAGGTTGGCAAGCAACGCCGTCAGCATCAGGTGAAAGATGATATTGTGGCTGTTGGTCATTTCGATCACCAGTATGGAAGAGGTAAAGGGGCTGCGCGTAATTCCGGTGAGAAAACCCACCATGCCGCACAGGACAATCAGATTGGTATCTGTGCCTGAAAGTTGCAGCCAGCCGGAGATCAGTGCTCCGATACTGGCGCCCGCCGAAAGCGAAGGTGCAAAAATACCCCCCGAAGCGCCGACGGAGAAGGACAGGATCGGGCCGATAATCCTGAGCAGCGGCACATACCATTCTACGTATTTGTCGCCGGAAAACAGCGACATCAATATGATTTCCTTGCCAGAACCGAATATCCGGCCATCGACAAAAAGGCCAGCGACGCAATAAGCAAACCACAAATACCGGCATAGGTCAGTCGCTGGTAGTTGTTTTTCAGGATGCTCTTTTTCTTTAAAATGTACAGTATAATCTTCCCCATTCCACTGGCTGCAATTCCGGTGATTATTGCCACAGGGATGATTGCCAGAATGATCCAGAATGAAATATGATTGAGCTGCGGGTAGCCGATATAGAGATATGGCCCCAGGAAGTTCAGGGCGGTAAGGCCTGCAATGATGACTCCGGTAATCAGCGCCGACTTGAAAAAATTAAAATGCGTTTTGGTGAGTTCTTCAATGGCAAAACAATCCCGCCCAGCGGCGTATTAAATGCCGAGGCAAGTCCGGCCGCCGCTCCGGTAATAATCATGTTTCGTTTGGATATTTTCGGGTACCATTCGGGCAAAAAGTCGTTTATTTTCTTGAAAATCGAAGCCGATATCTGAATGGTCGGGCCTTCGCGTCCGATGGCGCCGCCGCCAAAAATCAGGATCAGGCTTGAAAATATCTTGATCAAAATAACCTTTAACCCAAGCAGTTTATTGACTTTATGGTTGGTCTTCGGGTTGGATAATTCAATAGCAGCGCTTACCTGCGGAATGCCGCTGCCACGCGAATAGGGCGCATACCTGGTAACCAGGCGCCATGCAATGATAAATGTGAACGGCGTGATGAGAAAGAATGACCAACTGGCGTGGATAAAAATGTATTTCGTGCAGGATTCGGCCCACGAAAATAACTTCGCGTACACCACGGCCGTGATTCCGGTAATGAATGAACCCAGCCAGAATGGAAGTGCGTTTAGGAAATTTTTCTTGACATTTGTATTGTCTATTGCATCATATCTGGCTATTAATTTCTGCTTTATTATATTAAATACGCTCATTTTCAATAGATTAGATATGCCTTATCTGCCAGAAATCAGTAACGGCCGGGGCGTCTCGCCGTCAGGGAAACACACACGCTTATACTGATCCCGGGTAGTGTATTGCTGGGCAGGGTGACAAGGCTTGTTGAAAAAGCACCACACGCTCAAATGTATAGCGATTTTCCTGCGCATTCAAAACTTACCGGGAGAAATACGGCAATCACTGAACCTGCTCCGGTCGAACCCGTTGTAAGTTCAAACACACTTGAATTATGGATACCCTTTTAACGGATCTCTGGAGCAACATCCACGACTACTACGACAGTTTTGTGGCGTTGTTGCCCAAACTCTTCATTGCACTGATCCTTTTTGCAGTACTGTTGCTGCTGGCCCGCAGTTCCCGGCGCTTCTCCCAGCGCCGGCTCACGGCACGAATGGACGATCCGCTGCTGGCCAGGTTCATCGCCCGCCTGATCGGTACCCTGATTATCATACTTGCCATCCTGGTGTCGCTGCAGATCGTAGGGCTGGGCGGTATGGCCGTTGGACTTTTAAGTACGGCCGGTCTCGGCGCCTTTATCATTGGTTTCGCATTCAAGGATATCGGTGAAAATTTCCTGGCCGGAATCGTACTTGCCTTCAACCGGCCCTTTCGGGTCGGCGACACGGTAGAACTGAGCGGCATCAAGGGAACGGTTGTGACGCTGAACTTGCGCGACACCCAAATCAAAACCTTCGACGGCAAGGATATCTATATCCCCAATGCCATGGTCGTGAAAAATCCTGTGGTGAACTATACGATCGACGGCTTTTTGCGGCTCGATTTTACGGTAGGGCTGGATTACGGCTCCGACTACACCCGGGCCATGCAGGTCATGCTCGACACGGTGAACAGCGTGCCGGGTGTGCTCAAGGGCGAAAAAGCCCCGTCTTTTGCCATTACGGATCTGGCGCGAGACCCTGAACTTGACCGTCTATTTCTGGATTGATACCTTTGATGAAAAGGTTTCCGGCATCAAACTTAAAAACGAAGCCATCGGGAAAACGCTGCAGGCGCTCGATACAGCAGGATTCTACCTGCCCGCAGATATACTGGAGGTAAAATCGTACAAAGACCAACGCCTGCCCGTTCGTGCAAGCGTGGATAAATAGGGGTCTGTATTTGCCGGTCGCAGGCATATCGTGCTAACCCGGCGCATTGACCCTGTTCTGATACCGCAGCGATGCTGTTCCTGTCATTTGTAAGAATACCTGGCTGCCTGTGTCAAATATCGCGGTCCGAATCAAACTGCTCCAGGTAGTCAGCCACGCGGCGCAGGAACGAGCCGCCCAGCATGCCGTCTACGACGCGGTGGTCGTAGGAAAGCGAGAGAAACATCATCTGGCGGATCGCGATCACGTCGCCGTATTCCGTTTCGAGTACGGCGGGTTTTTTGCGAATTGCACCGGTTGCCATGATGGCTGCCTGGGGCTGGTTGATGATGGGCGTGCCCATCACGTTGCCGAAGGTGCCGACATTGGTGAGGGTAAAGGTGCCGCCTTGTATCTCCTCGGGTTTGAGCTGGTTTTGGCGGGCGCGGGCGGCGAGGTCGTTCACCTGCTTGGTCAGGCCCACGAGGTTGAGGTAATCGGCGTTGCGGATAACCGGCACGATGAGGTTGCCGCTGGGCAGCGCCGCTGCCATACCGATGTTGATGTCTTTTTTAACGAGAATGCGGGTGCCGTCAACCGATACGTTTACCATCGGATAGTCGCGCAACGCGCGTGTGACGGCCTCTACAAACAGGGGTGTGAAGGTGATATTCTCGCCGTATTTCTTTTTAAACGCGTCTTTGACCTTGTTGCGCCAGTTGACCATATTGGTCACATCGGCCTCGACAAAAGAGGTGACGTGCGGACTGGTGTGTTTGCTCATCATCATGTGGTCGGCGATGAGCTTGCGCATGCGGTCCATTTCCACGATCTCCACATTGCCTTCTGCACTGGCAGCGGCCGGGCGTTGCGTGGTGACGGCTTGCGGCGCGACAGGTGTTGTTGCCTGTTGGCTGCCGTTGCCGTTAGCGGGCGCTTCATGGCGCCTGGCCACGTATTCGAGCATGTCTTTTTTTGTCACGCGTCCTTCCTGGCCCGAGCCCGGGATGCGGTCGAGCTCTGCCTGGCTGATCTTTTCTTCCCTGGCGATAGTGCGTACCAGCGGGGAGTAAAAGCGTCCGCCCGACTGCGCGCTCAGGTGTTGGCTGCCGCCGCCGGGTTCGGAAGCCGGTACATAGGGCACCTCTACAGGCGCTTCCTGCTTGCCGTTAACGGGGGCAGGCTGACTGACGGCAGGCGAAGCGGCAGGCTGATCGCCCGTCGATTCCGTTTCAATGATGGCAATGGTTTTATTGATGGGTACCACGTCGTTTTCCTGGAAGCGTATTTCCACCAGCACGCCCGCAACGGGCGAGGGTACCTCGCTGTCTACTTTGTCGGTGGCGATGTCGGCACGGGTTCTGTCAAGTTCGACGCGGTCGCCGGGTTTTTTTTACGCCATGAGAGGATGGTGGCCTCCATGATGCTTTCGCCCATTTTGGGCTAACAAGTTCTACTGCGAGCCATGTATAATGGTTTAGCGAGTTTGGATAAAGCGCTGCAAAGGTACGTGTTCCATCGGCAGTGGCGATATGCAAAGGCCATATTTGCTGCGCTTTTTTGCAGAAAACTTTCAATTTTGCGCCCCTATGACACCTGTAAAGAACATTATCTTCGATTTCGGCAACGTCTTGTTCGACCTCGACCTGCCTGCCATTGAGCGCCATTTCCGGCAACTTTTCGGAAAAAATTTCGACGCTGTCAACGAAAAACTCCGATGCACCCGATTCTTTGAATTGTATGAAACCGGCGGTATCAGCACCGAAGAATTCGTGGCTACCCTGCGCACTGCCACCGATTCGCTCCTGAGCGAAGAACAGGTCGTCGCAGCCTGGAACTCTATTTTTATCGACATGCCGAAACACCGCTTCGACATGCTGCTCCAACTGCGCCAACGCTATCAGGTGTTTCTGCTCAGCAACATCAACGACCTGCACGCCAACTGGATCGATGCGTATATGCTGCGGCAACACGGAATGGACGATTTTCTGACACGCCATTTTGACGCGGTTTACTATTCACACCTCATCCGCCTGCGCAAACCCGACCGGGAAATATATGAATACGTGCTGGCAGATGCCGAACTTGTAGCGGAAGAAACCGTCTTTTTCGACGACCTGGAGGTCAATATTGAAGCGGCAAAACAACTCGGAATCCGAGGTGTTTTGCACCCGGCTGGAAGGGAGATCGGGGAGGCTGTTTCGGCATTAGTCAGCGATCGTCGTTCGACATTTTGATATTAATCATCATTTTCTACTGATGTTAACCCGGTGTACTATCCATATGTACACCGGATTTCCAAATCCGGTGAAACATCTATGCAAAACGGACCTGGAGGTCCGTTGTACAGCCCTCCTACAAACAGTCCCAATCGTACAACACCCTTGAAAAATCCAGTGCGGCGGAGGTCCTTTTCCCGGAAAAAGAAATGGCTGGACACCCATCGCCCTGATGAGGTCCATGAGTTGATCGGAGTCGAGTTGGAACAGCAGGAGCATGGGGTCCTCCTTCCGGCGGGGATCGTCCTGTGTGAAATAGGCATACCCACCTATTTTGTGCCCTTGTGGCCGAACGGCTTTGCCGAACTCGTCCATCACAGTCCATTCCTGTTCGCCAAACTGCTGGAAAAAATCGGTGCCGAAATGCTGGTAAAAGCGGTAGTCGGTCATGGCGGCTACCTCTTCTGCGGCCTCAAATACCAGGGGATACGACTCGTCGGGGTGATGCGGCAGCAGGTCGTCGTAGTCGCGCAGCATAGGCATGCCGCTATGCAGTTGAGATTCGTCCCGGATCAGGTCGCGGTGGTACAGTACACGGAAGGTATCCTGGTTTTCGCCGTCGTCGAAGTCCATGCCGTAGAGGTCGTCATCGTTGAGATAGAACTGCAAAATGCCTTGTGAAGGGAAGGGCGAAAGCGGCGGCATATCGGCAAAATTGATCTGGGCCAGAAAGAACAGTTCGCGGCCGTCGGGCGCCGTCGGCCAGGGGGTGTTTTGGGGCAGGTAGGGTTGTCCGCCGACCTTGCTTTCCCAGGGGCTGGTTTTGCGCAAAAGAGATGCCTTGATGCGGTTGAAAGGCATGGTAGTCCGGAGCAGTTTCTCGCGGAAGGCCCATGGCAGTTGGTAGGGTGAGTTGCATGTGACAAATGTACAACCGGATGGAGTATCCCGCAGCATTTGAACTGCTCCCGGGTCGAAAAACCCGGCAACCCGCGTTACGCTTCCAGAGCGGCCAGATAATAATCCTCTTTTCCCCGCATCACCACCTCATCTTCAGGCGTTTTGTCGCCGTAGCCGATAATGTGCAGCAAGCCGTGCGCCATCACCCGGCATAACTCGTGATAGAAGGAAACGCCGTATGTTTTGGCGTTCTCGGCTACCCGTTCAGAACTGATATACACTTCGCCGGCAGAAAAACCAGGGCCATAGTCGCTGTTCGGGAATGTGATCACATCGGTGTAGTAGTCGTGGTCGAGAAATTCCACGTTGATGCTGCGCAGGTGCTCGTCGGAGCAGAAAACATAATTGAGTTCCCGAATGGGTCTGCCCTCGGCACGGGCAGCCGCTTCCAGCCATTCACGCAACGCCTGTTCGTCAGGCAGGTCGAAGGCGACATCTTCAAAAAAGAAAGAAACCGGTGTCTCCGGCTCCTCCGGCAAAAAGTCGGGAAAATGGCTGAAATTCATAGATGGAGGCAGGATTGAAAACCTGGAAATCGCGGACGACTTCGGAGGTTTTTAAAAAGGGAATGATGTCAATCTTGAAACGTCATTTCCCCCAACAGCAGAGCGAGTAAGCGAGATTCGTCGGCTCGGGTAAAACGCATCAAGAAAACTCGCAGCTCGCACCCTCTTTCAGACATTCTCCTGTTGTGGGATCGGGTACGCAGGTCGGGTCAAAACCGGGGCCTTCGTCGGATACACGGATGGAGAGCGCGTCTTTCTGACGGCGCAGCGAGATTGAAACACATTTGTTTCCGTCGGCCTGGTTGCCATGCAGGATGGCGTTGGTGACGGCTTCAGTTAAACTTACCAGAATGTTCCCGTGGACGTTGGGAGAAAGATTGTACCGGTTGGCTACGTCATGTACGAAAGGTTCTACTTTGCATACGTTATCGGGGTTGGATGGGAGTGTTAAATTTGTGTGTAAATCGCTCATTCGCCAATTTTTGTTAAAAAAATCTGACTGTCTGGGATGCGCTTTCAATAGTTTTTCAAGCATACAGATCGGTGTTGGGAAGCGTAACAGCCAAATTACCACAGTTAGGATTGGGTAGCAGGATTAAAACGAAAGGAGAATATTACACCTGTAACTGCGAATGTTCCGGGAGGATTAGTGCAAAAAACGATGCAATTTAAGATTTTGTTAATACGCGGCGCAAGGGGGTGTGGAAAAAAAGTTGCTGTTTTCCCCAAATATAGGGATATTTTGACGAAAAACCAATTGTTTCGTCACGTTTTCCACAAAAATATTTTCTTAAAACCGGATTAAAACGCTGCATTTCCGGGATATCGCGGGAATGCGATCACATCGCGGATGTTGGTCATGCCCGTAATGAACTGTACCAAACGCTCGAATCCCAGGCCAAAGCCCGCGTGCGGGCAGGAGCCGAAGCGCCGCGTGTCGAGGTACCAGTAGAGTTCCTTTTCAGGGATGTGCATGTCGCGCATGCGCTGTACGAGGCGGTCGTAGCGCTCTTCCCGCTGCGAGCCGCCCACGATCTCGCCGATACCGGGAAACAGAATGTCCATAGCGGATACAGTCGGGCCGGGAACGCCCTCGGCGGGTTCGTCCTGGCGCATGTAAAATGCCTTGATCGCAGCCGGGTAGTTGGTCAGGATGACGGGCTTTTTGAAATGTTTTTCCACCAGGTAGCGCTCGTGTTCACTCTGGAGGTCGGTACCCCAGCCTTCCACGGGAAACTGGAATTTTCCCTTTTTGTTGGGGTTGGAGTTTTTCAGGATATCAATCGCCTCGGTGTAGGTAAGGCGTTCGAACTGATTGTCGACCACAAAGCGCAATTTTTCAGTGAGCGACATCTCGCTGCGCTGGTCCTGGGGCTTGCTTTTTTCCTCTTCGATCAGGCGGTCTTCCAGAATTTTAAGATCGTCGGCGCAATGTTCGAGGGCATAACGGATAACATATTGCAGCATGTCTTCCGCGAGGTTCATGTTGTCGTCCAGATCGGCGAAGGCCACTTCCGGCTCGATCATCCAGAACTCGGCCAGGTGGCGCGTGGTGTTGGAGTTTTCGGCGCGAAAGGTTGGGCCAAAAGTGTACACCTCGCCTAGTGCCATGGCCCCGAGTTCGGCTTCCAACTGACCGGACACGGTGAGGTTGGTGGGACGGGCGAAGGAAATCCTGGCTAAAGTCGATTTCGCCGCTTTCCGTACGGGGTGTGTTTTCCAACGGAAGGGTCGTCACCTGAAACATTTCTCCCGCGCCTTCTGCGTCGCTGGCTGTAATGATCGGCGTGTGCATGTAATAAAAACCCCGGTCGTTGAAAAACTTGTGGATCGCGTACGCGAGCGCATGGCGAATGCGGAAAACAGCCGCAAACGTATTCGTCCGGAAACGCAGGTGGGCGTGTTCACGCAAAAATTCGAGCGTCTGCTTTTTGGGTTGCAGGGGGAATTCCTCCGGGTTGCAGTCGCCGTATATGGTTAATGCCGAGGCCTTTATTTCAATTTTCTGGCCTTTACCCTGCGACTCCACGACCGTGCCGCCGGCCCCGATCGCGGCGCCGAACCTGATGCGTTCGAGCGTGGCGGCGTCGAATTGTTCAAAATCCACGACGACCTGCAGGTTATGCGGTGTCGAACCGTCGTTGAGGGCAATAAACTGGTTGTTTCGGAAGGCTTTTACCCAGCCTTTGACCAGCACTTCCGTGCCAATGGGTTCCGTGCGAAGCAGTTCGGCTATTTTCGTGCGTTTCATATTCATGGTGGGACAAGCCACTCCAACTGTGTTTTTCAAAAAGAGCCGCAAAGGTAAGCCTCTGTCGCGACTTTGAAAGGGGTACATCTATTTTTACCAATTGCCCGCTTTGCACCATTGAAAACCAAACTTTCGCCCGCCTGTTTTGTCCCCTCAGATGATGCGACTACTTTTGCAACCCTAACGGGCGTTCGGCTGTTTCTTATAGCCAACATTTCCAGAAAGGAGAAAATCATGTTTATAGAAGTTTTTAAAAGTAAAATCCACCGGGTCCGCGTTACGCAGGCAGACCTGAACTATATAGGCAGTATCACGATCGACGAGGAGTTGATGGAAGCCGCCAATATTCTGGAGGGAGAGAAAGTGCAGATTGTCAACAACAACAACGGCGAACGCATCGAAACCTATACCATCCGCGGCGAACGCGGCAGCGGCGTTATTTGTCTCAACGGCGCTGCAGCCCGCAGGGTTCAGGTGGGCGATATCGTCATCATCATCTCCTATGCCACCATGACGCCTGAAGAGGCCAAAACATTCCGGCCGGTTGCGATTTTCCCGGATGAAAATAACCGGTTGGTCAAGAATGGAAAGTAGCGGGCGCCTTGCAAGTGCCAGGTTGACGGAATTCACCGGTTTACTTGCAAATCCTGTAAATCCTGTCTGAAAAGCAGAAGACCCTGTCGTCTATACGGCATTGTGGAACATACTTATCCTCTAATATCTCCCCGGATCAAACGCCTCCGCAGATACACTCATCGGCTTGCCATCGGCCATCTCCGACACCAGTTTTCCCGTTCCTGCGCCCATACTGAGGCCGATCATGGCGTGGCCTGTGGCGACGATCAGGTTTTTTGTCTTTTTGGCGAAGCCGATATAGGGCAAGCCATCGGCCGATACGGGGCGGAAGCCATACCAAACCCGTTCCCGGGTATATTGCCGGAGTTTTTCGGGATCGGCGAGATCACGGAATGCCGGGTCGTCGATGTAGCCGGGCAGAAAACGCGGAACGGCTTCGAGTATGCCTTGCACGCGCGGCAACAGGATACGGTCGTTGACCGGTCCGATTTCCATCGTACTGCCGATGCGCAGGCGCGTTGCCCAGGGTGTGAGCGCCACTTTTGCCTCAATCAGGATACAGGGATAGCGGAGCAGTTGACGCGGTGTATCGACGGTCATGGAGTATCCCTTGCCCGGCATGAGCGGGATATACTCCCCGGCCATTTTGGCGATCTGCGGCGACCAGGAGCCGGCAGCGAGCACGACGAGGTCGGGCGATTGCAGGAAGGTGGCGGCGCCGGGTTGTCCCTGGCAGGTTACGGACATTATCCGGCCGTTTTCTTTGTGGAATCCGGTTACTGTGGTGTTTCTAAGGATGCTGACGCCGCGTTTTTCCAGCAACGCCGCGAGTTGACGCATGAGGGTATTCGGATGGAGGTGCGCATCGTCTTTGAACCACACGCCCCCGCGCACGTCGGGCAACAGGTCGGGTTCCATGCGGTGTGCGTCTTCCCTGCTGAGCACTTCGGTTTTTAACCCCATGCCTTCGGCAATGCGGGCGTTTTCAAATTCTTCCTGTTCCTTTTTTGCCGTTTGATAGAACATGATGCAGCCGTCTTCCGTGTACTCAAAGTTCATGGCGCCGTTTTGCTGCCATTCGGCGGTCAGTTGTTTCGACAGCATCAGCAGGTCGCGCAGTGGTCTGGCACTGCGTTCCACGTGCCGGGGGTTGGAAGCACGCATGAATTTCAGTCCCCAGTCGATCAGGTCCCAACGGAGGGAGGGGCGGACGTAAAACGGGCTTTTTTGCCGGAACATCCACCAGAGCCCCTGGTTGATAATACCCGGCGCCGCAAGGGGCACAAAGTGTGAGGGCGACAGGTAGCCCATATTGCCGAACGAGCAATTGTCCGTCAGGTCGCCTTTCTCCAGAACCGTCACATCCCAGCCGTTTTCGTTGAGGTAGTAGGCCGAACTGAGTCCGATAATGCCGCCGCCGATGATGGTTGCTTTCATGGTTGAAAGAAGGGTGTTGAGTAAAAAAAAGAGCGTGCCGTTGCTTATTTCTATGCGTTGTTCATGATGATGCACAATGATATGCTCAGGACGGTTGCCCTCCCAGCCCGACATATCGCCCTTCTGCCAGAACGCCCAGTGGCCTGAGCCCGTCGCCGTCCCACTCGCCATATAGGCTGACAGGGCGCCCGCCCGACAGGGCCATGATCTGCCACCCGGTATCTTCGGGGGTCTTGAGCGGCAACACATGTTCCTGAGGGTCTGCGATGAAAAAACGGTTTTTTCCCGTATAGGGTAAAACAGCGTTGAAAGCCGCCGGAAACAGGTGTAGCCAGGGTTGTTCTGCCAGCACTGCTGCGTACACGGTTGCAAATGTGTCAAATTTCCCGAAACCGTCCAGCGCTTTAATTTTTTCGGGAAGTTCGTGCAGGTCATCCGGTGCAATGGCGCGCAGCGGATATGCCGAGGGGTAGAATGCAAGCGTTCCGCGCAACACGCTTCCCGTGGTAAATCCCGGTGGAAACCCTGCGCCTCCGAAGGCGTAATCGAGCAGTTGGGCAAATCGACCGCTCCGGCTGCCCAGCAGCCAGCTTCGGCGCGACAGGAGTTTGTCCTCCAGTACGGATTCGACCTGGCCCACAACCGCCCAATCGTCGGAAACGCGCTCGCCGGATGCCAGCACCGCTTCTTTTTTGGTATTGATCCCGATGTATTGCTGCAGGTCGTACAGCAAGGGTTCGGGCAGTTGGTCGCGTTTGCGGAAGGCCCGAACGGCAAGGTAACAGTCGGCGAGTACGGCAGCGGTGCGATCGGCCCAGTCGGGCGCATCAGCCGGGATGTCGCCCAAAAGCCGCAGGGTTCGGCTCAGTCCGGGCATGGAGGCGTCGGCCATGCGTTCTGCGATGTTTCTCCACCATTGGGCGTCTTCGGTAACAACGGCTGCGAGACCGCGCCGCATGGTGTCGAGCAGCCATGTGTCGAGGTCATCAAATCCATGGGCTGCGCGCTCCAGCCGCTCGAACCGGCGTTGCTGCTGCGCAGCGGCTTTTTCCCCGCCATTGTTTGTCTGCATCATCCGGTCGCCGCGCCGTCCGGCCAGCAGCGCTGTTACCCATTCGGGAAGTTCATCCACCGGTGGAAACGGAGCGTCGAGTATCTCCAGGGCCAAAGCATGAACACACGGTTTCGGATATTGGGAACAGGTGCAATAGAGACGCTTGCTTTCACGATTGGCCGCTACGCCGTGCCGGCAATGTTCTCCTGCCGGCATTTCCCCAAAAACGAGGTGTCCAAACGTGCCGCCGTTCCGGAAAAAGGCGGCCTGTGCAAGTACAGTCGCCCTGTTCTTTTTGCTGTCGGATACTGCGGCCACGCCGTGGAAGGTTGCGTTTGTTTAAGGTTGTTGTTTTCCCAGCGATACAATGTTGGCAAACAGCCGGTAGGCGCCGGGTACTCCGGCGGGTAGTTCGCGGAAAAACGACAATCCGGTGTAGACATAGTGTCCTTTGCCGTATTTAGCCACGAGCAGCGAGCCATCGGCGGGTTTTTCGCCGGGATCGTTGGCAGAGAGAGGCGCTTCGAATGCTGCATCCCACTCTCCGGGAAAATACAGGCCACGCTCCTGCACCCAGTCGTCGAAATCTTTGGATGTCAACTTGTTGGGTGTATTCAGCACCGGGTGATCGGGCAACAGAAAACGCATTTCTGCCGTCTCGTCGGTAACCCGGGTACGGGAGAGTTTCATCGGGTAAGGGGCCAGTTGATCGAGTACGAGTTCGTGGCTGGTATTGTACTGCACCACCAAGGTGCCGCCATTCCGGACGTAATCGAACAGTTGTTGCTGATGGAATTTGAGTCCTTCCCGGGTGTTGTAGGCGCGGATGCCTACCACAATGGCGTCGTAATTTTTCAGTTTGCCGGCTTCCAGGTCTTTGTCTTCCAGCAGGGTAACGGTACAGCCCATTTGTTGCAGGGCCTTGGTCGTCTCGTCGCCTGCGCCGGCGATATATCCGACGTTTTTAGCCCTGACGCTCAGGTCGAGTCTTGCAGCAGGCGCCGTGGCGGGCAGCAGCACACTCTGTTGCGGGATATGGTCGTATTTTACCGTAGTAAGGCGGTAAGGGTAACGTTTGCCATCGACCTCCACAGCAGCGTTCAATACGCCGTTGCCGGTTGAGGGTTGCAGTTCGAAGGTATATTCGATTTCCTCGCCTTTGTTTTTTAAATCGAATTCCGGCAGTTTCTGGGCAGTTCCGGGGTTTTTCCAGCCCTCGGGAATATCGAGCAACAGTTTGACGTGTACGTTGTCGCGCCCGGCTTTTACACGCAGGGTGACGGGCAGGCTGTTGCCGGTAGCCAGGTAGGAGGCTTCGGTGAACTCCACAAATGCCGGCGGCAGTATTTCAAAGGGCCGCCATACCTCTCCAATGGCCGACTCTTCTACTTTGTAGGCGACATCGGTTGTGTATTCCAGCGGCACACCGTTAACCGTGATCGACCAGCGTACCGATGCAAAACGCGGCGATTCGGGCATGCCGCGCAGTTGCTGGTCTTCTACCGTGTACATACCCAGGGAGGATGTCCCACGAAGCCAGTAGGGCGAAGTGAACGTTGCGTTAGCTGGGATCGTCACATTGCAGGCTGCGGTAAAATCCACGTTGGGTTTCAGCGGCAGGGCAAAAACGGTGTCCAGCAAGCCGGGCATGATCGACGCGCTTCCCAGCACGACTGCAGCCGTGCCTTGCGCCCTGCTGATGGCCTCCAGGTTGATTTTAACCGATCCTCCCGGCGTGACGGTTGGCTCGGTGGCCGTGGCTTCCAGGTAGATGCCCAGGCAGCCGCGGATAACCTCCTTGATCTCGTTTAATTTGACCTGTTTCCAGTAACCGTCGGGCAGCGATTTGATCATTTGCATGGCCGTCAGCAGATCGGGAACACTGGCGGCGGGGTTGTCGGAACGGTATTCGCGGTCGATCCCGGCGATCAGGTCGCCGATTTTTTCACCGCCCGCCACACGCGTCCAGGTTGCGTTGATCCCGGCAAACGGATCTTTTTCTGTAGGCTGCGAGCCTTTGATGTATTCGAACCAATCGATGCTTTCGCCACGGCTGCTCATGGCGCCGAAGCCCTGGCAACGGTGCATGGAGCGCGCTTCGGCGGCTACTTCGTTGTTGCTTTTGCCTTTGAGCGGCAGGTACACACCCAGGTCGAGTGGGTAGAGGTTGGTTTTGTCGGCCTTTTCAAAGGCCTCGCGGCTGCCGTAGAACCACCAGGAAGTGTTGAAGAAAATGCGGCCCGGCTGCCAGGGTTCGGTGTATTGCAATTGTTCGGGATACACATCGGCCTTTCCGGCAAGGTCGAATGCCTCTACGGAGAGCATGGCCGATGAGGTGTGATGGCCATGGGTATTGTATTTTAAATCGTGGTAAAAGCGGTTGATAATCACGTCGGGTTTTGTTTCCCGGATGGCCCATACCACGTCGGAGAGTACGGCATCCTTGTCCCAGATACGCAGGGTTTCCTCCGGGGTTTTGGAAAAACCGAAATCGTTGGCGCGGGAAAAGCGCTGTTTGCCGCCATCGATGGAGCGGGCCATGAGCAACTCTTCCGTGCGCAATACGCCGAGGAGGTCGCGGATTTCCGGGCCGATCAGGTTCTGCCCGCCGTCGCCGCGAGTGAGCGACAGGTAGGTGACGTTATACAGTTTTTCGTTGGCGCAGTAACTGATCAGGCGCTGGTTTTCATCGTCGGGGTGGGCGGCAACATAGAGCACGGAGCCGAGTACATTCAATTTTTTGATGGCCTGGTGCAGGTCGGCAGCGCTCGGTTTGGCCGGTTTTTGTGCCGTGAGCAGGAAGGGAGTGCAAAGGATAAAAAGGAGAAGGAGGAGTTTGTTTTTCATGCCCGAAAGGAATTTATGAACGGCGAAAATAGGCACAAAAAACAAGTGGGGAGCGTGAAGGTTGCCCCGAAGGAGGATTTTGGACGTATTAAAATCGTGAATAGCGAACCGAAATGGCACACAGATGACACAGATTAAACAGATTTACACAGCGGGAATCAGCCTGATCTGTGTCATCTGCGTGCTATTAACCTGTAATCACGAAATGGCACACAGATGACACAGATTAAACAGATTTACACAGCGGGAATCAGCCTGATCTGTGTCATCTGCGTGCTATTAACCTGCAATCACGAAATGGCACGCTGATGACACAGATTAAACAGATTTACACAGCGGGAATCAGCCTGATCTGTGTCATCTGCGTGCTATTAACCTGCAATCACGAAATGGCACACAGATGACACAGATTAAACAGATTTACACAGCGGGAATCAGCCTGATCTGTGTCATCTGCGTGCTATTAACCTGTAATCACGAAATGGCACACAGATGACACAGATTAAACAGATTTACACGCGGGAACAGCCTGATCTGTGTCATCTGCGTGCTATTAACCTGCAATCACGAAATGGCACGCTGATGACACAGATTAAACAGATTTACACAGCGGGAATCAGCCTGATCTGTGTCATCTGCGTGCTATTAACCTGCAATCACGAAATGGCACACAGATGACACAGATTAAACAGATTTACACAGCGGGAATCAGCCTGATCTGTGTCATCTGCGTGCTATTAACCTGTAATCACGAAATGGCACACGATGACACAGATTAAACAGATTTACACAGCGGGAATCAGCCTGATCTGTGTCATCTGCGTGCTATTAACCTGCAATCACGAAATGGCACACAGATGACACAGATTAAACAGATTTACACAGCGGGAATCAGCCTGATCTGTGTCATCTGCGTGCTATTAACCTGCAATCACGAAATGGCACGCTGATGACACAGATGTAGCAGAATGACACAGATTTTATCACCTTTATCACTTTTATCAGTGAAAATCTGCTAAATCAGTGTCATCTGCGTGCCATCGACCCGCGATCAGTTGTTCGCCGGCAGGAACGAATACTCCTTGCCATAGCGCAGCATTTGCTGTACAAAGTCGAGTTCCAGTTCGATTTTTACGTCGGTGATGTTGCCGGCGGCATCTTTTACAGCAACCAGTTTGGGCTGTACGAAACCGGAGTAAGCCTTGGTGGGCAGGGCGGCGTAGCGGGCTTTCACCTGTTTGCCGGTGGCGGCATCGGTTTTGACGCCGTAGGTTTCCACGAGTTCATGGGCGGCGTTGTAGTCGCCTTCCGATTTGATGCGCTGGAGTTCTGACAGCAACTGTCCGAACAGGTCGCGCAGTTTGGCATAGTCGCGGATGTCGTAGTACGTCTTGCCATTGCGCTCTTCCCGAACGATCACGTTGTCTTTTTTACCTTTTTCAAAGGCCCAGGCGGCTACGAGTTGGCGGTTGCGCATGTGGTCTTCTTCTATATCTGCGCCGGGCGGCAGGCGGCGGAGTTGCTGCAGCAGGCCGTTGCGGATGTAATTGTCGTATTCGGCCTTGTAGGCGTTGGCATCGGGCATGAGTCCCCATTCCACGAGTTTGGGATCGGGCATGAAGTAGAGGGCCACGAGATCGGCCCGGCCTTCTTCGAGGGTGCTGGAATACTGACTCAGTGTGACGTTCGGTTCGGCTACCCCTTGCTTGAGTTGGCCGCTGGCGTGACCGATCACCTCGTGCAGGGCGGTGTGCATCTTGCCGCAGGCTTCGCCGTATTTCCGGGCGTTCTCGATCTCTTCGGCGTCGTTGGCGAATTCGGCCGTAGCGAGTGCGCCGCCGGCCTTGCCGTAGGCGTTTTCGATGTTGTTCAGGCTGATGGACTTGGAGCCCATTTCGCGCACCCAGTTGGAATTGGGCAGGTTGATGCCGATGGGTGTGCTGGGGGCACAGTCGCCACCTTCCATGGCCACATTGATGACGCGGTAAGAAACGCCCTGCACTGCTTTCTTTTTGTAGGCAGCGGGTATTGTACTGTTGTCTTCAAAGTACTGGGCGTTTTTGCTGACGATGGCCATTTTTGCGGTAGCGTCGGGGTCATTGTATTGTACACACGCTTCCCAGTCGCCCTTGTAGCCTTTCGGATCGTGGTACACCTCTATGAAGCCGTTGATGAAATCGATCGTGCTTTCCGTCTCTTTCACCCAGGCCATATTGTATTCGTCAAATTTGCGCAGGTCGCCCGATTTGTAGTATTCCACGAGCAGGCCGATGACCTTTTTCTGTTGATCGTTCTCGGCAAAGGGAATGGCCTTTTCGAGGTTTTCGACGATTTTGTCGATGGCTTTGCCGTACATATTGCCTTCGCCTGCTTTCCAGACTATTTCAGTCAGTTGGCCGGATTGGTTGCCGACGAGTTTGGAATTGAGGCCGAAGGAGGGCGGGTTGAGGCCGGCTGCGGCGATTTGTTTCTTGTAAAAATTATCTACCTGGTCTGCCGTGACGCCTTCATAAAAATTCACAGCCGATTGCTGTATCACATCGACGCCTTTGTCCTTGTTGGTGCGCTTGGCAAAAACAGCGGGGTCAAATATAACAGGAGTGAGTTTTGCGATCAGGGCGTCGGCGTTTTCCCCTGCTTCGAGGGGCAATTTGCCGGGGTCGGCGTTTTGTACCAGCGACGTGAAGTATTCCCTGGAAAAGCCGGGCAATATTTTCAGTTCGTTGTAATGGTGGTGTATGCCGTTGCTGAACCACACGCGTTTGGCGTACACCTCGAAGGCTTTCCAGTCGGCGGAGTTGCGGTCGCCCTTGTAGCCCTCGAAGATGCCTTCGAGTGTTTTGCGCACGGCAAGATTGTACTTGCAGTGTTGGTCGTAAATAATATCACGCCCGGCAAGCGTAGCTTCGGAGAGATAATAGATGAAAGTCTTTTGGCGCAGGTCGAGTTTGTCCCAGCCCGGCAGTTCGTAGCGCAGTATCTGGAGATCGGCAAAAGTGTCGAGCAGTACCTTTTCGGTCGGAGGGCTCGTTTCGCCCGGTTCGTCTGCTTTTTTTTGTCCGCATGAAACGGTCAGGAAAAAAGCGGCGCCGAAGAGCAATAGTGCGGAGATGTGTATATTTTTCATGGAAAATGTTTGCGTTATCCCGTCATTTTTTGACGAGGTCGGAAAGTTGGCGATACAGGTCCTGGATATTGGGATCGACAGGCATATTGCGCTCGCCCCAGGTAATCCGGTGGACGGCGTTGTTTTTCATCACCCCCACAAAACTGTAGATATTCCCGGGATGCTGAAAATCCACCTCGCCGAGGCGCAGCGATTCGGCAGTTTTGAAAATCTGACCGGCCAGTTTGGGTTTTGTGCCGGCAATCTCCGCCACCGAATCGCCTGTCTCGTGGGTTTGCATAAACATTTGCCCGTTTTCCAGCAGCAGATAATTCGTCTCACGGCCGGTATATCCACCGCCGTTGCCCCAGTAAATCCGCTTTTCAGGCAGGTTTTCAGCGGCATAACGGGGTTGTTTGCAGGCAAAAACGATAAATATTGTTGCCAGTAGTGTCAGCGCCAGGATGATTGTTTTCATGGATTCTCGATAGTTGGAATGGATAAAAATCGGTTAGCGGCGACAAAAACAAAGCAGATTTACACTTTCGTCAGTACCCTGGGTGCCACTGCAAGTATTTCCGCTTTGGCCTGGTCGGCGTATTTTGAAAAATTGTTCACGAATTCGTTGGCCAGGTGATTGGCCATTTTATCGTAAGCGTTTTTATCAGCCCAGGTATTGCGCGGGTTGAGTATTTCCGCCGGCACGCCCGGACAAGTCGTCGGGAATGCGAGACCGAACACCTCGTGGTTTTCAAATTTCACGTGGCCCAGCTGGCCGTTAAGCGCTGCGGTGATCATGGCGCGGGTGTACGAGAGTTTGATGCGACTGCCGGTTCCATAAGCGCCGCCGCTCCAGCCGGTATTGATGAGCCAAACCTTTGCTTTGCTTTTGCGCAATTTTTTGCCCAACAGGTCGGCGTATTTGGCCGGGTGCAGGGGCAGGAACGGTGCGCCGAAGCAAGCGGAGAAGGTCGATTTAGGTTCTTTTACCCCTACTTCCGTACCGGCCACCCTTGCGGTATAGCCGCTGATAAAATAGTACATGGCCTGTTCGGGGGTCAGGCTTGAGATAGGCGGCAGGATACCGTAGGCGTCGCAGGTGAGGAAGAAGATGTTCTTCGGATCGCCTTCGGCACGGCTGGGCGATACGGCATTGGCGATATGGTGGATTGGGTACGACACGCGGGTGTTTTCTGTGATGCTGCGGTCGGCATAATCGACAGTGCGGGTACCGGGGATGAATTTTATGTTTTCCAGAATAGCGCCGTGGCGGATGGCCCGGAAAATATCCGGTTCTTTCTCCTCGGTGAGGTCGATGGTTTTGGCATAGCAGCCGCCTTCGAAATTGAACACTTCATTGTCGGCCCAGGCATGCTCGTCGTCGCCGATCAGCGGGCGGTTGGGGTCGGCGCTGAGGGTCGTTTTTCCGGTGCCGGAAAGTCCGAAAAACAGCGCGATATCGCCATCCTGGCCCACATTGGCGGAGCAGTGCATGGGCAGCGCGTTTTTGGCGCGGGTAGGCAGTACAAAATTGATGACGGAGAAAATGCCTTTTTTGATCTCGCCGGTGTAGCCGGTACCGCCAATGAGCAGGCGGCGCTTTTTCACGTTGACGATAGCGAAGTTATGCTGCCGGGTGCCGTCGACGGCGGGGTCGGCTTTGAAGCCCGGCACACAGAGCACCGTCCAGCGCGCGTCGAAGGTTTCGAGGTCTTCGCGGTCGGGGCGCAGGAACATATTGCCGGCAAACTGATTGCTCCAGGGGTATTCCGTAACCACGCGTATGCGGAGCTGGTAATCAGGGTTCGCGCTGGCGTTGGCACGCACATCGCGTACATAGAGGTCTTTCTTTTTCAGGTAGTTGCAACACTTGCGCCAGAGGGCGTCAAATTTGCGGCTTTCAAAAGGGATGTTAACCTTTCCCCAGTTGACTTTGTTGACGGTGTCGCTGTCTTTGACGATAAAGCGGTCTTCGGGCGAGCGGCCGGTAAATTCGCCGGTGTAGATCACCAGTGCGCCGCTGTCGGCCAATTGGCCCACGCCTTTACAGAGGGAATGTTCAACCAGCTCTTCGGGGCTGAGATTCCAGTAGGCGGTTTTCCAGTTTTTGAGTCCAATTTCCTGAAGGCTGGCTGAGGGGTTCCTGAGTCCGATTTCTTGCATAAATTCAGTTTTAAAATCAGGTTAGGCAAAATGTATTTTGCAGGTGCCGCCGGGCAGGAGTTGACGGAGTGTCGGTGGTGGTCGCGGCGGCGGGGCAAAGATACAGCGGGGCGTTTGCTTTCCTGCAAGTACCGGACATTTTTAGATTTTTTCAGCATTGGGAACGGTCGGGAAAGGCTTTTTGGGTAGGTTGGCGCGATTAACTCAGCGCCGTTTTCTTTTTTTCAGCCACCAGATCAGCAGGCCGGCAAGGCCGGCGACAGCCAGGGCATACCACCACCAGGGTTGCGGCGGATCTGTCAGATCAAGCGCGCACATATCGCCGGTGGCCATGACGCCTGCCCAGTAAAAGGGATGCGTCATGTCAAAATTATCATCGTCGGCGATGAATTCCAGTTTAGCCAGTTGCAGGGCTTCATCTTTGGTTTTGTGTGCCTTGAGGTGCCGGAAGAAGGCCTCCACCAGTTTTGGAGCGGTGCTTTCGTGCAGCGGCCACAGGCTCATAACGGTGCAGGGGACTCCCGCTGCCGCGAAGGCCCGCGCCAGGCTATATACTCCTTCTCCCTTGTACTGTTTGCTGAAGCCGGTATTGCAGGCGCTCAGTACGGCCAGATCGGCGTGCAGGCGCATCACCTGAATTTCGGAGGCATACAGCACATTGTTGCGGATTGAGTCGTTGGTGGGAATGCCAAACAACAGGCAGGATAATTCCGGCTGTTCATTGTTGGCAAAGCCGTGCATGGCCAGGAGCAGGATACGGCACTCTGCGGCCACGTCTTTAAAAACCTGCTCCTCCGCCTGTTCTTTGTAGTAGGCGAGGCCGCCAGTCATTGCGTGTACCTTGCGCAACTCATCCTGTGTGCTTTTGATGTCGTAAATGGGATAATTGGGCAGCAGGGTAACGCCACGGGTGCTGTTGCTTTCCGATGCAGCATAAGAGGGCGCAAAGCCGCCCAATTGATGCGGGACCGGTTTGTCGCGCCGGTGGCCGGCGCTGATATCCTGCTGGCGCTGCAGGAGCGTTGCGGAGTAGGCATACCCGATGCTGAAATCGCGCAGGAGCCAGGGCAAGCCCCGCCAATGCCCGGTTGCTGGCTGTCGGAGAAGCGTTTCGAATGGAATAAAAACAAGCGCATCGTCCGGAATAATGAGCAGGCTGGTCAGGTTTTCGGCTGCAGCAGCCAGTTCCGGGGCAAGCAGCAGCTGGTAGCATTCAGAAGCCGTTTGGAGGAAGGTCGCACGCCGTGCCTTGTCCGTTTCGTCGAGGTTGAACAGAAAATTCGAGTATTCGGCGACCCGGTCGCGAAAACCTTCGGGCAGTTCGGCCCTTCGCCAGCTGAACATCCCTGCTACATCAAAGAAAAAAATGTAGGCAGATTTTTCGGTCAGGAAATAATCGACCATAGCCTGTGCTGGCCGGAGCAGGGAGGGCACGCCGGCAACCGACAGAAACGCGATGTCTTCGGTGAGCCGAACATAGTCGGGGAAGTTCTCGCGAAGCGTGGCCTTCAGGCGCTCTTTTTCCTGTTTGAGGTCGAACCGTTCCTTGTCGAGCAGCGCGAGTCGTTTTTTGTCGGCCTTTGTGCCTCGCCCCTTTTCTGCGGCAATTTCGTGGTCGTACCAGGCCAGTTTTACCTCAAGTTCGTGCTCCTGCCGGCGGATGGAGTCGGGCAGTTTATACTCGAGTTGTGCCTGTACGAGACTTTCGAGCAGGAGCATGCCGCGCGCCTGTTCGCTGAGCAGGAAGGCGCGGTCGGCGTATTGGCGTTCGTGGTCCGACTGTTCATATAGAAGCCAGGCAATATCAATAGCCTCATCGAAGCGTTTGCGGCTTTCGCCGAGGGCCAGCAGCGATGAAGATTCGTAGGCGTGGGTGGCGCGGAGTTTGGCTTCCACTACCGGGATGAGTTCGTAGCAGCGGAGGGCATTTTCGGGTTGGTCGAGGGCCAGGAAAGCGCGGGCTTTGCCGTGCAGGGCTTTGTAAATGACGTTTTCTGCGGTGAGATCGGCAATTTCGGGATTTTGAGCTACCGGGCCATTGAAACTCAGGATAACCGTCTTTAATGCATTGTGGTAGACATCCAGCGCTTCTTTTGCCCTGCCACAATTAAGCAGCGCATTGCCGATTTCCAGTTCAATCAGAGCCTCTTCCCGTTTCATGGAAAGATGATAGTTTCTGGCAGTTTTCAGTGCTTTTTTATACCAAAGCAGCGCATTTCCCCAGTCATTTTTGCCGGCATAGATGATGCCGTAGTTTTCATATAGCCCGCGACGGAATTCGGGCAGTTTACCCCGAAGTGCTTTCGGTGTATTAGCCAGTTGGGCTTCCAGTTCCTTATTGGTTTTCAGGGCGCCTTCAAAGTCGTTCATTCTGGCCAGGCATTCGGCCAGACTCAGTTTGGTAAAGATAAAATCTTCTTCAGGCAAATTGGGGTAATCGATACCTTCCAGAAATACCCGCTTTGCTTCGGCATAGTTGCCCATGGTAACGTACATGCCTCCGTGGTCCGGGAATTTGGCTGCTGGGGGATAGTTATAACGTTTGCTGTAGGCAAGTCCTTCTTCAAACATGTGCTTTGCGCTCTCGAATTCGCCAAGGCGTACGTAGGTATTGCCCAGTTGGAAAAAGGAGTAACCGGCAAAGAAATCGTAGTGACCGCCGAGGTGTTCATGAAATATCCGGTATGCGTTTTCCGAAGCAATTTTTGCCCGCACAAAATCTTCTGCGTATTGTTTGGCAATATGTGCCTGGGTCTGATAAAAATAGCATAAGTACTGATACTCTGTATCCGTCCTTAGCTTGCGCCATTTTTTCAGCTCCCATAAGGTGCTGTCCATTTTGTCCAACGCAATGAAGGGCTGCTTCAATTGTTCAGCAACGTAATTTGCTTCTGTGCGGTGGATAGACAACCACTTCCCCAGCAGATCGGCTTTTCTGAAATGGTAAATGGCCTTTTTTCGGGCCTTTTCGGCTGTCTGATATTGTTTGTTGCTTAGCGCCTCCTCGTATAAGGTAAAATACTTCGCTCCTTCCAACGAGTCGGGTTGCTGGCCAAGGACCTTTGTGGCAGCAAGTAAAAAGATAACATACAAGGACTTGTTGGTCAGTGCGCTTATCAATATTTGAATGTTTAACTGCGTTTGCCAAATCTTTTAAACCAATCAAAAAATTCGGGGTACATTTTTCTTGCAATCATCCAAACGATCAGGAGTACAAAAATCAGGATAGTTACCTGTATTATTATGACGGTCGTATACTGTGGGCGGCAGCAATCACAGTCGGTAGAATCGGGAGGAGTTGTCTCCTCCGGGCGTTTTTGACACTCACGGGCATTGTACCCTTCCGTTTGTATTAGTGCGGGATTGTCGACCTCAAGAGGGGCGTTGTATGTACACTCGTCGGGGGCCTGATTAAAGAACACACAAAGTTGCAATCCTTTTCCTTCAATGAGTTTCTGTACCCCTTCCCAGGTTGTAGTGACAGTAAAATAGGTATCTTCCGTACAAGTATTTACGGGTTTTGGCTCTGTATTGCCTTTTTTCACAGGAAGTGGCACGCCATCTAGGGTAATGTTCCAGGTGTAATCCCAATCGCCGTCATTGTTTGGATCGGTATCCGTTGAGACAAGCGTAATAGTGGGATCAGTAAAAATTGGTTTGGACAACAAACCTCCCGTATTATCTTTCAGAAACAGATCAAAATTCACGGCCTCCAGATATCCTTCGTTGCATACCTTCAATCGAAATGTTACTTCATACTGGCCCTGGCCATCTGGGCATATTTTTGTAACGACCAGATCGTTGGGGTCAATGGCTCCGGTCATTTCCAAGTCAATGGTTGCTATGCCTCGTACAAAACGTGGCTGGGCGCTGCCCGGTGAAGTAATAAGGAGGGTACTTGCATTGATGGTACTCGCAATCTCACCTTGGGTTTGTGATTGGAGTTGGCCCCAATATGGGGGCAGGCTTGCCGGATCGTGAGGACTCGCGCCCACGGCAACTGCCAGATATTTTCCCTTTGGCAGCGGCGTGGCAGTACCCCAGGCATCCTGCCACATTGTGTTCAGCACCGGGAAAATACGAAGTTCGTCGAATGTGCCGGGGATATTGCCGAATGCACCCGGTGTTACAGGCACATAAATGAAATTTTTATAATGGTTCCTAAGGCTCAAAAATTCAGGCAAAAAACCCGGATTTGTGCTTCCCAGGTTGTCTGTTGTGCTGTTTACGATACCTGCACCTGTAAGATAGTCGGGCAAAAGTGCCCAAGGATCAAGATTGTCGTGTAAATCCCCGGGAGCATAGGTCACTCCGTCGCCAACCCTGTTGTAAAAAAAATAAATGCCTGAAATCTGGGTGTCACTCTTCCTTGCAGAAACAACGAAAGCCGTATAATAATGGGGCCGATTAAATCCGCTGGGAAAGATGTTCATGGATTCGCTCGGCAGGGTAATCTGTGGAATCCAATCAGGGGTGGCTTGTGCTGTATTTATACTGATAGAGCGTTTGGGCCCTTGGGGAGGGGTTGTGTTACTTTTCTTTTCCGTAAGCACAACCATGGGCTGATACCGCACTGTTTTGGAATATGTATGGGTTTGAGACTGGGATCGAATATCGCTTTCCAGACTGGTGTCTGCATAATACCTGAAAGTACCATCCCCGAATATCCAGAAGGCTTTGTAGCGGGCCTTCGGGTCAGTGCTCTCTATGCCCTCATTAGGTTGAAGTAAACTGTAATTGACAATGGTTCCGGATACCGGTTGTGGCGATGTCTGATTGGTAGGCGGACAGGTAGATGTCCAGGTGTCTCCTTCTATTTTGAGACAGGGTGCCTGAGCATAGACACTGAAAATGGCTGTGAGAGCCAATAAAAAGGCAAAGGCAATTTTACAGATAAGCTTCATTTGTATACATTTTTTGGTAGAGTAATGTCTTGAACGAAGAAAACGTGAACATTCGTTCCCGATGCGAAACAAATGTTATTTTTTTTAAAAAAGTCGTTTAGCTGTTAACATTTTTTTCCCATAAAGCATTAATCAGCAAAACCCGTATCTACTTTTGCCCGACCAACTGCCGATACACCAATCCAAAACCGGCAGACCTTCGGCAAATCAATATGGACGAAAAACGGGACGAACTGGCTGCGTTCCAACAGGATCCGAACCGCGTGTCATCCGGGCTTTATGCCGGCTGTCGCCCGAAGTTCATCCGTTGGGGGCAAGACAACCACCGCATTGGCGCGCACGACCTTGCAGATATTTTTCAAAATGCGCTCGTCATCATGGTGCTCAACATTGAATCAGGCAGACTCACGAGTCTGTCCGGCACACTCTGTACCTATCTGTTCGGTGTGGGCAAAAACCTGATCCATGCGTTCGTCCGGAAACAAAAACGTATCGACTTGCCGGGCAACGATGAGCTCCCGCCCGGCAGCGACGATGAAGACCCGGGAGCAGAAGCGAAAATGATCGAACAACAACACAACGACGGTTTATGGAAAGATGTGGATGACCTCGGCGAACCCTGCCGCAGTATCCTCATCCTGACGTACAAAGAGGGCATGACAAGCCAGGAAATAGCCGATGTGCTCGGCTACGCCAGCGCTGAAGTTGTGCGCCAACTCAGGAAACGATGTCTCGACAAAATACGAAAATCCAAACCCTAATCCCCCGCAAGACACGACTGTTATGAACACCCGCGCCGAACAACTTATCGAATCGTATTTCGCCAACGCTCTTCAGGAGCCAGATGTGCGTGAACTCCGCCAACTGCTGGCAAATGACCCTGAAGCCGCCGCTGAATTTCAATGGCAGCAACGCCTCGCAGCCGGTACCAACAATCTTTCCCTTTCCGGCAGTATCCGGAACCAAACCTTCAAAACTGCCGCCCGGCCGCCCTTTCGACAAGTAAGTATCTGGAAAAAGGCGCTTTCCGCCGCCGCTACCGTTGCCCTGCTTGCCGTAGCCTACTGGTTTATCAACCGCCCGCCCGCCCGACCTGCCAGCCTCGAAAGCGTTGTGGCTACCAATTTCAAATACTATCCCAACCGTTTGCCCTTCAAATCGCTGGGCGGCAGTACCGACAGCAGTGTCGCCGTACCCCAATCGGTTATGGATGCCTTTCAGTTGTACGACGACACGACCCGCTACGGCGAAGCTGCACAGGCATTAAACATTGTCGTCGCCGCCAACCCGGATAAACCGGAATACCGCTTCTACCAGGGCGTCGCCCTGATCGGCGACCACCGGTATTCTGATGCCGTCGAAGCCCTGGGGCCGGTCACCCTTACAGACAACGCTTACAAAGTACCTGCGCTGTATTATTACGGACTTGCCCTGGCCGGCAAAGGGGATAAAGAACGCGCCCGTGCTTCGCTACAGGCCTATCTCGATTCAGAAGAAGGTATTCCTTACCGCAGGCAGGTGCAAAATGTGCTGGAAGCAATCCGGTAATTTTCACCAACTGACGGGCACAAAAAAAGCCCTTCCGGCAGGATCGGAAGGGCGATGGTTAATCAGGAATTTTTCTGACGGTCCGCCACGCACGCCGGGGAAACCTTTTTGAGGTCTGCTCTTTGCGGCTTCCCGGCGAACGCTGGCGATTGGGGTCAAAGGCTTTGGGGCGGCTTTCGGGGTGGTTAATGGGGCTAAGGGGTTTTAGGGGCAGGCTTTTGAGTAAGTTCTTTAGCGGGGGCCGTGCTGCTTGTGGGATCACACAGGGCATGCCGTTTGGAGATTATTAGCCGTTGTGTCAAAAATGTTTTCAAATGGTTTGTATGCATTAATAGCATTAGTCGGAAAAGTGTGAACGGATATCAACGGAATTTGTAAAAAAAAAATAAAAATCCGGTTGCGACGCCAATCGTCACAACCGGATTTATTGCTGATTATCAATGTTTTGTGCTATTATTTATAGTTCAAAATTAGGTGATAATTTTTCTACGCGGTCGCCGGCATAAAAGTGGTTGATGTATTGCACCACCTCATCCGGGTCGTCGGTGATGTACACCAGGTCGAGGTCGTCGGCGCCGATATTGTGGTGGCGTTCCAGCATAACTTCTATGATCCAGTCCTTCAGGCCGCTCCAGAACTCTTTCCCGACAAGTACGATCGGTACCGGGGTGATCTTTTTGGTTTGAACCAGTGTGAGTACCTCAAACATTTCGTCGAGGGTGCCGAAGCCGCCGGGCATCACCACAAACCCCTGCGCATATTTGACGAACATGACCTTGCGCACAAAAAAGTACCGGTGCTTGAGGTTGTTATAAGGCTCGATAAACGGGTTGTGGTTCTGTTCGAACGGCAGGTCGATGTTCAGGCCGACGGAAGGGCCGCCTTTCATCCAGGCGCCTTTGTTGCCGGCCTCCATGATGCCGGGGCCGCCGCCGGTGATGATGCCGTAGCCCTCTTCGGTAAGCCTGCTGGCTATCCGGACGGCCAGTTCGTAGTAGTGGGTGCCCGGTTTGGTGCGCGCCGAGCCGAATATGGAAATACAGGGGCCGATTTTGTTAAGTGTCTCAAAGCCGTCGACAAATTCAGCCATCACCTTGAACATTGTCCAGGCATTTTCGCCGCGCATCTTGCTCCATTTTTTCATTTTATGGGGCGCCTCTCCGTTTTCATGCAATTTTACCGCGGGGTCGTTCGCATCTTTTTCTTGATTATTCATTATCCAAAAATTATATAGGTTAGGACAAAAAAGCCCTTCCGAACGCGTCGGAAAGGCTGTCGCAATTACTTAGGACAAAGTTTTGTACAAAATATTGTAAAAATCAACATTTCCGGGTCAAATTTTATACTGACGGGTGTGTATTTCGGTCCGAATGTCTTTTTCGGGACGAAACGGCGGGCAGAAACCGGCATGTAAGTTAAAAAATAATAAGACGGACAGTTTTAACATATTAAAAATACCGTTAATTTCGCAAGCGGCAAGGCGATCTTTTTTGCCCGTATCCTCTTATTATAAACTTTCAAAACCAATCCAAATGTCCAGAAAACGTACCCTCCGTCTTTTCCCCTTCTTCCTTTTCCTGTTTTGCATCACTATTCTAAACGCCAACACACGCCCTCCTGGTGAATGGACACAGTTGCGGTTCTCCGACGACGCTGCCCTGCACCTGGCAGGGATAAACTCCCGCGCCGACCAACTGGAGCAGCGCCGTGACTGGCTGCTCCTGGCCGCCGCTGCCGACTTCGGGGCGCTGGACAGCGCCTCTGCCCTTGCTGGTTTGTACGACCAGTGTCCGTTGCGTACCGACTACCTCTACGACGTGACTCAGTACCAGTGGGGTGAAAGCCGCAGTCTTGCCCTGCCCGGCAACCGGCTCCTTTTGCTCATGCCCGCCGAGGCCGCCGTTCAGCGCCGGCTTACAGCCATGCAGGTCGATAAATACCGCATGACAACGGGGGGTGTACCAGATACTGTGTTGTTGTACGAATACAACATTGGAGGTATCGACGAATACCGCTTTGCCGGCGCCACGCCCGGCATGTCTTTTTTCACCCGGGACTGGGGCTATGTGGAAAAAACCATTAGCACACGAGATGAATGGGCAGCATTCCTTTCCGAGGTCGACGACCTGAGCTGGGTAAAACTGGACACTGAAAACCGCCTGGTGGTGGCCGGTCGCCGCTACAAAGGCCTGGACCGCCCCGTCACACTCGAACACCTGAAAACCATCTATGATGCGTTGTCGGTCAGCGACGACCTTTACTTTTCCCTGGAGCCCCGACTGCGCGAGCAAGACCTTGCCAGCCAGTTCGACCGCATTGCCTCGGGCGACGCCCGCATTTGGGATGAGTTGAACAGGCAAAAAGGTTTTCGCATCTCGCTGGCATTGGCCATACATGCGCTGCTCAACGATGTCTCTTACCGCATTGAATTTGCCCGCATTGCCCTCGGTGTGGGCGAAAAAGACTTTTCGGAACTCGACTTGTTGCGGCGCTATCTGGCCGGCAGCTTCGATTCGATCTATGTGGAACAATTTGAAGACGACCGCGATTATATCCGGCGCGACGTCGACGAGATGCTGGCATCGTTCGAAAAAAACGATACCTCCTCAGAGCGCTGTCAGATCGGCTTTGTCAACCGCCTGCTTCACTTTAAAAAACTCAACAACCTGCCCCAAACCCCCGTTGTTGACAGCCTGACCTGGCTATTGCTGACCAGGGAGGCGCCGGAAGTGCGCTCCAAACTCGACTCTCTGAATTATTTCATCGAGTATATGGTCAGCTATCATTCCTTCCAGCAGCCCGAATACTCGCGTGGACTGGCCGGCACCGAGGTAGGCATGACCATGTTTTATCCCGCTTTCTTCATGAACGGTGAATCGCAAAAAATCGTGGCGCCGGCCCTGGCAAGTGTGGGCAACTTCAATGAAACCTGGTCGGCTTTCAGCCGTGCATTTGCAAAAAAATACCCGCACGAGCGCTTGTGGTTTTCACCTGCCGACGACGCTTTTCAGCGTGTATCGGACGATGAACTGGGCTTCGCCTATGCCGCAGCGCAGGTGAATTTCAAAGCTCGTCCAAATGCTTTTTTCGGCGACGACAAGGAAGTGGACATGCAGTACAACCTCGACAACTTCCACGCGGCATGGAACCGCTATTTCGACCATATCGCGCGATTCGAGCCGGAAATACACCGGCTCAGCCAATTGATGAAATGGGTCGCCGTCGTGCGGTTTGCCCGTGCCCGTTCGCCGCAGACCTTCGACTTGATCAAAGATGAAAAAGTCCGGCGCGACTGGCTGTTGCCGCAGTGGTATGCCCAGCAGCCTGCCCTGGCATTTAAAGCCCTGCTGCCCGCGCTTGATACGGTCAACTGCGACGGCGGCCGCGAATGCCTGCCCTATGCAGAAGGTGTGAAGGGGGGCGTCGACCTGGGCCGGCGCAGCGTTGCGGCGCGCAAATTGCCTGATATGCCCCAGGATATGCCGACTGCTGTACGCCCCGGCATCGAAAGCATGGAGGCTTCCAACGGTAGTACGGCACTCCAGTACCGGAACGGCCGTCAGTTCAGCCTGAAATCGTCGGACATTTCCGTTGATGCCACCCACTCCAGCCACCTGCGTATGCAGGGCAATCGCTATGAATTTACAGCACAGCATCGCAGCGGCAGTATTGAAGGTTTCGGCCAGGAACATCGCGTCATGCAAGGCAATCTGACTAAAGTGAAGGTTAGAAAAACGGGTCCAGGTAAAGCTGCACTCGACCTGCAAACCGGCGAACTGCCGGCAGTGCTCCGGATGGGTGATAAAATGGTGGGCGCCTCGCTGCGCCGGCTCGAACCGATGGTAGCCGAACCGCGCGTCGGCGAGATCATTGTCATCCGCAAAACAGGCCGCCCGCAGGACGACCTGCTGCTGTTGCGATTGAAGAACGGAGGCGCCGAGGCATTTTCCCGCGAAGGCTGGGTACACCTTTCCGAAGATGCGCTCTCGCTCAGTTATGCCGACGCAACGCAGATCCGGTTTATGGTCAAAACGGCATCGACCGGCAAAGATGCCCGCTACCTGAATATGAGCATGACCGGCGGCAACATCGACTATACCGGTATCAACGGTTTTTTCCCGCGTTTGAAATTTCGCTTTGCCGGTTCGGAAAACAAAATCGTAACCGAAGTGGCACGCTCACACGCAGAACTCGGCGGATTTCCGGGTGAAAACGCACCTGTTTTAAAACTTTCCCGTGAAAAACAGAGCGCTTTGTTCAGGCAGGGTGGCGGCGATTACTGGCTCGCCGAACCTGCAAAATGGACGGAACAGGAACTGTTGCTGACCCGCCAAACACAAAAGACTGCCCTTCACCAGGTGAATATGACGCCGCCCAAATCCCGAACCGTCTGGCTGGGCGACGACAACAAACCCGTCATGGCCTCGCGTAAAAAAAGCTGGAGCGAGAAACCGGCAGCCACGGCGAGCGAACTCCTGAAGCAGGACGGACAGGTACGCGGTATGGTTTTCAATAAAAAATCGAAAGGCATACGCCTCGGTACCGACAATTTTATGGAAGTGCCCAAAAAGATGTCGGAAAAGCAAAAACAGATTTTCCGCGAAGCCGCCGACCTGCTGAATGAACGTCCGCAACTGGCCGAATTCTACCGCAATCTGGACGGTTATATCACTGCTGCCGACAATGCGGCTTTCCGTGCCATACATCCCGACAACGTCAACCTGCTGCACGACTATCTCGCTCTGCGCAGGGTGAAGGCCTCTGACCTGGATGGGGGACGCGTCGTGGTGAGTCTGCGTTCCGGCCCTGCTAATGTGCAATATATGTACAAGGATAAATCCGGAAATATCGAGATCGTCAGCCTCAATGCATTCGACAAACCTTTCGAACCCGCCCAAATCGACAGTCGCTTATTCGGCTATTCCATGCAGAACTTTATTAAGGCGACTGCCGGAGAAGCCGAACTGCTGGCCGACGTTTGCAAAAAAACAAAAGCCCGGACACTGATCACCATCGAACCGGAAGGAGAATTCAGTTTTGCCAAGATCGCCGCGCTGCACGACGATATCGTTCCGCAAAATGTGCGGATCATCAAGGATAATCCCGATCTGCCGCTCAGCGTGCGGTTTGCCGCTGAAACGGTGATCCCGGTACCGGCCAAAACGGTCATACTGCTTGCCGGCGATGAAATCGAACTCGGAGCGGGGTACGCCGACTCTCTGCGGACGCTGGGTTATGCCGTGGAAGCGGATGTGACGGTCAACGAACTGGTGGCATGGTTGCAAAATCCTGCCCGCACACAGATTGTGCTGGTACCCAAGGTCGACGACGAGGAATACCCCGGAACCGACGACCTGCTGTACATGGATGAGGGTACCTCAATCAGCCGGTCCGAACTGACTGATCGCATACGGCAGACAGCCTCAATCAAAGACTACCTGTACCTGGCGGAAACCAATGCCGCGGTATGGCAGGGCGACCTGTCGCGCACCGGCAAGTTCAGGCGCGTCATAGCCGAAAGCCTGGACGAAGGGCCACCCGAATATGTCAAAAATTTCCTTGACAGGATTACCCTGTCGCGCGGTAAGACCAGTATCGACGACATATTGCACCGCATGACCAGGGAGGAAGTCAAAAAAGCCCGGAGTCCTTTCAGTTTCATACTCCGTCTGCGTGCCATACCCGATCTTAAGGCGGATGTGACGCCGGTTATGCACGATAACAGCGCTAAAGGCTAAAAGGGATGGCTGTTGCAGAAACCCCGCTCTCGCCGGAACAGGTTGCGGTACTGATCTGCCCCGCCCTGACGGAATCGCGCTACCGGGCGGAGCGGTTCACCCCGCCCGCTGGCTTTTTCGCCGCAGGCGCGAGTGGGATTTTGTACGGCAACAATGGTATTGCAAGGACTGGGGCGACTACCGCAACCGGGTAGTTGCCCCGCTCCTTGATGACCTGATGTGGTTGCGCCGCAACTCGGAGGTGCAATTGGAAGCGGACGTGTCTTTTGACGACTTTCAGGAAATAGTCGCCAATTCCAGTATCCGGGCGGTATTCATGATTGCCCACCATTTTCAACTTCACAACGGGACGGAAGCCGTGGAGTTCGCCGATGGCGGCGTACCGGTTGAAATCATCACCAGAGCCTTGCGTGCACTGCCGGCTCGACCGGTTCCTCTTGGTTTAGCCTGGTTCGTCTGTGCAGCGGGCGACCTGAAAAAGAATACATTTGCCCAATCGCCGGCGCTCGGCGCTACGGCATGGGCTACCTGGAACATGCCCCTGACCGACAGCCTGGCCTTCATCCGTTGCTGGCTGGCCGAACTGGACGGGCGGCGCAGTTTCGCTGAAGCCTATCACTATGCATTGCCGAAATTCCTGTACCATGGACGACAGTAAAAAGACACTCGACCAGATCATAGGTGAACTCGAATCGCGCAAAAGCCTCGAACTGCTGGCAAAACACCTTGAGGAACAGGGGCTTTTCAGGCCTGAAGCGAGCTTGGGGAGTGAAAGCCTTGCACTTTCTCTGCGGGAGCAGTTCAAAATCGACAATAAGGATATTGAGAAAGTTTACGATGCAGTTGTGTCGACTTCCAGTGCATTAAATAAAATCAGGATAAAGACCTTGTGGTGGATTGGCCTGTTACTGTTGTTCTCTCTTGCGCTTTTGGCGGTATGGACATATGTCAGCAATACAAATTCCGGCATTTTCAAGTTTCCCACAAAGATAGACTCGGGTCACCTGTTCATCCTTTTTCTCGGCGCGATTCTAATTGCCGGCAAAAACAAGGGTTTACAACGGATACGGCGTGATTTAAAAAAGATTGATAAATACGGTAAGGATTTAGGGGTGACCGAATACTTCTGGAAAACTTGCAAGAGGGTATTTAAACCAGCGGGACATCCTGATTTTAAAAATATACAAATAAAACCGGCGAGGATACATATTCGGAATATGAAGTCGTATCCGAACCTCCTTCTCCTTTCCAGTGCCACGCCGTATATCCCAACCCGTTTTCTTCCGACGCGTGGCAGCGCATGCTGGTATATGTCTACGCCGCCGCTGCGTGGCCGGAGGTCGCTGAAGACCTGGGCTTGCGCGCCCTGACGCTCAAGGGAAGTATTTCAGAGGCCAAGGAGGCCATCAGCCATTCCATCCCCAAAGGCACAACGCTGACCGTGATGCCCGACATACCGGGTGTGCAATGCAACCCGCCGTCGTACCGGTTCCGGTGGCTGGAAGACTGGCACCTGGCGGAGTTCCGGGTTAAGGCCGACACAGGCATCCGGACCGATGCGATCCGGGGCGTCGTACGCATTTACCTGGAGTCGCTGCTCGTCGCTGAAATCGAGGTGACTGCCCAAAAAGAGGCCATACCGGTCATGGCTTTTGCTGCCGCGTCGCCACAGCCACAACAAAAGGAGACACATGCAACCGGCAAGGTGTACCGCAAAATATTTGTTTCCTATGCGCACAAAGACACCCCTGTCGTGGAACAACTGGAAAAAGCCTATCGAGCCCTTGGCGACGATTACCTGCGCGACGTCAAAAAACTGCGCAGCGGGGAGGTCTGGTCAGAGGCACTGGAACAAATGATCGCTGATGCCGACCTGTTCCAGTTGTGCTGGTCGGATCACGCAAAGGGCTCACGGTATGTGGAACAGGAATGGCGTTCTGCCCTGAAGCGCAGCGACAAATCATTTATCCGTCCGGTATATTGGGAAAAGCCCATGCCTGCGCTGCCGGCCGAATTGCAGCACCTGCATGTCGCCTTTTTGGGTGAAGCATGAAATTTGCCCAACTTTACCCAAAAAAATACCCATGCGTTTATTCGGGCTCATCGGCTACCCAATCGGCCATTCGTTTTCAAAACAGTATTTCACGGAAAAATTCGCCCGGGAAGGTATAGCCGATGCACGATTCGAACTTTTTCCGCTGGAACATATCGCCGACCTGCCGGCCCTGATTTCCGCCCACCCCAACCTGTACGGCCTGAGCGTGACCATTCCGCACAAGGAAAGCGTTATTCCATACCTGGACGAACTGGATGACACAGCACGCGCGGTCGGCGCCGTAAATTCCATAAAAATTGAAAACGGCCGGATGAAGGGCTTCAACACCGATGCCATTGGGTTTGAAAACGCCCTGAATGCGATAGACGAAGGGCGCTGGCTGGCCGGGGGCACTGAGGCGTTGGTGCTGGGTACAGGCGGAGCCTCGAAAGCCACAGGATATGTGTTGAAAAAAAGGGGTATTTCGGTTCGGTTCGTGTCGCGCCGGCCTGTGGGCGACGATCAGGTATCCTATGCTTCCCTTCGGGATGAGGCCTCGCTGCCAGCCCTGATTATCAATGCAACACCGCTCGGGACATGGCCCGACGTGGAAAAATGCCCGGATTTGCCATTTGAAAGACTGAGTCCTAAACATTTAGTGTTCGACCTCATATACAATCCTGCCGAAACGCTACTTTTGCGCAAAGCCAAAGCGCAGGGCTCCACCACAAAGAACGGTCTGGAAATGTTGCAGTTACAGGCTGAAGCGTCCTGGCGCATCTGGAACAGTTGAATGTACGACATGTCCACAGTTGATTTTTCCAATACGGAGATTGCCTTTTCGCACCTGACCAACCGCGAACTGAAGAAAACCGCCTGGCTGTTCAGCATGATGAACAAGCCCTGGCTCGTGAAATACGGCTCAAAACTTGCCCTTTGGGCGGTGGAGAATGGTTTGCCTTTTGCCGAGACCATCGTCAAAAAAACGGTGTTCGATCAGTTTGTGGGGGGCACTACCCTGCTCGACAGTCAGCCCAGTATCGAACACCTGGCTGCATACCATACCCTGACCGTACTCGACTACGGCGCGGAAGCCAAGGAGACGGAGATCGATTTTAACCACACGATGAATGAAAACATCCGCGCCATCGATTTTGCGTCCCGTTCCAAACACATCCCGGTCGTCAGCACCAAGGTAACCGGTCTGGCGCGTTTTCACCTGCTGGAGAAGGTACAGCACCGCCCCACGCTCACCCGCGACGAACTCAGCGAATACCGCAATGTACTCAAACGCATCGACGCTGTGTGCTATCACGCCGCGAACAAAGGTGTATCCGTATTTATCGACGCCGAGGAAAGCTGGATACAGGATACCATCGATCACCTCGTCTGGCTGATGATGAAGCGATACAACAAAAAACGCGTTGTCGTGTACAACACTTTCCAGATGTACCGCAAAGACCGACTCCAGTTTCTGCTCGACAGTTACGACCGCGCCCGGAAGGCGGGATTTATGCTCGGCGCCAAACTCGTCCGTGGCGCCTACATGGAAAAAGAAGCCTTTTACGCTGCGTCTTACGGCAACGAAAACCCGATCAATCCAGACAAAAATGCTACGGACGATCACTACAATACCGCCATTCGTTTCTGTATCGACCACCTGGACACGATGGCTTTCTGCAATGCCAGTCACAACGCCGACAGCGCCCTGCTACAGGTCGAACTGATGGAAAAAAAGGGCATTCCGCACGACCACCCCGGCACCCTGTTCAGCCAGCTCTACGGTATGAGCGATAATGTCACGTTCAACCTCGCCGCTGCAGGTTATCGCGTAGCCAAGTACCTCCCCTACGGCCAGGTGAATGAAGTTATTCCCTACCTGATCCGCCGCGCACAGGAAAACTCTTCCGTCACCGGCGACGCAGGCCGCGAACTGTCGTTTATACTTCGTGAAGTGAAAAGGAGAGGAATTTAGCACTGCCTGCTGCTACTGCCAACTGCCGCCGCCCACACCAGCGCCGCAATCCTTCCGTCGTGCAGCAGGTTGTTGAGCAGGCCGTGGAGGAAAAAGTCATAAGGCCAAGCGTAAGCAGCAGGATGAAAATCCGGCCCTCGCGTGTTTTTCCCCTCGTTACACATTGGATTCCGGAGGCCAGCACCACAAAGGCGAGTAGCACATATAGCGTCAACCCGGCAAGACCCATGTCGGCCAATGCCTGAAAATATTCGGAATGCGCCCCGCCGCCCCTGCCATAGGTATCCGGGGTGTGCCCCGGTATGGGCTGCCTGATACTGATGCGGGTCATCTGTTCCGGTCGCTGGTAGGGAAGGTACTGAAACTGAAAAGTACCCGGTCCGAAGCCTGTCCACATACGGTCTGCCGACATGCGCAGGGCGCAGGAATAGCGGTTCAGGCGTTCCTGAAATGAAACGTCCTGCGCAAGCGCCTGCTGTATGGGTTGCCGGAAAAAGCAGGACAGCAGCACGAGCAGGATGAATCCCGGGATCAGGGTGCGCCATTTTTCACGGTAATACACAAGCGTGCCGACAGCGCCGGCCACCAGTACCGAAACCCATGCCGCCTGGCTGAATGAAAAGAACAGACCAATACTAAACAGCAGACCGAAAAGTACTTTCCGGAACCGATTCGGCTGCTGAAAACAGGTTGCGGCGCTCAGAAACACCACCATTGCCAGCACCGCCCCGTACAGGGTGTTTTCGGGGAAAAAGGGCATTGGCGCCAACAGCGCCTGGTCGGCGCGAAAGTGGTAAAAGGCGTGATGAATCAAGGTGTACGCTACCATTCCTGACATCGAAACTGCAAAATGGGCAATGCCCCTGCGAATGATATCGGGAAAAAGGCTCAGACCGACGGCAAAAACCCACCAATGGCCTGTTTCCACCACCCAGTATTTCCAGGAAACAAGCGGTATGGTGGAAACGGCTGCACATACGGCCATCCAGCAAACCCAGGCAAGGCTAATTTTAAGCAGGCGGCTCCGGGTAAACACCCGGTTCAGGACAGTCGGTTGCCGGGCGACCTGCCATGCAAGGGCCAGTCCCAGCAGGGCGATAAGCGGCTCGCCCGGTAAATTCAGGTTCCATTCGCCAAACGAGTATTCGAACGACCAGGGCAACAGGGCGAACAACATCAGGTAGCCTCTTTCTATCCAAACGGGCGGTTTTTCCACGTGCAACTGTACGGCGGATTTTTAGCCAAACAATAAAATTTTTGTTTTTTATTTTTAACTCAAATTGTTTTATGTTTGTCAAAAATTTTGTTTTGGAAACACAGGATACCTTTCTCCGCGGGCGCGGCGCCCAAATCAATCCTCCTTCACCGTATGAAAAGATCGTCAGGGACCAGGAACCGCTCGACCGGGCGCTGACGGCAGACGGATGGGAAGAGGACAAATTGAAAACCGAATACCTCGATACCCATCCCAAAACTATCCTCAACCGCGTCGAAAGCCCCGATATCCCCATGGAATGGAGCATGAACCCCTACCAGGGCTGTGAGCACGGCTGTATCTACTGCTATGCCCGAAACACGCATCCGTACTGGGGGTACAGTGCCGGACTGGATTTTGAACGGAAAATACTCGTGAAGCGCAATGCAGCCCAACTGCTGGAAACCGAACTGAAAAAGAAATCCTGGAAAGCGGCGCCGATCATGTTTGCCGGCAATACGGATGTATACCAACCTGCGGAACGCAAATTCGGGATCACCCGTGCCTGTCTGGAAGTATTCTGGAAATACCGGCACCCCGTCGGGCTGATCACCAAAAACAGCCTCGTGCTACGCGATATCGATATTCTGGAAAAACTGGCGTCCGAGGGCCTGACCGGAGTAGCCATCAGTATCACGACGTTGCAGGAAGAATTGCGGCAGTTCCTCGAGCCGCGCACCGCGACTGTTCAGCAGCGACTGAAAACGGTGGAGTTGCTCACCCAGGCGGGTATCCCGGTGTTTGTGATGGCGGCGCCCATTATCCCCGGATTGAACGACCACGAAGTTTTTTCGCTGGTAAAAGCCGCCGCCGATCACGGCGCCCTGGGCGTCGGCCATTCGATGGTGCGGCTCAATGGCGACGTAGCGGTCATTTTTGAGGACTGGATCCGAAAAACCATGCCCGACCGGGCGGACAGGGTGCTCAACCGCATCCGCGACACACATGGCGGCAACCTGCATGAAAAACGCTTCGGCAATCGCATGCGCGGCGAAGGCAACATTGCCGCCATCGTACACGAGCAGTTTCGTATCGCCAAAGAGAAATTTATGAAAGGCCGGAAAATGCCGGCTTACAACCTTGACCTGCACGAACAGTTCAAGTCGCCGCAATTGCGCCTGTTCTGAACCCGGTTTTAATAAGTCCTGATCTTGATATTTTTATACCACACTTTGTTCCCGTGATCCTGCAGCGATATTTTGCCTTTTGTGGCCAGTCCAAAATCGGGCGCAGGCAGACCGGGGAATTTGCTCCCCTTGATCAGGTCGAGCCATTGCTGGGTGGGCTTGCCATTTTCAAGCATTTGAATCTCCACGACTTTTGTACCGTTGAGCCAATGCTCCACCATGCCGCTGCGCGATACCAGCCGCACGCTGTTCCATTCCAGGGCGGGCTTAACCGTGACCGTTGAGCATTCTATCAGATCATAGAGGTCGCCGGCGCGGTGCTTGACGAGCTTGCCGTCGGGGTGACAGGCATTGTCCAGCACCTGCATTTCTGGTCCTGTCATCCAGGGATAGCCGTATTTGGCGGTATCTTCCACGATATGGTAGATGATGCCCGAGTTGCCGCAGGTGTCGATTTTCCAGTCGAGCCGGAGTTCAAAATTTTCGTAATCGTCGTTGGTCAGGATATCGCCACCGTCGGAGGCCTGCCATTCGCCTTCTGCCCGCTTGGCTTCGAGGTGTATGGCGCCGTCGTCGACCATCCACATTTTGCCCACGGGGGCGCCGCCGTATTTGTGCCAGCCTGCAAGGCTTTTGCCGTCGAACAACAGTTTCCAGCCATCGGCCTTTTCCTGCTCGCTGAGTTCATTGTCAGCAGGCGGTTTCGCTTCGGTTTTGGGCGTTTCGTTGCCGCAGCTGCTCAGGAAAGAGAAGGCGGCTACAGAGAGGACGGTTAGCAGAAAAGTGCGGTTGTATACCATATCGGAAATATTTGTGTCGAATTTCCGGGCAAGGTAAAAGATTTTTTGACAACCAAGGCTGGGCGTCCGATTTGCAAAAACGGAAAACTTACCCGCCGATTGCCGCTGAATAATCCCTCGGAATGGAAGCGTTAATATGCCTCAGCCCTTTAGTCCCAGCCCCGCTTTTTCCGAAATTTCCAGCATACGGTCGATTGATTTTACGCCCTGTTCAATCACCCAGTCAGGCAGGGTAATTTCCGGCATTTCGTATTCCATGCAGAGGTAGAGTTTTTCCATGGTATTGCGCTTCATGTGCGGACAGTCGTTGCAGGCGCAGTTGTTGTTGGGCGGAGCAGGGATGAAGGTTTTTCCCGGACTGGCTTTTTGCATCTGGTGCAGGATACCGGCCTCTGTGGCGACGATGAATTCCTGAGCCGGGTCGTTGATGGTGTATTTCAACAAGCCCGTGGTGCTGCCGATAAAGTCGGCCATTTCGAGAATATGCGCCTCACATTCGGGGTGAGCGATGAATTTGGCGCCGGGATGACGGTTCTTGAGTTTGACGATGCGCTCGTGGCTGAATATTTCGTGTACCATGCAGGCGCCGTTCCAGAGTACCATGTCGCGCCCGGTTTTTTTGATCAGGTATGCCCCGAGGTTCTTGTCGGGCGCAAAGATGATCGGCTGATCTTTGGGGATGCTCTCGATGATGGCCACCGCGTTGGTGGAGGTGCAGCAGATGTCCGTCAGTGTTTTGAGCTCGGCCGTGCAGTTGATGTAACTAACCACCACGTGGTCCGGGTATTTTTCCTTGAATTTTTTGAAAATATGCGGCGGGCAGGAATCGGCCAGCGAACAGCCGGCCTTGAGGTCGGGCAGCAGGACTTTCTTTCCGGGCGACAGCATTTTCGCCGTTTCCGCCATAAAATGCACCCCGGCAAACACGATAAGGTCTGCATCGGTAGCTGCTGCCTTTTGCGACAGCCCGAGTGAATCGCCGATGTAATCGGCCACATCCTGTATTTCTGACTCCTGGTAGTAATGCGCCAGGATGATAGCGTTTTTCTCTTTTTTGAGCCGGTTTATTTCGGCTACGAGGTCCATTTCCGGGTCTATGTCGATGTCAAGATAGCCGAGCCGGTCGAGTTTTTTTTCTGCGTTGGCGAGTGTGGAGGTCATAATGCGCATAATTTATCAATGATAACAAGGAAAGCGAAGGTAGGTTGAAAGGGCAGCATTTCAGGCATGGAGGTGGTTGATTGTTTGGTGGTTTTTGATCCGGCGGGTGAAACGTTGGCTGAGAGAAATGGCCGTGCTGTTCGTTTCCGGCGGTGCTACAGCGCGGGAACGCCGACAGCGGTGAAAATGGGTATTTGCTTGAAAAATTAAATCCTTATCCAATCTCTTTTTACAATACTGCGGTAAATTCTATTTTGAATTGGATAAGTGTTACTTCTTACTGCTTGTACTGGCAAACTACGATAAGGTTTAAGGCATTGCTAGCCGATAAGAATGCTGTATTAGACAGCACCATGTCTCAAAAATGAAAACTTATCCATCAATGAGGAGAGCCCTATGAATTTGTGAACGTTTTTGTGCGCCGGGCTTTGCAACAGCACGACAAGCATTCCGGATACCGATGTTTCTTGCTGCAAGGCGGATGAAAGCGTTCAATAAACTGTGTCATGAGAAAACAACCTCGCCCCGATCTGAAAGCGATTCTTAATCCGGTCGGGTCATGCTGCGTAAAGTGAAGGATGATAAAGCCGTGTGTTTTTCGTAAACACCATGAGGAACAAAAAGATAATCAGATACTTGCATAAATACAAGTTGAGTTCGTATCTTTGTACATAATAAGACCTGCCACGCTTCCCATCAGAACAGCGCACCCGGGCGGGTTATTTTTTTATACGAATGCAATACTCCAAACCCGCGCTACCTATCTCCGACCAAATTCGCCTGCTCCAAAACCGGGGCTTGAATATCACCGACCCGGCGAAAGCGGAATCCTACCTCTCGCACATCAGTTACTATCGACTGCGGGCCTACACTTATCCGTTTCAGGGCAACAGCGACCCCAATCACCCCTTCCTTCCCGGCGTTACGTTCGACGATGTGCTGGATGTATATCGTTTTGATCGAAAGTTGCGCATTTTAGTATTCGATGCCATCGAACGCATCGAGATAGCGTTGAGGACTCAAATTATTTACCAATGCTCGCTGGCGCATGGCAGCCACTTTTTTCAGCGGCAGTCACTTTACCACAATCGTTTCAACTTCAAAAAAGACCTGGAGACTGTGGATAAGGAAATCCAGCGTTCTTCGGAAGTGTTCATCAAACACTACAAATCAAAGTATACCGCCCCGGAACGCCCTCCGGCCTGGATGTCGCTCGAAATACTTTCACTTGGCACTTTGTCGAAGTTGTTTGAAAACCTGCGCATTTCTCCGGAAAAGAAGGCTGTCGCGGCGCATTTTGGCCTGAATGCGTTTGTTTTGGAAAGTTGGATGCATACACTCAGCCATGTTCGCAACATCTGCGCCCATCATGGCCGTCTCTGGAATCGCACACTCACGCAGGTTCCCAAGTTGCTCAAAAATCCTTCATTCAAATGGATTGGAAATACGACAATTCCTTCCGACCGACTCTACGCGACTTTGTGCTGCATTCAGTATTTACTCAACACCGTCGCACCAGGTCATACTTTCCATACGCGCTTAAAAAACCTGTTACACGAATATCCCAAAACTGATTTGGCAAGCATGGGTTTCCCTTCAGATTGGGAAACAGACGCGTTCTGGAAATAAATCTCTCCCTACCACACTACAAACTCCGTCCTCCGGTTCCTTCCCCTGCCTTCCGCCGTATCATTCGTTTCCACGGGTTGTGTTTCGCCGAATCCCTTGTATTTGAGGCGTTCCGGGGCGACGCCTTTGCCGATCAGGTAGTCCTGAACCGATTTGGCGCGGGCTTCGGAAAGCGTCTGGTTGTCGGTGTCGCTGCCCACGTCGTCTGTGTGCCCGTTGATCTGTATGCGCAGGGTGGGCGCACCGGTCAGCAAGGTGGCCAGCCGGTCGAGTTCGGCTGCGGATTCAGGTAGCAAGGCTGCGGAGCCGGTCTCGAAAAAGACGTTGCGCAATACGACTGGTTTTGCAGACGGCGCGCCGGCGTCAGCACCCGGTGCGATGGGCTGCAACTCGATTTCCAGCGTATAGGGTTTGTCGAAAGACGCCGTTTCCCGCAGGCTGAAATTTTCGGAATAAAACAGGTATTTGTCTTTGCTGACGTTGAGGGCGTAGTCTTTTCCTGCCGGAAGGCAGACCAGGAAACTGCCGTTTTCCTTGGTGAAGGCGGTCACGTACGACTGGCCCGTTTTCAGGTCGGTGAAATCCACTTTTGCCACGACAGGATAGCCTGTATTGGCGTCTTTCACAATGGCCTGCGCGTAAGTGACGGGTTTGGGGCGCAAGTGTGCCGGTAGTTCGAACTGATAAATATCGAGACCTCCCTGGCCACCGGGACGGTTGCTGGACAGGTATGCGGTTGCCCCGTCGAGGCTGACCACCAGCATTCCCTCCTCACCTTTGGTGTTGATGGGGTAGCCGAGGTTTTGCGGCTGCCCCCACGAACCGTCGGGCTGGCGCCGGGCCACAAAAATGTCGTTGCCGCCCATCCCGGGCAATTTATTGGAAGCAAAATAAAGGGTTTGGCCGTCGGGATGCAGGAAAGGCGTGTGCTCGTCGCCGGTGGTATTGATGCCCGCGATGCTTTCCGGCTTGCTCCATTTGCCGCCGGGCTGGCGGACGGTTTCCCAAAGGTCAAGCGCCCCCTTCGTGCCGGTCCTGTTACTGGCAAAAATGAGGGTTTTGTTGTCGGCGCCGATAGTGGGCTGGGCGTCCCACTGGGGCGAATTGATGGCCCGGCTGAAGGGCACGGGTTTGGTCCAGCCGCTGCTTTTGAGTTGCGACCAGTACAGATCGCATTGCCCCTGCGATCCGTCGTTATCGCGGTTGCAAGCCGTGAAAACGAGCCAGGAGCCGTCGGGACTGATGGATTCCGCGCCTTCATTCAGCGGGGTGTTGACCCCTTCCATCGGTTCTGCGGTCTGCCAGACGCCGTGTACTTTCCGGCTGGTATAAAAATCCTCTGCACGCTGTCCGAACATGTTGGAAGGCAACATATTGCGTGTGAAAACCATCGTTTCACCATCGGCAGTAAGGCAGGGAAAATATTCATCCAGTTCGGTATTGATGCCGTTGCCGACGGATTTCGGATCGAATGGCACAGGGTTTTCGATGGCCTTTGAAGCGAAAGCCGCGTTGGCGCCCAGCTGCTCGGCCTCATTTTTTATTTTTTCATTTTGGGGGTTGCTGGCCAGAAACAAAGCGGTGTGTTCTGCGGCATCGGCATATTTGTCGAGCGTCCATTCCACGGTGGCCAGCCGGAAATAGGCCAGGGGCCAGTAATTGCTTTCCAGGGTCAGCGCTTCCTCGAAGTATCGCTCGGCTTTGAAAAAATCGCGCAGGTCGACATATGTCTCGGCCAGTGCGAGTTTGGCGTCAATAAAAAGAGGCTCCTCTTTCAGCGCTTTTTCGTAGTAACCAAGCGCAATGGCATACTCACCCCGGTCGCTGTATTGTTTTCCTTCATTGTACGCCGAACGGGCTTTGTCAGGAGCGTTTTGGGCGGTAAAGTATGCCTGGCAAAATACCGGTTGATATGCGGCAAACAGAATAAATATCAGAATCTGTAAGCGGTGCATAATGGTGTTTTTTTCAATGCAAACGTTTTTTTTGCCGGGAAGTTGCTATTCGTCGCAACGGCGGTAAAACCCGATCCTTGGGTACCACTGGCCTTCCTGGTAATAAAATTTGTACCTCGGCGCCACCGCTACAAGGCGCGTGAATATCAGCCCGTCTTCATCCTGCCAGTACAATTCCTCGATCAACTGGAGGTCGACGATCTGGTCGGGCAGCAATTCGGTGTGGAATATCTCGACGTGTTCAAGGTAGGTTTCCGGATCGAAGGTGCTGACCGAATCCGTGCAGGAAAACACACAGGCTCTTTTGTCTTCCCGGAGCGGTTCGTCGTCGTTGGCATTGGTGTACAGGTCAACGGTGGTATCTGCCATGATGCGGTCGAAAAAGCGATCAATGACGGGGCCTGTTTCATCTTTGAGCACCTGAAAGTCGCTCACCCTGGGACTCGACACGTTGGTAATATAGCGTACCGCCCAGGTTACATCGGGTCGGATAAACATGCTGTCGGGGTCAAAATTTGCCGTTTCCGGCACTTTCAGCCAGAATCGCGGGGCCTCATTGCCTGAAAAAGGCGCAATAGCCAGGGTGTGCACCCGGAAAGTCGCTTCCTCATCGTTATAGGTCAGCAGCTGCCTGACTTTGATAAAGCGCGATTCATGGGGCGAGGGCCTCATGTCGTAAACACGCTGTACTTTTTCTTCGTAGGTTTCCGGATCGAAGGTAATCACCGTATCGGGCCCGCTGATGATGTTCATCAGTTCGTCGTTGTCCAGTTGGCGGGTCAGTTCGGCGTTGCTGTATGCCTCCCATTCTCCGTTTTCGGCGATATCCCAGAGTTTTGCGTTCAGGGAGTGGTTGACGTATCCGCCCATGCTGCGGTCGGGTTCGTTCAGTTTTAATACGGCCAGGGTTGCCGAACGGTCTTCATTGGCGGAGTACTCCAGGGGGTCGGCGGGCAGGGTCAGTTCGATTTCTGCAGCCCAGTTGACCCGGGGGTCGCTCAGGATTTGTTCCGTTTGGGCGGTCAGGTTCAGGGATAAAAACAGCGAAGCGGGTAGTAAAAAACTTTTCATGGGTGAAAAAACGGTTTTTCCTAAAAACCATTTTACAGAGTGGCCGCAAAAGCGAGCAATTTCTCCTCCCCCCGGCGCCCGGCCATGAGTTGAATGCCTACAGGCATGCCATTTTCAGGATGCCGGCCTGCCGGAACAGCCAGTGCGGGTATGCCTGCCAGGTTGGCCAGTACGGTATAGATATCGGAAAGGTACATGGCCACCGGATCGGCCGATTTTTCTCCGAAACGCCAGGCGACGTCGGGTGCAACGGGCATCAGGATAAAGTCGAAACGCTCGAACAGATCAAAAATTCGCGCTCGAATCATTGCTCTTGCCTGTTGGGCTTTCCCGTAATAGGCCTCGTAATAGCCACTGCTCAGCACAAAGGTGCCGAGCAGGATGCGCCGCTTCACTTCCTCGCTAAAACCCTCCGTGCGGGTCAGCAGGTAGGTTTCTTCCAGGTTGCGGGCCTGCGGACTTCTGTATCCGAAGCGAACGCCGTCGTAACGAGCCAGGTTGGAACTGGCCTCTGCCGTGGTCAGTACGTAATAGGTCGGGACAACGTAGTCCAGCAGTTGAACTTCCGGCTCTCCTTCACGGGATGGTGCGGTGAACGCAACGGCTTCCAATTCATGTCCGGCTGCGCGCAGTTTTTCCATAAAATCAAGCGTAACGCTGCGTACTCCGGCAGCTATGCCGGCACTTTCCGTTGCTTCCGCGAAGTATGCGATTTTTACGGTAGACGGTCGACGGGAGACGGCGGACGGTAGACGGTGGACGGTGAGGTCTTGTGCTTCCGGCACACTAAACGGCAAACTTTTATCTGGTTCACCCCCCGTCTCCCGTCCACCGTCTACCGTCCCCCGTCCCCCGTCCACCGTACTATCAAAATTATCCGGGCCTTCCATGATTGCCAGCAGGGTGGCGATATCCTGCGGGTTGCGGGCAAGCACACCGATCTGGTCGAAGGAAGAGCCATAGGCGATCAGGCCATGCCGGGAGATGCGGCCATAGCCGGGCTTGAGTCCCCAAAGGCCGCAAAAAGCGGCCGGCTGGCGCACCGATCCGCCCGTGTCGCTGCCCAGCGCGGCGAGGCAGGCGCCGGTTTGAACCGACACGGCTGCGCCGCCGGAGGAGCCTCCGGATACACGTGTCGGGTCGGCGGCATTTTTTACCGGGCCATAAATGGAGTTTTCATTGGAGGAGCCCATGCCGAACTGGTCGCAGTTGGTGCGTCCGATGATGATGGCGTCTTCTGCCAGCAGTCGCTCGACGGCTGTTGCGGAATAAACGGCGGTAAAACCTTCCAGTATTTTGGATGCAGCCGTCACCTGGTGTCCGGCGTAGCAAATATTGTCCTTTATAGAAACAACCGCGCCGAACAAACGGCCCAATGAACCGGGGTCAGCCTTGAGTCGCGCGTCGAGAGCATCTGCTTTTTCGAGGGCTTCCTGATCCCAAACTTCAATCCAGGCGTTCAGGCGTCGGGTTTCTGATATCCGGTCCAGGTAGTGCCCGACGATGGCGCGGCAGCTTGTTTCGCCGTTGCGGAGTGCGGTTTGAATGCCGGATAAGGAGAAGTAGTCTGACATACTGCAAAGGTATTTCTAATTCGACGACCCTTTTATCTGGAAATAAAAATCCCCCGCTGCTTTTCAGGAGCGGGGGATCGTGTATTCCGTCGAGGGCAAAGCGTTTACTCTTTGTCCAGTTGTTCTTTCAGTTGAGCCAGTGCAGCAAGGTCGCCGAGGGTTTCTTTCTCGACTTTTTTCTGCACTTCCGTGATGGCGGCCTGCGCTTCGCCGGATTCTTTGGCGCGCTCGGCTTTCACCACCTCTTCTGCCTTGTATTTCAGGTCTTCCAGGTAGCGGGTGTGCGAAACGAGGATACGGCGGTCGTCTTTATTGAATTCGATGACTTTGACCGTAACGGTTTCGCCTACGTCTACCGACTGGCCGTCTTCTTTCTTGATGTGCTTGGCCGGGGCGAATGCCTCAAGGCCCTGCGGCATCTGGAATGTAGCGCCTTTGTCGTCGCGTTTCAGGACTGTTGCTTCGTGGTAGGAACCGATCGGGAAGATAGCGTCGAAAGCATCCCAGGGGTTGTCCTGTGTTTGCTTGTGTCCGAGGCTGATCTGGCGCTTGTCTTTGTCGATATCAAGCACCACGACATCCATCGTGCTACCCACTTTGGTGAACTCGCTGGGGTGGGCATAACGCTTCGTCCAGGAGAGGTCGCTGATGTGTACCATGCCGCCGACGCCTTCGGAGAGTTCCACAAAAATGCCGTAGTTGGTGATGTTCTTCACCGTGCCGGTGTGGTTGCTGCCGATGGGGAAGCGTTCTTCGATTTCGCTCCAGGGGTCGGCGGTCAGTTGCTTGATCGACAGCGACATTTTGCGGTCGGCGCGGTCGATGGTTACGACGCGTGCTTCCACTTCCTGGCCCATTTTGAAGTATTCCTTTGCGTTGATGCTCTGGTTGCCCCAGGTGATCTCGCTGATGTGGATAAGGCCTTCGACACCGGGCTGGATTTCCACAAATGCGCCGTAGTCTTCGATGTTGACTACTTTGCCGGTCACGACCGAACCTTCGTTGACTTCGGCAGAAAGCACCTCCCACGGATGCGGGGTGAGTTGCTTGAGGCCGAGGCTGATGCGTTTCTTGTTTTCGTCGAAATCGAGCACCACGACATTGATGCGCTGGTTGAGTTGCAGCACCTCGCTCGGGTGGCCGATACGGCCCCAGCTGATATCGGTGATGTAAAGCAGACCGTCTACGCCACCGAGGTCGAGGAACGCACCGAAATCGGTGATGTTCTTCACGATACCTTCAAGTACCTGACCTTTTTCAAGGCTGCCAAGGATTTGCTCGCGCTGTTCAGCCAAATCGCTTTCGATCAAAGCCTTGTGGCTAACCACGGCATTTTTGATCTGTTCGTTGACTTTCACCACTTTGAATTCCATCATTTTGCCGACGTACTGGTCGTAGTCGATCACCGGTTTGATATCGATCTGGGAGCCGGGCAGGAAGGTTTCCAGTCCGTTGCAGTCGACGATCAGGCCGCCTTTGGTTTTGCTGATGACCGTACCGCGGATAATGGTTCCGTTTTTAAAGGAATCCACGATGCTTTCCCAGGCGCGCAGGATTTTTGCTTTGCGGCGGGAAAGGCCGAGCTGGCCCTGGCTGTCTTCCTGGCTTTCCACGTATACTTCCACTTCGTCGCCCTGGGCGAGGTCGGGAATATCGCGGAATTCGCTCATGGCGATGAGGCCATCGCTTTTGTAGTTGATATCGAGTACCACATCGCCGCCACTGATGGCGCTGACGCGGCCCCTGATGATCTCGTTCTCGGCGACGTGGCTCAGTGTCACGTCGTATTGCTTCAGCAGGGTGGCTTTCTCCTCAGGCGTGTATGCCAACGCGCCGCGGCGATCCATTTGCCAGTTGAAATCGTCGTGCGCGCCGCCTGCAGGCAGGGTGTCGAACACGGGCAATTCCACCTCTTCTTCTTCCTCTTCCGTTTCTTCGGCAGTCACTTCGGCTTGTTTCGGTTCCGGTTTGCTTTCCGGTTCTTCTTCTTCTTCGGCCTCTTCGGTTTCCACTGCTTCGGCCACAACCTCGATCGTTTCGGGGGTTGTCTCTTCGGCAGCGGCTTCTTCCACCACAACCGGCGTTTCGGCTTCTACCTCCACGACTGTTTCTACGGCAGCCACTTCGGCTTCTTCGGCCACGACCGGTGTTTCGGCTGCTGCCTCCTCGACCGCTTCTTCTACAGCGGGTGTTTCGGCGACTGCCTCAACGGCGGGTTCTGCTTCAGCCTTCGGGGTTTCTTCGGTTGATTCAACAGTTGGTTCTGCAGGAGTCACAGTTTCTTCCTGCTCGTTGTTGAGTTCCTTTTCTTCGTCAGGTAACATAGTATTGGAAAGGTGGTTTTACCCGGAAAAAGACAGCCGGGTGGGGCTTTTATAATGTTTACTGCTGCGCCGGCCTCACTTTGGGGCGAAGCCGTTACCCCTGCTTTTTAAAGCGGGCGCAAAGATAATGCTATTTACTGAACTGTAAAAGCAGGCGTGCACTTTTCATTTCAAAAAGTGCACGCCTTGTATGGAGGTTTAACGGCCGCCCCGAATCAGTTCGATATACCCGTTCAGGATATTATCCCGAAGCACCGTTCCGCTCACGCGTTTTTCATACACTTTACAAACATAAAAATAGGTGCCTTCGGGCAGTTCCTTGCCTGCTTCGGTGGTGCCGGCCCATTGAATGGCGGGGTCTTGTGTGCTGAAAACGAGATTGCCCCAGCGGTTGAATATTTGCATATCGACGCGTTCCACGAAGCGCCAGCCTGGGAAAGGGGTGAAACGGTCATTCTGGTTGTCGCCATTGGGGGTAAAGGCGTTCGGCAGTTCGTAATTGGGACAGTTGTCTACGCAGACGATATTGCTCCGGTCGCTTTCGTTTCCGACGGAGTCGATGGCCGATACGGCGTAACAACCCGCCAAGCCGTCGTCGAGCGCGTGTTCGAAGGTAGTGTTGTCTGCACCGTCGATGGTTTCCAGCAATTCGAAGGGAAGGCCGTCCGATGCGGCGAACCAGATACGGTAAGATTCCGTATCGTCTGTGTTGCCGCAGGTAAAATCGGGATTGGTCCAACCGAGCAGGTTTTCATAGGGTGGATCGGGTTCGTTGCCGCCCTGTCCGGTACACAGGTTATTGACCGTCAGGACGGGCGGGCAGGGCGGTATCGTATCGATCGGCACACCGCATGTTTCCTGCGAGTTGTTCAGGATAGGGTTAATGACGCCGCCAATGCTGTAGGTGCCCACACTGCGCACATAATAACAGTATTCTTTGCCGTTGACCAGATTCTTGTCGGCATAACTTTTTTCGGTACTGCTGCCGATAAGATCGAACAATCCCGTAGCGTCATTTTTCCGGAAAACATCGTATTTATAGTTGTTCCACGGCACCTGATGTTGCCACGACAGGATATTGGTCTGGTCGGTAGAGAGTATGGACAGGAAAACGGAAGAGGCGTCGTTGGTTGAGCCCAATGGCGTAGTGGCGCCCTTGACGTAAAAATCGACCCGGTAGTGGTATGGCTGCCCCTGCGTATTCAACCCGTTATCCGTGAAACAGGTATCGTTGGCCTGCCAGAACTCGGCTGCGGTAAAGGACGCGCCGGGAATTTCCAGCAGCGTGCCTCCGGCGAGTCCCGGCGCACGCAGTACCTGATAGCGGTAAGGGCCGTGGTTGAGCACGGTATCGAGGTCGCCCGGCACCGGTTTCGACCAGCATACCCGCATATCGCCGGCTATCGGATCGGTTTGTTCAACAGATACATTGGTGATGAGCGGGAGATCGCGCGGCAGTTGCACGCACACTTCATCCGAAGGAAGGCTTTCCACGGTATTGTAACGGTACCCCCCTGCCGAGGTACGCGCGAACTTGGCCAGTATGCGGTAGCAGTAGGTGCGGCCGCGTTCTACCTTGGTGTCTACATAGTAGTACCTGCCGTTTTGTTCCTGTTTGGTAAGTACCACCAATTGGGTGTACCCCTTTCCGGCAAGTCCGGGCATACAGGTATCGCGGTCGAAAGGATTGCTGCCTTCGCGCCGCCAGACGGAAAATCCGAAAAAATAGTCATCGGCAGTATTTTCACACATGTATGGTTTTTCCCAGCTGACCTCAACCTCCCCCAGTTGCGCGGTGGCCTGCACATCTTCCGGAGGCGGCCCCACCACCTTTATTTTTACTGTTTTCAGGTCGGCCAGTTGGGGAATATTCTTGCTGATGGAATCGAGGGCCTTGAAGACGACCGAATAGGGCTGGTTGGAGATGTGTTCGCATACGGTTTGCCATCGGAAGGTGCCGTTCACGGGCGGCTTCACGAACCCTGCGGGCGCGTCGAACGTAGCCGGACTGTAAGGCGAACTGAACGGGCCGCCAAGTGCGGTGAGTTGCACCAGGTCGGAGGTGTCGGGGTCGGTACCCACGGCGCCAAATTCAAGGTACTGGCCTGCCACCACGCAGGTGTCGATGATCGTCTGCACCAGTGGCGGATTGTTGTCGCACATGTCTACGAAAATCTGCATATCCCTGATCGTCGTGTCTATTGCCCGCCCGTTGCGCCAGGATACGATGATAAAGGCCAGGTTATATTCGCCGGGCACCTGCGGCGTTTGCCAGAGAATGTCGCCCGATACCGGGTCCAGGTCAAGAAAGTTATTGGCCGGTGATATCTGGTTGGGAAAACTATAGTTTGGAACGGCGGTGCCGACGGCCTGAAGGGGCACAATCAAATGATAGGAAAGGCTGTCGTCGTCGGGGTCGTAGGCATTTGGGTTGTGTTTGAACGGCTTGCCGACGCAGGCATTGTCAATAGGCGGCTGGAGCAGGTACGGGGTTGTGTTCTCTCCGCCAAACTGGGGATTGAAAAAGGTGTAGATGGTCTCGATATGGAACGGAATATTGTCGGAGGAAGGCGGGTTGACATTGATGATCCCGGCGATACGGTTAGGATCGGTCATCGAAATTCGAAAAGTGGCGGGACCTACGTACGTGTGTTCTGCGATATACAGGTTGTACTTGAGGTCGTTGGGCCTTACTTCGCCCTGGGGCGGTATGCCGGGACCGTTGAAGCGCACCACCTGCTGGGTTTCTCCGTCGCCCCAGTTGATGGTCAGGGTATCGCGGTCGGCGTTTACACTGCTCGCTTTCGTCCAGGTGATGATGGTGGCGCGGATGGTGAGGGGGCCGATTTGTTCGATATGGATTTCACCCGCGCGGTTGTGGGTGGCAAAAAGACTAATAGAACTGCAGAGCAGGGGAAGGATGAAAAGGAGCGGGCGCAACCGTAGTTTCATATTCTGTGCGTTTAATCGTGTAGGGATGGCTTTTTGGGGAGAATGGCGTACAAGATTAAAATATTTTCCGGTACAATGGCCAAAAATCCGACTTGTTCGCCACATTTGCCAAAAATCACGCGTATTCGACAAGATCGAATGACGACAATGACGCCATAACTTCCATTTATGTTGCTTTACAACGTCACCATTACCCTTGATATTGAAGTCCATGAAGACTGGGTGCGCTGGATGCAGGATACCCATATTCCCGATGTCATGTCGACAGGGATGTTTCTCTCCTACCGGATGTCGCGTCTGATCGGGCACGACCATGCGGATTCGGAAATATATACGATGCAATACCTGGTAAAGGATATGCCGCATCTTGTGCGCTACCAGGAAGAATTTGCACCGGCGCTACAGGAGCAGCACAGTGCCCGGTATTCAGGGAAATATGCTGCTTTCCGAACGGTAATGGAAGTAATTGACCACAATGAACGGATCTAGATGAGTTATTTCATCATTCATTCATCATTCATCATTCATCACTCATCATTCATCATTCATCACTCATCATTCATCACTCATCTCATCATTCCCAACTGCCATCCCTCCGCTATCGCCCGTTCGGCGTCGAGTTCCGAGGCTTCCTTGGCCCCGCCGATGAGGTGGACGGGAACGCCGGCCTGAACCAGCGGCTCATAAAGATCGCGCATAGGTTCCTGTCCCGCGCAGATGATCACGTGGTCGACGTCGAGCACATGGTTTTCCCCTTTTACGGTCAGGTGTAGTCCGGCATCGTCGATTTTGTGGTATTGTACACCGGGCCACATTTCAACGCCTCTTTTTTTCAGCGTCAGGCGGTGCGCCCAGCCGGTTGTTTTGCCCAGTCGCTCGCCGATCCTGGTTTTGGAGCGCTGCAGCAGCCAGATATTTCTCGGCACATCCTCCGCTACCGGTTCCATGATTCCGCCACGGTTTTGGTATGCGGCATCAATCCCCCATTCCATCCTGTATTGTTCAACAGTTTCTCCGCCGGTTGCCTGCCGTTCGGATGGCGTCGTGAGGAACATGGCGACATCAAACCCGATGCCGCCGGCTCCGATGATCGCGACGGTTTTCCCGACAGGCTTCCCGTGCAGCAGCACGTCGATATACGATAATACTTTGGGGTGCCCGATGCCTTCGATCCGTGGCGTTCGGGGCGCGACGCCTGTGGCGAGTACAACTTCACTAAAACCTTCTTTCCGGAGAAAGGCCGCGTCGACCGGGGTGTTCAGGTGCAGGCGGACGCCGCGTTTTTCGATCATTTTGCCAAAATAGCGCAGCGTTTCGTGAAACTCCTCCTTGCCGGGTATGCGCTTGGCCATGTTAAACTGTCCGCCGATTGCGCCTGATGCTTCGAAAAGATGCACCTCGTGGCCGACGGTTGCCAGTTCCGTTGCCGCCGATAATCCTGCCGGTCCCGCGCCTACTACTGCAATTTTTGGGGCTACCCTGCCCCTGCCCTGCTGCCCCTGCCCCTGCCTACTGCTACTGCTACTGCTACTGCTACTGCTACTGCCCCCCGTCTCCCGGCACGCGCGCGGGTTCACCAGGCAGGAGGCGACTTTGTGTTGAAAAATATGATCGAGACAAGCCTGGTTGCAGGCAATGCAGGTATTGATCTCGTCGGCGCGGCGCTCGAAGGCTTTTTGGACGAAATCGGGATCGGCGAGCAGGGGCCTTGCCATGGAGACCATATCGGCAAAGCCGTCGCGAAGCAGTTGTTCGGCTTTTTCCGGCGTATTGATGCGGTTGGTGGTGACGAGGGGTATTTTCAGTTTGCCCATAAGGCGTTGGGTCACCCAGGCATACGCGCCGCGCGGCACCATGGTAGCGATCGTCGGAATACGCGCTTCATGCCAACCGATCCCCGTATTGATTATGGTTGCGCCGGCGCCCTCGATGGCCAGGGCGAGTTGTTCCACCTCCTCCCAGGAAGAGCCCTCTTCTACCAGGTCGAGCATGCTGACGCGGAAAATGACGATAAAATCCTTACCCGCTTTTTCCCTGACTTTTTTCATGATCTCCAGGGGAAACCGGATGCGGTTTTCAAAGGACCCGCCCCAGTCGTCGCTGCGTTTGTTGGTTCGGGGTGCGATGAACTGATTGATCAGGTAGCCTTCGCTGCCCATGATTTCCACGCCGTCGTAGCCGGCCGCTCTGGCCATTGCCGCACAGGATGCGAAGTCGTCGATGGTTGCGCGCACCAGTCGTGCGCTCATTTCCCAGGGCCGGAACGGCGAAATGCGCGCGCGAAGCGGAGAGGGCGCCACGAGCATGGGATGCATGGCATACCTGCCGGCATGGAGTATTTGCATGCATATTTTGCCGCCTTCGTCGTGTACCGCACTTGTTACATTGCGGTGGCGGTCTGCTTCGGAGCGCGTCGTGAGTTTTGCCCCGAAAGGTGCGAGCCAGCCCTGCCGGTTGGGGGCGATCCCGCCGGTGACCATCAGCCCGATCCCTCCGCGCGCGCGCGCGGCGAAATATGCCGCCAGGGCGCGCAGGTCGTCTTTGCGTTCCTCCAGGCCGGTATGCATGGAGCCCATGAGCGCCCGGTTTTTAAGTGTGGTGAATCCCAGGTCCAGCGGGGAAAACAGGTGGGGATAAATGGGATGTACAGGTGATGACATGATCGAAAATATAAAACTGAAAAGGGGAAAGCGAAAGGTAAATATCGGGACTGCCGGGGAATAAAAAAGGGCGGCTGGTTTGCCGCCCTAAAAAAGGAAGATTGTGTGCAAGTATTGGAATTAGAAATTCGTGTCGGAGAACGTCGTATAACATTGTTTGCAATGATCAGCAGGAATCTCTCCGGTTTTGCCGAAACATTCAGCCGGAATTTCGGCGTCGGGCAAACAATATCAGCGGGACAAAAGTAGTGTTTTCCAACGAATTATACACCTCCTGATGTTGGATAGGTGACAATTGTTTCATTTCGTCAGATCAGGTATGGCAGCGCCCGCTAAATGTCTATTAGAAAAAAGCAGTATGGTATGGAAATTGCGGCAGCAGCTGCTTTAACAACACATGTACTCCGCCCATGCGATTCCTTAATGTATTGGTAGCCGACGATCACCCGATTTTTGTGGAAGGCTTGCAGACTGTTTTGTCCAACTCGGGCGGAAAGTTCGCCTATAAAATAAAGGGCGTGGCGCGCACCGGATCTCAGGTCACCCAATTGCTGCACGAGAGCCACGCCGACCTCCTGCTTATCGATTTGAACCTGCCTGAAACGGACGGACTCAAAATTCTGCCGTCGGTCAAAAAAGACTCTTCCAACACCCGTGTGCTGGTTTTTACCATGTTCGACGATCCGCGGATCATCAAGGCCGCATTCCGGGCCGGCGCCGACGGATATATTCTTAAATCTGGATCTACAGACGAACTCTTCCGTGCTATCGAAGAAGTAATTGCCGGGCACACCTACATGGGCAATGGCGTGGCGTTTGTGGAAAACCGTTCTGCCAATGGCTCCGATTCGATCTCGCCCGACAAGCGGTTTGCCCGCAAACACGGGCTTACCCGGCGTGAAATAGAAATCATGCGGTATATCGGCCAGGCACTGAACAATAAGGATATTGCCAAAAAACTGTATATCAGCGACCAGACCGTCAGCGTGCACCGCAAAAACATTATGCGCAAGCTGGGTGTCAACAATACCGCGTCGCTGATCAAAATAGCGTTTGAGAACAATCTTGTCTGAAAAAAACGCAGTTTTCCCGTCCAGGACCATTTGAAAAAAATACCCTGAAAAAGGTATCTTATCCAGTTGCCGGAATAGTACTTTTGTGGCGTTTGACGAGGGTAGTGTCAAAATCCGGCTTTTAGGGGTAAAAGTTTTGAGATGACGGTTACCGGAGTTTACCTTTGACGCACTATAATTTATTCCGTTTTAATCCGGGTTGCGCCTGTTTTTATTTTCCTGATAACCGGCGCACCTCAGGTCCAAGCCCGATGGTGCTCTGCCGTTAAAAGGGTAACCTTCAACCGGGTTGTACTGGAAGCCTCTTGTTTTCAAAGATTTTTAAGGCTGCGGCTTGTTAGGCTGGGAAAAATTTCCATTTTGCCGAATGGCCATGTTGATAACTCCAATTACCTTTGGCCTTGCATCATATTGCCCGTATATATCTGTTCATCAAAATTCTTTTAATTGTAATCTCATGAAGAAAGCGAACTCTACAAATTTTTTCCACGTAAGGGGTTGGCTTATGGCATTTGCCATAATCATTTTGACAGGCTTGCAAGTATCTGCCCAGTGTACGCTGGTTTGCAACAACCTGGTGCAGGTTTCCCTCGATAATGACTGCTCATCGGAGGTACTTCCCGACATGGTTCTGGAAGGCGGCGGTTGCCCGAACGGAGTGCTCCAGGTTCAGGCCAAGGTCAACAATGTATGGGTGCCGGCCAACGGCAACTTTGTTGCGACCTCTGCCAACATCAACCAAACCCTCCAGGTGCGGGTGCGCGATCTGGTCAGCGGCAACTTTTGCACCGGGTACATCCACATTGAAGACAAACTGGCGCCTGTATTGGCTTGCAGCAACATTAACCTCTCCTGCGCCATCACTACCTACGATCCGGACTACCTCCTTAACACGCTGAATATTACCGAGGCGTACCCGGATGTGGAAGACAACTGCGGCTCGTACACCTTGACGTACCTGGATACCTGGTTCGATCTGACCTGCAACGGCACGATCAACGGTCTTTCCGACATCAGCGCTTATGTCAAGCGCGTGTGGACGGCTGTCGACCAAAGCGGCAACCAGGCTTCTTGCACTCAGTATATCTATTTCCAGCGCAAACACGTGACGCAGGTGATTTTCCCTGCCGATATTACGGTGAGCTGTGAAGACCCGATCACCACGCCCGCCGCAACCGGCGCGCCCTATGTGACCGACTTCGACCTGCAATTCCCGATCTATCCGTCGAACGGGTTCTGCGAACTGAATGCAACCTATTCCGACCAGATTCTGCCTATCTGCGACGGTACGTACAAAATTCTGCGTACCTGGACCGTTTACGACTGGTGTCTGCCCACATCGCCGACCCCGCCATTCACCAACCCGATGTATTACATCCAGTTGATCAAGGTGAATGACGACCAGGGCCCCGAAGCGGAATGTCCTGAAGATATTACCGTTGGAACCAATCCCTGGGATTGTCAACGCGACCTCAACCTGCCCGATGTGGTGGTCACCGACAACTGCTCGCGACTAGCCTCCATCAAGGCAGTGTGGTCTGTCGACGGTGTCGGCCACGAACTGAACGGCTCTTTCTCCAACTTCCCGGGCAATAACCTGTGGGCGCCGGATACACTCGGGGTGCTGGGCGTTGCCAACGACCTGCCGATCGGCGTGACGCAAATGACCTATATTATTACGGACAACTGCGGCAACAGTTCGGTTTGTACTTTTGACATCACCGTGGAAGACGACACGCCCCCGACGGCCGCCTGCGACTCCCACACCCAGGTATCGCTGGGCAGCAGCGGCGAAGTACTGGTCAATGCGTCGACATTCGACGACGGCTCGTACGACAACTGCTCGCCGGTGTATTTCAAGGCGCGCCGCATGGACGACAACGATTGTCAGACCAATACCAAGTTCCACGATCAGGTGAAATTCTGCTGTGAAGACGTAGGTGATACCATTACCATCGTTTTCCGGGTTTACGACGTACCTGTAGTATCGGGTCCGGTAGACCTGGACTACGAAGAGTGGCACTCCAACGATTGCATGGTTCAGGTATAGGTCGACGACAAACTCAAACCCACCTGCACCTCGCCGGCCAACGTAACCGTGAGCTGCGAAGCGTTCGATCCTTCGCTGTGGGCTTATGGCATGGCTACCGCTACCGACAACTGCTGCATCGATACCATCACTGTCAGCAATAACTACAACCTGTTCGACACAGTTTGCAATAAAGGCACCATTACCCGCACCTTCCGCGCATTCGATTGCGGCGGACTGAGCAGCCAGTGCACGCAACGCATCATTGTGAACTACGAACAGGATTACTTCGTAAAATTCCCGAATGACGTGATCGTCACTGCCTGCGACGGCACGGGTAATTACGGCGAACCGAGTTTCTTCGGCAAAGACTGCGAATTGCTCGGCGTGTCTTTTGAAGACCAGGTCTTTACGGTTGTCCCAGATGCATGTTTCAAAATTGAACGCACCTGGACGATCATTAACTGGTGTACCTACAACCCGAATGCAGACTGCGTCATCATTCCCAACCCCAATCCCAATCCGAATACAAACAGCCCGCAAAACCTGCCAGGGCCCATCGTATCGGCTTGCGGAACCCCGGCGCCCTGGAATCCTACGGTAATCTCAATTGCTCCGGGCCAGCCGCAGACCAACTACTGCCTCTACTACAATCCGAACGCAAACTGCTATCAGTACAAGCAGATCATCAAAATTATCGATACACAGAAACCCACGATCAATTGCCCTGCAAGTCCCGTGGAATTCTGCGACATCACTGCCAATAACCCGCAGTTGTGGAACGAATCGTACTGGTTCGACTCGGTACATGGACTGCACGACCTCTGTGAAGGTCCGGCCAACCTGACCGTCACGGCTACCGATGCATGCTCGGGCGCCAATGTCAACATCAGTTTCCTGCTGTTCCTCGACCTCGACGGCGACGGCAATATGGAAACGGTGCTGAACAGCAACGACCTGCCGACGACACCCGGAACGGTCAACTTCGGCAACGCCGGCAACCCCGGTTATACCGGCGGCACGCCGAGTATCTTCGATGAGCGGCCTGTGCTGCCCGATCAGAAGTATCGTTTTGCCCTGCACCAGTCTGTAACGGGCAACACGCGTACGGCTGCTGTACAGTGGAAAACGCTCAGCCAGATGCCCACGCCCAACAATCCTTTCGGATCCGCAGGTGTGGTGCCCGAACTGCCTTATGGTACGCACAAGATCAAGTGGCTCGTGACGGATGGCTGTGGCAACGAGCAATTCTGCGAATACACCTTTGTGGTGAAAGATTGCAAGGCGCCGACGGTCGTTTGCCACGACGGACTGAGCGTGAACATCATGCCCAATCAGATGATCCAGATGTGGGCAGCCGATTTCCTTCAGTATGCCGAAGACAACTGCACGCCCCCGACGGCAACCGTACCGGGGCCAAACCAACTGGTGTTTGCTATCCGCAAAGCGGGTCAGGGTACGGGCTTCCCGGTAGATGCCCTGGGTAATCCGATCACCAACGTCATATTCGACTGCAGTGAACTGGGCTCCAACGAAGTGGAATTATGGGCTCAGGATATGGCCGGCAATGCCGACTTCTGCCTGGCGACGCTTGATGTACAAGATAATCTGGGCAGCTGTTCGCCCGGAGCGCCTGCCATCGCCGGTTTCCTGAAAACAGAAATGACCGAGGGACTTGAAGATGCCAACGTGAACCTGCAGGGCACTGGTCCGGTGGGTCAAACCATCAACCTGAGCGATGCAACCGACAACGACGGATTGTACCTGTTCCCGTCCGGGCAGGTGCCGGTTGGCTCCGATTTCACAATCACACCGCTGAAAGACGACAACCCGCTCAACGGGGTCTCCACCTTCGACATTGTTCAGATCAACAAGCACATCCTCGGGCTTACTCCCCTGAATACGCCCTACAAAATGATCGCGGCAGACGCCAACAAATCCAACTCGATCACCACGTTCGACGTCGTGGAAATCCGGAAACTTATCCTGGGTATCTATCCGAAATTCCCGAACAACACTTCGTGGCGCTTTGTCAACAAATCGTTCATCTTCTCCGATCCGAAGAATCCGTTTACTTCGCAATTCCCCGAAACGGTATCGATCTACAACATGCAGTTCGGGCTGAGTGATGAGTTTGTCTCCATCAAAATCGGCGACGTCAACAATACGGCTATTGCCAACGCCTTTATGCTCGCCGATGATCGCAGCGCAAACACCCTCTACTTCGACCTGGAAGATCGCAGCGTACAGGCCGGCGAAGACTTTGTAGTTCATTTCAAGGCTGCTGAAAACGCCGCCGCCTACCAGTTTACACTGAATACGGGCGACCTGGAAGTGCTGGAAGTAATTCCGGGCGAAAAAATGGCTGCTGATAACTTTGCGGTATTCCAGCGTTCGCAGGATGGAACGCCGGGGGCGATCACGGCATCCGTCGACGATAATGCCGGTATGTTCAGCGTGCGTTTCCGCGCCCACAAGGCCGGAGAACTGAGTAAAATGCTCGGATTCAGCAACCGCATCACCCGTACTGAAGCCTACAATGAATCGGGCGACCGGCTTGAACCGGCGCTGCGTTTCAACGGCGCCTCCGGGCCTGTCGTTGCCGGAACCGGCTTCGAACTCCTGCAAAATACGCCGAACCCGATGCGGAGCAGCACCAATATCACCTTCAATCTGCCGGAAGCGTGTGAAGCAACGCTGAGCATCAGCAACGCTGAAGGCCGCATCCTGAAAGTGGTGAAGGGCGATTTTTCCAGGGGGCTGAATACCGTAACACTCCAGCGCAGCGATCTGGAAGCAGGCATCCTGTTCTACCAACTCGATACGCCTGCCAACAGCGCCGTGAAAAAGATGATCGTGGTGGATTAAACCCGATCTGATCTCTTTACCGACAGGCGGCCGCGCTCACATGCGCGGTCGCCTGTTGTTTTTGGCGCTGTGTTGGTATGAATACCCGGAGTCGCGCCATGCAGACAGTCTGTTTTCCGCCGGGAATAAACATGGCAGGGATTCCACTGTCAGGCGGATAAAATCTTTCTCTCAAAAAATTAACGCCTTACTGCCTGATATTCAAGGACAAATGAAAAATATTTACCATTTATTTTCGGAGCGCGCTATTTTTGGCCTGTTTTTTGAAAACTATTAAATCATCTACTTCTCCGTTGAAAAACGGTCTTTTAATCCGCTTGAATACTTTCTTCTGACATCTTTCAGCAAAGTAATCCAAACCAATTGTACCCATGAATCTTTGTTTACGCAATGTATTCATAAGCCTTTGGCTTATATATACCACATCTCTTTCCGCACAGACCGGCTTTACCCTGCCGTTTCTCAATAATGTCACCGCCGGCGCCACAGTGGCCCTGCCGGTAAAGGTGTACAACTTTGACAGCATTACTTCAGTGCAATTTGTACTCCGCTGGAACCCGGCGGTGCTGCAGTTTACTTCCACAGATTTTTACAACCTTCCCGGCCTCGACGAAGATGACTTCGGCCTGATGAATACCCTCGACAGCGGTATTTTGCGTTTGGCATGGGAAGCCTCCGACCTCGAACTCGGCGAAACGGCAACCGATGGAACGACCATTTTTCGCCTGCGACTGAAAGCGATCGGCGCGGTCAATGCAGGCTCTGCCGTGACATTCGGTTCTGCTCCACCTACGATTTTCGAAGTGACCCAACTGGTTGACGGCGTCATTACGCCGTTTGAAATGGGCGCCGTCAATGTGACGCAGGGCTTTGTCGCCATCGGCTACACTGTTTCTGCCGACGAGCCTTACGGGCAAGGCAATACGCTTCCTGTACAGGTGGCGCCCAACCCTTTCCGCGAAAAAACACAGGTCAGTTTCGACCTCGATGCCGCCTCCGATGTACAGCTTGTCGTAACGGATGAAAGCGGCCGGATCATACTTGAAAAAACAGTGCCTGACTGTAGCCGGGGACAACATGGCATGGAAATTGCCTCCCCCGAATTACGAGAAAAAGGCATGTATTATTTGATACTTCGCACCAAAAACAAGTCATGCGTTCAGCCTTTATTTGTTTTTTGAAAAATTTTTTATTTCACCCTCATCCCTTTTCCGCGTTAAAGATGAAACCGATTATGCACCTTCTCACAGCAGGTTTCCTGCTGATTGCCTCCCAGGTCTTCGGACAGACTTTAGTGACTACGCTTACACCTGCGACAGTGACCGGACCGGTCGGCAGCGGCGTAAACCTCCAGTTAAAAGTTACTGGCTTCACCAACGTCAACTCGATCCAGTTTCCGATCACTTACAACAATGCCCTGTTGAAATTTGATTCGATTTACAACTCGGCGCTGCCCGGTTTCACCAGCGGGAACTATTTCGTTCCCACGGCCGGCAAGGTGAATGTTTCCTGGTTTGCCGATCCGGGCGCTTATCCCACCGGATTCACAGTTGCCAGCAACACCTCAATATTCACCCTGCACTTCACGGTACTCGCAGACGGTATGTCGAACGTAAACCTTGCAAGTGTCGCTCCGGGTATCGAGGTTATTGCTGACGGCGCGCCAATCACGGTGAACTACCAGTCGGGTGGCGCAGTGGTAACCGGCGGCTCCGGACAAACGCCCCTGATGGGCTTCCACATCATCGCCAATACGATCAATATTCCGCAGGGCCAGACGGCCTGTATGCCTGTGACGGTGCATGACTTTGACAACATCGTGTCGATGCAGTACGCCATGCACTGGGATAATACCATTCTGGAATACCAGAATACGCAGTCGTACAACCTGCCTGACCTGACAGCGGCCAGCTTCGGCGGCACACCAGCCAGCGGCACGCAGTTGCTGGGCTGGAGCGATCCTTCCGCCATGGGGGTTACACGCGCCGACGGTACGCAGATTTATGCTGTATGTTTTAAAGCCATCGGCGCTCCGGGCAGCAGTTCGCTCGTGACGATCGACGGCATGGGCTTCCCGCCAGGTACCGGCAATGCGGAGGCCTTTAACTCCGCAAGCCAGAACGTTTGGGTGGTTGGTACTACAGGTATTACGGATACCATCTTCGTGACCGCTACGCCTCCGCCCTCCAATGCGGTGACTTTCACTGCCGACAAAGACACGGTGGGTGTCGGCGGCCAGGCCTGCGTGGATGTGAAAGTGAAAAACTTCAACAGCATCATCGCCATGCAGTACGGTATGACCTATGATGCCACGAAACTCCAGTTTCAAACAATTCAACTCACACCAAACCCCCTGACGCTCTCGTTGGGTGGCAACTTCAATACGGGCACTGCCGGGCAGATCAAATTCTCCTGGAGCGACCCGGCTGCCTTAGGTGTTACACTACCCGATAATACGAAAATTTTCTCCGTTTGCTTTACCGCAGCGGCTCCGCTTGGATCACCTCCGACACCAGTCACCTTCACCAGCCTGCCAGGCCTTCCGATCGAAATCGTAAAAGAACCGGACGGCCCGGTAACGCCCAATATGGTGAACGGACACGTTTTTGTTTCCAACGTCGTTCCGACGGTAAGCATTAATCCCATCGTCCCCGCTTGCGGCGGCGGCAATACAGGCTCGGCCACGGCGACCGTGCAGAACGGCACGGCGATGAGCTACGCCTGGAGCGGTCCCGGCGGTCCCATCAGCAACAGCAACATGCAAACGATCACCGGTCTCGCACCCGGCGATTACACCGTTACGGTCACGCTGACGGCCGGCGGCACCATCACGAATTCCGGTACGGTAGGCACTTCGCCCGCCATCCAGATACCTACGCCTCAACTGACCATTTCAAACGTAAAATGCAACGGCGACAACAACGGCGCCATCACGCTGACCGTATCGGGCGGCACTCCCGGCTACACCTACGCCTGGAGCGGCCCGGCAGGCTTTACCGCTGCCACTGATGATATAGCCAACCTCGGCCCCGGCATCTACACCCTTCAGGTAACGGACCAGGCCGGTTGCTCCTTCACGTCGCAGCCTTACACCATCTCGCAACCTGCAGTACTCAATACCAGCCTGACCACTACGCAGAACGTGGCCTGCTTCGGCAGCGCCTCCGGTCAGGCCGTAATCGCCGTTTCCGGCGGAACACCTACTTACGGATATAACTGGTACACGGTTCCGGGCGGCAGCCTTGCATCGACAGCAAAGAACCCCACCAACTTTTCACCGGGAACCTACAACGTAACGATCACCGATGCCAACATGTGTACCACTACCCTGCCCAACCCTGTGACGATCACGGGCCCGAGCAGCGCACTTGCTGTGGCAACACCGGTTGATAAAGGCAATGTGGAGTGCTATGGCGCCAACACAGGCTTTATCCACCTCAATATCAGCGGTGGCTGGAGCGGCAACTATACTGTAAACTGGGACCCGGCTACTCCCGGCGGCGCCAACCTGAACGGCATCCCGGGCGGTACATACAACGCTACCGTGACCGACCAGGGCGGTTGCACGCTTGTGCTTCAACCCGTCACCATCAACCAGCCGCCGGCTATTGTTCCCGGCAACCCGGTTGTGCAACACGTCAGTTGTGCAGGTCAGGGCGACGGCAGCATCGGCATCCAGGTGTCGGGCGGTAACGGCGCGCCGTATACCGTAAACTGGGACGGCACCAGCCTTTCCGGCGAAACGATCGGCAACCTCGACGGCGGCGATTATATCCCGGTCGTGACAGACGGCATCGGCTGTACTTTTGCGCTGCCCGCCATCACGGTCAACGAGTCGGCGCCCATACAGCCTACCAATGAAGTCGTAACGATACAGACGCCCGGCATGTCCGATGGCGCCGTATCCCTCGACCTCGTGGGCGGCTCGGGCAACTACACCATTGCCTGGACGGGCCCGAACGGCTATACCAACGCCAACGAAGATATCAACAACCTCGCTCCCGGCGACTATGTACTGCTGGTGACCGACAGCGACGGTTGTTCCTTTACCAAGACTTACGAAGTAAGGCCACCGTTCAGTGTTTCGACGGCAAGCGTTACGCCTTCCTGCGGCAACGACGGTTGTATTGTACTTGAAGTTGCCGGCGGTTCGCCGCCGTTCCAGGTAAACTGGACGGGTAGCGCATCCGGCTCTTCCCTCTCGAACAACAATACCATTTCAATCTGCACTTTTGCAAAGGGTATCTATAACATCACGATTGCCGACAACGCCTCCAACGTGTTTACCCTGCCCTCGCCGGTCAATGTCCCGGGCCTGCAGCCGGCGCTGGTCAGCCCGAGTGTATCCAACCCGAACCAAACCTTCGGCAACGGCAGCATCGTGCTTAACCCGGTACCTGATACCGTCGTAATGAATTACATCTGGACGGGTCCGAACAACTTTACTTCGACCTCGAACGCGATCATGAACCGCGACTCCGGTCAATATACCGTAACAGTAACGAATACAAACTCGGGTTGCACGGCAGTGTACACCTGGCACCTGGTACGCCAGTGGCCGGCACTTGTGGTCGGTGCAGGCGAGATACTGGATCCGAGTTGTGCAAACTCCTCCAACGGCAGCATCGGCCTCAACGTATCAGGCGGCAATCCGCCTTATGAATATGCCTGGACCGGCCCGAACGGCTTTACCGGCAACACGCAGGTGGTCACCGGACTTCCGCAAGGCGCCTATAACGTAACGGTAGTCGACCAGAACGATACATTGGGAGTATTCAATGTGACGCTTACTGCCGAGTCGCAACTCGCGGTATCGGGGGTCAACATCAGTTCCAACTACGGCGGCTTCCAGGTGAGCGGCGCAGATGTCTGCAACGGTATCGGAACGGTGGTCTACAACGGCGGTATCGGCGCTCCAACTTTCCAGTGGAGCAACGGCGGCACTACAGCCATCAACAACACCCTCTGTGCAGGCAACTATACGGTTGTTGTGACCGACGGACTGGGCTGTACAGCGGCCTTCTCCGGCGACCTGAGTTCTCCGCCTGCCATTGTCCCGGTACTGCAGATCGTCAACAACATCAGTTGCTATGACGAATGCGACGGCGTGGCCCGCGTAACCGTAAACGGCGGCGTAGCGCCCTACACCGTGAAATGGTCGACCAACCAGATCGACCAGGTACCTGCCTCAGGCGCTTTCAGTCAGGCTGTCAACCTCTGCGGCGGCGATTACACGGTGACCGTTACCGATAACCTCGGCGCAACCAAAGTCTACCAGGTGCCCGTGCCGGAACCCGCTCCGCTGGCCATCGAGTTCAGCCAACTTGTTCCGCAGTCGTTTAATTCCTGCGACGGTGAAATTATCGCTACCGTCCCGGGCGCTTCGGGTACTATAACCTACACCTGGTCGGGTAGCCTCGGCCACAGCGGCGACGGTCAGCGTGCCGAAGGCCTTTGTGCCGGTGAGATTGTGCAATTCATTGTTCAGGATGCACTTGGCTGTATCGGAACGGGTATTGATACGATTGACTACCCTGTCGACGGCTGCTATCAGGTACGCCCGGTCATTACACCCGGTCAGCAGGATGGCAACAACGACTTCGTTTTCATTACCTGTATCGAAAACGTACCCAACTCGATCGAGATATACAACCGCTGGGGACAACTGGTGTACCAGGCCACGGGATACGACAACGGCGCAACAATCTGGGAAGGCACCAACAGGTCCGGCCAGCCGCTTGCAGAAGGCGTTTACTTCTACGTGCTGAACTATACCGACCCGGTCAGGGGAGAACAACAACAAAAAGGACACATCAATCTGCTACGCTAATAAAGGGGTTTGGGGTTTCGGGTTGCTGGTTACGGGTTTACGTTACTCAAATCAGCAACCCGAAACCCGCGACCCGAAACCACCGCAACCTCCCCAACCCCCAACCCCGCGCAACCTTTAAACCGTTAATTTTCATTCGCCCAAACTTTCGATTACGATGAAAAAGGCATTTTTTACCCTCATATTCGGCATAATCACCCTCGCAGCCTTTGCCCAGGAGCAGGCTATTTACTCCCAGTACCAGGTATTTCCGATCCTTGTCAATCCGGGTTATACCGGTTTTCAGGACCAGCATGAATTTGTGGGCAATGCCCGCAGCACATGGACGGGCTTCCCGGGCAAACCGACCGACTTCACGGTCATGTACAGCGGCCCGGTGGGCGATAAACTGGCCCTTGGCGGCGGCTTGTTCTCCGAAAAGATCGGCGATGTGACCACGCTGAAATTCCAGTTGAACTACGCATTCCGCTTCCGCATCCAGAAAACGCGTATCGGTTTGGGACTTTCTACGGAGTTCCTCAACCGCCGTGCCGACGCATCGCTGCTGTCCAATCCGCTGGTTGACAAGAACGACGACGTACTGGAAGGATTGACCGAGGGCCAGCAGATATTCGACGCTTCGGTTGGCACGCATGTTTTGTACGATGAACGGCTGTTTTTGAGCCTGACTTTGCCCAATACGGTACGGACCCGACTCGACGACGTGCCGGTGGTAACAGAAAATACCACAGGCGGCGGACTTTTTCAGCACTATATATTCCAGCTCGGTTATATTGCAGACATTCCCAGCCAGAATTTCAAACTAATTCCTTCGCTGACCATTCGCCGTATTCGCGACACGCCGTTTCAGATCGACGTAAATCTGCAGGGCCGTTTTATGGAAGACAAACTCATTGCCGGCCTGACCTATCGCCCGAGCAGTGAAGGTTCTGCGGTGTTCCTCATCGGCACCAAACTCAGCAAATTGCAGTTTTTTTACTCTTACGACGTTGCTTTCTCCAAATTTCAGCAATACAACGGCGGTTCTCACGAGATCAGTGTAGCCTTTACACTGCCGCGCAAAGCGCCTAAAAAAGCGGGCGGCGACCAGACGGACCTGTATCAATAAGCAAATGACGGTATGATTCGGCGGGCTGTGCCGCATACTGAGTGCTGCATATCGAGTGTCTCACTCGCAGTGAGACACTCGATATGCAGCACTCAGTATGCGGCACGCAAAAGAAATCGCACTTCGCTGTTTGCGGAGTGCTGAAAGACAGATGTCTTTAACAATTGGTTTTTGGGATGGCCTCTCTCCGAAAAGTCGGCAGGGGGGCTTTTTCTCTTAAATCGTGCTCATTTCATCAGGACAATTGTCGATCCAATCCCTGTCAGAGCCGTATGTCTAATACCTGTAAAAAAACTGCTTCCATATATTTATTTTTACCAGTGTTCGGCATATATTTGCACTTTAATGCCTTTTTAATAATCCTTTAATCTCATGAGTGCTGGTGTGCCGCCTGATTTTAATTTTCAAGGCACCGGTATCTGGCCCATCGGGCAAATACTTCCCGCTCTCTTTTTCCTCCCACATCCGATTTTTGGCAGGCATTTTGTGTCTGTTTTTGTCCAGACTTATATACACTTCCATCCATTGGGTGGTATATAAGGTGTATGTAGTGTTTTTTGCACTTTATAAACTAGCCGGCCCTCGTTTTTGCGCGGTTTCTTTTAATCTCATGAAAAGTTATACACAGTTTCTGTGCCTTAAGTTTATATGATGAAAAGCATTGTTCACGGAGGATGACCTTCTCCGTGAACAGTGCTTTTTTGTTTTCAATCGTTCACTCAAATTTTTTTAAAATGACAAAATCGTTCACATCAAAAAAAGTGTCTTCGTTTTGGGCGGGTGTCTGTCTCGTTGTCGGGTTGCTTTTTGCAGCAGGCAATGTGCAAGCACAGTCTGACCACACGTTTTCACCTGTTGGTTCCTGGGTGTCTCCGTCCGAAGCATTGACCAGGGTCAATCAGGAAATCACTGCCATCGACTTGCTGTTGGCAAACGGACAAGGCACTGTAGAAACAAAGTTCCGCATGTACTTCTACGAACAGGTTGGCGGCAGCCTGGAAGGCGGCATGGGCATTTCGGAATCGCTCTCCAGCGCTTACAATGTTGTTCACGGCGATACCCAGGCAGATTCGATGCCTTCGCCCCCCATCTCAAAAGCGCAACTCCTGGCTATTGTCAATGACGCGGTCAACCTGCTTTCTTTCTGAACAGGATTATTAAAAGATGATTTCTAATTCTTTGGTTTCGTAAAAATTAATCTCATGATTGGTAAAAAAATTACAAACTTCACTTTGTCGGTGTTGTGTGTTATGTTGTCGGCTGCTGTGGCTCAGGCTCAGAGCTTTAACGGCAGCACGACCAATACGGCCGGCAACAGCACATTCCCTTCCACCGGAACAGGTGGTTGTACGGTGGCTCCTCAAAACGCAGGCGGTACCGTATTTGAAGTCACGGTTGCCGGTATTCCGGCAAACGCAAAGTTGTTGAGCGTTCAACTTAACATGACGCACACTTTTGACGCTGACCTTGACATTTTCCTTGAAGCGCCGGGCGGCAGCAGTACGCCACTGACGGTGCTCGCTCCGCAGCGTATCGAACTGTCCACCGATAACGGCGGCGGCAACGACAACTACACCAATACCGTTTTCTGCGATGCTGCGGCAACGCTGATCTCGGCAGGCGCAGCGCCTTTCACCGGTATATTCCGCCCGGAAGGCACCACTGCAGTTTCCTGCGACCCTGACGGCGCGGGTGCGCTGACTGCCTATGCCGGTAACATTGCCACCCTTGGCGCCTTTACCGCCGGCCAAAACGGCGTCTGGAAACTTCGTATTTTTGACGACGTAGGCGGCGACGCAGGTACGATGCTTGGCTGGTCGATCTCCTTCGGCGATCCGACCTGCTCGTTCAGCGGCGTTACCCTGCCCGCCATCACCATTCCGGGTGTAGATCCGGCTGTTTGCGGTGCAACCAATGCTTCCCTGACGGCGCCAGCACTGGCATGCCAAACCACAATCACCGTTTTTGTAGACGGTACGCAATTGACCACGGTCAACCCAGGCCAGTCCTACATCATACCGTCATTGACCAGCGGTGTGCATATCATCAAATACTCAATTTCTGCATGTGATGAAGTTTCGCAGACGGTGACCGTAACCGACGGAGTACCTCCGACGATTACCTGCCCTCCGAGCGTAACCATCAACCTCGACCCGGGCTTGTGTTCCACGATATTCTCCTATGATATAAGTGTATCGGACAACTGTCCGTTCTTTGGGCCGTTCGTGACCCTGCCGACGGCGTCGCAAACGCAGAACAACAACTTCGACGGCGTAACCTTCGATATTCAGAACGTAGGCACACAGCCGATCCTGATCACGGGTTTCCTCGCTCCGATCATTGCCGGCGCACATACTGTCAATGCCTACTACACGACTACGGCTACCACGGCTGTAGGCAACCAGGCCAACGCTGCCGCCTGGACGTTCATGGGCAGTGCCAATGTAACGGGTAACGGTACGGCGCCTACGACGAATGTCCCGATCGGTGGTCTCGTACTCCAGCCCGGCCAGCGCAAAGGCATCTACCTGTACTTGACTGACCTCACGACGTTCTACTATGCCAACGGTAATTTGACTACTACCAATGGAACACTGAGTATCATCAGTAATGGGCACTTCGCCGGACAAGCGCCTTTTATCAATGCCAATGCAGGGCGCGCGTTTATCGGTGCAGTGAGCTACCAGACGGTAACCGACCCGACACCGGTACAAACTGCCGGTCTTCCTTCGGGTTCCGAATTTCCTAAAGGCACCACGACCTCCTGCTTCCAGGTGGCTGACGCTGTGGGTAATACTTCGACCTGCTGCTTTAGCGTAACGGTCAATGAATACGCAAACCCTGTTTCCACACTCGTTTGTAACGACTTCGTTTACGTATCCCTTGATGCAGACTGCACAGAGGCCCTGAACGCCGACCAGATTCTGGAAGGTGGCCCTTACGGCTGCTACGACGACTATATTGTACAAATCGACAAAACACCACCTTTCGGCAACGGACCATGGGTACCCGCTGTCCTCGGCCCGCAAGACGTAGGTAAAACGTACGCAGTACAGGTAACCGACCCCGACACCGGCAACAAATGCTGGGGCAACCTGAAAGTGGAAGACAAACTGGCGCCGGTACTCGACTGTCCTCCGGGCCTCGCGAATTGTAACCAGGATCTGACACCGGGTGTCATCTCTGGCACTGTATTTGGCGCCGAAAAAGCGCTGCCTACTACCTCGCAAACGGCAAACAACGCCTTTAACGGTGTTACCTTCGACATTCAGAACGTGGGCGCTGCTCCGATCCAAATTTCCGGGTTCATCGCTCCGATCCCGACCGGTTCGCACCCGGTTGAGGTGTACTACACCACTACTGCTACCACTGCAGTAGGCAACCAGGCTAACGCAGGCGCATGGACGCTGCTTGGCACCGCTACCGTAACCGGCAACGGTGTGTTCCCGACCTGGCCGACCCTTACCACGGTTCCTGTTGGCGGCCTTACGCTCCAACCCGGCGACCGCAAAGGTATTTATGTGGCTTGTGCCGACGGCGCCATCGACTTCGGCTACGCCAACGGCGACCTGACGTCCACCGACGGCTCCCTGACGATCATCAGCCAGGGCCACGCTGCCGGCGCATATCCTTTCGTCAATGCCAATACGCCGCGTGCCTTTATCGGTTCCGTGTTGTACAAATCTGTGGTTGATCCTCCGGGCTTCCCGAATGATCTGATGCTCAACGTAAACGTGTTCCAGACCGGTTCTAACACGTACACCGTACCTGCCGGCTCGGGCGCTCCGGTCATGGAGAACTGCTCCGACGTTACACTGTCTTACCTGGATACCGAGGTTGCACAGGATTGCAATTCCGGTCTGACGAAAATAGTAAACCGCAAATGGACGGCTGTTGATGCCAGCGGCAATACCAAGACCTGTGTCATGGTTATTAACGTGCTGCGCCCGACGCTGAATGACGTTGAACTGCCGCCGAGCTACGACAATATCAATAACCCGGCTGTTCCGTGCAGCAGCGCATATCCGACGCCGGATGTGCTCCAGGGCCAGGGTCTTCAGGGCTATCCCCTGGTGTTTGGCCTGCCCGACGGCTGTACCATCGGCTGGACCTACACGGACGCTGTGGTAGAGGTTTGCGACGGCACCTACAAAATCCTGCGCGAATGGAAGGTTATCGACTGGTGTACCGGTACGTTCATCAACCACAGCCAGATCATCAAAGTACTCGATGAGCAGGGTCCTTCTATCTCCTGCCCGGCTAACCTGACGGTCAGCACCGATCCGTTCACCTGCTGCGCGCAGGTTAACCTGCCCGACGTAATTATCTCCGACAACTGCTCGCGCATCAACAACATCAGCGGCATGATCATCGGTATCGATCCGTTTACGTTCGATACGATCGGCATGTTCCCGATTGGTGGTACGCTGACTTCTTTCCCCGGCAACAACCTGTGGAATCCTGATACCCTCGGCGCATTCGGCGTAACGCCTTGCCTGCCGGCCGGTTCGCACACGGTGGTTTACCAGGCCGAAGACGACTGCGGCAACACGAGCACCTGTACGTTCCGCCTGACGGTACGCGACTACGTGCCTCCGGTAGCTGCCTGCGACGAACACACGACGGTTGCCATCGGTATCGACGATCCGTTCGATTGCTACGGCCCTGCCGGCCCCGGCGATCAGCCTGCAGCGCTTGGCGACTGTGAAGGCGCCGGTGTTACGTGGGTGAAAGCCACTACGTTCGACGACGGTTCTTACGACAATTGCAGCAATATCAAAATGACGATCCGCCGTATGCCTGAGGCAGACGGTACGTACAGCGACTGCATCGACGGCCTTAACTCGATCAACGGCCATCCTTCCTGCGACGACTTCTTCCCGGATTTCCCGACGGAATTCGAACGCGCTATCTCTGAAGGTGACTCGATCAAGTTCTACTGCTGCGAAGTAGGTACTTCCCAGACGGTTATCCTCCGCATTTACCAACTCGACGACTTCGGCAACTTCTCCATCGGACCTGATGGCACGCCGATCTTCAACGAGTGTATGATTGAAGTTGAAGTACAGGACAAAATCAAGCCTGCCTGCGTATCGCCGGCTAACGTAACAGTAAGCTGCGAAGCTTTGACCCGAGCCTCTGGGCTTACGGCAAAGCAACGGTTCAGGACAACTGCTGTCTCGACACCGCCGCTGTACACACATACCAGGGCCAGTGCGGTTTGTCGCACTCGGTGAACTACAACCTGTTCGACACCGTTTGTAACCGCGGTACCATCACCCGCACGTTCCGTGCATGGGATTGCCACGGCCAATCGAGCCAGTGCACCCAGCGCATCATCGTTAACTACGAACAGGACTACTTCGTGAAGTTCCCGAACGACGTTATCGTAACGGCTTGCGACGGCACGGGCAACTACGGTGAGCCGGTATTCTTCGGCGAAGACTGCGAACTGCTTGGCGTATCGCACGAAGACCAGGTGTTCACGGTTGTACCGGATGCCTGCTTGAAAATCGAGCGTACCTGGACGATCATCAACTGGTGTACCTACAACCCGGACGGTGATTGTGTAATTGTACCGAACCCGAACCCGAACGCAACGACGAACAACACGCAGAACCTGCCGGGCCCGACCGTATCGGCCTGCGGCACGCCTGCTCCGTGGAACCCGACGGTCGTAGCGATCGCACCGGGTCAGCCGCAGACGAACTTCTGCACGTTCTACAACGCTAACGCGAACTGCTACCAGTACAAACAGATCATCAAGATCATCGACACGCAGAAACCGACGGCAGACTGCCCGGCTTCGCCTGTTGAATACTGCGATGTGACGACAAACGATCCGCTGCTGTGGAACCAGTCGTACTGGTGGGATGCAGCAACCGAATCGCACGACCTGTGCGAAGGCAATGCACCGCTGTCGATCACGGCAACCGACGCATGCTCGGGCGCTAACGTGAACATCTCGTACCTGCTGTTCCTCGACCTGGACGGCGACGGTTCGATGGAAACGGTAGTAAACAGCAACAACCCGCCGGCTCCCGGCACGGTGAACTACAACAACGCAGGTACGCCGAACTACTCTGGTGGCACCTCGCGCGTATTCGACGGTCGTCCGGTACTCCCGAACGAGATCTACCGCTGGGCTAACCACCAGTCGGTATCGGGCACTACCCGCACGGCAGCCGTACAGTGGAAAACGCTTCCGCAAATGCCGACGCCGAACAACCAGCTCGGCTCGCCTGGCATCGTACCGCAACTGCCTTACGGCACGCACAAGATCAAATGGACGATCACGGACGGCTGCGGCAACGAAACGTACTGCGAATACACGTTCGTAGTGAAAGACTGCAAAGCACCGACTGTTGTATGCTTCAACGGCCTGAGCGTCAATATCATGCCGACGCAAATGGTAGTACTGTGGGCAACTGACTTCCTGCAATATGCAGAAGACAACTGCACGCCGACGTCGAAACTGAAATACGCGATCCGTCGCGCAGGTCAGGGCACCGGCTTCCCGGTAGATGCACTGGGCAACCCGATCACCAGCGTAACGTTTACGTGCGCCGATCTGGGCGAACAGACGATCGAACTGTGGGCACAGGATCTGGCAGGCAATGCCGACTTCTGCGCAGCAACGGTAGACATCCAGGACAACAACAACAACTGTGGCAACGTGAACAACCCGGACAACGTAACTGTAGCCGGCGCATTGAAAACGGAAGCACAGGACGGTATCGAAGATGCCAACGTGAACCTGCAATCGGGCGCTACGAGCCTGTTCGACATGAGCGACGACCAAGGTCAGTTCGTATTTGTTGATGCCGTACCGATGAACACCAACTACACGGTAACACCGACGAAAGACGACAACCCGCTGAATGGCGTATCGACGTTCGACCTTGTGTTGATCTCGAAACACATCCTGGGTCTGGAGCCGCTGGGCAGCCCGTACAAAATGATCGCAGCAGACGCCAACAAATCGAACTCGATCACGACGTTCGACATCGTTGAAATCCGCAAACTGATCCTTGGTATCTACAACGAACTGCCGAACAACACGTCCTGGCGCTTTGTAGACAAAGGCTTTATCTTCCCGCAGCCGTCGAATCCGTTCTCCACGGCGTTCCCGGAAACGAAGAGCGTAGCAAGTGTAACGACGGACCAACTGGGTGACGACTTCGTAGGTGTGAAGATCGGCGACGTTAACGGCACGGCTATCGCCAATGCCCTGATGAACGCTGACGACCGCGCTGCAAGCACGCTGTTGTTCGACGTACAGGATCGCGACGTGAAGGCAGGTGAAGTATTCACCGTCGACTTCAAAGGCGCAGAGAAAGTACAAGGCTACCAGTTCACGATGAACTTCAGCGGTCTTGAAGTAGTGGATGTGCTTCCGGGTGCAGACATGAAAGCAGACAACTTCGGAGTATTCGCAGACGCGATCACGACGTCGGTAGACGGCGAATCGAGCGAATTCAGCGTGAAGTTCCGCGCAGTGAAGAGCGGCAAACTGAGCGACATGTTGGGTGTATCGAGCCGCATCACGCGTGCCGAGGCCTACAGCCTGTCGAACAACCGCCTGGATGTAGCGCTTCGTTTCAACGGTCAGGGTGGTGCAGTGATCTCGGGCGTAGGCTTCGAGTTGTACCAGAACCAGCCGAACCCGTTTGTGAACAAGACACTCATCGGCTTCCACCTGCCTGAGGCAACTGAGGCTACGCTGTCGATCTTCGACGAAACGGGTCGCATGCTGTTCACGCAGAAAGGCCAGTTTGGCAAAGGCTACAACGCCATCGCCATCGATCGTGCACTGTTGAACACCACGGGCATGATGTACTACAAACTGGAAACTGCCACGGACGCAGCCACGAAGAAGATGATTCAGACGAAGTAATTTATTTCGATAAATCGCTGGGAATCGATTTTAACATACTTTAAAATCGGTTTTTGGGATGGCCTCTCTCCTAATAGCAGGAGGGGGGCTTTTTTTATGGGAAAAACTCGGATGCTTTAGTTTTCTGTAAATAATCCGTATCTTTGCCGCCGAAAAAGCGATATCTCTTCATGAGTAATGCTGCTCACCACCATCTCCTCTTCTGTAATGCACAATATGCCGGCCCTGTCCGGCACATGGAGGAGACGCCCCGCTTCCCAACCAAATTTTGCCCTTTGTTTTTACTTTACTGACACACGACAACGGCGCCCCGCGCCTGTTAATCAAATTTCCGTCTGAGCGGTTCACACCGTTCGGTTGTCCGCGTTCATTTTCCCTTGAGCCAGCCTTCACCAGCCGGGTTCTGACTGTTTTATTAAACTGATATTCAATCTATTGCTCATTCATTCACCATACATTCGATATGTCTCTCTCTCGTTTTAATGCGCTCCAAACTGTAGAAAACCGGATGGAGCCCTTTCCCGTAGAATTCACCGAAGGCGCCGTGGAAAGTATTGCCTCCTACTTCGGCGAAAACGTCTTTAATGACGAGGCAATGAAAAAGTACCTCACGGAAAATGCCTACCTGAGCGTAAAAGCGGCCGTTCAAAGCGGTCAAAAACTGACGCTTGAAGTGGCTGAGGAAGTAGCCAAGGGCATGAAAAAGTGGTCGGAAGAAAAAGGGTGTACGCACTTTGCCCACTGGTTCCAGCCGCTCACCGGCAAAACGGCCGAAAAGCACGATTCGTTTTTTACCCTGACCCACGACGGCCGCGTGATCGAAGAATTTACCGGCTCGGCACTGGTACAGCAAGAGCCCGACGGCTCGTCGTTTCCTTCCGGAGGTATGCGCAGCACTTTTGAGGCCCGCGGCTATACGGTATGGGACCCAAGCAGTCCGGCATTTATCCTGGAAGTCGGCGACGGTAAAACGCTTTGTATTCCCACTATTTTTGTCACCTATGGCGGAGAGGCGCAGGATTTCAAACTGCCCCTGCTGCGCTCGCATTCGCTCCTCGACAAGGCCGCCGTGCCGGTGTGCCAGATGTTCGACAAGGAAGTCAATAAGGTAAGCGCTACCCTCGGCTGGGAGCAGGAATATTTTGTGGTGGATGAAGCCCTGTTCAGTGCGCGTCCGGACCTGGTGATGACGGGCAGGACCCTGCTGGGTCGCCCCGCAGCCAAGCACCAGCAGTTGGAAGACCACTATTTCGGCTCCATTCCGGAGCGTGTTTACGCATTTATGCGCGACCTGGAAACGGAAAGCCACAAACTGGGCATCCCGGTGCGCACCCGCCACAATGAGGTAGCCCCGGCACAATACGAAGTAGCGCCGGTATTTGAGGAGATCAACGTAGCGGTCGACCACAACCAGTTGCTCATGGACCTGATGGAGCGCGTCGCGCGTCGCCATAAACTGCGCGTGTTGCTGCATGAAAAGCCCTTTGCAGGCATCAACGGTTCGGGTAAACACAACAACTGGAGCATGGGTACCAATACCGGTGTCAACCTGTTGTCGCCGGGCCGCAAGGTCAACCTGCGCTTCCTGACCTTTTTTGTCAACACCATCGCTGCTGTACACAAGTACGCCGATATTTTGCGTTCGAGCATCGCCCATGCGGGCAATGACCACCGCCTGGGCGCCAACGAGGCGCCGCCGGCCATCATTTCGGTATTCATCGGCGAGGCCATGACGAAACTGCTCGACCAGATCGTGAAAGGCAAAAACTCGGATATCGAAGAAGTAAAACGCGCGCTCGACCTTATTGCAAAACTCCCGAACCTGGAACTCGACAATACCGACCGCAACCGTACCTCGCCTTTCGCTTTCACCGGCAACAAATTCGAGATTCGCGCGGTGGGCTCCAGCCAGAACTGCGCCGGCCCGATGACGGTGATGAATACCATGATGGGTTTGCAACTGGTGGAATTCAAGGCGGAGGTTGACAAACTGACTGCCAAAGGCGCCAAACAGGAGGTCGCCATACTTACCGTGCTGAAAAGCTTTATCCGCAAATCAAAATCCATCCTCTTCGAGGGCAACAACTACTCCGACGAGTGGAAGGCAGAAGCGGCTAAACGCGGCCTCAACAATTTTGCGGCCACCCCCGAAGCGCTGGATGTGCTGGACAGCAAACTGGCCGTCGATTTCTACGGCAAATCGCGCGTGATGAACAAGGTGGAACTGGAAGCCTTCTATGCCGTTCAGTTGCACTCTTACTGTACCAAACTCAGCATTGAGGCCAAATCGCTCGAGGAAATTGTACACTCGATGGTCATGCCGGCTGTCGTGCGGTACCAAACGGAACTCGCCGACAACATCGGTGCGATGAAAGAGATCGGTATGGACGACGCCATCGGTTACCAGAAAGATACCCTGAAGCGGGTGGTGCGCAATGTAAGCGATATCCGCGAAGGACTTGAAAAACTGCACAAAGCGCTTGAAAAAGCCCACGAAGCGGATAATATTCGCGAAGAAGCCGATATCCTGTGCCACAAGGCTCGACCGCAAATGGATAAAATCCGCGAAGCGGTGGACGACCTCGAAACATTTGTAGACGACCAGTACTGGCCGCTGGTGAAATACCGCGAACTGTTGTTTGTACGGTAATTGAAACCGGAGTTTTTCTTTTGCATGCCATTGACGATGAGCCATTTCCGGATACCGGGAATGGCTCGCGTCTTTTTATGTTCATAACCGGGCTTAATGGGAAAACCGGCAGACAGAGAAAGATGTGGCGGAAAGAATAAGGCCGGGAATTGCCGCGTTTTATACCTTTATCCTGAACCATATATTTATCTGCATGGCAACTGAATCCGACACGACCAACCTCCAGCGCAAGGTAGAACGCTACAAAGAAGTGCTGGGCAATACCCAACGCTACCGCGAAGTATGGAACGCCGGCCTTAGAAAAATCATAGTCGAACAACTGGGCTTACTGGCGAAAGCGACCGGTCTTGATGCCGAGATCGAAGAACGCAGCGAGATCGAAAACCTGGAAGCGGTGGTTTTCAGCCTGGGTCATTCTGAAAGCGGCCTGGGGGAACCCGTCGGCGGCGATCTGCGCCGCGACCTGATCAAGCAGAACGGCTCGCTGGTGTACCAGCAGTTGTTCAACGGAAAAATTCTCGTGCTGATCAACTTCCCCTTTATCGAAAAATACGGCCAGCCGCAACCTCCGAAAACCATCGCCATTTACCGGCCGGAAGAATTGAAGGAGCCCTATTTCCTGCGGCACCTGGAAACCTTCATGGCCGATATCACTGCCTGGGAAGACTACGACGACGATGTTCCGGAGCCCAATCAGCGTATCGGTTTTAAGATGAACTTTGAAACGCCGGAGCAGTAGGCGCCCTTCCCGCGCCACCATGCCATACCCGCTCTCGCAACCCACAATTTGACCAGAAATTTCAGCCCGGCGACCGACAGGCGCCTGCCGGCATTTTTGGTTTTGTGCCAGTGCACGGAATTGACCGTCCAGCGTACCGCGTAGTCGTAATAACGCCGGGGATAGGTGCGCGGGAAATCGATATCGCGATCGGTGTGTTCGGCCCAGGTAGGCAGGGCGCTTGAAGCCATCTGCGCCTGCACCTGATCGTACAGGCCTGTTCCTTTGATGGGATAGGCAACTGTAATGGTGAATAAATCTGGGTCAGCCTGCCTTAGGTGGTGCACTGTTTCCAGGATATCGCGCTCCGTTTCCCCCGGATAGCCGAGCATAATGAAGGTGCCTGCCTGCATCCCGGCGCGCCGGGTCAATTGGATCATGGCGCGCACCTGTGCCACATCAACCCTCCTGTCCATGGCATCTATGATTTGCTGGGAGCCGCTTTCCGCGCCGATCCAGACCCGAAAGCAGCCGCAATCCTTCAGGATGCTGATCACATCCCGGTTCATCCGGTCGGCCCGCGTGATGCATTCAAAACGAATGTTTACCTGTCGTTTTTGAAGTTCGTCGCGAAACGCACCGAGCCATTTGTGGCTGATGGTAAACACATCGTCGACAAACCAGATCAGGTCGAAGTCGTAATGCTGCTGCAAATGCACGATTTCGTCTACTACATGCTCCGGGCTTCGCCTGCGGTAACTTTGTCCGTAAACGGCTGTGCTGCACCAGCGGCAGGTGTAGGGGCACCCGCGTTGCGTACTGATACTCACGGCGCTGTGGCCATGTGTGCGTTTCCAGGCGTCCAGGTATTGGTGCAGGTCGATTTTATGGCGGCTGGGGAAAGGCAATTGGTCGATGTCGCGCAATTTTTCCCGGGGAGCCGTTTTGAATACGGCGCCGTCGGACAACCGGAACGCCATGCCTGTGATGTGGCTCATAGCGGCTAATATCAGGTCTTCTCTGCTTTCTCCGCCGTCCACCGTCCACCGCCCTCCGTCTACCGTCAATGCAATTTCCAGCATGGTCTGCTCGCCCTCTCCTATTGCGATCAGATCGGCGCCGGCGGCCAGATAACCTTCAGTGTTGTGTGTCACATCAGGGCCGCCAAGTACGATCAGGCAGTGACGGAGTTCGGCCCGGCTTCTGACAAAACGCATGATCCCGATCACGTTAATTTTTGTCATCAGGTTGGTATACAGCGCCAGTATGCGTGGCCGATGTTCCAGCAGATATTGATGAAGGTGCTCTTTTGAAGAAAACGTCGTGTCGAACACCTCGTTTTCCACGCCATGTTTATCGAGCCAGGCCGACAGACACAACAAACCCAGCGGCGGATAGGGCTTCATAATGATTTGTTCTTTCGGGTCTTCCCGAAGAAAATAGCCGTGGGTGAGGAGTATGTTCATTTTATTGTCAGGCAAATATAGAAATGATCGCCTGAAGGGGCCAGCCAACCGGCTGTGCAGTATCGTTCCAGCCAATTCAGTATACGCAGGAAACGCGGGTGTTTTTCAAAAAAGGCGTTCAGGTAAGACGGGGGCAACCAAAATCCGACCGGTTGCAACATTTGAACCCGGAAACCGGGGAACAGCTGCCGGAACTGAGCGGGCGAATAATACCAGGTCGGCACGACTATATCCGGGCTGAGCGCGGCAGCTACGGGCCCGCGGAGAAGGCGTCGAAATGCTTCGCGAGGTTTTCGTTTCCACAGAAAAAACAGCGTTTCCCAGAAGCAGAAACGGCTCATTACCACGGCAATAAAACGACCATCGGCGGTAAGCAGGGGCAAAAGGGCGTCGTTCAGCCGCCGCAAGGCTTCGGGGGCGAGGCAGTTGAGGCCACCGAAATTGGACAGGATCAGATCGAAGGATGCGGCCGGCAGAGGGTCTTCGATAGCGCGAACAGCTGTAGTGATATTGTGCCCCAGTCCTGCCGCGTCGGCTTTTTTCCGCGTTGCGGCTATCATGGCCGGGGAAATATCGGTCGCGAACACCTTCCATCCTGATCCGGCCAGCCAGACGGCATCTTCGCCCGTTCCGCAGTTGAGTTCCAGCGCATGAAGGCCGATGTTACCGTCCAGCGTTTTGGTTATCAATGTCCAGCCCCGTTCGCGCAGCAAACGCCCGGTTGCCGAGTGTGTAAACACCGCGTCGTAATCGAGCGCCACGGCATCGAAAGGCGTAGTGATTTGCCGATTGTGCTGTTCCATCGGTGCAGGTTTTCAGGTCAGTCGCTGCAGCCGCCACTTGTCTGCCAGTGCTGCCGGTGCATAGTACAGCCATTTTAAGGCCCGAACGAGGTCGGCCTGCTCCATGCGTAGCAATTTTTCCCACTCTGCCCTGCCCTGCCGGAGCCTGAAGCGCTTGTGTACCAACCTGTGCAGGCGCCGGTAATATGCCGGTGAAAAAGTGGCGGGGTACATCATGGCGAGGTCGTCGGAGACTTCCCAGTTTTGTTTTTGGCCGAGCAGGTCTTTGACCTTTTCATAAAACCCGGTTCCGGGCAAGGGATAACTGACTGAAATGCCGATATCGTCCGGGAGCAATTCCTCTACCATGTGTATCGTGGCCGAGATGTCCTCTTGTGTCTCCCCGAGATAACCGAACTGGAGGAAAAAACAGACCGCAACACCTTTCTTTTTCAGCAACCGGGTCGACTTTCGGATCTGTTCGATGGTAGTTCCCTTGTCCATGGCGTCGAGTATTTTCTGCGAACCGCTTTCTGCGCCGACCCATACCTCCCGGAGCCCGGAATCGACCAGGGCATCAATCGTGTCTTCTTTCAGCAGCAGGTCGACCCGGCTTTGAATTTTGTATTCAAACTTCAGTTGTTTTTCCAGCACGATATCTCGGAAGCGTTGCACCCAGCCGGGCTTCAGACCGAAAATATCATCGGCCATCCAGAAATGGGTGACGCCGTATCGCGCTGTAAGCATTTCGATCTCGGCAGCCACACGTTCCGGGCTGCGCGAATTGTAGCGGTTGCCATAAATGGGCTTTGCGCACCAGTTGCACTTAAAAGGGCAGCCGCGTGTAGTGGCGAGGTTCAGGGAAAAATACCCGTGACGCCGTATCCATATCTGTTTGTAAGCATCCATGTCCACCAGGTCCCAGGCGGGATCGGGTAAGGAATCCAGGTCGTGCAGTACCGGTCGCGCAGGGGTGCGGTAGACGGTGGACGATAGACGGTGGACGGTGGACGGTGTGGAACCTATGGCATTTGATACGCTATATGACGTGTCCGACAAGTACGCAATACCTGAAATATGTTCCATGCCAGCCCAAATGCTGTCTCCTGTCTCCCGTCCACCGTCTACCGCCTCCCGTCCACCGTCCACCGTTAAAACAAGTTCCCTGAGCGTGATCTCTCCTTCGCCAAGTATCACAAAATCAGCGCCTTGCGAAAGATATTGTTCGGAGTGGTCGGTAGCGTCGCTGCTGTTGACGATTACGGTGCACCCCTGTTCCTTCCCCGTTCGAATCATATCGAAGGCGGCTTCGCGCATGCGGGTGAGGCACATTTTGGTCAGGTAGTTGAATCCGTCGTCGTAGATGACGAGGAAGCGCGGGTTTTCGCGTTCGAGCAAGGGGCGGATTTCATCCGGGCCGTTACACAGGTTGGTATCGAAAAGACACACGTCGTACCCGCATTCACGCATCAGTGCCGCAGCGTACAGGGTGCCGTACGGCGGGTATGGCTGTCCGGTCTTCCATTGTTTCGGATCGAACCGGTAGAAATAGGAATGCGTAAAAAGGATGTCTGACATAAAGTGCGCCTGAAATCAGGCGGGTTTCCTTTTATTATCGCCAGGTGCAAAGCGAACGAATGCATCACTTTGCAAACGCCTGTGCCACAATCTCCTGTTGTTCTTTTTCGTGTTTTTTCAGGAAACCCGTAGCCGGACTGGCCGCAGACGGGCGGCTCACACATTTCCAGCCGTATTCGGAGCGTTCGGTTGCGATATAGGGCCATGCGCCCATATTGTGGGGTTCTTCCTGTACCCACACCAGTTCGGCCTTGCCGTATTTTTTCCGCAGGGTATCAAACTGTGTCTTGGGGAAAGGATAAACCTGTTCGAGCCGGACGATGGCCACATCGTCGCGTTTTTCCTCCTGCCTGCGCTTGTCGAGGTCGTAGTAAACCTTGCCGGAGCATACCAGCAATCGTTTTACTTTGGAAGGCTTCACGCTGTCGTCGTCGAGCAGTTCGCGGAAGCGGTTGCCCGTTTCCAGCGCGCTGATCTCGCCCAGATTGAAAGGCGGGCGCAGCGCCGATTTCGGCGTCATCAGGATAAGCGGTTTGCGGAAGGGGCGTATGATCTGGCGGCGCAGGAGATGGAACAGGTTGGCAGCCGAAGTCACATTGGCTACCGTAACGTTGTTTTCTGCGCAACCCTGCAGGTAGCGCTCCATGCGTGCTGAAGAGTGTTCCGGCCCCTGCCCTTCATAGCCGTGCGGCAGCAGCATTACGATGCCGTTCATACGCTGCCACTTGGATTCTCCGGCAAAAATAAACTGGTCGATAATGGTACTTGCGCCGTTGGCAAAGTCGCCGAACTGGGCTTCCCAGATCACGAGGGTATCCGGATTGGCCAGGGCGTATCCATATTCAAAGCCCAGAACGGCGTATTCGGACAACAATGAGTTGTAGATCAGGAACCGCCCCTGGTCTTTCGACATATTTTCGAGGCGATTGATGCGCTCAAAGGTTTTGGCATCGACCGGACAGGAGTGGCGGTGGCTGAAAGTGCCGCGTTTAACATCCTGACCGCTCATGCGGACATCGCGGCCTTCGAGCAGCAGCGAGCCGTAGGCCATGAGTTCGCCGAGTGCCCAGTCGATTTTTCCGGTCTGTACAAGATTGCGCTGGTTATCGAGTAGCTTGGCGATCTGGGGCAGCGGGTTGAAGCCTTTAGGCAGGGTAAGCAAATGATCGAGCAGTTGATCGATCATTTTGCGCGAAATACCGGTGTCCGGACTTTCCTGAAAGTCCTTATCATCTGTTGTTTTGGTGAGCGTCCGCCATGCCTGTTCCGGCTCCTGGTAGGTATAGGGGAGTGGTTTTTGGCGCACGTTATCGAGCCGCGCCTGCAGGTCGGCCTTAAAGCGCTGTTCCATGTCTTTGGCCAGTTGCTCGTCTACGTCGCCGCGGGCGATGAGTTTCCGGTTGTACACGGTACGCGGATCGGGGTGTTTTTCGATGATTTTCCACATGGCGGGCTGCGTAAAACGCGGCTCGTCACTTTCGTTGTGGCCGTTGCGCCGGTAGCACACCATGTCGATGAAGACATCGGTATTAAACATTTGCCGGTATTCGATAGCCAGTTCCGAAACGAAAACCACGGCCTCCGGATCGTCGCCGTTGACGTGAAAAACGGGCGCCTGCACCACTTCGGCCACACTGGTGCAGTAGGTACTGGAGCGGGCGTCTTCCCAGTCGGTAGTAAAGCCGATCTGGTTATTGATCACGAGGTGTACGGTGCCGCCGGTGTTAAAGCCTTCAAGGCTCATCATCTGGGTCACCTCATATACGATACCCTGGCCGGCCACGGCAGCGTCGCCGTGGATCAGGATGGGCAGCAGCCGGTCGAAATTGTCGCGGTACAGGATATCCAGTTTGGCGCGGGAGAAACCCTCCACAACGGGGTTGACGGCTTCGAGGTGACTGGGGTTGGGCAGCAATTTGACGTAGAATTTTTTGCCGTTAAGGGCTGTCACCTGCGAGGAGTAGCCCTGGTGGTATTTCACGTCGCCCGAGCCGAAGCTCTGATCGGGAATCGTTTTGTCTTCGAAGGCACTGAAAATCTGTTCGTAGGTTTTGCCTACGATATTGCACAGTACATTCAGGCGGCCGCGGTGTGCCATACCGATCACCACTTCTTCCACGGGTGTTTCCTCTTCGGCGGCTTTATTCATCATGGCATCCAGGGCAGCGATGGCAGATTCGCCGCCTTCCAGTCCGAAGCGTTTCTGGCCCACGAACTTGGTGGCCAGGAATTGCTCGAAAGCGACGCCGCCATTGATCTTTTCAAGGATGCGTTTCTTTTTTTCTACCGGGAAGCCGTAGTCGTCGGCCAGTGAACGGCCTTCGATCCGGCGGCGGAGCCACTCGCGTTTTTCCTTGTCGTAAACATGGGTGCATTCGAAGCCGATATTGCCGCAATAGATCAGGCGCAGGCGCTGTATGATATCGCGCAGGGGTGCATTGGACATGCCCAATTCAAAACCTGCGGCAAACGGGCTGTCGAGGTCGGCTTCGGTGAGACCGTAGTCGGCCAGGTCAAGGCGCGGCTTGCGGTCTTTGCGCGGCTTGATGGGGTTGGTGGTGGAAAGTGTATGTCCGCGGTCGCGGTAGCCGTGAATAAGTCCCATGACGGCAAACTCTTTTTGCAGTTGGCCGGAATCGGGGCCGGCGCTTCCGACGGCGCCGGAGGCGCCATTGGCGGCGCTGAGGGCAAAATCAAAGCCCTGGAAAAATGCGCGCCAGTCGGTCTCCACCGACTCCGGATCACGCTGCCAGGACTGGTACATGGAATCAATATATTGCGGATGTGCGTTGAATACGGACGAATGATCTTTCATTACAAAACATTAAGGAGAATAAAACCCAGCAAAAATAGTAAGTTTGACGGTCATTTCAGGCTTGGAGCAGGGGCGCAAAGATAACACCCGGACAAGGCGCGTTGTTGTATTTTATACGTCCTGCAGATATTTTTTTAAAGGTCTTGTGGTTTTTTCCATCGGGAAATCCTACCTTTGCCCGCCCAAAACGAAAGACTACCAGATTTTTAATTGTTCAGCACATTACCTGCTTAAAATATGGCACACCACCGTTCTGCACTCAAGCGCATTCGTCAGGCTGAAAAGCGCCGTCTGCAAAACCGTTATTACAAAAAAACTGCACGTGCGGCTGTCAAAAACCTGCGCGATCTGAAAGACAAGGCCGAAGCGCTCAGTTTTTTGCCCAAAGTGATCAGCATGATCGACAGGCTGGCCAAGCGTGGCAATATCCACCGCAACAAAGCGGCCAACCTGAAAAGCGGTCTGACCAAGCACGTCAACACCCTTGCCTGACAGCATCCAGGTACCCAGGTACCCCGCCGGGCTTTAGCCGGCGAATAACCCCGGGGTACCACCGGCTTTAGCCGGCGAATAAAGGTTGGTAGCATCCTAAAGTTGCATTTATTGCAATCCTGTCTGCCAGGAAGTGTATCCCGTAACCACGTGATACACTTTTTATATTATAAGTACTTGTGTACCCCTTGATGACCTTGTAGTATTCATATACGCCCGTTGAAAATGGATGTGGGAGGGTGGGTGCGCCGGCTTCAGTCGGCGGTACCCAACAGAAATACAAACCAATCCGCCGACTATCTGCCACCGACCAATGTCTACCAAATACTACCCGCTCCGCATACGCGATATTCGCCGTGAGACCACCGATACGGTATCCCTTGCCTTCGAAGTGCCGGAAGACCTTCGCGAAATATTTCGGTTCAAACAGGGGCAACACCTGAACCTCCGCAAGGTCATTGACGGGGAGGAACTCCGGCGTTCCTATTCTATCTGCACCGGAACGCATGAAAACGATTTGCGGGTTGCCGTCAAACAGGTGGAGGGCGGGGCATTCAGCACCTACGCCAATACCCTGCTTCGGGTAGGCGATTCGCTGGAGGCAATGGCGCCTCAGGGACATTTTTATGTTGAACTGGACCCTTCCAATAAAAATCTTTACGTCGCATTTGCAGCCGGCAGCGGTATCACACCGGTCATGTCGATTCTGAAAACGACCTTGGCAGTAGAACCGGGCAGCCGTTTCCTGCTTTTTTACGGCAACCGCGGGTTTGACCACATCATCTTTCGCGAACAGCTGGAGGAACTGAAAAACCGATACCCCGACCGCCTGGCTGTGCACCATGTATTGAGTCGGGAGTCTCTCGGCAGCGAACTGCTTCAGGGACGTATGGATGGAGAAAAATGCCGCGCTTATTGCAGGCTGCTTTTCCGGGCCGCGGATGTGGATGCGTATTTTATTTGCGGGCCCGAAGAAATGACTTTTGACATAAAAAAAACGCTGGAAGAGGTTGGTGTCGAGCCCAGGCGCATTCATTTTGAATTATTTACAACATCGGGCGCCAAAAAGCCCACAACCGGGCCGGGCGCCAAACCGGCTGCCCGCGACACCTTCGACGCTTCCATCACGGTAATTCAGGATGGTATGCAGTTCGATTTTAACCTGCCTTCCGACGGCAGCACGCTGCTAGATGCCGCGATGCGTGCCGGCGCCGATCTGCCGTTTTCCTGCAAAGGGGGCGTATGCAGTACCTGCAAGGCTAAAATACTGGAAGGCGAGGTGGACATGGATGTCAACTACGGCCTCGAGCCCGACGAGGTGGCTGCCGGATATGTACTTACCTGCCAGTCGCACCCCAAAACGAAAAGATTGGTGGTGAGTTTTGACGTGTAGTCTGCTTGTTTGTGGCTATTTTCGTCCCATGCAATTCCTATACAATACCCGGATACAGGGTCTCTTTTTATTCGCCCTGGCTTTTCTGCTGTATGCCAATACGCTGGGCCACGATTTTGTGCTCGACGACCGGATGGTCGTTACGGAAAACAAATGGGTGCAACAGGGGCTGGGCGGCATTCCCCGGATACTGACCACAGAGTCATTTTCCGGATATCTGGCGGAAAAAAACGCGGAGAATACGCTTCCTGGCGGTCGGTTCCGACCGCTGTCACTGGTTTTTTTCGCATTGTTGTTCCAGTTATTCGGCAATAACAGCACGGTATTCCACCTGTTTTCCGTATTGCTGTTTGCGGCGAATGGCCTCCTGCTCTACCTTTTTTTTCTGAAGGCTCTGAAGCCGGCGCCAGAAGCGCACGGCAGGATGTTCGCGGTATGGGCTGCATCGCTGCTGTTTGTGGTACATCCCGTCCATACAGAGGTAGTTGCCAATGTGAAAGGTTGTGATGAACAGCTGGCCCTGCTCGCGGGTATTGGAACGCTGTACGCGCTTTTACGGGCCTTTGACGGTCGCAACCTCAAATGGGCCGTTGCTGCCGCACTCCTTTTCCTTGCGGCCTGCCTGAGTAAGGAGAATGCCGTACCGCTGTTGCTCGTTGCGCCGCTTGTATTGTGGTTTTTCAGGGATGTTTCCCCCGGAAAAAGTATTGCGACAGTCTGGCCGATGGCCCTGGCGTTTGTGGCATATACCCTCCTGCGTGGCGTGGCGCTCGATTGGCATTTCAGCGGACAAACGGTAAACGATCCGTTGAACGATCCGTTTTTGAAGGCCATGAACGGTGTTTGGGCGCCGTTCAGCCTGGAAGAAAAGGCAGCAACCATCTTTTATACCCTGTTTGAATACCTCCGCCTGCTGGTTTGGCCCTGGCCGCTTACACACGATTATTTCCCGTTTACCATTGAGCCGCAGTCGTTTGCCCGGCCTGTAGTAATTGCCGGCATAATCGTGCATCTGCTGATGTTGGGGTTTGCCGTCGCAGGGTTGCGCCGGCAAAACACCGCCTCGTTCGGCATGCTGTTCTATGTGCTGACCCTGGGCATTGTGGCCAATATTATCGCTCCGGTAGGGGTGTTTATGGCCGAACGTTTTCTGTTTATGCCGTCGGTTGGTTTTTGCCTGTCCATTGGCGCCGGACTGGCGGGTTTGGCTGGCCGGTTCGGGCAAAAATTTGCACAGGCATCTATCCTGGTGGCTTTGGCCGCATTGGTACCGGCTGCGACCACGTTCAACCGGAACAAGGCATGGGCCAATGAAGAACGGCTGTACAAAACAGATATTGACGTTTCAGCCAACAGCGCCAAGTTGCGCAACGGTCTCGGGACTGTCCTGCTGGTCAAGGCACTGGCCACCTCCGACAATGCCGCACGGCAGACCCTGCTGGAGGAAGCCGAAGCGCATCTGCGTAAAGCGATTGAATTGCACCCTACCTACTTCGATGCCCTGCTGGCGCATGGCGCCTGTGTGTTTTATTTGCAGAAGTTTGACCAGTCTGTTGCTTCCTATCGCGGCGCCGTTCGGCTCAACCCCACCGACGCCAAGGCAAAACTCGGCCTGGCATATGCCCTCCGGTACGGCGGCGATTACTATGCTGCCAACAACCGCGACCCCGAAAAGGCCCTCAGTTATTTGTCTGAAGCCTGGCAGATAAACCCGGATACAGCAATAGCAACCCATATCGCCGGACAATATTATGCGCTGGGCGAGATGCGGGAATCGGCCGTATGGCTGGAGCAGGCGCTTAACCTGGCCCCCGGCGATCCGCGATTGACGGTCATACTTGGAAAAGTCAGGGCCCTGGCTACTGAAAAAGAGAAATAGGAAGGCTGGTGGTTGCTTTATGCGGGCTACCTAACCGCTAAAATTCGATCACTTTGCGCTTCAGTTCGAAGTGTTTGCCGAGATAAACCTTGCGCACCATTTCATCGGCGGCCAGTTCCTCTGCGGTGCCTGCTTTCAGGATACTGCCTTCAAACATGAGGTATGCCCGGTCGGTAATGCTCAGCGTTTCCTGCACATTGTGGTCGGTAATCAAGATGCCGATGTTTTTGGTTTTCAGTTTGGCCACGATATACTGGATGTCTTCCACGGCAATGGGGTCGATACCGGCAAAGGGTTCGTCGAGCAGGATGAATTTGGGGTCGCTCGCCAGGGCACGCGCGATTTCGGTTCGGCGGCGCTCCCCGCCGGAAAGGGTGTCGCCCAGACCGTTGCGCACGCGGTTCAGGTTAAACTCTTCGAGCAGCGACTCCAGTTTGTCGCGCTGTTCCGCCTTGCTCAGTTTGGTCATCTCGAGCACGGCCTTTACGTTGTCTTCCACCGATAATTTGCGGAATACACTGGGCTCCTGCGGCAGGTATCCGATGCCGCGCTGCGCGCGCCGGTACATGGGCAGGTCGGTGATCTCTTCTTCGTTGAGGAACACCTTGCCTTCGGTTGGCCGGATAAAACCCACCACCATATAGAAAGAGGTTGTTTTGCCCGCCCCGTTCGGGCCCAGCAAACCGACGATCTCGCCCTGCTGTACGTCGAACGACACGTCTTTTACAACGGTGCGTTTTCCGTATATCTTGCTGATGTTTTCGGCGCGAAGAACCATGGTTGGAATGATGAATGATGAATGATGAATGATGAATGATGAATGATGCTGGATTCATCATTCATCATTCATCATTCATCATTAAGAAAGCAATTGTTTTACGATTTCGGAAATGGCCCTGCCGTCGGCTTTGCCGGCCAGTTGTTTGTTGGCGGCGCCCATGACCTTGCCCATGTCTTTGGCGGTGGTCGCGCCCGTCTCGGCCACAATTTTTTTCAGGATGGCCTCCAGTTCGGCGCCTTCGAGCATGGCCGGAAGGTAGCGCTTGATGACCGCAATCTCTTCCCGTTCCTTTTCAGCGAGTTCAGGCCGGTTGTTTTTGGTATAAATATCAAGCGATTCCTGGCGTGTTTTTACCAGTTTTTGCAATATCTGCACCTCGCGGGCTTCATCGATGGCCTGATGGCTGCCGTCTGTTTTTGCCAGCAGAATAGCGCTTTTGATCGCGCGGATACCGCGCAGGCTCACGTCGTCTTTGGCCTTCATGGCGGTCACCAGGTCTTTATTGATCTTTTCTTCGAGACTCATGGATATATCAAATTGATGCAAAATTATAAAACTTGGGGCAGACTGGGCATTAACGGCTTTAAAGGGTAAATAGTTGTGTGTTCGGTTACGGCCCGGCCTGGGCAGGGACATAACCGAACAGGCCTTTCGCCTTTACCAGGCGCACGACTGCTTCCGGCGCCATCTGCTCCCAGCCGGGCTCGCCCTGCCGGATCATGCGCAACACTTCCTTGTGGTAAATATGCAGGATGTCGGGACTGAATCCCTGAATATCGACGATGTTGCGGTTTTCCAGCAAGTGGTCGTAGAGAAAATGGATGGTATGGGGGATATCGATGTTTCGCGCGTTCAGCAGTTTGTTGCTGCCGGGTTCACGGGCAGGGTACACGTAAAACCGCACATTGCGCAGGAATAACTCGCCGAAGGCGCCGAGCAGGTTATCGGGGTTGTTTTCGGTTGTTTCGCGGATGATGTTTTGCAGTTTACGCACCCCCATGGCCAGGCCGATGCGCTGTACCCTGTAATCGCTGAAATAGGCGATGAGCATTTTGTGTTGCACACAGTTGGACAGGATGACCGTCTGACCAAGTGCGCAGAGCATATCAACACGGTCGGTAAAGTCGCGCTCGTCGAGCTCGCCGGAAGCGCGCAGGTTGTCGAGCGTGATCTCCGTGAGGAAAAAGGTTTTATCGGCGTCTACATCGGGTTCTGCGCAAAATTGTTGGTAGGCGAGCCGGATCATTTCCTGCTGTACCAGTGTGGGCGGGCGGTAACTGCCGCGGGCGATGAGGATGGACTTTTTGTAGAGAAATTCACCTGCGTGCAGGCTGTTGCCGTCGGGGCCAAAAATGGCTACGTCGCTGAGGCCGTTTTTGACCATCCACAGGCAGATGAGGCGGTTGTCGACGTGTTGAAAATCAGGACCTTGCAGGCGCACCATGTCGATCATGACACGACCGCGCAGGTTGTCCATGAGCGACATGAGCAGGGTTTCGGGGTCGTGGTGAAAGCGATAGCAGCCGAAGATCAGGTTGACGCCGAGGATGCCGATGGCCTGTTGTTGCAACAGGTTGTTGTTGTCGAGCATCCTGACGTGCAGGACAAGGTCGTTGGGTTTAGAACCGGGATTCAATTGGAAACGCAGGCCCAGCCAGCCGTCGCCCTTGATGGTTTTCTGGAAATTAATGGCCGCGACGGTATCGGCAAACGCAAAAAAGTTTTGTTGCGGGCGTTCCACACGCAGGCGTCCTTCCATCAATTCGTATTCGTGGTCGAGCATTTTGTAGAGCCTCGCCTCGCATACATAGCGGCCCTTGCCTTTTGTCTCGTCTCCATATATCTCATCGGAAACAGTTTTGTCGTAGGCGCTCATTGACTTTGCAATGGTGCCTGCCGCCGCGCCCGCCTGGAAAAAATGCCGGGCAACTTCCTGTCCCGCACCGATCTCGGCAAAGGCGCCGTAGATGCGGTCGTCGAGGTTGATCTCCAGTGCTTTCTGTTCTGTTTCGAGGATATTGCGTGTCATTTCGTTTCTAGATATGTGCCACGACGATACGATGGCGCGCGGCGTTTTGTTGTCCGTTGCATGGTCGTGGATTAAAAATCTTATAACCAGGTTGTTTTTTCCGCCACAGGCCTGCGTTTGCCCGGCAGTTCGGGCATCTCGTGCCAGCCGAGGTAGAAAAAACCGAGGCAGCGCTGTCCCGGCGCCAGGTTGAGGAAGGCATCGGCTTTCAATGCCGCCCTGGGCGTGCTCCAATAACAGCCCAATCCAAGCGCCGTGCAGGTGAGCCACATATTCTGGACGGCCATTGCAACGGAAGCGATCTCTTCAAATTCAGGGATGCTTTCCAGGGGATCGCGTTGCAGGATGATGGCAATGGCCGCTCCTGAACGCAGCGGATTTTCACTGCTTTTTTTGAGTTTTTCTTCGGAAAACAATTCCGGAGGCGTGTTTTTTTGATAAAAATCCGATAGATAAGCACTCAGGCGGCGGCGGCTTTCTTCGGAATGAAATACCTGGAAGCGCCAGGGCTCGGTCGGTTTGTGCGTGGGCGCCTGGTTGGCATTTTCGAGCAGTTGTTCGATGACGGCGCGTTCAACAGGTTTTCCCGGCACGTATGATTTGGGAAAAATGGAACGGCGACGGCGAATGATATCGCTGATTTCTGTGGCGGTAATGTGCATTTAAGGTATGTTTAAATATTTCTTGCGGCCACGCCAGGGCGCAATGGTGAACGACACCGGGCTTCAGAAAGTCGTGCAAAACTACAACGACTTCCGGTCGTCGGGCGTATAGTTTGCTCATCGAACGATCAGTACGGGTATTTTTACGGCATGCCGCACAGCGCCCACCGTGGTGCCAAAGATCAGGTCTTTGAGCGCCCGGTGACCGTGTGCGCCCATGACGAGCAGATCGGCCTGTTTTTCGTTTACCAACACAGGAATGGCCTTTTTTGCCGTGCCATAACCTATAAACGCCTCGCACTGGTAGCCGAGCTCGCGCAGCCGTTGCGCATACTCTTCCAGGTTTTGCACATCCGTCCTGGTCTCGAGATCCTGAATATCTGCCCCCATTACCCAGGCGCCGGCGGTTTCCACGGCGTGGATGAGCAGGTACCGGACTTGTTTGCCGCCGATGTGCAGGGCGTGTTCCAGCGTTTTTTTATCTGCTTCGGAGAAGTCGAGGGCAATGGCGATCCGCTGGTATTCCGGCGCGTTGATTTCTGCAATACCTTCAAAAACGCCGTGCGGTATTTTGGTTTTTGCCTCCGGGCGCCGAACGACCATGGGGTGCAGCGTGATGTATGCGAGCATACCGGCTGCAAACAACAGGGCCGGTATCACTAAAGTGTAAATCATCCATGTATTTGGTCCGGGATATTCCAACCAGATGCCCAGTTGTTGAATGACCAGGTTGATGTTCAGCACCACAATAATCACTGCGCTGAGCCAGCCTCCCAGTTTCGCCCAGAAGCCGATGGCGAATGTGCCCATGCGTTTTTTATCGCTGACGTAATGGAGCAATGGAATGACGGCAAACCCCAGCTGCATGCTCAGGATGACCTGGCTCAGCACCAGCATGTTACCGGTGGCCTGTTCGCCTAAAATGCTGATGGCCAAAACTGCCGGTATTACAGCGAGTAAACGGGTGATAATGCGCCGCAGCCAGGGCGCGATGCGCAGGTGCAGGTAGCCTTCCATGACGATCTGGCCTGCCAGTGTGCCGGTAACGGTGCTGCTCTGCCCCGCAGCGATGAGCGCCAGGGCAAAAAGCACGGGCGCGTAACTTTTGCCGAGCAGGGGTTCGAGCAACTGATGGGCGTCCTGGATTTCTGACACCCCGTTGTACCCGTTTTTGTGGAAAACTGCCGCCGCCAGAATGAGAATGGCTGCATTGACAAATAACGCGAGGTTGAGCGCAATGGCAGAGTCGAGTATATTGAACCGGATGGCGCGTTTCAGCCCGTCGGGGTTGCGGTTAATTTTCCGGGTCTGCACCAATGCCGAATGGAGATACAGATTGTGCGGCATGACCGTAGCGCCTATGATGCCGATGGCAATGAACAGCGCTTCGGAATTCGGAATCGACGGGATAAAACCGACGGCCAGTTCGCTCATCACCGGTTTGGCCAGGAACATCTGAACGGCAAAGGCGCCGCCGATAACCACTACCAGCCCAAGGATAAACGCCTCCAGTTTTCGTATCCCCAACTGCATCAGGAAGAGCAGCAGGAAGGCATCGAGTACGCTGATGGCCACCCCCCATATCAGGGGGAAGCCGAACAGCAGCTGCAAACCGATGGCCATGCCGACCACTTCGGCAAGGTCGCAGGCGGCGATGGCAATCTCGGCCAGGATATAGTTGAAAATATTGGCAACTGGGTGGTACAGTTCACGCGAAGCCTGTGCAAGGTCGCGTCGCGCTACCACGCCCAGGCGCGCACTCATGCTTTGCAACAACAGGGCGATCAGGTTCGACATCACCAACACCCATAGCAGGGCATATCCGAAGCGGCTGCCGCCGGCCAGGTCGGTAGCCCAGTTGCCGGGGTCCATGTAGCCGACACTGACCAGGTAGGCCGGTCCCATAAAAGCAAACAGGCGGCGCCAGAAACTGCCTTTTCCTTCTGTCTCAACGGAGCCGTGCACCTCGGACAGGGAAACATCGGTGGAAGTAATTTTATTCATATAGTGGTGGATGGGCGGTTCAGGTTTTAGTTCCCGGATTCTAATAGTTTGATATACAGGTTTTTGGTCACTTTTTCGCTCAAAACGAGTTCCCGCCCGTCGCCTGTGCGTACGCGTACGGAGTGATCGTACGGGAATTGCTCCAGCAGGCTGACCTGAGCCCCGAGTGCCAGTCCCAGTTGGTCGAGGTATTGCAGAAAAGTGGCGCTGTGATCGTCGACGCCCGTGACCACACCCTGGGTGCCGGGCTGCAGGGTAGCCAGCAGCGATTGGTTCCGGTAGGTCCAGTGCCCTTCGGCATTGGGAATTGGGTCGCCGTGGGGGTCGAATCCAGGATTGCCCAGAAAGTTGTCGAGGCGATCGATGAGGCCGTTACCCTGTATGTGTTCGAGTTGTTCGGCGAGGTCGTGTACCTCGTCCCAGGCAAAGCCGAGTTTTTCTGTAAGGAACACCTCCCAAAGCCGGTGCCGCCGGATGAGCGCCGTGGAAAGGCGATGGCCCTCTTCGGTCAGTTGTACGCCGCGGTATTTTTCGTAGGTAATCAACTGCTTGTCTGCCAGCCGTTTGAGCATGTCGGTGACCGATGCTGCGCTGGTTTGCATGACGGCGGCGATGGCGTTGGTCAGCGCCGGCTTGTCGTCTTTTTCTGCAATTTTGAAAATGGCTTTCAGGTAGTTTTCTTCCGCTTGTGTGATGGGCATGACGTATAGGACTGTGATGCAATGGCCAGAATAACTATAGGCGATAAAAATAAATTTAGACAAAGGTATAAAATATTTTAGTCTAGTCTAAATTTTTTTAAAAATACCTTTTTTTTAAAAAAAAGCGGGGGTGCAACTGTCGAACAGTCGCACCCCCGCTTTTTGTGCCCATCGAAATCGGGTTTTACAACAACGCTTCGATGATGTTTTCTTCGCTCACGCCTTCCGCCTCTGCCTTGTAGTTGCGCACGATCCGGTGGCGCAACACGAGATTGGCGATGGCCTGTACATCTTCGATGTCGGGCGAGTACTTTCCACGCAGCGCTGCGTAGCATTTGGCGCCGAGGGCGAGGTATTGACTGGCCCTGGGTCCTGCTCCCCACGCGAGGTAATTGTTGGCTTCCTGCGTGGCGCGTGGCGTACCTGGTCGCGTTTTGGTGGCCAGGCCGACGGCGTATTCCAATACATTTTCGCTGACGGGTATCTTGCGGATCACCTGTTGGAAGGCCAGTATTTGTTCGGCGCTCAAAATGTGGCGGAGTTCTGCCTGTAAGGAGGAGGTTGTGTTTTTCACCACTTCAACTTCCTGCTCGTAGCTGGGATAGGTGAGCGGGATGTTGAACATAAAGCGGTCGAGTTGCGCCTCCGGCAACGGGTAGGTGCCTTCCTGCTCGATGGGGTTCTGGGTAGCGAGTACGAAAAAGGGCGAAGGCAGCATGTGGCGCTGCCCGCTTACGGTGACGGCGCGCTCCTGCATGGCTTCAAGCAGGGCTGCCTGCGTTTTGGGCGGCGTCCGGTTGATTTCGTCGGCCAATACGATATTGGCGAAAACCGGACCGCGGGTAAAACGAAAGCGCCGGTCCTCATCGAGTATTTCGTTGCCCGTTATATCAGAAGGCATCAGGTCGGGCGTAAATTGTATGCGTTTGAAGTCGAGGTCGAGCACCTCGGCTATTGTGCTGACCAATAGTGTTTTAGCAAGTCCGGGAACACCTACGAGCAAGGCGTGCCCGTTGGAAAGAGGTGATGATCACGGCCCTGATCACGTCGTCCTGACCTACGATAACTTTGCCGATTTCTGCTGAAAGGTCTTTGTATGCCTGGGCGAGTGCGTCTACTGCTTCTACGTCCGATTTGAATTGTGCCATTTGATGCGTTGTGTTAAACTGGTTAAATCAACCTTGCGAGATGGGCTTAAACGCCACGAAGGCCGCTTTGTTTCGCCAAAGGAGGGGCAAAAGTAGTGAATCGGAATGTTTCAGAAAGGGTTTGGCAGAAAATGCACCGCGAGGAGCGGTTTTTTGTCGGCATATGACACTATGCCTCCCGGATATCGAATATTTCGGCAGCGTCGTTTTCAAATTTAACCTCCACAGGCACACGTGTGGCGGGCAGGTCGGTCAGGAACCATTTCCGGCCTTCCTTGACGACGATGAACAGGCCGGAGTCGGTGCCCAGGGCAGAAAACTCCTCGGCAGGTTTTTGTTTATCGAAAGGGTGAATGCCATACGATTCAGCAACACGGGCGTTCCAGGCCGGTACATCATCGGTTACGATGCCTGTTTCGCATATTTCATACAGGGCATCGGGGCCGAATGTGTGGTCGCTGTCGTTCTGTAGATCGCGGCGGGCAATGAGTTCCACGATATTGCCGGCAGGGTCGAAGAAATAGGCCGCTTCGGCGTTCCAGTTGGGAAAATCAATCTGCGTTTCGCCTTTTTCATTGGCGATCAGTTCAATTCCGCAGCGTTCGAGCCAGGCCATGCCCTCCCGGATCTGGTTGCAGGGAATATTGATAGCGAAATGGTAGATGCCTTTCAGGCCGGGGTTTTCCTTGAAAACAAGCCATGAACTTCCAATCCGGATATGGACCACGCCGGATTCGGCGCGAATCACTTCGAGGCCCAGGCTGGTGTGATAAAAGTCGGCGACTTTATCCAGCGAGGCCGTTTCCAGTTTAATCGAATGGATTTTCATGACCTAAAGATACAGGCAACCTCATTTCTTTCCTACATGCAAATACGTCACGGGTATATCGACCGATAAAAAGGCGCCGATTCGCCAACCTCCCAGTTCCTGAATGGGGTCGGCCTGATTGCCCTGGACGACTACTTTTCTCAGGCTTGGGCCGAATTGCCCGCCGATCCCGAAGGCAAGCGGAACCTTTTCCTTGAAACCGGCTACAAAATACAGACCAGGCGATATGAGATTGCCCCATTTCAGTGAAGGCAGGTCGTATGAAGTGTCGTCGGAAAAGCGCAGTACCGTCAAGGCGCCGACGTCGATAACGGGGACAAAAACCCCTAAGTATCTGCCGGCTTCCGTACCGATGGTATAGCTCAAGCCCACCGTGGCGCTCAGCGAACCGAAACCGCGCACGTCATTCCTGTTTGCCTGCCATTCGCCGCCGCCGCTCAAACCAGTGTATGCATTCAGCGCAAATGCGCGTTGTTTGGGCGTTTTTTTCACGCGTGCACTTCCGGGGGGCAGGGGCGAAGGATTCGATGGCGTGCGAAATTTCTTCCGGCGATTGGGCCTGCGCCACCGTCGCCATAAAGTTGGCATACCGGAAAAATTCTTTCAATTGGTCATTGTCGACCTCAAGGTTGTCCAGCACCCGGACTACGGTGCTGATTACGGCAGGGTAGTTTTTTATCCTCAGGTTCTGGTACAAACGGCTGACTCCTTCACTGATGCTGAAGAAACCTTCGAGTTTTTCGCCTGCGGCCTGCACAGCGGGGTCGTCTTTATATGCGGTCTGATACATGCGAAAACCCGTTTTCAACACCTGCGTACCGGAGTTGTAGTAGCGGAAGAACTGTTCGGCCGCTACGGAATCCGGTTCGGGTTTCGCCAACTTTTTGATGGTATTTACATTTTCGGTCACATCGGCGGAAAGGTCGAGCAATTTGCGTTTCACTTCTCCCAGGAGGAACAGGTTTGTACGGGATGTTTCGAGCAGATCGCGGAAACTTTGGGTCGGGCCAAAATCAAGCCCTGCACTTTTTTCCCAGAGCAGACCCAGGTACAGGTTTGCCACAACGGGATTTTTGAACAGCATCATAATTTCTGCCGGTGTGTACCATTCGGCGGCAGTATCGCTTTTGCGCAGCGACTCCTGGAGCGTATTGGAGGTGCGCAACAGTGAGGCCACGCGTTTGAGGTTGTCCCGCAGTTTTTCGTCCTGAATCGTGTTTAACCTGGCCTCATCCTGCATGGCCGCCCAGGGGCCTGAAAGGTATTCCAGTGTGGCAAGGGGCGTTTCCCCGCTGATCATGGATTGGTCAGGTGCAGCGCGTCGGTCGCCAGGATATTGGCCTCCGGTTTTTTGATCAGGTCTCCGTCGCGCAGCGCCGACTCCAGGTTGGCGGGCATCACGCCAAGGTCGGCGCGAAAGTTTTCGCGCAGGCTGGTGATGAACTGGCTGAGGCGGTAAAATTCATCATCACCGACAAATTTGAGCGTTGCCACCGTAGATGGAAATAGTTTTTGGGCGATGATATTCTGTTGCAGTTTCGCCTGGAATTCCCGGAAAAAAGCGGCGGCCAGTTCTTCTTTCGCGCGTTCGGCCAGAAAAATCGCCAGTCCCTGGGCAAACATGCCTGCCGAAAACGGACTGGCTGCTGCCGGAGCAGAAGGATGGAAGCCTGCTTTTCGCCTAAAGCCATTCTTTCCGCCTTATTGGCCTGTGGGCTCAATTCGGCGCTGAAAAAGAGGTTCTGTAGCGGTTCTCCGTTCGGGCTGGCATACCATTGCAATACCCTGTTGACAGAATCAATACTGCCCGGAATAGTATCGACGAGAAAGGTCACGCCGTTTGAAGGATCGACTGCAAAGTAGGGCGCCATGCGGATGGCATCGCGCAGGGCAAACTGGCTGTTTGCCTGAATAGCGAAAAGCAGCAGGCAAGGCAGAATGATATGGCGTTTAAACATGGTTCGGCTGGTTTAGATTAAAATTCCGGAAGATTCCCATTTTCGTTTTGTCGGCTGAAAGTGCGTCGGCAAGCGGTGAAAATCTGCTGTGCATGGCAGTCAGGAAGCCTTCCTTGGTTAAGGACAGGTCCCGGTCTGTCGTTATTTTTTTCAAAAACGACAGGTACAGCGCGGCAACGCCGCCCACAACATAGTTGGCGTAACTGTTTGGAAAACTTTGGGGCAGGGGGTGGCGCCTGTTGCCGGGTTTGCAGATCATGCCTGACGGGCTGTTGACCATAAAGTGCAGTTCGGCATCTGCCTCCAGATTGGGCAGCCCCGCCGCCAGCCAGTCTGGCATGGCAACGGTATTAATAGACTCCGGCTGACTGGAGGGATAGTAGGTCCCTATTTCGAATGATCGGGCATCGGGTCCGGCATTTTTGATGGAACTGAACAGCAGAATATTGTTGTCGGACACGGCTTTGAATATGGCGTCTGCGTCAGCTGCGGGGATTCTTTCGCGCGCCAGGCCAATTTTGTGGATAGCCAGACTGGCCAGAATGATATCCGGTTTGATGGCTGTAGCCACTTTCAGGGCATCCAGAAAACATTGCAATACGGAGTTCGACAGCCCTGAAGCGTTGGTGGTTTTTATGATATACACCTCTGCGTTGGGTGCAATACCCTGCACGGAGGCATCGCCGGACGACGGCCGGGCAGCGAGAATGGAGACACACTGGGTACCGTGTCCGGGCGGGTCGGGCGGCTGGTTGAACAGGTCGGGCACACCTGCGTTGCCATAGTCGCGCCAGCGGCTTGCCGAAAAGCCGGTTGAGGCGGGATAGAACGTGTGTTCTTTTTGCTTGAGGTGGAGCAGATCGGGGTGCGTGAGGTCGACCCCGGTATCAATAACAGCGATTTTTACGCCTTCTCCTTTTGTCAAAAGCCATTCGGCCGGCACAGCGGAACCCAATGCGGCGTTCCAGTCAAATTTTTCCATTTTCAGTTTGGTTTACAGTCGTTTGGCCGTTGTTATCGTATGCGAAAGTACTGGGGGGAAATCGTTTTGCAACTGTTTTGCCGTTTTTTTTCCGGACAGGTACCGGCAACCGGCTGAGTTAATTTCCCATTATAGCTTTTTGCAATAACGTATTGCCCTCCACTTCAGTGACGGTACGGTAAGCATCAAGTTCTGCGCCAATATTTTTGGGGCGGTCGGTCTCTATTGTAACAGCGCGCATATGCAATGTAAAGCTGCCATATGGTTGCCGGTCATAGCCCAACAACATTCCGAGGTATTTACCGTCCCGGTAAATGAACAGGGGACTTTGGGACATATCTTCAGCGGGGACTATCCGGTCCGAGATAAAGAGGTGGGAATCGCTCGCATCGGGATTGGAAACAAGCCAATCCCGGGCGTAAATTCCATAATGGGCTGTTGGTAGTCGCCCCGGGATTCCCAGGTTTGCGTGGTATCGTTCGGCATGCCGAACAGATCGGCCAATTTATCCGTATCCTCCTGTTTCATTTTGATTTTCAGTGTATCCATTTCAACACAGATATAGGTGTCACTGGTTTTGTTATCCCGAATAACGACAGATTTAAAGCCACCATTAGTCTGTTGGACAGATTCCAACATCGAATACCGGGCGTCGGAATAGATTTTAAGTCGCGTATTACCGAACATCATTTTCTGCAACTGGTCTTCTTCCGGAATATCCACGTAAGTGTATTCGACGTATATTGATTTAGGAGTAATGACCTTGTCGGACTGTTGTGCTATGCAGGGGGTGACAAGCAAGGCCAAGAAGAGTAAAAGGTGGTTTTTTAACATACAATTGAAATGGTTATGGTAAAAAATTCAGGTGAAAGGTAAGGCGCTCAACCTGTGTATCCGTATCAGGGCCGCTTTTCTTCTTCATGTACGTCGTCCGTACCTCGTATTACTTTGCTGAGTCGGCTGGGCAGGAAGCGAAATTTTTCACCGAGCCATTTTTCCAGGGTAATGGCGAGCAGGGTATAGCTTTCAGTTACGCCGGGCACAGGTACGATCACAATGATAAAAAAGGGAAGAAAACGGGGTATATCCTTGAGTTGCTCAATAGCCTGTTGCATTTCTTCCGGGGAGGGGTTCCTGGACTTAAACGATACGAGCAAGCGCCCGCGCCCCTTGCGCAGGAAAGCGTGCAGCATTTGCTTGGTCTCGACACCTTCCATCATGAGCGCCCAAAGTACTTTTCGCTGGAAACGTATGACTCTGCGAAGTTTCATCCCGGATCGGATTTTTCCGGACAAAGATGCGGTGTTTTTCCATTGTGCGTTGGATTTCCACATCCGCCACTTTTCGTTGGTAGCGTGGATTTGGAAGCCCGACCTGCTATTGCTTTGGTTGCTTTATGGTCTCTGGTGGTGGCAATTCCGAAAATGTCGCTGCTAACGAGGTCCGTGTGTTTATAACTGGCCATCTGATGCAAATATCTGTCGAACGTTGCCTTGCCGGCCAACTTGGATTTGGTTACGCCATTAAACTTGTCAAAATGGGAGCTCATTTATAAGAAATGAACATGAATTGTTTTAAATATTGTTTTGTGTAAAAACTTTTAGTTTTATTTTTGGGGCTTAAGCGTAACGCCAACCTCTGGTTGGTAGTAACGCCAACCTCCGGTTGGCGCTTGAATGGCGCTTGATTATCTCACCAACCGGAGGTTGGCATTACTCAACCAACCGGAGGTTGGCGTTACCACCAACCGGAGGTTGGCGTTACTACCAACCGGAGGTTGGCTACCACCAACCGGAGGTTGGCGTTACTACCAACCGGAGGTTGGCGTTACTACCAACCGGAGGTTGGCGTTACTACCAACCAGAGGTTGGCGTTACTACCAACCAGAGGTTGGCGTTACTACCAACCAGAGGTTGGCGTTACTCAGCGATATGGACAAGATTTTCTACGAACGCAACTTGCCGCATTTGCAGCCACCAGGCGGCACTTTTTTTCTGACCTACCGCCTCCACGGGTCAATTCCCATGAGTGTGCTGCAACAAATAAAGGCGGACAGCGAAGCGGCATTGAAATTGGCGCGGGAGAGCCTTTGTGGCCCTGATTTAACCAACAAGTTATACGAAATACATCGGCGTTCTTTCGGTCAGTACGATAATGCGCTGGATGGAAACCCAAATGGTCCGTACTGGCTGGGACAAGAAGCCGTAGCGCAGGAGGTTGTCCAGTCGCTGGGCTATTGCGCCAAACACTTTTTTCACTTGTGGGCGTATTGCATCATGCCAAATCACGTTCACCTGCTTATCAAGCACCACGAAGACGCCCCGCTTTTATGTGATATTATGAAAAGGCACAAGAGTTATACCGGCCGGGTATGCAATCAGTTGATTGGAGAGACTGACAAGTTCTGGAATCGGGAAACGTACGATCACCTGGTACGAAACCAGAAGGAATTTGACCGGATTGCGTGGTATATCCTCAGCAACCCGGTCAAGGCAAAATTGGTTGAAAAATGGCAGGATTGGCCATATACCTATGCACATCCCGACCTTTGGCTGTAACGCCAACCTCCGGTTGGCAACCGGTTAGCAAATCAAGCCAACCAGAGGTTGGCGTTACTTGGGTCGAGCCAACCAGAGGTTGGTGTTACTTGGGTCAAAGCCAACCAGAGGTTGGTGTTACTTGGGTTGAAGCCAACCAGAGGTTGGTGTTACTTGGGTTGAAGCCAACCAGAGGTTGGGGTTACTTGGGTTGAAGCCAACCAGAGGTTGGCGTTACTTGGTAAGCCAACCAGAGGTGGGTTGCGCCCTTACTTGGGTCAAAGCCAACCAGAGGTTGGCGTTACACTTCGGCCAACTTCTTCGTCACGACCTCTTTCCCATTCATTTCCGATTTTCGCCCGAACACCAGCCCGGCTCCGTCGGCATCAATCAGCACCGTATCACCCTTGACATAGTTGCCGGCAAGCAGGTGTTTGGCGAGTTCGTTTACCAGTTCGCGCTGGAGTGTGCGCTTGAGCGGTCGGGCGCCGAACTGCGGGTCGAACCCATGCTCGACAAGCACCTTGCCGGCATCTTTCGTGACCTCCAGATGGAGTTCCTGATTGTCCAGCATGCCACGGATATCCGACAGCAGGATGTCGAGTATCTGCGACATCTGGTCTTTCTGCAGCGGGTGGAACAGGACTACCTCATCGATGCGGTTGAGAAATTCGGGGCGCAGGTTCATTTTCAGGGCATCCATTACCTCCGCTTTGGCGGCGTCGAATACTTCGTGCTTGCGCTTGTCGGGCATGGACTCGTAATCCTCGAAAGCTTCCATGATGCGGTCGCTGGCGAGATTGGAGGTCATGATGATGATGGTATTCTTAAAATTAGCCGTGCGGCCTTTGTTGTCGGTCAGCCTGCCGTCGTCGAGCACCTGCAGGAGGATATTGAATGTGTCCGGGTGTGCCTTTTCGATCTCATCGAGCAGCACGATGGAGTACGGGCGCCGGCGCACAGCCTCCGTAAGCTGACCGCCTTCATCGTAGCCTACATAGCCGGGCGGCGCGCCCACGAGGCGCGACACGCTGTGTTTTTCCTGGTATTCCGACATGTCGATGCGCGTAATGGCTTTTTCGTCGTCGAACAACACATCGGCGAGGGCTTTGGCCAGTTCGGTTTTGCCTACTCCGGTCGGACCGCAGAAGATGAACGAGCCGATCGGCTTGTCCGGGTCGCTGAGGCCTGCCCGGTTGCGCCGGATAGCATCGGATACCATTTCCACCGCCTCATCCTGCCCGATCACGCGTTTGTGCATTTCCGCTTCGAGGTGCAGCAGGCGTTCTTTTTCGCCTTTCATCATTTTGGCAACCGGGATACCCGTCCAGCGCGCCACTACGTCGGCGATGTCGTTGGCGGTGACTGTCTGGGTGGTCATGCGGTTTTCCGGGGCCACATCCGCGAGTTTTTCTTCGGCGGCCTTCAGCATGGCCTCCTGCGCCGGTATGTCCTGGTATTTTATTTTCGATGCCAGTTCCAGGCTGCCTTCGCGCTCGGCGCGTTGGTACTGGATATGAAGTTCTTCGAGTTTCTGTTTGCAGTTCTGAATGGCTTCGACGACCTCTTTTTCCGACTGCCATTTGCCGCGCAGGCTGTCGAGTTTTTCGCGCAGGTCGGCGATCTGCTTGTTCATCGCATCGAGTTTGCGCTCGTCTTTTTCGCGCTTGATGGATTCGCGCTCGATCTCGAGTTGCCGCAGTTTGCGGTCGAGTTCGTCAATGTCCTCCGGTACAGAATCGAGTTCGAGCCGGAGTTTGGCTCCTGCTTCATCAAGCAGATCGATAGCCTTGTCCGGCAATTTGCGCTCTGAAATATAGCGGTGCGAGAGTTCGGCGGCGGCGATCAGGGCTTCGTCGAGCACCTGCACCTTGTGGTAGTTTTCGTATTTTTCCTGGATACCGCGCAGTATGGAAATAGTATCCTCGATGGAAGGCTCGTCTACATAAACCGACTGGAAGCGGCGTTCAAGAGCCTTGTCGCTTTCGAAGTACTTCTGGTATTCGTCGAGCGTGGTGGCGCCGATAGTGCGCAATTCGCCGCGGGCGAGTGCCGGTTTAAGAATGTTGGCGGCATCCATGGCGCCCTGTCCGCCGCCCGCGCCAACGAGGGTGTGTATCTCGTCGATGAACAGAATAACCTGTTCGTTGCTGTCGATCACCTCTTTGATGACTGCTTTAAGCCGTTCTTCAAACTCGCCCTTGTATTTGGCGCCGGCGATCAGCGCGGCCATATCGAGGCTGAATATTTTTTTGCCCGCCAGGGTTTCGGGAATATCATGTTGCACGATACGCCAGGCAATTCCTTCCACAATAGCCGTCTTGCCCACACCCGGGTCGCCGATGATGACCGGGTTGTTTTTTTTGCGCCGGCTGAGTATGTGCAGGACGCGGCGGATCTCCTCATCGCGCCCGATTACAGGGTCGAGTTTGCCGTTTTCCGCCAGTTCTGTAAGATTGATGGCATATTTCTGCAGGGCGTTGTACACCTGTTCTGTCGTCTGGTCGGTCACTTTGCGGCCTTTGCGCAGTTCCTTTACGGCAGCGGTAAGTGTTTCGAGCGTAGCGCCGTGTTCGCGCAGCAGCCGGGCGGTTTTATCGTTGCCTTTGACGATGCCAAGCAGCAGCAGTTCGAGGGAGATATACTCGTCGCCGAAGTCCTTGAGCATGGCTTTAGCGGCAGCGATGGCTTTGTTTGCCTCGCTGGTCAGGTACTGCTTGTCGGCTCCGGCCACTTTGGGCGTTTCCCAAACGAGTTTGTCCAGTTCCTGCTCGAAGCGGCCCATATTGACGCCCGCTTTTTTGAGCAGGAAATCAGTGACGGAGTCATCCACATGGAGCATGCCTTTCAGCAAATGGGCGGAATCGACGCTTTGCTGTTCGTATTCGGCGGCGATCTGCTGAGCCTTCAGGATGGCCTCCTGTGATTTTATAGTGAAATTATCGTAGGTCATAGTGTTGTAAATCTTCAGTTTTCAGCAGGGCAAATACCCTGTTTTTCGCGAAAAACAGGGTATTTGCCCTGCTGAAAACTGAAGACTGTTGTTTGGATGGTGAAGTAAGTAAACTTGGTGAACCGATTGTAATGAAAAGGATTTTTCCGGTTACGGTTTATTAGGGCAATGCAAATTTATTTCCAAATGATAAAGCGGAGGGTGTGGCTGAAAAAATGGCAGCATACCGGCGATTTTAGTGGCTAATTGTCAGGCACTTTGGCTATTCTGCGACAGAATGGCCGACAGCGCGGAACCGTCTTCCAACGTTATTTCTGGAAATATATCAAAAACTGCCACATGAAAAATCTGCTCCTTCTCCTTGCGCTGTGTGCCATGTCCTCCATCTTGCCGGCACAAATTCAACTCGAACACACTTACGACAAGGGCTTCCTGAAACGCATCCGCATGGATGTTTCGGGTGAAAAGTACGTGCTGAAACAGGTTTTCTGCCACCTGTCGCTGTTCAGCGCCGATCACGCTCCATTCGCTGAAATAACCCTTACTTCGGGGTTCAACGGCTGCAACGATGTGTTTTTTTCCGAGCACCTGCTCGATGCCGACGACGACTTCGAGGTGCTGTTCAACTGGCTCGACGATGGCCCCGGACTCGATGTCGGCGCCAGTGTGTGGAACAACGGCCTCGAACAGGAAATCAGCTCGAGCGGCTACATGCCTGTAGTCAGCGAAATCGCCGGTGGGCAAACAAAACTGCTGGTCAGTTCTGCCGTTTTCGCCCTGCCCGGGCCTGTTCCGGAACACTATTACGGCAGTTTAAACCGCCTGGAACGGATGGTTTTTCCTGTCGACGGCGAACGCTACGTGACCTACAACTGGAAATATTTCGACGGGTTTCACTTTCACAACAGCGACCATGCCCTGGTCAAATCCGTCGACCTGCCGCTGCCCGATTTTGAATACCTGGACGAGGTGAGTCAGCAATACTTCAATGACGACACTCCGTATGAATTTTTCGGAACCCGCTACCAGGGTCCGGACAGCAACGGAAACGATGCGCTGGTTGAGGTCGTGCGCGAAGACGGTATAACGCTGTTTTCGGAACCCTGTGATTATGCTTCAATCAACAAACTTCCCGGCCTGCCGGACCGCCTGCTGGTATATGGCTACAGCGCGCCGGGCGTGAAGCGGCAAAAGATATTCGACGCACCATCGCTTACCCTGTTGCACGATTTCCCGTTCTATACCGAACGGGTATCGCCGGATGGCGTTTCCGGCTACTATGTGCGTTCCACGGTGCTGAAGGACACTTTGTGGATGTACAACGACAATTTCCAGCCGGAAAAGACTATTGTACCCATGACCGGCTCCAACTGGAATTTCGGCTTTTCCCGCAACCTGTTCTCCGGCAGCGGTAAACTGGAGCTGTTTTTCACAACCCAAAGCGGGCCGGGTCTGAACGATACCAAAGTGCTGTGTATCGACGAAGACGGCGCCTTGTTGTACGCTTTCCCCGGCGCTACCGCCGCTCACATAGACCGGCAACCCGGTATGGACGACAAGTTTTTTGTAACCTATCCTGACAGTATACAAGTGTACGACTTTTTGAATCAGTCGACAGGCGCCGTTGAAGTGTCCGCAGCAAGGGGTATTAAAGCCGTACCCAATCCGTTCGGTTCTGAATTTGACCTGATCCTGCCTGAAAGTAGCGACTACACCATCCGGTTACTGAACGCAGCGGGACAGGTCGTTCATTCACAGCGTATCGTCGGCGACATGCGGGCAACCATCCAGGCAGGAGATGCGATGCCGCCCGGTATTTATTTCTGCTCCGTAACGGACGCGAGGGGCCGGCATACGATACGCCTGATCAAATACGAATAGTTGATGGTGTTCCAATGAATAATAAGGATACAATGTACACGGCGTTTGGATGGGGCCGCCGATAAACCTGCCGGGCTGGATATGGCGTAAAAAATTTACCTAAAAAATTGAATTTAAAATAACTTGTTTATTTTTGCCTTGAAATACATCATCTTTATCAACTAAAAATTTTATCTATGGAAACCAATTGGCTGGCCGTGTTTGTAGCGGCACTTGTCCCCACGCTTACCGGCTTTATCTGGTACAACCCCAAAGTATTCGGCAATGCCTGGATGAAGGCTGCGGAAATGACCGAAGAAAAGGTGAAAAACGCCAACATGCCGGTCATTTTCGGGGTGTCGTTTCTGATGAGCCTCTTTCTGGCTGTTTCGATGACCGTCATTTCCTACCACCAGACATTCGTTTGCCAACTCCCTGATGAACCAGCCGGGGTTTGGCGACCCCAATTCCGAGGTGGGCAGGTACCTGGCGGATTACATGGCAAAATACGGCACCAATTTCCGTACGTTCACACACGGCGCCTTTCACGGGCTGCTGATCGGCGGCTTGTTGATTGTACTGCCTGTACTCACGACCAACGCACTGTTTGAACGCAAGGGATTCCTGTACATTGCCATCAATGCCGGTTACTGGATGCTTACGCTGGCGCTGATGGGCGGGATTGTGTGTGCCTGGGTGTAAAACGGTTATTCCGGCATCTCGATCATCGTTCCGTACATCTTGTTCTGCGCGGTCATCCTGATCAGGTAGTCCAGGCGTTTATCTGCCATCACACGATTGGTACGGTAGCTCTCCAACACGAACCCTATGCGGATTTTCTGATAGATCAGCGGAAACTGCTGAAAGTTATCCCACACCTTCTGGTCGGCTTGCAGGCGTGCGCGTATGTCGTCAGGCATATGCAGCGGCGCATGCTCGTCGCCCAGCAGGTGCTGGATGGGCTCCAGACCTGCCGGGGTCATTTTGCCAAGTTTGATGAGTTTAAACACGCGTTGGCGGTTTAGCTCCGATAAAAAACTTTTGGGCCGGCGCGGGGTGTAGCGCTGTACGGCGCTTTCGTGGGTGTACTTCTTGGTAAGGCCGTCGATCCAGCCGAAGCAAAGTGCTTCCTCCACGGCGTCGTCGTAGGGCATGACGGCCTTTCCGCTTTTCAGGTGGTAGGTTTGCAGCCATATTTCAGGCGTATTGCGGTGGTTTTCTTCAAGCCAGTTGCGCCAGGCATCGCGGTGTGGTGCGTAAAAAACTTCTGTGATATCCATGATAGCAAATTTCGTCCGGTTTCCGCTGAATTTCCGACTTTCGCCGGGACAATTATTTGTCCACACCGTTTAACACACGATTCGACATGTTCTCTGCCAATACCTACCAGATCCGGCGCGCGCGCCTGAAAAAAGACCTGAAATCCGGACTGTTGCTGTTGTTGGGCAACAATGAAATCGGGATGAACTACGCCGGTAATACCTACCATTTTCGCCAGGACAGCAATTTTCTCTATTTTTTTGGCATCGACAAGCCGGGGCTGGCTGCGGTAATCGATATCGACAACGACCGGGAGGTCATCTTTGGCGACGACCTCAGCATGGAAGATATTGTTTGGATGGGCGCCATGCCCGGAATGAAAGCGCTGGCGGAGCAGGTTGGCGTGCGCGAAGTGCTGCCCTCCCGCCGGCTGTCGTCTTTTCTCAGGAAAGCAAAAAAATCGGGAAGCGCCGTTCATTTTCTGCCTCCATACCGGCATGATAATATGCTGATATTGAAAGACTTGCTCCATATTCCGGTGGCCAAACTGAAAGGCTCGGCTTCGGAAGTATTTATCCGGGCGGTAGTTGCCCAGCGTTCCAGCAAGAGCGCCGAGGAGATTGCCGAGATGGAACGCGCCGTCGACATTACCGGCGCCATGCATGTGGCCGCTATGAAAGACGCGCGGGAAGGGCAGGTAGAAGCACAACTCGCCGGTATGGTGGAAGGCATGGCAGTAGCCGGTGGCGGCAATCTCTCGTATCCGGTTATTTTAAGCGTAAACGGCCAGATACTACACAACCACTTCCACGGCAATATCCTGAAAAAAGGACAAATGGTGCTGGGCGATTTTGGTGCTGAAACGGCAATGCACTATGCCGGCGATATCACGCGGACTTTTCCCGTGGCCGGAAAATTCACGACAAAACAACGGGACATCTACGAAATCGTGCTGGATGCAGAGATCAATGCCATTGCAGCACTGCGGCCGGGCACGACGTACAAGGATGTACACATGGCGGCAGCACGCCGCATGGCTGAAGGGCTAAAGGCACTGGGGCTGATGCATGGCGATCTCGACGAAGCCGTAGCGCTCGGCGCTCATGCCCTCTTTTTCCCGCATGGCCTGGGCCACATGATCGGCCTCGATGTGCACGATATGGAAGACCTCGGCGAACAATTCGTGGGTTATTCCGACAAGGTGACCCGAAGCACACAATTTGGCACGGCCTACCTTCGACTGGCACGCGAACTGGAACCGGGCTTTGTGCTTACTGTAGAGCCGGGTATTTATTTTATTCCGCAGTTGATCGACCAGTGGCGCCGGAAGAAGATGTTCGAAAATTTTATCAACTACCCCGCATTGAAGAAGTACCGCGATTTTGGCGGTATCCGTATCGAAGACAATGTACTGATCACGGAAAAAGGGCATCGTGTACTGGGCGCGCCTATCCCGAAAAGGGTGGAAGAGGTAGAGGCATTGCGGCGTTGAGGGCAACGACGGGACCGGTTGGGGCGTATTAGTCGCCGGAAAAGTGGTCAGCCTGTTTCAATGCCCGACTCCTTCATGAGTTGCAGTCCGTAATTCCGTATCGTTTCAATGACCGGGATGGTCTGCATGCCGCGCTCCGTAAGGGCGTATTCCACCTTGGGCGGCACCACCGGGAACACCGTACGCGTGATGAATCCGTCGGACTCCAGTTCCCTCAGTTGAGCGGTCAGCATTTTATGTGTAACACGGGCGATGTCTTTTTTCAATTCGCCATAACGCATGACCCTGCCGTTGAGCCGCCATAAGATCGGCATTTTCCATGCGCCTCCAATACGGTCGAGCGCAAATTCCACGGGGTTGTAGTACAACTTGCTGCGGTATAAAAACTCAGGCATTTTTATAAATATTTGATTGTCAATATACTTTCTTAAAAGTGTGTATGGCACTTATCGGTAAGTATATTGCCAAAGATAGCATGAGGGAACCAACTTTGCCCTATCATGTAACCAACAATTTTGACGTTATGAGTGTCCGTCTCAATATTGCCCGCCCCAGGAAAATTGCCCTGATCGCCGCCAACCCATCTGTAAGCCAGATCACCGGCTGGCCTATCGGCTTCTGGTGGGCCGAACTCACCCACCCGTACTGGGAATTCACCGAACGCGGTTATGAGGTCGATATTTTTTCGCCCGACGGCGGCGCCCTGCAGGCCGACGGGTACAGCGACCCTGAAGATGCCAGCGCCTATTCGGCCCACGACCTGATCTCGCTGGGCTTTAAAAAGTCGCCGCAGCACGCCGCATTGCTGGAAAACACCAAACCCATTTCGGCTGTCGATGTGGATAGTTATGATGCGGTGTTTCTCTCCGGAGGTCAATCGCCCATGTACACGTTCATCGACAATGCGCCCTTGCACCGCCTGGTGGTGGAGTTTTACGAAAAAGAAAAGGTGGTGGGTGTTGTTTGCCATGCTACCTGTATCCTGTTGAAGGCCAAAACATCGGATGGCAAGTTGCTGGTCGACGGCAAGACCTGGACCGGATTTGCCGACGGCGAAGAGGATTTTGCCGACGGTTTTGTGGGCAAACGCATTCAGCCGTTCCGGATCGGGGAAGCGGCGAAAAAACTGCCGGACACCAATTTTATCACCGGCGGCATGTTTAAGGCCTTTGCCGTACGCGACGGCCGGCTCATTACAGGCCAGCAGCAGTATAGCGGCGCAGCGGCGGCCAGGCTGGTTATTGAAGCGCTGGGTGTTTGAGCCGGAAGGCAATACGCTGCCCAGATCAAAATAGCATTATCCATAATAATTGAACATTACCGCACATGAACATCGCCATCATTGGAACCGGAAACGTCGGAGGCGCTCTTGCCCGGGGACTTGCGCAGGCAGGCCACCGCGTGCGCCTGGGCGTTCGCGACCTGCAACAATTCAAGGGCAAACACCTGCTTGATTCATCGCCTGATATCAGCGTGCATACGGTACACGATGCCGTGCAGGCTTCCGACACGATCATACTCGCCGCTCCTGCGCAGGTAGCCCACGAGGTATCGCAGCAACTCGGCGACGTATCGGGCAAGATCATTATCGACGCCATGAACGGCGTATTCATCCGTCCGGAGGGCTTTACCAACACGACCGAGGCCATACTGGCCAATTGCAACACGACGGATGTGGTAAAGTGCTTTAATTCAACGGGTTTTGAAAACATGCTTGACCCGCATTACGGGGCGACGGCGGCGGATATGTTTGTCGCCGGCGACAGTGCCCGTGGCAAAGAGACGGCTGCACAACTGGCCCGCGATCTCGGCTTCGGCGAGGTATGGGACTTTGGCGGGCTGGACAAGGTAAGTCTGCTGGAGCAGTTTGCCCTGTGCTGGATCAATCTGGCGATCATGCAAAAACAAGGCAGGGGTATTGCGTTCAAAGTGCTGCGGCGTTGATGGCGGCAGCATGGCACAGCGGGCTACTCCCAGGTAGCTACCTCCTCAGCGTGGTTTCCGCCTTCGCCGGATGCTGCAATCGCCACATCAATTTCTGCAATCAGGTCGTGGATCATATTTTCTTTTGACGACATCACGTCCAGGTGTTTACTTTTTTTCATCAAACACAATTTTCGGAACAACTTCAGCATATCGTGTTGCCGGGCGTACTCCAGCGCTTCCGAAAAGGACATTTCGTTGACATATTGTGCGGCAATTTCGTCAGACTTCTCCTCGTCCCGGATCGGATCGATGGGGATATCCTTTTTCTGCATGACGAAATAGCCGGAAATATTGCTGTGCCGTTTGAATCCGAGGCTGGAAAATGACCCTTCAACGATCCCGTCTACATCGGCAAAGTCGAACATCGCGACATTGACCATATTAAGACCCTTGGCAAAAGTAATGGCCACCACCTTGTAAATGCTGTTGTTCTCGTGGAGGTTGCTGACGTTGATTAGAGCGCGTTGTTTTTTGAGGTACCGCTTTACATCCAGGTTGTCGCTGAGGTCGTCCGGAACATAGGGATACAAAAATGCGGTGCCTTCTTCGGTTATGACAAAAAGGCTCTGCGCGATTTTGTTGTTGTAAAAATTGAAGTTCCACAGTTTGTAAGCACCTGCCAGTCGCGTAAAAATAGCCACTCTGGAGCCCCGTGACATCAGGGTGGAGGGCACCTCGATCGCCTTGTTTTGTATCGAGATCAGGTTGCGGTGCAGCGCCAGGTAGAAACTGACCGTTTTCAGTTCATCCAACTGCAGGATGGAGTGTTTGACGTAGCCCTGCAGGTCGAACTTTTCCGTTTTGTTTTCATCGACCAGCCGCTTGTCTTTTTTGCAAAAGAACACCTCCCAGGCAAATATCTTGTCGTCGTGGGTAGTACCCTGCAGGCAACCCCTGATGTACTCCATGTTTTTGTTGCCTACTTCGACCGCCCCGATCAGTTGCAGCCGCTTGCGCAATTCACCGGTGCCTCTGAAAGTGGCATACATGAATTTTCCTTCAAACATGGTCTCGCCTTCGTATTCCTCCAGGTCTTCGGCGCCTTTCCGGATATGGATACCCCTGATATAGGATTTGTGCCTGCCATCTTCATTGGCTAATGACGACACCTGCATCAAAAAATTGCGGATCTGAAAACCCGTAAAACTCAGGTAAAATCCGACATAATGGGTGAAAGAGTCGTTGTAATCGTTTTTCAGCGCATTGATGTCTTTCAGTCCGAGGCAGGCCAGGAACATGTCCATGTAATCGTCGGAGAAGGTAATTTCCTGGTTCGAGGAGGCTTTTTTCGCCTCATCTTTTTTTTTCCAGAGGTATTTGCCGTCAAAATCCTTGTAGACATCAAATTTGGATTGGCCGGCGGGGCTCTCATCCAAACTCATGCTCCGGTTTTCGATTTTTCGGACCAGTCTCCGGGCCTTTACCGCCGTATGGTTGCAGATGTATGTTTTCAGCGATTGGTCGCTTTCCTTGAATTTCGACCCTGTCTGCGGGTCATAGTTGTCAAATCCGTACAACTGTGCTTCTGATTTCTTGTCGTAGGATTCGCCCGGATGCTCGGATTTGAATTTGTCGATCAGCCGGCTGTTCAGATAGATAATCAGGTCGGCCCGTACGGGAGTTCGTTTGACGGTTTTTTCCATCTGCTAGTTTTGTGCAAATGTAAAGGGATATTGGGAATAATACCCGGAATTATTCCGGAAATTATTCCAGATATTTTTTCATAATCATTCCGGGCTGCAATTTTGCAAGACTGGCCAGGGGTGCCCTACTTTTGAAAATCAATTGGCGCCGTATTCCGAACATCCTAAAAATCAGGCCTGCCCATATGAGGAGCAGGCCTGAAGGGTGACTTAAAAAGTCGGGAACCCACAAATATAAACCATTTTTTGGCCATTAATAAAATTTATTCCGTTCAAAACGGCTGAAATTTTACCGGGTTCGGGTGGGCTTGGAAAGTCGGGACACTTTTCTGCAGCACCATTCTTTCCTATCAGGATTCCAGTCTACAAACTCCCCTCTTGCTTATGGCAATGTTACTGGGGCTGGTAGCCCTTTTCGCTCTGCTCAGATGGTGGCTGCGTATCATCATCGCCCTCCTGAAACTGTTATCCAGGAGTATCGCACTTTTCCTGATTGTCATTTTGGCGCTTATCCTGTATTACCAGCCTGATTTGCTCGCCGGATTTCTCCGCGGCATGTTGTTCGCATTGCTGGGATTTCTGCGCGCACTGGCAGGTTAAGGCAGGTCAAATCATTCATTTTCAACGTCTATGGCGCGATAACTACACCAGACAAAAAGGACAGGATCGCCGGAAGGCATTTTTAACGATTGTACAGGGAGGAGCGGCGGGACAAACCCGTCGCTCTGTTTTTTAGCGCGCCTCCCGGCATGACCGTTCTTCCATTTTACCTTTCCTCACAGACCACTTTTAAACGCTCGTTAACTTTTTGTGCGCCATTTCAGGCAGAAAAAGACTTAATTTTGCGCCGTTTTCTAAGAAAAAAATCGCCTTCATTCCACTCAGTTTCGGTCTCAACTTTATCATGAAAAAACTACTTTTCCTTCTGCTGTTTTTGCCGGCATCGCTTGCGTTGGCACAACAAAACGCCAAACCACCCGCCAAAACCGCAACAAGTACTGCTTCTGCAGGCAAGATTTCACTGGTTTGCAAACTGTGGAGTGTTCCTGTCAATACGGACAGTATCAATCTTTATGAACTGAGCGGCCTTGCCAACCGCGTTGTGGCGCGCGCTGGTCGCCGTTTGCCCGACAGCGCGTTCGTTTTTGTCCTGCCGGCCTCCAATCCGCGTATCTATGGTGTCGGTTTGGCGGATAACGCCGTTGCCAGGGTCATCCTCGGCCAGGAAAAAGAGGTAACCCTGTGGGCCAACTGCGCATACATTGAGAAAGCGCGTACCGTTAATTCCCCCGCCAACAAAGCCTATGAAGACGTGCAGCGGCAGATTGCAGAATTCCAGCGCGTGAGCGATATCCTGCGCACCCAGTATTACAACGCCGACGGCAACCAGGGCGCCGCGGCACGCAAACCTGTAGAGGCACAGGTGAAACAATTGGCCGAATCAAAAAAACGCTACCTGGATTCGCTGAAAACAGCATCTCCCATGCTGTGGCGTTCGGCCAGTATGCAGGTCATCCCGGAATATCTCGCAGACAAGTCGGCAGCGCCATCGGAAATTGACTTCTACGGCAACCACTTTTTCGATAATGCCGACCTGACTGATAAGGCATATGAAGAAACGCCGGATGTATTTAACGGCTTTGAAAGTTTCGTGACCAAACTGATGCAGATCGCGACGCCGACCGAAAAGGTAGACCAGTTCATTGCACAGTACCTGGCCAAATTGCAGCCCAAGTCGAAAACCTATCGCATGGCGATCGGGGGTGTGGTCTCGTCCCTGAAAAGCAGCAACGGCCAACTGTATCCTGCCTATGCCACCAAATACCTCGACCTATACCGCAACAACAGTATGGGCGAAATCGGTCGCCTCGAATTTGAAATGAAACGGGCCAGCACCTTCATGCCCGGCTTTGAAGCCCCTGATCTTGCCGGCATGACCCCCGACAGCAGTTCCTTTTCGCTCAAGCAACTGCGCGGAAAAATCGTCATGATCGACTTTTGGGCCAGTTGGTGCGGACCCTGCCGCAAGGAAAATCCCAACGTGGTGGCGAACTATAAAAGATACAAAGACAAGGGCTTCGATATCCTTGGTGTAAGTCTCGACAAGGATCTGGCGGCCTGGCGAAAAGCCATCGATTCCGACGGACTGCCCTGGCATCATATCAGCGACCTGAAAGGCTGGCAAAGTAATCACGCCGCCCTGTATTCGGTATCGTCTATCCCCCAAACCCTGCTGCTCGACCGCGATGGCCGGATCATCGCCCGCAACCTGCGCGGGGAGCAACTCGGGGAAAAACTTAAAGAAATATTCGGCGAGTGAAACTACTGCCAACTGCTATTGCCAACTGCTATTGCCAACTGCTACTGCCAACTGCTACTGCCAACTGCTATTGCCAACTGCTACTGCCAACTGCTACTGCCAACTGCTACTGCCAACTGCTACTGCCAACTGCTACTGCCAACTGCTACTGCCAACTGCTACTGCCAACTGCTACTGCCAACTGCTACTGCCAACTGCTACTGCCAACTGAACTATGGCTAAACTACTCTACAACCGCATCAACCGGCGCGAACTAAAGGAAAAACTGCGCGCCAGCCAGGAGCGCCGTTTGACGCTTTCCTATTACAAGTATGTGGCGCTCGACGATCCGAAGCAATTCAGGGATGCCTTGTATGCCATGTACCAGCAACTCGGCGTCCTGGGCCGTATTTACGTCGCGCCGGAGGGGGTAAATGCCCAGATTTCCGTACCGGAAGCCAATTTCGAGGCCATGAAAACGGCCATGAATGCGTATCCCTTTTTCCGCGATATGCGGCTCAATATTGCAGTCGACGACGACGGCAAGTCCTTTTTTACCCTCATCATAAAAGTTCGGGAAAAAATCGTGGCAGATGGTATCGACGACCCTGCGTTCGACCCGTCGCGTACCGGCATTCACCTTGATGCCGAAGCCTGGAACCGGATTTCCGAAAGCCCCGATACCATCGTGGTGGATATGCGCAACCACTACGAAAGCGAGGTCGGACATTTTGAAAACGCCATCACGCCCGATGTAGCGACGTTCCGTGAAGAACTGCCGCTGGTTGCCGATTTGCTCGCCGACAAGAAAGACCGGAATATTCTGATGTATTGCACCGGCGGCATTCGCTGCGAAAAGGCAAGCGCCTACCTGAAATACCGCGGCTTTGAAAATGTGTTCCAACTGGAAGGCGGCATCATCGAGTACGCCCGCCAGGTGAAGTCGAAAGGGCTGAAAAACAAATTTCTGGGTAAAAACTTTGTCTTCGACGAGCGCCTCGGCGAACGGATCAGCGATGATGTCATAGCCCGCTGCCACCAGTGCGGCACACCCGCCGACGCGCACGTCAACTGTGCGAACGACTACTGCCATATCCTTTTCATTCAATGCGACAACTGCGGCGCACATTACGACGGTTGCTGCTCCGACAAATGCCGCGATTTTCACCATTTGCCGGCTGAAGTGCAAAAAGAACGCGCCAAAACGGAAGTGTTCAGCGGATCAGCCTTTGGGAAGGGCGTGTATAAGGCATTCCGGAAATCGGCCCGGACGCTTAGCGGGGAAAAGCAGTAGGCAGTAGCAGTAGGCAGTAGCAGTAGCGCATAAGTTGTGTCAGTCCTCATTATATACAGACGGCCGGATGCATTACTTTTGCCCAAACAGACTATCCTGCATTTTACCTCCGCACCCAAAAACAGTTTGATCCAATAACTGCCAACTGCCAACTGCCAACTGCCACTGCCAACTGCCAACTGCCAACCATGTCTAAACAGCGAAAACCCGTCCCCAAAGCGCCTGCAGCAAAAGCCGTTCGGGCTACTGCGCCCGATTCCGGCATTTTCATGCCGGAGCCGGCTGCTTTGCCGGCGTTTTTTAAAAATACACTGCTGCAAAGCGCATTGATATTCGGGTTTGCCTTTTTGCTGTATGCGAATACACTGAGTCACGGATTTACGCTCGACGACAGCATCGTTATCACGAGCAACATGTTTACAGAAAAGGGTGTGGACGGTATCCCCGGCATCCTTTCCAACGATACTTTTTACGGTTATTTCAAAGAGCGGGGCAAGGAGAATCTGGTATCCGGCGGGCGTTATCGACCGCTTACACTGGTGTTGTTTGCACTCGTGCATCAGTTGTTCGGGCCGGGAAGTTTTGCCTTCCACCTGCTCACTGTACTGCTCTTTGCAGCCACTTGTACGCTGTTATACAGGACTTTACTGCTGTTGTTCCGGCCGCGTTTTGGCGACAATTACGCGTTGCTGCTATCCTGGATGGCGGCCGTTCTGTTTGCTGCACATCCCATCCATACGGAGGTAGTGGCCAATATCAAGGGCTGCGACGAGATTGTGACCCTGTTGGGTAGCCTGGGCGCCTTGTACTTTGCCCTTAAAGCATTTGATTCCAGGAGTGCCGTCTGGAGCGCGGCGGCAGGGGTGTCCTTTTTTCTGGCCTGCCTGGCCAAGGAAAATGCCGTTACCTTTCTCGGCATTATTCCGCTGGCCTTGTGGTTTTTCCGCGATACGGCGCCGGGCGACAACCGGGCGGCTCGTATACTGAAGGTTTTTCTGCCTGTTGTTGCCGCTTTTCTGGCGTTTTATGTGCTTCGGGGCGATATTCTGCAATGGCCAAAGATCATCGGAGGGGGCAAGCCCATCATGGAGATCATGAATAACCCTTTTCTGAAAATCGAAGGCAACCAGTGGGTGCCGTTCACGGCTTCGGAAAAGTTTGCCACGATTTTTTACACCTTGTTGAAATACGTGCAACTGCTGTTTGTCCCCCACCCGCTTACCCACGATTATTACCCGCGCCAGATCGAAATGATGGCCTTTGGCAGTCCCGCGGTATGGCTCAGTTTGCTGCTATACGGCGGCATGCTGGTGTACGCCCTGTCGGGTATCCGGCGCCGCGACCCGGTTCGGTTTGGTATATTGTTTTACCTGATGACCCTGAGCATTGTGTCCAATTTTGTTTTTCCCGTCGGCACCTTTATGGGCGAACGGTTTGCCTTTATGCCTTCCGTGGGTTTTTGTATCGTGCTGGGCGCGTGGCTGGTCCGGTTTTCTTCAGGCCGCAACCTAAACCTGGCACTGGGGGTTATGGGCGGTATCGTACTGTTGTATAGCCTCAAAACGATCACACGCAACCCGGTATGGCAGAGCAATGAAAAGTTGTTTTTTGCCGATGTGGAGACCTCCGGCAGGAGTGCAAAGATCCGCAATGCCTGCGGCGGGGTGCTGTTCGATAAGGCGACAAAGGAAACGGATCCGGCACAGCGGGAGAAAATATGTCGCGATGCGATCGCACACCTCAACAAGGCCATTGAGATGCACCCGAACTATAAGGATGCCTACCTCAGTCGCGGCGGCTGCAACTACCTGCTAAAAAACTTCGATGCGGCGATTGCCGACTACCGTCAGGCGCTACGGCTGGCAGAAAATGACAAAAAACCGGGGCTCGGGTTGGCCATTGCCCTGCGCGATGGAGGCAAATACTACGGCGAACAAAAGGCCGATCTTGGAACGGCCATGAAGTACTTAACGGAATCGTGGTCGCTCAATGCGCAAGACCCCGAGACGGCGCGCCTGCTCGGCGTAGCCAATGGCGTGCAGGGCCGGCATGCCGAAGCGATCACCTGGTTTTCCAGGGCGGTCGAACTGGCGCCGGGCAATGCCGCCACGCTCCTGGACCTGAGCATGGCCTATCGCGCTTCCGGGAATGCCGGAAAAAGCGATGAGGCCATGCGCAAGGCGTTGGAGATCAATCCAAAAATATTGGAAGAACGCGGGATGAAGCAACAGTAGTGTTTATTTGCCCCTGTTGTTGCGGTTGTTCCTGCGGTAGCCGTTCTGTTTCGGAGCGGCCGGCGGCTGTTCGCCTTCTTTCCTGTAATCGGGTTTGGGTTTTTGAGGCCGGTTTTGTTTTTCAATGGTGGCCACTTCGAGAATGGATGCAAAGCGGTTGCGGCCGGGCTTGAAGCTTTCTATCGACTGCTGCTTTTGCTCGGGGCGAGCCTTGCGCGGCTCCTCCCCTTCCCGAACGGGGCGCTCCGGCCGCCGCTGGTCGCGTTGGTTGCTGCGCTGCTGTTCCGGGTTTCTGCGGTCTTCCGTGCGTTCATTGCCACCGCGGCCGTCTCTTCTGCGATCCCGGTCGCCGTTGCGGGGCGCCTGCCCCGAGCGGTCGTTGCGGTTCTCCTGGCGCTGTTGATCGGGCTTGCGATCGGGCAGGGGAATAATACCTTCCCGTGGCTCGGGGCGATTGTTGCCGGCCTGGCTGCGGTTGTTTTGCTGCGGCTGTTTTTTGCCGTTGCGCTTATCCTTTTGCTGTCGCGGCTCCGGCAGTGCGGGGGCTGTCAGGTCAGCGGGATACGGATGGTCCGTCACCACAGGCACCAGTTGTCCCGTAAGTTTCTGAATATCCTTGAGGTAGGGAATTTCTTCTCCTTCGCAGAACGACAGTGCAATGCCGCTGGCGCCCGCACGGCCGGTTCGGCCGATACGGTGAACGTAGGTTTCCGGAATATTCGGCAGTTCAAAGTTGATGACGTGCGACAGTTCTTCGATATCGATACCGCGTGCGGCAATATCGGTAGCGACCAGTGCGCGGATACGGCCGTTTTTGAAGTTGCTCAGCGCAGCCTGCCGGGCATTCTGCGATTTGTTGCCGTGGATGGCTTCTGCCCGGATGCCCGCTTTGCTGAGGTCGCCGGCCACACGGTTTGCGCCGTGTTTGGTGCGGGTAAAGATGAGCGCCGAGGCGATGCTTTTGTCCTTCAGCAGGTGAATGAGCAGGTGTTTCTTGTCTTTTTTGTCTACAAAATACACGGCCTGACTCACTTTTTCAGCAGTAGAGGAAACGGGTGTCACCTCCACTTTTGCCGGGTCGGTCAGAATGGAATCGGCGAGGCCTGCGATTTCCGGCGGCATGGTTGCCGAGAAAAACAGCGTTTGCCGTTTGGCCGGCAGTTTGGCGATGACCTTTTTCACATCGTGGATAAAGCCCATATCGAGCATACGGTCAGCCTCGTCGAGTACAAAAATACCGATGTCGCGCAGGGAAATAAAGCCCTGATTCATCAGGTCGAGCAGGCGCCCGGGCGTTGCAACAAGCACGTCGGTGCCGCGACGCAGCGCCTCTGTTTGGGCATGCTGCGATACGCCGCCGAAAACGACGAGGTTGCGCACGCCCGTATGGCGGCCGTATGCCGTAAAGCTTTCGCCGATCTGGATGGCCAGTTCGCGGGTCGGGGTCAGGATAAGCGAGCGAATCGGCCGTTTATTCGGCTGGTCTTTTCCGCTGGCGGTGCGCTCTTCAAACAGCAACTGGAGGATAGGTACCGCAAAGGCGGCTGTTTTTCCGGTTCCGGTCTGGGCGCAACCGAGCAGGTCGCGGCGTTCCAGTATGATGGGTATGGCTTGTTCCTGAATAGGTGTGGGTTGGGTGTAGCCTTCAGATTCGAGCGCCTTCAGGACGGGCTCGATCAGCGGCAATTCTTTGAATAACATTCAATAATGCATTGTAAGTTGTACGTTGGCCTTGGCTGCAGTGCTATTTTGAGTATGCTGCAGCCAAAATTCAACGGGTCCAAATGTGGAATATCCGATCTCGTACGCGGCGGGTTGCCTGAGGCAATCCTTCATGGGGCAAAGCGTAAGTAGAATGTGGCGGTTTTTCAGCAGGCGGACGAATCATCAACACCTTATCACATTCACTAAAACTTCGTTGTCCAGGGCGGACAAAACACCGGATGGGTGAATTTGGGACAAAGGTAAGCGAATATTTCCAGTTTGGACGTTTTTTACACGAAGTGTTGCAAATCAAATCTTTTGCGCGCCGGCCGGAACGGCAAAATCCTCCGGTTTTTCCGCTGCAAAATGCACGTTCCGGATCACGGCTGTCCCCAGCGCTTCTTTTTTGTCTAGACTGTCGGTGTCCCACCCGTAAAAGGTCCAGGTATGCGCGATGGGGATGCCTTCAACCGGGCGAAAATCGCTGTAAATGATGGCGTGCGGGGTTTTTCCGGCCGCTTCCGCGTCTTTACCGCCATAGGTTACGATATAAACGGCGCCGCGCAGCAGGCCGTCTTTTTTGTCGGAAAACACCAGATACCAGTCGTCGGGGGCGTCGCCGGTGCCGGGCTCAAAACTGAGCCGCCCCGAACGGCAGTCATAACCTTCGAGTACGCGATCGGGCAAGGGTTGCCATCGGGTACCCGGATCGGAGAGTTTCCAGGGCAGGCTAAAGAAATAGTGCCAGGTAAAGAGGTCAAACCGCGCATTGGGGTCTTCCTGCCCGGAAGTGGTCAGCCATTTGTCGGCGCCGTCGAACAGGATATCGCTGCCGGCTGCTTTTCTGACGCGAATCCGCGTCCCGTCGGTACGCTGCAGGACGTTGGCCTGTAGCGCCTTTCCGCTGCCCCAGTTCAACTCGATGTCGAATGAAATGGTCGCATTGGACAAATACTCCGTTTTGTGGTGCGCCGTTTCAATGGCGCGTACGAGCTCCGTGCGCTGGTCTTTGGCGTCATCGCCGGGCGTATCGTTCATGCAGGCGCTGAGCGACAGCAATATGAACAAACCGGAAATATTGATTTTGTTTGACAACGTATGCATGTGCCCGTCCTGTTTAAATGGTTTCTAACAAAATACAAAAAAACGGTGTTATTGTTTGCTTCCGGCCGGCAGCCGACTATTTGGCGGTAAAAAGTCCCGGCTAAGACAAAAAAAGAATAATTGGAAGAACCTCCACGCTTTTTTTTGTAAGATGTTGATTATCAATTCTGAATTGTGAAATTCATCTATTCCGTAAAAGGAGATACAGCGGGGACTTTCCAAAACACATACCTTCGCACCCATGTCCCGTTCAAAAAAGTACGTTTGTATCCACGGCCATTTTTACCAGCCACCCCGGGAAAATGCATGGCTTGAAACAGTAGAACAACAGGAGTCGGCGCGCCCCTGGCACGACTGGAATGCCCGCATCAACTTCGAGTGTTACGCACCCAACGCAGCGGCGCGTATTCTCGACGACCAGGGCTGGATCACCAAGATCAGGAACAATTATAACCGCATATCCTGGAATTTCGGCCCCACGCTGCTGACCTGGCTGGAGCAGAATGATCCCGAAGCGTACGATCTGCTCCAGAAAGCCGACAAGCGCAGCATAGAACGTTACGGCGGGCACGGCTCCGCTTTGGCGCAGGTACACAGCCATCTCATCCTGCCTTTATGCAACTATCGCGACAAGGTGACGCAGGTTTGGTGGGGCATCCGCGATTTTGAGCACCGTTTCGGGCGCTATCCCGAGGGTATCTGGCTGGCTGAAACGGCTGTAAACACCGAGACCCTGGAGGTGCTCGCCTCGCATGGTATACAATTTACCATACTCGCGCCGCGGCAGGCGAAGGCGATCCGGCTGGTCAGGAGCGATCCCGCCGGACCGCAGGCGGACTGGACCGATGTGAATGCCGGGAGCATAGATACCCGCCACCCGTACTGGTGCCAATTGCCCAGCGGCCGCCGCATTGCCCTGTTTTTCTACCACGGCGGCATCGCGCAGGAGGTCGCGTTCAACGGGCTGCTCAACAGCGGCACCAATTTCTCAAAAAGAATGACCAGTCTTTTCGACAACGACGATACGCCCCAACTGGCACATATTGCTACCGATGGCGAAAGTTACGGTCACCACCACCGATTCGGCGAAATGGCGCTGGCCAACTGCCTCAACCACATTGAAGACGAAGGGCTGGCCACGCTGACCAACTACGGCCAGTTTCTGGAACTCTTTCCGCCGAAGTGGGAGGTGCAAATCCATGAAAACTCCTCCTGGAGCTGCGTACACGGCATCGAACGCTGGCGCGCCGATTGCGGCTGCAATACCGGCGGCAACCAGGGCTGGCACCAGCGCTGGCGCAAACCCCTGCGCGATACCCTCGACTGGCTGCGCGACCAGCTGGCGCCCGTGTTCGAACACGAGGCGGCACGCTTCCTGCGCGACCCCTGGACGGCCCGCAACGACTATATTGAAGTGATCCTCAACCGAAGTGAGGACAATGTGGCTAAGTTTCTGGCCAAACACACCCGGCGCGAACTCAGCCACCTGGAAGAAGTGATGGTGCTGCGCCTGCTCGAAATACAGCGGCATGCCGTGCTGATGTATACCAGTTGCGGGTGGTTTTTCGACGAAATATCAGGGCTTGAAACCAACCAGATACTCCAGTACGCCCTGCGCGCCATGGATTATGCCCACGACGTGGCCGGTGTCGACCTGCGTCAGGAATTCGTCCGACGGCTGGCGGAAGCGCCGAGCAACGTGTTGCCCAACGGTGCGGCCAGTTTTTTGCATAACGTCGTGCCCACCAGGGTAACCCTCGAACGCGTGGCCATGCACTTTGCCGTTGCCTCCCTGTTTGAAGACGATCCGGAAGGCCTCAACCTGTTCAACTACAAGGCTTCCGTAGAGTTTTTTGAAAAAATAAACGCCGGTAAATCACAGTTTGCAGCGGGTCGGCTGGTCATACGTTCGCGCCTGAGCCATGCGGAAAAAACCCTGTGCTTCGCAGTGCTTTACCTGGGGCAGCAACATATTATCGGCAATATCAGCGCCACCATGAACAGGACCAGGTTCGACTCTATGTGGGATCGAACCTCCAAAGCCTTCAATGTGGCCAATCTCGGCGAAGTAATCGGTATATTGCAGGAGTATTTCGGACCGGAAAAATTCACCCTGGCCAGCCTCTTTGCCGATGAAAAGATCAAGATCATCCGCGAGATTACCGACGCCGGACTTGCCTCTGCGGAATCGGCATTCCGGTCGGTGTTCAACGAAAACTACCAGTTGATGAATGGTCTGGAAGAAGCGGGGCTGCCCCTGCCGTATGCCTGGCGGAATATCGCGGCTTATGCGCTCAACACCGAGCTGCTCAACTATTTCAAAAACGGCGATACAAAAGACATCCGCACACTCCGCCGTATTGCCGGCGATCTCAAACGCTGGGATGTGCAACTGACCGACGAAGAGGCGGTGCGCCACGCAGTGGGCGAACGTCTGTACCGCGAAATCGAGTTGATCGACCTTGATGAATCGTCGGCGCTGCGGGTGGAATGGCTCAACGATGTCCTGGAAATTGTGCAGACGATGGACCTCAAACCGGTTGTCTGGAAAAGCCAGAACGTCTTTTATCTTCTGACAAAGGGATACCGGAAAGGCCAGTGGGTTTTCCTCAACGACGGCTGGAAAGCGGCATTTGAACGCCTCTCCGCGCTACTCAAAGTCCGCCTTACCGTATGACGCACTACTCACCGACTTCTATCGAGTCTGTCTTCGTATAGTATTCGATGATTCCTGATGCCGCTACGCCGCCGGCATTTGCCTTGGTCAGTTTTTTACGGACGAGGTAGAGCGTCCATTGGCCGGGGGCGAGTTCGGCCAGTTTGGCCGCCGGAAATTCGACCTGGGATTGTGCTGAATTGATGACGTTCATCGGCACCGTTTTTCCCAGGGCATTGTTTTCCCACATAAAAACCAGGGCCTCTCCCTTGTCGAGCGGAGCGCCCTTCCATCTGAAAGTCTGTGGCTTGCTGCGCGAAATGGCCGACGCGCCAAAGCCGAATTCCGAAATGGGCGACATCTCCATTTCGAAAGTATGCGCCTGACTTTTTGCATCTTTCCAGTCGAACCGGTGCTTGAGATCGAAGCCGCCGCTGTGGTCGTTCAGGTAGGTAATCGAGGGCAGGCTCCTTAATTTCATGGCCTTGCCCTGGTAGAAAAAGCCGCCGGGCACTTCTACGGGCTGTTGCAGCGTGTCGCCCTCCCGGAGGGTGGCTTCTGCATGAATGGCGCCTTCCGTTTCGAGGAAGCGAACGTAACATTCGAGGGTGCGTTTTGGCTCCGGTTTTGAAGACTGGCAGGCCGGGCAGGCCATCGCCGCGAGAAAAGTAAAAAAGATGTATTTCATAAATTGGTCTAAATATCTTTGCCGCCGGGACACAAGGGCGGCAGCCCGCAAATTTCCGCCAAGCAAACCGAACCGCCAACTTTAGGGCATTTCTTTCACGAATTCATCCGGCTTGTTCACCCTGTACCGGTAGCCATTCACACATTCGGCAAATGCCATAATATAAAAGGTCATTAATTTCGACAGACATTTAGCATGAAAAGAGTGCTGATCACGGATGATTGTCATCCGGTATTGACAGATGGATTGACGGAACTTGGTTATGTCTGTGATTTTCTGCCGGATATTACGCTGGAAGAAACCCGCCGGGTGATTCCGGATTACGACGGACTGATCATCAACAGCAAGATTCTGGTAGACCGGGACATGCTCGGTGCAGCAAAACGCCTGCGTTTTGTGGCCCGGCTGGGCTCGGGAATGGAAATTGTGGACCGGGCCTGTGCTGCCGAACACGGCGTCGCTGTGGTCAGCAGTCCGGAAGGGAACAGGAACGCCGTAGCAGAACACGCGCTCGGGATGTTGCTGGCCTTGTCGAACAACCTGTTGCGTGCCGACCGCGAGTTGCGCCAGAATACCTGGCGCCGCGAAAAAAACCGGGGCTGGGAATTGAGCGGTAAAACCATCGGTCTCGTGGGGTTTGGGCATACGGGCAGCCAGTTTGCCCGCAAACTGGCCGGAATGGAAATGACGGTGCTGGCTTATGATAAGTACAAGCCGGCCGGCTATGCCGCTGAAATGCCCTGGGTACAGGAAACGGGCCTGAATGCCATCCAGGCCCAAAGTGATGTGATCAGCCTGCATCTGCCGCTGACACCAGAAACCAGACACCTGGTGGATGAGGCATTTATCGGCAGGTGTAAAAACGGGTTTGTGCTCATCAATACAGCGCGCGGCGGATGTGTAAAGACAGCAGATGTGGTAACGGCGCTTGAAAACGGACGAATTGGCGGCGCCTGCCTGGATGTATTTGAAAACGAAAAAACCGATACATATTCCGCCGCCGAGCAGGAACTGTACGGGCGGCTGAACCGGATGGAAAATGCGGTACTTTCACCCCATGTTGCGGGGTGGACGAAGGAGTCGAAAATACGCCTGGCAGAAGTATTGTTGGAGAAGATCAAAGCGGTATTAAAGCTGTGATTTGTCAAAATGCGAACATTCTTTTGCTTTCTTTACCCTTCAGCCTGTCTGATTTACTATCATTGCAGCCATTTTCAAAATAGTCGTTAACCAATAAAATAATCGGAATTTCAGAGCATTCGGGCGAGGCAACGATTCGGGCGAGGTATTTTAAGGCCCCTTGTCTTGCTCCAATACACAACTTTTCAACCTCTGTTCTATGGTACGTTCTTTACTTTTAACATTTGCGATGCTCTTGAGTGCCGGAGCCGTACTTGCCCAAACGGTGTTGCAGGGCAAGGTATCGGATGAAACCGGCGAATTGCTCATAGGAGCAACCGTCAAGGTGATGAGAGGCGCCGACTTTGTACGCGGCACCATCACCGATTACGAGGGCAATTACCGGGTGTCGCCTTTGGATCCCGGCACTTACGACGTGGAGGTCTCCTACACGGGCTACACCATGCAACGCATCACCGGTGTGAAGGTGCTCACCAATCAGATCACTTTCCTCGACGCTACCATGACCAGCGGTTTGCTGTTAGGCGGCGTGGACGTGACGGCCTTCAAAGTGCCGCTCATCGAACAGGATAAGACCTCCGGTGGGCAAACACTTACATCTGACCAGATCAAAAACCTGCCTACGCGTAGCGTAAACGCCATCGTGGCCACCACGGCAGGTACTACCTCGATCGACGGCGGTGCGGTAAACATCAAGGGTTCGCGCTCCAACGCCACGAACTATTACATCGACGGTATCCGTGTCAGCGGCTCCCTGCCGCCGGTGCAGGACATCGAGCAGTTGCAGGTTATCACGGGTGGTCTGGGCGCCGAATACGGCGACGTGACCGGCGGGGTTATCTCGCTGATCACCAAAGGCCCGGCCGGCGATTATCACGGCGGTCTTGAAGTGGAAAACTCGCATGGCCTCGACCCTTACGGCTGGCTGCTGGCCACGGGCAACCTGAGCGGCCCGCTCTGGAAAAAGAAATCGGACGACGGCTCCACCCGTACGGTTGTAGGCTTCCGTCTTTCCGGACAGTACTGGTCGCAAAAAGATGACGATCCGCCGGCTCTGCCCGTTTACCAGGCAAAACCGGAGGTGATACAACGCATCCAGGAGCATCCGCTGATCATCAGCAACGGCAACATCGTTTCCGCTGCCGAACAGCTCACCCAGGACAGCGTCAATACCATGGACTACCGGCCGAATGAGAACCGCCGTGATATTGACCTGACAGGCAAACTGGATTTCCGCCTGACCGATAATGTCGATTTTAGCGTTACCGGTACATTTAAAGATATTCAGGACCAGTTTACCCCGACGCGGCCCAATCAGGCCGCTACCGGAAGCGGTAACTGGCGCCTGCTCAACTCCGACAACAACCCCACCACCTACGGACGCCGCTACCGTGGTATCGCCCGCTTGCGCCACCGGCTTGGCAGCAGTGATTCCGGCACGGGCGATGCAAGTCGCGTGACGATCTCCAATGCCAACTACCAGTTGCAGTTCGGTTTCGAGCGCGGCACAGGCAGTACCTACGACCCGCGCCATGAAGACCGCCTGTTCGATTATGGCTATATCGGCCGGTTCAAGTTCAACGAATTGCCGGTAGCCGGCCCGAACGACAGCGGTATGATTGTCCACCAGGGCAACCTGATCCAGTTCGCCGGCTTCGACCCGGGCTATGTGGATGCCTCCGGACAAACGGTTGTCCCGAACACACAATTGAACGCCTACAACGAGTTCGCCCTCCAGGACCTCAACAATCCCGGCGCGGCATTCAACTCCTATCTCGCACAGAACGGCCGCGTATCGGCAGTTTACGACGATATCTGGAGCGGCATGCATACCAATACAGGTCTGGTGTACAACAATTACTCGAAAAGCGAGAACGACATCATGACTCTTACCGCAACCGCCGGCTTCGACCTCCGTCTGGGGCGCTCCGGTACGCACAGCATCCAGTTCGGCCTGCTCAACGAACAACGCACGGATCGCAACTGGGGTGTGTCGCCGATTGGTCTGTGGACCCTGGCCAACCAGTCGGTCAACCAGCAGTTTAACGGCCTCGACTCTACCGTCGTTATTGGCAAGTTCTGGGATGCAGTTTTTTCGCCGATCATTGGCGATTCGATCGATCGATATGCCTATGCCTTACTCTCTCAGGATGAACTGGGCGACGATAAGTTCTACCGTAAGGTCAGGGAATCGCTGGGTATTCCGCTCACCCAGTACATCAATTCGGACGAGCTTCGCCCGGACCAGCTGAGCCTGAGTATGTTCTCGGCACGCGAACTCAATGATCAGGGATTCGTGGATTATACCGGCTACACCTATGACGGTAAAAAACTCACCGGCAACGTTACATTCAACGACTTCTTTACCAGCCGTGACGCCGACGGTGTACGCGATTTCCCGGTAGCGCCGCTGAACCCGCTCTACCAGGCCGCTTTTATCAAGGACAAGTTCACTTTCAACAAGATGATCTTCAGCCTTGGTCTGCGCGTTGAACGCTTTGACCTGAATACCAAGGTGTTGAAAGACCCCTACTCCCTGTACGAGATTGCTTCTGCCAAAAAATATTACAACGATGTGTCTGCGCCTCCCCGCCCGGAAGGCATTGGCGACGACTTCAAGGTGTATGTAGTAGACCAGAACGACCCGACGCCCAAAGCCTTCCGCAACGGCGATACGTGGTACTTCGGCGATGGCCGTCAGGCCAACGACGGCAACCTGATCTTCGGCGGTGGCGTTATCACGCCTTATCTGAACGACACCATTGGCGGCGACGATATCTTTGATACGCGCTATGATCCGGAAACCTCGTTTGAAGACTATACGCCGCAGGTCAACTGGCTGCCTCGTCTGGCTTTCTCCTTCCCGATCTCGGAAGACGCCAACTTCTTTGCACACTACGACATTCTCGTACAGCGCCCGCCGAGCAACTGGCAGGTTACGCCGCTTGATTACCTGTATTTCTATGTGCCCAACCGCACCACGTCGAACAACGCCAGCCTCAAGCCGGAGCGCGTGGTCGACTATGAAGTTGGTTTCCAGCAGCGCCTTAACCAGAACTCCGCACTTAAGTTCTCGGCCTACTACCGCGAAATGCGCGATATGATCCAGAGCCGTACGATTCTGTACGTGCCGGTAATCGGCAACTATACCACGGTGGGCAACATCGACTACGGTACGGTAAAAGGTTTTACAGTTCAATACGACCTGCGCCGTATCCAGAATGCGGAATTGCGCCTGGCCTATACGCTTCAGTTTGCCGACGGTACGGGCTCGAACGCAACCTCCCAGCGGGGGCTCACGTCACGCGGCAACATCCGCGCGTTGTTCCCGCTCGACTTTGACGAACGCCATAACATCAATGCCATTCTCGATTACCGTTTCGATGAAGGGAAACGCTACAACGGCCCCCGTATCGCCGGTAAGGATATCCTTTCCAATTTCGGGATCAATATCCAGACCTATGGTGTTTCCGGCAGGCCTTACACCGCCAAAATCCGCCCGGTTCGCTTCGGTGGAGAAGGTACCGTGGGCGCCATCAACGGCAACCGCCTGCCCTGGCGCTTCAATATCGACCTTCGTATCGACAAATCGTTCAATCTGGCGCCGGCCGGCCGGAATCCGCTCAACCTGAATATCTACCTGCGTGTTTCCAATGTGCTCAACCGGAAAAACGTCCTCGGTGTTTACTCCGCAACGGGATCGCCGACCGACGACGGCTACCTCGCTACTGCCGAAGGCCAGACGATCGTGGAAGGCATCGGCGATACGGGCCGCAACACCCAGGCTTACCTGGATTCGTATTCATGGGTTGTGCGCAATCCCAATAACTTCACACTGCCACGCCGTATTTACATCGGCGCAGCAATAGGATTCTAAACCGGACTTTTTGATAAATCAATGTTAAATATTTATACCATGCGTACTTTCAGACTTTGGATGACGGTCATTTTGGCCTGCATCGCCTGGGAAGGGCTTCTGGCCCACGTCCCGGATGGCGTGCGGCGACCGGGCAAAGCTTCCAATAAAGTAAATTACCGCGCGGTTTGCGCGGCGTCTACCAGCGCAATCGATCAGGATATTAACAACGTTCGCGCCCGATTGCTGGGCGGCGGCGACTGCTGGTGGAACTTCGACGACGGTCGTTACATCGTCCCCAAGGTAGACGTGTCGTCCGGTCAGGCCGAAGTGTCGTCTATTTTCGCCGGCTCGGTTTGGCTCGGCGGTCTTGACGGCGCCGGCAACCTCAAACTGGCATGCCAGGACTACCGCCCTGGCGGAGACAATGACTTCTGGCCCGGTCCGCTTTCGGATGAGGGTATTACAGAGGCTTCTATTTGCGCCAACTGGAACAAGCACTTCAAAGTGACCGGCAATGAGATTCGCAGGCACCTCGCCAACCTGGCTGAAGGCAAACTGGGCAAGGAAGACATTCCCCGCGGGGTGAAAGGCTGGCCGGCTACCGGCAACCAGAATTTTGTGGAAGTCTGGGGCTTCGACCTCCCAACTACCCAGCAAGGTCTTGCAGGCTTTTTTGACAAAGACCTCGACGGCCTGTACGATCCGCTCAAAGGCGATTACCCCTCTATCGAGATTCGCGGGTGCCAACTCGACCGTTATCCCGACGAGATGGTCTTTTGGATTTACAACGATCAGGGCGGCGGCGCCGAGCATGCGCGTACCTTGGGCCGGCCGATCCAGATGGAAGTACAGGTGCAGTCATTCGGTTATGTCACGACCGATGAACTGAACGACATGACCTTCCAGCGTTACAAACTGATCAACCGCGCTCCGGACCGCATTGACTCTACGTTCTTTGCCATGTGGGTCGACCCCGATCTGGGTTGCTACACCGATGACTATATCGGATGCGATACGACAAAGACCTGATGTACGTATACAATCAGGATGCTACCGATGGCCAGCCGGGCTGCAACTGCGACCTGGGCGTGACCACTTACTGCGATAAGGTACCCATCCTGGGTGTCGACTATTTCCGCGGCCCGCTGGATACTTTTGGCAAAGAGATCGGCATGTCGTCGTTCGTATATTACAACAACCCGAGCGTGGGTAATCCACTCCCGGGAACGACAGACCCCGACCTGCCCGCAGAGTTTTACAACTACCTGACCGGTACCTGGAAAGACGGTTCGCCTTTACAATTTGGCGGCAGCGGCTACCAGAGCGGCGGCAATCCGGTAAAATATGCCTTGTCTGATGCGCCCAATGATCCTACCGGATGGTCCATGTGTACAGCAGGCCTTCCCTTCAGCGACCGCCGTACGCTCCAGGCGTCCGGTCCGTTCTCGCTGAAAACGGGCGCCGTGAACGAACTGATCATCGGTGTTCCGTGGGTACCGGACATTACGTATCCGTGCCCCGATCTGGAAAACCTGTTCCGCGCCGATAAGCTCGCGCAGGGTTTGTTCGACAACTGCTTCGAGCTGCTCGATGGTCCTGATGCGCCGAAAGTAGACTGGGTTGAAATGGACCAGCAACTGATCGCTGTACTGACCAACGTAGCGCCTTCCAACAACATTAGAGAACAGTATCGCCAGCAGGACTTCCTGGCGCCTGATTCGCTGAAGTTTGACTTCGATCCGTTCAATGCAACGCCGGAGGAAATTGAGAGCACGTATTACAAGTTTGAAGGCTACAAAATCTATCAACTGCTCAGTCCGAACGTTTCGAATGCAGAATTTGAGTCGAATCCGGACAACAGTCGACTGGTGTACCAGGTCGACCTGAAAAACGGAATTACCAGCGTTTACAACTGGATAGAGACCCTCGACCCGAATACCGGCAAGAAGATCTACTACCCGGAAATCAGGGTGCAAGGCGAGGATAAAGGTATTCGGCACTCGTTCAGCATCACGGATGATAAATTCGCGCTGGGTAACGACAAGCGCTTGATCAACCACAAGAAGTACTATTACGCTGTAATTGCCTATGCCTATAACGACTGGGGAACCTTCAACCCGCTGCAATCGCCTGCTCCCGGTCAGCAGAACCCTTATCTCCCCGGTCGCCGCGGTTCCGATGGCAACCAGGTGTCTATCGTGACCGTTATTCCGCGTCCGATAGTGGATCAGGTGCTTAATTCCGCCTATGGCGAGGGTGTCGTTATCACCCGCCTGGAAGGCGCCGGCGCCGGTGGCAATTTCCTCGATCTGGACGAAGATACCCGCGAACGGCTGTTTGCCGGCGGCCTGACCGATACCATTCTGACCTACAAAGAAGGCCGTGGTCCTGTCAATGTCTCGATCTTCAATCCTTTCGAAGTTAAAGACGGCGAATACGAACTGCGTCTTGTAGACAGCAATAATTCGGACAAGGTTATCGATACAGATGCGCGTTGGGAACTCAGAAAACTCCCGGACGGCGAAGTGATTGTGTCTGAAAAAACAATTGCCGACGTCAACGAACAGCTCCTGCTGGACTACGGCTTCTCGATTACCATGGCGCAGACCGGCGAACCCGGCGATCGTGCCGATGACCGCAACGGCGTCATAGGTGGCGAGATTGAATTCGCAGACCCCGACAAACAATGGCTGACGGGTTATCCGGACCGCGACCCCGAACTTTTCGGGCCGTTTTTCCACTTCATCAAGACGCGGAAACTGGAAGTAGACGAAGCCCTTGATCCGAAGCAAAGCTTCAGTACCATAGGCAACGGCTGGTTTGCACCCTATGCCCTGTGCGACTGGCGTACCGACCCGGCCACGCGATTTGCAACACCGGCATGGACGGAAAGAGGCGGCGCCACAGAAGGCCAGTTGAGCGGTAGCGCTATGGGACAGCCGGCCAACCGCCAGGCGTTCCTGGCCAAACTGCCGAACGTTGATATCGTACTGACCAAAGACAAGAGCAAGTGGAGCCGCTGTATCGTAGTGGAATCGGCATCGGTATACTACACGTTTGCCGGATATCCGAAGGATGCGACGCTGAAAACGGAAAGCCCGGCCAATAAGGCCCGGGTGATGTTCGATGTGCGTTACCAGCCTTCCGTGGGTAAAGACGGAAAGCCCGACGGTGCAGTGAACCCCTCCGGCACAGGTATCCCGTCTGCACAGGTCGGACAACCAGTGTACGGCATGGGCTGGTTCCCTGGATATGCAATCGATGTTGAAACAGGCCAACGCCTCAATATCTTCTTTGGCGAAAACTCCTGTTACAGTTCTGATCTCGATCCGCGATATACCGGTCGCGACATGATTTGGAACCCGACGGAGCAGACTTTCCGCCAGAATACCGGAGGTTTGCCGAACGACTACTACAACGCTGTACTTGGCGGCCAGCATTGGGTTTACGTGATGTACACCCCTTATGATTCCTGCGAAATAATCCGCCGGCGCTTTACACCCGAATTCAACGGCAACCCGCCGGTTGCCAAGATTAGCCAGGTGCGGAATATTGCATGGGCAGGTATGCTGCAGGTTGCGCCGGGGTATCAAATGACCTCCATCGAAGACGGGCTTATCCCGAACGATGTACGGGTTAAACTTCGTGTGGACAACAGGTACCAGACCTGGTTCCAGGACGACAACGGTGGTCAGCCCACGGGTCATCCGAAATACCTGATCAAGATCGGCGACCGCCAGCCGACGGCGCTCTCGGGTATTCAGATCGACAATGCGCTGGATTCTGTAAAGGTTGTGCCGAACCCCTATTATGGGTTCTCGCAATACGAAACTTCGCAGTTTACCAATACGATCAAGATCACAAACCTTCCGGCGGTATGTACGGTGACCATCTATTCACTTGATGGCAAATTCATCCGGCAATACCAACGCAACGAAGTGTATGCGCCTTACCAACAAATCGTACCCGACCTCGAGTGGGATTTGAAAAACAGTAAGGGTATTCCTGTGGCGAGCGGGGTTTATCTGATCCAGATACAGGCGCCGGGTATGGGCGAGCGAACAGTCAAGTGGTTTGGCATAGGACGACAGTTCGACCCATCAGGACTTTGATTTGGGCGGCAGGGCTGAATTCGTTGAAGGGGTTTACAGTTTTTCTGTTCACGCATTCAATGAATTCAACCCTGCCTTAACCCATTGCATAATGTTCAAACTTTCAACAATCAAGCAATATGAATCATAAATACATTTATTTGCTTCCCTGGCTTGCCCTGTTTCTGGCGGGTTCGGTGTTTGCCGGCAACCCTGACCGTCAGGGGGAGGCAGGCGCCAACCAACTGCTCGTCAACCCCTGGGCGCGCAGTGCCGGTCTGCATACGATGGGAACGGCTAATATTACAGGTGTTGAGGCAATGTTCCTCAATGTTGCCGGACTCTCCCGTATCACCAAAACTCAAATTCAACTCAGCCATGCCCGCTACCTCGTGGGTTCGGAAGTTAACCTGAATGCATTTGGTTTCGGCCAGCGCATCGGTAAAGGCGGAACGTTCGGTATCAGCCTTGTGGCCTTCGATCTGGGCGACTTTGACTATACAACGGAAGACGTGCCGGAAGGCTCGGGCGCTACATTCAGCCCGTCGTTCTTCAATATGGGCATCTCCTATGCACACCTGTTTGCCAACAAGGTTTCGGTGGGTATCACGTTCAAATTCGTCAACGAAGGCGTTTCCAATGCCCGTGCCAGCGCTATGGCCCTGGATGCAGGCGTACAATACGTGACGGGGGATAAAGACAAATTCAAGTTTGGTATATCTCTTCGCAACGTAGGCACCAAGATGCGTTTCCAGGGAGAAGGTCTTTCCAAACCGTTGCCCAATCCGGGACCAACCTTTGATTACAACAATACCTACTACGAGCGTTCGTCGGCCTACGAACTGCCTTCCCAGTTGAATATCGGCTTGTCGAACGACTGGTTTCTGGGCAACATCAGCAAACTGACCTTTATGCTGAACTTCACGTCCAATGCCTTCTCCCGCGACCAGATTGGTGGCGGACTTGAATTTGGCATGGGACAGAATTTTGCCCTTCGCGCCGGGTACAAATACGAATTTGACGCGGCGCCAGGCAGCACCGAAGCAACACTTGACAATGGCTTTAGTGGTGGCCTGAGTGTCTCCCTGCCGGTGAAAAAAGGCTCTGACACCCGTATTTCACTCGATTATGCCTACAGAACTACCGAGATATTCCAGGGTATCCACAATATTGGCCTGCGCCTGGATCTGTGATCGTATAGGGTTTCGTTAGAAAAAGGGATATTAAATTTCCCACTTTCGATAAGACGCCCTAACTTTGTGGCAACTTTTTCAAACACAGGAACGTTTCTATCTGCCCGGTAGGAACGTTCCTGTTTTTCTGCCAAGAATCGCCCCAACGGGGCGTTTTTTATCTCATCATCAGAGGTAATGTGTGTTTTCGACGCACCAACGTCGTATCCGCGATTCCTTATAATACTATTTCATATGGCTAACTACACGTATTTGACGCAAGGTGGTTATGACAAACTTAAGGCCGAATTAGAAGAGCTGAAAACAACCGGTAGAAGGGAGGCCGCCCATGCTATCTCCGAGGCACGCGCCCAGGGGGACCTTTCGGAAAATGCCGAATATGACGCCGCCAAAGACGCCCAGGGTATGCTCGAAATGAAGATTTCCGAACTGGAAACGGTGTTGTCCAACGCCCGGGTAATAGATGAAAGCCTGCTGGATGACTCCAAGGTGGCCATTCTGTCCAATGTGACCATTAAAAACCTCAAGACGGGGAAGCAGATGACCTATAAACTGGTATCGGAAACAGAAGCCGATGCCAGGGAAATGCGTATATCCGTAACGTCTCCTATCGGACAAGGACTCCTTGGAAAGGTGAAGGGCGAACTCGCCAAAATCCAGACCCCCGCCGGTCCCATGGAGTTTGAAGTTGTCGACATCTCCATTGGATGACAATCGTTTGAGGTTTGGAGCGATACCATGCTCCAAACGCCAGACTTCAATCTTACTTTATGGCAAGCATATTCACACGAATCGTTAACGGCGAAATCCCCTGTTACAAGATAGCGGAAACGGCTGATTATCTGGCGTTTCTGGATGTTCGTCCTCAGGCCAAAGGCCACACCCTGTGTATCACCAAGCAGGAAATTGACTATATTTTTGATGTAGACGACGACTTGTATGCGGGACTGTGGATGTTTTCCAAAAAAGTAGCCGGGGCCGTGAAGAAAGTTGTGCCCTGCAAGCGGGTGTGTGTAGTCGTTATCGGCGATGAAGTGCGCCATACCCACGTTCACCTGCTCCCGTTCAACAGTATGGCCGACGTGACGTTCAGCGGCAGTGCGAAGGTGTCTATGTCGGCAGACGAAATGAGCGACCTGGCGGCAAAAATTGCAGCGGAGGTAGTGCTCTGAATTCATTGAGTGCATCCTTTTGCACAAAAGTTGTACTTTTCAAGCCCGCCGGTTCACCTGCCCGGCGGGCTTGAAATTTATGAAACACTTGTGTTTTGCCTGCCTGACTTTCCTTTGCCTGTTTGTACACTGCATGGACCAACCCGTTGCCCGGCAGGCTCTTTCCCTGGCTCCTGTTGTTGCCAGAACGGTCGACAAGATGCACGGCCTGACCTTTGTCGCACCTCCCGAACCCTTTCCACAAAATCCGATGCCCGCCGTCAATGAGGTCGGCGCCAACTGGATCGCGGTAGTCCCCTATGCCTTTACCCGTCCGGGCACATCCACCGTGCGTTTCAGCGAGCACGGCGGTCAATGGTGGGGCGAAAGCCCCTCCGGCGCCCGCGAAACGATACGCCTGGCACATGAGGCCGGACTAAAGGTCATGCTCAAACCGCAAGTCTGGATACCCCGTGGCTGGACGGGCGCCCTGGATTTTGCTACCGACGAGGAATGGGCTTCGTGGGAAGCCGGGTATGAGCATTATATCCTGTTTTTTGCCGCCCTGGCCGATTCTGCCAGGACGGATATGTTTTGTATTGGCACGGAGTTCCGTACTGCTATTGAAAAACGGCCGCAGTTCTGGACCGGCCTGATCGCAAAGGTCAAACAGGTGTACAAAGGCAAACTGACCTATTCGTCGAATTGGGACGACTGGGACAAGGTGCCGTTCTGGAGCGAACTGGATTACATTGGCCTGGGCGGCTATTTTCCCCTGGTAAACGAGACCACGCCCGATGTGGAGCGCCTGAAAAGCGCCTGGCAGCCCATTCGGGAACGCCTGCGCGATTTCAGTCGCCGGCAAGACAGGCAGGTATTGTTCACAGAGTTCGGATACCTGAGTGTCGACAGCTGCGGCTGGCGCAACTGGGAATTGGAACGCGGTATCGGGAAGCGCAACATCAACGAGCAGGCGCAGGCCAATTGTCTGGAGGCCCTGTTTTCCGTTTTTCAGCAGGAAACCTGGTGGGCAGGAGGGTTTCTCTGGAAATGGTTTCCAAATATGCGCGGCCACGAAGGATACCCGGAACGCGACTATACGCCCCAGGGAAAAAAGGGGGAGCAGGTGCTGAAGAGGTGGTACCGCAGGTAAGAATCTTCAAATTCTGATGCCGACAGTTTTCTCGATACCCTTTCTTAAGCACGGCGAAAAAAACGCTCAATACCGCACCAGTCGCACCAGTTGTTCTTTCATGCGCTCCAGGGGAAGAAATGCTGCTCCAGCGGGATGGCTAACGGCACCGGCGTATCAAGGCTTGCAGCGCGCAGCACCGGTGCGTCCAGGCTTTCGAACAGGCTTTCAGATATCCAGGCGGCGATTTCGCCGCCTATTCCGCCGAAAAGCGTGTCTTCGTGCAGGATCAGTACCCGGCCGGTGCGTTTTACCGATGCGGTTATCGCTTCGTAATCGAGCGGCACGAGCGAACGCAGATCGACGATATCGGCGTCAAGTTCCATTTCTTCCGTCACTTTTTGAGCCCATCTGACGCCGAGGCCATACGTAATGATGCTCACCTCGCTTCCGGTGCGCACCTGCCTTGCCTTGCCGATCTCCACGGTGTAATACCCTTCCGGCACCGGGCCGCTTTCGCTGCGGTACAGCCCCTTGTGTTCGAAAAACATCACGGGATTGGGGTCGTCAAAAGATGCGAGCAGCAGACCTTTGGCGTCGTAAGGGGTTGAAGGGTATACAACCTTCAGCCCTGGGACGTGGGTGAACCATGCCTCGTTGCTTTGCGAATGGAATGGCCCGGCGCCGGTGCCGCCGCCGGTGGGCATGCGCACCACGACATCGGCTTTTTCGCCCCAGCGCCAGTGCAGTTTGGCCAGGTTGTTCACGATCTGGTTGAAGCCGCAGGTGACGAAGTCGGCAAACTGCATTTCCACCATGCTTTTGAAGCCGCCCATGCTCAATCCGAGCCCGATGCCGACGATGGCACTTTCGCAAAGCGGCGTGTTCCGCACACGTTCTTTCCCGAATTCGTCGGTAAAACCCTGTGTGATCTTGAACACCCCGCCATAGTCGGCGATGTCCTGTCCCATGAGGATCAGGTTGGGATGGCGTTTCATGGCTTCGCGCAACCCGTCGGAGATGGCGTCAATAAAACGCAGGTCCCTGGATAAGCCCGTCGCTTCGACGGCGCGTCCATCGTGCGGCGCGTACACATCGCGCAGTTCTTCTTCCGTATCAGGCGCCGGTTCGGGCTCGGCAAACATTACCTCAACGGCGCTGAGGATATCTTTTTTGTATTGCTCGCGAACCGATTGCCGGTGTGCTTCACTCAGGATGCCTGCTTCGAGCAGCCAGCGTTCAAAGTTGTCCAGGGGATCTTTTTGGGCCCAGGCTTCCATGAGCTCTTTCGGGACGTATTTTGTACCGCTGGCCTCTTCGTGTCCGCGCATCCGGAACGTCCGGCATTCGAGCAGTACCGGCTCGGGATTTTGACGCATTTCCTCGGCCAGCCCTTTTATTGTATCATACACCTCCAGGATATTGTTGCCATCGATACTTAGTCCGCGCATACCGTACCCTTTAGCCCGGTCAATGAGGCTCTCGCAGGCGTACTGTTCCGAGGGGCGGGTGCTCAGGCCGTAGCCATTGTTTTCGATCAGGAAAATAACAGGTAGTTTCCATACCGAGGCGACATTGAGGGCCTCGTGAAACTCCCCCTGGCTTGTGGCGCCTTCACCCGTGAAGGCCAGCGATACGCGGCCTTCCTTTTTCAGTTTATGTGCCATGGCCACTCCTGCGGCGAGGGAGAGTTGGGGGCCGAGGTGCGAGATCATGCCGACGATGTGATGCTCCATGGCGCCGAAATGAAACGATCTGTCGCGCCCCTTGGTGTAGCCGGCCCGTTTGCCCTGCCACTGGCAAAACAGCCGGTCGAGCGGCATATTGCGTGCGGTGAACACGCCGAGATTGCGGTGCATGGTAAAGATGACTTCATCAGGAAGCAGGGCACAGGCCGCGCCTACTGAAATCGCCTCCTGTCCTATTCCCGAAAACCATTTGGATATTCGCCCCTGCCGCAACAGGTTCAACATCTTTTCCTCAATCAGTCGAGGTTTTACGAGCTGTTCATACAGGCCTAAAAGTACCTCCGGTGCCATGGTCGTCCCGGAAAAGAGGTTGTTGGGTTCTGGTTTTCGGGCTGTTCGCCCGGCTTTGCGTGGTGCAGTTTTTGTGTTCATGCGGAGCAGTGCAACTTGACTTTATGACGGAGGTGTGTCTTGAAATTAACTTCCAATACTTGACGTTTCGGCATAATATTTGTAGCATTTTCCATGCCGAAAGAGCAGTTCCCAAACAATACATTGGGAGGGGCTTCTTTTTGGGGAGTGCAAAAGTCTGAAAAACCTGAACCTCGTAAATCCCCACCGTTTCATAAAGCATAATAAAATTTTAATGTCAGTTCTTGGAGATAATAGTAATCCTTTTCTACATTTGCCTCCTGATTGATATGTTTTCTTTTAATCGAAGTAATCTCGTGAGCGAAGTTTGTCCGGACAGTTCTTTCGTCCGGCTACTGATAACGACGAGTTCCCGCGTCTGATTCTCTTCTCTCCTACAGTACTTTTCCCTTTTCCGATTCGAGCAGGCACTGTCTACTCGTGTGTCCGGTTGTGTATGCCTTGTTCGATGTGACCTTTATTGCCGTGTATGAAATGGAATGATCCTGTTGAATTTCAGGATACCGTCGACAAACACGTAGAGTCTATATAAAACGGTTCTGTTGTGCTTTTGCATAACCCGTTTGGAAAATATTTAGTGGTCAGTTTTGATAACACCTCAAAGTGGTAGTCAGAATCTGGCTTTTCTGTTTTGAGGAAGTTTGCAAGTGATCAATTTTGAATAATCAACAATTTCAGTCATAACAGATAATCATTTGATTGAATTTCACTCGCTTCGGCGTCTTTATCATCCTAATATAATTTCACATGAGAAAAGTTTACTCCCTGTTTCCCGGCAGTATTATCTCTCGATCCGCCCTTTGGCTGTGTCTTTGTTGTACAGTCACTTCAGTTTGGGCCGGGAACCCGCCCGTTGAAGGCGACAACCTTCCTCCTTGTACGCTTAGCATCAATCCTTCTTCAAAGGAAGCATGCCCCGACCAAGAGTTGAATCTTCGTGGAGGACCTCATACCATTTCCTTTACCGCTTCGCTTTCCGGCGGCGGTAGTTATGCATGGACCGTGGAGAACACGGGGGGGGTAGCATCTCTGTTGGTTGTTCAAAACAGCCTCTCCGGACAAAACACAGCAACCGTCACCATGGAGACCACGAATTTTGGTCGCCCCGGTACGGTTACCCTGCGTTGTACGGCAACAGGGGGATGTGGTTCGACCTACAAACTTGTTACGGTTAATACGAACCCGTCGCCCAATACCCATGCAGGTGAACAGTGGAAATGCTCCACTTCACCCGGTGGGTATGCGGCCACCTGGAACTTGATTACCGAAGTGAGTCCTATTATTAATAATGGCGGCGCCTGGACGGTTAAGTATTATTCGACTTTGGCCGATGCCGTTTCTAATTCCTCGGCCTTTTCCAACGGGCAGGCAAGCAGCTACGCTGTCAATGTAGCCAGCAAAACGATTTATGCCCGTATTGAAAGCAGCGCAGGTTGCTGGCTTGCAGGCCCGGTGCCCTTGAGAATCTGGCCCAAGCCAACATCCAACCCCACGGCTTCCGCTATGTCGGCTTGCTCGGGTACGGTTGTTGACCTGTTTGGCAATCCTGCCGGCGGTTCGGGTAACTATACTGCCCACCAATGGGTACATACCGGCGGCAGTGCTTCGGGTGTCAACCTGACCAACGCCTCTTCCCAAAATGCGCATGTAAGCGCGTCCGGCTCCGGTACCATTAACCTTTCTTATGAAGTAACGGATGATAATGGCTGCTCCGGCTGGAACAGCATTTCAATAAATATATCAAATAGCACTTCGATCGCCATCACCCCATTGCCCGACATCACGGTATGCCCGGGTTCGCAGGTTGATCCGATTGAATTGAGCGCGTTGCCGCTCGGCCAGAATTATACCTATTCCTGGACCGGTGGTGCAGGTGCCGGCCTGGCCAATGGCTCTGCTTCCGGCGCCGATCCCGAGATACCCTCTTTCCTGACTACTACAGTCGAAAGCGACTATTATATTACCGTAACCGCAACCCGCGCAGGCTACTGCCCGGATGAGGAAGTTTTCAAACTTACTGTAAAAGACGTAACCCCGCCGGTCTTCCTTACCTGCCCGGCCGATATGATCGTCAACAACGATGTAGACAAATGCGGCGCCAATGTAAACTGGCAACCGCCAACCGCAACGGACAATTGTTCTCCTTTCCAGGTGAACATTTATCAGGTATTGCCGCTGGATGGCAAAACAACCGGTTCCTTCTTCCCGGTTGGCATGCATACCATTAAATATGTGGCAAACGACGATTACGGCCAGACTGCAGTATGCGAATTCAAAGTAACGGTACGCGACATGCAACTGCCGGACATCGAGTGTCCGTCCGGTATCCAGTACCTGGAGACGAACAACGGCAACTGCTCACACACGCTGACCGGCACGTACCTGAACGCCAGTGTGGTGGAGAACTGCGGCCTGGATTACGTTCGGAACGACTACACGAACTCCCCGACGCTGAACGGCGCGGTGTTCCCGGTAGGCCCCTGGCCGATCGTGGTGACGTGGAAAGCGGAAGACTGGTCAGGCAACACGGCGACCTGCACGTTTGCAGTGATCGTGGTGGACAACGACGCACCGACGGTAGCGTCGTGCCCGCAGGACAAGACGGTGTCGAACGATGCTGGCGACTGCGGCGCCGAGGTATCGTACGCGCTGCCGCGCTTTAACGACAACTGCGGCGGAGCGTACCAGCCGGGCACGTTGATCCAGGGTGGCTCATCGGGCGACTTTTTCAACGTAGGTACCACGGTAGTGGAATGGTGGTACTTCGACCCGTCGGGCAACGGTCCTGCGGTATGCAACTTCACGATCACGGTACGCGACGACGAAGATCCGAAGATCACATGTCCGTCGAATATCGTAGTTGAAGTAGACGGCAGCCTGAGCGGCGGCAACGGCGGAGCGCCATCGGCGAACCCTGTGCTGGTAGGTTCGGGTCCCTGCGGCGTGAGCCTTGCGTACACGGCTCCTGTCGGCACAGACAACTGTGCGGGTGTTGTGACGACGCTGGCGAGCGGTCTTGGCAGCGGGACGAATTATTATGAATATGGCGGTATTTATACCGAGACCTATAACGTGGTGGACAACGCGGGCAACAGCACGTGGTGTTCGTTCACGATCCGGGTAAAAGACCCGGTGGACCCGACGATCACGTGCCCATCGAATACGACGGTAACGACAGATATCGGGGAGTGCGACGCGGCGGTGAGTTATGCGTTTCCGTACTTTGGGGACAACTGCCCCGGGTACGCTGACGCAGTTGTCGGGCCCGAACAGTGGCCAGGAGTTCCAGGTTGGGACGACAGGGGTATCGTTCGTAGTGACGGACGATGCGGGTAACTCGACGACGTGTTCGTTCACGGTAACGGTAGAAGACCGGGAGCGTCCGTTCATCAACCACTGCCCGAACCCGGTGATCACGGTATCGTCGTCGAACGGTACGGGCGACTGCACGGGAGAGATTCCGGACATGCGTGGCGACCTGGTATCGACGGATAACTGCGGTGTGACGGGAGTTACGCAGAGCCCGGCACCGGGCTCGGACCTTGGGTTCACGCACGGAGCGATGCAGACGGTAACGTTTGTTGTCACTGACGCTGCGGGCAACACGAGTTCTTGCCAGTCGAAAGTGACGCTGAAAGACGACGAGAAGCCGTCGATCGACTGCAATGTGAGTACAGATTTTTATGTAACGCCTCCGGTATGCGGGCACGTAGTAAGCGGATCAGACGGTACGAACCCGTCGTTTGCGGACAACTGCCAGGGAGCAGTACGGACGCACAATTATATTTCGGCGCCGAACGAGCACACGCTTGAAGGCGCGATACTTCCGGTAGGGAACACGACGGTGGTGTGGACGATCACGGATGCAGGCGGCAACACGCGGACCTGCTCGGTGACATACACGATCACGGACAATGTGAAGCCAGTATTTGTGAACTGCCCTTCGGATGTGACGCTGAACAACGACGTGGACAAGTGTGGCGCAAATGTATTCTGGGTAGCGCCGGTAGCGCACGACGACTGCGGGGTAACGGTAGTACAGACAGACGGCCCTGCACCGGGTGGATTCTTCCCTGTAGGGACGACGACGGTGCGGTACAAAGCGACCGACCCTTCGGGCAACACGGCGATATGTGCATGGGATGTAACGATCCGGGACATGCAGTTGCCGGACATTGCATGCCCGAGCGGGTTCCAGGACTTCGGAACGAACCTTGGGAACTGCTCGTTCACGATGGGTGGCACGGGTCTGAACGCCACGGCGACAGACAACTGCGGCGTGACTTCGCTGAAGAACGACTACAACAATACGGGCACCCTGCAGGGCGCGGTATTCCCCACCGGTAATACGATCGTAGTGTGGACGGCCCGCGACGCGGCGAACAACATACGCACCTGCAAATACATCGTCACGGTAACAGACGATGATGACCCGACGGTACAGGAATGCCCCGCCGACATTGTGGCCAATAACGATGAAAATATTTGTGGCGCCCGTGTCGACTACGACGCATGGTTCAAAGACAACTGCGACGGCAACCACCTGACGGGTGAGTTGATCGAAGGATTGACCCCCGGTTCGACCTTCCCTGTAGGGGTGACGACGGTGGTATGGCGCTATGTAGACGCAGCCAGCAATGACTTTGCCGAGTGCCTGTTTACGGTAACCGTAAACGACATACAGGACCCGGTCATCTACTGCCCGACAAACATCGTGGTCAATGTAGGTGGTGGTCTGTATGGCGGCAATGGCGGCTCACCGCTTGCCAACCCCCGCCTCGAAGCGAGCGGCCCTTGCGGCGTATCGCTCTCTTACACGGCTCCTGTAGGTACGGATAACTGCCCGAACCCCTTGACTGTGCTCCAGGCCGGCTTCGGTGGCGGCATTCACTATTACGAATACGGCGGTCTTTATGTAGAGACCTATAATGTATACGACGCATCGGGTAACGTAGCATCCTGCTCGTTCACGATCGAGGTCAAAGATCCTATTGAACCGACGATCACATGTCCTTCGAACACAACAGTGACGACGGACATAGGGGAATGTGATGCAGCGGTGCTGTACGCCTACCCTTATTTTGGCGACAACTGCCCGAACTACACCCTGACACAACTGTCGGGTCCGGCCAGCGGCCAGGAATTCCAGACGGGCACGACGTGGGTATCGTTCCGGGTGACGGATGATGCGGGCAATTCCACGGACTGCACATTCTCGGTAACGGTAGAAGACCGGGAGCGTCCGTTCATCAACCACTGCCCGGTACCTGTATACGCGACGACGTCGTCGAACGGTACTGGCGACTGCTCTGGCGGGGTTCCGAACATGATGGGCGACCTGGTATCGACAGACAACTGCGGGGTGGTAAACGTAACGCAGTCACCGGCAGCGGGCACGGCTTTCGGGTACCTGCACGGAGCGATGCAAACGGTAACGTTTGTGGTAACGGATGCGGCGGGCAACACGAAGAGTTGCCAGTCGAAAGTGACGCTTCAGGACAACGAGGCGCCGACGATCAACTGCTCGAATGCAACGAAGAACTTTACGGTAACGCCTCCGCTGTGCGGACACAAGGTAGTTGCCGCGGATAATACCCACCCCAGTTTTCGGACAACTGCGACGGAGCGAAGCGGACGCACAACTTCCTGATGGCGCCGCAGGACCACCGCTGGAAGGTGCTGTACTGCCTGTAGGCACGACGGTAGTGGTATGGAAGATCACGGACGCGGCGGGTAACACGGCGACGTGTTCGGTGACGTACACGGTAACGGACAACGTGCCGCCGGTGTTTGAGAACTGCCCGTCGGACGTAACGCTGAACAACGACCCTGGCAAATGCGGGGCGGCGGTGTTCTGGCTGGACCCTGTAGCGGAAGATGACTGCGGGGAGACAGTAGTACAAAGCGGCGGACTTGCACCGGGCTCGTACTTCTCGATCAACGACTCTCCGCACGAGATCGAATACACGGCGATCGACGGCAACGGCAACGAGACGACGTGCACGTTCACGATCACGATACAGGACCGGGAGAAGCCGGACATCGAATGTCCGCTGGGTCTTCAATATGTAGAAACAAACGAAGGCTGCACGCACCGCGTTACGGGTAACTACCTGGACGCGACGGTTACAGACAACTGCCAGGGAACGATCACGCGGGAGCACAATTACAACCTCCACTACCTGGACAACACGCTGTACGATGCGGTATTCGAGTTGGGAATCACGAAAGTCAACTGGCTTGCGTGGGACGGCTTCGGCAACACGGCCTTGTGCACGGTAACGGTAGTAGTGATCGACAACGACGACCCGACGGTACAGGAATGTCCGGAAGACATCACGGTGTCCAACGACCCTGGAGTATGCGGCGCGGAGGTAGAGTACACGGTACTGTTCGAGGACAACTGCGATGGCAGCGACCTGGAAGGCTACCTGGTGGAAGGCTACCTGTCAGGGGAAGTGTTCCCCGTAGGCACGACGACGGTGGTATGGCGTTACGTAGACCAGGCGAGCAACGATTTTGCAGAATGCCTGTTCACGGTAACGGTCAACGACACGGAGTTGCCTGTAATCACGTGCCCGACAGATATGACGGTAAACGTGGATGACCTGGTTGTGGAAGGCGGCGACGGGGGCGTACCGGAAGCAGCACCGTCGGTGCTGTCGTCGGGCCCCTGCGGCGTTACGCTGCAGTACCACCCGCCGGTAGGTACGGACAACTGCCCCAACCCGCTGACAATCAACACCAGCGGTCTTGGCAGCGGCCCGAACTACTACGAATACGGAGGCATCTACACCGAAGCATACATGGTAACGGATGCGAGTGGCAACACGGCGACGTGTTCGTTCAAGATCACGGTACAGGACCCGGTGCAGCCGACGATCACGTGTCCTGCCAATACGACGGTGAACAACGACCTTGGCGAATGCGACGCAGTGGTGACGTACTCGTTCCCGTACTTTGGCGACAACTGCCCGAACTACACGCTGACGCAGAACTACGGTCCGAACAGCGGCGAAGAGTTCGTGGTAGGCACGACGGAAGTATCGTTCACGGTGACAGACGACGCTGGCAACGCCACGACGTGCACGTTCACCGTAACGGTAGAAGATAAAGAAAAGCCTGTGATCGAGGTATGTCCCGCCGACCGTTTTGTGGTGACAAGCAGCAACGGCACTGGCGACTGCTCGGGCCTGGTACCGAACCTGGTACCGGAGGTAGTAGCGACGGACAACTGCGCGGTGGCGTCGATCGTACAAAGCCCGCTTGCGGGCACGTCGTTCGGCTCGGCACACGGCGACATGATTTTTGTAACAATCACAGTAACAGACATATACGGCAATACGCAGACCTGCGAGGTGAAGTTGACGCTGACGGACGACGAGAACCCGACGATCGACTGCTCGCAGATTCCAACGGCGCTGAACAACACGCCTGGGTACTGCCACTACTTCGTACCGGGCTTCAACCTGAACCCGACGTACTCTGACAACTGCGGACCGCTGGTGTTGACCAACGACCTGACGGGGAACAACACGCTTGGCGGCACGCCGCTGGCGGTGGGTTCGACGACGGTAGTATGGACGGTAACGGATGCAGCGGGGAACACGGCGACGTGCTCGGTGACGTATGTTGTAACGGACAACGAGCCGCCGCTGGCGCGCTGCCAGGGTCCGAACATCGACGTAGTCCTGGACGGCAATGGTTCGGCACAGTTGACGGTAGCGGATGTGAACAACGACAGTTGGGACAACTGCGGACCGCTGACACGCACGGAGATCAGCCGTGGCGGCGACTTCGGCCAGTTTGTGTACTTCACGTGCGACGACATCGCGCTGACGAACGGCCCGCTGCTGGTGGTACTGGAAGTGGAAGACCTCCACGGCAACACCGACACCTGCCACACGTATGTAGCGGTGTACGACCTGGAATCGCCGGTGATCACGTGCCCGAACGGGATAGAAACGGTAACGGACGCGGGTGTATGCACGGCTGTTGTGAATGGAATAGCGCTTCAATACGTACATGATAACTGCCCCGTAACGATCACATACGAGATCACGGGCGCGACGATCAAGTCGGGTACGGGCGACGCGTCGGGCACGGTATTCAACAAAGGGGTATCTGCGGTGAGGTACACGGTAGTTGACGAAAGCGGCAACTCGGCAGTGTGCTCGTTCGACGTGGAAGTATACGACGAAGAGAACCCGATCATCGACTGCACGAACATCGTGAACCTGGTTCGGTCGAACAATACGGACGAGTGCTCGTACACAGTGGTGGGCACGGAATTCGACCCGTCGTTCTTCTCGGACAACTGTCCGGGGTCGACGATAAGCAACAACTACAACAACTCGGCAAGCCTCGGGGGTGCAGAATTCCCGGTAGGTTTGACGATAGTGATCTGGACGGTGACTGACGCTTCGGGCAACACGGTGACGTGTTCGAGCAAGGTGACGATCAACGACACGCAATTGCCGACGATCACGTGTCCGACGGCGGATGCGACACAGTTTGTCAACGACGCCGACCAGTGTTCGAAAACGATGCTGTCGGGCGCACTTGATCCCGCCTTTGCAGACAACTGCCCCGGAGGCGGCGATCTCGCACAACTACGTCACGGCTCCGAACCCCTGGACGCTCGCAGGCGCGACGTTCCCGTAGGGTCCACACCGATCGTGTGGACGGTTGACGGACGCCTCGGGCAACACGGCGACGTGTTCGATCACGGTAGGGTAACGGACACGCAGGCTCCGGAGTTTGTAAACTGCCCGGCAACGATGGTGATGGTGGGCAACGACGTGGACAAATGCTCGGCGAAAGTGAACTGGTCGATCCCGGTAGCGGAAGACAACTGCGACATCCTGTCGATCCTGCAAACAGGCGGACCGGCGAGCGGAACAATCATCAACGTATCGCCGACACCGTTCACGGTGACGTACACGGCGACGGACATACACGGCAGCATGGCGACCTGCACCTTCCAGGTACAGGTAGTGGATACGCAGAACCCTGAGTTCGACGCGGACATCACGATGCCGAATGACATAACAGTAGAATGCAACGCCATCCCTGACAACTGCGTATGGCACGGCAACGGCAACCAGTTGATCTGTTCGCCGCTGACGACAGACGACGTGCACGACAACTGCACGGCGCCTGGCGACCTGGTGATCACGTTCACGGAAGAGAGCACGCAGTGTGCCAACCAGGCGCAGTGCTGCTTCCTGACGCGGACCTGGAAAGTGACGGACGCGGCGGGCAACATGCTGGTGCACACGCAGGTGATCACGGTAGTGGACACCACGGCGCCGGTAGCGAAATGCAAGGACATCACGGTAACGCTGGACAAATTCGGCGTAGCGACGATCACGGGGGCTGACATCAACGACGGGTCGACGGACAACTGCAGCGCCGCAGTACCTGACGTACACGGCCACACCGAACACGTTTGGTTGCAACCAGTTGGGCCCGAACAACGTCACGCTGACGGTAACGGACCCCTGCGGCAACTCGAGCACGTGCACGGCAGTGGTGACGGTAGTTGAAGGGATCGGCAAGTGTGTACCGGAATACGACGAGGAGCACTCTGTGAAATGCGAATGCCTGAACAACGCCACGACGCTGGACAACGGCCAGTTCCGGAAGTGATCCAGATATGGGCGCTTGCAGGTCAGACATGGACGCTGACGGCGAACCAGGGCCTGTACTCGCCGAACAGCGCAGCACCGCCGGCAGGTCCGACGGCACTTCCTGTGGGCACACAGTTGGTGATGGGCAGCGCCGATGGCCTGGATAACGACGGCGACGGCCAGGTAGACGAGGCTGACGAGATGGTGTACTACACGCTCAAAGGCATACACGTGGAAGGCATAGGGTACACGGGTAACGGTCAAGAACTCCGCGGGCCAGGCCCTGACGATCTCGAACAAGTGCTACTACCCCACACCGATCTTCCTGAACCTTGACGACCCGTTCTGCCTGTCGACACCACCGTTTGTGATCGAAGTAGGGGAGAACTACGGAGCATCGGGTACGGTGACGAGCATCACGGTGAACGGCGTAGCGACAAACATCTTCGACGCGGGTGCGCTGGGCGTAGGCACATACAAAGTAACGGCGACGTTCGATGCAGGCGCGGCCACACCGTTTATCACGGTTAACGGGCAGGTAGTGAGCGGCAGCGATGCAGCGGCACTTGCAGACCCTGGTTGCCAGCAGATGATCATGCAGTTTGTAAGCGTAGTAGGTACGCCTGCGGTAGTGGTGTGCAACGACCTGTTGCATATCTCGCTGGATGCGGACTGCACGGAAGAGATACTTCCGGACGATGTACTGGAAGGCAGTTACTTCTGCTACGACGACTACAAAGTAGAACTGGATAAAGTACCGCCATGCGGCAACGGCCCCGTGGGTACCCGCGATCCTGACGGCGGCGGATATCGGCAAGACGTATGCCTACCGGGTGGTACACCTGCAGGGTGGCAACGTATGCTGGGGTAATGTTAAGATAGAAGACAAGTTGCCGCCGGTGGTGACATGTCCTGCGGACATAGCGATCCTGTGCACGAAGAGTGAAGACGACCTGACGCTGACGGGCGAACCGACGTGGGAAGACTGCTCGGCGGTGAACATAACGCACCAGGACGACTACATCCAGTATACGTGTTCGGAGAATGCGCTGGTACACACACGGGTACTGCGTACGTGGGTAGCGACGGATATCTGGGGCAATGCATCGAGTTGCCTGCAGGTGATCGACAAGTTGCGTGGCAAGACGGACCAGGTGACATTCCCTGCCGACGTAGAATACTACTGCAACGCGCTTCCTGCGAGCCTTGAGCCACCGGTGACGGGCTGGCCGAACATAGGCGGCACGGTGATTACGACAAACGGCAGCGGCTCTTGCGGGTTGAGTGTAAGTTACACGGACGAGCAGGCGGCGGTATGCCCCGGCAGTTACAAGATCATCCGGACGTGGAAGATCACGGACTGGTGCACGGGCACGACATCGCCGCTGAGCGTGACGCATGTACAGTACATCAAAGTGCTGGATGCGCCGCCGACGATCGACTTCTCGAACTTCACGTACGATCCGGATCATGACTGGTACAACCTGAGCGCGAACAGCCAGTACAACGGCGTATGTATCGCGGCGGGCCCGCTGCCTGTGGCGATCATAGACGGAGTGTGCAACGAGGTGGTACAGGTGAAGATCACCACCCCGGATCGGCATCGTGCAAAACGGCGGATTGATCCCGGCTCCGGGTCTTGGGGTAGGCCAGCACCTGGTCAAGTACTTCGTAGAAGACGAGTGCGGCAATATCACGGAGAAAACGATCACGATAAATGTACAGGACGACGTACCGCCGTCGGTATCGTGCGACCAGCATACACAGGTTGCACTGGCGCCAGCGGCATAGCGCTGGTAAATGCGACGACGTTCGACGACGGCAGTTACGACAACTGCTGCCTGGACAAGTTCGAGGCACGTCGGATGAACGGCACCTGCGACGGTGTAACGGACGACTTCGGCCCGACGGTAGAGTTCTGCTGCACGGATATCAACGATACGGTGCTGGTGGTGTTCCGGGCGTACGACTGCCACGGCAACTACAACGACTGCATGGTAAGTGTATTCGTGGAAGACAAGATCAAACCGACGTGCAATGCACCTGCAAACGTGACGGTAAGTTGCGAGGCGTTCGACCCGAGCCTGTGGGCATACGGTACGGCGACAAGCCAGGACAACTGCTGCCTGGATACGATAACGGAATCTCGGAACTACAACCTGTTCGACACGGTGTGTAACCGTGGAACGATCACGCGGACCTTCCGCGCGTTCGACTGTGCGGGCAACAGCACGCAGTGCACGCAGCGGGTCTTCGTGAACTACGAACAGGATTACTACATCAAGTTCCCCAACGACGTGATCGTGACGAAGTGCAACGGCACGGGCAACTACGGCGAGCCGGTGTTCTTCGGCGAAGACTGCGAACTGCTGGGTGTATCGTTTGAAGACGAAATCTTCACGGTGGTACCGGATGCATGCATGAAGATCGAACGGACGTGGACGATCATCAACTGGTGTACGTACAACCCGAACGGCAGTTGTGTGATTGTACCGAACCCGAACCTGGAATGCGACGACGAACAGCACGCAGAACCTTCCGGGCCCGATCGTATCGCCGCTTGGGACGCCGTCTCCGTGGAACCCGACAATCATAGCGATTGCGCCGGGTCAGCCGCAGACGAACTACTCGATCTACTACGACGCGAACGCGAACTGCTACAAGTACAAACAGATCATCAAGATCATAGACACGGAGAAGCCAGTGACGACCTGTCCGGCCTCCCCCGGTAGAATACTGCGACCTGACGACGAACGACGCACAGTTGTGGAACCAGTCGTACTGGTGGGATGCGGCGACGGAATCGCACGACCTGTGCGAGGGCAACGCCGCCCTGACCATCACGGCATCGGACTCCTGCTCGGGCGCCAACGTAAACATCACGTACCTGCTGTTCCTGGACCTGGACGGCGACGGATCGATGGAAACAGTGGTATCGAGCAACAACCCGCCGGCTCCTGGCACGGTGAACTACAACAACGCGGGTACGCCGAATTACTCGGGCGGCACGCCGCAGGTGTTCGACGGTCGTCCGGTACTGCCCAACGAAATCTACCGCTGGGCCAATCACCAGTCGGTATCGGGCACAGTACGCACGGCAAGTGTGCAGTGGAAAACACTGCCGCAAATGCCGACGCCGAGCAACCAACTGGGCTCACCCGGCATCGCACCGCAACTGCCGTACGGCACGCACAAGATCAAGTGGACGATCACGGACGGCTGCGGCAACGAGACATACTGCGAGTACACGTTCGTGGTGAAAGACTGCAAGGCTCCGACGGTGGTATGCCACGACGGGCTGAGCGTGAACATCATGCCGACGCAGATGATACAACTTGTGGGCAACGGACTTCCTGCAGTACGCAGAAGACAACTGCACCCCGACGCCGAAGTTGAAGTACGCGATCCGCCGGGCAGGCCAGGGCAGCGGCTTCCCTGTAGACGCACTGGGTAACCCGATCACGAGCGTGACGTTCACGTGCGCCGATCTGGGTGAACAGGAAGTGGAACTGTGGGCGATAGACCTTGCCGGCAATGCAGACTACTGCGTAGCAACGGTAGACGTACAGGACAACAACGGCAACTGCGTACCGGGCGACAAAGCGACGGTGGCGGGCGCACTGAAAACGGAGATGCAGGACGGTGTTGAAGATGCAAACGTGAACCTTCAGGCGGGAGCGATCAGCCTGTTCGACATGTCAGACGACCAGGGCCAGTACGCGTTCCCGAATGCCGTTCCGTTCGGAATGGACTACACGGTGACGCCGACGAAAGACGACAACCCGCTCAACGGGGTATCGACCTTCGACCTGGTGCTGATATCGAAACACATCCTGGGTCTGGAGCCGCTGAACAGCCCGTACAAGATGATCGCGGCGGATGCCAACAAGTCGAACTCGATCACGACCTTCGACATCGTGGAAATCCGCAAGTTGATCCTGGGTATCTACAACGAACTGCCGAACAACACTTCGTGGCGCTTCGTGGACAAGGACTTTGCGTTCCCGCAACCGGCCAACCCGTTTGCGACGCAGTTCCCCGAAACGAAGAGCGTAGCCAACGTTCAGACGAACCAGTTTGCCGACGACTTCGTGGGTGTGAAGATCGGCGACGTGAACAACACGGCTATCGCCAACGCGCTGATGAATGCCGACGACCGCACGACGAGCACGCTGCTGTTCGATGTACAGGATCGCGAGGTGAAAGCGGGTGAGACGGTAGAGGTGACGATGACGGCAGCCGAAGCGACGCAAGGCTACCAGTTCACGCTGAATCTCAACGGTCTGGAAGTAGCGGACATCGTGGAAAGCGACGCGGTCAAATCGAGCAACTTCGGCGTGTTCGCCGACGCGCTGACGGTATCGATCGACGGTGCGAAAGACTTCACGGTGCGGTTCCGCGCGACGCGCCCGGGTAAACTCAGCCAGATGCTGGGCGTATCGAGCCGGATCACGCGTGCCGAGGCCTACGGCCTGACGAACGATCGCCGGGAAGTAGCGCTGCGCTTCAACTCTGCGACAGGAGCAACGATAGCCGGTGTAGGCTTCGAGTTGTACCAGAACCAGCCGAACCCGTTTGTGAACCGCACGATGATCGGCTTCCACCTGCCCGAGGCAACGGAAGCGACGCTGACGGTGTACGACGAGACAGGCCGGATGCTGTACACACAGAAAGGCAACTACGCGAAGGGCTACAACGCCGTGAGCCTGGAGCGGACGGTACTGGCACAGAGCACGGGTATGTTGTACTACAAACTGGAAACGGCAACGGATGCCGCGACGAGGAAGATGATACAAACGAAGTGATAAGTGATAAGTGGTAAGTGCCACTGATTACTGCTTACTGAAAATACAGGCTGCCGCCTCCGCAATCAACTGCGGGGGCGGCGCTGTTTTTGGGGCAGGAGGGGCATCAAAAAGTATATCATAATATTGTCCTACCTGTTTGAGTAGTTGCCTCCTAAAATAATAAACAGGAAAAGGTTTTTATCACAAAAGCCACATATATAGGGTATATTTCGGCCATTATTAGGTACGATTTTTGCCGAATTCCTTTTTTATTATAAAAATAGACTGCACTAATACAGTTCTTTATATTAAAGAAAATCTACTTTTGTAGCGTTTCTTTTAATCCATAATAAAACCATTAATTCCGTTTATACTCTTCGAGGTACGACCCGCCAGGTTTCTCTCCTCTACTTTTCACCTTTCATATAGGTTCCAGCGATCTGCAGGCACAATAGTATTGTACTATGTCTGCAATATCACTTGCCATTTCCCACGCCGATCCATACAGTCACTTTGTGCTTTGCACAGAGCCTTTGCGAACATTATCACTATAAAACAATCGAACATGCGTGATTTGGTAGAACTCGTTGGTTTAATTGATAAGACGAAACTCAAGGGGAGTGGAATACTACAGGCAATTATTGAACCGGGCTCAAAAATGGAGCAATTGTACATTGCAATTGCAGACAGGCAGGTACAAACAGACGATGATGCCGCTACAATGTTTAGTAGCAAGGATCAGAATGGCACTTCGTTAATGAGTGTGAAAAGCAAACTGAAAGAGCGTCTGCTTGATTCCTTTTTTTTGCTGCATTTCAAGGAGGCCAACTTTTCCAGCCGGCAGAAGGCATTTTATGAGTGTTACAAAAAGTGGGCTACGGTGATGACACTGTTGAGCCGGAACGCCAAAACGATCGGGATCGACCTGTTGGAACGGTTGCTGCGCCATACGGTACAATTTGAATTTACAGAACTGACCCTCGACATTTTGCGGGTGCTGCGCCTCCAGTACAGTATTGTAGATGGCGATGTCAAAAAGTATGAGGCTGTAAAGGTGCAGTGTGAGCAGTATGAGGCCATCTGGATGATGGAGAACAAGGCGGAAAAGTACTATTCCGAGCTCATGGTCCAGTTTACCAACAGCAAATCAACTCAACTGGAGGTAGTAGAACAGGCAAAAGTATATTATGCCGAACTCGAACCATTTATGGCGGAGTGCTCATCGTTCAAGTTGCACATGTTCGGGCGGCTGGTGCAAATGCTGATCTACAACGGCGAAAACGATTATGTGAATACTGCAAGGTTGTGCGAAGACGCAATACGTTTCTTCGACCAGAAAAAATACGACAGCGGTCTGCCGCTCCAGGTATTTTATTACAACCTGATCGTTTGTTATTTGCAGCTGCGTGAATTTGAAAAGGGACAGGCGGTGATCAATCGTTGCGGCTATTATTTCGAAGAAGGCACCTTTAACTGGTTCAAACTTCAGGAGCTGTTCTTTTTACTGGCTATGCACAGCGGGCATTATGAAGAGGCTTACTGGCTCTATGAAAAAGTGGTCAATTATCCCCGTTTTGAAGATAAAGCGATCCAGATCACAGAGATGTGGAAAATTTATCAGGCCTACCTTTTCTTCTTCATCAAAATTGGAAAAATACCCCAGGGGATTGTCTCGGGAAAAATCTCGAAATTCAAGATAACCAGGTTCCTGAACGAAATCCCGCTGTTTTCAAAAGACAAGCGCGGTATGAACATTTCAATTCTTATCGTGCAGATCCTCCATTCGCTGGCCGACAAAAACTACGATCAGACGGCGGAGCGTATCGAAGGAATTGAAAAGTACTGCAGCCGGTATCTGCGCGACAACGATACCTACCGAAGCAACTGTTTCATTAAAATGTTGCTTCAAATTCCGCAGGCAGCTTTCCATCGCGAGGCGGTGGCACGCAAGACCGACCGCTACTATAAAATGCTGCGTTCCGTACCGCTTGAAGCAGCCAGACAGGCACATGAAATTGAAATTGTTCCCTATGAAGTGCTTTGGGAAACAACCGTCGCTGCGCTTGACCTGAAAATCCATAAATTCAAGACAACCACATAAAACGCGGCGCATCTTTTTGGTGCTGAAAAGCCCTCCCGGACAGGTTCCGGGAGGGCTTTTTTTTACGCCCAGACGGGAAATAAACACCTCGAAAACCATAATGCTTTCAGGCGTCGAATTCAGATACCTTCAAATCTTGTTTCTCACAAGTAGTTGATAATCAATAAATAAGAGTAATAAATAAAAGAAAACCCCGAAAAACTGCGGGACTTGGAGAGGTGTGTTTCTGTCCTAAGACAGGGTGGCTCACGGGCCGACCTTTGACTTATCAAAAGGAAGAAAAAACACAGATACAAGTCATGAAGCAACAATACAAATTCAACGCAAATATAACAGGTCTCGACCTGATCGGCGCTTAAAAAACGCTTTGTCCCGACACCGCGGGCGACACAACGGTGGGCATTAAACAACATTAAAACACGCTTTAATTTTTTTTAATATGGAACGCACCATGAACGCACTTGCTTATGGCATCGCCAAGCGACACGACATGCTGAGAGATTCTCTTTCAACGGGAATTGCCGGTATGAATACACTTCAATCGCTCAGATGTGACGTGGTGTTCGGTTCTCCGAGTGTCGGTTGCCGCGGCACAGGGATTTGTAAACTCAATGCCAATGGGGTTTCTCAAGCCCTGGTAATGAAACAAACCTGCCGCGGCGCCTCCGCTCTGCTTGTGCCCATCAATGGCGGAGCGGGAGTTTCCATGATCATCCCCCGCGAATTTTTGTGCATCAACATTATTCGAAATCATTTCAGACACAACGTGTTGCAGATGAACGAGCCCTGCCCGATTCCGAAAGGATTCGTCAGGACACTGGGTCTGAAAATAAAAAACCTCGCGCCGGGCGTCTACCCGGTAAAAGAGATGGACGGTTTATACCGCATAGACTTCAAATGACACGCTTTTCATCCGACCCCGAGAACGGGACGCCGGTCCCGGAGCATGGTACCCCCACGCTCCGGCGAGCCTACCGGTTTCCCGTGACGGGGTCGGCTAATCCAATTTTACCCTCCGTTTTGACTTCTTCGGCCCCTTACAGGATTGTGGAAGAAGTTGTGCATCAATATTCTTCTAATTTAAAAAAGTTAAAAAACATGAAAGGATCAAACATGTACGGCTGGAAATCATTCCTGCCTGCCCTGTTTATGCTGAGTTGCCTGTTCATGACAGTGGTCAGCGTACAAGCGCAGACGCCCGTTTCGGAGGCGCAACAAAACTACAACTGGAAAAGCACGGACGAAGCGAAGGGCATTCTGAAATCGCATGTGGAAATGCTCAACCAGCAAATGCCGGGCTATACCCAGGGCACTCCGCTCTACGACAACGCGTTGCGCAGGGTTGCTTATTTCAAGGCAATCGTATACGAAATCGACCGGGGAGAAACCGTGCCGAAATCGCTGGAAAACGCCTTGCCGGCAGCCGCCACACTGGGCTATACCAAAGAAGCCTCCTATACCTCCAAAGTAGTACTGCGGGCGCTGCATGAAGAAGCCCGCGTGATGCTGGTCAACTGAGCCCGGCGTCGTTGTGTGTTCAAACAATCGAGAATTACCTTCAAATTAATATTTCATGAAAAAGGGAAGTCAATATCTTTTTTTGCTGACGGCCATCGGACTCTTGTTCATTTGCGCGGAATCAAGCGCTCAAATGAATGTGAATATGGCCGCAAACGGACCCACCTCGGCGAGTCCATATTCAATTAATACGCCATCAGACTGTTTCTTCAACTTTTACGACAGCGGCGGGCCAACGGGCGACTACAACACCAATGCCAATTCGTATGTGACCTTTGCCCCATCCAATGCAACCACCCATAAAATACGGGTGATTTTTTCCTCATTTAAGCTGGAAGCCGGCTGGGATGCATTTTACATCTACAACAGCAGCACGGTCGGGGTCAACCAGGTCCCCGGACCACAGGGCGTGACCTCTTCCGGTTTTCCCGCAGGCAACTGGCAGACCGTCAGCCCCGGCATTATCACCGCCAACAGCGGCATCGCCGCAGTAGGGCCTAACCCCGACGAGGCGCTTACCTTTCAGTTCCAGTCCGATGGCTCGGGCCCTGCGCCCGGATGGTCGGCTATTGTAACGCAGGTGCCCAAGAATGCATGCATCCTGACAGCACCGGGGCCTATCACCGCTACTACCGGCGCAGGCTCAAACACCCCTATGGCCAATGTCAATTCGCCGCTGCCATCTTTCGCGCCGTCGGCGTGCGATGCGGCTTATTACCTGCAATACCGTATAAACGGCGGACAGCCCGTTGCGGTGAATAACGTAGGATTTGCCACAATTCCGGTACCCAAGGGCGACAATGTGGTCACCTGGGAGCTGCTAAACCAGTGCGGTGGAGCAGTGGTCTCTTCCGCCGTTCAAAAGATACTGGTTGTCGACGATACCCCGCCGCAACTTATTTGCCCCAATGATATTACGATCAACCTCGACCCGGGCGCGTGTACGAAACAGTACAACTATAACGTGACCTGTACCGACAACAGCGGATTTACTATCCCGGGGACAGTAGAGCATCCGATCGATTTCGACAACGGTAGCGCGGGAATTATGTTCGACATAAAAAACCTCGGGTTTACCAGCCTCACCATTACCGAGTTTGGTCCTTCCATCGATGCCGGCAACTGGCCTGTCCAGGTTTACGTCACTACGTCGGGCAGTTCCTGGCAGGGCAATGAAAATAACCCGTCCGCATGGACCATGGCGGGTGCGCTTGATGTCGTTTCGAGCACTCCAGCCAACGGCACGCCCATTCCCGGCTTCGGCATCACCCTCGCACCGGGACAATCGCGCGGTATTTATATCACCAGCACGATCGGCGCGCCGATCAACTATACCGGCGACGGTGTGAGTGTGTCGCGTCAGTTCGACGACGGACGCCTGCTCGTATCGTCGAGCCCCGGCGCAGGCAAAACATACCCCTTCGGAAATACCTTCCAAAGTCGCGCATACAACGGTTACGTCAACTATGAAGCCCTGGGCGCCAATGGCGCAGTGCAATCGAGCGGATTGCCTTCCGGGTCAGACTTCCCGATCGGCGAAACCGTCAACATATATACCTGTACAGACGCTTCCGGAAATACAGCTGCGTGTTCGTTCAAGGTGACCGTCGTGGAGTTCTCCAACTCGATCACGACACTGGTTTGCAACGATATTGTGTTTATTGCACTCGGGCCGGATTGCATGATTACCCTGAACGCCGACCAGGTGCTGGAAGGCGGTCCATACGGCTGCTACGACAACTACAAGGTTGAGTTAGATAAAATACCGCCTTATGGCAATGGCCCATGGGTGCCGGCAGTGCTCAGCGCCGCCGATGTAGGGAAAACCTATTCCGTTCGGGTGACGGATCCCGAAACCGGGAATAAATGTACCGGCAACATCAAAGTGCAGGACAACCTGCCACCCAATCTGGATTGTACCCCGGTGACGTTGCCGGGCAATTACCCGACTACCCCGGAATTTACACAGCCGACAACAGTCAACGTTCGCTATGGCGCGCAGGGGCTGCCCGTGAATCTTGTCGATTTCCAGACCCGTGAGTTCGAATTGCCGGTATCACTGCCGGCCGGCGCTACGGTCAACGACGTCGATTTCCGCGTAAAAGTATCGGGCGATGCCTTTTTCGGCAACCTCCGTATGCAGGTCGAAAGCCCGTCGGGTATCATCGTCAATACCTGGAATCAGGTGAGCGGATGTGGCCCCAGCCCCGTTTGGGCGCGCTTCGACGATGAAGGCGCAAACATCGGCACCTGCCCCTTCTTTACAACAGACAAGAATATCCAGGTACCCTTCGGCGTAGGTCAGCTTAATACATTCGACGGCCAGCAAGTGAACGGTACATGGAAAATACGCATCAGCGATATCAACGGCGGGGATGATATTTCCAAAATCGAGATCGCAGAATTGTACCTGAATGTGTCGGGCAACTTTACAGCCGGATTCCCGAACGGGCTTACCGCGCCGCCCCTTACGCCAAACGGCCCGAACTCCTACCTCGTTCCGGCCGGCCTGATCGATGCGTGCAGCGACGTTACCATCAGTTATACAGACCAGACGGAACCGCAGAACTGCGCTTCGGGTCTGATCAGCATCGTCAGCCGCCGCTGGATGGCCAAGGATGCGAGTGGCAATACGTCTACCTGTATCCAGCCTATTTACCTGTTGCGCCCCAACCTGGCTGACGTTCAGTTGCCGCCCAACTATGATTTCATCGATCAGCCGGGGTTTGGCTGTACGACGGACTACCCGACGCCGGACTGGATTGAAGCGCAGGGCGGACAAGGTTTCCCATACGTATATGGAATGCCGAACGGCGGCTCATCTGTCAACTGGCAATACAGCGACATCCTGATCAAGGTGTGCGACGGGTCGTACAACATCAAGCGCAACTGGGTCATACTGGACCTGTGTTCGAGTCAGACGATCGAGTATATGCAGTTTATTCAGGTGCGCGATAACGAAGGCCCTTCGCTTGAATGTCCGGCCAATGTAACGGTAACCACCGATCCGTTCTCCTGCTGCGGTACGGTGAACCTGCCAGATGTCATTGTTACCGACGGCTGTTCGCGCATCAACAATGTGAAGGCCGAGATCACCACGATAGATCCGTTTACGCAGACAATTTTGAATGTTGTCGTGCTGAACGGTTCGGTAACCTCCTTCCCTGGGAACAACCTCGACAACCCGGATACCCTGGCTGCATTCGGCACTTCCGGCTGCCTGCCCATCGGCTCGCATGCGGTAGTATATACCGCTACAGACGACTGTGGCAACACCGGCACCTGTTCTTTTGTCCTGAAAGTATGCGACTTTTCGCCACCCGTCGCGGCCTGCGATGAACATACCATTGTCGCGATCGGCCCCGACGACCCCAACGACTGCTACCTGCCCAATCCAAACGGCTGCGAGTTCGCAGGTGTGACGTGGGTGAAAGCCCATACTTTTGACGACGGCTCGTACGACAACTGCAACAGCATCAAATTTACCGTTCGCCGCGTAGCGCCGTACAGCGACTGCATCAAGGCGCTGAATCCGGAAAACGGACACCCGGATTGCAGCGACGGCGATCCGGACGACCTCAGCGAATACGATGTGGCGACCATGGAGGGCGATTCCATCAAATTCTACTGTTGCGAAGTAGGTACTTCCCAGAAAGTCATTCTGCGGGTGTACCAGCTCGACCCGGATGGCAATATCAGCCTCTATCCCGACGGCACGGCCATATTTAACGAGTGTGAGGTGGAAATAGAAGTACAGGATAAACTGAAGCCGATTTGCGACCCGCCGCTCAACGTGACGGTGAGCTGTGAAAACTTCGACCCGTCGCTGTGGGCATACGGCAAACCCTTTGTTTATGACAACTGCTGCCTGGACTCCACCAAGAACTACCAGGGACAAAAAGGATTGACCCATTCGGCCAGTTATACCTTGTTCGATACCGTTTGCAACAAGGGCACTATCACGCGTACTTTCCGCGCTTACGATTGCAAAGGCGCTTCGACGCAGTGTACACAACGTATTATCGTCAACTACGAACAGAATTATTTTATCAAATTCCCCGACGACAAGATCGTCACCGTATGCAACGGAACCGGCGATTATGGCGAACCCACGTTCTACGGCGAAGATTGTGAGCTGCTCGGCGTTTCGTTCCAGGACCAGGTCTTTACGGTAGTGCCGGATGCCTGCTTCAAGATAGAACGCACCTGGAAGATAATCAACTGGTGTACGTATTTGCCGCAGGCGCCCTGTATCGTGGTACCGAACCCGAATCCGAACCCCAACCTGAGCAATCCACAGAACCTGCCGGGTCCGACTGTATCGCCGCAAGGCACGCAGGCTCCCTGGAACTCGACATACGTGAAGATATTGCCCACAGACGCTACGCCAACCAGTTACAGTACTTTCTGGAATGCCAACGCCAACTGCTACGAATACAAGCAGATCATCAAAGTGATTGACACGGATGCGCCGATCGCGCTTTGCCCGGCCAGCCCGGTAGAGTTTTGCGACGTTACGAACAACGATCCGACCCTGTGGAATGAAACATACTGGTGGGATCCCGCAATCGAGTCACACGACCTGTGTGAGGGTCCGGCCGATCTCAATATTTCCGCAACGGATCTGTGTTCCGGCTCGAACCTCACTATCCGCTACCTGCTGTTCCTCGATCTCGACTATGATGGCAGCATGGAAACAGTGGTGAGCAGCACCAACCCGCCCGACCCGGGTACCGTGCGCTACAACAACGCCAGCACACAGAACTTTGCCGGTGGAACCCCGCGCACTTTTGACGAGCGCAATGTGCCGACCAACCAGAAGTACCGTTTTGCACTGGAAACCAACGCAACCGGTACCAATATGACAGCCGCTGTCCGGTGGAATACCCAGCAATCGCCGTCGACCTTCGATATACCGCAGTTGCCTTACGGCACGCACAAGATCAAGTGGATCATCAGCGACGGATGCGGCAATGAGACGGTATGCGAATACAATTTTGTAGTGAAGGACTGCAAGGCGCCGACAGTGGTGTGCCTCAACGGACTGAGTGTCAACGTCATGCCCAGCGGTATGGTCATGCTGTTCAGCAGCGACTTCCTGCTGCATGCTCAGGACAACTGCACCCCTGAGGACCAGCTTGTATTCGGCATACGACGTGCCGACAACCTGAACACCTTCCCGCTCGACGCCAACGGCCTGCCGGCCACAACAGTCTCCTTCGGCTGTGGCGACGACCTGGGCAACCAGCCCGTTGAGCTTTGGGCCATGGATAATGCCGGAAACGCCGATTTTTGTGAGGCACTGATATCGATACAGGACAACAACGGCAATTGCTCTCCCTCAGGGGGCACGGCAATGGTAGCCGGTGCGCTGAAGACAGAAATGGGCGACGGGCTGGAGGATTGTGATGTGGAAATAAGCGGCCAGGATCCTACAGGCCCCACGTTCAACTATTTCACCATGACGGACGATGCCGGAGCGTACCAGTTCCCGGCCACGGTACCCATGCACGCGAACTATACGATCACGCCTACCAAAGATGACAACCCGCTCAACGGGGTATCTACCTTCGACCTGGTGCTGATCTCCAAGCACATACTTGGCCTGCAACCCTTTGATTCGCCGTACAAAACCATCGCTGCCGACGCCAATATGTCGGGCTCGGTCACGACTTTCGACGTGGTGGAATTGCGGAAACTCATCCTGGGTATTTACAGCGAACTGCCGAACAATACCTCCTGGCGGTTTGTAGACAAGAACTTTGTGTTCCCGACGCCTGCCAATCCATTCCAGACGGCATTCCCTGAAACCAAGGCGGTAGCAGACATACAGGCGAGCCAACTGGCCGACGACTTTGTGGCCATCAAGGTGGGCGATGTGAACAGCACAGCCATGGCTAATTCCCTGATGAACATCGACGACCGTTCGAACAACAAACTGCTGTTCGATATCGAGGACCGCAATGTGAAATCAGGTGAAACCTTCGATGTCCATTTCAAGGCAGCCGAAAAAGTGACGGGATATCAGTTTACCCTGAACTATACGGACCTGGAAATAGCCGATATCGAACCTGGAAGCGATATGAAGGCGGAAAACTTCGCCCTCTTCCCTGCCGACAATGCCATCACCACCAGTTGGAACGGCACGACAGGAAAAGCAGAATTTGTCATCCGCTTCAGGGCGAAACGCGCCGGAAAACTCAGTGAAATGCTGAACGTATCCAGCCGCATCACCAAAGCCGAGGCATACAGCTTTGCCGAAGAGCGCATGGACGTGGCCTTCCGCTTCAACAGTCAGGACGGCGCCACCATCACGGGAGTAGGTTTCGAATTGTACCAGAACCAGCCGAACCCCTTTATCAACCGGACGACCGTAGGATTCCACCTGCCGGAGGCCGCAAGGGCAACCTTGAATGTATTCGACGAAATGGGGCGCTTGCTCTATACACAAACCGGCGAATTCATACAAGGATACAACGCCGTGGTACTCGATCGCAGCGCTCTGGGCGTTACCTCGGGTATGATGTATTACACGCTCGAATCGGCCGGAGAAACGGCCACCCGCAAAATGATATTATTGAAGTAATCCGATGTTTGAACACGCATGACAAAACGCCCCGGTACTCAGCCGGGGCGCTTTAATCCTTTACTCCGCATACGCTTCATACCCGCGCGTCGCTATCCTGCATGAGGATGGCGACGCGTTCGTTTTTGCATTGTCAGGTTAATTTTTATTGCAGCATCAAGGTGGCGATTTTTTTTATTCGGGAAAAAACATACTCTTTTTCGGGCAGGTCGCTACATTTATATCCTGAAGCATAATCAATGACTCGCCTGCGGCCAGCCCGGAAAACACTTCTGTACGTTCTGGCACTTTACCGGCTATAATCAACGTTTTCAATACTTTGTTGCTGAGGGGCAAATGAATTGCTCTTTATTGCAATCTGAAAATGATTGCAACACCGGCTGTAACAACCTTAAAGAGTCTGCTATGAGAGATTTGATTGAATTGGCCAATTTGCTCAACAAAACCAAACTGAAGACAAGCGGCGCCCTCGATATTATTTTGGAACCCGGTTCCAAAATGCAGCAGATGTATGAGGCTCTTATCAGCCAGCGCATTCAATCCGATGAAGATGCCGCCGCCTGGCAACTGGAATCCGATGACGACCCCTCCAAGCTTCCCAACCTGAAGAACAAACTGAAAGACCGGATGCTCGATTCCGTTTTTCTGCTGGACTTCAAGGAACCGGGTTTTTCCGACCGCCAAAAAGCGTATTTCGTTTGTTATAAAAAATGGGCGGCAGCCATGATCCTGGTTATGCGAAACGCAAAGGTGTCGGGGATAGATTTGTTGGAAAAACTGCTGCGCCACTCCATACGTTTTGAATTTACCGAACTAACCTGCGATATTCTCCGGGCATTGCGCATTTATTATAGTACGGCAGGAGCGGATTTGAAAAAATATGAAAGCATACGGGAACAGCTCCACTATTATCAGGATATCTGGCACATGGAGAATCAGGTAGAGGATTTTTATACTGAATTGATAGTTCGTTATGTCAATAGCAAAGCGACAAAGATGGAGGTTTCAGAGCAGGCAAAAGTTTACTATGGTATTGTTAAGCCACATCTGAAAAAGTGCGAGACATTCAAAGTGCAGTTATTTGGGCGGCTTATTCAGATTTTCGGGTATAGTAGCGTTAATGATTATGCTACAACGTCACGTTTATGCGAAGAGGCTGTTCATTTCTTCGATCAGAAGGACTACGACAGCGGCTTTCCCTTGTTGGTGTTCTACTACAACCTCATCACCTGTTATTTACAGTTGCGCGAGTTTGAGAAAGGTAAAGTGATTATAGAACGCTGCCAGAAACTGGTCGATTCCGGCACTTTCAATTGGTTCAAACTTCAGGAGTTGTTTTTCTTACTGGCAATGCACACCGAGCACTATGAAGAGGCGACCGAGGTATTGTACCGGGTGATGGATGACCCGCGTTTTGAAAACCAGTCATTTCAAATCACTGAGGTATGGAAAATTTACCATGCGTATATCCACTTTCTTGTCAAAATAAATAAAATCACCTCCTCATCGCCAAGCAAAACGACGTTCAAGCTCAGCAAATTTTTGAATGAAACGCCCGTTTTTTCCAAAGATAAGCGCGGGATGAACATTCCTATTCTTATTATACAGATACTGTATGCGTTGGTAGACAACGATTACCAGCAATGTATAGATCGTATGGAGGGTATTGAAAAATATTGCAGTCGCTATCTGAAACGGAACGACACATTCCGAAGTAATTGCTTTATCAAAATGCTGCTTCAGATACCTATTTATGCATTCCATCGCGAAAGGGTGACGCGCCAGGGCCAGAAACTTTATGAAATGCTCTGCTCCGTGCCAATGGAAGTAGCCAACCAGGCTTATGAAATTGAAATAATTCCTTACGAAACCCTGTGGCAACTTACCCTGAATGCCCTTAAAAGGGGAGGATCCAACCAGGAAGGGTTCAGACTGAGGGTGTCCTAAAGGCGCAATTCGGATACAAAATATTGTGTTTTAACCGCCTTCCGGCCAGACCATGGCCGGAAGGCGGTTTCTTTTGACGTGGCGCAAACAAGAAATCGGGCAGCGGCACGATTTTTTATTTTTTTAACTACCTGAAAATCAGCAATTAAAAACAAACAGACGAAAAACATCAAAAATAACCGGGCGATTAAGGCAAGCTTTCTGTCCTAAGTCATCCCCTGCCTCTGCCGATACCTTTGAGTCATCACTAAAACATAATTGTTATGCTCAATTGGATTTTACCGACCGGATGGATTTTATTGCTTATGGACCCTGCTTCAGAGCGCGTAACCTGCAAAGATGAAAGCGGAAGCATTATCGTGATCGATATGCTCGGTGTCTGAATCTCTTATCCGCCCCCCCCCCCCCCCCCCCCCCCCCCCCCCCCCCCAAAAAAACAAACCCACCCCCCCCCCCATTATAACCAACCTCCACCCAAACCAACTTTCCTCTTTCCCACATATCGAAAAAAAATAACCATCCCAATTATGGAGACAGAATTAATGGATATAAAAAATGCGGGTTTGCCGCTTCGGGGTGCGTTTCAGGCCCCCATTGGCCAGGCACATATCCGAATAGAGCCTATGCTCCTCCAGTGTGAAGTTATGTTCGGTTCTCCAAGTTCCAACTGCGATGGCAACGGTATCTGCAAGATCGCTGCGCGCAGTAATAATCAGGCTGCCCTGGTTCAAAGGACGAGCTGCAGCCACGCCAAAGCGCTGTTTACGTCGCTGGATAACGGCCAGGGTGCATGTATGATATTTCGCCGCGAATGGCTGTGCACCAACCTGATGCGGCGGCATTTCCGCCACGGCGTGCTTGAAATGCCCGAGCCGTGTCCGATACCACAGGCGCTGTCGTCAAAACTCGGTCTTCAAATCGGTGAATTGCCGGCGGGGTTACACCTGATCGAAGACTTTGGCACCCACTATCGCATCAACTTTCGCGCTCATAATTTAATCTGATTATCTGCGGGCCCCCGCCCGAATGTAATCTCCTGAATTGCCCAACAGGGCACGCTTCATCGCGAAGAACAAAAGTTCTTCCCCCCTTTTCAAAAAGTGCACAAAACAAAACGCACTTATGGTATGCAGGATGCGCCATCCCGGTTCCGGGATGGCGCGCCTGTTTCTCAGAGTTTTTCAAGCGTCGTCGCCACAAAACCCGTCAGCGCTTCGCCGCGCAGCATGCCATGCTGGAGCAACGCCAGGTCGACGAGGTAATGCGACAAGCCGGAGCGCGCGCCTTCATCGCTGATTTTCAGTAGTTTCTGTGCGACAAGCGGGTGGTTGGTGTTCACCACAACGTTGTAGGAATCCGGGAAGTCGCCCAATGCAGCCATGCCGTGCATCGACTGCATCTCTTTCATCCGGCGCATAAACTCCGGTTTGGTAATCAGCACCGGCTGGTCGTCGGGCGACAGCGGCGACAGCGTGACCGATGCGCCGGGCTGACCTTTGACCACGGACTCAAACAGGGATTTAACCTCTTCCTGCTCTTTTTCAGACAGGACGGATTCCCGCTTTTCATCCTTCTGCACCAGGTTATCCACGGTATCGGAGTCTACGCGGACGAATACGAGGCCCAGTTCGCTGCGGTATTCCAGGTGCTGCATCCAGTGGTTGTCGAGCACAGTGTCGAGGCGGAGCACATCGTAGCCGCGGTTGGCGGCGGCTTTGGCCTGGGCGTCGTGGCCGTCGGGGTCGTTGGTATAAATAACGATGATCTTGTTGTGCTTGTCGGTCTGGTTGGCCTTTATTTTTTCCCTGTAATCGTTGAGCAGGAAAAATTCGTGTTTCAAATTTTCCACCAGCGCAAAGTTCATGGCGCGCTCTTCGAATTTCTTGTCGGAGATCATGCCATATTTGACGAACACACCCAGGTCGCGCCATTTTTGCTCGAATGCCTGCCGGTCGCTTTTGAACAATTCGTTCAGTTTGTCGGCCACTTTCCTGGTGATGTATTCGCTGATCTTTTTCACATTGGCGTCGCTTTGCAGGTAGGAGCGCGACACGTTGAGCGGAATATCGGGCGAATCGATCACGCCGTGCAGCAGCAGCAACCATTCCGGCACGATGTCGCGTACGTCGTCGGTGACATATACCTGATTGCTGTAGAGGTGGATTTTGTTGCGTGTCACCTCCATGGCATTGCCAAGTTTCGGGAAATACAACACGCCGGTGAGGTTGAAGGGGTAATCGATGTTCAGGTGTATCCAGAACATAGGCTCGGGCGCCATCGGATACATTTGCCTGTAAAACTTCAGGTAATCTTCATCTTTCAGGTCGGTCGGCTGTTTTTTCCATACCGGCCGCGTTTCGTTGACGATATTTGGCACCTCGCGCTGCTCCTCTTTTTTATCATCGCCTTCACCCGTTTCAAAATATTCGGTTTTAGTGCCGAACTGTATTGCAACGGGCAGGAAGCGGCAGTACTTGTCGAGCAGCCCTTCGATCCGTTGCTTGTTGAGGAAATCCTTGTTCTCTTCGTTGATATACAGGATGATATCGGTACCGCGCTCTGCCTTTTTTACCGTTTCCAGGCTAAACTCAGGGTTGCCTTCACAAATCCAGCGCACGCCCTTGGCGCCTTTTTGCCATGATTTCGTAACAACTTCCACCTTGTCGGCCACCATGAAAGCGGAGTAAAATCCCAGGCCAAAATGGCCGATGATGGCGCTGTCTTTGTTTTTTTCGAGGAATTCGGCTGCGCTGGAGAACGCGATCTGGTTCAGGTATTTGAGCACCTCCTCTTCCGTCATGCCAATACCCCTGTCGCGGATAATCAGTTTGTTTTCCGCTTCTTCCAGGATGACCTCGATGGTGGTGTCGCCGATCTCGCCTTTTACGTCGCCGCGGTCGGCCAGTACGCGCAGTTTGGTGGTGGCATCCACTGCATTCGATACCAGTTCACGCAGGAATATTTCGTGGTCAGAGTAGAGGAATTTCTTGATGATGGGAAAAATGTTCTCGGTCTGGACGGAAATCGTACCTGTTTGCATAATGCGAAGTTTCAGATTTGATGAGTGTTGAGGAAAAAAACATACCCTTATTGCGGCATTTTACGCTTTCGGGCAAATTGACCTTTTCAAAGCTTGTGCCATCCCATACCGGACTGTCAAATTGTCTTGTACTGTCAAATGGTGATGTAAGTATCATACAATCAATGCTTTGTGTTCTGTTTTATACCATTTTCAGGGAATCGGCCACCAAAAAAAAGTAAAACAAACTGTGTAGCTAATCTTTAAATTAACATAATACTTACCTTACACAATATGCGCTGATGCGCAAAGAATCGCCGGGGAGTTTTTCGGACCGGATGATTCAGAAAACGAAAAGTCGAATCATTGATTCCATAAGAGTTAAGGCCGAATGCGGTCTTAAACCCGTGGGCGAGGGACCAGTCCGTTTGGGGGGTAGGGCTGGTCTCCTCACCACAATTTGCCGAAAGATGCGGCATTATTTTGAGAATTAATCTTAAACAACATATCTCTTTTTGGATAAAGGCAGAAGGTTCAGATCGAACCTCCTGCCTTTTTGTTTGTAGCGGAACCCCGTACGACGGATTTCCAAATCCGTAAAAATACCGCACAGATCACCGCTTTTCCACCTTGGGTTGAAATTCCCACAAGGCAATCATCTTGTCGTAGATGGCTGTGTTATCGTACACCCCGTTGAACTGCTCTGCACCGGGACCATAGGCAAATACCGGCACCATAGAGGCGGTATGCACTTTTGTAGTGAAGGTCATATCGAGGGTGTCGGGCGACCGGCTTTGCTCCAGGGCCATGCCGCCTGTTTCGTGGTCGGCGGTGATGACGATAAGGGTTTCACCGTCGGCTTCAGCAAATTGCAGGGCCGCTCCGATCGCAGCGTTGAAATCGAGCATTTCCCGTACCGTATTCGGTGCATTGTTGGCATGCGAAGCCCAATCGATCTGCGAGCCTTCAATCATTAGAAAAAACCCCTTTTCGCTGCGTTTTTTTAAAAATTCCGGCGCCATACGGGCCGCAACCGGCAGGTAGTCGCGGCCTTTGTTCACCCCCTCCGGCTCTTCTGCCGCAGAAAACCAGGCAAAAGGCTTGTCGGGCGAAGGCTTCAGGTCCGACAGTTTTTGTTCGCTGTAATCATTTACCACGTATCCCTTTTCCTGAAGTTCGCCGACAAGATTGCGCTGGTCGGCTGTTCGCCGGTTGAAATATTTCATCCCGCCGCCTATAAACAGATCAATATCGGTTTTCAGAAAGTAGGTCGCAATAGTTTCCATGTCGGCACGGTCGGGTACGTGTGCGATGAAAGACGCCGGTGTGGCATGGGTAATACTTGATGTAGACACCAGGCCTGTCGCAAAGCCTTGTTCTTCGGCCTGTTCGAGGATAGTCGGGCAGGGTTTTTTATCCTTGCACACGCCGATGGCGCCGTTATAGGTTTTACAGCCGCAGGAAAATGCGGTGGCTCCTGCACCCGAGTCCGTTACAATATGTCTGGAAGAATGGGTTTTAATCAGTCCTGTGACCGGGAATTGTTCCAGAAACAGGGTGTTATTGTTGGAATACAGCCCTGCTGTAATCTGGGTGAGTCCCATGCCGTCGCCGACCATCAGGATAATGTTCTTCGGGCGTTTTTCTATGGAGGGTTCCTTTCGGGCCGTTCCGGTACCCTGGGCCAGCAGAAATAAAATGCCGGGGAGAATAAGTAGTTGTTTCACAGAGTGCTGATCATTAATGTCCTGCGTAAAAGTATCTTTTTTCGGTATTCCTTATACCGAAACCATATATCGTTTTCCGGGAAGTGTCCGGATGACGCCTTTAAACTCCAGTCCGAGGATGAGTGAAGCCAGCTCTCCGGGAGGCAATTGAGCGGCGATTGTGAGTTGGTCGATGGGGATTTCGGGTTTTTCGCGAATAATATCGAGCAAGCCGGTTTCGGCGGGGGAAAGATCGGGAAACAACGCGATTTGGATATTACTTTGTTTGGCTGATTCGTCCCAGCGCAATGCAGCGGCCAAATCGGCAGCAGATTCTGCCAGTCTGGCGCGGTTTGTTTTGATGAGCAGGTTGCAGCCGGCACTTTTGATATCATGCGCCCTGCCCGGAATGGCAAAGGTGTCGCGCTCGTACTGGCTTGCGAGTTCGGCAGAGATCATGGAGCCGCCGGTAGTCGCGGTTTCCACTACCACCAGCGCATCGCAAATGCCGGCAATAATGCGGTTGCGCATGGGAAAATGCTCGCGGTCGGGCTTGGTATCGAAGATGTACTCGGTGAGCAGTCCGCCGTTTTCGATCATTTTCAGGGCAGTGCTGCGGTGTTGGCTGGGATAAATATTGCCCAGACCGTGACCCAAAACGCCGATATTAGGCATCTCAAGTGCCGTGGCTTTGCGGTGTGCGGCAATATCGATACCATAAGCCAGGCCGCTCACCACCAACACGTTGAATGGCCGCAGGCCGTCTACCAGTTCTTCGCACAACGCTTTCCCGTATTCGGAGGGCTGGCGCGTCCCGACGATCGCAACAATTCTACGTGCCGACAACAGATCGGGCGACGATCCTTTGAAATAGAGCATGGGGGGACAGTCGTAACACTGCCGAAGTCGGGCCGGATAATGTTCGTGTGTGTAGAAAAATGCGTTTACGCCGTGCTGTTCAAGGAAAGTAAGTTCACGTTCGGCACGGGCGAGCGGTTCGGCGGTATGGATACTGTTTGCCGTACCGATGCCTATACCCGGAATTTTCAGCAATTCTCTTTTGGAAGCGTGAAAAACGGCTTCCGCACTGCCGCAATAACTAATGAGTAACTTTGCGGTCACGGCGCCCACTTGAGGCACCAGGGTAAGCGCGATCTGATGTTGCAGGCTGTCGGGCATAATATTTCGTAAACTGGTCATCTGCAGATGATACGTCGCACATACTTCCGGGACTTGCTCCGTTAAAATACCGCATATCCGTATCTTCTGCTTAATTTTGGCCGGTAAAAATAACGATATAACCTTGAATCCCCGAATACAAAACCTTCCAAGCTGATTTTTGTATGAAACTTCCCAAGGTCGAAACACTGATCGTTCTTGTTTTTTTGGGCTGCGTCATATTGTGGGCTATTTCCAAATGCACGGCCAAACGCTCAGACCTGGTGCGCAATGCACGCGAAACCGCTGAAAATGAGGATGATGAACGCCCGGTGCGCCGGGATACCGTCGTTGTGCAGCAACCGGTTCAGCAACAACCGGTACAAACTACCACTCCCCAACCCGTCAATACACGAAGCCCGGCACTGACGCCGCCGCCTCAGTCCACACCGGCAGCAGAAAACAATGCAACGCCGCAGCCCGGCGCCAAACCGCAGCGCCCCGACCTGTCGAATACGGCAACACAGTCGGCCAAGTCATCGGCGAAGTATTCCACGTTGTTTGTCACTATCGACGGGCTGAAGATGCGCAAGGAGCCCGGTTTGAAGGGCGAATCCATTGCCAAACTCGAACTGTATGAGCCCGTCACTTTCCTCAACAAAAAAACCGACTGGACCCAGGAGATCAGCCTGGGTTATGAAAAAGTAACCGACCACTGGGTAAAAATCCGAACAAAATCCGGCAAGGAAGGCTGGGTGTTCGGCGCCGGTGTACACTACTACAAAATGAAACGGAAAGGAGTGATGGAGTAATGATGAATGATGAATGGTGTGAATATGAATATGAAAAACAAGTACTATGTGCCGGCCTTGTTATGGCTAATGATTGTGACCGGTCTTTCCGTTTCGCCGAGTGTGCCGCTTCCCAAATTCGACCTGTTTTCGGCCGATAAACTCGGGCATTTGGGCGCCTACGGCATTTTGAGTTGGCTGCTGTTGTACGGTTATGCGCGTTCCACGGGGCAAAAGGCGTCGACGAAGGCGGCTTTTTTTATCTTTGTCTTGTCCTGCGGATACGGTATTCTGATGGAATTTGTACAGGGAACCTTCATTCCCGGACGTTTTTACGAGATTGATGACATGATCGCCAATGGCGCCGGCGCAGCGCTTGCCTGGGCCCTCAACGGCACAAAACTCCTTCCCGCCGCAAAAAAATAAATTGCAAACACCATTCACCATTCACCATTCACCATTCACCATTCACCATTCATCATTCATCATTCACATCATTCATTTCATGCCGCTCCTCCTCCCCTGTCGTGACATTTCCCCTCAATTTGGCCAAAACTGCTTTCTCGCTGAAAATGCCACCATCGTCGGCGATGTGATCATGGGCGATGAATGCTCTGTATGGTTCCAGGCTGTCGTGCGCGGCGACGTGAATTTTATCCGTATTGGCAACAAGGTCAATATTCAGGACGGGGCTATCCTGCACGGCACGTATCAGAAATGCGGCACGACGATTGGCAACAACGTCAGCATCGGCCACCGCGCCCTCGTGCACGGCTGCACCCTGCACGACAACGTGCTGATCGGGATGGGGGCCATCGTGATGGATCAAGCGGTGGTGGAAGAAAACTGCCTCATCGCCGCCGGGGCCGTGGTGCTGGAAAAAACCGTCTGTCATAGCGGTGGTGTGTATGCAGGTGTGCCGGCACGGCGTGTGAAGGAGCTCACCCCTGAACTTTTCAAGGGCCAAATCGAGCGAATCGCAAACAACTATGTGTTTTATTCGGGCTGGTTCAAGTAGGTCGGACTTCCAAGTCCGACACACTTTGAAAGTCGGGCTTGGAAGTCCGACGTACTATGAAAGTCGGACTTGGAAGTCCGAGTTACTTGCGGGCAATATACAACCCCGCGAGGATAACCGCCGTACCGCACAGGTCGATCCAGCCGATCTTCTCTTCGTCAAATGCGCCCAAAACGATAGCGGATACCGGAAGCAGGTAAGTAACGGAAGTGGCAAAAATGGCGCTGGTACGCTGGAGCAGCCAGAAATACAGGATAGAGCCGCCCACAGTACCCAGTGCAGCGAGATAAAAAATATAGGAAAGCCCTTTTGTGCCGTCCTTGTGTTGCCAGGCCACCTGCCAGCCTTCCGAATACCAAAGTCCGAAGATGAACATCCAGCCGGTAAGCACAAATGCCGCGGATGCGATGGCTGCCGGATGCTGGTCGCGCAACCAGGTGTTCACCGTATTGGCATTAATGGCATAGGCAACGGTAGCCAGCACGCACAACCCGGCGTAATAGAAATTGCCCTCCACGGCGCTTTTGCTGTTGAAAAAAACGAGCACAATGGTGCCGGTCATCCCCAGTGCTATGCCGATGATCTTGTTGCGCGTAAAGAGCATCCCGAAAAACGAGACGCCGAGTATCAGGGTAAACAAGGGCGTGAGCGAGTTGAGTATGCCCGCCAGGCTGCTGTTGACGTGCTGGCCGGCTACGGCAAACAGAAAATTCGGAATGGCTGAACCGCAAAACGCCACCACAAGCAAGGCTTTCCATCGTTTCCAGTCGATTTTCGACCAGAATGCAGCGGCAACCGGCATATAAATCGCTGTAGCGAACACCATACGCCACATCGCCATCTGAATGGGTGAGAAGATCGCGACCGACCATTTGATGAACAAAAAGGATGCGCCCCAGATGACTGCCAGGAGCAGTAGCACAAACCAGTCGAGTGCGGAAGGCGGGCGGTTGGGCATCTGAAACGATAAGTTTGGAATAGTGGTAGCAAGAACCGGCAGACTCAGTGTCCGCCGCCCATGGGAACCGCCGCCTGTTGCCCATTATTTTTCGACAGTTTCACAAACAGCACCGCCACTGCACCGCAAATCAGCAGCGCCCCGGCCAGGCGAATGACATTTTCGGGGTTGCCGTGCAGCCACGACTTGTAATACAGGGGCAGGGTGAAAATCTGGATCATCATGGGAATCACGATGAACATGTTGAAAATGCCCATGTAGACCCCCGTTCGCTCGGGCGGGATACAGCCGGCCAGCATGATATAGGGGTTGCCCATCATGCTCGCCCAGGCAAAACCAATGCCGATCATGGGGATGAACAACATGGGCTTGTTATTGATTTCGGGTATGCACATCATGCCGATCCCGGCAAGCGTAAGGCATAAGCTGTGTGAAATCTTTGGCCCGAACCGTTTGGTGAACGGCATCAGTGCGAATGCCCCGACAAAGGCTACAAAGTTGTAGAAACCGCCGACCTGGCCGTTGATCAGGTTGGCTTCGCGAAAGCCGGACGAGGATTGCTCTGTCGTCTGGAAAAAGGTCGTGGAAATGGACAACACGATATATTGCCAATAGCAAAACATGGCGTACCACTGAAACAACTTGACCAGGGCCAGTTGCTTCATGGTCAGCGGCATGTCGAGAATGGCATCCCATATCTCTTTAAAGGTATTGGTCAGACCCATCGGCGCCAGCCGGATACGTTCCTTTTCCTCTTCGGTCAACGGATTTTCCTTGGTGGTTTTGACGGTCCACAAAATGGAAAACAGGGAAAAAAATGCGCCGATGATAAAGGCTGTAACGGTGATATAGGGGATATTTTTGGCGTTCACGGCATCTTTGTTCATACCAATCAGCACCAGCAGCGTGGGTGTGAGGTACGACAGCGTTTGTCCCAGACCAGTAAAAGCGCTCTGTGTCAGAAACCCGATGGAGTGTTGTTTTTCGTCCAGTTTGTCGCTCACGAACGCGCGATAGGGCTCCATCGTGATATTGTTGGCTGCGTCGAGTATCCAGAGCAGGCTTGCCGCCATCCAAAGTGCGCTGCTGAAGGGCATAAAAAACAGGCTGACGCTGCACAGCACGGCGCCGATCAGGAAATAGGGCGTCCGGCGACCCAGTTTGCTGGTGGTTTTGTCGCTCATGGCCCCGATAATCGGCTGCACGATAAGTCCCGTCATCGGTCCTGCAAGCCAGAGATACGGCAGGGTGGCTTCGTCGGCGCCCAGGTATTTATAGATCGGGCTCATGTTGCTCTGCTGAAGACCGAAACTGTACTGAATGCCGAAGAAACCGAAGTTCATGTTGACGATCTGCCAAAAACTGAGGTGCGGTTTTGCGTTTGCCATGATGCGAAAAATATTTGCGGCAAACGTAAGGCGTGGAGATGAGAACTTTTGGAAAAAGTATTAGCCAGGACAGTCTAAAACAATTCATGGTCTTGCTACAACTTAAGAACTCAACGGGGCCACACACTTTTTTCAACAAACAGGAAGCGAGAGAACGGCAAAAGACCGGGAGGGAAAACCGGCGGGGGACCCCGGAGGGCGCCCCCCCCCTCCGACCCCCGAGGTCGTGGAAGATATCGAACGCGGGCCTTCACCAATATCTTGACCTCCCGCGGTCTTCCAACCAATTTTCGGGGTTCAAAACCACCAACATAATGTAATCAATATTTAAAACTTTTTATGTTATATTATGGGTTTTATTTGTGATTTTCAGGAGAAGAAACGACCTTCGTCCGAGTCAATTGAATTTACCAGTCATTGCATTGTGTGAAAAGAAAAATTATCATAGAATGAAAGTTAAAGAGCCGTTATTTTCATTAATTTCACCATCTGCCAAGTATCAGATGGTCAATGGCGAGGCACTGGATTCTTTACAATCAATAGAAGATGGAAAGTTCGATTTGATCATCACTTCTCCACCATATAACATTGGTAAATCGTACGAGGTTAAGACTTCTATAGAAGCGTATCTCAAGACGCAGGAACATATTATCCATGAACTTGTTCGAGTACTTTCTGATAGTGGGAGCATTTGCTGGCAGGTAGGTAATTATGTCGATAAGGGTGAAGTATTTCCCCTGGATATTTACTATTATCCTATTTTTAAAAAGTACGGACTGAAACTTAGGAATCGCATTATCTGGCATTTTGGTCATGGACTACATGCATCCAACAGATTTTCCGGCAGATATGAAACCATTTTATGGTTCACTAAAACGGATGACTATATTTTTAACCTTGACGATGTCCGGATACCTTCAAAATACCCCGGCAAGCTCCATTTCAAAGGGCCAAATAAGGGTAAGCCTTCCGGTAATCCATTAGGAAAGAACCCTTCCGATATTTGGGAAATCCTTGTCAATGATTGGGACACCATGCTTTGGGATATTCCCAATGTAAAATCCAATCATCCTGAAAAGACAGAACATCCTTGCCAGTTTCCTATTGAGCTGGTTGAACGCTGCGTTTTGGCATTGACTAATGAGGATAGTTGGGTGTTGGATCCATTTTCGGGGGTAGGGTCAACTGTTGTTGCCGCTTTGAAAAATAATAGAAATGGAGTGGGAATTGAGAAAGAAGCGAAATATTGTGCAAGCGCTGAGGCCCGAATCAACGACTTGCGGGAAGGACGCCTGAAAATCCGACCAATAACCAAACCTATCCACAAACCATCTCAAAACGACAAGGTTGCTCAGATTCCGCAGGAATGGATGCAACTTGAACTGAATGGGCAGAGTAAATGAAAATTACGCAACAATATTCCCACTTGAATGGTGAAGAGTACCTTATCGTTCACCACAATAACCTGTACAAGGATATCAGGGAAGTTATTGAAAATATTGATGCGGAAAAGTTGAAAACCAAAATAAGCAAGGAGGTTCGAAAAGGTGGCGCAAGTCTGTACAGCCCTGTTGAATTGAACAAGGCGTTTAGTCTGGAGTTTTTTGCACGGGGATGGGTAGAAAGCCGCTATAACTACTATATCACCCTCAATAGGGAACTAATGGAGAAAAGTGTACTGATGAGCGCGATCGAACAAAAGAAATTTTTGATAGAAAACGGAGAAAATGAGCCGATTTTCAGTTATAATCAAACTGATTTTGTAAAAGACAAGATTGCTGTTGAGGTTCAATTTGGCAAATATGCATTCGTGGCGTATGACCTGTTTGTTAAACACATGCTGTTTTATTCGGGTGGGGTGATCAATCTTGGGATTGAGATATTGCCAACCAAGAAAATGCAGGCACAGATGTCCAGCGGAATAGCCTATTATGAAGGCGAGGTGTATAATGTCATGCGTCAAGGTCGAAATAACCCTCCGGTACCACTCCTGATACTGGGAATTGAGCCTTAGTACATATAATCTAACTTATTACATAATCACCATTTTACGAACAACGAGGCGCCGCGCCCCTGTTTGCAGGACACACCAGTAAACCCCATTGGCCATTCTGCCGGTCTCCACCCAGACGGAGTATTCACCGGGAACATGGCTACTTTTCACCAGGCGCTTCATTGAACCCTCACGGCTTTACCTCCATTTAATTTCAATTCCCCATTTTTGCGCCGCAACGCATTCCTGAACTGCATTCGGAGTGCTGTCGCCTGAAAATCTCCCAGGCTTACCCTTAAACAGCGTCCCGACGCACAACACGCACTTATGAAACTATTCCCGCTTACCGTTCTTCTGTTCCTTTTCGGCCTTCATGCCGCCCATGCTCAATCTGCACCGCAACAACCCAAACTTATCGTCGGCGTTGTTGTCGATCAGATGCGCTACGACTTTCTGTACCGGTATCGAACCAAATACGTCGCCGGCGGGTTCAAGCGCCTGCTTGGCGAAGGCTTTTCCTGTGAAAATACCCATTACAACTACGTGCCGACCTATACCGCTCCGGGCCATGCCGCTATTTATTCCGGCGCCACTCCTTCGGTGAACGGCATTATTGCCAACGAATGGTGGGACCCCGAATGGCGCGAACACCGCTATGTAACAACCGACAAACGCTACCAAACCGTCGGCGGTACACCCGGCAAGGTCGGCCAGCACTCCCCTTCCGTAATGCTGTCGACCACCATCACCGACGAACTGCGGCTGTCGAACAACTTCCGGTCTAAAGTAGCGGGCATATGCCTGAAGGACCGGGCCAGCATCCTCCCTGCCGGGCATATCCCGAATGCAGCCTACTGGTTCGACGACGCTACGGGCAACTGGATCACCTCGACCTATTACCCCGACTCGCTGGGATTGCCGCAGTGGGTACTGGATTTCAACGCCCGGCGCCTGCCCGAGCAGTACCTGTCGACGCCCTGGGCGACAGACTCCACCCTGCAGTACGACGAGAGTTTTGCCGACTGGGATAAATACAACGACGGGCAGTACACTTCTCTGTTTGCGGGGAAAAACATGCCTTACAACCTGCCGGAAATGAAAAAAAAGGGCGGATACGGCCTGCTGCGCTTCATACCGGCGGGCAGCACCTTCACCCTCGATTTTGCCATGGCAGCCATCAACAACATGCAATTCGGCGCCGACGATACGCCCGATTTTATGTGCATCAGTTTTTCCGGAACGGATTACTGCGCACACCAGTTTGGCATCCACGGTGAAGAAACGGAAGATACCTACCTGAAACTCGACCGCGACATCGCCCGGTTGCTCAATTTTCTGGACAAAAAATTCGGGAAGGACAATGTACTCGTGTTCCTCACCGCAGATCACGGAGGGGCAGAAACTCCCGTTCACATGACCGACCTGCGTATCCCCGCAGGCGTATTTCCGGAGAGCAGCACCGAAGAGGCCCTTGAAAAAAGTCTCGCCGCAGCGCTCGGCGTTTCGGGCGATTTTATCCATGAAATCAGCAACCAGCAGATATGGCTCAACTGGGGAGCGATTGCCGACCTCGATGTGGAACCAGACCACGTCGCCTCTGTCATCATAGAGTACCTGCGCATGCAGCCCGGCGTGTACGACGCCTTTACCCGCGAAGAACTGATGATGCTGCCTGAAGAATATCCTTATGCCGCCGAAATCCGCCGGGGTTTCCACCCCAAACGCTCGGGCGACATCATTTTCCAACTCGATCCGGGCTGGCATTCCGACGACAAACTGTTCAGCAAGGGCGGCACCACACACGGCTCGCCGTATGCGTATGACACCCACGTGCCCCTGCTTTGGTACGGCTGGAAGGTAAAACCGGGCGTCACATTTGCGCCGGTGGACATTACCGACATTGCGCCAACGCTGGCAGCCATGCTGCGCATTATGGAGCCGAACGGGTCGACCGGAAAGGTAATCGAAGCGCTGGTGAAATAAGGTAAAACGCAAATGACGCCGAATAACGGATCAATGCCGTACTTTTGTCCGCCAGAAAAAGTTTAGCCCTCGTTTTGCAAGCAACACCGATCCGTATGAACGTCATAGTACCCTGCTACAATCCACCGGAGGGTTGGGCGGAGGCATTGGTCGGTAGGTTTACTGCTTTCCGGGAGGCGGTGTCGGGCTGGACCGGCGAGACGGGCCTGATCGTCGTGAACGACGGCTCGCTCAGCCAAACGACCGACCAGAATTTCAAACGGCTGTCGGAACTGTTGCCGGATATCCGCATTGTGAGTTATCCGCTGAATCGAGGCAAGGGACATGCGCTGCGGCAGGGTGTCGCAGCGTCGGACGCCGACCTGCACCTTGTGACCGACGCCGATTTTCCCTATACCATTGCCAGCATGCAGCAGGTGGCGCGCGCACTGCGCGACCACGGCGGCATCGCGGCGGGCAACCGCGACACGGCCTACTACGACCGTGTGCCGGTCTTCCGCCGCTGGTTGTCGAGGGCCCTGCGCTGGATGCTGCGCAACGTGCTGCGCCAGCCGGTAGGCGATTCGCAATGCGGACTCAAAGCCTTCGACAACCAGGGCAAAAAGATTTTTCTGGAAACTACCATCGACCGTTTTTTATTCGACCTCGAATTCCTGATGCTGGCCAACGGCCGTGTCGAAGTGACGCCTGTGCCGGTGGAACTCCGCGAAGGCGTGATGTTCAGCAAGGTGGGCTGGAAGATACTGGCAACCGAGGGACGCAATTTTATCTGGCTTTTGCTAAGACGATAATTATTTGAATATGAAGGGCGTAGAACAGATCGAGCATACCATTCACAACCTGCGATCGCCAAAACGCACCCATACGTTCTGGGGGTTGCTGGCCGTACTGGCCGTGGCCGCACTATTATTATGTGCTAAAAACAGCGCCTGGATAGGGGCGCCCAACGACTATATTTTCGGCGAATCGCCCGACGGTTTTAAAAACTACATGACCTCTTCCTGGCACGTGCAGCACGATACAGGATATGTGCACTACCGGGGCATGAGCTATCCTTTCGGCGAACACGTTTTGTTCACCGACAACCAGCCGATTCTCAGCGCAGCCATGCAGTGGTGGAGCAAAAACATGTCGGACCTGAGCGGGCGCACAGTAGGCATCATCAATACGATCCAGTTGTTGTCGATGTTGTTTGGCGCCGGGGTGATCTTCCTGCTGCTGCGCAAACTCCACCTCCCGGTGTGGTATGCAGGCCTGGCCGGTCTGGCCATATTGTTCCTGTCGCCCCAGAACCTGCGTTTCGACGGCCATTTCGGCCTGTCGCACACGTGGGTGTTTCCCCTGCTGCTGTTGCTGCTTTGCCGCTACGAGGAGCGGTACAGCCGGCGCTACCAAAGCCTGCAGATTGGTTTTTTGGTTTGGTTTGCCGCCCAGTTGCATTTTTACTACTTCGGACTGGCGGCTCTTTTTCTGGGCATTTATACCGGCATTCAGTTGCTCATGGACCCTTCGTTGCGCAATTTCAGGGTGCGGCTCAGCCATCTTGTGGTGATGGTGCTGCTGCCCTTTGTTCTGCTCAATATCTGGGTACACTGGTCGGATTATGCCACCGACCGGCCCGCCAATCCATGGGGTTTTACGACCTATATCGGTTATTGGGAGGGGGTATTGTTGCCCTACGAGTATTTTCCCTTGTACCAATGGATTGACAAACTGATCGTACCAATCCGGCGTGTGGACAACGAAACCCAGGCATACATCGGACTTGCGGCGACGGCTTTTACCGTCTGGGTTTTGTTTTTCCGGCGTTTTCGCCTGTTTGAAAAGGAATGGGACGAGGCTGCCTACCACCGCGTACACAAACGGTACCTGCGCGGCATTTTTTTCACAGCCTTTGCCCTGCTTGTGTTCTCCTGCGGTTTTCCTTTTGCCATAAAAGGCATGGAATGGATGGTCAATTATTTCGGGCCGCTGCGCCAGTTCAGGGGTTTGGGCCGGTTTACCTGGGCATATTTTTATGTGATTAATGTGTTGATGTTCTATGTATTATGGAACAGAAGCCAGCGTTTTAAGGGTTTTAAAAACGGGCAGTACCCGCAGTTTAAATGGGCGATTGCCCTTGTGCCGCTGGCCTTGCTCATCTGGGAGGCTTTTTATTTTCAGCGGCACCGGAATATTGCGCTCAACGACAACGTGGCCCGGCGCGAAGTGGCTGCCGCCTCGCCCGACCACTGGCTGAACAAGGTAGATTTTACACAGTTCCAGGCGCTGATGCCGCTGCCCTATTACCATGTCGGTTCTGAAAATATCTGGCTCGACATCGATGGCCGGCATTTCCGGCAAGTGCAAATGACTGCCCTGCATACGGGCGTGCCGGATATGGGTGTGTTCATGAGCCGAACCTCGATCGGGCACATGCTGAAATCCGTACAGTTCGCGTACAATCCCTGCGAACCGCCGGCTATTCTCGAGGAACTGCCTGACAACCGGCCCGTCGCCCTTATGATCGCGCCGTCCAGGTGGGACGATGTGCGGCGGAACTACCCCCATCTGGTAGACCGTGCCACCCCGGTTTACGAAAATGCCGATATGAAGATTATGTCGCTCGAACCCGACGCCGTGCGCCGGTATTCACGCGATCAGGCGCAGGCCGTTTCGAACGAAATTGACCGTGAAGCGACTTTTGCCGTGGGGCAGGGTTGGCGCAGCAACAAGGATGCGGGCTGGCTCGCTTCGCTCAAATTCGACTCCCTGACCACCTCCGGGCATATTTTTCAGGGCGGCGGTGCTTACCAGGGCAATATCGGTGATACCACCTGGCTCTGGAAAACCCGGATACCCAAAGGGGAATATCACCTCAGTCTGTGGATATACGTTAAACAGGATATGGGTATGACCGACGAGGTCAAGATCGTGGAAAACAACCGCGGCGACGGCCATGAAGTCAGTTTCAAACACGAGGGCCTTCGCTTTTACCTGCAAACCATTGTCGATAACTGGGCGCTGTTCGACCTGGGCTTCACCGTGTACGAAGACGATTCCAACGTGCGTATTTTCCTCCAGAAAAAAGCTGTGGACGAACCTTTCTTTCTCGACGAGGTCCTGATCAAACGATCGGATGTCAGCCTGTACCGCCGGGAGCCGGGCTGGGCTGTGCGCAATAATTATTGGTTCAAACTGCCGGAAAACGGGATGTAAGGGCTCCTGCAAACCCTCTAAATAACATACGCCATGCTTCTACTACTCAAAAAGGTCCGGATTTTTGATGGTCAATCCGAAAGCGCCGGGCTGGATATTTTGATCCGCGACGGTGTCATAGAGGCCGTAGGCGAGGGGCTTTCTGCCGGAAAAGGGGCCGAGGTTTGGGAGGCCGCTGCGGGCGGCGCCTTGTGTGTATCGCCGGGCTGGCTGGATTTGGGCGTGCAGACCGGCGACCCCGGTTATGAGCACCGGGAAGACCTGTACAGCGCTGCTGCTGCTGCTGCTGCGGGAGGTTTTACGGCAGTGGCTTCATTCCCCAACACCCACCCGGCGATCGACTCCAAGTCGGAAGTACTGTATGTAAAAAACAAAACAGCGGGCAGTCCGGTGGCGTTTCATCCCATCGGCGCCGTTTCACAGGAATGTGAAGGCAAGGACCTGGCAGAACTGATGGATATGTACCATGCCGGCGCCATCGCCTTCAGCGACGGCAGAAAACCCGTTCAGGATGCCGGATTGCTGCTTCGGGCCATGCAATATGCCCGTGCGTTCAACGGATTGGTTATCAACGAACCGCTGCACAAATCCATCGCCGCCGGCGGACAAATGCATGAGGGTATCGCCAGCACTTCGCTTGGCCTGAAAGGCATTCCTGCATTGGCGGAAGAGGTGATGGTCCAGCGCGACCTGAGCCTGCTCGAATATGCAGAGAGCAGGCTGCACATTCACCTGCTTTCAACGGCAAAAAGCGTGGCTATGGTGCGGGCCGCCAAAAAAGCCGGGCTGCCCGTCACGGCCTCCGTTGCCGTTGCCAATCTTTGTTTCACCGATGAAAAACTGCTTGATTTCAACAGCCACTGGAAGGTGCTGCCGCCGTTGCGCAGCAGCGCCGACGCCCAGGCATTGCTCGCCGGCGTGGCGGATGGCACCATCGATGTGATCGCCACCAACCACAGTCCCTGGGATGAAGAAGCCAAAAACCTGGAGTTTCCCTATGCAGAGTTCGGCATGACAGGCCTCGAAACGGCCTTTGCCCTGTGCCGGACCTTTCTGCACAAAAAACTGCCCGTCAACACCCTGGTTGAAAAAATGGCCTTCGCACCCCGCCGGGTGCTGGGCTTGCCGGCACCGGAGATCAGGCCCGGCGCCCGCGCGGATATCAGTGTATTCGATCCAGATCTGGAATGGACGTTTGGTGAGAAAGATATCCGCTCCCGGTCGCACAACACGCCGTTCGCCGGCTGGCAATTTAAAGGAAAAGCGCTGGGCATAGTCAACAACGGGCAGGTAGTCAGAAATCCGTAATTTCACTGCACACGCCGGCCTTTCCATTCGTACCTGCGAAAAAACAGGCTCGCCATGCCGACCGCCGCTATATAAACGGTGTGCATCAAAAAACAGGGCGCAAACCAGCGCAACAGATCCCGGCGCTCAAAAAATCGACACATTTCCCGTAGAAACAGGTAGTCTGAAGCGGCTTTGACCGCCAGTTGAAGCGCCAGTATTTTCAGGAAAAAAACATCGCCGGCAACCAGCCCTGCAATGGCCAACAGGCAGTGGACCAGGATGCTCCAGCAAAACAGGAATACCAGCAACAACACCAGGCGTACCGGTCATTCGGTCAGGGCTGCGTTTTTGGCGCCCCAGCGCAGCCTTTGTTGCCAGAAGGTACGCCAATCGGGTTGGGCCTCCGTCCGGACCGCTGCCGCCCGGTTTTTCAGGAAAAAAATACTTCCCGGTTGGTAACGGGCGATTTTTTGCACCAGAAACATGTCGTCGCCCGAAGCGAACTGCATATTTCCGCGATAACCGTCGACGGCGTCGAACAGCGACTTGTCGAATGCCAGATTGGCGCCGTTGGCCATGCGCTGGAACCCCAGTTGTATGCCGGCGCCGGTGATGCCCATCATGCCCAGAAAATCGAGCGACTGGAACCGCTGCAAGAGGTTGCGTTCCCGGTGGAAAACGACAGGGGCTGCAACCAGGATCGGGATTGTGGCCGCAGGCATGGAATCAGTTTCCACTTCCATGCTCCCGTTTTCAAAACGCGAAGCTATTGCCAGGAGCCAGTCCGGAGGCGCGACACAATCCGCATCTGTCGTCACAATGACGTCGCCCTGCGCCCGGGCAATACCGATACTGATGGCTTGCTTTTTATTCGCCGTATGCCGCGCTTCTTCCGGTAAGATCCCGTCCAGACGCAACACCTGCACCCTGTCACTGCCACGGGCCGCCGCCGCCGTCTCATCTTCCGAAAAATCGTCGACCACGATGATTTCCAGCAAATCCGGCGGATAAGAGCCGCCGATGATCGACCTGATGCACTCCCCGATATGTTGTGCTTCGTTCCGTGCCGGAATGATTACGCTGATCCGTTTGCGTGGGACAAATTGCTTTGAGAGCCGCCATTCCGGCAGCGCACGCCAGCCCGTCAGGTAGGCCAGCATGGTTGTGGCGTAGGCGAATGATAGGAAAATTGCTGCGCTTGCTAGGATCATGCTTCCGAAAGATGCGAACATGGTTCTTTTGAGCCGGTGTTTTTGACACAAAATATTTTTTCCGGGAAAGCATTATTACTTTTGTCGAAACAAACCGCACCCCTCGCACGTATGAATGAGCCGCAACATCTGATCTCCATAAAGGCAGCGCTACAGGAAAAGCGCATGCCGCGTTACAAAAGTATCATCCGCTGGACCTGGCGCTTGCTCATCGGTGTTATCCTTGCCGTTGTGGTGCTGTTTTTGTCGATGAACTTCACGGCGATCCCGTCGTTTCGCGAGCTCGAGGACCCCAGTTCCGCGCTTGCCAGCGAAGTGCTGGCCAACAACAACGAGGTGCTGGGGCGATATTTCACCGAAAACCGGGTGCCTGTGGCATACGAAGACCTGAGCCCGCACCTGGTAAATGCGCTCGTTGCCACGGAAGACGAGCGTTTCTGGGGGCATTGCGGCATCGATGCACGCGCCGTGGGGCGGGTGGTTTTTCGCACCATTCTACTGCGCGACCAAAGTGCCGGCGGCGGCTCCACGATTACCCAACAGCTGGCGAAAATGTTGTATTCCGACCGCAACTTTCAGGGGATGAGCAAGGTAGAAAAGTTGTTTGCCCTGATATACAGGAAGTTGCGGGAGTGGATCACGGCAGTTAAACTGGAGCGGAGTTATACCAAGGAAGAGATACTCGCCATGTACCTCAACCAGTTTAACTTTATCAACAATGCCTACGGCATCCACGCCGCTTCGGAGGTGTATTTTGGAAAACCCCAGTCGGAACTCAAGATCGAAGAAGCCGCCATGCTGATCGGCATGTTGCAAAATCCTTCCTATTTCAACCCCGTACGCTTTCCCGAACGCGCCATGCGCCGGCGCTGGATCGTATTGTACCAGATGCGCAACAACGGAATGCTGACAGAGGCGCAGTTCGACGAACTGAAGGTCAAGCCCCTCGACATGAGCCGCTTCAAGCGTGTCAACTTTACCGACGACAAGGCGCCCTACCTGTGTTCGGAACTCAAAAAAGACCTGGACAAAATACTCGACGCACCGGAATGCCGCCGCTCCGACGGCTCCAAATACAATATTTACAAGGACGGGTTGCGGATTTACACGACCATCGACCCCGTGTTTCAACAGCATGCCGAAGCGGCCATGCAGGAGCACATGAAAAAACTGCAAAGCCGGTTCTTCCAGGTCTGGCGCAACAGCAACCCCTGGACCTACCGGGGCCGGGGTGCAACAGCCGAAGAAATCGAGAACAGGCGGGAGGCGCTCATGGCACTTATCCGCGACGGCGACCGCTACCAGGCCATCCGGCCGAAATACCTGGATGCCGTGAGCGACCGCGTTCAGAAACGCTACGAATTCGAACTGCGCGATGCCGACATTGAGCGCATGCTCTCCGAAGACAAGAAGCCGGGTTCTATCGGCAAAATGACGGCAGCCGGTATCGCTACCGTTGAGCAGGCTGCGGCTTACCGGAGCATCATGTCCGGGCCGGAGTGGCCGGAAATCAAAAATCAGTACCGCGCCCTGCAGGTAGCCATCAAAAAAGTGTACGACACCAAAACACGGATGAAGGTGTTCACCTGGAACAATCCGCGCCTGGAAAAAGACACCGTTATGACGCTGCTCGATAGCGTGCGCTACCACCGTATGTTCCTGCAAACGGGCATACTGGCCATGGACCCGACGACGAGCGAAATAAAAGCATGGGTCGGCGGTATCAACTACAAATACTTTCAATTCGATCACATCCGTACCGAACGGCAGGTGGGGTCCACCTTTAAGCCTTTTGTGTACGCCACCGCTATTTCCCAGCAGAGTATCAGTCCCTGTTTCTCCGTATACGACCAGCCGGTGACCATTCCGGCGCGATACCAGAATTTTACCAATATCACGGACTGGACGCCCAAAAACTCCAACAACACCTATACCGGTCTGCGGATGACGCTGAAAGAGGCGCTGAAAAACTCCGTCAACTCCATCAGCACCTACCTGATGAAGCAGATGGGCGATACCGAGCCTGTGCGCGGCCTTTGCAACAGCATGGGGATCGATTCTTCGGCGCGGCGCTCCGACGGGCAGTACCACATACCCAAACAACCCGCTATTTGTCTCGGCGCTGCCGACCTTACCGTCATGGAAATGACAGGTGCATACGCCACGTTTGCCAATAAGGGGATGTATGGACTGCCTTTTGTGATCAAACGGATTGAAGATAAAAACGGGCGAACCATCTACCGTTCCCTGCCCGAAGAGCACGCCGCTCTGCCGCCGAATGCTAACTATGTCATGGTGGAAATGCTGAAATACAACGTCAGCGGCGCACCGGGCATCAATACCTTAAAAAGTGAGGTGGGCGGAAAAACGGGCACCACGACCAATCAATCCGACGGCTGGTTTATGGGTATCACCCCCCGCCTTGTGGTAGGTACATGGGTTGGCGGCGACGACCGCTGGATACGTTTTCTGCAGCTGGCCGACGGCCAGGGCGCCCGCATGGCGCGCCCTATCTTCGCCGGATTCATTAACCGGCTGGAAAAAGACCCGAAATCGGGTTACGACTTTAACGCACGGTTTGTGCGACCGCCCGGCGACCTGGGCATCGAGACCAACTGCGCCAATTACGAGCAGGGCGATGCCGCACCCACGGAAGATGAAGAGGATTTTTTCCCCGACATCTATAACGACGAATTGCCGGACGACGGCACTATTCCGAACAAGAAGAAAAAGCCGGACGATACCTTCGGCGATCAGCTGGACGGGGGGAGATAGGGTTTGCTCATATGGAGCAGCCGGATGGTGGCACACGGGATGATCGCTCTTGTGCATAAAGTAAACCCGAACGCTCCGCCAGGATTAGCCAACGGTACGGTTTCTAATTGCAGGGCAGCAGGTTTTATATCTTATTCGTTAAATTTGTAAGGCAAACCATTTCCCTCAACAAATTAAACACTCCTTACAATGAACCAACCTTACAAGTTACTGCTTCTTGCGCTGACGCCACTTGCGTTCTTTTCCTGCACCTCCGAACCCCTTGAAAAGACAGATCAGAATGCTGAACTGCCGGTCAACACGATTTCGTACGCAAGCGTCAATGCCGAACTCGTCTCTTTTTCCTCTACTACGCTTGTCCTTGACGATGCGTCGAACGCATCCCTGGTATTTAGCATTTCGGCTCTTTCCGGCTCCAATGTAGCAACGACCGTATCCGGGGCAAACTGTGAAATATTGGACAACCAAGGTCTCGGATATCCCGATGCCTTGAAGAAGGGCGACGACATCACTGCATCGGGTAAGTGGCAAAACAAACAGTCCGTGCTGGGCAATACCGTCTCGCATAGCGGCAAATTTGAAGGGGCGGGAAACCGCTACCTCGGGTTTCGATTCAGCAATACCTCGGGAAACTTCTTCTACGGATGGGTTCAATTGAACTGCAGCGGCGGCAACGGCAAACTACAGGTCATTGATTTTGCTTACAACAAAACGCCGGATCAATCCATAATAGCCGGCCAGAAGGACTCCAACGAGACCATCCAGACCGACACCGGTGCGCCGGCAACCATAACCGGTCCCCAGGATATTATCGGGAAATACCGGGAAACACAGGATCCGGCTTCCTCCTATTGCAACATCATCATTACGGCGAGTGCCGACCCTGCCTTTGACTTTGAAGTCCAGTTTTTCCCGTTCATGTGGCCTTGGCCAAAATTGCCCGGCAAGATATCAAACGGCAAACTGATTATACCCATGAAAACATGGGAAGGTAATATCCCTTCGCCAGGCGGTAACGACCGGCTGTATGCCGGGCAATTGTCAGGGGAAGGAGAGGTGCTCCAACAGCAAGGGTTGTACATCGTCTGGCAGATCGATTACAACAAGACCGGCTTTATGAGTGAGGCCTTTAACGGGGAATTTGTCATGTACAAGTGCGACTGATACGAAGTATGAGTGGCATGCATTTCCTTGTTGAAAACCGGATTTAGATTACCTGCACTTTTTACACCTTTGTGTAGCTCATCTAAAACCGGTTCGATTTGGCCTTTTCACGACAGACACAACCGTTGATCACTGCTCCTGCACGGCGGGTATGCCGCTGTATGAAGCAAACCGGTAGTCTCCCCAGGTACGTATGGCTTTCCCTGTGGCTGGTGTTTACCGCTTTACTGCTCCAGGCACAGCCGGAAGGTGTGGCGCTCAAAAGAATCACCACTGACGACGGATTATCGCATAATTACGTGGCCAGTATCGCAAGGGATACCCAGGGTTTTATGTGGTTTGGCACGGCCGACGGGCTGACCCGTTACGACGGCGCGCGTTGCGTGGTGTTCCGCCCCGTAGCCGGCGACAGCAATTCGGTGAGTTCCAACCTGATCCTGGGATTATCGCTCGACCCCTTCGGGCGGCTTTGGGTGTCGACCTTAAAAGGATTGTGCCTCTGGGATTACGAAGACCGGCATTTCCACCGCATACCGATCAAAATACCGGGACATAACAAACCGGTTCCGGTGTCGCATTTTCATTTCGATCAAAAGGGATATGCCTGGGGGACGGGCGATACCTTCCTGTTGCGCATCAACTGGCGCACCATGCAGGTCGATCGTTTCAACCTTCCTTTAGGGGTTGGCGGTGGCGGTACGTTTGTAGATTCCAGGGGACGCATCTGGGTGAATATAGCGGGAAACCTGTTTCGGTTTTTTCCCGAAACCCGGCGTTATGAATTTCAATTTGGCAAAACGGACCCCGATCCGGCAAAACGGACGATTGCCGGTTTTTTATGTGAAGACGAGCACAGGCGATTGTGGTGTTCGAGCTGGGGCAATGGTTTGTTCCGGTTGAATGAAGACACCGGAACGTTTGAGGATTTTCCCGACGGACCCGCCATTACCACCGTTTTTTTGTTCGACCGGCATCCGCTGGCCGGACCGATTGTCTGGGCAGGCGGTGGGGTCAATGGCTTGTACTGGCGCCTGATGCTGGAAAACAGGGATATCCATTTTCCACCGCGCGCCAAAGAACCGTTTTCACACAACAATACACTCGCGCGCACTGTTTTCAAGGACACCCTTACAGATATCATATGGATCGGTACTGACGGTGGGGTGGAGAAGTATGATCCCCACGACCTGAAATTTACCCGCATATTTTTTCCGGATACGATCGCCCCCGATCAGTTCAGTGCTATTTCCGGTATTATAAAGGACCCCAAACACGCCGACAGGTACTGGATTGCCATCTGGGGAAAAGGCTTTGTGGAATGGAATCGCCGCGAAAACCACTTCAGGCACTTCATGGAACAGAAGGGTAAAGAAGCAAACAGGGGCCCCCGCAACAACGAAATATTCGATATGGCGATCGACCGGCATGGCAAAATTTGGCTGGCCGAATTGGGCTGTGTGGAGGAATTCGACCCTGAAACGAGGCGGTACCGCACGTTCAAACCCGATTTCCCAACCCCCGGCATCAACCACAAGGTGCTGGAAATTATGGTGGGAAAAGACGGACAAATCTGGTTTGGCAGCAACTATGAAGGGCTGTACCGGCTTGATCCCGTTTCCGGAAAAAGTACATACATACCCCTTGACGGCAAGAAAAATTACATACGCGCATTGGCAGAAGACCCGTCGGGACGGCTGCTGGTCGGTCTGGCCGACGGGTTTATCCGGTACGATCCGGCAAGTGGGCACTTCGATCATCTTTTACCCACAGACACCATCAACTACCCCTGCAACGATTTTATTTTTGACCGGCAAAACCGCCTCTGGGTGGCCACCCATGAAGGCCTGTTTCGCCTCGACGACCAGGGCAGGGTGGCGTTTGTTCTGAATACGACCAATGGCCTTCAGAATAAACTGGTGTATGGGGTCGAAATGGACCGGGAAGACCGCTTCTGGCTGGCCACAGGCAATGGTTTGTGTCGCTATTACCCGCCAACCGGAAGGGTGGATATTTACCAGCGCCCGGACGGCCTGTTCGACAATGATATATCCGGGACACTCCGGATGCTGCCCAATGGAGAACTGTTTACCGGATTCCAGGATGCGTTCAACCTGGCAAATACCTCGCGCCTGCCGGTGAACCCATACCCGCCGCGCCTGGCCATTGCCGGTGTTTTTGTATCAAACAAACCAGTTCCCTGGCGCCTGGGCGAACCGATCGTACTGCGTCCCGGCGACAATGTGGTGGCTTTCGACATTGCAGCGCTCAACTACAACCAGCCCGGAAAAACCGTACTGCTGTACAAGCTCGAAGGCTTCGACAAGGAATGGGTCGAAACTCGGCAAAACATCATAACCTATACCAATCTCGACGGAGGCGATTATACCCTGCTCGTACACGCGCGCAACGGCGACGGCTTCCTGAGCCGTCAACCGGTACGGATGGCCATTCATGTGGTCCCGCCTTTTCAGAAAACAGTCTGGTTTCGACTGATGATTCTGCTTCTGGCAGGGAGCGTGATCGGCCTTCTGGTCTACTTCCGGCAGGAACAGCGCAGGCGCCTGGAAGTGATCCGGCGGCGTATTGCGCGCGATCTGCACGACGACATGGGCAGCACACTAAGCAGTATTCGTTTTTTCAGCGAAGTAGCGCAAAACCAACTCGACGACCGGCAGGCGGGGGTAAAAAACCTGCTGCAGCGTATCGGACAAAGTGCTGCATCGCTGTCAGACGCGATGCAGGATATCGTATGGGCAATCAATTACCGGCACGACAACCTTGCAGACCTGGCGTCGCGCATGCGCGAGTTCGGGCTCAGAATAGGCGAGGCGCGCAACATCCGGTTTTCAGCGGATTTGCCCGAAGACCTCCAGCACCGCAACCTGCGTCCCGATCAGCGCCGCAACATCTACCTCATATTTAAAGAGGCTGTAAACAATGCGGCCAAATACGCAGACTGTACCGGGATACAAGTGCGACTTCAATGGAGCCGTAACAAGATATTTATGGAAATTCAGGACGACGGGAAAGGATTTGACCCCAAAACCGTACAACAGGGCAACGGCCTGGCCAATATGCGGCAGCGCGCTGCCGATATCGGCGGCAAACTTGAGATTCAAACGGCCCCCGGCAAGGGTGTGCGGGTTTTGTTGTCGGTCAGTCTGTAACAAAGTCACACTTTTATGCGATTGCCGGGTCAATGGGTCTGGGTTAATTTTGTGTGCCACAATTATGCACGCGATAAACTGTTTTTCCTAATCTTGAATACTTATCAGTAACCACCGGATCAAACATGGGAGACGCCGTAAAAGTATTGCTCTACGAAGACAACCGCGACTTGCGGGAAGGAATAGCCTTCCTGCTCCAGGCAACACCCGGACTGGTGTTAGGCGGCGCTTTCCCGCATGTGAACAATATCAGGACCGATTTGCATGTACATGAACCCGATGTAGTGTTGCTCGACATCAACATGCCGGGTATGTCGGGCTTGGAGGCACTCCCCATCATCAAATCAATGTATCCCAAAACACAGGTGGTTATGCTGACGGTGTTCGACGATGACGAACGCATTTTCCAGGCCGTCCGGAGCGGGGCAAGCGGTTATCTGCTCAAAAACACACCGCCTGCAGAGATAATTCAGGCTGTGTTCGACGTGCACAAAGGCGGCTCACCGATGACTTCCAGCGTGGCGCGCAGGGTGTTACAGTTTTTCCAGCAGCCACCCAAAACGCATCCCGCCGACCACCTGCTTTCTGCCCGGGAGCAGGACATTCTCAAGGGACTGATGAAAGGTTTCAGTTACAAACTGATCGCCGACGACCTTCATATCAGCATCGATACCGTGCGGACGCATATCCGGAATGTGTACGACAAACTTCAGGTCAATTCCAAAACGGAAGCCATCCTTAAAGCCATGAAAGAAGGCTGGGTGGATGGGGAGGCAGGTATAGCCCCTCGGGATCGCTAACCGGAAAAGTCTGTCCGACGAGTAAACCGGCGTATTGCAGTTTCCAAAATAAATATCCATGTCCGGTACCAGTGGCAGCCGGGCGATGCCGTCTCGCAATGGAACGATATTCAAACAGGGGAAGGTGCGATTCAACGTCAGGGAAGCGGCATTCACACATTTAACACTCCGCTGTTTGGATAATGCTTGCCGAAAAACGAACTTTGATAATTAATAACGTGTCATTCCGAACGAAGTGAAAAATCTGATAAATACCTCTCTCAGAGCAGTTTACCTGAATTTCTTGCATTACCCGAAATGACACGATCGCCCAAATAGTGGCACTACCGCCTTTTATTACCAATACCGCCGGAGTACTTATGAATAATTGTAATTGTTCACCATTAAAATCATAGTACATGAAAGACCGATTATTTTCACCGCTCACCGCTCACCGCTCACCATTATCCTGTTATTGCTACTTGTTACTGTCGGTAGAAAACAATTGACGGCTCAATGTTTTGACAATCAGAACCTGAAGAAAGACCTCTATTACAACATCATGCTGGTCGCTGACCAAAGTTATCTGGATGCTTATGGAGGGAATGAAACCTTGGCAAGACTGGAAGCAATTGAAGTCGCCGATGCTGCGATCAAATCCATGAATGATGTAATTCAGTTCAACACCTTGTATTCACTGCATTTCAAAAGATTTTTCTTCCCGCATACCATTGCCCCTCCATGGGCAGGTGAGGTTACTGGCTGGACTATTGATGTTAACAACTATTTCACAAACATCTATCCCTGTGTTCCTTACGATTGCATAATGTTATTCACAAATGAATTCGGAAGTGGATTTGATTTTGGGTTTAATAAAGTGGCAATTATCGCAGGCCCGTCTTCGTCAAACCCCGCATACAGGGTTGCGCACGAGATTGGGCATACGATGGGATTGGCGCATCTGGCGGCTGACTGTTGCACTTTTACCGATTACTTTATGTGCGAATTTGGAGGTACGGTTGTCGCGCTTTCTCCTTGTGAAAACCCTACCTACATGAATAACAACATATTTACATCTCTAATATGTGATCTCTGGGATGATATGCAGCCGGAATACCCCGACAATTATACTTGTCCGGCAAATAACAATGTGCAACTACTCGTATCGGCAGACAACTTAAACCCTGTAAAAGACTGCTATACCGGCGGCGATGAAGTCGTAGTCACGGTTTCCGTAAAAAACAACAACCAGGCTTCCAATCGCAACATCCGCGCATTAATTAATGCGGATAATAGCAATTATGTCGAATTTGTCGTTGACCCCACGCTCGACTTTAATTGCACGACCACCAGTTCCGGTAATACGGAACTTCGCATAACAAATCCGGTAACCTCCGGTTGCGATGAAGAAGTATCTGCTTTTTTCGAAGCGAATGAGGTAAAACAATTCAAATTCAAAGTGCGATACAAGGGAGGTATACCGGCTTTTTCCGGGGGGACGAACGCATTTGTGGTGAAAGTTTACAGCGGAAGCGCACCGGGAAGCTCCCTTGCAAATGTAGACTTTGCTATCAAGCCGTTTGTTGACATCGTCGGAGGAAACTATTCAACATTGTATGCCAATAATCAATGGGACAACAATAATCCATTGTTTATCAAGGACAACCTGGTGATGAACATGAATTTCGTGCCTAACGCCGGCAATACCTATGATTTTGCCCAGAACGGAAAATTACTGTTCGCTCCAGGCAAAGGCCTTGAGGTTGCCAATACAAAAACCACGATGATCCACGTAGATGCCAGGGGCTGCGATAACATGTGGAAAGGAATTACCGTACGGAGCAATTCCGTATTCGAATCCGACATGATGACTTCCATTGAAGATGCTGATGTCGCGATCAAAGTCCAGAAGGGAGGAAGCATTACCATCAAAAACACCCGGTTATTAAACAATAATTTTGGCATTCATACTGATCCAACAGGGTCAGGCAATTACAACATTACCCTGCTTAGTAACCGCTACGGCGCCACCGCCGGCGGCCTCAAACCCGCTTATTCCGGACAACTCCCCTTGCCTCTGGAAAAAGGGTACGCTGGCATTTACCTCAATAACGCCGGCAGTGTGGTACTCGATGCAGACCCGAACTCAGGCGACCCCAATGTCTTTTTCAACCTGAAATACGGGATAATTTCCCTCAACACCAACCTGATAATAACACAATCTGATTTTCAGGACATTACGCGGGTCACCAAAGGCAGCGGATACAATGCCTATCCTGCGGTGTTTACGGGTAAGGCTATTTACGCTGAAAAAGGGTTGCTTACTATTATCCCAGGTGATAACCAGACTACTACCTTTAGTAATTGTCATACCGGAGTGGAAACGCTCGGCGCCTCTTCTTATGTTTGGCTTACGACCATGGACAACATGACCAACGGCATTATCACGACCAATGGCGTAGCCATTCACGACTTCAATACCATAACAGCCAGCACCCGCGGCATAGATCTGCGCTACCTGCCGCCGCTCGGTTTCGCCACGCCCGCATACCCGGTCACCACTTTCGGCGGCGTATACGGCAACACCATCGATATAAACGGCAATTCCAAAGCCAGGGCCGTCAGCGTCGCGGGCATTCTCACCCCGCTCAGCCCCTCGGGCCCGACCGGCGCCCCGCTCTTTATGGGCGGCAACATCAACGGCAACACCATCAACATGAACGACGGCCAAACAGCCATACACATCAACGACGCCTCGCTCGTAACCGCCGCGCGCAACAACGTCAGCCTCGCCAACGCGCAAAACAACCGCTTCGGCATGTACCTCGGCGCCGGCGACAAAAACACCCTCTCCTGCAACAACGTGACCGGCCCCGGCGCCACGGGCATATACGCCATACACCCGGGCAGGGCCTCCATCCTGTGCAACCTCGCCGCCAACACCGGCGAAGGCCTGCACATCGAAGGCATGCTGGTCGGCAAAGACAAGGCCGACATCGGCGGCAACCTGATGAAAAACAACGCCACCGGACTGCTTTACGGCGTGGACGCTATTACGGGAGAGCAGGTGCATCGGGGGAATCGGTGGGAAGGAGGATTGACCAAGGCACAACATTTTACACCACAAATAGCAGAGTTTTCTAAGTATGTTGTCGATAATGCTGAAGATGATGAATTCATGCCTGATCAGGTTGATCCATTCAACTGGTTCGAAAATATCAGCACACAGGAAGAAACCTATCAATGCGCAACGCCGGGGTATTGCATCACTCCGGGAGTAACACCGGGTGTCACATCCGATCAATACCTCGACATAAAAATCGCTCGCGGAGAACTGCCAGGCGCCGACTACGCAGCCGCCAACAACTGGTTGGCACAACGCCGCCTGTATGAGCGCCTGACGGAAGAAGGCAACCCCTACCCGAATGATCCCGATATCGACGATTTCCTCGGCGAGGCGCAATCGGGCGGACTTGCCGGCTTCGCCGACCTGCAAAAAGGCATTCGCCAGTTGTACAGCGCAAGCCAAAGCGACCGGGATTCCTTCCAGGTTTATGAAGCCGCCATCCGCGACGGCCTCGACAGCCTGGCAGCAGTGGAAAGACAACTGAATGTATTCGGCATCAGCGCGCAGGACAGCACCGCGCTGAGCGCACAAAGAGATGTGTACCTGCAAACAATAGCCGTGGCCGCCACATCGAAGGAAAACCTGCTGAACAATCGCGCATCAACTGCCTCGGCTGCCGCAAGCGGGCTGTTGACCCAGAATACCGCGCTTTCTTCCACTTCCGTCTACGCCGTGACCGAAAAAACAGTCAACGACATACTGCTGCGCACCGTGGCGCAGGGGGTATTCACTTTTTCGGCGCAGGACTCGGCGACTCTTGTAAATATAGCCGAACGTTGCCCGCTTTCCGACGGCGAGGCTGTGCTGCGGGCAAGAGCCTTGCTAACTTTGGTTGAAGAAACACCCGAAACATATGACGACGAAGCAATTTGTGGTATCGAACGGGGACAGCCCGGCTTTACGGTCAATTTCGATTATCTCACGGTTTATCCCAATCCTGCTAAAGACAGGCTAACGATTGCATACAGCATCGCAGGCGCTTCGGGAAAAAATTTCTTACTCTGGAACATGGTCGGCCAATTGGTCAAAACTGTAGAATTGACCGAGGATTCGGGCCGAATTGACCTGGATTTGGAAGGACAAACTCCGGGCATTTATTGGTATGCCTTACCCGGTCTGCCGGGATTGCCCGTCTCCGGAAAAATTCTAATCAGCCGCTAAGTCTTATTTTCACTTGCGCACCTTGTTTCTAGATTGACACAAGGTGCGCCTTTTTGTATTTTGTCATGAAAATACTCTTCTTTATTTGCTCCATGATTACTTTTATTAAAATGACTCACGCCCAAAAACATGATTATGTATGGGTTACAGGAGATGATAACAGTCTAACAGACACTACGCGAGGCGGCTCAACAATTGATTTCAATTTTACCCCGCCTAAGGTATATTACAACTATCGTGAACAGAATATGTTCGTGTGCAATTCGAGCATTTGCGACACAGCAGGAAATTTGATGTTTTATACAAATGGCTGCGATATCGCAGGCGCTGATGACACAATCCTGGAAAATGGCGAAACAATTAACCCCGGTTATGTGCATCAATTAAAATGCGACCAGGAAAATGACGGGTATGCCGCAGGCTATCAAAGCACTATTATACTCCCAGTACCTGATTCTAACAACCTTTATTATTTATTTCATAAAAGGACGGTTATTATCAACAATCCTTTTGATATTAAAATTGATAAGCTTTTTTACTCTAAAGTAGACATGAGTAAAAATAACGGTAAAGGAAAAGTAGTTGCCAAAAATATAGAAATTATGGATGGAAATATTTCTTATGGAGAAATGACTGCTGTTAAACATGCTAATGGAAAGGACTGGTGGCTCGTTACTCCCAAAGATCACAGCAACACATTTTATATTTTCCTTTTCACAAAAGACGGCATAGTGGATACATTGGAGCAAACCATTGGAACTGCGCCACCCACTAATGCATCCGGTGGAATCCAAATGGTTTTTTCACCGGATGGCGCGAAAATGTTCCGCACTAATCCCCAAAAAGCCATTAAAGTATATGATTTTAATCGCTCTACAGGCTCTTTTACAGCTTATGATACTATTCATGTAGACTATAAGAATTACCCTGACCCTGTGACGACTTGGTGTGCCGTGTCTCCCAACAGCCGTTATTTATATATCACAACTTCATTATATGTTTTCCATTCGATCTTTGGGCGTCAGACATTAGTACTTCACAACAAATCGTGGCAGAGTGGGACGGTTTTCAAGATCCCATCGGGACTACTTTCGGTGCATGTCAATTGGGGCCAGACTGTAAAATCTATATTGTCACGATTGATTCTAAGTATTATCATGTTATTAATAGTCCTGATGAGCCGGGACTTTCAAGCAATGTAACGCAACATAGTTTCATCTTACCTAAACCAAGTGGTGCATCAATGCCGTTTTTCCCCAACTACCGCCTCGGCCCCATCGACAACCCCGGCGTACCTTGCACAGCCACCGTCGGCACACAGGCGCCGCCGACGCCGCTGCCGGTGTTTTCGGTGTTTCCCAACCCGGTGAGCGCGGCGCTGAAAATAGTCCCCAACCGGCAATTCGGCGGCCAGGCCCGCGTCCGGCTGTTCGACGTGACCGGGCGCATGGCGCTCGAAGAAATATTCGACCCGCAAAGCGCCTGCACCGAACTCGACGTGCGGGCATTGCCGGACGGGATGTATTTTTACGAGATTTGGAGCGAAGGACGGGTCGCTCGGGCAGGGAAGGTTTTTAAGGTGGAATGAATATGAAAAATATCCTGTTTGCTCTTTTGCTGTTGCCTCAAATCCTTTTTGCCCAAAAGCATGATTATATCTGGGTGACAGGAGACGACAATCAATTGGTTGACACAACCTATGGCGGCTCAACTATAAATTTCAACTCAAACCCAGCGCTGGCCTATTACAATTATAGAGAGTTGA
>JADJRC010000048.1 GCA_016712415.1 Lewinellaceae bacterium | reverse complement strand
TTTTTTAATTTCGGCCGCAAAGTACGCGCTTTTTCAAGGTGATGCCAAAACGCAATCGCTCGTACATATTTGTATTGCTTTCCACGGTATCCCTGTCTGGCCGGTAATTTGGCCAGTGTTTCAGAAATCACTCCCGGTTTTCGGCGACGCTCCTTTCTGCCAGTTGCAGGGCGGAGGTAGCGGGCGAATCGGTTCTGCAGCATCTGCCTGGGTTGTGTCAAGACTGACTGGGCAGATTTTTCAAGACAGGAGGAGCTAAACCGAGTTATCCCTTATGGCAAAGGTTGAGGTAAGTCTGTTGGGAAACAGCAGGTCAGGGGTGTATCAGGTTCAGGTTCCGTGCCCAACGGGATCTTCCTGGACAGTTTCCGGAAGGGATGGGATACCTGGTTCAGGCTCAGGTGCGGCGGTTCAGGCGCCGGCACAGAGGCAAGGCTGCTGCTTTTCTGCCTGTTCGCGTACGGGCCTGGGGGGCAAGCGCGCTGGAGTTCGCGTTGCGGGGTTTCTACTGGTTTGAGTTCAAGCACGGCCTCTCAATATTATGATGGCTTTCGGCCAGGGAGCAATCGGTTTTGGTGCGGCAAGCAGGTATAAATGCCTGCGATCAAGACTGTAGGCAGCAGCCGCAGCCAGCGATGGACTCGGCTTCCGGATGCTGCTCGTCGCGAACACGGGTGCCAGCAGGTAGCGCAGGTTGTGCGCCATAAGGATACGACGGTGCTGCAATGTCTTCCGACTCCTCGTGGGAGGTGGTAGGACGGTAATTCCGGGTTGTCAATGAAGTTTGAGCAGTCGTTCCTGTGTCAAAATGGGTATTACAGTTGTTGAAAAAAAAATGGTTGAAAATATCTTCGAGCAGTTGCATGTAAATGGTTTGCTGGCGCGTTTGGTCCCTGCACGCTCAACGGGTCCGTCTGGTTCGAAAATTCAATAAAATGGCTGAAACTCTTTCTTTAGGGCTGTTTCGAATTTCTCATCCTTCGGGTTTTCCGGCGCTTACCTGCCGTCACCACGACCAGGATTGGTTTCAGTTCCACTGATTCGCTGGTTAGGGCGCTACCGGAACGACCCTGAAGTCAATAATTTTACCCGAAAAAGCACATCCGCGTCCTGCTTGTTTTGAGTTGCAGTCGTGTTTCAAACCGCATTTTTCTTTCGAAAGCCGTTCCCGTGAAGTCAACGCCGATGGTGGGAGGCGCGTTGTTGGCCACTGTTTCAAAAATATCGATCCAGGAGGTATTGACACGCGGATCGATCAATCCATGCCCTTCAGGGTATGGCAACCGGCAGGCAGGAACAGGGCAGCAGCGGGAGTATCGGGTATAAATCTTCATGTTGGGCATTTCACGGTAAACGGCCGGTTTGCCGTTTTTCGATGGTTAAAGTGACAAAAGTAAGGTTGTACGCCGGAATTGCAAAATCCGTTGTGTGATTCAGACGGGTGGTATGGACAGGCTTTCAGTCGTCGAAGCGCCGGCTCGTCTGAGCTGCGGACTGCCCAGAGAAAACGCTCAGTTTTCCGGGTCCGAGGCGCCCGTCCGTCCGCGCGCTACTGAGTCCAGACCAAACGGGTTGCACGGTTTCAATCGCTTCCCGAACATTTTCGAATGCAGGCCGCCCGCCGAAATGCAGCTTTCGGTACCGATTCAACGATGCGCCGGCTGAGCGACCAGTTCAGCCATTAGGCCAGTGCTGCCCAGTTCCTTGACGGCGGCGGGGATTGGGGTTGCCGCTGTCGAGCAGCAGGGCATCGACCTGGGAAGGTGCAATCCGTTGCGCTTCATCGATGCTTTCCTCGCCGGTGACGTGGATGACCCGCAGCGCGATCTTTATTCCGGTCAGGGTGTCCTTGATTTCAGCAAGGGTGCCTGATTCCAGGGCATCGACGATCTGAACCGTATTGGTTTTCACCCGTTGCTGATGCCGGATAATCGCCTGTGCGCCGGTTTCGCTGGTCAGCGGGAATGTCGCAGCCGACGGCCCCAACCGCCGGGCGATTTCAACGATCAAATTCGTCGGAGATCACACCCGGACCGCTGGGCATGCGGCCTGGCCCAAGTGCCGGAAGCGCCGAAGGCAATGGCCGTCCTGGCCTCTTCAACGCTGCTGATACAACAAATTTTTGATACGCGGGATGCTGAAGTAGACATGCGTCTGGTCGCTTTTGTGTCTTCTATTCCCATTCAATGGTTGCCGTGGCTTAATTTGATATATCAAATACCACCCTGTTTACGTTTTAACATTGTTGATGATCTCGCGCTGCTCACCTCCGCAGGAAGTCGTACGGCAGGTGGCTCCACCTCGGCGGGTCGTGCCGTCGGTACTGTTCACGGCGCAGGGCAACCGTTTTTTCATGGTACGCTCGTCGCCCATCACGCCGACCGACTGGCTGGTGAGGAATCGTGCCGGTTTGACAGACCTGGTCGTTACAGGCCGTGTTCGCGCAGTTGCCGATATAGATAGCATCGGCTTCCTGCAGCATACTGACTTTTCCGGTGTGATATCGCCCAAAATACGGATGCCGAGACCGGGGCCAGGAAACGGGTGGCGATCAGGATATCTATGGTCGGTATACCGGGTTCTTTTCCGACGCGCCGCACTTCATCCTTGAACAGCATCCGGAGCGGTCCCACGATGTTCAGTTTCAACTTTTCCGGCAGTCCGCCCAAGCATTATGGTGACTCTTGATGGTCACTGAAGGCCCGTGAACGCTCACTCGATTCGGTCACATCAGGGTATATCGTTCCTGCCGAGCCACTGGAAATCGGGATGCGCTTCGGATCTTCCTCGAACAGGTCAATAAAGAAGTTTGCCGATCACCTTGCGTTTTCCTCGGGTTGGTCACGCCGCTGAGCGCCGTGTAAAAAACGCTCTTTTGCATCTACACCCTCTATGTTCAATCCCATGTGCTGGTAAGAGTCGAGCACCTCGGTGAATTCATTTTTTTCGCAGCAACCCGTTGTCTATAAAGAAACAAAACAGCCGGTCGCCGATCGCCCGGTGTAGCAATCGTGGCGGCAACCGTAGAGTCTACGCCACCCGACAGTGCCATGATGACCTTTTCGCGGCCGATTTGTTTGCGCAGGGTTTCGACGGTCTCTTCAACGAAATGGGCTGCCGTCCAGTCGCCGGCGCAGCCGCAGATATCGAGCACGAAATTTTTCAGTATTTCGAAACCTTCGAGGCTGTGGTAGACTTCGGGGTGGAATTGAATACCATAGACCGGTGCCGCAAAGTGACCGTTGGTTGATCTGAATGCGGCATAAGGGAATCGTCTCGGAGGTTGCCGAGCACTTCAAAGCCCTCCGGGAGCCGCATGATGGTGTCACTAGTGGCTCATCCACACTTGCGAACGCTTGGATATTCCGGCAAAAAGGATCATTCGGGGCGTGGTGCTGGAGCATCACCTTGCCGTACTCGCGTTTCTCCGATGGCCTACCTCGCCGCCATAAAAGTCTGCCATCAATTGTGCGCCATAGCAAATGCCAGGCAGGGGTACCTTGCCGGCAACCAGGTTGAGGTCGAGGCGCAGGGCATTGGGCCAGCGAACGGAAAAAGGGCTGCCCGACAGGATAACGCCCCGAATATCAGGCGTGAGTTCAGGAAGTTTGTTAAAAGGAACGATCTCGCAAAAGACGTTCATCTCGCGCACACGCCGGGCAATGATCTGGGTGTATTGCGAGCCAAAATCGAGGATAAAGATTTTTTGCATATATGGAAATGCGAACTTGGGTTCGCCGGAAGAAGCCGCAAAAGGTAATCCGCTGCGGGCTGAATTTAAAGCCGCATTATTTATGTTGGCGCCTGCTGCTTAATATTTTGACAGGAATTGAATTTCAAGGCCGTATTTACAAAGTTACTCGTGGCAGAACCCCCTGTGTTTATCCTGTAAATCCTGTAAATCCTGTCTAAAATGAAGAAACCTGTAAATCATATAAATCCTGTCTTCAAACAGAAAACCTGTAAACCATACCACATTGCGGACTTCCAAGCACCCGATTTCTACAAAAACAGCGCAGTGTTCGCTTTCAACGCACAACCGTCACCGATCCGTATTCTGTTTTGACAAAGGTCGTCCCGTCTTTGTAGAAGCCGCCAATATGTGCCACCCAGGTATACACACCAGGGTTGACGGGTTTGCCCTTGTATTTCCGTCCCAACGCGCATTGACGTCGTCGGACTCGAACATCAGTCCGCCCCAGCGGTCATAAATTGACAAGCGCATGGATTGAATGTCGCGCCCCGCTATTTCAAACAAGTCGTTGATGCCGTCGTCGTTTGGGCTGAATACGTTCGGAATGTAGTACAGGGTGGGGCAAATTTCCCGGATAAAGACCGAATCGGCGGCAATACACCCGTTTTCGTCGGTAACGATTACCCGGTAAAGCCCTTCTTCCTGTACATGGTATGCAGGGGCGTTCGAGCCGTCCTGCCACTCATAGGCCGAATAGTTGCCCGGGTAAAGCACGGGCAGCGAGTCGACAGGGTCGTCGATCGGGCAGAAAATGTCGTCGCTCCCGAGTTCCGGCTGCGGGGTGGGGTAGACCTGCACTGTTGCAGTGGCGGGATAAGTCGCGCAGCCTGAAATGATTCCGATTACACTGTATGGCCCCGACTGGGCAGGGACGGCGTTGCCGATCGCCGGGTATTGATCTTCTGAAAAGTATCCGCCGGGTCCTGTCCATTCAAAACGCGCTCCCGGCAAATCGGTCACCCCCAACTGGATCGTGCCCCCCTCACAAAGTTCCGGGTCGCCGGATATGGTTGCGGCCTGACGCAGCGTGATCAATACATCTCGTGTCAGTGTGTCGTGCAGGTTCAGGCAGTTGTCGGTCAGGTAGAGGGTAACCTTAAAGGCGCCCAGACTGGTATAAACATGCGAAAAAGAGGCGCTTGTGGATGACGTGCCGTCGCCCAGGTCCCAAAGGAAAGAATACCGCGGTTCGGGCAGTTGCGTGTTGAAGCCGAGCGTATCGTTCAGGCAACCGCCTTCCGGAATAAGGCTTTTGGCATTCAGGGGTTTGAAACTTGCCCCGCCGCCATAGGCATACGATTCGACGTACCCATATCCATAAGCCATGGCAATCACCCCGCATCCCTGGGAAATAATGGTGTGGGCGCCGGTATTGACGCTCAGGATGGCATAGGAAAAGGCGCCGTTCGGCCCGGCCGGCTCAATGACGGCATTGGTGTTTTGAAGCAGTTGCCCGTCAAAGGTAGTTAGCGGGACGTCGCTGGTTTTGGTAATGATGGCGATGTAGTTTTCCGTGATGTCTTCAAAAGAGGAATTGTACAGCGTTACGGTATCCCGTATCTGTTCCACACTGTTGAGCAACACCATCGATGGATCGCCGGTGGAATAGCCGCTGCAGTTGCTTCCGATCAGATACTGCATGACGGCGACCGGGCGGCTGGCGCTGATGTAGGTGGCTTCCGAACGTTTATACTCCACAAACTTTCCTGAATTGAGGGTGTATTGCAGCGTTCCGCCCGCACTTTGTACCGTTACTTCCGTGTTGTCTTCTGCGGCCAGTATTCGGAATACATCGTATGGCATGTGGGCAAACGGGGCAGTCACAAATTGCCGGCCCCAGGTGGCGACCGGGTACATCTGTTCCAGCAGGTTGTCGCGATAAAAGCAGCCGACAGGCATCTGCGTCCATCGGCATCCCGCCAATACGTTGAATTTTTGTTGCCCTTATGTACGAACCCGTGAGGTCGCCCGTGGTGCCCAGCAGACTTTGCACCTGGTAGGTGTCGCCCGCCTGAAGGGTGATACCAAAAGTCTCGCCGGCGGCTTTGCCTCCTTTGGTCTTGTCGCTCACGGTAACAGTGAGTTCAGTGTCGTCTTCCAGCCCGACAAGGAGAAATTCAGACGGGTACACCCCCCCTTCCTGATAGCCGTTGTAGGTCATCACAAAATAATCGTCGCCCAGCGAGCTGACCGGCAGCACAACGGTGGCTTCCGAGCGCATGGAAAAGTACTGGTGTATGTAAACCGACGACGGGAGTTGGGTTACCACCTGTATGCCGCGTTTTTCCAGCACTTCGGAGTTGGTGCTTTCGGCATTGGCGGGCAGACTGACAATCGTAACCGAGTTGGCGGCAACGGAGAAGGCCTGCTCCCAGTTATACCCCGGCATCCTGATCATCCCGGATGTACTGTATTTGGAAGTGATCATGGCGACCATCTGGTTCTGTCCCGGATCGTGGTGGTGCATAAACCCGAACCAGAATTCAGTGCCTTCGTTGGTCTGTGCGGCAGTGCCGGCCGGCAGGGCAATGGCCCAGCAAAACAACAGGTATTTCAGTAGTTGTTGCATACGACAAACATAATCTCCGGCGGTTTTATCAGGTTAAAAATCATGACCTTAAGACTAAAAAGGACAAACGGATGCTGCCTGTGCAGGTTATTGTTTTACCACCGTTCTGGTCGCCACACCTTTTAAAAAGGTCAACCTGACGAGCAGGATGCCGGGAGGGAAGTCTCCAAGGGATATAAACATTACTAATTTCGGACTGCTCGTACAGGCATTTTCCTGTGGTATCCAATACCTGAACGCCGAGCAGTGGTCCGGCTGCTGCCGGGTACTCCAGATTCAAATGGCCGGTAGCCGGGTTGGGGAACACCTTTACTTCGTCGAGGTACCATGCAATTGCCTGTCCGGTTCCCGACAACATCACCTGGATATCTACCTGCAGTACAGAGGCGCCGCAGGGGTTGTTTGCCGTTAGCGTCACCGTGTATATGCCGCTTTGTGTGTATTGGTGCGTCACGTCAACGCTGTCAGCCGCCGGAGTGCCGTCGCCGAAGCCCCAAAAGTAGCCGTCCGCGTAAAGGCTGAGGTTGGAAAACCGGATCAGTCCGCCCGCCAGTACATCGTAGGAAAAATTTGCGACAGGTACAGTTTCTACCGTCAGCAGCGCTTCTGTCGAGGTTACGGAAAACAACCGCTTTTTTGAACGATGCAGCGGAAAGCAGGCCGGTTTGGCTCAGCGATGTGTTTTGCAGCAAAAGGGTATTCGTATCAAACCCTGCAAATCCCGGACCCGAAGCATTGATCCATCCCGCGCCGGCGTTCACCTGCCATTGGTACGACCAGTCGCCCCCGTTGGCCTGCACGGAAAAAACAGCCGGTTCGCCTGCGCAGACCAGCATCGGCTGTGGAGAGACAATTATTTCGGGAAGCAGAAAAGGCACATCGCCGGCGGGAAAAACGGGCAGTGTCTCCACCATGCCTGCCTGTCCTGCCGTTGCTGCGCCGGAGGTGCCGTTACAGCCGTTTGTGGAGCCCTGTACAAGGCCTGCCGGCCCTCCCTGTGGCGGCAGGATGCCCGGTTGGTTGGTCAGTATACGCCCGCCGCCGCCGCCGCCGCAGGGCCCGAAGCATCGATTTTGGTTATTGTTGAAGGTGTTGCCGCCTTTGCCGCCATGTGCAGTTACGATGAGGTTGGAGATGGCGGACCCCACTTCAAGCCGGATGGCGCCGCCCGCCCCTCCGCCGCCTGCGCCGTCGCCGTTGGAGGCCGGTGCGGCGGTTCCGTTTGCCTCGATCAGCGGGGATGCGCCGCCTATGGCGCCGGCTTTTATACAAATAATACCACCGCCTCGGCCGCCACCGCTGAACAGGTTGTTATTGGCGTGCCCTGCCCCGCCGCCGCCGCCCATAAAAATACGGTCGGGTGTGCCGGGTATGGCATATCCCTTAATCCCGGGATAGTAGCCGTCGCAGCCCAGGTTGCTCGGCTCATCATTATCGCCGCCTGTTCCGCCTGCTGCGATGTTTCCGCCGCCGCCGCCGCCCGAGTTGTGGTCGTTTCCGCCGCCGCCGCCGTTGGCCTGCGGTCCGCGCCCCAACTCCATGCCGGCCAGCATTGCCGCGATGCCTTCGCCCTTGGGTGCGCCGCGCCAGTTGCCGGCGGCATAAAAATAGGCGGTTTCGGGGACCAGAAAATTGCAGTTGTTGACCGCTGCAACAAAAGGCGCGCCCCCGCGGAATCCGGCGCCGGTTGCCAGTACAGGGGCATTCAGGGTCAGGGCGCCGCTGACCTCGAACGCCAGCACACCGCCGGTTTCGCCGTTCCAGGGTTGGGCACGAAGGGTGTCGGTCACGACCGCTTCGGCGTATTGAGGTATGCTGACCACCTGCCATTTTCCGGCGGCATTATACGGGTGAATCGGCTTGTTGTGAAGCCATAACCCGTCCGAACTTACGGAATCGATCAGCGCGCGTTCGTACAGGCCCGCCTGGTTTAATGCCGTGATGCTGCCGAAAAGCGCATTATTGCCGGAGGCGATTTCAGCACCCTGCATCTGGATGAGCAGGACGGGAGTCCCGGACTTGAAGCCGGCTGTGTCGCTCACCGAAAGTTTGCCCAGGCAGGTATCCAGCGCCGTGACGCTGGCGTAGCGGTTGATAATACCCGATAAAAAAGCCGTCTGAGCGCCGGTCGGTTTAGGCAACAGGGTAAAAACGAGCAGGAAAATGCAATACCGAAGGAGATTCATTTAAGGGATGGTTTTGGTTAGCGGCAAAATTTTTCGGGAATTCGGGGTGCAAAAAATCTGGAAAAACGAATGATGTTTGGTTTTCTGACAAAGGTATTCGTACATTTGCGCCCTCGAAAAGCCCGGTGTTGCTGAAGGCAAGTAACCGGGCGAGCATTTTTCTCATTAAAATTTTCAACATTTACCATGTCAGTAAAAATTCGTCTGCAGCGTAAAGGTCGCAAAGCCGCCCCATTTTATCACATTGTTATCGCCGACAACCGTTCGCCCCGCGACGGCCGTTTTATCGAAAAATCGGCACCTACAATCCGCTGACCGTTCCGGCTACCATTGAATTAAACGGCGATCGCGCCTACCAGTGGCTGCTCAACGGCGCCCAGCCTACCGATACTGTTCGCGCCATACTTCGTTTCAAGGGTGTATTGTTGCGCAAGCACCTCGAACTGGGCGTAAAAAAAGGTGCGCTCACCCAGGAACAGGCCGATGCCAAACTGGCCAAATGGATGGAAGAAAAAGAGGCGCGCATTGCAGCCCGCCGCGAAGCAACAAGCGAGAACAAGCGTAAATTCACCGCCGCAGTCGATGGTGTAGCCAAGGTAAAGGCCAAGCCTGCACCACCGGTGGTTGAAGCAGCGCCCGCTGTCGAGGAAGCCACGGAGGCAGTAGCAGACTCAGTAGAAGCAGCAGAAGAGGTTGTTGAAACTGTTGTCGAGGCCACCGCTGAAGTCGCGGAAGAAGTAGCCGAGGCCACTGAAACCGTTGAAGAAGCAGCGCCTGAAGTTGTCGCCGAGGCCGCAGCCGAAGTTGCTGAAGAAGTAGCGCCGGCCGCTGAAGAAGAAAAATCTGAAGACGCATAAGTACTATATTCGGGACAAATCCATACATTTGTTCCGGTATTCAGGATAAAGATTGAATAAAAAGACCTGGTAAAGCCCTTGTTGGCTTTACCGGGTCTTTTTTCAGTCGGGACAGCAATTGGAGCCTGTTCATACCGGTTTTTAACCCGATACCGAATTTTTCACGTTACTCACTTAATTTTTATATCCATGCAACCACTAGACGAGCAATACTATAACCGGCTGAACGAGATTGCCGGCGCTATACAGGAATCGCCCAAACTCGAACAATACCTGGAGGAGGAAGAAGACGAACTGTACAACGACCTTCGTTTGGAGTTTGAGCCGATGCTTTCCGAGTTGCACCACCAGGTAGCCGCCGAAGCGCCGCTCCAACTGGTTACGTTTGAAAAATACCTGCTCGAGCCACCGTTTGAAGGGCTGTACCTGCCAAGGGTATTGGGCTATGCCGTCTTGCGCGGCGAGATCAGCGATCAATATCGCTACGTGCGTCCCAACGACCATTTCAAGGATATCCTGCTGGCGATCTGCAAAAGCGTTCACTTCGAACAACTCAAAAAGCGGATCGGCCAGACTATCTCGGTCGGCTTCGCGCTCAGCAGCGACATCTGGATCACCAACCTGATGACCCAGGTGGAAAACAAACGCATCCGCTATTTCCTGCAGCAGCAGAACAGCGACCGCTACCGCGACCTGAAGGAACGCGCAGATATTTACCGCCGGTATTCCAACCAGTTCCGCAACGAACTGTATTATTCTGCCGATTTCCCCAGTACGCTGGGTGAAATGAAGGCGAACTTTTCCGCCCTGCGCCAGTTTTTGCTCAAGCGTTTTGAGGTCGGTGGCGACAATGAGAGCCTGAACGGGCAGATCAAGGGATTTCTGGATAACAAGGATTTCCAGGGTACCGACGAATACCTCGAAATGCTGGCCATGTACGGCAACTACATAGACCTGAACCCGACCGACCGGCTGGCCTTTGCCACCCATTTCGAACGCGAACGCCGTTCGCTGCCCAAGTTCGACCAGAAATACCTGGGCTTCCTCGTTGCATTGTATGAATCACCGGGCATCAAATCGGTCAACGACGACCGCATGATTGCAGCTATCGATGCCAACTGGAAGGATAAAATATCCGACTACTACCGGATTGCGGGCAAGATTCACAGCCTTGGCTACGTGCATCCGGACGCCATTGACGCCGTTCAGGAGTTTTACCTACGCACCAGGGACTTTCCGTGGAAAGCGAGTGCCTGCGTTTGCTGGTGCTGAACTATTTCACCCAACTCATCAATGGCCTGACCGAGCGTGAATACGCCGACTATTTTGAACTGACCAAAATATTTGCCGTGTACATGAAAATGTTCGGCAACCAGCAGTTCAACCAGGCGGTCGAGCACCTGTCGATGAATTATGTGAATAAACTGCTTCACGTATTTACGGACAAACGCGCCAAAGACTACCAGGATGTGAAGAAATTTTATCCACCCAGTTTGTGGATTTTGGATTCCTCAAAGAGAAAGAAGTCGTGAAATGTTCAAACCCGTCGCAAAAAGCGCAAGGCAGGGAGAGTAATCGACAATTATATCGAATTAAATCAAATTCTGGTCGAAGTGCGGGCGAAGGCTTGGTCAAAGCTTACCTTCGCCCGTGTTTATTTGCACCCCGGAATTTTTCCCCTCATATATCAATAACAGATCTCATGTCGGTTCTGATCTTTCTTATTGTCCTGTACGTCCTGCTCGGTGGAGCATGATGAAACTTTTTGAAAAAAGGCGGGTCAACCGGGCTGGAAGGCTCTTGTGCCGGGTTTGGCAGCAGTAGAATGGTGCAAAATGATCGGCCGGAAACCCTGGATGCGGTGTGGCTGCTGTTCCGATCGTCAATTTGTTCATTTATGCCGGGATGGTAATAGACCTGGCGCGTTCCTTTGGCAAACACGGATTCTGGACATCCGTAATGGCTGTCGTTTTGCGCCGGTTCCCTTTTATGATCGGCTCGAATGTGAGGATACCTATGAAGGGCCGATCCTCGAACGCGAGCGGGAGTACCACCGCCTGCACCACGATGCGTTGGAGAAAAACGACAAAACTGGCGCTCAAAAAACTCGAGCATGAATACGGTTTTATGCGCAAGACCCAACTGCGCGAATGGTCGGAGCCATCATATTTGCCGTGTTTGCAGCGGCGTTTATCCGGATGTTCCTCATCGAGGCATACGTCATTCCAACTCCTTCCATGGAGGGCACACTCAAGGTGGGCGACTTCCTGTTCGTCAGTAAAGCCCATTACGGCATACGGACGCCGATGACGGTGATCCAGTTCCCGCTGATGCACAACCGCCTGCCTTTCAACCTCGGCGAATCGTACCTGAAGAAACCTGCACTGCCTTACTTCCGCCTGCCCGCTATTGAAAAAATTGACCACAACGAAACCGGTAGTATTCAACTGGCCGCCGGCGACAGCGTGGTTGCCTTGCCCGACCGGTTTCTCGACATTTATCAGATGCGCCGGCAAACAGGCGGCGCGCTTCCTCCCGGCGTCGACATAATCGTGCGCCCCACAGATAAAAAAGACCACTATATCAAGCGTTGCGTAGGACTTCCGGGCGACAGCCTTTCCATACGGGGCGGGCAATTGTACATCAATGGTGCAGCGGCCCAAAATCCCATCACCGGCAGTTCCTGTACCATGTAGAACCGGCAGTCCAAATCTGCAAAAACTGGAAGAATGGGGTGTTTCGCTAAGCGGTGAGCAGGATCGGAAAATGGCAAGCCAGGGCTATTTTAACCTGGACGACGCACAAGTGGAAAAATCAAATCCATCGGTTCGAATGTTAAAGTGGAACGGGTACCACAGGAACGTTATCCGGGGTATGTCTTTCCAACGATTCAAAACGCTACGGCGGCTGGACGGTGGATGATTACGGCCCGATCTATATCCCCAAAGCAGGTGCGACCACCCTGAACCTGGACAACCTGCCCTTCTACAAGCGAATCATCACCGCCTTTGAAGGCAATACACTCGCCGTTCGCGACGGGAAAATATTGATCAACGGTCAGAGACAAACACCTATACTTTCAAGCAGGACTACTACTGGATGATGGGCGACAACCGCCACAATTCGGAAGATTCCCGCATTTGGGGTTATGTTCCAGCCGATCATATTGTGGGCAAACCGCTGTTTATCTGGTTCTCTACCAAAAACGGCAATATCCGGGACGGGATCAACTGGAACCGGATATTCAAGTCGGCAAGCTCGATGTAAACCGCCTTCCGAATCATCCCGAATTTATCTCCCGCAGATTGCCGCAGAATATTGCCAAATCTGCGGCAATGCTGTTTTTCTGCGTGAATCTGGTGCGCCACGAGGCGTGCGTTAAATATACAACCTATGTGGATGCAAGAACCACACGAGCCAAGATGCCGATCAGCTTGAAGGAGGTGCGATTGATCTGGAGGAAACGAAAGATCAAGAGCTCGCACTAACGCGAGTGATAAGCTGCACTAGTTAGGCCCCGTTACGCTGATGGTAGTGGTCAATCTGCCAGATTGGATGAAACCTGCTACTCCATTGGAAGCATCGGCAAAGAGCACAATGGGGACTACCCGGGGTAGTATAGTGTTGCGTGTTGCTCGAAGGTTGCGCATGAACGTGGGAGGCCCTAACGATAGTCTGTCCAGGCTAGTCGAGGAATCGGAGATGCCCATAGTAGTGATGATCCCGGAAAGGTAAAAGCGGGAGTAGCGAAGGGGCATTGCTATGAATAAAACTTACAAAATGGAAGACCAGTCAAAATTGAGAAATAAGTATCATCAGAAAGACGGGAGCAGAACAACAACTCGCCTTATTCAGCAAGAAGAAGGGAGAGATGAGTGATGCGGAAAGGGTATTTTCGTTACAATGTAAGTTATATCAAAAAAGCCAAACAGGGAGAAGCGGTATAGGTTTTATGTGCTATACGATAAGTTGTTCCAAAAACACATGCTGCGAGAGGCTTGGGCGTCTGTCAAAGCGAACCAAGGCACACCGGGAATAGACGGGGTCAGCATAAGCGATGTGGAGCATCAAGGCGTAACGGACTACCTGTCAGCACTAGGGAAGAACTGAGGACGAAAGCGCTACCGAACGCAAGCAGTAAAGCGGGTAATGATCCCGAAAGCGAACGGCGAGCGAAGCGTCCGCTGGGGATACCAACGGTTAAAGACCGGATAGTACAGAGCGCATGTAAATTACTACTCGAACCCATATTTGAAGCGGACTTTGAAGAGAGTTCGTATGGTTTTCGGCCAGAACGCAGTTCAGCGGGATGCCTTGGAGCGATCAAGGGATATCTAAAGAAGGGAAGAGCGAGGTATTGGATGCAGATTTGAGTAATACTTTGACACTATCCCCACGATAAACTGCTGATAGGTTTAAAAGAGCGGATCCAGTGATCGGAGGATATTGGACTTAATCCATCAATGGCTGAAAGCGCCGATATACGAAGATGGAAGTTTAAAGGGGGCAAGAAGAACAAAGTAGGAACGCCACAGGGTGGAGTGATCTCTCCTTACTGGCCAATATCTACCTGAACTATTAGATCGGATCGTGAACCATCCAATGAGTTTGTTGTTTAGTCAAGGTACGACTAAGATGGTACGGTATGCGGATGATTTTTGTTGATGGGCAAGCAGATCGGGAACAACAGAGGAACAACTCAAGAAGTCTTGCTAAGTCGAATGGGTTTAAGCTTGAATGAGGAAAAACCCGGACAGTTGAAGCAAGACGAGAGAGCTTTGACTTTTAGGAGTTCACATCCGCTACGACAAGGATTTAAGGGATCGTATTAAACGCTACTGGAACATCATTCCAAGTCGGAAATCGGAACAAAGATCCGAGACAAGATTAAACCTATCTTGGATGCCCATGGTCACACGGGAGAACAAGTGTTAGCAAGACCTGAATAAACTGATGCAGGGTGGTTAACTTACTTTGACATCAAAGGTGAGCTATCCAGCATTAGGCAAAAGACGGTTACGGCACTACCTGCAAGAGTAGACATGAACCGTTATATAACCGCAAGAGTCAAAGGAAGTGTAGGCTTTATGGACAAAAGGCCGAGGCATTAGTCGAAAAGTATGGACTAATCAGACCCGACGAAAACACTTCCGGCGGTAGTTCGCCTGCGAAAGCTGATGAAGAAGTTCATGGGAAGCCGTATGCGGGAAAACCGCACGTGCAGTATTTGACTGAGGGGGAGAAGCGGCAGCGCCGCTTCTCTCTCTCTACTGAA
>JADJRC010000047.1 GCA_016712415.1 Lewinellaceae bacterium | reverse complement strand
GGTTACCCGCAACGGACGACTATCCCAAAACCCGCATTGCGTGATTGCCCCCTTTTAGTCACTTATCCCGCATTGCGCCTTTTTACTTAGTCGTCCATTGCGGGTAAGTAGCCTATACAAACGATGCCCCCTGATGGCGCAATCCGACAATTCGGGTATGCCATCAGGGGGCATCGTTCATTAGGTATTGAGTAGAAAACCATTTGGGATAGGTTGCAGGCAGCAAATATAAATAGCAGACCCTGATTTGCCAAATATATTTTGCCTTTAAGTCAAATATTCAGACTATCCAACGGGCTTTGTATTTTATTCCAGCCTTTTTTGGTGATATGCGTGTATATCTCCGTGGTTTTGGTACTGGCGTGCCCCAACAACTCCTGGATATATCGCAAATCAACGCCTTTTTCCAACAAGTGTGTGGCAAAAGAGTGACGGAGGGTATGCACAGTGGCTTCGGGGTTAATCATAGAGCGGAATTTGGCTTTTGTGAAGAGTTCCTGTACACTGCGTTCACTGTACTGCCCGCCATTAGCGCCTTCAAATACCCAATCGACTGGTTTATACACTTCAATGTAGGTTTTCAGGTGCTGCCATGCTTTCTCTGAAAGGATGGTACATCGGTCTTTATTACCTTTTCCCGCCCGGACAAACAGGCGGTTCTTTTCTGGCTGAAGATCGGGTAAGCGGAGGTTAATTGCTTCACCTAAGCGCAGTCCACCGGAGTATATGAGCATTAGCAGACATCGGTGTTTGGGATTATCTACTGCCCTGAGCAAGGCACTCACTTCTTCTTCGGTGAGGACTTTGGGCAATTTTTGCGGCTTTTTGGGCTGGAAAAGGCCGCTTATTTTGTCCTCTTGTTCAAGCACGGAAGCGTAAAACATCTTAATGGCACTCATCACCTGCCCCTGGTGCGATACGCTCACATTTCGTTCCTTGACAAGTATGGCGAGGTAATCGTTGATTTGGCGGCGCGTGATCTGGCTGGGCATGAGGTCGTCGTAATGCCGGATGAATTGCCGGAAACAATTTTTGTAACTTTTGATGGTACGCCAACTGTACCGCTTGAGCAGCAACACTTGTTCGAGGGCGGTGACGGCGGCCTCGTATTGGGCAGGTATCACGTTTCCCGGTTTTGAATATATCTTTTCCGGTTCCGTCAATCGTTCCGGTATGTTTTCCGAAGGAGTAAAGCTCCATTGTAGTAATTTAGGCTCAAAGTATTTTTCGAGGAACCGAAGTGACAATTTCGTGTATGGGATTTCCCATGCCTTCTGCTCTGGGTTCCACCGTCGCCCATGTATGTTTTTCACAGTTGCCAGATGCAACGGTACCAGCTCAGGTGGTAGGTGCAGCGACAAAAAGTCCTTATTTTCTGGACAAGGACTGATTCCGACAGCACTTTCCGGCCGTAAAATTCCGGGATGCGGGTTTGTCGGCAGGCTTGTCGGTACGCTGTTGTGTTGTTGGGCGTAGGTATCAACGGGTTTTGTTTGGTGGATGTTCCGTATCGCTGTACGGTTATCGTTAGTATCCGGGACAGACCACCATTTGCAATCCGAATGCCATTTGCAACCGGTGATGGTCTTAATCGCAGCGCGTTGGTCGGTATTTCCTTTCGATACCTTATAGTATATACGCCCACCGGCTAAGTAACAACTCAGGCCCTCATCAGAGGCATTAGAACAGGGGCTGTTTGCCGGAGATGTCGAAGCGGATTCTTGGGGTATGACTGCTTCCGCCGGAACTGTTGCGGCGCCTTGCGCCCAAGCCCGGTTTTCCGGCGTATCAGGGACTGACCACAACCTCCGGTCAGGGTGCCAATATTTCCCTATACGTTTTTTGATAGCAGTAATGCAATCTTTTTCCCAGGCATTGATTTGGAGAAAAATCTTCCCATTTTCGATGATTTCGGTATTCATACTCGACAGAATTTGAACGATCTGCAACAAAAATAGAAGATAAAATAATAGTATTGAACCCACTTAATCAGAATGTTACTAACTTAGTCGCTACTAAACGATTACATCGGATCGTTATCGGTTATTTAGCCGTAATAAACGTTTAAAGCACTTATGCCAACAGCCAAAACCTGCCTGCAATGCGACAAACCGTTGCATGGCCGCTCTGACAAACGCTTCTGTTCGGTCTCCTGTAAAAATACCTGGAACACCGCCCGGCGGCGGACAACACGCTCGGTAACCGAGCAAATAGACAATATCCTGCACCGCAACCGGGAAATATTGGCCATGCTCATGGGCGAGAAAACAAACAAGATGGAAGTGGATCGACTGGTGTTGGATCGCGCCGGGTTTAATTTCAAATATATCACCGGCATCTATACCAATTCACAGGGGAAACTATACCACTATGTATATGATTTCGCCTGGATGGAGTTTTCTAAGCAGGTTGTTCTAATTGTCAGAAAATAATCGCCCTAACTGTACATCCTCACCCGCTCTCGCGCCTCCGAATACGCCTCCAACCCTTCCTTTTCCAATGCCTCCAGTTCCGTCCGACTGCCCAGTACTTCCACCCAGTGCCGCAACTGGTCCGTGCCATTCAGCAAATCAATCGGCAAAATAATTTCCTCGTATTCAAAAGGCGGCTGCCGCCATCGGAACGCGGCGCCAAGGTGGCGGTACAGTTCGCGCAGCAGCACCTGACCGGTCCGCCAGGGCCGGAACAGGCGCGGTCGGTCACATGGATTTGATACCCGCCGCAGGTGCGGCCCTGGTGTTTGTCGAAGGTCGGCTGGAAGTAGAGTGGCCGAAGCGTAAAGCCTTCCAGTCTATATTCCTGAAAAGCCTGTTCCAGTTGCGGCAATACGGCGTGTGGCGCCAGGTCGGGGTGACCGAATATCTCGAAAGGGCGGGTCGTGCCGCGGCCTTCCGACAGGTTTGTGCCTTCCAGCAATACGGTGGCGGGAAATACCAGTGCCGTGTCGGGGTGCGGCATGTTGGGCGAAGGGTAGGCCCAGGGCAGTCCGGTGTCGCCGAAATACATGTCGCGGCGCCAGTTGTGCATCGGAATTACCTCCAGCGCACCATCAATGCCCCAGTGTGTCACCGCCAAACGCGCGATCTCGCCGATGGTCAGGCCGTGGCGCATGGGCAGGGGGTGCCGTCCGATAAACGATTGGAACGCAGGGTCGAGCACATTGCCTTCCACATCCACGCCGTTGACGGGATTGGGGCGGTCGAGCACGACGACCGGGATATCCCGTTTGCCGCAGGCTTCGAGCAGGAGGGTCAGGGTGTACATAAAGGTATAGGCCCGGCAGCCGACGTCCTGCAGGTCGGCGATCACGCAATCGATCCCGTCGAGCATGGCCGGGGTGGGGGAGCGGGTCTCGGAGTACAGGCTGTGCACGGGTATCCCGAAATAGGGATGGATAAAATGACCGGATTCGATCATGTTGTCCTGGGCTTCGGCAAACAGGCCATGCTGTGGGGAAAAAACGGCTTTCAGGCGCGCGCCGAACAGGTTTTTCAGCAGGGCGAGTCCTTCCCTGCCACGGCGGTCCACCGAAGCGTTATGGCAGAGATAGGCGATATTGCCCTTGCATTTTTGTTGCAGGGAAGGGTCGGCGAGTAAGCGGTCGAGGCCGGTGGCGGTAGGCATACAGGAGGGTCAGCGTTGAGTCCAATCTTCGATGTCTATACCTTTCATTTTGGATAAATGCCGGATATTGTTGGAGACCATTTTCATGCCCTCTTGTATCGCAGTTGCACCTATTACGCTTTTCATCCAATAGGTCCGGTTCTGAGCATTCTACACCGAAGCGCAATTCGGCTACGCTGACTTCAGATACAAAACAATTTGAAGGACCAATCTCTTTAATTTTTGAGATATACCGTAGCGGTCTTTGAGCCAGAAAATGATAATATTGGTATTTGCATAAAACAAATAGCGTTGGTGACAAAGAGTGAAGCAAATTTAAGTGTTTTGGACAACTTTATCGAATGATATAACGGCAATTATTAGATTCCAATACCGTGCGTGCTATTTCCCCAACACCGCCTTATCCACAGCCATCTTGTACATCCGTCCCACGGGTATCGGCGTTTTACCGATTTCCAGTCCGTCGGCGGAATGTGCGGTGATTTTGTCCTTTGCCACGATGAACGAGCGGTGCACACGCAGGAAGCGGTCGCCGGGCAGTATTTCCTCGAAGTGGCCGATGGTTTCCTTGGTAGTGATCTTTCCTGCCGGCGTGGCGATGCGCACGTAATCTTTCAGGCTTTCCAGGTACAGGATGTCGTCGAGCAGCACCTTCACATTTTTGCGGTCGGCGCGGACGAACAGGTGCGGCGCTTCAACATCGGATGCCAGGATAGGAAGCAGGGTAGGGGAGTCGGCCCGTGCTGCCTGTGCCCTAAACTTGCCGACGGCCTTGAGAAAACGCTCAAAAGGCACGGGCTTGAGCAGGTAGTCCAGCACGTCAAGTTCGAACCCCTCCAGCGCGAATTCGCGGTATGCCGTGGTGAGGATTACGGCGGGTTTGGCCGGCAAGGCGCGCAGGAACTCCAGTCCGGTCAGCCCCGGCATCTGGATATCGAGAAAAATCAGGTCGACAGGCTGTTGCTGCAACGCTTCAAAGGCTTTCACCGGGTTGGTGAAGGCGCCTTGAACCGAAAAGCCTTCGAGCCGCTGGAGATAGGTGCTGATGATCTCGATAGCAATGGGTTCGTCGTCGATGATGTAACAGGTATACATATGGGTTTCGGGTGGAGGTTTCCCGCGGATTTTCGCAACGTCAGAGGGGTTTCCCGCAGATTGGCGCAGAAAAAATACGCGGATTTTCGCAGAATCAGAGGGGGTTTCCCGCAGATTGGCGCAGAAAAAATACGCGGATTTTCGCAGAGTCAGAGAAAATAATCTGCGTCGATCTGCGAAATTTTTCTGCGCCAATCTGCGGGAAACCCCCTCTGATTCTGCGGGAAACCCCCTCTGATTCTGCGGGAAGCCCCCTCTTACACAGCGCCTTCCCCACTTATTAATGTTTAGGCAGTTTCGCGATCCGGCTTTTGAGGCGTTGCTGGTATTCCGAGTAATCGGTGAGCAGGGCGTCGTAGGATTGCTGCATCAGCGGCGATGTGAGCAGGAAATCAGCCGTCGAGCGGTCGCAGGCGATGGGGATGTTCCATACCACACCGAGGCGGAGCAGGGCCTTGATGTCGGGGTCGTGGGGCTGGGCTTCCATGGGGTCCCAGAAAAAAATCAGCACGTCGATTTCGCCGGTAGCGATGAGCGAACCGATCTGCTGGTCGCCGCCGAGCGGACCGCTGAGCAGGCGCTTGACGGGCAGATCAAGTGTTTTTTCGAGCAGCAATCCGGTGGTTCCGGTGGCATATAATTCATGTGACGAAAGCGCGTGGCGGTTGTACACGGCCCAGTCCATCAGGTCGTCTTTTTTGTGATCGTGCGCCACCAATGCGATGCGTTTTCGGGGGCGCAGGGTGCGGAACGGAATGCTGTCCGGTTCAGATTTGCTCATAATTTTCGTGTTTCGTTCTTTGTAAGATATTGATTATCAGTTTTATATCATTATGTGAAAAAACTGGTATGTCTTTTGTTTTAACACTTGAGCCGCTTTTGAAAACCTGCGGTCAAAACTACTATGAAAGAGAAAAGTAACAAATCCATTGCCACCCTCTGCATCCTGCTGTTCCATCTGGGCCTTTTGTACATGGTCTACCAGCAGATCGTTCCCGCGAAGCAGACCACGCCCGATACAACAGAAATGCAGACCAACCGTCCCTGATCGGGCTTCAAATATAACGTATGGATTGCCATGTCTCTTTGCCGGGGCATGGCAATTTCTTTTATTTGACAATGCACCGACGTTTCGTCCATCGCCAACTTTCCCCCTATGTTTACAACGACAAACCCACGTTGACCTTGACAAAGCCCGACGTTTAGACGCCTTGTCATGTTGAAAACACCCGTCCGAATCGCGGGCGGGCCGCCCAAACTTTCCCCCGTATAGCGGACGGGTGAGTAAACCAACTTTACAACATGACAAACCCACGTTGACCTTGATAAACCCACGTTGACCTTGACAAATGCACCGACGTTCCCTTGTCATGTTGTAAACACCCGTCCGGATCGCGGGCGGGCAGCGCCGCAAACTTTCTTACCGTATAGCGGACAGGTGTTTACAACATGACAAACTCACGTTAACTTTGACGAACACACGTTGCCCTTGCCACAAACCCGCGTTGATCTTGACAAATGCACCGACGTTCCCTTGTCATGTTGTAAACACCCGTCCGAATCGCGGGCGGGCAGCGCCGCAAACTTTCCCCCCGTATAAATGCAGGGATAACATCAAGCGTTTCACCGGGTATTCATACTTTTGTCGTTTAGAACATTACCAGAACCGCATGTCAGAAATTTTTGAGCGTCAGGATATCCGTGCCCTCGGCAGCAACCTCGAATTACTTGCCCAGCAGGTCGTGGAAGGTTTTATCGTCGGACTGCACCGCAGCCCTTTTCACGGCTTTTCGGTCGAATTTGCCGAACACCGCCTCTACAACGCCGGCGAAAGCACCCGCAATATCGACTGGAAGGTGTACGGACGTACCGACAAGATGTTTGTCAAGAAGTTTGAAGAGGAAACGAATCTGCGCTGCCAGATCGTGGTGGATGCCTCTTCAACCATGTATTACCCCTGGGACGAGAAGCAGCCCGACAAGTTCAAGTATAAAAACAAGTTCTGCTTTGCCGCACAGTCGGCTGCGGTGCTCATGAACGCCCTCAAACGCCAGCGCGACGCCTTCGGCCTCACCCTGTTCGACGATGCCATACAGGTCAGCACAGGCGCCAAATCAAGCACGGTGCATTACCGGCTCCTGCTGTCGTACCTGATCCAGCAGATCGAAAACCCGCAACTGAACCGCTCCACCAATCTAGCCGCCAGCCTGCACCAGGTAGCCGATGCGATCCACAAACGCTCGCTGGTGGTAATCTTTACCGATGTGATGGAGCAGCCGGACAAGGCGGAAGAACTTTTTGCCGCGCTCCAGCACTTGCGCTACGCCAAACACGAGGTCATCCTGTTTCACGTCACCGATAAAAGCAAGGAACTCGACTTTGAATTTGAGAACAGGCCCTATGTTTTTGTGGATATGGAAAGCGGCGAGCAGGTCAGGCTCCAGCCCAACCAGGTAAAGGAATACTACATCAAACAGGTGGCGGCGTTTACGGAGCAGTTGAAAATGAAGTGCCTGCAATTCAAGATCGACTTCGTGGAAGCCGATATCAACAAAGGGTTTCACCAGATTCTCCAGACCTGGATGGTGAAACGCGCAAAAATGGGCTGATTATGATCAAATTGTCGAAAATATCCACCGACGCGCCGGATAATGTCCGCGAAAAAGACATCAAGAATGAAACCGAAGACCTCGTCAAGCGGCTCGGCGACCTCCAGGAACGCTTGTATGCGGAGAAAAAGCACGCCGTGCTGGTCGTGCTGCAGGGTATGGACGCCAGCGGAAAAGACGGCGCTGCGCACAAGGTGTTCGACAATTGTCGCATCACCGGCATGACCTATCACGCGTTCAAAAAACCGACGGAAGAGGAGTTCGCCCACGATTTTCTGTGGCGGATACACAAGGTAGCGCCGGAAAAGGGCATGATCGCCATTTTCAACCGCAGCCACTATGAAGACATCCTGATCCAGCGTGTACACGGCTGGATCGACGAAAAACGTGTGGAACAACGCATGCGCGCCATCAATGCATTTGAAGAACTCCTGGCGTTCGACAACAACACGCAAATCTTCAAGTTCTACATGCACATTTCCAAAGATGAACAGGAGGTGCAGTTGCGCCAGCGTACCGACGACCCGGAAAAATACTGGAAGCACAACCCCGGCGACTGGGAGGAGCGCAAACTGTGGGACAAGTACATGGAGGCCTATGAATACGCGATCAACAACAGCAGCATCCCCTGGCATATCTGCCCGGTAGACCGGCGCTGGTACCGCGACTATTTCATTGCCAAAACAATCGTTGAGGCCCTGGAAAAATTACACCTAGAGTACCCGGCGACGATCAAATCTTGAACCGCAGGAAAAACTGCGCGCCGAAGTTTGTCATGCGCGACTGCCGTGAGGTAGTCGGCGTCAAATCCAGTTCACCGAACCCTTCCACGCCTACCCGGATCATCCGGGCTTCGCCCAGTTCCCTGCCGATGCCGCCGCGTACGGTGAACAGGTGACCGGTTTTCTTGCCCAGCGGCTGTTCCGGGTTGAAATAGGTAGCGGCCTGCTCGCGCGCTTCCTTGTGCCCGATGCTGTTGACGATCGTCGAGGCGCCAAATCCCTTGTCTTTTACAAATTTGTAGCCGCCCAGGAAGGAAAAGAAGTAGTCGTCGTCGAGCGAGAAAAACTCTTTGCCGAACCCGGCGATGAAACCGAAGGCCATTTTCTGGTACGACGAAGGCGAACTCATCGCTTCGATGGCGAACAGCAGCGGCCAGTCTTTATAGGTAAAATGTGCGGAAATGCCGAAACGCGGCTGGATAAAACTCTTCCGGAGTTTGTAGTCCTTGGCAAAATCCTCCCAGGAATATTCGTATTCCGGCGGGGCATGCGCTTCCACGGCTATTTTCGTGAAGCGGTACTGGTTGTACATGGGGGTCGTTTCGAACTGGGTATTGTGAAACAACTGGGACATCCCAACATTCACCCCGATATTCATTTTCAGGTTTTGGGCTTCTACAGCGCAGGTAAGCAGCAGCAGGGCAACAAGCGTGGTAAAGATTTTCAAGTGCATAAGTGGCTGTTAAAAAAAGGTGAAATGAATTGGGCGGTTGAAAATTCACCAAAGACAGACGCACGATTAAACAGAGCAAAAAACATGCTCGTTAAGACGGATTACGGCCGCGAAGGTACATCTTTTATAAAAATACCGTGAAAGTGTAAGAGAAATGTACCGTTCGGGCAAAATTACCATAAAGTTAAACCCCTTTGACAGGGCGCAATAAAACTGTGCTCAGGGACATTTATTGCCCCGTAATCTGTCTGACAACAGACAATTTCTCAAAACCCGTTACTCATCACATTTCAATCACACTTCCATGAAAAAGTCATTTTTCAGCCTTAGCGCAATCCTCATCATCGCCCTGTCCTTCACCGCCTGCAAAAAAGACGAAAAGACCTTCGAAGAAAAAGTCACCGGCGACTGGCATTCCGTAAGCGTCCGCCTCAACGGAACAGACGCCACCAATTACTATTCGCTCGACATCCAGCTGGATCAGGACAAAACTTTCGACGCCATCCTTAAGGTCACCAGTGTGCTGACCAACCAGGCCGGCGTCTCCAAGCCCAAAGGCACCTGGAGCGCCGACAACGGCGGCCAGAGCATCGAACTCATGTACGACGACAGCAACGAAACCGAACTGTACGAGGTGATCGACATTTCCGACACTGAAATGACCGTAAAGATCAAGCAGGGCGAGGATAAGATCGAGATTGCGTTCGAACGCCAGTAGGCAGCAAAGGGGTTTCCCGCAGATTGGCGCAGAAAAATTGCGCGGATTTTCGCAGAATAAGAGGGGTTTCCCGCAGATTGCCGCAGAAAAATTGCGCGGATTTGCGGGCACTCCCTTTCTTATGCTACAGCAATCTGCGGGGAATATCCCCATCAATCTGGCAGAACCCTTAAATTGCCCCCTTAAAGCAAAGGCATGTCAAAAGTTCGAATTGACAAATGGATATGGAGCGTGCGTATTTTCAAGAGCCGCACGCTGGCCAGCGATGCCTGTAAGGCGGGTAAGGTCAGGGTGGACGGCGAGCCGGTAAAGCCTTCCTACATGGTTTCGGAAGGGGAGGTGGTATCCGTAAAAAAAGAGGGTTTTACCTTTCAGTTTCGCGTCGTTCAGTTGATCGAAAAACGGGTTGGCGCACCGGTTGCCGTTACCTGTTACGAAGACATCACGCCCGTTGAAGAGAAAAACAAGTACAACGACTGGTTCCTCAACGGTACCCCCGCCAATGAAAAACGCGAGCGTGGTACCGGCCGGCCCACCAAAAAAGAGCGCCGCGATATGGAAGAGTTCAAGGGTGGTTAAAATTTTACATCAGCCCGAATATCTTGGCGTACTTCAGCATTTCCCCCGGGTTACTGATTTTGAGTTTGCCCTTCATCATCTCCATCATGGGGTTGAGCTCGCCTTTCAGCAGTTTGGCGAACGACTCTTCCGTGGTAGTCACCTTGCAGGTGGCTTCTCCGTCGAACCCCTCCGTTACGCTCAATTTGCCGTCATCCACCCGCACCGTAAACTGGCCTGCCTCGCCGATATCGAAATGAAAAAGGGTGTTTTGGCCTTCCAGTACTTCGGGTTTGGCTTTTTCGGGCAGGGAAAATAGAAATGCTTTAACGTCCATCGTATTTTGGTTCTGGTACTGTTTTACATGAAATTAATGTTCACTTACGCTTGTATGCCGTAGTTTCGCCCAAAGGTAAAACCACGTCTTGAAATGACCGGGCAAAAACAATTCATTCTGCTTATCTCGCTCATGTTCGCTTTTTCCTGCAGCAGTATTCCCAAGGGGCCCGTCGCCATTCCCGCCGGTTTCGACTGGCAGGGGCACCGGGGTTGCCGTGGATTGATGCCGGAAAACAGCATCCCCGCGTTTGTACGGGCGTTGGATTTTCCGGCGGTGACCACCCTCGAACTCGACCTCGCCGTATCAAAAGACAAGCAACTGATTGTCAGCCACGAGCCCTGGTTTAACCCGGCCATTTGCAGGCAGCCTGGCGGCGACACCATCCCTGGACCGCAGGCGGAGCAAAAGTTCCTGATCTACCATTTGACCGCTGCCGAAATTCGCCGTTTCGACTGCGGCAGTTGGGGAAATGCGCGTTTCCCGGATCAGCAAAAGGTCAGCACCTTCAAGCCCACCCTGCGCGAAGTAGTAGAAGCCGTGCGCGCGCAACATCCTGATAAGGCAGCAACCATACGCTGGAACATTGAAATTAAAAGCCGGCCGGCCTGGGACGGTCTGCGGCACCCGCCTGTCGACGAGTTTGCTGCCATGGTCATCGCCGAACTTCGTTCGCTCCGGATCGACAAAAATGCGACGGTGCAATCCTTCGACGTCCGTGCCCTGCAAGCCATGCACCGGCAGGCGCCCGATATCCGGTTGGCCTACCTGATTGAAAATATTATGGGTTTCGGATCAAATATAGAAAAACTGGGCTTTACGCCGGCTATCTACAGCCCCTATTACCAGTTGGTATCACCCAGGCTGGTCCGGAAATGCCGCTCGAAAGGCGTTCAACTCATTCCCTGGACGGTAAACGACATAGCCGCCATGCGCAAACTCATCCACATGGGCGTCGACGGTATTATCACCGATTACCCGGACAAGATCAGCGAAGTGTCAAAATAACCATGAAAAAAATCGCCCCCGTCCTGCTGCTGCTCTGCACCTCCTGCAATGTCGATACCCAATTGCTGTCGGGTACCTGGAAGGCTGTCTCTTTTTACCAGAATGGAAAAACCGTGCAGGTTCCCCTGGATTCTGTCGAACTGTCGTTTGCCGAAAACGGCCAGTATAGCTTCCGATCTGTCGGATTTTACAAGGAAGAAGGTCCCTACCGTGCTTCCGGCAAATACCTGTTTCTCACCGATATGACTGCAAAGCCGCCACGGGAACATACCCTCAGCGTGCTTTTCCTTTCAAACGACTCTCTCAAAATCGGTATGAAAAAAGATACCAGCGAACAGGTACTGTTTTTTCAAAGAGTGGTAAGTGGTAAGTGGTAAGTGTTAAGTGTTAAGTGTTGAGTCACTTTTTTGAACCCATTGAGCTTATAACCTTTACCAAGTTCCACCACAAATACGTCCGTTTAAAGTGGTGGTTATTACATTTAAACATAAGTCAACCCGGATTTTGCAATTGATTTTGGAGAAGTCAAATATTTACAGATCAGTCGGTTATGTAAAATATCCGACCTGGTAGCGGTCAGGTTTCTGTAGCGATATTTGCGTTAAACAACCTACCAGACAGGGTATGTACGCCGGACTTCCTAGTCCGGCGCCTCCACCACGTTACCACGGACTTGGAAGTCCGGCGTACATACACACAGCCCATATTCGACGGTACGGAGGTCGTGATCGCCTGGAAAATTCGGGATGACTCATGTTTAAACTGCCGACTTTACGACTTATTGTCGTTTTATCCCATTGTTTTATTTGTAACTTATTGTCGATCAACACTTAACACTAATCACTTACCACTCAAAGAAAGCGCTTCTATTGCAAACCCCGCCTTTTTCAACAGCCGAAGCATACCTTTTTGACCGGCAAGGTGGCCGGCGCCGACGGCGCAAAACAGGGAGCGCTCCCGGGCGATGGCGGCGAAACTTTCGGCCATCAGTTTATTGCGGTCGTACAACAGGATTCGCCGCATGCCTTTAGAGTCTTTTCGGGCTGCCTTGTAAAGTTTCTGAATATCGGCTTCCATATACCAATGCATCATTTTCTTGAGTCGTCGTTGCTGGCGCCTGAAATTTTTGAGCAGCCAGGTCAGGCTTTTGATCTGTTGCTCAAAAGGTATATTTCGCAAGGTCTCCAGCTGATCTGCAAAGGTTTCGACACCTGTTGTTGTTTTGCCAAGGGTGCGGGCATGGCGCCAAAGTGTTTCATCCAGGGAATGGGCCGATTCGTTGGACATGAAGGCTGTGCTGAGTATGGTACTTACGGTCATGGGATGGTGGTAACGCAGGGTATCGGCGCTTGTGCCGAAGTTTCTGCGGCAGTACCGATCGAGGTTTTTCCAAACGCGGGGTTTCAGAAAGGTATCGAGCGTTTGGCCGCCCGGCAGCCGCAGGGCTGCGCTGAGCGCGGTTTCGTCGGTCTCCGAAAAATCGAATTCCGTGGCAAATACCTCCGTTTCGGCCAGTCGGGTCGTGGCTGCATCGAGCCACCCGAAGGCGCGCAGATCACGCACGTGCATGGTGCCGAAGAGGTACGAAACAGGTCCGCCGTTTTGGGGCGTCAGGCGCCAAAGCAGTGCTTTTTTGATCATTTTGAAATTTTTTCCAGTTTTTCTTTCGATTTATCCCATTGATCGACGGTCAGTATATAGAGGTCGCCGCTTAACGGACAGCCTTTTAGCGATGTTTCAATCCGGCGAAATACCCATACATCGGCAAAAACGGGTACATGGAGTTCCCGCATGGCCCAGTCGTCAAGGGAGAGTTTTGTTTTGTTATCATAAGCAAGTGCGTTCCACATATCGTCCAGTTCGCGGTTGCATGATTGCCCGTTTTCCGACACAAATGTAGCCTCCGGCTGGGTGTTGGTATACATTTGCCACGAAAGCGGGTGGGGCCACAGACCGAAGAAGTGGAACAATGGCGAAAAACAGGCCAACCAGCCGGCGATACCGGGTGTGAGCAGCAATTTACGCGGTAAAACGGCGGCATCAGCCAATTCTTTTTGGGGAATCTGCGCCGAACAGAGCAACCAGGCCATCCCGGCCATGGCCATATTCCAGGGAATTACGACCGCGTTCCAGCCGAGTTTCCACAAAAACACAATGATTGTCGCATGGAAAACCGGGATAGCCCGGCGAAAATACGGCCGCCATTTGGGCAGGAGTATCCCGGCAGCCAGCGACATTTCAATTGCCGCCACGGCGTAGCCGGCCAAAGGGTATTGTCCCAGGTTTTTTATCGCCGGGAAAGCCTCGCAGAACCAGGGAAAGTTATCCTCGATAAAATAGGGCGTGAGTTTGTTGAAGCCACCCCAGAAGTAAACTCCTGCCAGCACCCATCGCATCGATTCAATTTTTACCCATTCTTTTTTGCCAATAAAACCGGCAATGAAAATCAGCAGGTAAAACCATACCCACGGTTGCAGCCGGTTGATGTCGGACAATCCCAGGAAGCACAAAACGACCGCCAGCGATACCGCCAACCCCCTTTTGCCGGGGAAAATAATCGTAACGGCGGCGATAACCGATACTGCAAGAGCGGGCCAAATGCCCGTGTATAGCAGTACCGCAGGGCTTTCCCAGTTCGGAGGCCCCCACAGGGAAAGCAGCGGGAAGCATTCTCTTGCGTCCGTGTTCCACAGCGGCCACGACAACACCATGCCGGCCAGCAGGCCCAGGGCGGCCAGGGACGTTATTTTTTCGGAAACAGGACTGTTGGATCGGATCATAATCAGAGCGCGGCTGATACGCTATAACTGGCGCAGGAACAGTTTGCCTTTGCGCAGACCCTTGCGCTGGAGCGTCTTTTCCAGGTCTGCCGCTGCAGCCCGCGCCGCGTCAGCGGAGGTATAGACGGCGCCGAGCCACACGATATAACCATTTGTGCCCGATTCAAAGCAACTGCGGGGCATGGAAACGCCGCTAACCCCCTTTGCCTTAAGTGCGCTCACCCTTGCTGCCGCATTTTCTTTGGAGGAAAAGGCGTTGTCCTGCAATACCCAGCCTTTCTTGCCGCTGACCATCGCGCAGGGGGCTTTTGTCGTTGGGGCGGCGGGCTTTGGTTTTGTAACAGGTTTGGCGGCCTTCACGGGTTTTTGAACAGGCGTCTCTTCTTCATCGTCGCCGTCGGAAATGTCGATAGTCGGCACTTCATCGTCGCCGCTCATGTTAATGGTTGGAATCTCCGGCTCGGGTGATTTTACGGAGATGGGGTATTGCTTGGGCACACCGGTTGGTTTTCCGTCGTATGGTATGGCCTCGCCGTCGAGCACATAACCCGGAATATCCTCCGGATTGGTTTTTTCTTCCGGGTTTTTCAGTTTTTCAAGATTGGCCATGTTTTCCTTGTCGAAAGTCATGACCTGCACGGCAACGGGCAACATGGCGGCAACAGAAAGTACCAGAACCCATTTTTGCACGACCTGCCCGCTCATGAAGCGGTTGTATGCCGAAGCAGTTTGTCCGAAAGGCTTGCTGAGTACATTCCAGACGTATTTCTTACAAGGCTCTAAAACAAGATATTGCACCGGTTTTTACATGATTCCAATAAACCTGTATCGTATCCGGTGGGCGGAAGGTTGTGATCCCGGAAACGTTTTGCGACATAGAGGTATACCATTGGGAACGCGTTACCCATTCTACCATCTTCCTGTTTTTTCCAAATATACCTTTACGGGAAGGGGCATTGAGTACCCGTACAGGACCTTCCTCCGGCACAAGCGCCAGTCCGTAGCCCTGGTAAATGCACTGGGCTTTCAATTCGAGCATGTAGGGATCGTTGGGTGCAGGAAAAACATCGTCTGCCAGGGCAATCCATTGTTCATCGGCGCTGTAACGCTTGAACTGTTCAATTGCGTAGATATACCGGTATTTCCGCCAGCCCTGCATGCTGAAGTACCAACTGAAAAATCCGATGGCAGAGACGCCTATAATAAATCCAAAATTGCCCGTTACCTGAAGATCGACCAGCCATTTGAAGTGTTTTGCGTAAAAGAACCCGTAAACCACCGCCGTACACAACGCGGCAAATGCCGCACAGTCCCACAAAAAATATACAAGGTTCAGGGCGTATTTTACCTCGCCGATCTTGTCGCGTGAAGTGGCCTCGCAGGTACACACAAACGGGGTGTCGTCTTTCCGCCGAAAGGTCATTTTTATATCGGCCACGAGGCTGCCTGCTCCGACATTATCCAGATTTACTTCAATCGTATCGGCAACGGGCTCGTATCGGTTTCGGTAAAACTCCTTCAGGAAAGGCACAAAACGCTGCTTGACAGCATCCTCGGTAAGTCTGCTTTTGTTGTAATCAAACAATTGACTATCAGTGCTTTCCATAATAAATTACAAATCGTTAACCATAGAATATAAGTCAACCTTCCCAATGACGAAACGAACGCCTCAAACCCTTTTCCCGGGCATCTGGTATTCCAGTTTGTTCGCATCGGTCTGGCGCCGCCTGATCATATAAATGTAGGAACGGGCCTTTTTATTTCCATAATCGTTCCAGGCTTTTTGCGCCCATACCAGTGCCACATCGAAATTACCCTTCACCTCGGCGGCAACCGCCATATTATAGGCTGCCCGACCTGCGGCTTTTTTATCATTGCCCGGCCGCTCCGCGATGTCTTTCCAAATGGCTGCCGCACGGTCCCAGTCGCCGCTCTGCGCATATCGGGTGGCTTTCGACATTTGCTCCTTAAATCCCTTGGCTTTGCCGTAATACTGCCGCGAAAGGTTGACATAAATCGGCGCGATCCGGGCGCCGTATTCAATTCCGACATTAAAGGCCACATCGCGGGTGACGGACACCTGGGAGGGCAGCCCGCTTCGTGCACCCTGTTCCGTATTGCCATGGGCATTGCGCTCAAGGTAATCGTCGGTGACGAATTCATCGAGTATGGCGCGCGATTTGGGGTCGTACAATCTCCAGCCCATGCGCACACTGGTGCGCTGACTGGCGTTGAACGTGGTGACGGTGTATTGCTTGCCGTTTTTGTCTTTCTTGCGCTCGTCGTTCCTGCGGACGTTGACATAATTGTCTGAATCAAAAGATTCAATGGTGACGATGGCATCGGTACTGTAATCGCCGCAAATGCGTTCCACCTCTTCCCAGGCAAGCGGTGGCGGCATGTTGCTGCCTGCTTTGCTGCCGGCCAGTTCAATGCCTGTGCTGACGACATTAAACCGCGGTGTACGGGTCAGCGCATCGGTAAGCCCTGCTACGGCCTCCTGCCGGCTTCGCCGGTCCTGCCCGATGGCCTCGCCGGTAAACAGCCCTTCCAGCACATTAAGCCAGCCGTTGGAGGGCTTGCTTCGATCCACAACCGCAACTTTGGTAATATGCTCCGGCACCTTCATCTGCGCCGGCTGCAGCACACGCATGGTGGTGGAACGCATACAGCCTGATAACAACAGGGTAATGCACAGCAGGAGTAACAGCGATGGGGAGGTTTTAAGCGCATTTGAAGTTGTCATAGGATGGCAGATGTTTGATTAGGGCGACAAATTTAGTGGACAAAACGGAATAATCTTCACCGCAGCCGGCAGCAGGCATTACCTTTCACCAGATTAACGAAACTTTATCGCGATGAAAACGACCCTAACATTTTCTTTTATGATAATCCTTCTCCTGGTATTGGTAAAATGCGCGCCCAAGTCAACCCGCACCACGGCTGAATCCCGGGGATCCATTATCGGCCGACCGTGCAAAATATGCCGATCGGGTAATGCTGGCAATTAAAGGCAGAGAAAAGGCGCCTGTGGATTCGGTCTTCGAGAATCTTAAAGTTCTGGGCGGTTTTCCTGCGGAAAATCTCGTTTTTGCCATGGTAAAATGGAGCGAGGCGCTTGGGGTAAGTTGCGATCATTGCCATGTCACGGGCGAATGGCCTTCTGACGAAAAGCGGGAAAAAGGGATCGCCCGAAAGATGGTCGACCTGGGAGAGCAGGTCAATGCTGCGCTTCGGGAAATAAAAGGGCTGAAAAGCGAAAGGCCGGGGGTGAATTGTTTTACCTGTCACCGCGGAGCGCTAAAGCCGGCCCGGCGTAAAAATTAAAACAAACCGGTCCACTCAACCTGTAAGGCGATATTTGTGTTCTTCGGTCTGTTATGACGCAACAATACGACCTCATTTTTGCCGGCGGCGGTTTATCGGGACTTACCCTGGCACTGGAATGTGCCGGCAGGCCTTTCTTTCTGGGCAAAAAGATACTGGTGATCGATCGTGATGAAAAAGACAGAAACGACCGAACCTGGTGTTTCTGGGCGACCGGAGACGAGCCTTTGCCACCGGTTGTGTTCAAATCGTGGGAAAAGTGCCTGTTTTTCGGCGATCAGATAGAACGCGTCCTGGATATTGCACCGTACCGGTACCATATGGTGCGTGGACTGGATTTTTACGCCTGGGCAAAATCGGAAATGGCAAAACACCCCGACATACACCGAATTACAGCGAATATTCTGGAAATAGATGCCGTTTCCGGTACGGTCAAAACAGACAGGGGCGATTTTCAGGGTCAGCGGGTATTCAATTCTGCGTTTACGAAAATACCGGTTTTACCTGCTGCAAATGCAGAATACCCCAATCCGCCATTTTCCATTTCCGGCAACCCGGCCGGACCTGAACACGATTTCACAAGACTATTGCAGCACTTTAAAGGCTGGCTGATCGAGACGCCGTCGCCCGCTTTCGACCCGGGTATTATGACCTTTATGGATTACCGGCTCGAACAGGAAGGTGAGACGCGGTTTGTGTACGTGTTGCCGCTCACCGAAACCCGGGCGCTGGTCGAGTTTACGGTGTTTTCCCCTGCCTTATGCCCCGCCGGCGTTTACGATGCCGCCTTGAACCGGTATATCCGCGAGTTTTTGAAGATTGAAACATTTCGCATCGAAGATTCAGAATTTGGCGTCATCCCTATGACGGATTATCCATTTACACCGGTTTCGGAAGGGAAGGTCATTCATATCGGCACGGCAGGCGGCTTTGTCAAAGCCTCGAGCGGTTATGCCTTCAAACGGACACAGCGCAAGTTGCGCGCGTTTGCGGATGCATGGGAACAAAACGGTGCGCCAGACCCCGCTGTGTTGCGCGCAGCATGGCGTTTTCGTTTTTACGATTCCGTCATGCTGCGTGTTTTGCGGGACCAATCGGTAGGCGGGAAAGCCTTTTTTTCCGGGTTATTCCGCCAACTGCCGCCCCAACTGGTATTCCGTTTCCTGGATGAAGAGTCTACCTTTGCCGACGATCTTCGGCTCTTGCAGGCGCCACCGACCTGGCCGTTTTTAAAAACAGCGCTGAAGCAATTACCTGTTTTACCATATATCTGACCATACAGATGCCGGATAGTTTGACATATACAAAATGCCTTCGTGTGGGAGTTACGGGCGGAATTGGCAGCGGAAAAAGCACCGTATGCCTCATGTTTGCCGCTTTGGGCGCCCCGGTTTACAATGCCGACATATGGGCTAAATGGCTGACAAACAACGATCCGAAACTGAAACAGGGCATCCTTGATATCTTTGGCGAGCAGGCCTACACTGCGACGGGGGAGTACAACCGCCCGTATGTGGCCGGCATCGCATTTTCAGACGCCTCCAAACTCGCCGCGCTCAATGCGCTTGTTCATCCGGCCGTAGAGCAACACAGCCTGGAATGGCATCGGCAACAGGCTACGCTGAACATTCCGTATACCATAAGAGAAGCCGCCCTCATGATCGAAAGCGGCAGCCACCGGTCGCTCGACCGGCTCATCGTGGTGACGGCGCCGGAGCAACTGCGTCTGGAACGCGTTGTCGAACGCGACCGCCTTACGGAAGCGCAGGTGCGCGCGCGGATGCAACACCAGTTGCCGGAATCGGAAAAAATAAAGATGGCGGATTTCGTTATTGACAACGACGGCGCCCGTATGCTTGTGCCGCAGGTTTGGCAAATACACCGCAGTCTGTTGCAGGAAGCCCAAAATACCTGATACTTTTTCCGAAAAATGTTTTGAAAACAGTCCCGATAGGTGCTACATTTGCGGCTCGAATTGTGAAAACACGGTTTTGCAACACATTTTAGTAAAATAACAATATGAAAAAAGATATTCATCCCGCAAATTATCGCTTCGTTGTGTTCAAAGACATTTCAACGGACGATGCATTTTTGGGCAAATCCTGCGTAAGTACCAAGGATACCACCACTTGGGAAGATGGCAAGGAGTACCCGCTCGTGAAAATGGAAATTTCGGCCTACAGCCATCCGTTCTTCACCGGTAAAATGAAATTCGTGGATACGGCAGGCCGTATTGACAAATTCAACAAAAAATTTGCAAAATTTGCCAAATAACTTGCGCAAGGCGCGATTTTTGAAAAGTCCCGATGGCTCCCTGCACGTTGGGACTTTTTTATTTGTCAAATTTGCATTTTACCACACGGATTACCAAATCTAACATGTTGAACATCATCCTCTTCGACAGCGACGCGAGGAATCACCTGCTGCCCCTGACTGCAACGCGCCCCATGGGCGAATTGCGTATCGGTATCCTTACCCTTCGCGAAAAATGGGAACGCCTGTTAAAAGGTACGGCTTCCTATATCACCCAGGAATATCTCCAGGAAAAATACCCGATCCGGATCGAAGAGGAAAATATTATCGTGAATGCGGGTATCCTGCCCACCGAACAACTCTGCCGCAGAATTGCGGAGCTCGGCTCCAATGAAGCGCTGCTGCTCAATGGCGACCTCGTTGCAGCCAGGCTGAACGAGGTGCAGTTCGAACACCTGATCGAGGATGAAGAAATACACTCCCTGCAAGGCACCGACCTTGATGAAAACATAAAGGTTACGCATATTAATCACCTGTGGGAACTGACCTTGCTGGGCAAACAGGCCATAGCCGACGATTTTGCCTTGCTGACAAACGGCAAGAAGTCAAAACCCGTGTCGGATTCCAACCGGGTTGTCGGCCCGCCGCAAAACCTTTTTTTGGAAGAAGGGGTAAAGATGGAATGTTGCACGCTGAACGTCACTGCCGGCCCCATCTACATCGGTAAAGACGCCGAAATCATGGAAGGCTCCATGCTGCGTGGTCCTGTTGCCATAGGCGCCGGCGCGATCGTAAAAATGGGCGCCCGGATATACGGACCCACCACCATCGGACCCGGATGCAGGGTCGGCGGCGAGGTGACCCGCTCCATCCTCATGGGCAACTCAAATAAAGCCCATGACGGTTTTCTTGGAGACGCCGTTCTCGGCGAGTGGTGCAACATCGGCGCTGATACCAACAATTCCAACCTGAAAAACAACTACGGCGAGGTCAAACTCTGGGATTATGCCACGGAGCGCTTTGAAAAAACCGGCCAGCAATTTGTCGGACTGATTATGGGCGATCACGCCAAGTGCGGGATCAATACCATGTTCAATACAGGCACGGTCGTCGGCGTTTTTGCCAACGTATTTGGCGCCGGATTCCTCCGTAACTTTATTCCCGACTTTGCCTGGGGTGGCGACGGCGGCGGATACCGCACTTACAAGTTTGCAGATGCCTGCGAAACAGCCGCAATCGTTATGGCCCGACGGGATACAACCTTTAACGACCTCGATAAAGCCATTTTATACCATATTTACGACCGTTCCGTGCAGTTTCGTTCCTGGGAAAAATAAGAGGTTTTAGTCGGGGCTTGAAGCCATACCGCCCCGGCTGACAACTCCAATACAATATTGATTTGGCTACACATAACCTGAAATACGATCAACGCGGCGTATCCGCTTCCAAGGAAGAAGTGCATGCCGCCATCAAACACCTGGACAAAGGCTTGTATCCCAATGCCTTCTGTAAAATTCTTCCCGACCTGGCAGCCGGTAATGACCGCTTCTGCAACCTGCTGCACGCCGATACGGCAGGTACCAAAACAAGCCTGGCCTACCTTTACTGGCGCGAAACAGGCGACCTTTCCGTATGGCCCGGCGTAGCCCAGGATGCCATCGTCATGAACCTGGACGATATGGCCTGTGTGGGATGCACGGACAATATTCTGCTGAGCAGCACCATCGGAAGGAACAAAACCCTGGTACCCGGTGAGGTTATTGCCGCCGTGATCCGCGGTACGTCGGATTTTGTGGAAAAAATGCGCGACCATGGCGTCGACCTGCACCTCGCCGGCGGGGAAACGGCCGACGTGGGCGATATCGTACGCACCATTGATGTTGGCGTAACCGCTTTCGCCCGCATGAAACGCAGTGAAGTCATGGTAAGCCATATTCGTCCGGGCGATGTTGTTGTCGGCCTGGCGTCCTTCGGCAAGGCTATTTATGAAGATGTATACAATGGCGGCATGGGCAGCAACGGCCTGACCGCCGCGCGACACGATGTACTGTCGAATGTATATGCGAAAAATACCCCGAAAGTTTCGACCCCAACCTGCCGCCTGAAGTCGTATACACAGGCAAGCACCTGCTGACCGATACCGTCAATATCGACGCCGTCCCGCAGCCTGTATCCGCAGGCAAACTGATTTTGTCGCCCACCCGCACGTACCTGCCGGTATTGCGGGAGATACTGGCGGCCTACCGCAAAAAAATTCACGGCTTGATCCATGTGACTGGCGGCGGTCAAACCAAGGTGCTCAAATTTGTGAAAGACGTTCACGTCATAAAAGACAACCTTTTTGATCTTCCGCCGTTATTTCGCCTGATTCAGGAAAGCAGCGGAACGGACTGGCGCGAAATGTACCAGGTGTTCAATATGGGTCACCGCATGGAAATATACCTGCCGGGTCGCTATGCCGACAGTATAATGGCTATCGCCGAAAAATTCGAGATCGAAGCGCGCATAATCGGCAAAGTAAAACGCGCGACCGGCGAGCAGGTGACGGTGAAAAGCCCTTTTGGAAAGTTCGAATATCACTGATAAACTCAAAGCATTATGAGAAAACTGCTTTTTTTTACGCTCCTGTCTCTTGCTTTCGGCGCCTGCAAAAACGACCCGGTCGATAAAATACCCGCCCTTGAACAGGCGCTGGCCGCTTCCTATTCCAAAGGCACAGCCGATTCGCTGGTCGACCTGTACCTGGCGGCAGTAAAGGCGCATCCCGATAACCGTGCCGCCAACATACAGTACCTGAGTAAGGCGGCAGAACTCAGGTTTACACGCAGCAACGACCCCCTGAACGCCGTGCGCTGGCTCAACGAAGCGCTGAAGGATCATGGCAAGGGACAGAACCTGGTCGCGCCAATGACGCAACTGACCCGGATATGGAATGCCTACCAGTATAAATCGACGCCGGATTTGTCAAAAAATCCGGATGATATTGACCTGATGCACGCCAACCTGGACCAAAACACAGCCTGGATCGACTCAAGCCTGGTGGCGCTGGACAAGGAAATGGGCGGCGCAATTGTAAAGGACAAGAACAAGGCAGATGTATTCATCGAGGTGGCTGAGGGTTACGCTGCCCTGGTACAGTCATCACAACTGGATAAAAGCGTGGATTTGCTGCTAAAGGCTGCCGGACTGGCAAAATCCGTCGGCAACCCCAACAAAGCCATTCAACTGTATTACAAAGTCGGCGAAAAAATACCGCAACATCCCAAGGCGCCTACTGCGCTCTTTATGATGGCTTTTATATATGAAAACGACCTGAAACAACTCGATAAGGCCAGTTCGACCTATGAATTGTTTCTGCAGCGTTACCCGCAGGATCCCGATTATGCCGACGATGCACAAAACGCCCTGAAATACCTCGGCATGCCGGCGGAAGAGATTATCAAGCAGTTTGAACAACAACAAAAATAAGGCGCGGCATGACGCCTTTCGGAAAACAGTTCGCTGATTACCTCCGCACGGTCGCTCCCGGTAGCCACTTTCGCCTGGCGCCCACGCCTTCCGGCTACCTGCACACTGGCAATGCCCTGAATTTTCTGCTCAACTGGACAGCCGCCCGGGCATCCGGGGCTTCGTTGCTGCTTCGCATCGACGACCTTGACGCCGACCGGAAGCGGCCGGAATACGTGCAGGATATCTTTTCATCGCTGGAATGGCTCGGCATCAATTGGGATGAAGGACCGCGTTCAGTCGCGGACTTTGAACAGCAATGGTCGCAGCACCTGCGCCTGTCCACGTATGAAACCCTGCTGGGACGACTTCGACAAACCGGATTATTGTTTGCATGCCGCAAATCGCGCAGCGACCTGGCGCCGTTTGAAGGGTTTTACCCACCTGAATTTCGCAACCAATCCTTAACTCTTGATGATCCGGATGTCGCCTGGCGTATCAAAACGCCTGAGGGATTTCCGATGCCCGATTTTGTGGTCCGCCGCCGCGACGGGCTTCCGGCTTATCAGATCGCCAGCCTTGCCGACGACCTGTATTTCAACACGACGCACATCATTCGCGGCATCGACCTTGAGCCATCAACCCTTGCCCAGCGATTTTTGGCGGAATGCCTGGAGGAAGAGCCGTTTATGACGATACGTTTTTTGCATCATCCGCTGCTGACAGATAGTGCAGGAAGCAAACTGTCCAAGTCTGCGGGAGCAGCGGCGCTAAGCGCCTTGCGGCAGGGTGGGGCGGTTGATGTTTTCGGGCAGGTTGCAGCGGCTTTGGGCTGGCCGGTTGCCGCTGCTGCAAGCGACTTGCTGCGTGTTGCGGAATCCTTTGTGCATAAATAACGGCCGGTGTAAGGGTCATCATTCGTAGCGATTGGCAAATGCCGTCTGCCAGTCTTCCACTTTTTTTGTTCTTTTCCAGCCCTCGGCAGCGCATAGGCCGGATATTTCTTCGCAGACTTTCGCCAGTTCGGTTCCCGGATATTTTTGGGTTATATAGGCCCATACTTTCCGGAAGTCCGGCGCTATACTTTGGTCTTCATAATTGAAGGAAGGGGTATTGTCGGCGCCGTTTACCAGCACGAGCCGCATCCACCGGGCAGACTCTTTTACCTGGCCGATCAGGGGAAAATAGGGATGCTCATTTGAGAATTTCTCCCAAAATACCGCGCGATCAGCCAGATCCTCAAGCGAAACGATAATGCCGCCATCGTCCCAGACCTGCTCGGTCTCCTCTATCAATTCCTGGTCGATATAGGATTTCATTTCCGGACTGGCCCTGGGCGCAAAAAAGTCCCGCAACCTTCTCCAGTCCACTACCGGGAAAATCATACCCTCTCCCATCGCAAGGCTGAACCCATTCTCTGCCAGTTTGCGCGTGAGCGTGTATTTGTTCAGGTCAAATTTCCCGTCTGATACTGCCTGGAAATCCTCATCGGTCCATTTGATCTTTTCGGTCTGCACATAGTATTCTCCTTCCCGTTCCATCCGGAAAAGGAACTGCTGCAACAAAATGAAAGCGGCGTCGGCAGTGGCATTTTTTTCATTGGAAAAAGCAGTGATGACAAAGTCCCACGCTTTTTTTCCACTACTCATTTCTTTGGTATCCAGCGAATTAAGTAATGCGGTGAGCTGAGTTATTTTGCCCTGATCGGGGCCGTCATCTCTCTTGCCGGAATATACGGGCTGCAAAGCAGCGCCGTAAGCCCAGCCTGCCTGCGGCGCCCCGGCAACAGCACTGATTTTCAAGTAAGGTTCGTTGTACGAAATGCCCCTGAGGATGACCTCCTCTTTTATATCCGACGATTCGCCTGTTCCTTCCAAGAGTGTGCCTTCTGCGACCTGGGTGAGCACCTTTCCGTTTCGATTCGGCTGGTCGCGCAGGTTCAATTTGTCGACGGTAGCTGCATACAGAATCATTTCCGGCTTTTCCTGCCTGGCGGGGGTTACTACCGGGGTGGTATCGGGCTGTTTGGTATTTTGCTTACAGGCAATAATCAATATTGCCGGAATGCAAACTAGCAACAACAGATGGGGGCTTCTCATAGATAAAGCGTTTTATACTCAAAGTAATTTGGTTTGCAAAAACCGACAACACATTGATTTTCAACACCCTGGAATTCTGTGGATTCTTAAATCCGAAGAATTCCGGCATGAACAATTGCTACATCAGGGCATACACACTTCCCGGCGCCAGTGTGAGCAGGGCGATCAGGAGTAACCCGATCAATACCACCCACCTTACATTGCCCGGCACAGACACGCTGTAAGCATTTTCTTCCCGGGTGAAGTACATGGCAATAATGATCTTGAAGTAATAATAGATGGAAACAGCCGAGTTGATGACCGCCAGCACGATAAGCCAGGGATATTTTGCAAACGCCGCAGTGAACAGAAAATATTTACCGAAAAAACCTGCCGTGGGTGGAATGCCGGCGAGCGACAACATGGCAATGGTCATGGCCACAGCAAGCATGGGCTGCTTTTTACTCAGTCCGTTAAAGGCCGCGAAGGAGCCGTCGTCGTTCTGTTCGGCCACAACCATGTATATGCCGAATGCGCACACGGTAGCAAGCGAATAGGTAAGCGTATAGAACAACAATGCTCGTGCGCTGCCCTCCGTACCAATTGCCAGAACAGCCAGCAGCAAGTATCCGGCATGTGCAATGGACGAATAGGCCATCATGCGCTTGAAATTGGTCTGGAAAAGTGCCGTGGTGTTGGCCAGCGTCATGGTGAGCGCCGATATCGCAACCAGCGGCATACTCCAGAAGTCGATTGCAGGGGCAAAACCCATGGAAAACAAACGGTAAAACGCGGCAAAACCTGCGGTTTTTACAACCGTAGCCATAAATGTTGTAATCAGGTTGGGGCTACCGGTATATACATCCGGCGCCCAGAAGTGGAACGGTGCAGCCGACACCTTGAAACTCAGTCCAACAATTATAAGCAGGATGCCGACGTGCAACATGCCCGCAGAATGCCGGCCGTCGCTGATGCAATCGGCGATAAACTGAATGTCGAAACTGGCCGTAGCGCCATAAACCAGCGCCATACCGAACAGCAAAATGCCTGTTGCAAACGCACCCATCAGGAAGTATTTGAGCGCAGCCTCGTTGCCTGCAAGGTCGTCGCGGCGGCTGCCGGCCAGTACGTACAGGGGTATGCTCAGTATCTCAATACCGAGGAAAAGCATCACCATATTGGTAAAGGAAAACATGCACAGGGCCCCGCAAAGACTGAACAGGATCAACCCGTAGTTGTCGCCAAGCGTATGGTTGAGGTTCCGGAATCCCCAGCCGGACAACCCTGCAATAAGCGCAGTGATCAGCAGGACAACGCCGGTAAACGCAAGGGCATAGCCGTCGAAGTGGAACATCGACGCGTACATGTCGTTCCAGCCTTCCACGCTGTTGCCGGAAATGTCCAGGATAGTGGCGCCCAGAGCGAGCAATATGCCGATCAGGGTTACCGGTTGCAACAAACTGCGGTTGTTCGTCAGGCCTGCGAACAGGACTGCGATAGCTGTGGTGAAGAGAATGAGTAATGCAGTCATAATATGACGCAGATCGTCGGTCTGCAGATAAATTTCAGTGAATTATGTTATTTCAATGGCAGCCTGCTGGAATTCGATGACATCTCCTGCCCTCAGTTTTTTGCGTTTTTGTGTCTCCACGATGCCGTTTACCCGCACTTCTCCGTTTGTTATCCGGATGTTCGCTTCGCCACCGGTTCCGACAAGACCAATTGCCTTCAGCAGGTTGTTCAGGGTAATATATTCGTGGCCGTTTAATTCAAATTGCATGTGTGGTTGCGTTAGGATCAGACAGCCGTTGGTTTGTATTTATAGTTGTACAGCCCCTAATATCCGGTTCACCGAACTGTCTGTAAGGTTCAGCACCAGTTGCGGGAAGAAGCCGAGTACAATAACCAGACCTGCGATGACACCCAGCACGATCCACTCATTGGTTTTTACATCTTCGAAATTTGCCGTTTCCCGGCTCTGTTCTCCAAACACGGCCAAACCATAGGCGCGCAGCATGTAAATCGCCCCAAAAATGATGGTCAGTCCAGATATAGCCCCAAGCCAAACGTTGTAGTTCCAGACGCCGTTGAGCAACAAAAACTCGCCGGGGAAGCCGTTCGTCAGAGGTACTGCCACCGCGCCGAGCATAATGATCATGAAAAGCGCGGCAAATTTTGGCGCTGACTTGGCGATGCCGCCCATATCTGCCAGCGTGCGGGTTCCGGTGCGTCGTTCGATGAGATCGACAATATAGAACAAACCCACCACATTGATTCCGTGGTTGAGCATCTGAATAAGGCTGCCCTGCAAGCCCGCTTTATTCCACGCAAACACCCCGGCGGCGATCAGACCGACGTGGGCGATGGAGGAGTAGGCAATCAGGCGTTTTATATCGCTTTGCTTCACTGCAATAATGCTTGCGTACACAATACCTGTCACCGCCAGCATAATGAAGATGGGCGCCCAGGTGTGCATGGCTTCCGGAGAAAGGGGGATCATCCAGCGGATGGCGCCGTATACCCCCATTTTCAGCATGATACCCGAAAGCAGCATGGTGCCGCCTGTCGGAGCCGTTACATACGTGTCGGGCTGCCAGGTATGGAATGGGAAAACAGGCATTTTTACGGCAAAAGCCAGGAAAAAGCCCATCATTACCCAACCGGCTGTTTCAGGGGAAAGTTGTACCTGCACCAGGGCTTCCCAGGCAAATGAATGGGCGCCGGGCGTTTGCAGGTAAACGTACAGCAGCGACACCAGCATGAACAACGACCCGACAAACGTGTAGATGAAAAATTTCAGCGTGACCCGAATCCTGTCCTGTCCGCCCCAAATGGCGCAGATGAAGTAGATCGGAATAAGCGCCAGTTCATAAAACACATAGAATACCAGGCCGTCGAGCGCCATAAATACCCCGTTCAGGGCTGCGACCATCATTAGCAGCAGGCCGTAATAGCGGGATTCGGTATCCATTTTACTGTTATAACTGCTCATCACGATCAACGGCGAAAGCAGGTTGGTGAGCAGCACCATGAGCAGACTGACGCCATCAAGGCCGAGCCGGAATGTGATGCCGGCTTGAGCTACCCATGGGAAACTGATCTCGTAGTTGAATGTACCGTCATTGACAAAACCCGCACACACGATCAAACTGACGGCCAGATTGGCCAGCGTTGCTGCCAGTGCGATCGTTCGCGCCGCAGAAGGGCGACCAAGTAATAAAAAGACGCTGGTGATCAGGGGTATTAACAGGAGTAAAAGTGACATCAGGTCGGTCCTTTTTTTGTTAAAATGACTGTTTTTTTTATCACAAGCCGCGCCGCTTATACAGCACTGCCCGCTTGTGTTCGGAGACGAAGATTTGCTCGAATCCCTGCTCCAGTTGGGAAAATATCTCTTTGGTATATTCGTGGTCTTTGAACTCGTCGGTATAACTCAACATCAGTACATAGTCGATCTGCTGGGAGGTTCTGCGGTTGTAACTCAGCATATCGGCACGAGGCGGCCTGTTGTCGAAATTGATACCGTCCTTGTCCGTCTGCTGGTACATGTTGGTGTTCCAGCGTGCAATGGTCGGGAAATACCAGTAATTCGCCTCGTAATTATCGGAAATGACCGCCGAACGGCTGGCGCCCAGGTAGCAATCCACGTGGTTGAAGAGCCAAATCCTGTCGGCTATGGGTTGCCCTTCGGGCGTATGCCCGGTCCAGTCGTAATTCAGGGTCAGGATGGTCGCCCGGGCGTTTATAGCGCCATTGCAACTATATATTTCTTTGGCGTAGTCGGAAGCGTTGCGCAACACGGGCATACGCACGCTCAGAAATCCCAGCGTCAGCACCAGCGCAACTGTTTGCACTGCCAATTTGGCCCATGCCGGGAATTGTGCCGTTGCTGCCCAAAACATTATGGCAAAAAACGGGATCAGGCCCATCCGGAACGGTACTTCAAGCCCGCCTGAAAAACTGCTGGGCGGATTCAGGATACTGTATATCACCAGGCCAAAGAACAGGATGAGCCCGTCGGCCGGCGCAAATCGGCGCTCGCGGATGCGCAACATAATGGCAGCAATGAGCAGCAACCCGCAGGCAACGGAGGTTGCAATGGCCCAGCCTGATTCATCGTGGTTCAGGGTGACCAGCGACGTCAGCCGGCCGATTTTTTCCAGCGTATCTTTGACGTCCGGTGTATTGTTGTCCGTCGACCATTCGCGGCGAAAAGCAAACTCCAAAAACAGCAGAAGCATGGGTAAAGCGCTCAATACCAATCCTTTCAGGCGCTTTAGAAACAAGTCCCGACTTTGCGTCCATCCTTTCATGTTTGTTTCGTAAAGCAACAGGCCGGCGAGCATAGCCGCCATCATCATTCCTGCAAAAGACAATCCCATCGGGTGGGCCGAGTAGAGCAGGAGCATCAGCAATGCTGTTTTGATCAGGGTGCCAAGCCGGAAATCGTCGCGTTTGTGCCACCACCATCCGGCCAGCCAGAACCACAGCATCAGGCTCAGGGAGTTGTTGAAAAAACCCATGGTGATCAATTTGTGACAGCAAAACAACAGACCCAGCGAACTGATAAATTTAGCAGCAGGGTTAATCCGGCTGACCAGATACCGAAACCCCAACCCGAACCCGACACATACAGGGTCAGGAATATCTTTTCCGCGATACCGGGTGAAACCCAGGCCAGCAAAGGGGTGGTGATCAGGTTGAACAGCCAGTTTGGATCGAAATTGGTATTTAAAAAATAAAACGGATCGTAGAAGTCCTTGTACCCGCCCCGGTACCAGTCCAGCAATATTTTGGAATTGTACAGGTGGCAGGGACCGTCTCCGGTCACGAAAAAATCGAGCGACCATAACGGTACTACCCATAACGCGAGTATGGCGTAGAAAATAAATGGTTCAAGCGCTTCAAGTTTTTTCACAGGTATGGCGGCCTAGGCGGTTCACGGTAAAAACATTTTCAACATGATCAGGATTACCCCAGCCACCATGCCGAATAAATAGTATTCAATATTTCCGTTCTGGAGTTTCCTGAAACCGGCGCCAATGCGCTGCACCCCGCTTCCAATCCCGTTTACGATACCGTCAATGCCCTGAATGTCGACGTAATAATGAAATATCTTCGACAGTTTTTCCAACGGCCGTACAAAGAGGAAATCGTAAATCTCGTCTACATAAAACTTGTTGGCAATTAACCTGGTCAGGCCTCCTTGCGCCGCATCGGCAACGGGAAGATTGCCCGGTCGTGCGTACACAAAGTACAGGGCGCCGATAACGGCAACCGCAAGCGTCGTCGTGAAGGTCATCAGCGACCATTCGGTGCTTTCAGGCAGGTGCATTTCTGCCATCGGGATCACGGAGGAAAACCAGTGCGCCAGCCATTGCGGACTGCCGAGGTGCATGAAATGGGGCGTGTTCAAAAAACCGCCGGCAACCGACAGTACGGCCAGCACAACGAGGGGAATCGTCATTACTGCCGGACTTTCATGCAGGTGATGTTTTTGCTCGTCCGTCCCGCGAAAAGTCCCGAAGAAGGTGACATAAAGCAGCCGGCACATATAAATCGCGGTAAAGAAGGCGCCCAGGCCGGCAAATCCCCACCACCATTTTCCGCCGTGCGCGTAGGTATAGGCGAATATTTCGTCTTTGGAGAAGAAACCCGAGAGCAGCGGGAACCCCGATATGGCAAACGTACCGATCAGAAAAACCCAGAAGGTGACCGGCATTGCCTTGCGCAGTCCGCCCATATTCCGAATGTCCTGTTCGCCGCCCATGCCGTGTATCACACTGCCGGCTGCCAGGAACAGCAACGCCTTGAAGAAGGCGTGGGTTGTTACGTGAAAAATAGCGCTCGCATACGCGCCCATACCCAGGCCGATAAACATCAGGCCCAGTTGGGATACGGTGGAGTAGGCGAGCACTTTTTTGATATCGTTCTGGCGCAGACCGATCACCGCTGCAAATATGCTTGTCACCAGACCGACAAATGCCACCACGTGCATGGCGTCGGGCGACAGCGAATACAACGGATTGCAACGGGCTACCAGGTAAACGCCTGCCGTAACCATCGTCGCTGCGTGGATGAGCGCCGATACAGGTGTCGGGCCGGCCATGGCATCGGGTAGCCAGGTGTAGAGCGGGATTTGAGCGCTCTTACCCATAGCGCCGACAAACAACAGGATGCAGATCAGGGTAACGACGCCGGCTTCCAAACGTATGGCCGGAAGTTGTGCAAACAACTCGGTAAAATTTAAAGTACCGAAGGTTTTGAATATCAGGAAAATGCCCAGCAACAAACCCAGGTCGCCGATGCGGTTCATAATGAACGCCTTACGCGCGGCTTTGCCATACTCCGTATTGGTGTACCAGAACCCGATAAGCAGGTAGGAGCACAATCCCACGCCCTCCCAGCCGAAAAACAGCATCAGGAAGTTGTCGCCCATAATGAGCAGCAGCATGGAAAAAATAAACAGGTTGAGGTAGGCGAAAAACTTCCAGAACCCCTCGTCGTCGTGCATGTAGCCTATACTGTAGACGTGGATCAGAAAGCCGATGCCTGTGACGATCAGCATCATCCAGACGGACAACTGGTCGATCAGAAAAGCAAAATTGACGGACAGGCTGTCAACGGTAAGGAAATTGTACAGCGAGAGGTGGATCGGTCCGGATGCCGCAACCTGGTTGAAGCAGGCCACACTCAGCAGAAACGATGCCAGCAGGGCGCCCGAGCCTGTAATGCCGACGGCTGTTTTCGACATTTTTTTGCCGAACAGTCCGTTGATGAGGAACCCTGCAAATGGCAGAAAAGGAATTAAAGGTATCAGTGCATTCATAATTCTCGAGCATTATGAATGATAAATGACCAGGCTGTTATCCGCTGTTCATCATTCATCATTCACCATTCATCATTAATTTCGGAGTTTGTCCAGCAAGGAAATATCTGTTGATTTAGTATTCCGGTAGATCATCACCAGAATGCCAAGCCCCACCGCCGCTTCGGCGGCCGCCACGACCATGATGAAAAACACCATGATCTGGCCCTGGGCGTCGCCAGGTAAGTGGAAAATGCTGCCAGCAACAGGTTCACGGCATTGAGCATCAGTTCGACGCACATCAATACGATGATGGCATTGCGGCGGATCAAGACTCCCAGTATCCCGATCACGAACAACAGGGTGCTGAGGTAAACGTAGTAGTCGATAGGTATCTGACGAATTGATTCGAGCATAATCTTCTGATTTACAAACGTCTTTTGGTGATATTTAGACTTGCAGGTCGCGTTTTCCCACCAGTACGGCCCCCACCATCGCTGCCAGGAACAAAATACCGGCGATTTCAAAGGGTACCACAAAATCGGTGAACAATACCCGTCCGAGGTTTTCTACCAGCCCAACCCGGCCATTGGCCTCGGCAGGGGTGCTGATCTGAATACTGCCGCGCAGGGCGCCCACGAGGGTTACGAGAAGCAGCCCGGAGGCTATGCCCGCCGTCAGTTTCCAGACCGTCGATTTCTGCGGTTCGGTATCGCTGTTCAGGTTAAGCATCATTAAAACAAACAGGAACAATACCATAATGGCTCCTGCATATACGATGATGTGCACGACCGCGAGAAACTGCGCATTGAGCAGGATATATTGACCGGCAATGGCAAAAAAGGTAAGGATCAGGTATAACACGCTGCGAACGGGGCTTTTGGAAAACACCATCAGCAGGGCTGTTATCACGGATACAACTGCGAGCGTCAGAAATAGGTAGAGTGTCATGCCATTGAGATAAGGTTAGTTGGTTTTCAGGGTAAAAAGGTTTCTGGAATCTGTACCACTGCTACTGCCCACTGCCCGTTTTATGCTCCTGAATGTGCTTTTGTCGGACAGTAACATCAATGCGATTGGCCGGATCGATGCCTTCCACGAGCATATCTTTTCCAAAAATGAAGTTTTGTCGGACGTAGTCGCTGGGCACGATGCGGTCAGTCAGGAAAATAGCCTCTTTGGGGCAGGCTTCTTCACACAAACCACAAAAAATACAGCGCAACATATTGATCTCGTATACCGCAGCATATTTCTCTTCCCGGTACAGGTGCTCTTCTCCTTTCCGGCGTTCTGCAGCCTCCATTGTGATGGCTTCGGCAGGACAGGCGACAGCGCAGAGGCCGCAGGCCGTACAATTCTCCCGGCCTTTGGCGTCGCGCTTGAGCACGTGCCAGCCGCGGTATACCGGCGCAAAGGGACGTTTTTCTTCCGGGTAGTTCAGCGCATTCTTTTTACGAAAGAAATGCTTGAGTGTGATCCACATGCCGCTGAGGATCGCCGGCAGGTATATGCGCTCCATGAAGGTCATCTTTTTGTCGACGACATTTTTCGAGCGGTTCGTGAGTGCTTGCATATCTTACAATGTACTGATGTACAATATTTTAATTTTCAAAAAGCAAAACGCCGGCGCCGGTCAGCAACATATTCAGGATGGCCAGCGGGATCAGCGATTTCCAGCCCAGGTGCATCAATTGGTCGTAGCGAAAACGCGGGATGGTCCAGCGTATCCACATGAAGACAAAAATGAAAAAGAATATTTTGGCGAACAGCACAATCGGCCCCATGAAGCCACCCAACCACCCGGGGTCTACGCCGGGAAAGTTGTAGCCGCCGAAATAAAGTGTGGCGATGATGGTGCAGGAAATGAACATATTGATGTATTCGGCAAAAAGATAAAATCCGAGTTTCATCGAGCTGTACTCCGTGTGGTAGCCGCCGACAAGTTCGGTTTCACATTCCGCCATATCAAATGGCGCCCGGTTGCATTCGGCAAGCGAGCAAATAAAAAACAGGAGAAACCCGAGCGGCTGATACCAGATGTTCCAGTTAAACCCCGTTTGCTGTGCCGCAATCTCCTTCAGGCTCAGGGTGCCGGTCAGCATGACCACCGCAATGATCGACAGGCCCATCGCCAGTTCGTAGGAAATCATTTGTGATGATGCGCGGATAGCGCCGTACAGGGAATACTTGTTGTTCGACGACCAGCCGCCGATCATGATGCCGTAAACGCCCAGCGAGGTGAAGCCCATCACGTACAGAATACCAATGTTGATATCTGCCACCTGGAGGTCTACAGGACGCGGGAATATGGTGAGTTGCGTGCCCCAGGGGATCACGGCACTGGTCATACAGGCAACGAACATAAAGGCGCCCGGCGCGAGTATATACAGCCAGCGTTCGGCCGCATTCGGCATAAAGTCCTCCTTGGTAAAAAACTTGACGCCGTCTGCCAGGGGTTGTAGCAGACCAAACGGTCCCGCGCGATTGGGTCCCAGCCGGTCCTGGATGAAGGCTGCGACTTTGCGCTCTCCATAGGTAGAATAAGCCGCCACACCCAACGTAATGAGGAACAAAACGATGACAAGTATGGATTTCTCCAGAATCAGTGCAGTATCAAAAAGCAGTATCAGCATTTGCAGAAAGTTGAAATGGTTTTATGAAGTTCAGCGTACGGTCTGTGTCTGGCCCTCGTAATGGTTCTGGCTGATCACGGAATGGCGATCTATATCGCGCGGTCCTTCCACTGTCCAGTCGCTCAATGCTTTTTTCTCAAAACGGCAGGTATTGCAGATAAAATCGTGCACCTCGTCGTATTTGTCCTTGCGGGCTGTCACGCGGAAAATCTCGTTGCCGTACATCCACACGACCGCCTTGCCGCTGCAGGTCGGGCAGTCGCGATGGGCATTCATGGGATTGAGGAACCACACGCGGCTTTTAAAGCGGAAGGTGCGGTCGGTCAGGGCGCCGACCGGACAAACATCGATCACATTGCCCGAAAAGTCGTTATCAATGGCCTTCTCGATAAAGGTGCTGATCTCGGCGTGGTCGCCGCGGTTGATGATCCCGTGTACGCGGTTGTCGGTCAACTGGTTTGCGGTGTATACGCAGCGGTAGCACAGGATGCAGCGCGTCATGTGCAGTTTGATGTACGGGCCGATGTCAATTTTTTCAAAAGTGCGGCGCTCAAATTCGTAGCGGGTCTGCTCTGCGCCATGCTCGAAAGCAAGGTCCTGCAGGTGGCATTCGCCGGCCTGGTCGCAGATCGGGCAATCGAGCGGGTGGTTGATGAGCAAGAATTCCACAACACCCTTGCGCGCGTTGAGCACTTCCTCGCTCGTGATGTTGGCTACTTCCATGCCGTCCATAACCGTCTGCTGACAGGAGGCCACCAGTTTGGGCATCGGACGCGGGTCTTTCTCGGAGCCTTTGGTCACTTTAACCAGACAGGTGCGGCATTTTCCACCCGAACCCTGCAGGGTAGAGTAATAGCACATGGCCGGCGGCACAATGTCGCCGCCGATCTGCCGTGCGGCGTTGAGGATGGTGGTGCCGTCGGGCACTTCGATCTCGAAATTGTCTATTTTTACTTTGGGCATAATTTATTTTCCAAATTCAGTCAAAGATGTTCTGAAAATCCGGTTCAGTTCTTCAGTGTCGGGCTGTTTGAGAAAGTCGTAGTCCTTCAGGTATTCGGTGTAATATTCGATTTTTTCTTCCAAAAAGGTGTTCAGCACTTCGATTTTGGGTTCTTCGCCCAGTTCTCCGCCGCTCATTTTTCGCGCCAGCAATTTTTCAATTTCCAATCTTAAAACTTCTTCCGGCACTTCTGCGTCGAACAGTTTTTGAAACTGCGTCGGCGCCATCGTGTTCGTCCGTTCAATCCACATACAGGCCAACACCGGGCGCAAGACGTAGAAGTACTTTTTTGTTTTTACCAAATCCCGCTTAAGGTACTCCCTGAAATTGCCCGATGCCATGCTCAAATAATGATACAGGCAGGACTTCGGGTTGAAATACTCGGCTGCTGCTGCTTTCATTTTGGCGACGGTAAACGGTTCTTCAAGATAGACAATCGGGCTGTTGAGCCATTCGAGCAGCGGCGGATTGGATTTTCGGAACAGCCGCAAGGCCTTTCGCAATTCCCAGCCGCTCAAGTCCAAATCGCCGGGCAGCATGATTTCGATGCTGTCTTTTTTGTCGTCAATCGAAAGATACCACTCCTCCCGGTGCAGGTAAATAAACCGAACATCCCAGTCGCTGTCCGCCGAAGCAAAACCCCAAGCCCGGCTGCCGCTCTCCACCGCGTAGAGGATTTTGATGCCGTGCTGGTGCTCTATGTTAGCGAGTTGGGTTTTGATGAGTTCAGTCATAACCCCAAATGCAGTTTTAAAAAATCGTGCAACGGCTTCAAAGGCTCTTTGGTGCTGTCAAGTTGCCAATGGTCGGCGTTCGTATAATCTCGTTCTCGCTCCTTGATTTTATCCTTTTCGCTTTTCGTCTCTCCCAAAAGGGCTTCGAGATAAGCGTAGATTTTTGTTTTGCGGGCTGGAGTGGTGTAGGTTTTTCCTGGCGCATTGTTCAAACATTCCTCGTAGGCGCTCCAACATTCAAAAATGGCCTTGTTGTCAGGATGAATGATTTGCTCCAAAAGCCTTTCCAAATCTCCTTTCTCTGGATGCGCTTTGTGGTCGGGCCAAAGGAAAAGGTCGGATTCAACATTGAAATCTACTCCTTGAACCGTCTCCTCAATCTCTTTTTTCCTTGTCAAAAAGTCCTCGTCAGCATCTGCGATGATCAAGTTTCTCGTGCCGCTGGCATTGTTTTCCTCAAAAGATGGTTTGATTTTTCCCCAACCTTCTTCGCTATTGAAATTGCTAACTCCATCTCCTTTTCGGATTTGAAGAGCGATTTTTCGACTTTTGTCTCTACACTTGAAATTTTTGTCAAAAGACAAATTGTACCAAGTCTTCAACACATCTGCTAAAAACTTTTGGTCAGCAATGCCTTCCACCCAAATATCAACTGCTACCATACTTGCTTGCCTCCCCGCGTGTCATTATCGGTTTGAAGGGCAAATTCTAATTGTTCCCAATCGCGTTTAATGGCCTTGATTTGTCCATCTGGTTGCTCGATTAACGTGAACTGTCTTGCTTTTGCCTGATGCCCCACCATATCCGGGTCTTCAAACACCTCCGCAAAGGCCTGCTGGCATTCGAGGCTGTGGGTGGTCATGAACAGTTGCACGTCGTTTGTCAAAGCAAGATTTGCAATGTTTTTCAGTAGACTTTTAAGCCTTGAATAATGAATCCCGGTATCAACTTCGTCAATGAAAAGCCGGGCATTTTTGTTTTTCAAAATTTCAATTAGAATTTCAAATGTCCGTTGTGTGCCTTCGCCAAAAACATTTAATGAGGAAAATTCATCTTCTCCTTTCAATCCAATCGCGAGTACGTCAACCCCTCCAATCTCTAGGCTTTGTATTTCTTCGATTTTAGGAAGAATAAACTTGAGACTGTCAATGAATTCGTCTCGAAGTTTTCTACTTTTCCCAATGCTTTTTTGAAAATCGTTAAAAATATCATCAGATTTTTTGGGTCGAAACATTACAATTGGAATATAGCGATTGTGGTAGGCGTTATTGAGGTCATCTTGGTGGAGATTGAATGTTGTCTCATTAACCCCATTAAAGATTTTGGCTTGATATGGAGTCGCAGACTCTTCTGCCTTTATAAACTTAAATTCAAACTCGCCGGGACGCCTTAAATTTATAAATCCACTATCATCTATGTGTACGTCATCTGATCCCGTTGGAATTTTAAAGTTTATTACCAGTGGTCTTGTCTTGTCTTTCAGCAAATAATCCAGGTAGTTCTCATTAGGATAATTGATGTTGGTAACATTGCCATCCAAGTCCAGAATCCTTTTTGCATTCAATTCAATTCCACGCAAACCCAAAGTTCTGTGGTAATTGTACATCGTCTCAGCTCCGTGAAAACTAATTTGAAGAGCTTCCAACACACTCGTTTTCCCCACATTATTATCCCCCACAATGAGGTTGAACTGCCCGATGTCGGTCAATTCCAGCGAGTCGAAACGTTTGAAATTTTCGACTTTGAAATATGTCAGGTGTTCTTTGCTCATTGTTTTTCAATGTTTTAGGTAAAGATTTTCACCCCTGCACCCCCACCAAAAACACGCCCGGCTCTCTTACCAACCCGTAATTCCGCTCCATACACGCCTTCGGCTCGTACACGTGCCATTCGAATTCCTCCCGGAAATGCCGGATCGCAGAATTCACCGGCCAGGCAGCCGCGTCGCCGAGCGGGCAGATGGTGTTGCCCTCGATCTTTTTGGCCACATCGGCCAACAGGTTGATATCGCTGATTTTACCCTGGCCGTTTTCAAGCCTCCAGAGCACCTTTTCCATCCAGCCCGTGCCTTCGCGGCAGGGCGAACACTGTCCGCAAGATTCATGGTGATAGAAGCGGGTAAAGTTCATGGTATTCCGCACGATGCACTGGTCTTCATCATACACGATAAAACCGCCCGAACCCAACATGGTGCCGGATTCGAAGCCGCCGTCGGCCAGGCTTTCATAGGTCATCAGGCGCTGTTCGCCTTTGGCATTTTTGGTGATCAGGAAATGCGGCAGGATGGGAACAGAAGAACCTCCAGCGACAAGCGCTTTGAGTTTTTTGCCATTTTTAATGCCGCCGCACCACTCGTCGGAATAGAGAAATTGCTCCACCGTTATGCCCATTTCGATCTCATAGACCCCGGGTTTATTGATATTGCCGCAGGCCGAGATGAGTTTGGTGCCCGTGCTTTTGCCAATGCCGATTTTGGCGTATTCATCGCCGCCGTCATTTACAATCGGCACAACCGCCGCAATGGTTTCCACATTGTTCACCACTGTCGGGCATTGCCAGAGGCCTTTCACGGCCGGGAATGGCGGTTTGATGCGCGGGTTGCCGCGTTTGCCTTCCAGGCTTTCGATCAGGGCTGTTTCTTCTCCGCAGATGTAGGCGCCCGCGCCGGGCGATACATACAAATCGAGGTCATACCCCTTGCCGAGTATATTCTTGCCCAGCCAGCCGGCTGCATACGCTTCCGCGATGGCCTTTTCCAGGATTTTTACGATCCAGGAGTATTCGCCACGGATATAGATATAGGAAGTATTGGCGCCAAGTGCATAGCTGGATGTGATCATCCCTTCGATGAGCAGGTGCGGGATTTTCTCCATCAGGTAGCGGTCCTTGAAAGTACCCGGCTCCGATTCGTCGGCATTGCAGAGCAGGTACCGCGGCACTCCCTCGGGTTTGGCCAGAAACGACCATTTCAAACCGGTAGGAAAACCGGCGCCGCCTCGCCCGCGCAGGCCCGATTTTTTCACTTCTTCCACCACTTCATCGGGTGTCATGCTGTTCAGCGCTTTTTCCACAGAGCGGTAGCCGCCGTGTTTGCGATACACCTCGTACGTGTGAATGCCCTCAACATGGGCGTGTTCAAGCAGTAATTTGCGACCCATTATTCAATTTCTTTGTCAAACTCTTCTTTAAAATCAGCCCTCAGACGCTCCGGCGTCATGACTGCACTCTGAAAATCGGGCGTTGGAAACACGGCGATCTTCATTTTTTCCTTTTCAAAATCATTCAGCCACTCCAAAAACTCATACAAGTCCAGGACTTCCACCTTAAACTCGTCGAATTCCCCCTTCTCCCGGAACACTTCTGCGAATTCCGCATTTGGGAATACCGCCAAAACGTCGGTGTCATCCTCGTCATCTTCCAGCAGCAGCCAGCCCTCTTCGTCTGCCAAACCCCACACCTCTTCTTCGGCCACTACGGTGCGAATAAAATACTTGTAGCGGCTTTCCGGCTTTTTCGCCAGTATTTCGTCAATTTGCTTTTGTGTCATTTACATCCGTGTGGAAAAACCTTCCACCTGTTTAGAATTGTTTTCAAGCATACCGGCGCGTTGTCGGTTCAGTGCATTTTCCAACTGCCCTTATCCAGTTTTCCTGCCTTGCAATCTTCTATAAACCGGTCTATCTTCTCTTCGGTCAGGTGTTCGTGGTAGTATTGTCCGACCTGCATCATCGGCGCGTAGCCGCATGCTCCCAGGCATTCCACCTGTTTTATGGTAAACAGGCCGTCGGGAGTTGTCTGGTTTTTGCCGATGCCGAGTTTCAGTTTGGTGTATTCGATGATGCGCTCCGCACCCTCGATGGCACAGGGGCCGGTATGGCAAAATTCCAGCACGTATTGGCCGACGGGTTCCAGGTTGTACATCGAATAAAACGATGCAACCTCATAGACTTCAATGGGTGTGATCTCCAACACTTCCGCGACATGGTCCATGGCCGGTACGCTGAGCCAGCCGTTGTTCTCCTCCTGTGCAATGTGAAGGGCGCGGATGAGGGCGCTTTTGCCCCGTCCTTCCGGGTATTTCCGGATCAGGCCCTTTACTTCGGCAAGAGCGGCTTCGGAGTATTTGAATGGTGTCCCGTTTTGAGTTGCTGCGTGCATTGTATCGTCAGGATCAGAATTTTCAGAATGATTGAATTTTCAGAATTGTGGGGTCAGGCATCAAGTTCGCCGGCAATCACGTTCATCGAACTCATGGTGAGGATCGCGTCGGAGAGCATGGAGCCTTTTATCATTTCGGGATAGGCCTGGTAATAGATGAAACACGGGCGCCTGAAGTGCAGGCGGAACGGTTGACGGCCGCCGTCGCTCACCAGGTAAAAGCCCAGTTCGCCGTTTCCGCCTTCCACACAGTGGTAAACCTCGCCCTTCGGCACGGGAGTTTCGCCCATTACTACCTTGAAGTGGTAGATCAGCGCTTCCATTTTGGTGTACACATCCGGCTTTTCCGGCAGGTAAAAATCGGGCACATCGGCGTGATAGTTGCCTGCGGGCAGATTGTCGTAGGCTTGATGGATGATTTTCAGGCTTTGCCTGATTTCCTCCTGGCGTACCATAAACCGGTCGTACGTGTCGCCCTGTGTGCCTATCGGAATGATGAAATCAAAGTCATCGTAACTGCTGTATGGCGTCATAACACGTATGTCGTAGTCGACGCCGGCAGCCCTCAGATTCGGGCCGGTGAAGCCATATTCCAGCGCCCGTTCGCCGGCAATGGGGCCTGCCCCGATACAGCGGTCCATAAAAATACGGTTGCGTTCGAGCAGGCTGTTGAATTCCTCGAATCGTGCGGGAAATGATTTCAGGAAATCTTTGAGTTTGGCGTGAAACGCGGGTGTGAAATCGCGTTCCATACCGCCAATGCGCCCGATGTTGGTGGTAAGGCGTGAGCCGCAAACCTCTTCGAACATTTCATAAATGCGCTCGCGCTCCTGAAACATATAGGTAAAGCCGGTGAGCGCCCCCGTGTCCACGCCTATGACTGCATTGCATACCAGGTGATCGGCGATGCGCGACAGTTCCATGATGATCACCCGCATATATTGCGCGCGTTTGGGCAGTTCGCAGCCGATCAGTTTTTCCACGGTCATGTGCCAGCCCATATTGTTGATGGGCGAGGAGCAGTAATTGAGCCTGTCTGTGATAGGGGTCACCTGATTGTAGGGCCTGTGCTCCGCCAGTTTTTCAAACGCCCTGTGGATGTAGCCGATGGTGGGTTCGGCAGAATGGATGCGCTCGCCGTCCATTTTCAACACGTTCTGAAAAATACCGTGCGTTGCGGGGTGTGTAGGCCCCAGGTTGAGGGTCGCGAGTTCTCCGTCGAGGTTGTCGAGGGAGGAGAAATATGATTGAACTTGCATGTTGCTATCGATTAGTCGAAGGTTCTGCCTTCATGTCCCTGTCTTCCAAAAAAGCGATCGTCTTTATCGGTCCTTGTTCCGTCTTCCAGCCGGTATTCTTTTCGCATCGGGAACACATCCATGTCGTCGACATTCAAGATGCGGCGCAGGTCGGGATGCCCTTCGAAAATAATTCCGAAAAAGTCGTATTCCTGTCTTTCCATCCAGTTAGCCGCCGGCCAAAGGGTAGTTGCCGACGGCACATGCGGGGCGTCAATCGGGAAAAATATCTTGACCCGGAACCGGAAGTTGTTGCGGAAACTGTGCAGGTGGTACACGACCCCCATCTCTTTACCGTCCTGTTCCGGGTAATGCATGCCGCACAAAGACGTCAGGAAGTTGGCCTGGATAGCAGGGTCTTCCTTGACAAAACGGAGCAGGTCAATGATCACCTCGGATGTTGTCTCCATCGTCAGCATGCCGTAGGGTTCGCTGTGCGACAGGATCGCGCCGGGGAACCGGTTTTCTATGGCTGCAAGAAGTGTCGAATTGTCGAGTTGCATATCGCTGAGGCGGGGTTATCCAATTTGATATTTTTCCAAAAGGTGCTGGTATTCAGGGGAATAGCGCCGACGATAGGGTTCGTTTCTGACCAATTCCTGTATTTTCATCACACCGTCGATGATCTGCTCCGGGCGTGGCGGACAACCGGGTACATATACGTCCACCGGTATGACCTTGTCGATGCCCTGCAACACCGAATAAGTATCGAATATGCCGCCGGAACTGGCGCAGGCGCCTACGGCAATGACCCATTTAGGCTCGGCCATCTGAGTGTAGACCTGCTTGAGTATCGGGCCCATTTTTTTGGCGATGGTACCCATCACCATCAACAGGTCGGCCTGCCTGGGTGAAAACGACAGGCGTTCCATTCCGAAACGCGCCAGATCGTAGTTGGTACCCATGGTAGCCATAAATTCTATTCCGCAACAGGAAGTGGCAAAAGGCAAGGGCCACACAGAATTGGCCCGGGCCAGCCCCAGTGCTTTTTCAACAGACGTCAATTGATAGCCTTCTCCAAAGTAACTTTCCGGTATCTCGGCTTTTTTGATATTCATATCGATTGAAATTTGAAGTTGGAAGTCGGAGGAAAACAGGTTGGAAGTTTGCTCGTGTCAAACCGCTCAGCCTTTATTTTTCCCACTCAAACGCTCCCTTACGCAATACATAGTAAAAACCCAGTAAAAAAACGCCGACAAACATCAACACGGCAAAAAAGCCCTGAAAGCCCATTTCGCGGAAGTTGACGGCATATGGGTAAAAGAAAATGACTTCGACGTCAAACAGGACAAACAAGATGGCCGTCATCAGGTATTTGATGGATACGGGCATCCTTGCATTTCCCTGTGTTTCGATGCCACACTCGAAATTTTCGTCTTTCCTGCTGCTTTTTCGCCGGGGGCCCAGCATGGGTACGACGATGAGCACCAGTGCGACAAATCCCAAAGCCACCAGCGACTGCAGGACGATCGGCATATATCCGGATGGTTCCATATTATTACGCTAAAACTGCGCTTTTAAACGCTTTATTCGAGAATCTGTTTAAGATATCGGGCGAAAGATTAAACGAAATCGCCGTCTTTTGCCCTCGCGGCAAAGGTATCACTATTCACTCCATCTTTTTAGAAACAAACGCAGCGGATAATGAAGAAATATTCATCGTTAAAAACCGGCCTCTGTCCAGAGTTAGCATGCGTTTCGTTTTTTCCTCCGGAACAAACGACTACTTTTGCCCCGTTTTAATTTGACTCAAACACAATACAATGAAAAGACTGCTTCTTTTGCTGCCTGTTTTGACCTTTCTGGCATCGTGCTCCAATGAATTTGAGGTAGCAGCGCCCTGGAAGGAGGTGCCGGTGGCCTATGCGATTCTTTCTCCAAAAGATACCGCATACTACGTCCGTGTGGAAAAAGCCTTTCTGGATCCCGAAACGAATGCCCTGCAAACGGCCCTGATTCCCGATTCCATATATTACCCCGAAAGCGCAATCACGGTCTGGCTCGAACGGACATCCACGCAGTCCCGGGTTCAACTCGTGCGTGTTGACGGCACCAAGGAGGGCATCATCCGCGATCCGGGAACCTTTGCTACCGATCCCAACTGGCTGTACAAGTTAAAGCCCGATCCAGGCAGTACCCTTATCCCCGGCGAAACCTACCGCCTCAACATCGAACGCGTGGATGGCAAGCCCCCGATTACGGCTGAAACCACTATTCCCAAGGATTTCACATTCGTCACACCCAGCCCGGCCCAGACGCCGCCTTTCATCAACTTTGCGCCTTCGTCGAACACCAATGTAGACTGGCGCGCCGACGCGAATGCGGTATTGTTTAACGTGTATTTCATCGTCCGGTACCGGGAAGAGGCGGGCAACGGCACCGTTCTGGAGCACGTTACCCTGGAATGGAAATCGCCGGCAACAGTCGACCGCAGTGTTTTGTCCAGTGGCGTCATTCGCGGCCAGATCGGCGTTCGCGGCAGTGATTTTTATAAATTTCTGAGCGAGAACATTCAGCCGACTACCGATCGGTTTAGGTATTTCGAGCCAATGAGTATCCGGATTGAGGGAGGCGGCCAGGAAATCAACGAATTTCAGATCACGGCTTCGGCGAATTCCGGCCTTACCGGTGCGGAGGTGCTGCCTACCTATACCAACCTTTCGGAAGGCTACGGCATTTTTACTGCCAAAAACGAGTCGACGCTGGGCGGTATAAAGGTCACCACCCAAACGGTCGATTCCATGAATATCAATCCGCTGACCTTCGGTCTCAATTTCAGGTATTGACTTCCAAACAAAAAATATCCTGAAACAAAGCCTCTAAAAACCCGATGGATTATTCACAAACAAAATGTTGGTGTAAATATAAAATCCTGAAAAACAACATATTGAAATATTGATCGCTCTAATTTAAGGTAGAAAATAATTCACAACACTGTAAAAATGTCATTGGTGGAATTGTTTTGACTTTGGATTTTTGTATCGTGAAAGGTGGTGATTAACGAATTACCGCCCTGAGATATGTTCATGGGATTATACAAATTCAGGTGAGAGCAAGTCCTTCTTCTTAAGTTGGGAGGACTTGCTAAACCTGAAGCATCCTGAACAATTTGTTAAGCCTTGATTTCTTACAACATAAGCATATTCACGGCCGTTTATTTGTCGTGCATCTTGCACTTCCGCTCCCGAAGGGAGCCATTGATTCGAAATGTTCATGGGATTATAATTTGTTGTTTTACGACCGCGCCGAAAGAGGCGCGGTTTTTTTGTTTTTAGGCCTACCTTTCACACTTCAACCGACACCAATCAGTCTGTAGCTTCTCTTTTTCTTATGTCTGCATCAACCGGCGAAATCAAGCGCGTTACGACGCATGTCATCCAGTCCATGAAATCCCGCGGGGAAAAAATTGCCATGCTTACGGCGTATGATTTTTCCATGGCCCGTATCCTTGATGAAGCGGGGATAGATATTCTGCTGGTCGGCGACTCGGCATCCAATGTGATGGCAGGGCACGAAACGACCCTTCCCATCACGCTCGACCAGATGATCTACCATGCCCAATCCGTGGTCCGGGCTGTGCGGCGGGCTATGGTGGTAGTCGACCTCCCGTTTGGCAGCTACCAGTCGAACCCCGAAATTGCACTGTCCAGCGCCATCCGTGTCATGAAAGAATCGGGCGCGCATGCGATCAAACTGGAGGGTGGGGCAGAGGTGGAAAAATCCATTAAGCGGATTCTGATGGCCGGCATTCCGGTGATGGGCCACCTCGGACTGACGCCTCAAAGCATTTATAAGTTCGGGACGTATACCGTGCGTGCCAGGGAGGACATGGAAGCCCAAAAACTCCGCGAAGACGCAAAACTGTTGCAGCAACTGGGCTGCTTTGCCATTGTTCTGGAGAAGATTCCCGCCCAGTTGTCCAAAGAAGTCTCCGAAAGCCTTGAGATACCCACTATCGGTATCGGCGCCGGAAAAAATGCCGACGGGCAGGTGCTGGTCACGCACGACATGTTGGGCATAACCAAGGATTTCAAGCCGCGTTTTCTGCGTCGATACCTGGAGTTGTTCGACGAGATCGGTAAAGCGACCAAGTCTTATATCAAAGACGTGAAGGATAAAAATTTTCCCGGTGACAATGAACAATATTAAGCGCCGGGAGCGTTTTTCCAAACGTGCAACAATGTATTTTTGCGCGGTTTTATGATAATCTCCACCCTCATATGCTAACTATTCCAACTGTAAACACTTTCCGGCCAAAACCAATACGGCTCACTAGCATGGCATCGAAAAAATCTTCCCGGTTAAAATATTTGCTTTTGTTTCTGCTGGCAATCGTTCTTGCCGGCGGGTATTTTGCCTGGCAGCCGATCAAGTCAATCTATTTTTCCGGGGTTCCCGATCAGGTGCGCAACCAGTTCGTTTGTATTCCTACCGGCTCTTCATTTGATAAAGTTGTCCGGATACTGCACGAAGGCGGCTTTATCCAAAATGAAACGGATTTCCGGTGGCTGGCGGAAAAAATGAAATACAAACGGGATAAAATGCGGGCCGGCAGATTTGAAATTCAACCCGGATGGACCAACCGCCAACTCATTCAGCACCTGCGCACTGGCGAGCAGGCGCCCGTACGCCTTGTGCTCAACAACGAACGCCTTCCGGAGGAAGTGGCGGGAAAGGTGTCGCAATTTATCGAAGCCGATTCACTGTCGCTGATCAACACGTTCCGTGACGAATCTTTCCTGGGCACGATCCGGTATACCCGGGAAACGCTTATTTCGGCGTTTATTCCCAATACCTATGAAATGTACTGGAATACGGATGCCAAAAGTTTCGTCACCCGCATGCTGAAAGAACACGACGCTTTTTGGGACAAGAACAACCGCCGGTCGAAAGCCCAAAGCCTCGGCCTGACAGAATCCCAGGTGTATACCCTGGCGTCTATTGTTGAGCGTGAAACCAACGCCAATGTCGAAAAACCAACCATCGCCGGCGTTTACCTTAATCGCCTGAAAATTGGCATGCGGCTCCAGGCAGACCCTACCAGCGTTTTTGCCACGCGCGATTTCACAACCCGCCGCGTGACCGAGTACCACACCACCTTCGATTCTCCCTACAATACATATGTGTACAAAGGGCTGCCACCCGGCCCGATCAGTATGGCTTCGATCCCTTCGATCGACGCGGTATTAAATTACCAGCGGCACAACTACCTTTATTTCTGTGCCAGGCCGGATGAATCAGGCACCCACGTATTTGCGGAAACCTTTGCGGCGCATAAGGTGAATGCCGACCGGTTTCAGACGTATGTGCGCCAGCAAAGGGGGCTATAGTGGTCCGTCCAGCGGTATTTGACGGTTAAAGGACTTCATTCATCCAGTGCAGGGTGTATTCGAATACCTGCTCCTGCTCCGGTTCATTGTGTATTTCGTGGTACAGGTCGTTCCACTCTTTGTGCTCAACGCGCCCTTTTACCCTTTCGCTAAAAGCCTTTGTCGCTTCCGGTGAAGTGAGTTTGTCTGCCCCGCCATGCATCAGCAACAGGGGTATTTCAATCGGGCCCTCATATTGGTCGAGCCAGTTGGCGCCGTCGAGTAGCTCCATGCCGGCGACAACACTCAACTGGCCGTGTACCAGAGGGTCATTGGTGTAGGCGCGCACCACCGCCTCATCCCTGGAGAGAAAATGTACCGCCAGTTCGGTAGGCAGGGTAAGCGCCGGGGTGATATTTTTCAGAATTTTCGCCGCCAGCAGTTTCAAGGCAGGAGGCTGGAACGCCAGGCGTATCCAGGGGCCTGTTGCGATCAGACCGGCAAGGACGGGTTTTCTGCGCAGGGCGTAGTTCAGGACAAGTTGCCCGCCCATCGAATGTCCGTACAGGAAGACAGGTACACCGGGATACATGGCCGAAGTGTGGTCAAGCATCAATCCGATATCGTTGAGCAGCATGTCCAGTTTGCTGACATGGCCGCGTTTGCCCTCGCTTCTGCCGTATCCCTGCTGGTCATACCCGATAAAGGCAATGCCGTGCTTATTGAACCAGGTTGCAACATGACCATACCGACCGATATGCTCACTTTGTCCGTGTACGAATGCAATCACGGATAAGGGTTTTTCAACAGGCCATTCTGCGGCGTACAATTGAAGCCCGGTTGTGTTTTTCCAGGATAAAATATTCATGTGAGGCTGGCGTATGTTAATTGATATCTATTCAAAATAGGATTTTTTGCCTTTCTTAAACACGACCATTCTGGCGTTGGGCTGTTGAGGCTTTACCGTTTTTTTGTAAAACCGCCTGATGCCGACCGGGGTAGAATAGTTGCCGGTGAAATAGTAAAAGTTGTTTTCACCTTCCTTTTGCCAGTAAATTTCGGTGAACAGTCCAAAAACAGGCGAATCTGCAGCCAATAAGGAATCAGAATGGGCAATTTCTACCGCAAATCCATTGAAATTGCCGGCCAGTTCCGTCAACTTTACCAGGACCGTATCAACCTGTGGCGCCGGAGTAGCATCTGTCGCTATACGCCTGACCGGAGTAGGGGCCGGCATCTCCGCCAGCAATACTCCGTCGAGGTTTTCATCCAGTGCTGCTTCTTCCAGTGCTGCTTCCGCATCTTCTTTTTGCGGTATTTCCAACTTTGGCAAGGGTACTGAATTGTTCGCTTCAGGCATTTGTCTGGACGGCAACCGAACTTCCGCCTTTTGGGGGCTTGACCTGTTCGGTATAACGCTCTTTTTGGGAGCGGTTATCTTTTTGGACGGCTTTGTATGCAACGCTTCGGAAATGATCTGTTCCAGGCTTGGCCACCGCTTATACTCCAGCGAATCGCCTGAAATGCCGGTAATCCGCAGTTCGGTCCGGCGATTGAGCTGATGTTCGGCTTCTGAACATTCCACACCATTCCTGCAGCGATTGGCCAGTTGACTCTCGCCGTAGCCTTTTGCCGTGATCCGAACGCTGTCGATGCCTTCGCTGACGATATAGGCTACTGCGGCTCTGGCCCGTTTGTCAGAGAGGTCCATGTTATAGTCATCATTGCCCCTGCTGTCGGTGTGCGAACCCAGTTCGACGGATAGACCGGGGTTGTCGTTCATCAGTGTGACCACATTGTCAAGGCGTTCGGCAGCGTCGGGGCGGATATCCCATTTGTCGAAGTCGTAATAAATATTTTGAATGACAATACGCTTGTCGAGTCTGGCGCGTTCCAGTTCGATATTCGACAACAGGGTGCCCATGGTGTTGGAGGCTGTGAGATTTTCGGTGATTCCGGGTGTCATGGTGCGTACGCCGTCGACACACAAAATACAGCCTTTGATATTCACGTAAACTTCAATTCGCTTGGCCAGGAATCCGGGTTTCCTGATCATCATCGTATAATGGTTGCCCTGTTCAAACGTATATTGGAAAAACGCTTCGGGGTATTCTTTCAACACCAGTTCGGGTCTGTTTTTTGTCCGGTTGTAGATTTCGATGGTAGCGCCAAGTACGGCATCAACCACCACATCGGGGCTCTCGCGTGCCTCGGCGATAGTGATGTCGAACAGGTATCCGGGCTTTCTGCGCATTTCCAGTTTCAGAAAAACCTTGTTCGTGTCTATCGAAAAGCGCTCCTCCCGGTCAAAAAACACATCTTTTTTGGCCGCCAGCCGGTATTCTCCCGGCGGAAGCAGGGTGCTGAAGTGTCCTTCTTCATCCGATTCAATTTCAGCGCGGACGATCATATCAGGCAAAGCATAAACGGTGATTTGAACCTGCCGGAGATAACCGCGGTTGTTTTCTTCAAAAACAAATCCTTCGAGGACTGTTTGGGCAGAGGCAGGTGCAGGCGAAGTGTGCAGCGCCGTCAAAAGTGCTAGGAAGAGAATGTTTTTCATTGTAAATCAGGTTTTTAGAAAAAAAGAACTTGAACAAAAGTAAAAAGAGTTGGAAGTTTGTCCCGCTTTCTTATCAATCGGCTGACGGAGCGCTATTATTGATTTGCCGCGATACAAATGAAGAAACTGAGCATCATTTACATGGGCACACCCGAATTTGCCGTGCCGTCTCTTGAAATCCTGTGCGATCAGGGCTATGATATTTCCGCTGTTATCACTTCTCCGGACAAGCCCGGCGGACGACTAGGCGTACAACAATCCGCGGTCAAAAAATTTGCATTGGCAAGGGGCCTGCGTGTGCTGCAACCGGAGAAACTTAAAAACCCGGAGTTTTTGGAGACGCTTCGGTCGCTGAAGGCAGACCTTCAAATTGTGGTGGCCTTCAGAATGTTGCCCGAAGTCGTCTGGAATATGCCCCCTCTGGGTACCATGAACCTGCACGGCTCGCTGTTGCCCAGATACAGGGGCGCTGCGCCGATCAACTGGGCTATTATCAACGGAGAGACCGAAACCGGTCTGACCACCTTTTTACTGAAACACGAGATCGATACCGGCGACCTGCTGTACCAGGAACGTATTTCCATTGGCGAAAACGAGACGGCCGGCGAGTTGCACGACCGCATGATGTTGCTTGGTGCGAACCTGGTTTTAAAATCGGTCAGGGCCATTGAATCGGGTGAAGCAAAGCCCATGCCCCAGGCCGATACTGCCGCAACCCACGCACCAAAAATATTTAGCGACACCTGCGAAATTGATTTCAACCAGCCTGCAGCAAAGGTGCACAATTTCATCCGCGGCCTTAGTCCCGTTCCGGGCGCCTGGACGAAACTGGATGGTAAAACACTCAAGATATTGCGTTCACTCAAAGACATCCAGCCGGGCTCCGGTACTCCGGGCGTATTTAGTTCCGACGGCAAAAACTACCTGCGCGTGAGCACCACCGATGGATATGTCCAGATTCTGGAATTGCAACTCGAAGGGAAAAAGCGCATGTCTGTCCGCGATTTTCTCAACGGTTACCGGGTATAAACCAGCAGTGGCACAATTTATGTTGATTTAACATTAACGGTAAAACGAAACTGTTATTCCGCCGTTCTTTTGCACATCCGGAAATCGAATTACACAAGCCTGACCCTCATGATTACTTATCTGATTTTATTCCTTACACTTTCTGCCACCGCTGTTTACGGCCTGTCGGGCGATCGACCAAAGCCCGATACAGAGGAAGATTGAGGCCGTTTCCAAAACAAAACTATACAGTATTCTCCGAGTTTAAACATTTGCAGAATTGCAGTGCATTGAAAATCAATGCATCATACAGGTTTGTTTTCACAAACCAACTTACTTTGAGTATACATCCCGTTTTATTCAAGTCTGTTTTCTTTCAGAAATGCAGCCTTTGCCAGGGTCATGCACTGCCTGATTTCGTCATTTCCCCGGTTATGGAGAATAATTAGAAAGTGTGGGGTGTACGCAAACTACCGCACTTTACGTTCTTTGCGGCGAAGATGGTTTTATCAAAACAAAAAACATCATCTAATCGCGTTTTATGAATATTCTCGTGACGGGAGGCGCCGGTTTTATAGGCTCTCATACGGTAGTTGCGCTTTCGACAGCGGGCTTCAACCCGGTTATTCTTGATGATTTTTCCAATTCTGAAATTCGCACCCTGAAAGGGCTGGAGAAAATCATGGGTTATATTCCCCGGTACTACGCCGAGAACTGCTGCGATGCACAGGTGGTCCGGCGAATCCTCAAGGAGGAACAGATATCCGGCGTCATTCACTTTGCGGCGTTTAAGTCTGTGGGCGAATCCATGCAGGAACCCTTGAAATATTACGACAACAACCTCAATTCCCTGATCGTCCTTACCCGGTCGATGATGGAATGTGAAATATCCAACCTGATCTTTTCTTCTTCGGCTACCGTATATGGTCAGGCTGCGGCATTGCCTGCAACCGAAGATGCGCCCATTCCTGTTGCTATGTCTGTTTACGGCAACACCAAACAAATCGGAGAAGAGATCCTGCGCGATATTGCATTGGCTGAGAAATCTTTAAAATCAACCTCACTGCGTTATTTCAACCCTATCGGAGCGCATCCTTCCGCGTATATCGGCGAATTGCCGCTAGGGGTTCCAAACAACCTCGTGCCCTACATTACTCAAACGGCTGCGGGGCTACGCCCTGCGCTGACCGTTTTCGGCGACGACTATCCGACGCCAGATGGCACCTGCCTGCGCGATTTTATCCATGTGATGGACCTGGCAGAGGCACATGTCGTGGCCTTGCAATACCTGATGAATTACCCCTCGAATACCTTTTACGACGTATTCAATATCGGCACCGGCAAGGCAAACAGTGTACTGGAAATTATCCGGACCTTCGAAAATATCAGCGGGAAACCCCTGCAATACCGGTTTGGAGACCGCCGTTCGGGCGATGTGACCTCGCTGTATGCCGATGTTTCCAAGATTGAAAAACACCTGGGCTGGACAGCACAGAGAACCATGCGCGAAGCCCTGGAAGACGCCTGGCGCTGGCAACAAAGTCTGGCAACGGGAGGTTAATATCGTCTTTATGGACAGAGCAAAGCACCTTGAATCAATCGGACATGAAACGTTTGACCTGTGTATTGTTGGAGGGGGAGCATCGGGTACAGGATCGGCGCTTGATGCGGCTTTGCGTGGCCTGAAGGTAGTCTTGATCGAGCAAGACGATTTTGCCTCCGAGACGTCTTCCAGGAGCACAAAATTGATCCACGGTGGGGTGCGCTACCTAGAACAGGCGTTCAAAAACCTGGACTTTGCGCAGTTGCGCCAGGTCAGGCACGGACTGGAAGAACGGCATATTGTGCTGCATAATGCCCCGCATCTGGCACACGAACTGGGGTTGATAACACCGGTATCTACATGGCTGGAAGGGCTTTATTTTTCGATCGGACTAAAGTTGTACGACTGGTTTGCCTCGGGCAGCGATACCCTGCAGGGCAGTCGCTGGCTGTCCAAAGCGGATACCCTGGCAAGGGTGCCCGGCCTCAGCCGAAATATTCACAGCGCTGTGTTGTATTACGACGGGCAACTGGATGATGCGCGTTATTGCCTGGCGCTCGTGCAGAGTGCTGCAGAAGCCGGTGCAATAGTGGTCAACCATGCGCAGGTCGTTGATTTTGAAAAAGATATGGCGGGTGGCCTTCAGGCGGCTGTCGTTCGCGACACGTTGTCAAATGGCCGGGTTCGGATCAGATCAAAGGTATTCCTCAACTGCACCGGCCCGCATGCCGACCGGATTCGCATGATGGCCAATCCGGCCTTGACTGCCCGTATCCGGCCCTCAAAATGCGTCCATGTGGTGCTTCCTCTCGATGTGTTGGACAGCCGCGACGCCCTGCTGATACCCAAAACTAAAGACGGCAGGGTTGTATTTGCCATTCCTTTTGAAGGGAGGTTGTTGCTGGGCACTACCGATAATGACGTCCTGAATTCCACAGAAGAACCCGTTCTGGAGGCCGCAGAAGTTGAATTCCTGCTGGAAACGCTTCAGCCTTTTGTTGCAAAACCACTCGACAGAAATCTGGTCCGCTCCGGCTTCGGGGGACTGCGGCCACTTATTGCCGCCGTAAACAAACAAACCAAAACCCTTTTGCGCGACCACGAAGTGGAACGGGATACCGAAAGCGGCTTGTTCAGTCTGCTTGGCGGCAAATGGACCACCTACCGCCTGATGGCCAAAGACGCTATTGATGCAGTATGTAACCGACTTGGTGTGGAGAAGGCATGCCAGACCGGTTCGCACCTGCTGGCCGGAGCAGAGGACTTTGATTTTGACCGGATAAAAAAACAATTGACCGATCAGGGATTGAATGACGATATTTCACAACATTTGACGCTGAAATACGGATCGCGCGCCATCCGGGTGTCGGCAATCGGGCAGCAACAACCAGAATTAATGGAGCCCATACTGCCGGACATGCCGTTTATCAAGGCAGAAGTGGTATATGCGGCGCGATACGAAATGGCCTGCACGGTGCGGGATTTTCTGGCGCGCAGGATCAGGCTGGAAATCAGCGACTGGAATGCCGCGATGGCTGCGGCGCCCGGCGTATCCGCGCTCATGGGCGACGAGTTGGGCTGGACCGCGCAGGAAAAGACGGCGCATGCAGCGGCATATATGGAATTGATCGCAACCTTTATCCAAAGGTCGCAGGCCTGAAAACCTGAAACGCAATTCACACACATTGCCATTTGATAAACTACCTGATTATGAACACTTTCCTCGCCGAATTCCTCGGAACAGCCTTGTTGATCCTTATGGGTAACGGGGTCGTTGCCGGCGTAGTGCTGAAGGGCACCAAGAACGAAAATTCCGGCTGGCTGGTCATTACTATCGGCTGGGCCCTCGCAGTCACCTTTGCCATTTACGCCGCAGGACGCATCAGCGGTGCGCACATCAACCCCGCAGTAACGATTGCTTTGGCGGTAACGGGTCAGTTTGCCTGGGCAGACGTGCCTTTATATCTTCTCGCGCAGTTTTTGGGCGCCATGCTGGGGGCGGCCCTGGTTTACCTGCACTATCTGCCACACTGGGAACGCACCACTGATCCTGCTGCAAAACTGGCCGTGTTTTGTACGGCGCCTGCCGTGCGACACACCCCGGGAAATGTTATCAGCGAGTTCCTTGGCACTTTTGTGCTCCTGTTCGGGCTTTCCGCCATCGGCGCCAACAACTTTGCCGAGGGCCTTAACCCCCTTGTAGTGGGTGCGCTTATCCTTGCGATCGGCCATTCGCTCGGCGGCACCACCGGTTATGCCATCAATCCTGCGCGTGATCTTGGTCCGCGGATCATGCATGCCATATTGCCGGTACCCGGGAAAGGCGACTCGGATTGGGGTTATGCCTGGATACCCGTCGTTGCACCCATCCTGGGCGGCATTTGCGGGGCATTGGCCTATCGGGCCTTATTGGGTTAATGGCCCTTATTGCGACATGGTGGAATTTTGACAGGCTGCAAAGTGTTGCCTGTTGAAACTGTCTGGACTGTTGCTTGAAGTTTTCCACCGGAGATCGAAGGCCAAATCGCCGTCCGTACTTTTGAAAAACTATCGCAACAATCGCTTTGTTCAGCCGGTTGCAGCCGATGCGGTTGGATTGTCCAGGTTTTTACTTGACTGGCTAACCTCTGCAGCAACTGCCGGATTTATACCCCTCGAACTTGCTCCGGTTTGTCCGCTCGGCACCTGTTCTATTATTGCCACGGCACATCAGAATAAAGTGGTTTCGGCATTGCGGGGTACTGAAGTGGTAGCCGACGCCACCAATGTACTGGCCCTCGAAAGCGCGGTCAGAAGGCAGCGGGATGGTTTCCCAGGAGAAACACTACATTTTAGCGCTGTTCACCGGCATGTGCGCGCACAGGAGGTGCCGGATATGCCAGGGTATAGTCCGCATTTCAGTGTTCTGGGTCTGACATCCGCCGGAAGGGACATAGGCAGTTTTGACTTCGAAAAAGAAAATCTGTGGCGGCATATTCATTTCTACCAGTCCTTTCTTGGGGAAAAAATGCGCATTTCGCCGATAAAACTACGACTGATAAGCCTTGATGGTAAAAGCGGCAACAACCGGATGTTCGATATGATGCATGGATTTTTGCAGGAGAAGTTGTTCGATTTGGATATTGAAGTCACCGCAGCCGCCCGAAAGGAGCAGGCGTATTACTGCGGTGTACAATTCAAAATTGTCATCCCAAATCACGGTGGCGGGGAAATGGAAATCGCCGACGGCGGCTTTACCGACTGGACACGCCAACTAACGGGCAACGGCAAAGAACGCCTGCTTATCAGCGGCATCGGGCTGGAACTATTGTATAAAATGACCAATGGGTTGTTATAATTTCAGATTTTCAAAGACATTTACGGGATTGACTGCACATCTCTACTCATTAATTGCCCAAATACATGAATTACATCCTCGCAATCGACCAGGGAACCACATCCACGCGTGCAATCGTATTCGATAAAAAAGGGAATACCATAGCCGTTGCACAGCAGGAAATCACCCAGTATTTTCCCAAGCCCGGCTGGGTCGAGCATAACCCCGTGGAAATATGGGAAACGGTGCAGGAAACGGTGCGGCAGGTTGTCGGAGAAGTCGGTGCAGAAAATATTGCAGCCATCGGCATTACGAACCAACGCGAAACAACGGTAGTTTGGGATAAAAGGACTGGGAAGCCGGTGTACAACGCCATTGTCTGGCAAAGTCGTCAAACGGTTGATATCTGTACTTCATTAAAGGAAAAAGGGCTGGACCCGATTGTACGGGCAAAAACCGGCCTGCTGATCGACGCCTATTTTTCGGGTACCAAGATCAAATGGATACTCGATTACGTTCCCGGCGCCCAGGCGGAGGCCTTTGCCGGCAACCTGCTTTTCGGTACGATTGACACCTGGCTCCTCTGGAACCTGACGGAAGAGCGCATCCACGCAACCGATTATACCAATGCTTCCAGAACGATGATCTATGATATCCGGGCGCTGAAATGGGACGATGAATTGTGCGCTGCGCTCGATATTCCGTCCAACATGCTTCCCAAAGTGATGGATTCTTCCGCCATTTACGGTTACGCACGCGAGGCTGTGCTGGGTATCGAGGGCGTGCCGGTGTGCGGTATGGCGGGCGACCAGCAGGCCGCCCTTTTCGGGCAGGGGTGTTTTGCCGAAGGCATGGCAAAAAATACGTACGGGACCGGCTGTTTTATGCTGATGAACACCGGCGACAAGGCGGTTGCATCACCAAGCGGCCTGCTCACGACTATTGCCTGGGGCATCGGCGGGAAGGTGGAATACGCACTGGAGGGCTCCATCTTCGTGGCCGGCTCGGCTGTGAAATGGATGCGCGACACCGTGGAGTTGTTTGCCGATGCGGCGGAAACGGAACAGTTTGCCCTCAGTCTGCCATCCTCGGAGGGCGTTTACATGGTGCCCGCTTTCGTAGGCCTGGGTACGCCTTACTGGGACTCGGAAGTCCGGGGCGCCATATTCGGCCTGACACGCGGCAGCAGCCGTTCGCATCTTATACGCGCCACGCTCGAAAGTGTGGCGTTCCAGACGAAGGATGTATTGACCGTCATGGAAAAAGATTCCGGCATACAATTGAAAACACTTCGGGTCGACGGCGGTATGGTGCGCAACAACTTCCTGATGCAGTTCCAGAGTGATATGCTGGGCGTTAATGTAGAGCGTCCGGTGGTGCAGGAAACCACCGCACTCGGCGCAGCCTACCTCGCCGGCCTGGCAGTAGGGTACTGGAAGGACGAGGCCGACATTGCCCGGAACTGGCAACTCGATGTCGTGTTCTCCCCCGGCATGCCGCACGAGGAATCCGAAAAGTTATATCATGGCTGGCAAAAAGCGGTGGAGGCGGCGCGTGTTTTCAAACCATAAGCCGCGGTTTTCCGCAATTTCTGCAAATGATGAATCCAAAACTCGAACCCTTTGCCAACCGCCTCGCCAAAATGCACAAGCACCTGGGCAAATGGGCGCGGCGTCAGAATATCTCCTGCTACCGCGTGTACGACAATGACATTCCGGGTACGCCACTGGCCATTGATATATATGAAAACATCGTGCACGTGGCAGAATACGCCCGCGACCACGGCATGGAACCGGGTGAACACGCCGCCTGGCTGGATGATTGTATCGCTGTGATCGGTACTGTATTGGGCGTTTCTTCCGACCTGATTTTTCTGAAGTTCAGACAGCGGCAAAAGGGACTGAGTCAGTACGACCGTTTCGCCAGAACCGGCGCCGAATTTATCGTACGTGAAAACGGCCTGCGTTTCATCATCAATCCGGCCGATTATCTCGATGTGGGGTTGTTTCTCGACCATCGCATCACCCGCCAGATGGTGCGACAGGAGTCGCACGGCAAAAAGGTACTCAACCTGTTTGCCTATACTGGTTCGTTTAGTGTTTATGCCGCTGCCGGTGAAGCGGCGGAGACGTTGACGGTAGATATGAGCAACACCTACTTGCAATGGGCAAACAGGAACCTGTCGCTCAACGGGTTTGAAGACGAACGCCACCGGCTGTTACAGGCAGATGTAATGACCTGGCTGGAACAGCCGCCGCAAGAGCGCTTCGACCTGATCGTTGTGGACCCGCCTACGTTTTCCAACAGCAAGCGCATGGAAGGCACCCTGGATATTCAACGCGACCACGTGCTGTTGCTCAACCGTGTGCTGCGGTTTTGCAGTCCGGGCGGCGTGGTTTATTTTTCCACCAACAACCGCCGGTTTAAAATATGGGAAGAGGAGATCAGGGCTGCCGAAATCAGGGACATTTCCAGACAAACGGTCCCGGAGGATTTCCGGAACAAGAAAATTCACCAGTGTTTCAGGATAGTAAACAGGTGATTTTTGAACAGGGGCATGGTTCACCCGGAATTTATTTCCCGCAGATTCACGCAGAAAAAACCCGCAGATTGGCGCAGATTTGGCAATATTCTGCAGCAATCTGCCGGAAACACTCTACCATCGGAGTTTATTTCCCGCGATTCACGCAGAAAAACCCGCAGATTGGCGCAGATTTGGCAATATTCTGCAGCAATCTGCCGGAAACACTCTACCATCGGAGTTTATTTCCCATTCACGCAGAAAAAACCCGCAGATTGGCGCAGATTTGGCAATATTCTGCAGCAATCTGCCGGAAACACTCTACCATCGGAATTTATTTCCCGCAGATTCACGCAGAAAAAACCCGCAGATTGGCGCAGATTTGGCAATATTCTGCAGTGAATCTGCCGGAAACACTCTACCATCGGAGTTTATTTCCCGCAGATTCACGCAGAAAAAACCCGCAGATTGGCGCAGATTTGGCAATCTGCCGGAAACCTCACCTGGACCCGAAGAAAAAACGGGCAATATTCTGCGTGAATCTGCGGGAACCACACTACCATACGCTAAATTCGCATGGACTCATGTTTTAACATTTCAAAGAACCGATCTATTGCTTTTTCAGTTCTTTCTTCATGGCTTTCTTTTCAGCCTTCTTTTCTTTTTTTGCCTGTTTTTTAGTGGCCTTTTTTTGTTGGCGCTCCTGGTGTTTCTTTTCTTTTTTGGCCAGTATTTGGTCGTATTTGGCGGCCTGCTCCGGTGTCAGCACGGCTTTGTGCGCCCTGATGCGGTCTTCGCGCATTTTTGCCTTGTCTTCTTTCCTTGCGGCGCGTGCCGCTTTTGATTTTTCGGCAAAATCCGAATCAATCTTTTTGAATTCGGCTTTTTGATTCTCCGTCAGGTTTAATTCTGATGACAGGTTGCCCTCATGGGCTTGCTTCTTTTCCGTTTTCTGTACTTTACCGACAGGCGCAGCGTCAGATTGTGCGTTAAGCGAAAGTGCTACAAAGCAGCCGAGCACAACGGCAAAAAATGATCTGGAAAACATCGATTTTTTCATGTTTGAGTATTTTTTAAACAGTATGGCCTTTAGACCCCAACTCCTGTCCGGGGTTTCATGCGACGGCCATTAAAGTACTGTTAAATAGAAAAACGCCGGTGCGACAAGTGGGCCGGTTATGCCTTCAGTCGCGCCACAATGGTTTGGTTGCCTTTCACCTGTTGGTCCATTTGCACCTCTATTTGGGCATCGAGCGGCAGGAAAAGATCGACCCGTGAGCCGAATTTGATGAATCCCATGTCGCGGCCCTGTTCCACACGGTCACCTTCCCGGATATACCATTTAATGCGCCTGGCGACTGCTCCGGCAATCTGGCGCATGAGAATTTCTGTATTCCCCTTCTTATAGACCACCGTTGTGCGCTCATTTTCCGTACTGCTTTTCGGATGCCAGGCCACCAGGTACTTGCCCGGGTGGTAGCGGAAGTAATGGATGACACCGCTTACCGGGTTCCGATTGACGTGTACATTAAGAGGCGACATAAAAATCGACACCTGTAGTCGTTTATCGTTGAAATACTCCCCTTCCTGTACCGTTTCGATCACACAAACGCGACCGTCAGCAGGGGCATAAACGATTTTGTCGTCGGCGACCACGATCTCCCGAACGGGATTTCGGAAAAACTGGAGTACGGCTATGTACAGTATTGCCGAAAAAAACAGCAAAGGCCAAAATACAACGGGCAAAAACCGCCAGGCGGCGAGGTTGACAAGTATCAGGATGAGGGCAGTAACAATCAGTATGGACCAGCCTTCTTTATGGATTCTCAAAATCATAAGTGGATATTCAGTTCTTTTTCAGGCGGCAAAATTAGAAAATTTTGTCCCGGCACACGGTGAACGCAACTTATTTGGATTCAAATAAAACGCAGCGCTATCCTTATCTTTGCAGCCCCAAAACTATAAGAAACCGTCTGAAACCAACTGACCATAAAAAAATTACAGTGCGGATGCTGTTTTAAACCTATGAACGGCCTTCCCGCATCCACCAAACACTCAAACATCAGACATAAAATGAAGGTAGCAGTTGTAGGCGCCACAGGGTTGGTAGGCTCAAAAATGTTACAAGTGCTCGAAGAGCGCAATTTCCCGGTGACCAAACTCTTTCCGGTGGCCTCCGAGCGTTCGGTAGGCAAGACGGTCAAGTTCAGGGGAAAGCGATACAAGATCATCAGCATGGACGCTGCCGTGGGCAAACGGCCGGATGTTGCCATTTTCTCGGCTGGGGGAAGCGTATCGAAAGAATGGGCGCCGCGCTTTGCCGATAAGGGCACCGTGGTGATCGACAACTCTTCGGCCTGGCGCATGGACCCCGAAAAGAAACTTGTGGTGCCCGAGGTAAATGCCGGTGTGCTGACCAAAAAGGACAAGATCATTGCCAACCCCAACTGCTCGACGATTCAGATGGTGGTGGCCTTGAAGCCGTTGCACGACAAGTATAAAATCCGAAGGGTAGTGGTGAGCACGTACCAGTCGGTGACCGGCACCGGTGTAAAAGCCGTTACCCAGCTGATGAACGAACGAAAAGGGAAATCGGGTGAGCGGGCCTATCCGTACCAGATTGACCTGAATTTATTGCCGCATATCGACGTATTCACGGAAAACGGGTATACCAAAGAAGAAATGAAAATGGTGAATGAGACGAAGAAGATCATGGGCGACGACAGTATCCGCATCACGTCGACGACCGTGCGGGTTCCCGTGATCGGAGGTCATTCGGAAGCGGTCAACGTAGAATTCGAGCGGGATTTCGATCTGGACGAGGTTCGCGCCCTGCTGGCCGCTTCGCCGGGAATTGTATTGACCGACAATCCTGCGGAGTTGCAGTACCCCATGCCCTTGTTTGCACACGAAAAAGACGATGTTTTTGTCGGCCGGCTTCGCCGCGACGAAAGCCAGCCGAATACACTGAACATGTGGATCGTTTCGGATAATTTGCGCAAAGGCGCTGCCACCAACGCGGTACAAATTGCCGAATACCTTCTTTCAACGGGGATTTTGAAACTAAAAATGAAAAAAACTGCCGTTGAAGTATAATTTTGCAGTGTCAAACAAACCAGCAGCCCTTCACGTATCAACGTACCGTATTTAAATGAAGAACAAAGTTGTAATTTGGGGAACCAACGCCGAGAACGAAAAAGTCCTGATCGCACTGGAACTAAAAGCCGATGTTAACAAGGTCGTACTGTATACATTTCCGGAAGCCATTGCCGGCGATGATTTTGTCAATAAGATGATGAATGAATGGCGTGAGGGGAAAGAAATAGAATTCCCGGAAGGCCATACTACCCTGGAACGAGAACTGAGCGTGACAGAAAGCCTGCTCCCGGATGACCTTTTGGTAGAACGCGGTGACATTATTCAACGTGCGCAAACGGAATGGCACTTTGCAGTGTTGTCGGCCAAACTCCACGCTGCTTACCAGCAGGAACTTGCCGAATTCAAGGAAAAGGTAGAGTCCCTTGCTTCCTACGATAACAAGGTATGGGATAGCCTGAAATCGTTTTGGGACAAAGTTCAGTCCCAGAGCCGCGAGCGCAACCTGTATCGCGAACACGCAGATAACCTGCGCGACAACATCAATGCCTTGTTTAACGACCTCAAAAAAATGCGCACCCAGGTGCAGGGTGAGTTCATTGCAGCCTCCCAGGTTGTGTTTGATGAATTCAGCAAAACCCTTGCTGAGGTAGAAGCGCGCATCGCCGCAGGCAGCTCAAAACTGGGCAGTATATTCGAAGACCTCAAGCAAATACAACGCAAATACCGGGATGCCAAACTAAGCAATGAACACCGCAATCAATTGTGGGATCGCATAGACGGCGCCTTCAAAAAAGCAAAGGAACGCAAATTCGGCCCTTCTGTCAATGAAGGTTCCGTAACGGAGCGCCATGAACGCAGACTGGGCGGCCTCATGGAGGCTATCCAACGTATGGAAGGCAGCATCCGCCGTGATGAGGAGGAACTCAATTTTCAGCGCAAAAAGTAAATTCAAGTGAAGGTCAACTGGAAGCGCAAATCCGCACAGCCAAGATCAAGATGATTGAAGAACGGCTCGGCTCCAAGCGCGAAAAACTGGCCGAAATGGAAAAGACCCGTGGCGAGGTGGAACGCCAGGTGAACGCTGCCAAGGAAAAGGAAAGCCGTCGCGCCCAAAAGGAAGCGGAAAAGCAGAAGATAGAGGCCGCTAAAGAAGCCGTTAAATCTGAAATCGCAGCAGGAATAAAAGCAAAATCCTCTGAAAAAGCCGCTCCGGCTGCAAAGGATGATGACCTGCTCGATGCATCCGCCACTGTGCTCGGCGATGTGCTGATGGATGCATTGGACACTGCGCGGGCAGTTGTAAAAGTGGCCGCGGAAAAAGCAGAAGAAGCCATCGAAAAAGCGGTGGACAAAGCCGAAGAGGTGCTGGAATCGCTCAACCGCGAAGAAGAAACGCCCAAAACGGCAGAACCTGCCCCCGAGGCCGATTCTGCCAATATTATCATTGACGATATTGTGCATAAATCCGAAACAGCAAAAGAAGACCTGGAATCGTTTTCTGAATCAACCGACGCTGCCGGAACCGGGGAAGAACAAGGAATTGTGATCGATGATATTGTCCATAAATCGGCGGAAACTGCCGAAGAAGGACTGGAATCCACTGGCGGAATCATTATTGATGATATCGTACACAAGTCGGCAGAGCCTGCCGAAGAGGGGCTTGAATCGACGAGTGAAGCGCCGGCAAAACCAAAGCGTACAACAAAGAAAAAGGAGGGTTGATTTTGTTACCTCTTTAACAGGGACCAATATAATTACATGACTACAACACAAACCGCCCAGGCTGTACTCGATCTGGACAGATGGAGCAAGACCTTTGCATCGAGTGCCGCCGCATACCAGAAGGCGTACCCGTATCCCTTTGCTTCCTTTGATAACTTCCTGGAACCGGAGGCCGCCCGCGCCGCCATGAACGCCTTTCCCGGCGTGAAAGACGATGGCTGGATACACTATGTGCATGTCAACGAGAAGAAACACGGCCTGAATAAAATGGACCTTATTCCTGAAGATATTCGGGAAGTAATCAAGGTATTGAACAGTGCGCCCTTTGTAACTGCCCTGAGTGAACTGACCGGGATCCCCAATCTAATCCCGGACCCCAGTCTGGAAGGTGGAGGCCTGCATCAAAGCAAGCGGGGCGGTTTTCTCAATATACACGCGGATTTTACCGTACACCCCCACAAACGCAACTGGCGCCGCCGGGTGAACGTTCTGGTTTACCTGAATGAAAACTGGCAGCCCGAATACCGTGGAGAACTGGAACTCTGGACCCGCGATATGAAGGCATGTGCCCAAAAGATTCTTCCCGTTTTCAACCGCTGCGCCATTTTCAATACGGATGAAGATTCGTTTCACGGCTTGCCGGAGCCGATCCAATGCCCGGAAGAGATGACCCGGAAGTCCATTGCACTCTACTACTTCACCGAAGAGCAAAACATTCCCCACCGGCGCGCTACCAACTACCGGGCCCGACCCGAAGACGGCTCCAGGCGCATATTGATCTGGCTCGACAAACAGGCCGTGTCCTGGTACACCTCCCTGAAAGGCTGGCTGGGTATCAATGATGCGTTTGTGAGCAAGCTGTTGAATTTCCTGAGTGGTAAAAAGAAATAAATGCAACATCAATCGCTGCGCACCTCCCTGCTACTGGCACTGCTCGGCGCAATCTTTTATGTTCCTTTTCTCGGTGGTGTGCACCTTTTTGACTGGGACGAAATCAACTTTGCCGAGATCAGCCGGGAGATGCTGATCACGAAGGAGTATTTTAGGGTTTACGTCAATTTTATCCCTTTCTGGGAAAAACCGCCGTTGTTCTTTTGGCTGCAGTCGCTGTCCATGGACGCCTTCGGGGTCGGAGAATTTGCCGCCCGATTGCCCAATGCACTCTGCGGCATAGCGACCCTGGTACTGGTATACCAGGCTGGTCGCCGTTTGTACAATCATCGTTTCGGTCTGATCTGGTCGCTGACCTATTTCGGTACGGTGTTGCCCTTTTTATACTTCAAATCGGGCATTATCGATCCCTGGTTCAATTTTTTCATATTCGCAGGGCTGTACCACTTTATCCTTTTTTACTGGAAAAAAGACGGTTTTGAACTCGATCTGCCGCATAGCAGGTGGCGCTACCTGTTTCTCGGAGGATTCTGGATTGGTATGGGCATACTGACCAAGGGGCAGACGGCCTATCTTATCGCTGCACTGACTATGGGAGTGTATTGGGTTTCGCAGCGTTTCCGCATGTATGTAAGCGTACCGCAGTTTATCTGTTTTACCCTGGCGGCTACCCTTGTGACGCTTACCTGGTACGGTTTGGAGACCTGGAAGAACGGGACATGGTTTATCGAGGAGTTCAATAAATACCAGTATCGACTGTTCAGCACGCCTGACGCCGGGCACAAGGGCTTTCCGGGCTACCACTTTGTGGTATTGCTGATCGGCTGTTTTCCGGCCTCCATTTTTGCCTTGCGCGCCTTCTGGAAAATGCCAGCAGAAGAATTTCGCTACAGAAGCGATTTCAGGCGCTGGATGAAATACTTGTTTTGGGTGGTACTGATCCTGTTCACCATCGTCAAGTCCAAGATCGTACACTACTCGTCTATGTGTTATTTTCCGCTGACATACCTGGCGGCGCTCAGCATAGACAAGATGATTTCCGGCGAAATAGGTTTAAATAAAGCCATGCGTTTCGGCCTGTGGGCCATAGCAGGGGTCTTTGCGTTGGCCGTTTGCGCCATGCCTTTTATTGGCATGCATACAGAAATGCTTCAACCCTTGTTCAAAGACCCGTTTGCGCAGGAAAGCCTGGGCGCTGCAGTGCATTGGACCGGTTGGGAAGTCATTCCCGGTGTTTTCCTGCTTGGCGTAATGGCAACGGCTTTTTATTTATTCCGAAAAGGGCGGCGTACACAACAAGAGGCTTCGGGTGATGTTGCCCGGCAGGCATTTTGGCGCGGATTCCAGGTGCTTTTCGCCGGCACAGCCCTTTTTGTCATGCTCACCCTGATCTTTTTTATCGGGCGCATCGAGGGGTATTCCCAACGCGCAGCCATTGCGTTTTTTGAAAGCAAGATCGGCCAGGACTGCTACGTGGTCACCCACGGGTATCGTTCCTATGCGCAATTGTTTTATACCCGGAAGCCGAGGGTGACGAACGAAAAAAGTTATGACCGGGACTGGCTGTACACCGGCAATATCGACAAAGATGTATTCGTCGTCACCAAGGTACAGACAGCCCACGAGTTGCAGCAAATCCCCGGCATGCAGGAAATCGGCCGGGAGAACGGATTTGTGTTCTTTCGCCGGCTCAAGCCTTAGAGCCGGCGATCTCCACTTCCCGACGTTCGATAACCGGAATGTTTTTTACCACCATGTGCAAGGTATTCCTGATTCGCTCCTCGAACAGGACGATCTTTCCCTTTTTCAGGTTGTCGATGGTCTCCTGTGTGTAGTGGCGAATGGTAATCAGTTCAAGGTCCTCTTCCATCTTCACCTTGAACTCATCCGATATCTCGTTGATAAACTGCTCGATCCGGTCGGGTACGTTCGGTACGCATATCGTAAAACTGATGGCGCCGTTCTGCATCATATTGACAAAAATGCGCAGGTCGGCCGCTTTACGGAACAGCCGGGCCATGTGGTGCTCCGCCACAAAGGAATAGTCGAGTGTGCTGATATGCAGCAGGGCCTGGTTCTTTTCCACCACCACGATAGGCGGATAATTGTCTTCCGTATCGCTGCTGATTTCCGTCCCCGGCGCCTCAGGGTTGAGAAACGACTTCACATAAAGCGGAATATTTTTGTTCTGCAGGGGCTTGATGGTTTTGGGGTGTATGACCTGCGCCCCGTAATAGGTCATTTCAATCGCCTCCTTGTACGACAGCCGGTCCAGTTTGATGGTATTCTCAAAGATGCGCGGGTCGGCGTTCAGCACGCCGGGCACGTCTTTCCAGATGCTCATGCTTTCCGCGTCGAGGCAGAAGGAAAATATGGCGGCGGAATAGTCGGAGCCCTCCCGCCCCAGGGTGGTGGTAAAATTTTCCGAAGTCGCGCCGATAAAACCCTGTGTAATCACAAAACTGCCTTGATCGAGGATGGGCGGCACGAGTTTTACCGCATTGGCCTTTGTTTTATCCCAAATAACCCAGCCTTCCCGGTAGGTATTGTCGGTTGCCACGACGTCGCGGGCATCGAGCCAGTGGGTCTTCAGTCCGACTTTATTCAGGTATGCGGCGGCAATTTTTGAAGATACGAGTTCGCCGACACAGACGATCTGGTCGTACATGTAATCGTAATTGTCCGACGGTTTTTCTTCCAGCATCCATTCCCCTTCCACAAAAGTGTCGTTTACCAGTGCAAATACGTCATCGCCTTCGTCGAACAGGTCGCGCATGATGGCGTAGTGTTGTTGCTTCAGCGCATCGTAAAGTTGTTGTGCTTCGCCGGTTTGTTTGGCGTGGGCGGCGACCACCGCTTCCAGGGCATTGGTCGTCTTGCCCATTGCGGAGACGATGATGACGAGTTGCTCCTTGTTGTAACGCTGCAAAATGGAGGCTACATTCTTAATACCCGCGGCATCCTTGAGACTGGCGCCGCCGAATTTGAAAACTTTCATGTCCGGTATGGATAAATCTTGCAGAAGTTGTGCATTTAGTGGTAGTGGGCGCAAAGGTAGGAAGACCGCGAAATGAAGCGAAAGATTTCAGAGAGGACGTGTTATTTCATTGCTATAGTTACGGCATAGTACAGGTACCCGTTCACATACTGTGTATTGAAGGAGTAGCGGAACATTTTACCCACCACAATCTGGCTCCCGTCGGAGTTGTCGTGTTTTTCGTTGATGGCATTTTTTATAGCCGTATAACTGGCCTCGTTCAGCGTCAGGAAAGTGATGTCGTTGGAGTTGGTGTGCCATAGAATAACCTGCTGGTAAATGGCTTTCCCTTTGGCCGTTGTCTCCCAGCATTTCTGGTAATGCCGGGTATTGGTGGCGCCGGTGCCGGTCTCGCTGGTAAGGTCGAATCCCAGGTCGAGTATTTTATTTTCCTTGGCATTGGGCGCGGTCTTTTCGATGACCTGCAGCGTGCTTAGATCAATTTCAGAACACTGTGATAACAAACAAACAGGTGAAATAAGGGCGAATAGAAAGGCGGTGAAGGCAGGTCTCATAATGAATAAAATAAAGGGATTTTTCCTGTCTGCAGATACAGGCCCGGGCAATCGGCATGATGCGCTCCGGGAAAAGTCCGCAAAGAAACTTCATATTCAATAAAAATGTATTCCGACTTTAGTTAAAGTCGTTTAGAGCCCCGCATCCGGATGGAATGGACAAGCACAAGACCATTTCTGAATTATCACACGGGGTTTTGCGTCGCCTCCGGCTTGCGAATTCTGCTAACCAGGTAATTGACGCCAATCATTACCGTCAGCCCGATAAGATAAGATGCGATAAACAACAGCCAGCTGTAATCATCCTTGCTCAGGGCTTCCCTTTTGGCGGTTAGCCCCCAGAGGTTGACGAGTCCTTTTTTGACAAAAAATTTGGATACCAGCGACGACGCCCACAGGCCGGCCAGGTAACCTGCGGCCAGGTTGGTGAATTCGCCGGCAACGAATTTTGTAAACTTTGACATGGTTGTTCCGTAAAATGGTGACTGCAAATAAGTATGATGCTGATTATGACTTGTTGGAAGTATGACCCGTTTTTCTGGCAAATTCCCATACGGCAATACCTGCTGCTACAGCGACATTGAGGGAATGTTTGGTACCGGACTGTGGAATTTCAATCGCCCCGTCACATAGCGCAAGCGCTTGTTCTCCAACGCCCTCCACCTCATTGCCCAACAGAAGTGCGTATTGTTCCCGGTCGTCCGGGTGGAAATCCTGGAGCCAGGTTTTGTGGGTGGTTTGCTCGACGGCCAATACCTTGTATCCGGCAGTTTTCAAGGCCGATACTGCCGTTGGGGTATCTTCAAAATACTCCCAGGCCACCGAATCGGTACTGCCCAGTGCTGTTTTCAGAATCTCCCGATGCGGCGGCCGGGCTGTAATACCGCATAAAATAATCCTTTCAACGGCAAAGGCATCGGCTGTCCGGAATATGGATCCGACATTCAGCGCAGACCGCACATTGTCGAGCACCAGCACCAGCGGCATTTTTTTCTGTTCCCGGAACGCTTCGACAGATATCCGGTTCAGGGCATCCAAACTGAGTTTTTCCATGACAAAACGGAACGTTTAACCGGTCAGTGCACGATGTTAGTCATCATCAGACTTGTTTTTTGTAAAAACGCGGCGTCAATCGTAATGAGCAGGCTGTACCCCAGTTGTTCCAGCGACACCTTGAAGCGGCGCTTGCCTTCTGATTGTTCGATGCGGCCGCGCAGACCGATCAGATTGCCTGCGCTAATCTCTACCAGGTCTCCTTCAGACAAAATCCCGGGCACCGCCACCACATCAAGACCATCTTCCAGGGTAATGCGTTTCAGCAGGTTGATTTCCATTTCAGGTATTGCGACGAGGTTTTTGCTGAACTTTACAAACCCGGCCACATGCTCCGTTTCCAAAACCCGGACGTATTCGCTTTTGACGATCTTCACAAATACGTAGCAGTTGATCAGCGGCTTTTCAACCACGCGGGTGCTGCGGGTATACCGGCGCATCAGTCGCTGAAGGGGGACCCAGGCGTGTATGCCCTTTTTGTCGAGCATGCGCTGCACAAATTTTTCACTTTTGGAACGGGTATGCACGGCGAACCAGCGGGGTTCGCTGTCGTGTAATTGATAGACAAGGGCACTATCTGTTGACATGGCAGGGCAAAATTAGGCCAATAGCGCAACGCTCACACCATCAAAGGCATATCGTTCTCCAATTTCAGGGCATACGGCATGTCCGCTATCGTCGAAATGCAGCCGGTGGCCGTACCGGCTGACCCATCCCACCTGGCGGGCCGGGTTGCCCACAACAAGCCCGAATGCGGGCACGTCCTTGGTAACCACTGCACCGGCGCCAATCAGGGCATATGCGCCAATGGTAACACCGCAGATCACCGTGGCATTGGCGCCGATGCTGGCGCCAGTGCGGACCAGCGTCCGCCGGAATTCTTCTTTCCGTTCGAGGAAACTTCTCGGGTTGATAACATTGGTGAACACCATGCTCGGCCCCAGAAAAACATCGTCTTCGCAAATTACCCCGGTATACAATGACACGTTGTTTTGCACTTTTACATTGGCGCCCAGTTTGACCCCCGGCGCAACCAGCACATTTTGTCCGAGAATGCATTTTTCGCCCATCTCGCTGTTGGGCATAACATGGCAAAAATGCCAGATTTTTGAACCGGCGCCGATACTGCAGCCTTCATCGATTATAGCGCTTGGATGCGCAAAATAGGATTGATTTCCTGTGTTCATTGGATGGAGATACTTGTTTGGTTGAAAAAACGGGGCAAAACTATTAAAAGTCGGGGTTTTGGTTCCAGATATTCATCCGGAGGCCAATACCGAACAGTTTGGTGGAAAGATCGCGGGTGTCGTCGGCACTGTCCTTTTTTCGCATCAAGACCTTGAGGTCGACAAACAGGTTGTGGTACAACATCCAGGAAGCATCCAGTCCGAAAATATTGATCCTGGCTGCGACACCCTGACCGATGTAATTGCCGTAATCCTGTACACGGCTGTCGTATCCCAGCAACGGATTGGCGCCCCAGTTTTCACCGGGGGTATTGTCGCCTGTTTTGGCATGTATAAATCGAGCCATGATCTGTAGTCGGGGCAGGGGCTGATACCGGACAATCCCTATGATCTCCTTGAAATTCGCCCATAAAGGATGCGCCAACGGCTGGTTGTAATGGGTATAACTGTTCAGGGAATCGTAATGCGAATAGGTATAGGGCCTTACGGAGTTGTATTCCAGTTGCAGGTCGAGGTGATCGACGCCAAACGCATTGATGTATTTGGCCCCTGCCTGGAAACCGAATTTATTGCCCCACCAGCCTTTTTCTTCGGGCTTCACCACTGCGGAGAACAGAAATTCGTCGAGCAAAAACTGGGAATAGACCTGGAAACGGTCGAACAGATTCCAGCGGCCGTCGAACCCGACGATCACATTGTCCGGACTGCCGATCATACCCTCCACCGTTCGGTACAGGATGACAGGGTTGAGGTACTGCAATTCAAACTGCCGGCTCCGGTTCAAAACCGTGGCTTCAAATAAACCGATAGACAGTTTGGGGGTAATGCGGTAGTTGAGGTAGTGGGCAGCCACATATTTCTTGGGCAGCAGTTCGTTGCCGGAAAACTGGGCTTTCGACACCGGACTGAGTTCCATAAACAGGTTCTGGTAGTGAAATTTCCAGACCCTGGTATTGATTTTCAGGTAAAACGTGTTATTCCCGGCATCGGATAGAAACAGGGAGCGATATCCATTGCCGATAAAATGCCGGCCGTGACCCAGTTGAATGCCCACATGACGGCTTGCCCGTATGCTCAGGTAGGCCGTCGCCAGGTTAAAATCATACCCGTTTTCGATATCGAGTACCCTGGGGCGATAAGTCTTGTAAAAGCCGGCGCCCGGAATGGATCGGTAGTTGTCGATCCATTCGGTTACATAATTGGCGAAACGCGCTTGTGTTTCCACCAGGTTGGTATAGAAAAACACCTTGTCATCTACGGCGCCGCGGACTTCCAGCCCGCGCTGGTTCATGAATACGAGTTCCGGGTCATCCTGCACTTGTCCGATAAAAAAGTTGAACATCGGATTGACGCGGAGAGAAAAGTCTTTGGCGTTCACCTCAAACAGGTTGGCAGGCGTTTTATAAAACACCTTGAACAACCCCTTTGAGTTGTGCGAGCAGTAACGGGCGGTATCGGCGATACAATCGTTGTTATCGTCAAAAATATATTGAAGATCGCTGCGGTCGAGCCTGGTCAGGCGCTCTGACAGGGAATCCACCGCCAGGGCATATGCCGCAGCGTCTTCCCGTGCAAAAAACTTGAGCTCGGGGTGAATCGGGCTCTTCACGCCGCTTGTGATATCGAGCCGGTCCAGGATATGGTATGAAGGAGCGTTCAGCGGTACGCCGCTCGACTGTGCACACAGGAACAGGGGCGCGCAAAAAAAAGCGAGGAAAATGCCGGTGGTATTTGTATTCAACGCGGTCGGGTTAAAGGATTCAGGATGAAATAAAGGAGCGGTAAACCTCCTGCCAGGGCGCCCAAAAATAGGTATTCCAGGAAGAGTTGTGCCACAGCAGGACAAATTCGCCGCCGTGTTTTTCCACATGTTTCCGCAGTTGCATGAGTTTGGTGAAAGCCATTTCCGGGGTATAGCGCCGGTAGTGCGCCAGACTGACGTCCATGGCCAGCAAGGGTTTTTCCCTGAGGTGCAGCATTTTACGGGTCATAATATTAAAAACGGGGAATTCGCAGCAAATGCCGCAACGAAACCCCTCCGCTTCCGCATAACCCAGGGTGCTGTCCCAGTCCATACCCGCATCTTCCCAGTCCTGCCAGGTGAAAGGGGCGGCAAAGCGCAGGTAGTGCTGTCTGCCGGTTCGAACCTCGACCGGACTCACTTGCTGTAAACTTCGGCGTTCCTGCTCCAACAAATCCGGGCGCCCAAAGGACTCATAGGAAGGATGGAACCCAACGATATGCCCCCGTTCGGCGATTTTTTTGACCAGGTTTTGTACAAAGGGATGGTCCAGCGGGTACCAGCAGTTGCTGTCCGCCGGGCGGGCGCCGAGGAAGTTAAAATGGGATATATGGCCGTTTTTTTCAGATAAATCCATCCATTCGTCAAAGACATCGTAGGGGTCTTTTTTATACCATAAATGTCTGGTTAACCAGAACCTGAATTCGCCCGGGTTGAACCGGGTGATGCTTCCGGCAAGCGTTTTTAACCGCGCGGCTGTCGACCACCACAACAACGGGTGATCCACATCGTGCGACAGGTGCATACGGAAGCCGACGTTTTTCAGGGGCTGGTTCCAGCCGAGGCGCTGGAGCATTTGATACAATAGCGCCGCGTATTCGTTTACCACAGGCCGATCCAAAAAGCCGGACCGGAGGGCCAGCGAACAATCTGCCGGAAATCGCCCATGTTCATCGCGATCGGGCAATACATATTCTTCCCAGCGGCTCAGCATAAAAAAGGCCGACGCAAAAAGGTCTGTACCACAAGTCATGGTACGGTCGGCTGCCGACCAGTGCGGCCTCCCGTAAATACCCGTAACCATTTCATCCGCCTCAAAAGGGTGGGGGAGCGCAAGCGCACGATCGGGGATGTTTTCCTTCCCGAGATACTCCCCGCCGGCCAGTTTGCCGAAAAAATGATCTTCCACGATCAGCGCAGCGCCGTTGGGCAACACAATCCGGTAGTGCTCTGCAGCCGGATCGGGCACCACCTCATAGGATATGCCCAGCAATTCGCCCAGCAGCACAAAAAACGCGTAGTCTTTTTCCGCTGAGTAGGTCGGCTGCGTGTAAATGCGGAGCATAGTTTACCGGTTCAGTTGTTTAAGCGCTTTCGCTGCAATAGCCTCGCCGATGGCCAGGGAAGCGGTGGCGGCAGGACTGGGAGCATTGCAGACATTAATGATGTGCGGCCGCTCGAGGATAAGAAAATCGTCGAGCAGGTTTCCTGCGCGGTCGCATGCCATGGCGCGTACACCCGAGCGTCCCGGTTCGACGTCTTCCGGGCGAATATCGGGCACAAGCCGCTGCAAAGCGGCAACAAAATGTCTTTTACTGTAAGACCGTTTCATTTCGGCCCAGCCGTCGCGCCAGTATTTTGCCGCAATTTTGCGAAACCCCGGGAAAGTAAGCGTTTCCGCCAGCTCGCCGGGATGCATATCCCAGCGCGAGTAGCCCTCCCTTCGAAAAGCAAGCACGGCATTGGGGCCGGCTTCTATTCCGCCTCCAATCATCCGGGTAAAATGCACACCCAGAAACGGGAAGTTGGGATTGGGCACCGGATAAACGAGATTGCGGACGAGATACTGCCGTTCAGGGATAATCTCGTAGTACTCCCCCCGGAATGGCAATATTTGCAGATCAGGGCGTTCGCCGGTCATCTGCGCTACCTTGTCAGAATAAAGGCCCGAACAATTGATGAAGATGTTGCCCTGCAATTCCTGGCCTTCCGTTTGAACCACCACAGTTCCGCCGTTCATGGTGAGGGCCATTACCCTCAAACAGGTAAATATATCGCCGCCGCTTGTCCGGATCAGGTTTGCATATTGTTGCGCCACCGTTCCATAATCCACAATACCCGCCTGAGGCACCCAAACTGCTTCAAGGGCATCGACATGGGGTTCGATTTCGCGGGCTTCATCGCGACTGATTTTTTTCAGTCCGATCAGGCCGTTTTCAATACCCCGCTGGTAGATGGCATGGAGCCTGCTGCGTTCCTGCTCTTCAGTGGCAACGATTATCTTGCCGCATATATCGAACGGAATGTCATACCGGGTGCAAAATGCGATCATGAGATCGTATCCGCGTTTGCAATTCAGGGCGCGCTGGCTTCCCGGTTTATAGTATATGCCGCTGTGGATCACCCCGCTGTTGTGGCTGCTTTGATGCGCCGCCACCCCTGGTTCTTTTTCCACTACGGCAATGCGCAGTCCGGGCGCCCTGTGCAGCAGGTGCATTGCCGTTGCGAGTCCCACAATCCCGGCTCCGGAAACGATGACATCGTATTTTATCACGATTATTTGATTGAATAGTACAGTTTGTCAAGCATAATCTTTTTCAATCCCGACGAATTCTTAACGGAAAGCTATCTTTGCCGCCGCCAAACAAATATTTTCAATGAAAGATTTTCTCCGTACAATCGTGTTTTTGCTATTCCCTGCTTTGCTTATTGCCCAGACTGCGGGCAAAGGAACGGTGCGTGGCAATATTTTCGACAAAGAAACGACGCAACCGGTCGGTTTTGCAACTGTGGTTTTGGAAGGCGCCGGCATGGGCGCTATTTCAGACGTCAACGGCTTCTTTTCCATCTCCGAAGTCCCGGTGGGAAGTTACACCCTGAACGTCTCGCTCACGGGCTATGATGCCTTTTCGATGCGGCTTGAAGTGGTGAAAAACGAGATTTTGTATCAAAACATATACCTCACCGAAAGCGGCCAAAATCTCGAAGAGATCGTCATCAGCGGCAAAAAGGAGCAGGCAAGGAATGACGTTCAGGTGTCCAAACTCTCGGTTACGCCCAAACAAATTCGCTCTTTGCCCTCAGCAGGCGGACAGGCGGATATCGCCCAATACCTCACGGTACTGCCCGGCGTTATTTTTACAGGCGACCAGGGCGGCCAATTGTACATCCGCGGCGGTTCGCCGGTGCAAAACAGGATACTGCTCGATGGAATGACCATTTACAATCCCTTCCACAGCATCGGCTTTTTCTCCGTTTTCGAGACAGAACTGATCCGCAACGTGGACGTGCTTACCGGGGGGTTTAATTCGGATTACGGCGGGCGTATTTCGGCTATTGTCGATGTCAAAACCCGTGAAGGCAACCGCAAACGCCTCGCCGGCATGCTGTCGGCAAGTCCGTTCCAGGCAAAGGCCCTGATCGAAGGCCCTATTGTGCCCATTAAAAAAGACGGCGGCAGCAGCATTTCATTTGTGCTTACGGGCAAACACGCGCTGATCAACAAGTTTGACGAGATTTTATACAGCCACGTCAATGACTCCATCGGTATTCCGTTCGACTACCGCGATTACTACGGAAAGGTTTCACTGCTCACTGGAAACGGCAGCAAACTGAATTTCTTCGGCTTCAATTACGACGACGGTGTGAAATTCCCGATCACTGATTTCAGCTGGAACAGCGGCGGCGGCGGTATGGACTTTACGCTGATCCCCACCAATTCCAACACGATTGTAGGCGGCACTTTTACCTACTCCAAATATGATTCCCGTATTGAGGAGGCCGACCGGCAGCCCCGTACCAGCGGCATTTCGGGCTTTTTCGGCGGACTGAATTTTACCAATTTCGGCCGGAACAATGAACTGAAATACGGTATAGAACTTACCGGCTTCAGAACAACTTTTGTGTTTGAAAACTATCTCGGCGTACCGACCGGCCAGAAAGAAAATACAACGGAGATCAGCGTTTATATGCGTTGGAAACGCAAAATCGGAAATCTCGTGATTGAGCCCGGCTTCAGGTTGCAGTATTATCAAAGCCTGAGCGAAACGGCTCCCGAACCTCGCCTCGGCCTCAAATACAACATAACCAATAACTTGCGCTTCAAAGCTGCGGGCGGCTTGTACTCCCAGAACCTGCTGTCGACCATCAATGAGCGGGATGTGGTTAACCTGTTCGTAGGATTTCTTTCCGGTCCGGAAGAGACGATTTACAAACTCAATTCAAAAACTGAAAAAGCCGACAGCCGGTTGCAAAAATCCATCCACGGTGTGGCGGGTTTTGAAATAGATGTGACGCGGAATTTTGACCTGAATATTGAAGGGTATTACAAAAAATTCACCCAATTGATTGCACTGAACCGCAATAAACAGGTGCCTCAAGACCCCGACTTTACCACGGAAACCGGAAATGCCTACGGGGTTGACCTTTCCGTCAAAATTGAAGCCAGGCGCGCCTATCTCTGGGGTTCGTACTCCCTGGGCTTTGTAAATCGATTCGACGGTCAGCAGGAGTTTCCGCCCGTTTTCGACCGCCGGCATAACCTCAACCTGGTAGGCACCTATCAGGTTGGTAAAAACAGCGAATGGGAATTTGGCGTCCGTTGGAACTTTGGCTCCGGATTTCCGTTCACCCTTACCCAGGGCTTCTATACCAACTACAACTTCAGCGACGGACTTGACACCGATGTGTACGGAGGTAATGGCGATCTTGGCATACTTTATTCCGAAAAACGGAACAGCGGCCGACTGCCGTACTACCACCGCCTTGATCTGTCCGCCAAGCGCACCTTCAAGTTCTCCAGGTATACCAACCTTGAAGTCACGGCCTCCTGTACCAACGTATACGACCGACCCAATATCTTTTATTTTGACCGGGTCCGGTATTCGCGCGTTAACCAGTTGCCTATTCTGCCAAGCCTCAGTATGACCTTCCAGTTCTGATCCATCCGCAATGACGAATGACGCAATGACAACCTTCAAACTCACCCAATACTCTCACGGCGCCGGCTGCGGGTGTAAAATTGCGCCTAAAGTACTGGATCACATCCTGAAATCGGGACTTGCGCACCGGTCGTTTCCCCAATTGCTGGTTGGAAATGAAGAACGGGACGATGCGGCTGTTTTTGATCTGGGCGACGGCACGGCCGTGGTGAGTACGACGGATTTTTTCATGCCGATCGTCGACGATGCGGAAGATTTCGGACGCATTGCATCGGTCAACGCGATCAGCGATGTATATGCGATGGGCGGCACACCCTTGGTCGCCATTGCGATTTTGGGATGGCCTGTAAATGTTTTGCCACCCGAGGTGGCCAACCAGGTGATCGAAGGCGCCCGCAAGGCCTGCAGCGATGCGGGTATTCCACTGGCTGGCGGCCACAGTATCGATAGTCCGGAGCCGATTTTCGGACTGGCGGTTACGGGCAGGTTGGCAATAAACAACCTGAAAAAGAACGGCGGCGCAACCCCGGGCTGTCAGCTCTTCCTGACCAAGCCGCTGGGGGTGGGTATCCTGACCACCGCCCAGAAAAAAGACGTGTTGCTACCGGAACACATTGCTATTGCTCCCGACAGCATGAAGAAGCCATGACCGATGTTACGGGGTTTGGATTGCTGGGGCATTTGTCTGAAATGTGTGAGGCCAGCGACGCCAGTGCGGTCGTGCATTTTGAAAAGGTACCCACGATTGATCGCGGCATCCTCGACTATTACCTGGAACGAAAATGTGTGCCTGGCGGCACCCTGCGCAATTGGGACAGTTACGGGCATAAAATTGCCGGCGCCGATGATTACAAACGCAACATACTGGCTGATCCGCAAACAAGCGGCGGTCTGCTGGTGGCCGTTGAACCCGGAATGGAGGCGTCCTTTCGTAAGGAAGCTGCCGGGGAAGGTTTTATGCTCGAACCATTCGGCTTTTTTATCGAAAAACAGGACGTCCTGATAACCGTTGTATAAAGATGGTGGCCTATATCCTGCGGCGGCTTGCCTACGGGTTACTGGTAATGGCACTTGTCGTAGTGGCCATCTCAAGCATTATTTTCCTCGCTCCGGTAGATCCTGCCCAGCTTACCTTCGGGCAACGCAGTGACGTCGCCACGGTACAGGCCAAAACGGCAGAATTGGGGCTCGACCAGCCTCTTTATGTTCAGTTGGGGCATTATCTGGCCGATGTATCACCCGTTTCCCTGCTGCCGGCGACTGCGGAAATCCGTCGTAAATACCGGTTCGTGCCGCTGTTCCATATAAGTGAACACACCGACCTGGTACTCAAGTTGCCCTACCTTCGGGAATCATTTCAGACGGGACGACCGGTGGTCGAAATGCTTGGCGAGGCCATCCCTCCCACGGCACTGCTTGCAGGCACAGCCTTGTTATTGGCCGTTATACTCGGCATTGCTTTGGGTATACTGGCTTCCTTGCGGCCACATTCTGTCTGGGACCAACTGATCTCGGTCATTTCCGTATTCGGTTACTCACTGCCTTCCTATGTGGCTGCCATGCTGCTGGCATTGGTATTCGGCTATGCCCTGGGCGACCGGACGGGACTGGATATACAGGGCAGCCTGTTTGTGCTGGATGATTTTGGTGAATGGCAGATGCGCTGGCGCAACCTGATCCTGCCTTCCTTTGCGCTTGGCCTTCGCCCGGTTGCCCTGATTACCCAACTCACCCGGAGTGCCATGCTGGATGTGCTTTCGCAGGACTACGTACGCACTGCAACTGCAAAGGGGTTGTCTGCCCGTGCAGTAATCGTCAGACATGCCCTTCGCAACGCGCTCAACCCCATTGTGTCGGCGGTGTCGGGTTGGTTTGCGGCTCTGCTGACGGGCGCTTTTTTTGTTGAAAACGTATTCAATTTCAAGGGTCTGGGTGCAACTACCGTCACTGCGCTCCTCAACTTTGATATACCGGTTGTCCTCGGCTGTGTGTTATTCACCTCAGCCGTTTTTATTGCGGTCAACCTGGTATCCGACCTGCTGTACGCTTGGCTCGATCCGCGCGTGCGCATCGGCTGATTTCAAGGCTACTTGCCGCCCTGTTGCTTCTTCTTGTCTTCCTGAAATTTCATCACCATTTCCATTACCTCGGAAAGTTGTTCGGCGCTGATGCGCTTGGAAAGTATTTCGTGTTTGCGGTCCAGGATAAAGACCTGCGGCGTGGTCTGAACGTCGTACAGCGTTTTGTACCGGCTTCTGATGTAGGGATCGTAGTAATTGAGGAACAGGTTGTCGTCGAACCCCTTCTCTTCCACGCCTTTCCAGCACTCCGGACCCTTGTCCGTCACAGCAGTACAGACGGCAAACACCTTGACGCCCCTGTCTTTGAACTTTTTGGCAAATTCAACCAAGAACGGCGCTGCTTTCTTGCAATGGCCGCAATCGGGCGCCCAGAAGAACAGGACGGTATAGTCGGCATCTATATCCCAAAGGCTGTGCGGCTGATCGTTGCGGTCCATTACAGTGATATTGGGCGCAATTTTTCCGATCAGGATAGGCTCCAGTCGATTGGCGTTGTCGCATATCTTTTCAACGTCTTCCTTTTTGGTCCATGTGGCCAGTCCGGAACAGTAATACTTTTTGGCAATATGCACATAGCAGGCGTCGAAACCCACCAGGTTGGTTTTGGCGTAGAAGTTCAGAAAATGGATGAGGTAGTATTTATAATTTTCCGGGCTGTTTTTCATTTTATCGATCACGATATCAATCGCAAGGTTCACACTGTCAGGGTGTTGCGGAGTGAACTTGGTGACAAAGTAATCGATCTTCTGGTGCAGCACCGGGCTGCGCAGCATGCAGGGGTCGGAAACGTCAATGTTGTCAAAAAAATGGTCTTTATACCAGAAGTATTTTTTTCGGTTTGCTTCTTTTGCATCACCCGGAAACTCCGGCGGTTCCGGCTCCAGCGATGCCCTCACCACCTTTGCACAGAGATAACTGCCGTGTTTGCTGATGAGATCACTCTGGTATTTTCGAACGTCCTTGTCCAGATCTGCCAATTTCGCCACGATCGCGGCAGAATCGGCGGGCATACCCTTCAATCGCCCCTGGCGTGCGCGCAGGGTATCGGCTTCCGGGCGTAATTTGTTCAGAAAACGCAGGTATTCGTAAAATATCTCGTTTTCTTCCGAGCCTTTGACCTTCATTTTTTCTACGGCATCCTTGGCATCGGTAATCAACGTGAACTCCTGATCGTTCTCCGGCATCAAAACCTGAACAAACGAATTGTCGGGCTTCAGGACGAGCAGGTAAACGCCGCAGGGCAGGAGGGTGTCGGCCTGGAAGGTGAACCATCCATCGGCGCCAATGGATGTTGTGTCTTTTACGTATTGTTTATCGCCGTAATGGAAACCCAGGGTGAGTTCCTTTTCTGTATAATTCTCCAGTTTTACCCGGATCTTATACCCCCCGCCGTCGGCAAGAAGTGTTGAGAACGAAATGAATACGAGGAGGGCGAGCGTGAGCAAACGTTTCATTAATGGATTGTTTTTGTGAATCATTCCAGATCAGGTGCGTGCGATCGTATTGACGCACAAATATCAGCAGATGCGGTATGCCGCCAGGAGATTTTTGTAATTGTTAACACCGTTTGCGATTACCGGTCCTGTCAAAGGTCGTATTGTTTTATTTTCCGGTAGAGGGTGCGCTCGCTGATGCGGAGCTCTTCGGCTGCTTCTTTGCGTCGGCCGTTGTATTTTTTCAGGGCTCGCCGGATGGCCTCTTTTTCTATTTCGTCCATGGCAAGCGGCGCGTCCTCCGCTTCGCTTTTATCGTAGCCTATGGAAACCTTGCCCGGTTCGATGATGATGGGTTTTGAACCTTCCCGCTTTTGATCCTGGTACAGATCATCGTCCTGGACTTCCGAATCTGCATCGGGATACAATGGCTGGAATGTGGATTGCAACTGGCGTACCGCGCCGAGGTCGGGCATACGGAGGTTGTTGCTTTTAACCAGTTCATAGAACATGGACTTGAGTTCATTCAAGTCGTTTTTCATATCGAACAGCACCTTGTACAGGATTTCACGCTCCTGAAAATCGCCGCCGTTTTTGCTGCCTGACCCGTTGCGGTCTGAAACCACCGGCAGGTTGCGGTTGAGCAATTGCGGCATGGTTCGCATGAGTTCCTCTGAAGTGATCAACCGTTCTTCCGACAATACCGAAAGTTGTTCGGCCATGTTTTTCAACTCGCGGATATTTCCGGGCCAGCGGTAGTTTTCCAGCACCTGTTCGGCTCTTTCATCGAGCCGGATGGGCTGCATGCGGTATTTCTCGGCAAAGTCGTATGCAAACTTCCGGAACAATACATTGATGTCTTCCCGCCGGTCTTTCAACGCAGGCACCCGAATAGGCACGGTGCTGAGCCGGTAGTAGAGGTCTTCGCGGAATGTGCCCTTGCGGACGCGCTCTTCCAGCGCAACGTTGGTAGCTGCGATGACGCGCACATCGGTCTTTTGCACCCTGGACGAACCCACTCGAATAAATTCGCCCGATTCGAGCATCCGGAGCAGATACGATTGTGTATCGAGCGGCATTTCAGCGATCTCGTCCAGGAAAATAGTGCCGCCATTTACCGTCTCGAAATACCCTTTCCGGTCATTCACCGCGCCGGTGAACGAACCCTTTTCGTGACCGAACAACTCCGAGTTGATGGTGCCTTCCGGAATGGCGCCGCAGTTTACGGCAATGAACTCGTTGTGTTTCCTGCTGCTGAGACTGTGGATGATTTTGGAAAAAACTTCCTTGCCAACGCCGCTTTCCCCCGTGATGAGCACAGTGAGGTCTGTCGGCGCAACACGAGTGGCCGTTTCGAGCGCGGCATCGAGCAGGTGTGAAGTGCCGACGATGCCGAAGCGCTGTTTTATGGATTGGAGGTTGTTAGCCACGTTTTTCTTGTTATTCTGGAATAACTAATTGTAAATCAATAAATTGGAGCGAGGGTTTTATCAGATCGGCATCTTTTGGCGGGATACTCAGGAAATACCACTTCCCGCGCAGAGTTCCTTGATAACCGTACTATCCCTGGTATAAGTCTGCGCAGCACAAGGCATTTGGCTGACCAGAGCCAGTACCAGGACTGCAAGACAGTTTCTTAAACCAAAAATCATTTTGTTCAATTGAATTAAACGATATCTCCCAATAACGTAGCGCTCGTCGCATCTTTCACCCGTACCATGACATAATCCCCGGGCTTCAAACTTTCTTTTTTGGGAAACACCGTCATTTTGTTCTGGCTTGTCCGACCGCAAAAATCCTTGTCGGATTTCCTGGAATCTCCTTCGATCAGCACCCTGAAGGTTTTGCCGATATCTGCCTGGTTGTGCCGCAACGATACGGCGTTTTGGAGGCGTATCACCTCGTTGAGGCGGCGTTTTTTGACGTCCTCAGGAATGTCGTCCGCGTATTTGCGCGCGGCAAGTGTGCCCGGCCGCTCCGAATAATAAAACATATACGACATCGAGTAGCCGGCCCATTCCACCATGCTGAGCGTATCCTGGTGTTCCGCCTCGGTTTCTGAACAAAAACCGGTGATGATATCGCTCGATACTGCCGCATCGGGCAGTATCCTTCGGATAGCCTCTATGCGCTGTTCGTACCAGGGGCGGTCGTACGTGCGGTTCATCATTTCGAGTATCCGGCTGTTGCCCGATTGCACCGGCAGGTGAATATACTTGCAGATGTTGTCGTAGCGCGCCATAGTGTACAGCACATCGTCGGTCATGTCTTTCGGGTGACTGGTGCTGAACCGGACACGCAGATCGGGGTGCACCTGGGCCGTCATTTCCAAAAGTCCGGCGAAGTTGACCTGCTCACCCGTTTCCGGGTTTTCCCATTTGTAGGAGTCTACGTTTTGCCCCAGCAGGGTTACTTCCCGGAAGCCGTTTTCAAACAGGCTGGTCGCTTCGGCAACGATGCTGAACGGGTCGCGGGAGCGCTCGCGCCCGCGTGTGAAGGGTACCACGCAGAACGAGCACATGTTGTCGCAACCGCGCATGATGCTGATAAATGCCGTGATGCCGTTGCTTTCCAGCCTGACAGGGCTTATATCGGCGTAAGTTTCCTCGCGGCTGAGCAGCACGTTTACCATGCGCCGGCCATCTTCGGCGCCGCCGATCAGGTTGGGCAAATCGCGATAGGCGTCCGGGCCAACCACTAAATCCACAAGTTTTTCCTCTTCAAGAAATTTCTTTTTCAGGCGCTCGGCCATACATCCCAGAACGCCCACCACCGTGCCGGGACGTCGCTGTTTGATGCTTTCAAAAAAACGCAACCGCTTGCGCACGGTGTCTTCAGCCTTTTCTCTGATAGAACAGGTGTTGATCAGGATCAGATCGCTTTCCTCCACGTCGCGGGTCGGGACATAGCCCACCTCGTGCAGGATACTGGCCACAATCTCGGAATCGCTGAAATTCATCTGGCAGCCGTAACTTTCAATATAAAATTTCTTTCCTCCAGGCACGTGGGCGTCCTGCCATTGCTCTTTAAACAAGACACTTCCCTGCTTCGACTCGTCTATGGTCTTGATGCCTTCCAGTGTTGGGTTATTGTCGTACATATTTGTTGCGGCTTGGGTGGACTTTTTCCAAACAGAGTATGGGGTTACTTCAAACAGAGTTTGGGGTTACTTCCAAACAGAGTTTGGGGTTACTTCCAAACAGAGTATGGGGTTACTTCCAAACAGAGTATGGGGTTACTTCCAAACAGAGTTTGGAGTTACTTCCAAACAGGGCTTGGAGGTGCGCGGGGGCAAAGTTAAGCAGTGCAGATGACAAAATGACAGTTGCCCGAAACAACTACCAATCTTTTTTGACCCTGGAAGGCCGCGTGGCAGGAGCGCGTTCGCGGTAAGCCTGTGCGTTTTTCTGCTCTTCAGGCAAGATGGCCTGCCGGAGCATACGCCGTGCCGTTTCCGGTGGAAGGTTGGCCGGCGGGACGTCTTTTTCCTGCTTGTCCTGTGCCTTGTCCAGGTATTGTTGCCTGGGGATGGGACTCGGTGGCGGCGGCGGCGGATTTTTGGGTGGCGGCGGTTGGGGTGGCGGCGGTTGCATCAGCCGTTTGGCGATCTGCAGGTTTTTTTTGGCGTCGGGACGATTGGCAGACAGGCGCAGGCTGCGTTCGTAGGCTTCAATGGCTTCAGGCAGTTTATTCTGACGGAGCAGGGCATTGCCCAGGTTATACAAGGCATCAGCCCTGGCGGTATAGGTGGCGCTTTTGGTAGCAGCCTCCTGAAACAACGTTGCCGCCGCCGCAAGGTTGCCCTGCTGGTAGGCGGCGTTGCCCGCATTGTACAACCCGGTACTGCTTTCGGCTTTACGGTAGGCCTTTTCAGCCTTTTCATACGCTCCTTTCTCGTAGTAAGACTCTCCTTGCCGCAATATATGGTGCTCTGTCTGTGTGTAGCCGTTCAATGTACAGCACAGAAAAAGTAACAACGAAAAGTATCCTGAATTGGTGTGATGCATATTTTGTCAGGCTTAACTCATATCGCTCCCGGCCTTTCCACCACAGCAGTTGCTCCGTTGTGAGCAGCAACAAGGCAGCGACCAGCAGCCATTGAAAATAAGATACGTAACCCGTGTAGGCGCGGGCCTCAACAGTAGCCCTGGGCAGGCGACTTACTGCTGATTTTATGGTCAACAAGGCTTGTGATACTTCCCGGAGGTTGCTCGCCGTGCCCCCGCCGGCCTGGGCCAGTGCGCTCATCAGGGCATCATTGGCGCTAGTCCGGACCGTTTTTCCGGTAAAATCACGGCGGTAATTTCTGCCGCTTTCCGGAATCACTGCGCCACCGGCGGTACCCACGCCGACGGTGAACAACTGAACGCCTTCTTTTCGAAGCGCCCGCACCAGCGGAATGGCATTCTCCTCGTGGTTCTCGCCGTCGCTGATGAGGATCAGCGCGCGCCCGGCTTCTCCGCCGGATTCAAACACCCTGTCGGCAAGACCGATGGCCGACGCGATATTGGTGCCCTGGTCGGTGATGTTATCCGGCTGCGCATTGCGCACAAACATGAGCAGGGCTTCATAATCGTTGGAGAGCGGCATTTGCGGATAGGCGTCACCGGCAAAGAAGATCAACCCGATCCGTTCTCCGTCAAGTGTTTCCACCAGTTTTTGAATAAACTGCTTGGCCTGGTCCAGCCGGCTTGGTGAAACATCTTTTGCCAGCATGCTATTAGAAATGTCCAGGGCGATCAGAATGTCTGCGCTGCTTTGCACCTCTCCTTTTACCTGTACGGCTTTAATCGGGTTGGCAATGGCCAATGCAATCAGGGCCAAACCACTGGCAAACAATACATTTTTCAGCCAAAAACGCCTGCCGGAGAAGCCCTGAAGCAGACGCTTTTCCAGGGCCGGCGAGCCCAGGCGACGCAGGGTCCTTTTCCGCCAGTTCCAGTAAGCCAGCAACAGCAGGACCTGAAGCGCAAGCGCCCATAAGAGGTGGAGCAGGTCTGGACTGTCAAATTCAATACCGTTCAGCATTTCTCGGCTGTTTTATACTGTTATTACACGCAGTGGTCCCCAACGCAACAGCAATTCAAGGATGAGGAGACAAAAAGCCGCGTTGAGCAGCCAAAAGAAAAGGTCGGTCGTACGCCGCAGTGCAGTGGTGACAACCTTTGTCTTTTCCAGTTTTTCTATTTCCGTGTATATATTTTTTAAACCTTCTGCAGAACGCGCCCTGTAAAACTTCCCCTGCGTGCGTACGGCAATTTCTTCCAGCAGTTTTGTATCAAACGCCATGGGGCGAAAGGCGAATTGATACGTGCCGTTGGCGAATTGGCGTACGGGCGACTCGACCAGACCTTCCGTGCCGATACCGATAGTGTATACCCGGACGCCCAATGCCCGTGCAATGGCGGCAGCAGTCAGTGGGCCCAAGGCCCCTGTGTTATTCTCTCCGTCAGTGATCAAAAGTACTACCTTGCTTTTGGAAGGACTGTCTTTCAAGTGCTGGACCGCTGTGGCCAGCCCCATGCCGATGGCGGTTCCGTCGGGCAAACGCCCTGTCTGTATGTTATTGATAAAGGCCTGCAACACCCGCCTGTCGTTGGTCAGCGGGCACTGGGTGAAAGCGCCGCCGGAGAAAACGACCAGCCCAAGGCGGTCGTATGGCCTGCGGCTTACAAAAGAAGCAGCCATTTCCCTGGCTACCGAAAGCCTGTCAGGTTTGAAATCACGGGTGAGCATACTGGCTGAAATATCCATGACCAGCATGATATCGATAGCGTCGGCTTCAATTTTTTGTTCGTGCCACAGGCGTTGCGGCCGCGCCAATGCAATGATAATCAGCGCCATAGCCATCCAACGCAGCACCTGTATCCAGTTGCGGGCGTACACTACCCAGGTTTTTACTCCTTTCATGGCTGCAAGCCTCGACACTTGCAGACTGACATGCCGTTTCCGGGCCTCTTTTCTGTACCGGTACATGAAAAACGGCAACAGAAGAAGCAGGAAAAGCCAGAGCGGCTCGGCAAATGCAAAGTTGTTCGACACTTCAGGTACGGGTGTTTTGAATGGTTTCAGGCGTTGCCTGTGCGGTATTATGGCTTTTAACGATCAGTTGTCGGAGGTCTGCAATGGCCTTTTCGTGTGTGTGTTCGGTCGGTTGGGATTGGGCGTACTTTACCAGGTCGGTCATGGCCAGGACCTGCATGGCTTGCGGAATCAGATCGGCTGGAAACAAAACCGTTTGCAGCAGTTGGCCTGTTTCGCCGGTGGTCGATTCCAGCGCCGGGATGTGAAACCGGTGTTCCAGGTATTCCCGCAGGATCAGGCTTAGTTTGGCGTAATATTCCTTGACAGGCCCATGTTGCCACGCTTTTGTCCGTTTGAGTTCGTCCAGTTCTTTCAAAGCATGTTCATAAGGCGACGGCGCTTGTGTTGCGGAAGGTACCGATAAAACTGCCGGCGTATGTTTGGGGCGTTTGGCCATCCGGCGAAGGACAAGAAACAACAAGAACAACAAGATCAGGATCACCACACCGTAAGGCCAGTTATCGGTCCAGTTGGGGGCTCCCGGTGTATGTCGCGTATGGTTTCCATGTCTGACAGGTCAAACCCGCCGGGCGGATTGCGGATGGCCAGGCGCAGCGAATTTGTCTTCAGCGGATCGCCGACGGCCAGGCGGACGGTCAACGCAGGCAACTCCAGCGTGCTGCTGTCGAACACGATAAGGGCATACTGGCGCACCCATTGCTGGTTGACGCGTCGCCACTTGTCTGATCGCGACATGACGTTGGAAAGCGGTATGATACCAGCCCAGGCGCCGAAATCAACCTGGCCGGGTTCTGCCTGCACCCCCGATACCATGACCCACAGCATAGTGGTGTCGCCGGCTTCGATCCGGTCAGGCCGCAATGCGGCAATGGCAGAAGCCTGTGCGGTTGAGACCGACAGGTTTGTCATAAAAAAAAGCAGCCCAAAGACCAGATGTCTGTACATCTGACCATGTGATTTGCTGCTTTTATGTTGCCGGATACTTTTTTTCATGCCAAGATATTACCCGTGTGAAACGATCCTGGACCGCCGGGCAAAGAATTGTAACAATGCGTGTATGTAGGGTTGATGGGTGCCGATGCTCAAAAAATCGGCGCCGGCACGCCGGAATAAGGCCTGTGTCGCGGCGGTATGCGATTCAAAGGAATACCAGTATTGCCGCCGAAGCTGGTTGCTGGTGGTGTCTACCCATATTTGCTCACCCGATTCCGCATCGGCAACGCGCAGCACACCCACATCGGGCAGGTCCCGCTCCAGGGGGTCCCAGCAATGGATGCCGACGCAATCGTGCTGCCTGGCCAGTACGCGCAGCGCTTCTTCATAACCCTCTGCAAGGAAGTCGGATAAAACGAAACAAACGCAGCGTTTTTTCAGGCCGTTGTGGATATACCGAAGGGCATCGCCCAACTCGGTTTTTTTACCGGCAGGTTTGATGTTCAATACTTCTCGTATGATGCGAAGGATATGTTGTTTGCCTTTTTTCGGCGGGATATACAGTTCAATCTGATCTGAAAACAACATCACCCCCACTTTGTCATTGTTGGCAATGGCGGAAAATGCCAGTACGGCGCACAATTCCGTCAGGTATTCCGCCTTGAACTGGTTGTGACTGCCAAACACCGCCGAGCCGCTGACATCGACGAGCAGCATGACCGTATTTTCTCTCTCTTCATCGAATACCTTGATAAACGGCTCTCCTGTGCGGGCCGTTACATTCCAGTCTATTGCCCGCACATCGTCGCCCGGATAGTACAGTCGTACTTCGCTGAACGACATACCCCTGCCCTTAAAGGCGCTGTGGTAACCGCCTGAAAACAGGTGGCTGCTCAACCCGCGTGTCTTGATTTCGATGCGGCGCACTTTTTTCAGCAGTTCTGCAGTATCCATAATGCGATTCGGGTGCGGTTTGAAAGACGAATTAAGGGATCACGATGGTGGCCAATATCTTTTCGATAAGGTCTTCCTGACTGATATTTTCGGCCTCGGCCTCGAAGGTAAGTCCGATGCGGTGGCGGAGCACATCGGGACATATCGCCCGAACGTCATCGGGCGTAACGTACCCGCGCCGGTTAATGAACGCCATGGCGCGCGCGGCCTTGGACAATGCTATGCTTGCCCGGGGCGAAGCGCCGTAACTGATCAACGGCGCCAGGTTTTCCATACCGTACTGAGCGGGAAAGCGGGTGGCAAACACGATCTCGAGGATGTATTGTTCGATCTTCTCGTCCAGGTAGATCTTCTTCACCGCCTGCCTGGCCTTCAGCAGCGTATCGACGCTCAGGACTTTTGTTATTTCAGGGGTTTCGTCATTGAGGTTGCGCCGTATGATGCTTCTTTCTTCCTCGAGAGAAGGGTACCCGATTTTGACCTTCAGCAAAAAACGGTCGGCCTGCGCTTCCGGCAGGGGATAGGTGCCTTCCTGCTCAATCGGATTCTGGGTAGCCAGTACAAGGAACGGTTCTTCCAGCGGAAAGGTCTGCGTGCCGATGGTCACCTGCCGTTCCTGCATGGCCTCCAGCAACGCGCTCTGGACCTTGGCCGGTGCGCGGTTGATTTCATCGGCCAAAACGAAATTGGCAAAAATAGGTCCCTGCCGGACGGTAAACTGTGACAGCGAGGGGTTGTAAATGGTTGTCCCCACGACATCGGCAGGCAGCAGGTCGGGCGTAAACTGGATGCGACTGAATTTGGCATCCACGGCATCTGCCAGCGTTTTGATAGCCAGCGTTTTGGCCAGTCCGGGCATGCCTTCCAGCAGGATGTGCCCCCTGGTCAGCAACCCGACGAGCAGGCGGTTGAGCATGGCGCCCTGGCCCACGATGACTTTGGCGGTTACGGCGTTGAGTTTTTCAAGGAAGGCGCTTTCGGACCGGATAAACTGGTCGAGTGCTTCCATATCCATTTTTTGTTGCATGGATTTCAGGCGAAGGTCTGGTGTAAAAGGAACATAACGGCAGATCGGGGAAATGAGTATGTGGGAGCAGGGTGAGATGGTTTAGTACAACGGTCCTCGACCGGGACAGGCAGGAAACGGAGGGAATCACGAATACCGAATGAAAAACACGAACAGCCCTGCTACCTGCCGGGCTGTTCGAATCAATGGTTGCATATTATAAGCACCGTTCAAATAGCAACCAACAGTGTATTTACCGTCAGTTTTAAAACATCGCCCGCGATTCCTTCAAATTTGGTTTTGGAAATAGACATCTCGGAGAGCAGTTCGATTTTCAGTTGAGCCAAACGCCCCTTCATCAGCATATCAAAATCTTCCCTGGTTATTTGCTGATCGGCCAGCATGATGGCATACCGGGCAGCGTCCTCCTTGAGGTTGGCATGGAGCGCTTTTGCCGCCGCTTCATAGTGCTGGCGGCGGCGCTTGACATAATTCCCAACAATATCTACAACCTGATCGTCCAGGCCGTCGAGTGCGGTTTTTATATTGCTTTTCTTATCTGGCATGGTATTGCAATTTTTGAATGTAAAAAGTTACGCCATCCGGCATAAATGGTTTGCAATCAAAATCCGTTCCGGCAATTACTTCTTCTTCGCCAGTTCGGCTTTTTTAATCGCGTCTATGCTTTTTCCAACCTGCCCTACGGCTTCTTTGATATAATCGTTGCCCAGGACGCCTTTTTCTTTCCAACGGTCGAAAAACGGCATGGCCAGGTCGTTTTTCAGTATCTTCCAGGAGTTGGCGATTTCCATGTTCTTTTTCTGTGTGGCGGCATGGTCGGCTGCCTGACCCAGTTCTGTCATCAGCTTGCCAACAGCATCGGCATGTTTGCCATAGGGTTCCTTTGCTTTGGCCATCAGGTCGGTGAGCCTGCCGCCGAGATTGGTGATATTATCCAGGCCGACCTGATCGAAAGTAGCTGCACAGGACTGCATGGTCGTGGAAACGGAGAAGAGCAGGAGCCCCAGGGTGAGCAAAAGGGCGCCGGACCTGAAAGAGAAAAAAAGCGTTTTCATAATCAGCATATTAGATTTAAAGTAAACTTGATTTACCGGTGAAAATAGGGCCTTTGGTTTAATTGAAAGCCAAAATATTTTCCAATACCTGCTCAATCAGGCGTTGTTCTGTTTTATGTGGGTCGGCGCTGAATGTCCCGTTTGCCCGATTGGCCAGTATGGCGTTGAAGGATATGGCCCGGTGTCCCAGCAATTGCGCCAATCCGTAGATCGCCGCCGTTTCCATCTCCAGGTTGGTTATCCTTTTGCCCTGGAATTCAAATTGCTGCAGGGCGTCAATCAGTCCCGGACGGCTGATGTGTGCCCGCAATTGCCGCCCCTGCGGACCGTAAAAACCCGGGTTTGTGGCAGTAATACCCCGCACAAAGTCGCCGGTGCAGGCCTGCACAAGGCCTTGATCCGCATGGGCGAAATAGGGCAGGCTCGGCCACCCGCCCGAGGCGTCCATTGCCTTATGGAACGCGCCAACCCATTCATTTTCCCACAATTCCGGAAAATCATAAAAACGCAGCAGTCCGTCCAGCCCGAACGCTGCCTCAGAAACCAGAAAAGCGTCCGTTCCCATACCTGGCTGTATGCCGCCGGAAGTACCGATCCGGACAAAAGTGAGTTGCCGGGTCGGGTTCCTGACTTGCCGGGTATCCAGATCAATGTTGACCAGCGCGTCCAGTTCATTCATGACGATATCTACATTGTCTGCTCCTATGCCTGTGGATACAACGCTCAGGCGCATATTGTCCAGCCAGCCGGTATGCGTCACGAATTCGCGCTTCTGAACCCGGTGTTCCACTTTATCAAAATAACGGCTTACCCTGGATACCCTGTCGGGGTCGCCGACAGTGATGATGATCGGAGCAACCTGCTCCGGATGCAGGTTCAGGTGGTAAATACTTCCATCAGGATTCAGAATCAATTCGGACGATGCCAATTTCATGTTACTCAGTTAAAATTTCCTTTACAATTTTATTCTCCGTAATTAAAAAGGAAAAAGACCTTTGCTTTCCGTTGAATGAACAAAAGTAGTCATGCACGCCAAAGAATACATATCAGCACAGTTCCAATCCCTGCAAGACGACATCTGTCGACAACTCGAAGCAGCCGACGGAACAGGCAAGTTTCTGGAAGACAAGTGGATACGTCCGGAGGGTGGGGGAGGGCGGAGCCGGGTACTGGAAGGAAAAGTTGTGGAGAAAGGGGGCGTCATGTTCAGCGCCGTACACGGCCCGCTACCGGAAATGGTTGCCCGGAACATGCAACTACCTCCAACCGACTTTTTTGCCACCGGGGTTTCGATCGTGTTGCATCCACATTCGCCGATGGCGCCGATCATCCACATGAATGTCCGGTATTTCGAAACCGGCGCCGGTCGCTGGTGGTTTGGCGGCGGCATCGACCTGACGCCGCATTATGTGGTGCCGGAAGACGCGCGTTTTTTTCATGAACAGTTGAAGTCTGTATGCGACAGGTTCGACGCGCGTTTTTATCCCGACTTCAAGCAGCAGGCCGACGATTATTTCTATCTGCGTCATCGCAACGAGACCAGGGGCATCGGCGGCATTTTTTTTGATTACCTGGATGAAAAAACGGGCCTTTCCCAGGAAAATCTTTTTGATTTTGTACTGGCGGTTGGGCAAACCTTTGCGCCGGTGTACACAGAATTGCTGCGCCGGGCAGCCGACCGCCCCTGGGGCGAACCGGAGAAACGCTGGCAGATGTTGCGCCGCGGCCGGTATGTGGAATTTAACCTCGTTTGGGACCGGGGCACCAAATTCGGCCTGGAAACCAACGGCCGCGTGGAGTCCATCCTGATGAGCATGCCCCCGGTGGCGCATTGGGCATACAATTATCAACCCGAGCCCGAAAGCATTGAATCTGCCACGCTTGGCTGGCTGCGCAAGGGGGTGGAATGGGTTTAGTATGCGGATGTCGGGCGGGAGTCTTATATTTGCCGAAGCAGCAGCATTCACCTGTACAACAAGCCGGGACGATGAGAAAGAAAAACGACAATAACCTGCACGACGCCATGCAGGACATGTTGAAGGAGTTTAAGTTGAAACCACACCTTGACGAAACAAGGGTAAAAATGCTGTGGGAAAAACTGATGGGAAAAACCATCTCGACCTATACCTCCAACGTGGCCGTCCGCAAAAACGTGTTGTACCTCACCATCCTTTCTGCCCCACTGAAACACGAACTTTCCTATTCCAAAGACAAGATTATCAGCCTGATCAACGACGAAATGGGAGAGGCATACATCAAGGAAGTGGTGATTCGCTGAGCATCCGGCAACCTTATTTGCCCGGCAGGTGTTTCCCGGCGAAACAATCCAGCCACCCATGTCCACACCTGTTTCTGTTTTCTGGCACCGCCGCGACCTGCGCCTCGACGACAATACCGGGTTGTACCACGCGCTGACAGGCCCGCACCCGGTGCTTCCGCTTTTTATTTTCGACCGGCATATCCTCGACGACCTGAAGGACAAAAAAGATCCGCGTGTCGATTTTATTCATCAGAATATCAGCGAGATGAAACGCCAACTGGAAGCGTGGGGAGCCTCCATGCTGGTGCGGTATGGCAATCCGGAAGATGTATGGCCGGAAATCCTGCAGGAATTCAACGTCGCCTCAGTGTATACCAACCGCGATTACGAGCCCTATGCGACCGAACGGGATGCTGCCGTGCACAGACTGCTCGAATCGAACAATATCCCGTTCCACACCTTCAAGGATCACGTGATCTTTGAAAAAGACGAGGTGTTGAAAAACGACGGGACGCCCTACACGGTTTTTACGCCCTACAGCAGGAAATGGCTCGAAAAACTGGACTCGAAAAAAACGGCCCCGGACGAAAACGGTTCCACTGCGTTCTACCTGAAATCCTATCCCAGTGGCGGTCATTTTTCCCGATTTTTTAAGACATCTCCCTTGCCCTTGCCTTCTCTGCAAACCATGGGTTTCGCACCAGCAGATATTTCTTTTCCCTCCACGACTGTAACCAGGGGCCTGATTAAAAACTACGACAAGACGCGCGATTTCCCTGCCGTCGAAGGAACTTCCCGCCTCGGCGTCCATTTTCGTTTCGGTACGATAAGTATTCGTGAAAAAGCCCGTCATGCGCAAACCCTGAACGCCACTTATCTCAACGAATTGATCTGGAGGGATTTCTACAGCCAGATACTGGCTCATTTTCCCCATGTAGCCGGCCACGCGTTCAAACCGGCCTACGACCGGATTGAATGGCGGGATGCGCCCGGCGATTTTGACCAGTGGCGCCAAGGTCTTACTGGATACCCCATCGTGGACGCGGGCATGCGGGAATTGAACGCCACAGGATATATGCACAACCGGGTGCGAATGATTGTCGCCAGTTTCCTGACCAAACACCTGCTGATCGATTGGCGCCTTGGCGAGGCATATTTTGCCCAAAAACTGCTTGATTTCGACCTGGCCAGCAATTCCGGCGGCTGGCAATGGGCGGCAGGGTGCGGCACAGATGCCGCACCGTATTTTCGGATATTCAACCCGGCAGAACAAACCAAAAAATTTGACCCTGAATACAAATACATCCGGAAATGGGTGCCCGAGTTCGGAACCCCGGCTTACCCGGCGCCAATAGTCGACCACCGTTTTGCACGCGAGCGCTGTCTGGACGTATATAAAAAAGCATTGGGCGCTTCATCGGGTTGAAGCCTTCCTGCCTTACATATACCAGCCGTGCGGATAGGTCTTCAGGTTTTCGTGGTGAAAAGCCTCTGTTTGTTTCAACATACGCTGGCGAAGGTAACCCAGCCGTGGCGGGGCCAGCACCGGATGCCCTTTGACCAGTACCGGCTGGTAGATATTCTGAAAACGGGTCATTTGAACTTCCCGCGGTTTGCCGGTCACGCTATCCTTAAAAACGGCCTTTGTTCTGCTTACACTGGCCACCTCTTCATGGGCCTGTGTAAGCCAGACATCGCCCAGGGGTTTATTGCTCTTAAAAAGCCGGCGAATCTGGACCAGGGGTTCGCCCGGGGCCTGTTCGATTCGGACCAGGCCTTCTCCCTTGAAAGGCTCCCGCATGCTTTTTCCTACATTGTTCAGTATCTCGTCTGCTGAAGCGCCGCCGATATAGGAGGCTCTTATTTTCCAGCCGCCCGGATTAAACGGATAGGCCGGTGCTGCGGGGGTATCTTCTTCTTTCCATCTCCCCGCTTTCCAGCGGCTGTAGGCTGCCATCGTTGCCCAATGCGACGATTCCCAGACCAGGCGATTAAAGGCGCTTTGCATTAACTGTATCTGGCCCAGCGGGCCCTGTACGATCATCAGCGGCTCGCCGGGCAGCAGCAGCATACCTTCCGGAGCGACATTCACCTGCACCCTCAGGCGCAATCGCTGCAAATGGTTCAGGTAACTTTCCTGAAAAACGGATCGTCCGCGCGCATCGGTGATGTGTCCCAAATGGCTGATTATATCAAACGAGAACCGAAAACGCCGCACATGCTCGGCAAGCAATCCGGCGCCGCAGGCGATTGAAAATGGACCCTCCGGTTTGTATGCCAGGTGGAACATGACCTGGTTGTTGTAACTGCCATTCATCCAGGATTCCTGGGCGGCGAAAACCGGATCAAGATCGGAAAGCCAGTCAAAGGGCGTTGTGGAAAATGAAGTATCGGGCATATCCTGAAATGTTCTGAGCTGCTTACTTAACGGTATGGCTGAACAGGTTTATTCCGACAGCAAAATAAAACATATTGCCCAGCAACTGCGGATTTTCGTTGTCCCAGTTCAGCCAGTTGTATCCAACGCGTATGCGGGCACTTATATAAGAGTTGTCTTTCTGGCCTCCCAGGTCGTAACCGTCAAAATATTTAAGTTTTACATCGGCCGTACAGGCGGCCCCCAGAAAACCGCGGGCAAAAAAGAAATCGGAGTAATAATCCGGCTGCGGGTTGTCCTCCTGCTCGTCGGTGCCGGGCGGCTTCAGTATACTGAAACCGGCACATGCCGAAGGGAACAGCCTGAAACTTCGGTTGTTGAAAATATCGTAACCCACTTCCAGAGAGGGGACGATCAGTACACTCGGGTCGTTTTTGGGCCACTCGAAACCATCCTGGAAGATTGATTGCGATAACTTTTGCCAACCGAACGTACACCGCAACCCGAGATTCCAGCGCCTGACCCAGTATGCAAGCCCAACATCGAACCCGTAAGGCGAGCGGAGGGTTCTTTCCAGCTCCTTTCCCTGCCAGCGGCCGCTGGCAAACAGCACATCGAGCGTAAAGCCCCGGTCTTTTCTCACCTGTACGGGGGCGGATGGGCCTTCCGTGTACAAATTAGCGCGGATGTACGGGTTAAAGCGCGAATCGGAATGGAGGCGTACAAAAGCGTCCAGACGCTTGTTCCATTCACCGGTGGTTTTTTCCACCTGGTTCAGTCGTAATAAGTAATCGAGTTCGATCAGGGCAAACTGTTTTTCTTCTTCCGACAAAAAGCCGCGACTGATATGCTCGTACAGGTTGAAGCGCTGCTCGTACAAAACGCGATCGAGCCAGGTGAACAGGCTGTCTGGCGCGGGCATTTTTTTGTTGCTCAGGGCAAGTCGCTCCACCTCGTCGAACCGCACAATTTCATCAAACAAATTGCCATAAGTGCCTTCCCAGTAATAGAGCAGCCACCGTTCATCCCAAACCAGACCGACATGCATGCTGTCTTCCAGGAGCATGAGCGAATCCTGCCAGACGGCGGCCTCGGTCTGGTCGTTGTTCAGGAAGGCGGCGAGGAGCGATGCCCGAGCCTCGGTTATCTTTTCATCTACCCCCGCCGGCATATCTTTTTGAGCGAACAGGGAAAAAGCAAAAAGTAAAAACAAAGCGGAAAATGTAAACCTGACCATTTATGTCGTGTTTGTTTGGATGTATTTGTTAGAAGCGCAACGTGAGCGGTTGAGCCGGGTCAATATTACCCGAGAACACCCGTTTCGCCGGACCTTTTAACCAGATATCAGTGAACTCGCCCGCCCGTGCGCCGGGTTTATAACGAACCTTCAGGTCGCCGCCCAGCGCTTCCACGGAAACACCGTCTTCAGGACACTCCATTTTGTTGAAAACAGCGCAGGCCAGCGCTGCAGCCGTTACGCCTGTGCCGCAAGCCAGCGTTTCATCTTCCACTCCGCGCTCATACGTCCTGATTTTCAGTCTTTCTCCGGGCAGAACCGCAACAAAGTTAACGTTGATGCCTTCTTTTTTAAACCGGTCCGAGTAACGTACAGACCGGCCTTCGCTGCGCATATCCAACTGCGCTGTGTCATCTACAAAGCGCACATAATGCGGCGAGCCGGTGTTGAGGATAAACACGGCATCTTCCTGTTGAATATTCCCGACGTCCTGCATTTTCAAGTCTACATGATAGAATCCTTGCCCGGCAAGATTCTGTTGGTCCGGATCATCGGGGGACAGGACAAAGGCTTCATGCGCCCCGTCTATGGCCAGAAAACGGTAGTGGTTGTTGTTGCGAAGGATTCCCCTGTCGTATGCAAATGCCGCAATACAACGCCCCCCATTGCCACACATGGTGCTTTCCCGGCCGTCTGCATTGAAATAGATCATCTCAAAATCGTAGTCGGCATGTTGCTCCAGCAGGATCAGCCCATCGGCGCCGATACCAAAACGCCGATCGCAAAGTGCGGCAATCTGTTCCGTATTTTCCCTTCTGAGCCACTGCCGACTGCGCTGGTCGACCATAATGAAGTCATTGCCGGCGCCTTGATATTTCCAGAATTCCATGTGATATGTGCTTGCGATCCGTTTAATTGAACGTTCGATATATTAATTTTGGATGCAAACGAATGGCTTACGACTTTTGTTTCCAACTTTTCGGCAGAGATTTTGTCTTTTCAAACTAAAATCAGACAGGCTGCGTTTTCGTTAACACCAGTTTACCCACGAAAATAACCGGTTTCACTCGATGAAAAATTATCTGTTGATTCTACTCGTCTCATGTACGGTTTCACTGTTGTCTGTTTTTATCTACAGCAGGATCGCACACTCCAGTCGTGTCGTTTGGGAAAACGAAGAAGGAGAAGTACGGTATACCGGTTTGGTCGATAAATTGTTCAATGCCCGATCGACCAATTCCTTTCAATCGTCTGCACCGACGAACTTTATCGAATCGGCAGAAATTGTGACGCCCGCGGTAGTCAATATCCGCGCGCTGCAGGAATCGGGTAGCGGTATCTGGGGCGGCGGCACCATCACCGGTTCCTCGGGGTCCGGCGTAATTATGACGCCCGACGGTTACATTGTAACCAACCACCACGTAGTGGAGCGCAGTACCGATATCAAGGTTACCCTTGCAGACAAGCGTGAATATAAGGCCAAAGTAATCGGATCAGACCCATCCACAGATATCACCCTGCTTAAAATTGATGAAGCCAACCTGCCGTTCATCGTTTTTGGTAACAGCGATTCCGTACGTATCGGCGAGTGGGTACTCGCCGTAGGCAACCCGTTCAACCTGGAGAGTACCGTAACGGCAGGCATCATCAGCGCCAAAGGCCGGAATATCAATATTCTGGGCGGCGGGGCAAGCATCGAATCCTTTATCCAGACCGATGCAGCCGTCAATCCCGGCAACAGCGGCGGAGCGCTGGTCAACACCGCCGGTGAATTGATCGGCATCAACACAGCGATCATCACTGAATCGGGCAGTTATGAAGGATATTCCTTTGCTGTACCTTCCAACCTCGTGCAAAAGGTCATCCGCGACCTGCGTGAATACGGTCAGGTGCAACGCGCTTACCTCGGGGTAAGCATACAGGACCTGGACAGCGAAACTGCCCGGGAAATCGGCCTGCCAAACGCAGAAGGCGTATATATCAACCGGATCATGCTCAAAGGCGCAGCAGAAGATGCCGGGCTGAAAGTTGGAGATGTTATCATCGGGCTCAACAGCACACGGATCAAAAGGCTTTCTGAATTGCAGGAGTACATCGGGCGGCTGCGTCCCGGCGAAAAGGTGTACATTGAGTACTGGCGTTCCGGTAAAAAATCGCGGATCAGGATCACGTTGAAAGATATCAACAACTCCATAGCGGTTGCCCGGGTACGCGGCGATGAACTGGAAAACAACCTCGGAATGGAATTGCGCGACCTGTCGGAAGACGAAGAGAAAAAAATGCGGATACAGGGCGCCCTGGTAACCAGCGTCCGACGGGGAAGCATCATTTACAATACCAACATGCAGCCGGGATTCGTGATTTCCAGCGTAAACGGCAACCGTGTTTCTTCTGCAGCAGAGGCGATAGATGCCATCAAAAACGCGTATAACAGCCTCGTGCTGGACGGATATTACGACGGCGAACCAGACCTGTACTCCTATCGCTTCAGAAAGGGCGAATAGATCGACATGCAGCCCTGGCAACATATCCATATTCTTGGTGCGCCGGGTTCCGGCATCACAACTTTAGGTAAAGCCCTGGCAGAACGCCTGGGCTTTACCCATTTTGATACAGACGATTATTACTGGTTCACCAACGATGCGCTGCCATACCGGCGCAAACGGAATCCTGAGCACCGCCGCACCCTGTTGCAAAATGATTTGAGTCAGACAGATAAGTGGGTGCTCTCCGGCGCTTTGTGTGGCTGGGGGGATGCGCTTATCCCCGACTTTGACCTGGTGGTTTATGTCTGGTTGCCGGCAGAAACCAGACTGGATCGTATCCGGCAGCGGGAGACAAGCCGTTATGGCGCGGCAAAGATTGCTCCCGGCGGCGACCTGCATGTTGTTTTTGAAAAATTTCTGCTTTGGGCAGCAACCTATGATACGGCTGATGGCAATATAAGAAGCCGGGCAAGCGAGCTGCACTGGTTGTCGGCGCTCCCTTGCCCGGCTATAAAAATCGAGCAGGATGTCTCCATACCGCAGGCGTTATCCATCATACTGGGGAATATGCCATAGGCGGTACAGGCAGGATCAGTCCTTCTTTTTTACTTTTTCGGCTTCCTCCTTGAGTTTTTTCAGGTCTTCCTCGGCTTTTTTTACCTCCTCTCTTAATTGGGCAAGTTTTTGAGTCTCGACGGCCTGCATTTGTCTGGCGTCTTCGGCTTTCTTGTTTTCACCTGCAACAACCTGGGCGGCATCGCTTTTCACTTTGGCCACTTCGGCTGCGACCTGGGCCTTCAAATCAGAAAGGGCTTTGGATTCGTTCTCCCGGGTTTGCGCAATGTTTGCAGCCGATTCCTGCCGGGCCTTCTGAACGGCCTCCGCCGCTTCTTTCTGGGCCAAACCAACCTCTTCAGCCGCCTTTTTGCGTGCATCAGCGGTTTCTTCGGCGTATTGACGTCGTTTTTCTTCAGCTTCACGCCGGGCATTGGCCACTTCCGTGGCGGCCTGGGCGCGGGTATCCGTAATTTCCTTACGGGCGCGTTCCTGGGCATCGGCAACATCCTTCGCAAATCCTGCTTTTTTATCGTCGGCTTCTTTCCTGGCGAGGGCAATCGTTTCAATAGCCTGTTGTTTGGCTGCCGCCACTTCCTTTGCGGCATTTTCGCGGGCTGCTGCGACCTGGTCTGCGGCATCCTGCTTGGCCTTGCCCACGGTTTCAGCGCTGAGTTGTTTTTCCCGGGCGGCGTTTTCGCGCGCAGCCTTCACATCATTGGCGGCCTGCTGGTTGGCCGCAGCGATTTCCGATGCTGCTTTTTCGCGTGCGGCGGCGACATCGTTGGCGAGCCGTTGCCTTTCCCGCGAACTGGCCTCCCGTGCGATGCGTACGCTATCGGCCTCTGCCGTTTTGATGCTCAGGATAGCCTGGGAACTTTGCCTTTTGGCTTCCGCTACGGCGTTGGCGCTCTCCTGTTGCGCACGTACCTGTGCCTCGCGCGCAGCAGCGACCTCTTTTGCCGCATTTTCGCGGGCGGCCGCTATTTCGGCGGCGGCTTTTTCCCGCGAGGCGACGACCTCCTGCGAACTGGCGCTTACGGTTTCCTGTTGCTTTTTCTTGGCCTCAATTACCGCATTGGCGGCCTCGGCCTGGATTTGTTTGATGCGTTCGTCGGCTGTCATTTTGGAGTTGGCCACCTCGTCGGCATATAGTTTCTGGGCTACATCCGCTTTGGAGTTGGCATCCAGCACCTTGGAACGCGCTTCTTCCTGGGCCCTGACGACCTCCTGCTGGCTGCGTTCGCGGGCTGCGAGCACTTCTTCAGCGCTTTGTTGCTTGATCTTGGTTTCCTGTTCTTTGGCGGCAGCGATGGATTTGGCGAGTTCCTCCTGGATACGGGCAATTTCTTCCTCCGCCTTTTTCCGGGAAACCAAAACCTGCGCAGCGATAGAGTCGCGCTGGCTCTTGGCACGTGCCTGAACGTCGGCGATGGCTTGCGTCGCTTCTTCCTGCACCTGTTGGACGGTTTGGGCGGCTTTTTGTTTGCTCTCTATCACTTGTTTGGCTATCTCCGCTTTTTCCGCCTTTGCCTTTTCCTGCTGATCGACTACTTCATTGCGGGTGCGCTCAATCTCTTCGGCAGCGCGCTTCTTGGATTCTGCAACCTCCAACGCACTGGCCTCCCTCTGTTTAGCCACGTTTTCACGTATTTCGGCTATTTCGGAAGTGCTGTTTTGTTGAACCAAAGCCCTTTCCTCTGCGGCTTTGCGGCGACTTTCGGCTAGTTCTGTAGCCAGTCGTTGCTTTTCCATGACCGAGTTTTCCCGGATATTGGCAATTTCGTTGGCGGCGTCTTCCCGAGCCTTGAGGATTTGATCTGCCGCTGATTTTTTGGTGGAGACCACATCTTCCGTGGTTTTGTTCTGCTCCAGTTTGGCGCGTTCCCTGGCTTCGGCTACAACACGCGCGTTTTCATCCCGGATACGTTTGAGTTCCTCGTCGGCATTGGAGCGTGCGGTAGCGATCTCATCGCTGTACTGCAATTTGGCCTGATCGAGTCGCTCCTTGATATTGGCAATTTCATGCGCCGCATTTTCGCGCGCCTTTTTCACCTCCTCAGCCGAAGCCAATCGCGCCTTCTGTATCTCCTCTCCAGCCTGACGTCGTGCCTCATCCACGCTCAGCGTTATTTTGGAAACGGCCGAGTCGGCTTTGGAGCGATTTTGTGAAATGATGGCCTGAGCATCCGCCTTGGCTTTTTCTATTTCCGCCAGGCTGCTCTTGCGCGCTTCGAGCACTTCATTCGCATATTCCAGTTTTTTCTGGTTTGCAGCATCGCGGGCAGCCGCTACTTCCTGTTGCAGCTGCGCTTTGATAGCATCGGCCCGTTCCTTTTCAGCCTGGATTTCCTTGCGCAGGTTGTCTTTGGTTTTTTCAAGTTCGGCACGCAGGTTGGTTACTTCATTATCGCTTACGGCGCCTCCGCTTGCGGCATTTTTATTAGCCCCTCCGGCAGGCTTGGCGCCTTTTGTGCCGGTGGCTTCGTTCGATTTGCCGGGGAGGGTAACGGCTGCACCGGGCGTGTCTTTTACCGCGTCGCGCTCGATCAGGGCATTGAAACAACTGGCCAGTGTTTTAAACTCCGACTGTCGGTTAGGGTTGATTGTAAACTTGTATTTCTGCCGGTCGACAAAGTTTACAAAATTCACACCGCTGATGGTAGCGCCCGATAGCCACTCCAGGGCGTCGAGGTCGAGCCGGAGGTTGTTCCGGTGCGTTGGAACGGCAGCAGGTACAACTTCATCCATTCCGATAAACTTATACGCCTGCTCACGACCGCCGGCATCTACAAAAACGACCTGGTCATCCTGATTGAATTCAATACCGCCAACCGAGGTCATCCTGGCAAATATGCCCTTTTCATCGGTGAAAAACTCAATCGCGTAGTTGTAACTTCCGCGAACGACAATGGTGAGCGACGACGAACGGGCAATTTGGATTCCGGAGATTTTTTTGTTTTCTACTACTGCCTTTGAACAGTCCTGCGCCCCGAGAGAGATGCAAAAAGTGAAGGCGGTTAAGATGGGGAGCAGAGTACGGACAATAATTTGCATAAACTGAATAGGGCTTAGACGATTAAGCGTATTGAACGTTGACGCGGCAATTTAGATTTTTTCCGGCATGGAAAAAAAAGATGCATTGCCATTGTGATATATTACCCAAACATTAGGGGCTAAAAGCCCTATACTGTCCAAATATTTTTCGGAGGACAAAATTAACGGTTTCAAAACACCAACTTTAACGAATCGCGAAGGTTTTCTGATGCATTATCATGACGCGACCAATAATCTGTCATAATGCTCGATTTTAAAACGCCCTTGCTCAATACACGTCCGTTGTCTGTTTCTTCCCAACCGAGTATCCGGTGCGGAAACGCCGTTTCGTACCGTATGGACAGACTGCGCGGAACGGTTGAGTAAGTCACCAGAAGATCACTCTCCTTTCCAGTTGTGTTTACAGTCACATCTGCATCGTATTTCTGATAGGGAATATGCCGGAAACGAAAGAAAAAGGGTGAAGGAATCAAGGTAACCTTGCCGGTCGGCAGGGTAGCAGGGTTTATCCGCAGCCGCGTCCAAAGTTCGTCCTCCAGCATGGCATGCTCCAGGCGAACATCCGGGTCGCCCTCGCTTTCAAAATAGGAGAACAGCCTTGCCTGATAGCCGTTTTCTCGACGGTTGAACTGACTGAATACCTGGCCGCACCAGTCGATCACACTGTAGGTCGCTTTCAGGGATGGTTTCCCGTCGACAGGGGTAAAAACAGATTGCATCAGTGTGTAGTCATAAATCCCGGTGTGGAAGCGGCGAAGCGCGTTGAGTTTTAATACCGGCACCCGGTCTGCCCCTGCCTTGCCCGGATCATCCAGTTTGACCTGTTTCGACGCCGAAAAATCCTCCGTAACAAAAATATTGACCTGCTCTGCACTGCGCATTTCGCCATAGCGCTCCTGTTCAACGGTGTAGGTGCTGAGTTCGGCCTTGCCCTGGTACCAGTAATCCTTAAACCCCTCCCCGAGCGGCGCCGAAACAAGCGCAGGTACGGGCCGCTTCCTCTCTGCTTCTGAATTCACGGATTTGGAGGTGCAGGAGCCCCAAAGCGTCAACATGACCGTCAAAATCGAATAAAGGATGGAATATTTCATGGTTCGTTTTCTCTTTATAACAATTTTCGGGCAGTTTGGTCATTCCTTCCGCCTGTAAATCTCGATCCACACCCCCGCCTTTTCAAGTCGTTTCATCAGGACCCAGCCCTTGTTCAAGATGACATAGTCCGCCTCCGAAAAATCATTAAAGATATTGGATGCAAATACAAACTGGTTTGTGGCGTAGTCCTTGTCCGCAAAACGGCGTTCGTCGCCGTTCAACAGCAGGTTTTCGCCGGTATTAAGATTGGGGAACGCAGATCCGACGGTTTGAAAGTCAATGTTTTCCCGATCCAGGTACTTCAGGGCTTCTTTTCGAAGGTCGTGATAAGGCAGGTGCGCCAGTGTGGCATCCCAACCCATCGCAATGCCGCGCGGGTAGATCCAGCGGTTGCCGAAGGCGAGTGCGATCACCAGAAAAACAGTGATAATCACGCGGTTGCGCGCACTCATCGAAGCGGTAGCCAGCAGCCGGAAAGTCAGGAAACTGAGCGCCAGGAAGCCGGGCAACACGTACCGGTGGGCGGATACATTTTTCAGCAGGACAGAGGAGGGGGTGAGGAAGACCGCCAGACAAAGCAGCAACAGCAGGAGATTTCTGAAAACGATATCGTCCCTTAGCGGGTTTTGTTTGGACAATACTGATTTTCCTATCAATCCAAACAGCGCCAACCACACAAACACACGCCCGAAATCAAGCCATCGCCAGCCAACGATCAGGATATTGCGCAGCAATTGCCCTGTATCGGCCCTTTCAAAAGTCGGCGCCCAGGGAGAACCAGGGTGATATCCGATCCAGCCGGTTGTCGACCAGTGCCACCATAAAAACCACCCTGCAAACAGGAATCCGGGCAAAAAAGGGATCGACAGGCGTACAAACGCTGAAAACAGCGCCGCAACATCCTTTTGCTTCAACCAGGTCGCCCATGATTTCCCGGAAATGAGCATTTGCCAGAGGAATATTGCACCGGCTGTCATCATACCGCGCATACTGACGACGCAAAGTCCGAACACTCCCAGAAGGAGCAGTATTTTTCGCTGTTCCAGAATCCCCAGTGTTGCCAGCAGGAAAAAAGCAACCAAAACGGTATCGGGACCCACGAGGATGTGTTGGCCTGCCATAACCGGGTCGAGCAGGGCCAACGGCATTAACCAATATCCAAACCGGATGCCTCCAAGCAACTGACCAAGCCGGAACAGAAGCCCTGTATTCAACAAAATAAACGGGAGCATGGCCCAATGGCTGACCTGGAGCGTTTTTCCAAATACACTCCAAATGAATGCCAGGTACTAGCCGAAAACAGGCGGATGCCCACTGTCAATTTCCGGCGGCAGGGGCGTCCAGCGCAATCCGTTCAGGTAAAAATGATGCGCATGTTTGGATCCGAGTTGAACACAGTCCCAAAAAAAGGATCGTTTTGCACCGACCAGGTCATGGCTACAGCGCAGAGCAGGAAAAGGAAAAGTTGAAGAATGGTTCGCACGTAAGGGAAAAAGCTGTGCGAAGAACCTGATTTCCGCCAAGAATTCAAAATATCGCGCCGGTTAATGGAGTTTGGCGCCAATCAGCCGCAAAAACTCGCCCCTGGTTTCCGATTTGATGAACTCTCCGACAAAAGCGGAGGTAGTGGTGACGCTGTTCTGTTTCTGCACGCCGCGCATCATCATACACATGTGCCGCGCTTCAATCACGACTGCCACGCCGAGCGGTTGCAGCGTTTCGTAAATGATGTCGCGAATTTCGAGTGTTAACCGCTCCTGCACCTGCAGGCGTCGGGCATATACATCAACCACCCGTGGAATTTTACTCAGGCCGACAATATGACCGTTCGGAATATAGGCAATATGCGCTTTTCCAAAGAAAGGCAACATATGGTGCTCGCAAAGGGAATACACCTCGATATCTTTTACCAGCACCATTTCGCTGTAATCCTCCTTGAACATTGCCGAACGCAATATCGCCGCAGCATCCTGCTTGTAGCCCTGGGTGAGAAACTGTATCGCCTTGGCGGCCCGCTCCGGCGTCCTGGCTATGCCTTCCCGCGACGTATCTTCCCCCAGGCCGGTCAGTATATGCTGGAATGTGGATTTAAGGCGGTCAGTAAGACCTTCGTCGTAGTGATCGGTCTTTTTATAAGCCATTGCTTCGTTAATTTTATGATGGTCATATTATTTGCTTGCCGCAAGCGGAAAGCGTGGCCATCGACGATCAATACTTCGGAGGGTCAACGATCATTCGCCGTAATACTCAGCATAAATCGTTTCTGTTTCCCATAATTTGATGGCGTGGAGGTTGCAGGGATATGCTTCCAGGGCTTTATCCAGGCGTTGCCAGATGAGCATAACAAGGTTCTCGGTTGTTGGTTGCATGCCCTTTGGAATAAAATCCACGTCCAGGTTCAAATTGCTGTGGTCCAGGTGATCCGTCACCTGGTCTTTGATGATCAGGCTGAGTTTTTTTACATCGATGATGAATCCTGTCAAAGGGTCGGGTTGTCCTTTCACCGTTACGTGCAGGGTGTAGTTGTGACCGTGCCAGTTTTTATTGGAACACTTGCCAAAAACCTCAAGATTTTGTTCCGGGGTCCAGCTGTCCACCCACAGTTTGTGGGCCGCGTTGAATCGTTCGATTCGGGTAATGTAAACCATTGATAATCCCTTCTTTGTCTTTTGCGGCTGCAAAGGTAAGGGGAAAGTTGACAGACTGCAAACAAGCGCTTTATCCTTGCAGGCCTGTGTTTAATCTAAAAAGATACACCAAACCGGCCAAGGTGCGGTTCATTTGCTGTTGCTTTGTGCCGAAGGGCCTGCAATATGTACTGATGACAATAAACGCATGAAGACCAGGCGCGTACTCGACAATATTTACCGTTTTATAAACAGGCGCCCCGTCTACCACGGATTGTTCTGGGTGGCCCTGTTTGGCCTGATGCTCTGGACAGACCATGAAAAAGGCATGGATATGTGGTTTGCTTTGTCCAACGAACTGATCCAGTTGTTTTTCTATGCCTTTCTTGTCTACCTCAACCTGTTTTACCTGATCCCGAACTACCTTGCCCGGCACGCGTTTGTTTATTTCGGACTTGTTCTGGGCGCCTGCGCTATCGTCACGCCAATTGAGGTTCTTTTTTTCTATCTTAAATTTTACAACGAACCCGTTTACCAGGCAAAACTGGTAGGCTCGCAACTCTGGGTGTTCCTGGGCAACCTGTTTGTCGTCATTCTTGCTACCGTGCTCCGCGTTATTATGGATTGGTGGCGGTATCAGACGGAGAAACAAACCCTGCTCACCCAAACCATGCAATCCGAACTGCGCTTTCTGAAAAGCCAGATCAACCCCCACTTTTTGTTCAATACCCTGAACAATCTGTACGCCCTGACGCTCAAGAAAAGCGACAAGGCGCCGGATATCGTCCTTAAACTCTCGGAGATCATGCGTTATATGCTCTACGAGTGCAACGAACGGCGGGTGCTGCTCAGCAAGGAGATCCAGTATATTCACAACTACCTCGACCTTGAGCGCCTGCGTCAGCCCAAAGAAGCAGATATCCGGTTTACCACGCAGGGCCATATCAGCGAACAAATGGTGGCTCCCCTGCTTTTCGTGCCTTTTCTGGAAAACAGTTTTAAACACGGCCTCAATCACCACGTGCAGGGCGGCGGTTTTGTGCGCTTACGGCTGAGCGTCTCGGGCGAAGACATGGAATTTTTTATCGAAAACAGCAAAGTAGAGCGCATTCCGCGTCAGAATCACCCGCGCAGCGGGGGAATAGGCCTGACGAATGTGCGCCAGCGACTGGAGTTGCTGTATCCCGAAAACCACACCCTTACCGTACAGGATGAACCGCATCGCTATGCGGTGACCCTGCACCTCAGAATGACCTAATTTTCAGATTCTGAATATTCCCGGCAAAAATCCTTTGCCTTTTCTCGCAGGACATCCTACCTTAGTCCATCTATACTATTTGACCTGATACAAAACTGAAACCCTTCCACCATGTTAAAAGTCCTCATTGTAGACGACGAACCGCTGGCCCTTGATGTACTCGAAACATACATCGGACAGATGACCGAACTGCAACTCGTAAAACGCTGCAGCAATGCACTGGAAGCGAATGACGCGCTGAAATCCAACGACATTGACCTGATGTTTCTGGACATTCAAATGCCACAGCTTACGGGCATTGATTTTGTCAAAACGCTTTCAAAGCCCCCAATGGTCGTCTTCACTACCGCATATCCCAATTATGCCATTCAGGGGTTTGACCTGAATGCACTCGACTACCTGCTCAAACCCATTTCGCTGGAACGGTTTGTCAAGGCGGTCAATAAAGCTGTGGAACATGCGGAAATGACGCACCGGGATGGCGTGCCCGGCCATGCTGCCGAGGATCAGGAGTTCTTTTTTGTAAAGGCCGACAAGAAACTCGTCAAGGTCAATTTTGACGACATCATCTATATTGAAGGACTGAAAGACTATGTCATCATCCGGCTCATGCATGGCAGGGTAATCACCCTGCAAACCATGAAAAGTCTGGAGGATCGCTTGCCCAACGGCCGTTTCAAGCGGATACACCGCTCTTATATTGTGGCGATGGACAAAATCACCGCCATTGAGGGCAACATGGTTGAAGTTCAGGAAAAAGACAAACCCAAACTTCTTCCCATCGGAAAAAACTACCGGGACGACCTGCTGGAAATGATTGATAAAAACCGGCTCTGAATTCCTGCTATTTTCACTTTTCGGAGGTATCAAGTGCCTTTTGCCTGAACATTTCGGACTTGGGCATGTCGCCCAGTTCGCGATATGCCGTACTCAGCGCACTCAGGTAGCGGGCATCGGCCGGATCCAGCGCAATCGCCCTTTCCAGCCAGGTGGCAGCCTGATCGGGACGTTTGCCCTCCAGGGCTGTTTGTCCGAGCAACCAGGCCGTTTCCACATCTTTGTTGTTTTCCTCCCACGACTGGGTCAGAAACTCAAGTGCCGTTTCCCTGCGGTTTTGCGACAGGTATTGCTTTGCGCTTTCCTTCAGCGCCCTGGCCAGGTTGACCCGAACCGGATAATTCGGGCTTATCCTGGTCACGGCAGCATAGTTGCGGACCGCCTCTTCGTGGTTTTGCAGATATTAATAACAAAGCCCCCGGTAGAAGATGGCGGGCACATGGTTGGGATATACGTTTATGGCCTTGTTGAAATAGGAAATGGCCTGGCCGACCACTTCTCCCCGTTGTCCCGCATCCGCAAGATTCAAAGACTGGCTATACAGCGACGCGCCACAGGAGGTGAGTATTTTGGCGCTGTTCTGACTGACTTCCACGTCTTTGAAGAACAGCACATCGTTGGATACCCAATCGCGGTTGCGCATGGTCGTTTTGAACATAAACAGCATGCTGACTACGGCGAGTACCACAAGCGGAATCGTCAGGCCTTTCCATGTTGCTTCGCGCTGAACCAGCCGGACCAACAAGTAGCCTGCCACAATCGAAAAGCCGACCGACGGCATAAACAGGAACCGTTCGCTCATATTGGTACCGACCGGAAAGAAAATATTGGAAACAATACTCAACGCAATCAGGAAAAACAGGATGCCGAAAGACAAAAGATTCCGCTTTTGGAACCCGCCGGCCGCCATGATAGCCAGTACGATGTAAAGTACCAGACTGAACATCGACCCCATTTTCGAAAAAGTCATGATTCCGATATGACGGGGGTAATAATCGTGGGTAAGCGGGTGGGGGAAAAACAACAGTTTTACATAGCGCCCAAGGGTGTAAAAAATGGTTGCCATTTTCTCTCCCAGGCTGAAGGGTACCCATTTGTTACCCGATGCCTTGACAAAAGGATTGTTCATAAGGCTCAGCGATGTACCGTCGCCAATTTGCCAGTTGATTACCATGCCGCGAATGACAAAAATACCGCGAAGGCAACCAGCAAAGGCGTCATAAGTCCGGCAAGCCGGCGGGCGCTGCTTTTCAGGGTGTCATTGCCGGGGTTTCTGAAATAGTAAACGGCAAGCGGAATAATCAACAGAAACGTTGCGGCATTCTCCTTGGAAAGGCAGGCCGCAAAGAAGCAGGCGCCGGCCGCAGCTTGCCAGGTGGCTTTACTGGTATCAATCAGGCGCAACACGCAGTATAGACTCAGCAGACTGAACAGCAGGGACAAAATCTCGTCGCAGCCCTTTACATTGGCCACCACTTCAGTGTGGACCGGATGCAGCAAAAAAATCAGGGCGGCAAAAAAGGTGAGGATCGCGCTGTATTGCGCACCCAGGCGTTCCTTGAAAAGCAACCACAGGGTCTGGTACAGTACCACGCAGGTTAAGGCGTACAACAATACCGTGAGCAGGTGAAAAGCCAACGGATTATCGCCAAAAAGTTGCCAGACAATGGCAAACATCGCTACGGAAAGCGGGCGGTATCGCCCCCCGGCTACGACGCTGTTTTCCGATTCCGAATGCAGAAACCCCTGGAATGAATCGTGGGAAAAAATATCCGCTATCCCCCCCATGCCTGCCTTTGTATAGGTATTGCCGGTGATGACGGCCTCGTCGTCAAGCGTAAAACCGTGGTGCAGGGTGTTCAGGTAAACCGAAAACGCCAGCGCAAACAAAAGCAGGGCAATCAGGCCCCTTTGCAGAAAAAACTCCGGGATCATCTCGAATGAAACCGGCGTTCGCGCAGCCGTTTTGGTCGACGAACCTGCCTGTGTGGAAGATGTTTTGCCGGGAAAAGGTGTTCTTTTGGCCATCAGTTTTTCGTTATTTCCACTTCCCGCCCAATACATCAAAGCCGGGAATATGCCTGTGGTGGTACATATCGACCACTGTGCCGTTTTTCCATACCACAACTCCAGGATTGGCCCGTATGATCGTTTTCAATAGTTTGTCGTCCGCCCTGTAGAAAGGATAGGTTGCCCCGGTGCGTTTGGCCAGATCGACTGCCGGTTCCGCATCGCCGTATGTCGTGATGGCATACACTTTCCAGCCTGCCTTCATGGCTGCCTCAGCCAGCGGGTTGATCTCCTTGCTGAACTTTTCCGCATAGTCGGCATCCGGAATAAACACCTGGCGTTCTTCGGTTCTGGAGTCGACAGAAGCTACCCTCCGTTGCAGTCGGATAGAATCCTTGCGCACCACAATGGTGTCGGTAGCCCATACAGTGTCCTGGGTAACGACCGTTTCCATCTGTTGCCGACCTTTAAGTTTGTACGCTATAATCATCAGGCTGTAGCCCGGCTCCTCCAGAAGATCGTCGGTGATCTCGCCGTTTTCGCCGTCTTCTACTGCGAATTCGCTGACCTTGGTTTTTGTTACCGGAATTTTTTTGCCGTCTACCTCCACATAAAGGTCTGTCTGAATCTGGTCCTTTACGGTCCAGCCCTGGCTTTTGGGATACTCCTTGGCGTAGGTATAGCCGTTGGGCTTGGGTTCCATGTAGGTGACCGTCCTGTCCAGGCTGTCGTTCCGAAGTACCCAGCCGAGTATATCGACTTTTGCCTCGGATTCAAGCGCCTTGCGCTCGCGGACATCGGCGCCCACTTTAAATGGCCGGAAATCAACCATGGGAAGCCCCCAATAGGTATTCTGAATGCAGCAGATCAGCGACAATGCGGCAGTGGCGCCTACAATGATGTTGCGCGTGCGGGCCGTCCATAACTGGTGCATGTTTCGGGAACGAACCAAAAAGAGCAGGGCAGGAACCATCAAACCCAAATCCTTGAAGAAAGAGATTTTTGGGTCAAGCTTGATAAAATCGCCGAAGCAGCCGCAATCGGTTACCCGCATCTGGGTTTTGACGTATGGGCCCCATTTGGCAAAATCAAAAAAATTGGCCTCCGTAGGAACAAAACCCGTGAGATATGTAAAGCCGGTGAGAATGGTAAAGAAAAATACGATCAGGAAAAAAAGCCAGACCGTCCATTTTCGGTGATACCCTGTCATTAGCATCACACCAAGCGCAATTTCCAGCACGATCATGACTATCGAAAACCCTTCACTCGATTTGGCCAACCAGGGAAACAAAGGGGCCAGACCTGCAAATACATTGGTTAACCCGGCGAATGTCTGCTCGAAGGCAACAAAGTAGTCTTCCATTTTGTACGCCGTTCCGATAGGGTCAACGGCTTTCACCATACCTGAAAAAACAAACCAGACCCCGCAGAAGTGCTGCAGAAAGGTCCAGAATACATTGCGGTGTTTTTTAGCCCAAACGGTCAGGGCTGTAAACACAGCACCGATAATGGCGAAGGAAATAATCAGTGTGGGAAGAGACGTCATGTGATGGATATTGTTCTTTGTTGTTGATTGAGTATGAAAGCAGTATAAACAGGGGCCGGGTATAGGCGTTTAATCAGTTTTCGATTCACCGAGCCTGATCAGGGCGAAGACGGCGTAGTTGATGATGTCACGGAAATTGGCCTCCAGCCCTTCCGAAACCAGCGTTTGTCCTGCGTTGTCTTCTATTTGTTTGATGCGCAGCAGCTTTTGAAGGATCAAATCCGTCATACTACTGACGCGCATCAGCCGCCAGGCTTCGCCGTAATCGTGGTTTTTGGATTGCAGCAGCCGCAGGTTCTCCTCGATGTGCTGATCGAAGAGGGCGGCGACACGGCCGGTGTCGAGGTCAAGCGGCGCATCCTCCGGCAACTCCAGTTGGATCAGGGCGAGCACACTGTAGTTTACAAGCCCGACAAACTCCGATTCCACGCTGTCGGCCACTTTCTGCACACCTTTTTCTTCAATACTCCGGATCCGCAAGGCCTTGATATACAACTGATCGGTGATACTGGCCGGCCGAAGTATCCGCCAGGCCGTACCGTAGTCGGCTGTTTTTTTCAGGAAAAGGTCGCGGCATCTGCCGGCGACCGAGCGGAATTGTTCAAGCGTTTTCTCCATAGAGGCCGGGCAAAGATAGAAAAGTTGAATTTTGAGCCTAACAGGCTTTTGAAATTGTTAACGCAGCCGAAAAAGGTAATTTTTTTAACAAACAAAATGTTTTTTTTGATAAATTATTTACTTTTGGGCGAACAAAAATCAAACAAAAAATAAGATATGAAACGTGTTATCGGTCTCGGCGGCATTTTTTTAAAATGTCGCGACTGTGAAAATACCAGGGCCTGGTATGCCAAACATCTGGGAATCAACGTAGAAAGTTGGGGAGCCCAATTCAATTTCGGCGACGATCCGCACCCGGCGGCCTATTCGGTCCTGAGTTTCTTTAAATCCGGAACCGATTATTTCGATCCATCCGAATCCCCTTTTATGATCAACTTCAGGGTAGACGATCTGGACGCGCTGGTCGCAGCACTGCGCACAGAAGGCGTGCCTTTGATCGGTGAGCCGCTTAAAGAGGAATTCGGGAAATTCGCCTGGCTGCTCGACCCGGAGGGGAATAAAATTGAACTCTGGGAACAGCCAAAGTAGGGTTACATCAGCTCCACTATCGTCACGCCTTCACCCCCGCCGTCTTGCTCCGGGTGAAAAACATTGGAGATGTTGCCGCCGTACTCCCGCAGTTTCTGCCGAACGACCTTGCGCAGGATACCATCACCCTTTCCATGCAGGATACGCAGGCTTGAGGCGTTGGAAAGCAGCGCATTATCCACAAATTTTTCCAGGACCATCATGGCTTCATCCTTGCTCATGCCGCGCAGGTCAATTTTGGCATCAAAACCTGCGACATACTGGAGATCCGTTGCCGTGACGTGGGCAGTCTGCCTGATTGGCTCAGCTGCGGGCAAAAGATCTCTGAGCGGCACGGTGATACGAATACCGCCCATCGTCAGCATGGCTTTTTGTCCTTTGATTTCGTCTATTCGCCCGGTGGCTCCCCCTGAACGCAGCCGGGCGTAGTCGCCTTCCGCCAGGGGCCGGCTGGAGGCCTGCGGTGCGCTTTGTTCTTCGAGCCGAACGACCTCTGCGTTCACCTCATCAACCTGACGGGCTTTTTCGCTGCGCTCCACCTTGAGTTTGGCGGATACTTCCTTTGCGCGTTCAATGTTTTTTTCCTCCTTGAGTTGCCGGATCAGCTTGTCCACTTCCCGGCTGGTGTTGGCGCTTTGTCGCAATTCGAACTCTTTTTGATCGAGTTTGAGCCGTTTGCGCCGGACATCCAGGTCCTGGTGCATGGAATCATAGGTTTTAATCAATCGCTCCAGGGATTGTTCCTTTTCGGTGACCGAGAGCAGTTTTTCTACCAGTTCCTGCTTTTCGCGCTGCAGTTCGATCAGGATGTCGTCAACTGCCGTCTCCGGTCCGGTCCGGTTGCGTGCATAGCCGATGATATCCCTGGGCAACCCGCTTTTTTCCGCAATTTCAAAAGCATAACTGCTGCCCGGACGCCCCACCTTGAGTTCGTAAGTCGGAGAAAGCGTATCCTTGTCGAAATACATATTGGCATTCAAGATGCCGGGATTGCGAAAGGCGAAAACCTTAAGGTTTGAATAGTGGGTCGTAATTACGGCATAAACGCCTTTGCGGTGCAACTGCCTGAGTATGGCTTCAGCGATGGCGCCTCCCGGCTTGGGGTCTGTGCCGCTGCCCATCTCGTCGATCAACACCAGCGTCTGGGGAGTAGCCTTCTGGATAAACAACCGGGCATTCTGTAGGCGCGAAGAATAAGTAGACAGGTCGTCGTCGAGGCTTTGCTGGTCGCCGATATCGGCGAATACTTGCCGGAACACCCCGAACTCGCTCAATTCGTGCACCGGGATCAGCAAACCGCTTTGGACCATCAATTGCAACAGGCCAACCGATTTCATGGCAACAGACTTGCCGCCGGCATTCGGGCCGGAAAGGATAAGCATATGGTTTTCGGCATCCAGTTTCAGTTCAAACGGGACTGTTTTCCGGCCCAGGGGCTTGTTTTTGAGGTACAAGAGGGGGTGGTAGCCTTTTTTTATGCTGATAACGGGTTTCTCCTGCAGCAACGGCATGTTGGCGCGCATGGAAAGGGCCAGCCGCGCTTTGGCCTGAATAAAGTCGAAGCGGATCAGCATTTCAACATAATCGCCGATCAGCGGGGCATACGGCCGGATGGTATCGCTCAGGTTGCGGAGGATGCGGAATATCTCCCTGCGCTCCTCCTGTTCCAGATCGAATAAATCATTATTGATCTCCGTTACCGCTTCAGGCTCAATAAATGCGGTGCGTCCGGTGTCTGACTCGTCGTGGATGATCCCCTTGATCTTGCGCTTGTGCTCGGCAGGTACGGAGAGCACACGCCGGTGGTTCCGGAAACTCTCCGGGGTGTCCGACAGCCAGCCTTTGGCGCGGTATTCCTGGATGATCTGCCGGAACCGGGTATCCAGTTCCCTGATTTTTTGCTGGGTTTCCCGGCGAATACGCATCAGTTCGGGCGATGCATCGGGCCGTATATCGCCCTTTTCATCAAACACCGCCATGATGGCTTTGATCAGGCCCTCGTCAAGAGAAAGCGGGCGTACCAGTTCATAGAGGTTGAGGTAAATTTCCTTCTTTGGCCCGGCTGCAAAAAAGCGGAAAATATCGCGTGCGATGGTCAGGATGAGCAGGATGCCCTGAAAGGATTCGGCCTGGAGCGTATAGCCTTCCTTTTCGAGCATTTTAAGGTCGTACCGGATGTCGGGAAAGGACGCGAGTGGAATCCGGTCGTTTTTTTCCAGGATTAATTTGAACTCCCTGGTCTCTTTCAATTCGCGCTGGATGACGGGAAAATCGGTATACGGCGACAGCTGCCCCAGCAACTCCGCGGCCATTGGGGTAAGCGCCTCCTTTACAAGCAGGTCTGTTATCTTGTCAAATTCCAGTTTTCGGAAAACGTCTTTAGGCTCGAAATGCATGGGCGTTCGGTAAAACTATAATGTGTGGCAAAAATACAGCCCTACAAACAATTCCGGGCACGCTAAGTTCCATGCAGTTTTTTATCGCAAACCAGCAAAGATGCTATTCCTATCCATTCAAGATATTTTTATCTAAAAATTCTAAAGAACTCAATGGTATAGGTAGATTTGCCCCATCAATTCAAAATTTCAATTAAATTACTGCCTTATGTTGAAAAAACTACTTTTTGCAGTTGCCATGGTTGTATTTGCCACGGCACTCAACGCACAAACAGTTATCTGGTCAGAAGACTTTGAGTCCGGTGCGACGCTTCCGGCAGGTTGGACGCAACAAACTGCCGCTACGGATGGCGGTTGGAAAGTCGGCACAAACACTGCACTTTCGTCCACTTCTTTTCCGATTCCTAACAACGGCTCCGGTAATATGCTCGGAACGAACGACGACAAGTGCAACTGCAACAAACTGAACGATCTCGTTATCCTGCCTCCTTTCGATCTGACTGCTCAGGCCGGCGAGAAACTCTTCCTGATCTACGACCTGTTTTTTGCCAAACTGTCTTATCAGGGTGTTATCGAAAATCTGGATGGTTTTGCTTCTACTGACGGCGGCGCCAACTGGCTACCGCTCAAAGCTATCAAGGGCCGCCCCTTTTGGGTAAATCCTTCCGGCTTTGAGGTGACCGACTACGCAGGCATGACTGACGTACTGTTCGCACTGAAGTACTCCGACAATGGCGGTTGGCTCTATGGTGCAGCAATCGACAATGTCAAACTGGTTATCCCGGACGACGTGATAAAAACAAACGTTGCTGCTGTAGGCCTCAGCCGTTACATTGACGCAGTTCCGACGTACTTTGAGTACGCCAAGTTCTGGACGGGCGGTGAAATGTACCTGACCGGTACGGTAAACAACCCCGGTTTTGTCAATGTGACTTCCTTCGACATCCAGGTATCTAACGGTACGACTACTACAACCGAGACGGTTACGGTCGACATGCCTTTCGACGAAAGTTATGACTTCGAACTGCCTTATACTGTAGCTGCAGGTGTAAATGACGTTCAGGTTACCATCAATAATATCAACGGAGCAGGCGACGACGGCGATCCTTCCGACAACGTAGACAACGCTTCTGTTGAAGGTGTTACGCCTGTTGCCGGCCGGAAAGTTATCGGCGAAGAAGCCACGGGCACCTGGTGCCAGTGGTGCCCCCGCGGCGCCGTTATGATGGATTTTCTGACGGAGAACTACGACAACTTCATCGGTATCGCGGTACACAATGCCGACCCGATGGTAGTGGCTGCCTATGACGGACCTGTATCTGCAGCAGTTGGCGGCTACCCCAGTGGCCTGATTGACCGCGCTTACGGTGATGTCGACCCGCTCGAATTTGAAGACTACTTCATCGATCGCATGTCGCAGGAGCCAGCAGTTGCTATCAACCAGAATGTTGACTGGGATGCAACGACCCGTACTGTTACGGTTACCAGCTACTTCAAATTCCTCCAGGAAATGAACGGCGACTTCCGTGTAGCCGTTGCATTTACGGAAGATGACGTAACGGGTACTGCCTCTACTTGGGGCAAAAGAACGCCTACTCCGGTGGTGGTAATGGCCCAATGGGTGGCTACGAAAGCCTGCCTACAACAGTTCCTGCGGCTCAGATGGTGTACAACCACGTTGCTCGTGCTATCGTTGGCGGATTCGGTGGCGCAGCCAACAGCGCCCCGGCTACGAATCCTGCCGGTACGGTGTTCTCTTACGAGACTACCTATATTGTTCCCAATGCATACGACGTAACGCAAATGCACGCCGTTACCATGCTGATCAACAATGCAGGCGGTGAAGTTCTCAACGCTGAAGCAACGGCTATTCCAAACATCTTCACCGGTGTTAAAGACGCCAACAGCGCCGTTTCGGTTAAAATGTTCCCGAATCCGGTGGTTGACGAGGCAACGATCAAAATCAACCTTACGGAAACGAGCGACGTTATGGTTCGCATCGTAGACGCAATGGGCAAAGTTGTCGTTGAGCGCAATTATGCCAATATCTCCGGCGAACAGCGCCTGCCGTTCCGCGTTGGCGATATGGCTACCGGTGCATATGTGCTTTCCGTTACGGCCGGTGGCCAGACGGTTGCCCAAACCTTCGTTATCTCTCGTTAATACGAACCTTGCGGTTCGGTTAAGTTTTTTGGAAAGCGGTAGTCGCCATGTGCGGCTGCCGCTTTTCTTTTCCTGCCGAAAACGCGTCCTTTGCCGCTACTATGAAACTCTACATTATAGCCGGCGAGGCATCGGGCGACCTGCATGGCGCCAACCTGATCAAGGCCCTGAAAACGCGTTCGCCCGGACTGGTTTGCCGTGTCTGGGGTGGCGACCTGATGCAAGCGGCGGGTGGACAATTGGTCCGGCACTACCGGGACCTTGCCTTTATGGGCTTCTGGGAGGTGCTCAAAAACCTGCGCACCATATTGGGCAACCTGCGTTTTTGCAAACAGGATATCCTTGATTTTCAGCCGGATGCAGTGGTGTTGATCGACTATCCGGGCTTCAACCTTCGTGTGGCCAGGTGGGCAAAGCAACAGGGATTCAAAGTCGTCTATTACATTTCCCCGCAAATATGGGCCTGGCATACCTCCCGCGTGCATGATATTCGCAGGGATGTGGATAAGATGCTGGTCATTCTCCCTTTTGAACAGGCGTTTTTCAAAAAATACGGTGTGGAAGCAGAATTTGTAGGCCACCCGCTGCTGGATGCTATCCTTTCAAACGCCGAACAAGTGCAGGGCGGACAGAAAAGAATACGATCGTGCTGTTGCCAGGCAGCAGAAAACAGGAAATTCAGCGCATTCTGCCCGTAATGCTGCAGAGCGCGCTGGATTTTCCCGAATACAAAATTGTTATTGCCGCCGCCACCTCGTTACCTGCAGAATTTTTCGAGCCATTTCTTCAACACTATCCTCGGGTGTCCCTCGTTCAGGGAAAGACGTACGAACTGCTTCGCCAGGCCAAGGCGGCAATGGTCAAGTCCGGTACCTCGACCCTCGAAACGGCATTGCTTGATGTGCCGCAGGTCGTTTGTTATGCCGGAAACCCCGTCTCTTATTTCATTGCGCGCCGCCTGGTGAACGTAAAGTATATATCGCTGGTCAACCTGATCCTGGACCGCCCCTCGTCCGGGAGTTGATCCAGCAGGAACTAAACAGGGAAAACCTCAGCGCAGCAATGACAGCAATCCTTGAACCGGCCCAGGCAGCCGAAATCCGAAAAGGATATGCGGAACTGCGCCGCATGCTGGGCGAAGGCGGGGCTTCTGACAAGGCAGCCGAGGCGATTCTGGCACACTAAAAAACCCGGATTCCTCAACAAGAGGAACCCGGGTTTTTCTTTTGCATTTCAGTATTTTAGCGCTGCACAACGAATTTCAGCGTTCTGGTGCCTTTTTTCGTCGCGATACGGGCCAGGTAGGTACCCGGTGCGTAACTGTTCACATTGTACGTGATGTTATCGTTCAACAAGCCCTGGCGGTCCTGGTAAGTAACCACGCGGCCGCTGACGTCTGCAATCGTGATGGTTGCATCGGTCGGCTCGTCAAACTGAACTTTCAGGTTGACAATGTCGGTTGCGGGATTTGGAGAAACCTGCAGAGCCGATTCCGGCAGCGGGGTGTCGTCCGTTTTCGATACCAGATCGAGGTACATGCGGACGACAGCATTGGGACGGCCAATAAAACCTGCGGGATTCCATTCTGCACCTACATACACAAAGGTAGAAGGGAAAAATGCGGTAATGTCTTCGTTAAACGCATGGAATACTTCGGCGAAGTCGCCGGCGTATCCTACAGCAAGGATGTAGCGACCACCCGGCTCAAGTAATACACCCGGCTCAGCGAGCAGAATATCCGTAATCTCTACAGCCTGAAGGTCGTAGGATTCCGTGCCCGGCGTTGCGGAGTAAGAACTCAGGCCAACAATGTTCATGCTCGATCCGTTCGGCTCAAAATTGTCAAAGTTTTCATCCACATCTTCGTTGATCTTGTACAGGGTCACCTCTGCCTGCACCTGGTCGGCCGTCAGCGGCGCATTTACTGCAAAAGCGAACTCTGCGCCGATTGCCTTGAATTGTTCAATGGTAGAGGAGCCCATGCGGTAGTAGTTGCCTACTGCCCAATCGCCGCCGTCGCTGGGTACATAACCCACCTGCGGGCCGTTCTCTTTTGCAAAGTACAGGTCAGTCGCCTCGAAATAGTCGCCCTCGAAGTTGTCGTTCGGGCGTTGGTCAACGGAGTCGGACAACACCTCGTAGGCTACTGCATACAGCCCCTGCGGCAGCACCGGTGCATAACTATTCGGGAAATCAATCACGCTGTCCAGCACGCCGGCGTCCAGTGCACCCACTTCCACGCTGTCCACGAAAATAACACTGGTAAGCGCTCCCGTAGCGGCATCGGCTTCAAAAACATAGGCAAAAGCCTTCACGCCGGTTTGCGCCTGGCTGCCTTTATTGCTGACGAGTACCTGGAATTCAAAAATGTCGTCACCAAGTTGCGAAGCAGGTGTGGCATAGCTCGAAACGGGATAAAAGAATTCGCCAATCGACAGGTTGTTCTTCGGAGAAGGATCTTCCGTCGTCAGGCGAACATTGTCAAGAATCCACCAGTACTCGTAGTCGCCGGTCCACTGCCACTGCAGGTAAACCGTTCCCTGGTTGGCCGCTACGGCCGAAATGTCGATACCTGCGACAAGCGGATTGTCGGAAAAACGTTCGGCCGGCGTAGCGCCCGTAACGCCTTCGAATAGTTCATACGTTGTCCAGTCCATCCCGTTGGTGCTCACGCGGAGTACGGCATTTTGATCCGCATCATAGTCGAATACACCGATATAGGTATCAAATATGGCAAATACCTGCGATTTTCCGGAGCAATCAATTGCCGAAGTCGTCAATTGGGAGATGTGCGGCGTTGCAAGGTCGCCTGCGCCGTCGGAATCGACAACCAGGAAACCATTGCCGCGGTCGGTACCGGCAAATTCCGGGTAGCCGAGGTCGGCGTGGCAGTTGCCTACCGTATCGGTACACCGTACCCAAAGCACGTTATTGGGCGATGGGTCAGCCGTCGACCAGCCGGTTGGCAGACCCGCGTTGTTGAATTTTTCCGAGTAGAATTCCTGAGCCTGCACTCCAGCTACTACAAGAATGAAAGCGCACACGGCAAGAATTTTAGTAAGAATGTGTTTCATTGCTTAGAAATTTTGTTTTATTATGAAACGATAAAGGTAGAACCTGACCAGATAAGCCGTGGTTAAAAAAAGGCTTAATGACGAATTTTATCCATTTTGCCCAAGGAGAGCGGGCATACTGGAAACGCTTTTCGCAAAGTTATTGAAGCTGGTATATAAATCAATTTTAGACCGTGAAAAGCATGTTTTGCCGGTTGGATAACGCAACTTAACGGCTAAACAGATTTTGTTTTTTCCTTGGCCCATGTATCTTTTAGTGTGACTGTTCGGTTGAACACAATCCGATCCGGCGTGCTGTCCGGATCGACACAAAAGTAGCCCAGGCGGGTAAACTGGAATGTTTCACCGGTACGAACTGCTGCCAATGCAGGTTCGACCATTGCCTGTTCAACGACATGGAGCGAATCGGGGTTGATGGATTGTTTGAAATCCTCTTCGGCAGCAGGGTCTTCCACCCGGAACAGTCGATCGTACAGTCTTACTTCCGCCTGTTTGGCGTTCGATGCAGAAAGCCAGTGGATTACGCCCTGTGTCTTGAGTCCCGAAGTATCCTGCCCGGAACGGCTTTCCGGGAAATAGGTGCAATGCAATGCTGTAATATTTCCGGAATCGTCCTTGACGACGGAATCGCATTTAATAATGAATGCCGACTTCAGTCGCACCATTGACCCCGGCGATAGCCTGAAGTATTTGGGCGGCGGATTTTCCATGAAGTCATCCTGTTCGATATACAACTCGCGGCTGAAAGCCAGTTGCCGTTTGCCGGCGTGCTCGTCTTCGGGATTATTCTCGGTCTCCAGCCACTCAACCTGATCTTCCGGGTAATTGGTAATCACCACCTTCAGCGGATGGAGTACGGCAAAGCGGCGTTGAGCCTTTTTATTGAGGTCTTCCCGTATAAAAAACTCAAGCAGCGACAACTCAATCAGGTTTTCCCGTTTGGCTACGCCTATGCGTTGCGCAAAATTGCGGATGCTTTCCGGGGTATATCCTTTGCGCCGGTAGGCCGATATGGTCGGCATACGGGGATCGTCCCAGCCCCTGACATGCTTTTCCCGGACGAGTTGCAGGAGTTTGCGTTTGCTCATGACCGTGTACGTCAGGTTGAGTCGCGCAAATTCATATTGATGCGGTACAGGAGCAGGTATGCCCAGTTGCTCGATCAGCCAGTTGTATAGTTCACGGTGCGGGATGAATTCAAGGGTGCAAATACTGTGGGTAATTCCTTCGATACAGTCGCTCTGACCATGCGCCCAGTCGTACATCGGGTAAATATTCCATTTATCGCCGGTACGGTGGTGGTGCGCATGTTTGATGCGATAAAGGATCGGGTCGCGCATGTGCATGTTGGGAGAGGCCATGTCGATCCTGGCGCGCAACACACAATGCCCGTCGGGAAATGCTCCGATCTTCATTTTTTCAAAAAGATCAAGATTTTCCTCCGGAGGAGTATTGCGAAACGGACTGTCGGTACCCGGCTCTGTCGGTGTACCCTTCATATCGGCGATCGTTGCGGGACTGGAAAAGTCCACATATGCCTTTCCGTCGCGGATCAGTTGTATTGCCCAGGCATATAACTGATCGAAGTAGTCGGATGCGTAAAATATATTGGCAGGCTCAAAACCGAGCCAGCGCACATCATCGAGAATGCTGTCTACATATTCGGTCTCTTCGGTTACCGGATTCGTGTCGTCGAACCGAAGGTTGGTTTTACCCCCGTACTTCCGGGCGAGTCCGAAGTTCAGGCAAATACTTTTGGCATGGCCTATATGCAGGTAACCGTTCGGCTCGGGGGGAAAGCGGGTAAGGATATGCCGGTGCTTTCCGGATGCGAGATCGGCCTCTACAATTTCTTCAATAAAATTCAGCGATTCAGGGGTGGCCGTTGACTTATCTGTGCTCATAAATAAGGGTCCGTGAAATGGGCTGCAAAGAAAAGCAGTTTAAGGGAAACGCCGTTCAAATCATTAAAGTTTCGAGCGACAACTACAGGTTCCGTAATTTTGCAACCAAACAAAATACTCTCAAAATGCGATTTTTGCTCTCTATCGGCTTTGCACTGCTCTTCAACGGGCTAATCAACAATGATTTGTTTGCCCAGAACGTGGGCCTTGGCTTTCAGGTGGGCGACCCTACCGGCCTGAACCTGCATTTTCGCAACGGCCCGGGCGCCATGCGTACGGATATCCTGTTTGCATGGGACCTGGGCAACGACGACCACGATTTCTTTTTCGTCAATGTTCATGGCCTGTGGTTCAAGCGGCTGGCAACCAAAGAAGCGTTTAACTTCTACTATGGCCCCGGCGCCTTTGTCGGTTTCAGAGAACGCAATCGAAAAAAAGACAATAATGATAACGATGTGGTCGTCGGCTTTAGCGGCAACTTCGGACTGAACTACGAATTCTCGCGGTTCGATATTTTCCTTCAAATCACTCCCCGGCTGGCCATACTTCCGGGTACCGATTTTGAAGCGGGCGGAGGCCTGGGAATGCGGTTTTTCTTTTGACGGCTACATCCTGTTGGGCATTTCCACGCCCAGCAATTGCATACCCGACTTCAATACCTGCCCGACTGCCTTGCTCAGGGTAAGCCTGAATGCTTTTGCAGCCGCTGTGTCGGCATTGAATACCGACAGGTCGTGCCAAAAGCGGTGGAATTTCTTGGCCAGATCATAGCAGTAATTGGCGACAAGTGAAGGGTCGTAGGCCGCAGCGGCCTGCATCAGCACTGCCGGATATTCATGCAGCGCAGCGAGCAAATCGCGCTCCTGAGCCTGAATGCCCGCATACCCGGTGGCGGCAGACAGATCGATGTTTTCCTTTTCCACACGCTGCATCAACCCGTTGATCCGGACATAGGAATACTGAATATAAGGGCCGGTCTGCCCCTGAAGGTCTACGGATTCCTCAGGATTGAAGATCATTCTTTTCTTCGGGTGCACCTTTATAATAAAGAACTTGAGCGCTCCCATGCCGATCTTGCGCAGGTTGGATTCCTTCTCTTCCGGTGTAATGCCCTCGGTTTCGCCGCGTTCCTGCGCCTGTTCGCGCGCGATCCGGATCAATTCCTCAATCAGGTCGTCAGCATCGACGACAGTGCCTTCGCGGGTTTTCATCCGGCCGGTGGGCAGCTCGACCAAACCATAGGAAAGATGGTGCAGGCCTGCTGCATAAGGCTCGCCAAGCCGTTTAAGAATTTCAAACAGAACCTGGAAGTGGTAGTTCTGCTCGTCGGCAACGACGTAAACAAACCGGTCACAACCAAAGTCCTGATAACGCATTCGGGCGGTACCAAGATCCTGTGTGATATAAACTGAGGTCCCGTCGGCACGCAGCACTATTTTCTGATCGTATCCGGCATCGGTCAGGTCAATCCAGACGGAGCCGTCCTCCTTTTTGAAAAACACCCCTTTTGACAGACCGTCTTCTACAATATCCTTGCCGAGCAGGTAGGTATCGCTCTCATAATACAGTTTGTCGAACGATACGCCGAGGTCGGAATAGGTGCGGTCAAAACCCTGGTACACCCAGCCGTTCATCTGTTTCCACAACGCAACGGTTTCCGGATCATGCGCCTCCCATTTCAGGAGCATTTCGCGTACCTCGGCGCCCAGTACCGAGTGTTCGTTGAACCACTTGTTTTTATAGTCCTTGAAAAAATCCTTTTCTGTTTGTTCCTTTTTGCCCCGGTTTTCAAAAATGGCCGCCGCTTCATCACTCTTTTGCCAGGCGTCGTACTCTTCTTTGGTTTTCTGCTCAAAAAGTACGTAAAAATCACCCACAAGGTGGTCTCCTTTGATGCCGCTGTTTTCAGGCGTTTTGCCCGCACCGTATTTTTTCCACGACAACATGCTTTTGCAAATGGCTACGCCCCTGTCGTTGATGATCTGCGCCTTGACCACATCATACCCGGCCGCTTCCAGAATCCGGGCACAGGACCAGCCGAGCAGGATATTGCGAATGTGTCCGAGGTGAAGCGGTTTGTTGGTATTCGGGGAGGAATACTCCACCATAACCTTTTTGCCGTTGTGCGGGTTGCGCCCGTATGCCGGGTTGGCGGCCACGGAAGCCAGAAAATGATGCCAGTATGAATCGGCAATTTCCAGGTTGACAAAACCCTTGACGACATTATAGCCGGCAACCTCGGCAACTTCGCGTTGCAAAAAAGCGCCGATCTCCGATGCTACTGCGTCGGGCGATTTTTTGGCTGTTTTGACAAAAGGGAAAACGACCACTGAATAATCACCGGTAAAATCGGGTGGGGTAGTATTCACCTGGACAGCAGCGGGGTCGGTTTTTTCGCCGTATAGTTGTTCAACTGACTGTGCAACAGCACTTTGTATTGTGGTTATGATGTCGGACATTCTGATGTGCGGTTTTATGCCAGTTTGATTGACCTGTCCAGGTAAACATCCTGGATAGCATTCAACAAGGTGACGCCTTCCTTCACTGGCTTCTGGAAGGCTTTTCTGCCGGAGATAAGGCCCATGCCACCGGCTCTTTTGTTCACAACGGCAGTAATAACCGCCTCCTGCAAATCCGTGGCGCCTTTCGATTCGCCGCCGGAATTGATCAGCCCGACGCGGCCCATGTAGCAGTTGGCTACCTGGTAGCGACAGAGGTCGATCGGGTGGTCGGTGGTCAGTTCGGAGTACACCCTGGGATGCGTTTTGCCAAACTGAAGCGCGTTGTATCCGCCGTTGTTGGTCGGCAGTTTTTGTTTGATGATATCGGCCTGAATGGTAACACCGAGGTGATTGGCCTGTCCGGTAAGGTCGGCGCTGGCATGGTAGTCGACACCGTCTTTCTTAAAGCCGCTGTTGCGCAGGTAGCACCACAGGATGGTAGCCATGCCGAGTTCATGCGCCATATCGAAAGCCTTGCTGACTTCAATGATCTGCCGGCCGCTTTCTTCCGAGCCGAAGTAGATGGTGGCTCCAACCGCCACCGCGCCCATTTCCCAGGCATTTTTTATGGTGCCGAACATGATCTGGTCGAACTTGTTCGGGTAAGACAGGAACTCATTGTGGTTGATTTTTACTACAAACGGGATGCGGTGCGCATACTTCCGCGCCACACTGCCCAGCACGCCATAAGTGCTCGCAACCGCGTTGCATCCGCCCTCTACTGCGAGTTTGACGATATTTTCCGGGTCGAAAAAAATGGGGTTGGGTGCAAAAGACGCCCCGGCAGAGTGTTCGATCCCCTGGTCAACGGGCAGGATGCTCACATACCCCGTATTGGCCAGCCGGCCCGTGCCCAGTATTTGCTGGATGCTGCGGAGGGTTTGCGGATTGCGGTTGCTCTGCAACCAGGTTTCCGTTACATGATCGCGGGATGGCGCGTGCAGCGATTTTTTGTCAATCGTGTGGCAGACGTGGTCGAGGTAATACCCCGCCTTATCGCCCAGCAGGTCGAGTATTTTTTGATTAGCCATAACAGTGTGGTGGTGGATTGGTTAGAGAAAAGGTATTGGTATAGACGTCAGAAATTCCAGGTAAAACCAAAGCGGTATTCCCAGGGATTCTGAAATGTATTCAGGTCGTTGGCGATAGCTGTATTGTAAAAAATGCCGATTTCGGTGCCGGCGCCGCGCCCTTCGCTCCAGTTCCAGCCCGCGCCGATGCGCGGATTGGTTCGCGTTAAAGCGTTTTTTTCTGTTGTCCCGTTGGTGTAAAAAATAGGCTCCTGGTACCATTCATACGACACTTCACCCTGGAGGAAAAGGCCTCTGAAGGCGCGCAGGCGCATAAACAAACCGGCATCTACGTCAAAAACCCCGACTGCTTTGAATCCGGGCTGTTTTACCGAAGCGAAAAACAGCGATACGCGCGGGCCTATCGACAGCGGCTCGACAATTTTGTAACCAACCATGGGCGCTACCCCTATCTGGAAGACATTGCCGCCATTAAAACCGTAAAAATTCAGGCCGATATTGCCGCCATACCATAGGCGCGACCTGAAGTCGGAGTCGCTGTTGCGCTCTTCCTGTGCAACTGTTTTTCCGGAAAGCAGCAGGAAAAACACCACTGCGAAGGCCGGAAGGCATTGAAAATATTTCATGTTATACATGTTGAGGTGAGGAATACTTGTTCAGGTGCGGGCAAAGGTATAAAAGCGGAACATTTTTCGGGATTATCCGTAAACGTAGATTGTTCGGATTGGGCTGTTTTGCCGGCTGCAATTTTTTACACAGAAAAATAACGTCTTGTTTTTGACCAAACCGGCATTTTTTCATTTAGCGTAAAAAGAAATAGCGGTATGCGCCCTACATTCGCCTCCGAAAAACAACACTTCCCCCAGCCTTTCAGGCATCGATTACAACATTCTCTCCAGGCCACTTAAACACCAAGCGTGAACAATTTGCCCTATGCGGGCAATTATTTTTTGTTATTGAACCATTTTCAAACTACTTCGTCAAACAAATTCTGACCATGATTCAGCGTTTACGTCTGCTATTTGGCCTCTTATTGCTTTCTGGAATCCTTTTCCCGGACTCCACACTATGGGCACAGACATTCACAGGTACGCCGGCCAAAATCACTTCCGATGTGCTGCAGACACAGTTCAAACACTGTGAGATATATCAAATCGACGTGGCGGCACTGGATATCGCCATCAAAAACAACCAAAATTTCAGTGAGCAGGAACTCCTGCTCGGCAGCCACCAGTGGAAGTTGCAACTGACGCCGAGCGGCATCACAGGTCCGGGGTATTCCCTGCAGGTGCTCACACCGCAGGGGCTGCAAACAACCTATCCCACCGAAAGCAAAGCGTTTAAGGGTTATGAATCGCAGGGCGGCGGCAAGGTGCGTCTCACCGTTGATGATGATTTCATGTACGGTTTTATCGATGCCGAAGGCGGCCGGTATTACATTGAACCCTTGTCGTACTACGAGCCGGGCGCCGCACACGATCTTTTTGTCGTGTATGAGCGCGAGGCCGTAAAACCGGATACGGATCACATTTGCGGCGCAGAAGAAGAACAGGAAAAAGCCGGTAAATGGATAGAATCGTACGAAGCCGGCGATGACGATGCGTCCAAATCGCTGTTGGCGTGCTACCAGATTGAAATAGCCATTGCTTCCGACAACTCCATGTTTAATAAATACGGATCGGTAACCGCAGTTGAAAACCACAATATTGCCGTACTCAACGATGTTCAGGGAGACTACACCGGCAATTTCAACCACGATATAGAATTTACGATTGTCACACAATTTGTCGTAGTCGGCGCCGACCCCTGGAGCGCTTCACTTGACCCTGGCACCCTGCTGGGGAGTTTTCGGAACTGGGGCAACGCCGGCAATTTTGGCGTGCCGTTCGATATTGCCGAGTTATGGACCAACCGGAATTTTTCCGGAAACGTTATCGGTATCGCTTATATCAACGGCGTATGCAATAACAACAAGTACCATTGTCTACAGGATTATACCGGCAACGCCAATTCTCTGCGCTCGTTGACTTCACACGAGATCGGACACAATTTCAACTGCCCGCACGACCCACAAGGCACTAATTTCATCATGAGTCCGGTTAACAGCGGCAGCATGACCTGGAGTGCAAACTCGATCAATGTCATCAGCAATTATATCACTTCAAAAATAAACAGTGGATGCCTGTCGCCCTGTGGTCCGCCGCCGCCGCCGCTTATCGCCGATTTTGAATGGAATCCCGACCCCGCGTGCCAGGGTATGCCTGTGCAAATGAGCGATCAGTCCTCCGGCAATATCACCGGCAGGTCGTGGACATTCCAGAACGGCATCCCGCCAACGTCCAACCAGACCAATCCGGTTGTAACCTGGAACACCCCCGGCACCTATAATGTTACGCTTACCCTTAGCGGTACGGGCGGCCCGGTATCGACAACCAAACAGGTTACCGTACTGGGCACTCCGGTAGCCAATTTTTCGTTTACGGTCGATGGATTAACCGTCAACTTCACCAATCTTTCGGCCAACGCAGATACCTACCTGTGGGATTTTGGCGATGGCGGTATCAGCGACGAGCAGAGCCCTTCCTACACCTACATTGATCCTGGATTGTACATCGTAAAACTTACCGTTTCCAACGGTTGTGGCATGGCGATGAAAACGATTCCCGTCAATACGGCGCCCATCGCCGAGTTCAGCGCCAACCCGACCACCGGCTGCGCCCCCATGTCCGTTCAGTTTACCAATGAATCCTCCCCGAATGCAGTAAGTTATGTCTGGCAGTTTCCCGGCGGCTCGCCCGTCGCTTCTGGCCTGCTTAACCCGACGGTAATTTACCAGAACCCCGGTGCGTATTCCGTTACCCTGACTGCCATAAACCCTTCCGGGTCGAGCACCGTGATCAAGTCCAATTATATCATTGTACAGGCCAACCCGGTTTCCAACTTCATTTCCGCGATCAACGGACAGGTGGTTACCTTTACCAATACATCGCAGAACGCGACTTCCTATCTGTGGAACTTTGGCGACGGCATGACGAGTATGGAGGCCAATCCTGTTCATACCTACCTGACAGGTGGCACCTACACCGTAATGCTCACGGCAACCAACGACTGCGGCAGTGTTACGGTATCGCAGACCATTACTGTAAACGCTCCGCCGGCAGCAGCCTTTACCGCTTCGCCGACCAGTGGTTGCGGTCCGCTCACGGTTCAGTTTACCAACCAGTCTTCCGGCAATCCTACCGCCTACAACTGGCAGTTTGCCGGAGGCACGCCTTCCAGTTCTACAGCCCAGAACCCCTCGGTTGTGTACAACACGCCGGGCACCTATTCCGTGACCCTTACGGTGAGCAATGCAGCCGGCTCAAATACGCTCACCCAGACCAACTATATCACCGTCAATACGGTACCCACAGCCGGGTTTACGAATAACGTCAACGGAGTGAACGCCACCTTTACCAATACCTCGCAAAACGCAGTATCCTATTCCTGGACGTTCGGCGACGGCGGTACCAGCAATCTGGCCAACCCGACCCATACCTATGCCACCGATGGCGTGTATACGGTGGTGCTGACGGCTTCCAACCCCTGCGGCGCCACTACGGCTACCCAGACAGTGACCATCGTGACCCCGCCAACGGCAGGGTTCGCCGCCTCGCCCACGAGCGGCTGCGGCCCCCTGACAGTACAGTTCACCAATAGTTCATCGCAGAACGCTACCGCGTGGAACTGGCAGTTTCCCGGTGGCAGTCCGGCAAGTTCTGCTGTACAGAATCCCGTTGTGGTGTACAATACCCCCGGCGCCTATTCCGTAACCCTCACCGTGAGCAATGCAGCAGGTTCAAATACGGCGACACAGACCAACTACATCACGGTAAATACCGTACCTGTTGCAGGGTTTACGAACAGTGTCAACGGGTTGAACGCCACCTTTACCAATACTTCGCAAAACGCAGTATCCTATTCCTGGACGTTTGGCGACGGCGGCACCAGTAATTTGGCCAACCCAACCCATACCTATGCCGCCGACGGTGTATATACGGTGGTGCTGACGGCAACGAATCCTTGCGGCAATACGACCGCTACACAGACGGTAACGATCGTAACTCCGCCGACGGCAGGGTTTACCGCATCGCCCACGAGCGGCTGCGGCCCCCTGACAGTACAATTCACCAACAGTTCATCGCTGAACGCTACCGCGTGGAACTGGCAGTTCCCCGGCGGCAGCCCGTCGAGCGCTACGGTGCAGAATCCTGTTGTGGTGTACAATACGCCCGGCACCTATTCTGTAACCCTCACAGTAAGCAACGCGGCGGGTTCTAATACGGCGACACAAACCAACTATGTTACGGTCAACCCTGCTCCGGCCTCCGCCTTTACCAGCAGTGTCAATGGTTCAACGGCCACCTTCACGAATACTTCACAAAATGCAGTGTCCTACGCATGGGCCTTTGGCGATGGCGGAACAAGCAACCTTGCCAACCCAACCCATACCTATGCAGAAGATGGTACCTACACCGTGACCCTGACCGCAACAAACCCCTGCGGCTCAACCACGTTTACCCAGAATGTCATCATCATTACGGAACCTACAGCCGGCTTCACGGCAAACACCACGACCGGTTGTGCGGCATTGACGGTGAATTTCCAGGATCTGTCGTCGGGCAATACCACCTCCTGGGACTGGAGTTTCCCCGGCGGAACCCCCTCAAATTCTACGAATCAGAACCCAACGGTTGTTTATAACACACCCGGCACCTACGACGTGACCCTTGTGGCCACTTCCGCAGGTGGAAGCAGCACCTATACGCAACAGGGATTCATTACCGTGTTGGCGCCCCCGGCTGCATCGTTCAGTTCAACCGTTAACGGCGCGACGGCATCCTTTACCAACGGCAGTCTCAATGCAACGACCTACAACTGGGCGTTTGGCGACGGCAGCACGAGTTCGATGCAAAATCCTGAGCACACTTATCTGGAAGACGGTATCTACACTGTTACCCTCACAGCGACCAACAACTGCGGCTCAGCGACCTTTACCCAGACCGTCACAATCGTAACGACTCCGAACGCCGCATTTACAGTAAACAACACTGCCGGATGCGCACCCTTCACCGTACAGTTTTCCAACCAGTCCAGTCCGAATGCCACTACATTCAATTGGACCTTTGCAGGCGCTCTGCCGGGTACTTCCAACCTGGAAAACCCTTCCGCTACCTGGGATACGCCGGGAACCTACCAGGTCACCCTGGTCGCCTCGAACGCAGCGGGAAGTGATACCACTACAATGATGATAACCGCTAACGGTATTCCGGATGCAGGATTCACAGCCCAGACCGCCGGCTTGTCGGTTGTACTGACGAATACTTCGCAGAATGCTACCACCTATTTCTGGGATTTTGGCGACGGCGAAACCAGCAACCTGGCCAACCCTACCTATACCTATAATGCCACAGGCATGTATGTCGTATCGCTGACCGCCACAAATGCATGCGGTACAGACCAGATTACGACTACTGTCACGATTGCCGGAAGTGCGCCCATCGCCGCCATTGGCGTGAGCGAAAACAGCGGTTGTGCGCCGTTCACTGTGACCTACACGGATCAATCCGCCGGAAATCCGACCGACTGGAAGTGGGAGTTCCCCGGCGGCGCCCCGGGCAACTCGACACAACAGAATCCAACAGTCACCTATTCGGCGCCGGGTTCCTATGGCGCAACGCTCATCGTGACGAATCAATACGGCGCTGATACCATTACCACATCTAACCCGGTAATTGTTCAGGATGTACCCGTGACGGCTTTTAGTTTTGCGATAAACCAGGGCGCTGTCACCTTTAGCAACCAGTCGCAAAATGCCACAGCCTATCAATGGAATTTTGGCGATGCGAACACCAGCAGTGAAGCAAACCCCACGCATGTTTTTGCAGCACCGGGCACCTATACTGTGGAACTGACCGCTATCAACAATTGCGGCGCAAGCACCCTTCAGCAAATGGTTGTGATCACAACTGTGGGTACAGAAACACCCGAGTGGCTGGAACACTTCAGTCTCTACCCGAACCCGAATGCCGGTGCTTTCCACGTGGAAATGACAGGCCGGCCCCAAGAAGAGGTGGAATTTGCCTTATACGACGCCTTGGGCCGTCTGGTCCGGCGGGATGTAGCCGATTTCGGGTCGGGCAGCCTCAATCGTTTGCTCGACTACGGCCAGTTGTCTGCCGCAGTGTATCAACTGCACATCCGTGCAGGAGACACTGCCATGGTGGTAAAAATCGTGGTTCAACACTAAATTTTTGATGTTAAACCCTGCGCCGGTTGCCTGTATGTACGGCAACCGGCGTTTTAATGTTCGAAAACACACAAGAAGGACATATGGTTAATTTCCGCAAAAATTGGCCCGGTGTTTGAACAGGTCCATCCAAACCTGTCATTATGAAAATGTTATACAGATCGCTGCTCTTTCTGACGTTCATTGCTTCAACAACCGGCCTGTTCGGTCAAAAACTCAAAGCCGTCGACAATACCCAAAATGCCGGCAAGGTAGAATGGGTAACGCGCCAGGTAGATGCCGGTAAAAGCGCACTGGGCACTCCGGTGACAGGCGAGTTTGAGGTGAAAAACATCAGCAAGGAAAACCTTATTATCATGGAAGTGCGCAGCAGTTGCCATTGCACTGCCGTTGAGTGGACGAGCGAGCCCATTGCACCCGGGAAAAGCGGCACCATAAAAGCCATCTATGATGGGCAGCGGCAAGGTGAGTTCTACAGAATCATCACCGTAACGACCAACTTCGACCCTGCTCAGTCCATTCCCCTGGCGTTGATCGGCAAAGTGGAAGCCGGGCAAGACACCGCAAAGAATTAACCAAATACATACAAACTCTGGTAAAGCCGGCTCCGGGATTTTTTCCGGGCCGGTTTTTTGTTGCTTTGGTCTTCCGACTTTTCCCGTACTTGTCTTCCAAAATGATTTTTATGAAAAACAGGTTATTGCGCCGCCTGCTTTACGGGATACTGGTTGCCTTGCTGCTCTATTTCGGATTTATATTTGGGTACGGCTGGTCTTCCGACTGGCAACCTGACGAAGGTCCCGCGCCATTATCGCTGACACAAAATTCGCCTGTGCAAATGGCGGGCGACTCAACCCTCCGATTTGTGATCTGGAATGTCGGCTATTGCGGCCTGGGCGCCGAATCGGACTTTTTTTACGACGACGAAGGTATGTGGTACTCGGGCAGCAGCATGACCCGGTCCCCTGTCGAATTGGTGGAAAAGAACCTGCGTGGCGCCGTCGGGTTTTTGAAGAACACACCTGCCGATTTTTACCTGCTGCAGGAAGTAGACCTTGAATCGGACAGAAGCCATCGGGTAAAACAATACGAATCCTTTGCCGGTACATTGCCGGGATACGCCGCAGCATTTGCAATAAACTACAATTGTAACAGGGTGCCGATCCCGCTCCTTGAACCGTGGAACGCCTATGGGAAGGTGCTTTCCGGACTTGCGACCTTTTCCCGTTTTCAGCCCTCCGCCGCTATTCGATATCAACTGCCGGGCCAATATCCCATGCCGGACAGGATATGTCAACTCGATCGCTGTGCCGCACTGTTCCGGATACCCACTCCAAAAGGGAAGGACCTTGTTGTCATCAATATCCACAACTCGGCTTACGATCCCGGCGACAAGATCAAGGCCATTCAGATGCCCTATCTCCGGGATATAGCACTGTCCGAATATGCCAAGGGAAATTATGTTGTGCTCGGCGGTGACTGGAACCAATGCCCGCCCAATTTCCGGTTTGATACTTTTCTTCCCGGAAACACGCAAGGGTACAAACAAGGCAATATACCGGTGGATTTTTTTCCGGAAGACTGGCTGTTCGCCTACGACCCGGTGACGCCAACCAATCGCAAGGCGCGCGATCCCTATGTAAAAGGAGAGACCTTCGAGACGCTGATCGATTTCTATCTGGTGTCGCCCAACGTCCGTGTGCAATCGGTGACCGGCGTGCCGCAGGGCTTTCAATTCTCCGATCATCAACCTGTCATCATGGAAATATCACTCCGGTAGGCCACGTCAGCCCTTTTTAAAGACGAACAACACTCCTTCAAGAAACACCCCGTACCCTTTGAATTGCTCTTCTGCCTTTCGGAATTCTTTTGCCTGTTTGCTCAATACAGGATGGATCGCCCGTTTCAGCCGACCCAGGTATGAATAAAGCCCCGAGATTGCCAACGCAAAGGAAAACTTTACCGGCATTCGGCCGCGAACAACCGACAGATGCTGCTTTTTTTCAAGGAACAATCCCTGTTTCAGACAGACCCGCTCCCAATCGTCGGGAAATGCAAATTGATCACTTGCCTGTGGTATACCAAAGAGGTTTAGGCATTTTTGGTTGATCTCCCGCATTGTTTCCCTGGAAACATCGCTCCGCCACAGCGACTCATTGAATAGCAGTAATCCGCCCGGTTTCAGTACACGCGCACAGGACGCCAGCAACAAAGGAATATCCTCGTCCGGCAAAATGGCCAAAACCGATTCGGCAATAACGGCATCAAAAAAACCGGACGGGTAGGGTAGGGCGCCGTCTCCCGAAGCGACCGCAAGGCGCACGCCGGCCAACCCGCACAGGTTCAGGCGCTTTTGTGCACTGCGGAGCATGGCCCCGGCATTTTCGATGCCGAAAAGTTCGTTCTCCGGACGGCGTACTGCAATTTCCACCAATGTCTGGCCGGTGCCAAACCCGATTTCAAGTATTCGTCCGCCTTTCCCGGCCGACAAGTGTTCCAACAGCAAAGCAGTACCGCTCTTTCCTGTAGCGTGCAGGTAGGGCGCATTGGTTTGTGCAAAAAAATCCAGGATTCGTGCCATAGCAGCTCCCGCCAATATTTGACCCGGGAAAGTAGTGCTTAACCTTGGCCTCCCTGCAAAAAATCCCGGGAAAAACAATTGCCGGTCCCTGATTTTCGCGGCATCCTTCTACCTTTGCGGCTTCTTGTCAAAATTCCGGTTTCTCTCAATAATTTCCTATGCAAATCCGATCAGCACTTATCTCCGTTTACTCAAAAGACGGTCTCGAACCTATTATCCACCGCTTGTATGAACTTGGGGTGCAACTGTACAGCACCGGCGGAACGCAGTCGTATATTCAGAAACTGGGTATACCGGTAACACCGGTCGAGTCGCTCACCGGTTTCCCGGGCATTCTCGACGGGCGGGTGAAAACGCTGCACCCTGCTATTTTCGGCGGGTTGCTGGCGCGCAGGGAACCGGAACATCTGGCTCAGCTGGAGCAGTACAATATTCCTGAAATAGATTGTGTCATCGTCGACCTGTATCCTTTTGAAGACACGGTAGCCACTTCCAATGATCCTGCTGAAATCATCGAGAAAATCGATATCGGCGGCGTAGCGCTGATACGGGCGGCAGCCAAAAACTGGAAAGATGTCGTGGTTGTGCCCAGTAAGGAGGAGTACAAACTTTTTATGGACCTTCTGAACGACCAAAACGGCGAATTTTCCGCCTATAACCGCCGGGAGTTTGCGCGGCGCGCATTTAAAGTCTCCTCAAATTACGACATCGCTATTTTCAACTGGTTCAACGAAGGAACAGCCGATATTTCCTTCAAATATTCCATTCACCGCTCCGACATACTCCGGTATGGCGAAAACCCGCACCAGGATGGGGTGTTTTTCGGCGATTTTGAAAAGGTGTTTGATAAACTGAACGGGAAGGCCATTTCTTACAATAACCTGGTGGACATTGATGCGGCCGTACAACTGATGCGGGAGTTCCAGTTGGGCAAACCTGCTTTTGCCATCCTGAAACACACCAATGCCTGTGGCGTAGCGCGCCGGCACACCATTCTCGAAGCGTGGAAAGCCGCCCTGGCATGCGATACAACCTCTGCATTTGGCGGTATTTTTATCACCAATACAAGGGTCGACCTGCCCACAGCGCAGGAGATCAACAAACTCTTTTACGAGGTACTGATCGCGCCCGACTTTGACCAGGACGCCCTTGACTTGCTGAAAAAGAAAGAGCAACGTATCCTGTTGAAAATCAAAAACTTTGATGTGTCCAAACGGGTATTCAGAAGCCTCCTGAACGGGGTGGTCGAGCAAGATGCCGACCTGAAAACAGAAACGGAGGCCGATCTCAAGACCGCCACGGAGCGCGCGCCGACCCCGAAGGAAGTCGGCGAGTTGCTGTTTGCCGTTAAATGTGTAAAACACCTGAAATCCAATGCCATTGCGCTGGTAAAAGAGCGTCAACTGATCGGCATGGGTTGCGGACAGCCGAGCCGCGTCGATGCACTCCGGCAGGCCATCGCCAAGGCAAAGGCATTTGGCTTCGACCTGAACGGCGCCGTAATGGCGTCAGATGCCTTCTTCCCCTTTCCCGACTGCGTCGAGATTGCCCATGAAGCCGGTATTACGGCAGTCATTCAGCCCGGCGGCTCCGTGAAAGACCAGGACTCCGTCGATGCCTGCAACAAACACGGGATGGCTATGGTTATGACAGGATTCCGGCATTTCCGGCATTAACCGACACCTATGGCTTCTAAAAAAACACTGGCGAAGGCGCAGCATATCCGGGAAATCCTGGACGACCTCTATCCGGAAACACCGATTCCCCTTCAACACGAGGATGCCTACACTCTTTTGGTGGCCGTGGTGCTTTCCGCACAATGTACCGACGAGCGGGTGAACCAGATTACCCCCTTGTTGTTTGCCCGTGCCGACAACCCGTACGACATGGCCAAACTTCCGGTGGAGGAAATCCGCGAGATCATCAAGCCCTGCGGGCTTTCTCCGGCCAAATCAAAGGCGATACACGGACTGTCGGCGATCATCGTTGAAAAACACGGAGGGAAGGTGCCGGAAAGTTTTGAGGCGCTGGAAGCCTTGCCGGGCGTTGGGCACAAAACGGCATCTGTCGTTATGTCGCAGGCATTCGGACATCCTGCATTTCCGGTAGATACACATATCCACCGCCTGGCGGCGCGGTGGGGGTTGAGCAGCGGAAAAAATGTGGTACAGACCGAACGCGATCTGAAGGCTGTTTTTCCGGAGTCGAGCTGGAACAAACTCCATCTCCAGATCATCTATTTTGGGCGGCAACACTGCACTGCACGGGGCCACAAACCTGAAGCGTGCCCGATTTGTTCGTTGTATCACAAAAAATAAATGAACGGATTGCCGATCAAACCCCGAACGATTAATCGCACCTCCTTTTTGCCGCCTCGACCAGGTTCCTGGTGAACTCCAGTTCTTCTTCAATCGGGCTGTATTCCGGCCGCTCGAGATTCAGCAAAAGCGATTTTTCCACATCGTCGAACCTGCCCTGACTAATCGCCAGTTCGTAATCAAACAAATTTTCGCGCTGAAACTTTCTGAAAGCGACCACATGGGCTTCTTTGGGTTTTAGTTTCAGGTAGGCGAAACATAGCAAGGCAGCACATAAGAAACCGATAAAACCGGAAATCATGAGCATTTTGAAACCGAAACCGCCTTTCTGGAGTCTAAGGGTTTCGTAATCGTGCTGGAGCCGGTGGTTCGCTGTCCGGAGTTCCTTGTTCTGATCGTACAATGCGGACCATTCGTTCTCGTACTTTTGAGCCCGGAGTTCCAGTTCGGAAAAGGAGTGCTCCAACGTTTCAATCCGTTTTTGTTGTGCTGCGATCAACAGTTCGGTCTTTTGGTTGTTGGTAGGGCCTGATTCCATTTTTTAGTTGTTTTTGCCTTACAAAAGTAGTTGCTTATACACGAAAATTGACATTTTAGCGGTAGGCATTCATCCTGACGACGTAGAACTCAGTGCCTCCGGTACTTTACTGCGCCATGCCGCTTTGGGCAAAACCTTTGGCCTGCTCGACCTGAGCAGGGGCGAACTCGGCACCCGCGGCACACCAGAGATCAGAGCGCAGGAAGCAAAGGATGCGGCAAAGTTGCTGGGCGCTTCCTTTCGCAAGACGCTGGATATTCCGGACGGCCTGTTTGTGCCGGGTCCGGAGCACTGGATCAAGATTATCCGTGTGATTCGCTGGTGCCAACCTGCGATTGTTTTATGCAATGCACCCGACGACAGGCATCCCGATCACGGCCGGGCGGCAAAAATGGTAGTCGATGCGTGCTTTTACGCCGGCCTGGAAAAGATTGAAACCTTTGACGATCAAGGTATAAGGCAGTCCGGGTGGAGACCCGATGCCGTATACCATTATGTACAGGACAAACACCTTACGCCGGATTTCGTGGTCGATATAACACCGTACTTTCATCGAAAAATGGAGGCCGTCAAAGCATTTCGCTCCCAATTTTACAACCCGAACAGCGATGCGCCTGATACGCCTATCTCCGGTAAAGAATTTTTGGAGTTTATGGAGGCCAAAGCGAAAGTATTAGGAAGACCCATTCAGGCAAAGTATGCGGAAGGATTCATTTTCACCCGCACACCCGGCATCAGTAATTTGTTAGACTTGTCTTAATATTACCTTGCGGCTATTGCAATTATGGCTTTGTAGTACTACGTTTGTTCTAAAATTGACGTAATGAAACCAATCTTTTTCACCCTTTTCCTGGCCTCAATTGCTATGGGGCTGACCAGTTGCAGCGCCGAAAAAAAGTTTGCCAACCGGCTTCGCGGGACGTGGGAGATCAGTCGTTACGATGTTAATGATACCCGTGCCGCTGCCCGTGCTTCGTCCGATCTGGGTACCATCACTTTCAACAAGAACCACACCGGGGTAGTCGAAATACGGAATATTTTCACAGATAATCGCGGCAATACCGGCTCCCGTTCCTTTCAGTGGTCAAATACGGCCAATTCTGTTACCATAAACGGGGATTATGCAGACTTATCGAAAGCCTGGATCGTAATCACCAATAAAAAGAAATTTCAGTTGTGGAAGTCGACCGACGGCTATAACAGAATACAGGAAATCGAATTAAAAAGATGAATCTCAATATTTAATCACACACTGTTAACCATTTAAATCCATTTCTCATCATGAAGAAGCTAGTAGCCTCTTTTTTTGCGGCAGCCCTGTTGCTGTCATGCATTACCACTGCATCTGCACAGGTGCGTTTCGGCGTAAAAGCCGGTCTTAATCTCGCCAATATTTCTTTCAGCAATTTCGGTGAATTCGAGCCATCCACCAGTATGCTGCCTACCTTTATGGTTGGCGGACAGGTGGAATTCGATTTTGCGGAAAACCTGGGTGTCGGTGTCGGACTTCAGTTGAACGGCAAAGGCACAAAAATCGAAACGGAGTTTTTGGGTGAAACGTTTTCGACGAAAGCCAACCCCATGTACCTGCAAGTGCCGGTGATGCTGCAATACCGCAACAGCGGTTTCTACGCAGGTGTCGGCCCGTATGTCGGGTTCGGCCTGTTTGGCAAAGCCAAAACCGACGGCGGCGACTCCGAGGACATTTCTTTTGGCAACTCGATTGACGATGACTTTGCACCCCTGGATTATGGCGCCGGCATCGAGCTGGGCTACGAATTCGGCAGCGTTCGCGCTACGGCATCCTACAACCTGGGCCTTGCCAATGCCTTGCCCAAAGATGCGGTTGAAGGTTCTGATGTAAAGGCCAAACATGGCGTCATCGGAATTGCCGTTGCCTATCTGTTCGGCGGCGAGTAAATAAGAGCCACCCGGATCGCTGAGCCGGGTGTACTAAAAACTGCACGGTTGTTATCTAAATCTACACGGTTATTAGATTCGGCTTCCCGGAACATCATATCGGGGCAACTTTGCGCAACTTGAAATTCAATTAATCAAAACTAAAATCCAATACAATGAAGAATCAATCTGTTGCTATCCTTTTTGTTATGCTGTTTCTCGGAATGGCATCTACCGGCTTTTCTCAAGTTCGTTTCGGCGTAAAAGCCGGTCTCAACCTCGCCAATATTTCGGGCGATGATGTTGGTGATACCAAAATGTTGCCCACCTTTCTGGTTGGCGGACAGGCCGAATTTGGTCTGGCTGAAAACCTTGGCCTGGGTGTTGGTCTTCAGTTAAGCGGAAAAGGCTTTAAAGTGTCCGACGACTTCCTGGAAGAAGACCTCAAGTACTCGGTCATGTACATTCAGGTGCCCGTATTGTTGCAATACCGCAACAGCGGCTTTTTTGCCGGCGTTGGCCCCTATGTAGGTTTTGCCATTTCCGGAAAAGCCAAAGCAGGCGGAGAAAGCATAAGCCTGGAATTCGGTAATACCGAAGATGATGACCTCGCCCCGTTGGATTTTGGCGCAGGACTCGAACTGGGCTATGAATTCAGCAATATCCGCGCAACAGCGTCGTACAACCTTGGCCTGGCCAACATCGTTCCGAAAGATATTGCCGATGCAGAAGACGTGTCCGCAAAAAACACCGTCATCGGCATTGCAGTAGCTTACCTCTTTGGCGGCGAATAAGAATTATTCCGCTTTAGCATAAAACAAAAAACAAGCCGCGCCGGAACTGCTCCGGTGGCGGCTTGTTTTTTACCCCGGATTCCTGCTATCTTCTTCCTTCAAACTTTTCTCCAATGAAAAAACTGAATTATTGCCTGATGATCGCCGCATTTGTTGCAGGTGTCTTTACCTATTCGGGCGCACAAACCCGGTTTGGCATTAAAGCCGGACTAAATTTCGCTAATGGCCCCGTCAGCGACGATTACAAAGCCCTTTTTGAAGACGCCCTTGGTTCGGATTACAATCCGGGCATACGTGTTGCATATCACATCGGCGGTCAAGTTGAATTTGGACTCAGTGGGAATTTGGGCCTGAGTCTTGGCCTGCAATTGAGCAGCAAAGGCACCAAATATGATCTGAAAGGCGATTTTAATGGCGTACCCTATACCGGATCGGTGACTGAAAAACCCATGTACCTTCAGGTGCCCGTTGCACTGACCTACCGCAACAACGGCTTTTATGCAGGTGTCGGACCATTTATCGGGTTTGGTATTGGCGGCAGCCTGAAAGTAAAAGCAACCGCACAGGGCAATTCGGACTCCAGTTCGCAAGACATCAACTTCGGCAACAGCGACACTGATGATTATGCTCCGCTTGATTACGGTGCAGGCCTTGAACTGGGCTATGAAACCGGCCGGTTCAGGATCACGGGTTCATACAACCTGGGACTGGCCAATGTGGTTCCCAAAGACCAGGTAGACCTGGGAGGCGGCGACTTTAAAAAGAAGAACAGCGTGATCGGGCTTTCTGTGGCCTATATGTTCGCGCGTCCGCCCCCGGGGGCCCTGGGGGCCCCCCCCCCGCGCCCTGTTCCCGGCCCCGGGTCCCCCGCCGGTCCCCCGGGTTCCCCCGGGGCCGGGGGCGGAGGGGGGGCGCGGGTGTCCCCGGGTGTCCCCGGGTCTCCCCCCCCGCCGCCGCCCGCCGGGGCCGCCCCGGCCCCCCCTGCCCCGGCCCGGGGCCGGGGGCCCCCGGGGGGCCCCCCCCCCCCCCCCCCCCCCCCCCCCCCCCGCTCCGCGCGTGTTGGGAGCGTCCTCCCCGCCGGGGGGGGGGGGTGCGGGGGTGGCCGCCGGCGCCCCCCCCCGCCCCCGAGTGTGTGCCCCGGCCGCCCCCGCCCGGGGCGCGGCGGGCGGCCCGGCCCGGGGGCCCCCCCCCCCCCTCCCCCGGGGGGGCCCCCCGGGCGGCCGCCCCTTCTCCTTTCCCGTGCCGGGTCTGGCCGGGTCCGCCTGCCCGGGCCCGGGGCCCGGGGGGGGGGGCGGGGTTTGTTGCGAGGGAGGGGGGACTGGCGCCCCGCGGGGCCCCCCCGGCCCCCGGGGGCGGCCCCGGCGGGCCCCCGGGGCCCGGCCCGGCGCCGGCCGGCCGTCCCCCGGGCCCGCCCCCCCGCCCCCCGGCGGGGCGGGGTGGCCCGGGGTTCGGGGGGAAAAATGGCGCAAACCCCGGGCCCCCGGGCTTGCCCCCCCCGGGGCCGGGGGGCCGCCGCCCCCCCCCTCCCCCCCCCCCCCCCCCCGCGCTGCCCCCTCCCCCCCCGGTTTTGCGGGCGGGGGGGGGGGGGGCGGGGGGGGCCCCCTCGGGGGTTTTGTAGATGCGGGTCCCGCGGGGGGCGCCGCCCGGTGCAAGTTCGGGCCAGGAAAATTTGGTTTCCCGGGGCCGCCGGCCGTTCGGCCCCCCCCGTCCCCCCCCCCGTTCCCCGGGGGGGGGAACAAAAGTGGGGTGGGGCCCCGGCCAGGGGCCCGTTTTGGCGGCCAAGGGGCCCCCCCGGGGGAAAATCCGGGGGAAACCCCCCCGGGGGGCGGGGGGGTCCGCCCCCCGCCCCGGGCGGGTTGCAGAGTCCCCCGCCCGGGAATGGGGATTGCCCCCTTGCGCGGGGCCGGCCCCGGGCGGCGACCCCGGGCGCAACCCCGGTTCCGGTTCTTTCCCCGTGCCGGGCGGGGCCGCGGCCCCCCGCCCCCCCCCCCCCCCCCCCCGCCCCCCCCCCCCCCCGCGGGGGGGCCCCCCCGCCGCCATTCGCACCGCCCCCCCCCGTGAAAGCGAAAGCGGGGGGGAACCAGGGGGCCGGCCCCCCCCCGGGGGGGGAACCCGGGTTTGGGCCCCCCGGGGGGCGCCCCCCCCGCCCGGCGGGGTGAGCACCCCCGCGGGGGGGGGCGAAGAGGGCCCCCTCCGTTGCGAACGCGCTGCCGTTGTTCCCCCCCCTCCCCGCCTTTTAACCGGGGCCGGTAGTCCCCCGGGGGGGCCCCCCCCCCCCCCCGGCCGCGCGGCCCCCGCGGGCGGCCCTCCCCCGCCGCGGGGTGCCGGCCCCCCCCCCCCGCCCAAAACTTAATGAGGGAAAATAACAGAGCGTGATATAACCCCAAAACTATTTTCTTGCGGAGAACACAAGCGGTTGCGCGTTATTCCTCGCGACGATAACAGCATTTTTCTGCCCGATCCGAATGCTGCGGATATCGCGCACCTCGCCGTCGAGATGAAATCCGCTGTCGCGCGAGCGAACAGGCTTGAATCCGCCCTTGCCGTTGCCCTTCAGAAACAGCCCGTAATCGGCATCCATATATCCGAACTCGGGCTTGGCGCCCAGGAAGTTGCCGCCGGTAAGTACATCCTGCATGCCGTCGCCGTCAAAATCGCCAACCTGAATGCCGTACATCGGGGCAAATTGCGCCTCGCTCGGGAGCGGGATAAAGACAAACCTGCCGTTGCCCTGGTTCATGAGCACGCCACTGGCCAGTACGCCGGCCTTTAACACCACGGCATCCGCCAATTGCTCTGCCGAAAAAATATCGGTAATGCTTTGGTTGGCGTACCGCTTGTACTTGAGGTATTTTTTCTTCAGGGAGGGTATTTCTCCCACCAGGTCGCCGCGCAAAATATAAGGCAACAAGAGGCCCCCATTATACCGGCACAGGATGTGCTCCGGGGTGCCGTTTTTATCAAAATCGTTGAAAAACAGGGTTAAAGGCTGTTCCGGCGAGGCCTCCAGGCGGGAATTGAGCCCCATATTACCCACGATAAAATCCGGCAAACCGTCGTTGTTGAAGTCGCCCGGAGCAATACGCTTCCACAATCCATTTGTCTTTTCCAGTCCTGCCCGGTCGCTCAAATCGGTCAACACTCCCTTGTCATTGCGAAGCACTTTCACCGGCATCCATTCGCCCGTGATCAACAGGTCCGGATCTTTGTCGCCATCGATATCGCTCCAGACAGCATCGGTGATCAGGCCAAGTTTTTTGAGCGCATCGGGCTGCTCCATGGTGAAATACCCTTTGCCGTCGTTTATGAGCAGAAAACCTCCCACGGGTGAGCCAACCTTTCCGGGAAGTAAACGCATGCCTGCGAACAGATCCAGATCGCCGTCTCCATCCAGATCGGCGGGCCGGACGCAGCCGGTTGCAAAAGGTTTTTGGCCGGGAACGGCATCACGTGCGCGTTGAAAATTTCCGTTTCCGTCGTTCAGGTAAAGCCGGTCCGCCAGTTCCGGGCTCGAAGGTTCGGCCTCGTTACTGCCCGACGCTACATAAAGATCGAGATCCTTGTCTCCGTCTGCATCAAAAAAAACAGCGTCGACATCCTCGCATTTGGCATCCGCATTCAGGTCCGCCTGTGTACTTTGACGAAATTTTCCTTCCGGTGTCTGGAAAAACACCGCTCCGGGCTGGCCTTTGGCGCCGCAAATGAAAAAGTCTTCCCTGTTGTCGCCGTTCACATCACCTGTTGCAACCCTCGGGCCTTCAGTCGAATATAAAAAATAGAGCAGCCGGTCGCGATCCCAATCATAAAACGCGTCTTCTTCATGCCGCCAGTTGATCCCGGCAGAAGCCGTGGTATTCTGAAATAATGGCGCGGCTGCCGGTTTTAGCCAGGGAATATCAAATGTTTTAAGCGTCGCATCGGCCTGCGACAACTTAAGGGTCTGGTTCGCCGACACCCCGGTCAGCAGTGTCATTTTTCCGGGCGCCGGCCAGACAACCAAAACAGTATCCACTTTTGAGAGGGCGCCCAGGCCGATATTCGGACGCGGGTCCATGGAACTCTGAAAACCGCGCATGGGCATTTGCTCCTGGTAAAACGTCTGGCCGCCGGCGCGAAGGAATATTTTGGCGCCCAATGCGGCCGTATTGGCCCCTTCTCCCTTCAACTCAAATTTGACATAGTTGTTTTTCAACGATTCGACCGATTCGTTCCGATAAACGAAAGCCTCCATTTGGGAGTTATTTACTACCAGATCGAGGTCGCCGTCGTTGTCCAGGTCGCCATACGCCGAGCCATTGGAAAACTGGGGTCTGCCAGTCCCCAGGTATCCGCCAGGTTTTCAAACGTCAGGTCGTGTTTGTTGTGAAAGGCATAATTGGGTATCTTTTCACTGGGAATAGAGTCGATCAGGCGTTTGAAGTCGACATTTCCACCGCCCACAATTTCCCGTTGCACCGAAGGATCGGATGCAAACATCAGGTAGTCCTGGTTGGTCAGGTCCTGGGCAATGCCGTTGGCAACAAATATGTCTCGCCAGCCGTCGTTGTCCATGTCGAAAAGCAGCGCGCCCCAGCTCCAGTCGGTAGCCTCCACACCGCCCAGACATGCGATTTCGGAATAGGTGTCGTCGGCATTGTTGAGGTGCAGCATATTCCGGGTGAACTGGTTGTAGTAGCCGTAGCTGCTGGTATACCTGAACCGGTCCGGACTATCGAATGAAGTGGTGGTTTTCAACCGGCGGTCGGGTTCGGGGAGCATGTCGGTGACAAAAATATCGGGTCGTGCATCGTTATTGATATCGGCCATATCGGCGCCCATGCTGGCAGCGCTGATATGCCGCATTTCCTTTTCCAGCACTTCGCTAAAGGTGCCATCTCCATTGTTGTGGTACAGGTAATCGCGCTCGAAAAAATCGTTTGACACGTATATATCCTGCCAGCCGTCCATATCGGTATCTCCGACCGTCACACCAAGACCGAAAGCGATGATACTGCCCAATATTCCCGCTTCCTGGCTGACATCCGTAAAATGGCCGTTGTCGTTGCGAAAGAGTTTGTGTCCACCCAGGCTGTCGCGGGTAAAGCGCAGGTTTTTCCGGAGGTCGAAAGAGCCGATGGCACGGAACGAGTTGTTCAGGATATAGGCATCGAGGTCGCCATCCTTATCGTAATCAAAAAATGCAGCGTGGGTGCTCAAACCCCGGTCTGCGAGGCCGAATTCTTTTGCTTTTTCCGAAAAAGTACCGTCGCCGTTGTTGATATACAGTTCGTTTTCGCGACTGAACAGGTGTTCTTCCTTTTCGTCGGAGCGGGAAATGCCGGAATTGCACACGTAAATATCCAGCCGGCCGTCGCCATTCACATCGGCCATCGCTACGCCGGTCGACCAGGAGCCTTTTCCCGCTACGCCGGCTTTTGCCGTAACATCCTCGAATTTCCAGTTTCCCTTGTTGAGATACAACCGGTTCTCTCCCATGTTGGAGGAGAAAAACACATCCGGCAAGCCGTCGTTGTTCACGTCGCCGATGCCTGCGCCGCCGCCGTTATAGAAATTGCGGTACCGGTAAATGTTGAAATCCCGGTCGTAAACCAGGTCGTTTCTGAAATCGATGCCCGTTTCGGAAGCGGGCAGCAGGCTAAAAAGTTTGGTTTGGGAAGCAGAAGACCCGGCTTCGGGAGTCGGTTGCCTGCAGGCCATTGAGCAAACGGCAAGCAGTACCACCGGGAGATATAAGTGTTTGAACATCAGAGCACATTTTCGGCTATTGCGGCGCAAATGTATGGAACTGAGGTTTGCCCTCCAACCAATCCACATAATCTACCGAGCCCAGCCGGAATTTGAACGGTACGGCGTTGCCTTTGGCAATCCGGTATTCGATACGGCAAAAAAACGGCAGACATTCTGCCGACCACGACGGGAGCATGGAAAGGGATACCGGCGGCAAGTCAGCCTCTCCGCGCAGCCGGATAAATAATGGCTGAATACTACTGCGCTCCGTTTGAGCCTTCTGAAACGGCGCCTGAAGCGAGTATTTCAGTGCAGAAAGGCTTTTCCCGCTGGAAAAAGTTTGCGCCTGTACCGCATCAACTGCCAGTAACAGCAAGCCGGCCAACAGCAGCCCTGGCATCCGGCTAGCCCCTTTTACTGCCTTCATATAGTTCAAATTGTTGAAAACTACATTCCAGTGCGCCATTGAACAGGGTTATTTTTCGGGAGGCCCGCAAACCTACGTTTTTCAGCGCCTCCCGGTTCGACGAAATCAGCCACGCGTCCCAGCCGGTCCAATGCTGCTTAAAGCAATCGCCCATGCCTTTGTAAAAGGCCGCAATATCTTCCACTTTCAGGCGCTCGTCGTAAGGCGGGTTGGTGATCAGGGTGCCGGCAGTATCCGGCGCCTGCAATTTATCAAACGCCATTCGTTCTATTCGGATTGTATCGTCGAAACCTGCCGACATGACATTGATGGACGTTGCATTTCGCGCGCGGTTGTCTTTGTCCGAGGCGAGTATGGGCAGGTCAAAACGTTTGATCCTGCCATCCGCTTCCTTCTTTACCTCCTGCCAGCATTTCCTGTCAAAACCGGGCCAGCGAAAAAAGCCAAAGGATTCTCGTTTGATCTGGGGCGGGGTATGGGTGGCGATCATGGCTGCTTCGATGGGCAGCGTGCCGCTGCCGCACATGGGATCGGCAAAAGCGCGCTGGCCGTTCCAGCCGCTGTGCAGGATCATGCCGGCAGCCAGCACCTCGTTGAGCGGCGCCTCCACCGTGTCCCGGCGGTAGTTTCTGCGGTGCAGCGAGTCACCGCTTGCATCGAGCGAGACATCGCAATGCGTGCCTTGTATATGCACGTTGACGCGCAGCACCGGCGCCACGGTGTTCACATCCGGCCTGCGCTGGTACCTGTCGCGGAACTGGTCGACGATGGCATCCTTGGTCAGCAGGCCCGCAAACTGGGAATGTCGGAATACCTCACCGGCCGTCACTGCATCCACGGCGAGGGTATCTGATACGCTCATGTATTTGGACCAGTCTATATCGCGAATACCGTCGTAGAGATTTTTTTCATTGTAAACCGGAAAGGAGTGGAGATGCACCAGGATGCGCAGGGCAGAGCGCAATTCGTAATTGGCGCGGTACATCAGACGCATGTCGCCTTCAAAGGCAACGGCGCGTTTGACCTCACGGATTCCTGTAGCGCCGAGGGCGCGCAATTCGCCGGCGAGTACGGGCTCGAGTCCGGCAAAGGTCTTGGCGAGCAGCGTCAGGGAGTGGTTCGTTTGCACGGGCAGTATGTCAGCGTTTTCCTGAAGCGATTTTTTGCTCCAATTCTGGTGATTTGCGAATCGCGTTGGCTTTGCGCCAGTAATCGAGCGCCTTGCCCGCATCGCCGCTTCCGAACAACACGTCGCCGTAGTGTTCGAGAATACCGGGGTGCTTGTCGCCGCCTTTTGTCAGCACTTGTTCATACCGGGACCTGGCGCCTGTGAAATCTTTTTTACCGATCAGTGCGCGCCCGACCTGGTCGATGATATCCAGTTTCAGGCCCTGGTTGTTGCCGGTCATCAGGAGGGCCTGTTCCAGTTGCGACAAGGCATCGTCGTAGCGGCCTTTTTCATTAGCGGCAAGTCCAAAGTACCAATAAGCCCTCGGCTGGTTGGGAAATGCATCCATGGCCTGTTCTGCCGTTTGCAGCATTTCAGCATAGTTTTTTGCAGCAGCAGGATATCCAGGGTGTTCTCCCAGACCGAAAAAACGGTTGGATTCAGGGCGATGCATTTTTTATACCGCTTTAGTGCCTCTGCCGGCTCGTTGGCGTCATAGCGGAGGTCGCCCGACAAACTCCACGCCTTCGGATCTTCCGGATGTGCGGCTTCGACAGCAGCGCCCAGTTCGAGCAGGTTGCCGGCAAGCGTCTGGTCGGCGCCGGCATCCAGTTTTGGGAAAAACGGCAAAATCTCCTTGATCTTGGCATCGATCGAGACTTTAGGGTCGGCAAACAGCGGCTTGAGTTTGTTCAGATAATCGGAATCCGAACTGCTTTTGCTTTTGTCCACGGCGGCCAGGCGGGCCACCTTGTCTTCAGGATCAATGGCGAGAATTTCCTGGTACACACTGCGCGCATTCGCCTTGTCGCCCATGGTGTCGTAGAATTCTGCCAGGCGGTGGCGGTACTCCAGGCGGTTGGGGTATGTATCGGCGAGTTTGCGCAATTCGGCAGCGGCTTTTTTATCCTCGCCCATTCCCACATAGATCATGTGTTTTTCAAACGAGGTTTCCTCCTCCACGCCGCGTATCCGTTCTATTTTTTCCAGTGCCCGCAGTCCGCCTTCCGGATTGGCCGAAAGCACTTCCAGGTAGGCCAGATGCTCCAGAAACTCCAGCGTTTCCGGGAATCGCCTGACCAGACCTTCATACACCCTGAGGGCATCGCGGGTGCGGCCTGCTTTCTCATAAACGTCGGCCTGAAATATCAGGTACCACTCATTGTCGGGTTCCTTTTCTATGGCTTTTGTGATTGTTTCCAGCGCATTGGCCAGGTCGCCGAGGGCATAATACGTACGCGACAGGCCATACCAGCCGGACCCGATGTCAGGGTTGTCGTAAGTGAATTTTTTATAGAGGTTCAGTGCCTTGTCCTGGTGGCCAAGCAAGCGTTCGCGTTCGGCATCGACAAATGTGCTCTGGCGATCTACCTCCGATTCGGGTACGGTTTTCGCCAGCCCTCCGATAGTATTTTGGGAATAGGCAAGGAGGGGGAAAGCCAATGCGAAAAAGCAAATTATTTTTTTCAAAATATTGATATACAAAATTTTAGACTAATTATCGTTTAGAGAAATTGGAAAAATCGCCCAGGTTCAGTTCGTCTTTAGAGCCGATAAAACGGCTCGAATTGCCAATCATGGAGTAGTCGAGCACGGCATTCCTGATCTGCGATTTGTTTTGGATGATACTGTTGGTGATAACGGTGTTTTCCACGGTGGAATTATGCCCCACACTTACAAACGGGCCGATGACCGCATTGCGGATAACGGCGTTTTCGCCGACGAAGCAGGGGGGTATGACCACACTGTTTTCAATCACGGCATTAAGGGCAATAAGTCCGTTGTCGCGGTGGAACTCCAGCATACGCGCGTTGGAGTGCAGAATAGCGTCTTTGTTGCCGCAGTCGAGCCATTCTTCTATCTCGCCTGTCCGGAAGAGCATGCCATCGTTTTTCAGCAATTCCAGGGCTGTGGTCAGCTGGTATTCATTCTTTTCACGGATTTCCTTGCTGATGATATGCTGTAGGGCATTCCGCAGTTTTTCACCTTCGCGGAAATAATACAACCCAACAATCGCCAGATCGGATACGGGTGTCGAGGGTTTTTCGATAAACTCCGACACAAAACCGTCCTGATTCAGTTTGACCACCCCGAACGACGACGGGTCTTTCACTTTTTGCACCCAGATAAAGCCCTCTTCCCGGGTATCGAATGTGAAGTCGGCCTTAAAAAGGGTATCTGCAAAAGCGATCATACATTTTCCGTTCAGGCTGTCAGCGGCGCAATAGATGGCATGGCCGACGCCAAGCGCTTTCTCCTGGTAATATATCCGACCGCGCGCGCCCAATGTCTCCGCAATACCGATGAGTTCTTTTTCCACATCGACGCCAAAGTCCCCGACGATATAAGCGATTTCTTCAATCTGGCCGTCGTACGAACTGGCCAGGCTTTCCACCAATCGCTGGATAATAGGCTTGCCTGCAACTGGGATAAGAGGTTTGGGGACCGTAAGCGTGTGCGGGCGCAAACGAGTGCCCCTGCCTGCCATAGGGATTACGATTTTCATATTATTGCTTTTTCATTGTTTCACTGTTTGCCTGTGCTGCCGAAGCCGCCGGCGCCGCGTACTGTTTCTTCCAGAAAATCCGCTTCCAGCAGTGTTACCTGCTCATATTTGGCAATCACCATTTGAGCGATCCGTTCGCCGGGCTCGATGATCTGGGCTTCGTTGGACAGGTTCACGACGATGCATTTTATCTCGCCGCGATAATCGCTGTCGATGGTCCCGGGAGTGTTCAGCAGCGTGAGGCCGCGTTTGGCGGCCAGTCCGCTGCGCGGACGCACCTGTGCTTCATACGAATCCGGCAGTTCGATAAACAATCCTGTAGGAATCAGGCTGCGCTCAAGCGGCAGGAGCGTAACAGGCGCTTCAATATTTGCCCGTAAATCCATCCCGGCACTGCCTTCCGTTTCGTACTTTGGCAGCGGATTTGGGGAGCGGTTGATAATTTTGATCTTCAATGTCTGACAATTTTTGGATGCAAAAGTAGCGAATGTGCTGAAACGGGCGCTTCGGCTTCCGGATTGTTATTATTGGTTGCCAGACGGGAATAAGTCGTTTTGTCAGATTCAAGCCGGATTCCGGCATAATTCATGCTTATAGGCTGAAAATCTTCTTCCGTAATATCAAAACGGGGAAATCACGCCGCCTTCTTCAGCATTTCCCAATACTTTTCGGCCGATTAAACATACAAGTTAAATGAGACCCACCTTTACGCTTTTTTTTCTCCTTCTTTCAACCTTTTGGACAGGCGTGCATGCACAGACAAACGATGAATGCGATATTGATCTTGGCCCGGATGTGACTGTCTGCAACAATGCAACTTTTACACTCAACCCCAACGGCAACCCGGATGCTGCCTACACCTGGACCGGCCCTGCCGGTCTGAGCTGCTACAATTGCCCTTCGCCGGTTGTATCAGGCCTCACCACGGGCGTCTATTCCTTTTCAGTCACCCAACAAACGGCTCAATGCAGCAAAACGGACAACATAACCATTACGGTCATTGCCGGGCAACAGCCGCAATATAATATCATAGACGACAAAACGATTTGCCAGGGCACCTCGGTCATGCTGGGCGGACCGCTCATCCAGGGTACTTTTTACCAGTGGACTTCTGCGCCGCCGGGCCTGTTGTCGTCCTCTGCCAACCCTACGGTTACCCCTACGGTCACCACCCGTTACTATGTTATCGCCTTTAATGCCGGTTGCCCTTATGTATCCGTCGACAGCGTGCTGATCACAGTTGTTCATCCGCCGGTACTCGATGTGCAAACGGACACGGCGATATGCAACGGGGCCAGCGTTCTGCTCGGATATACCAACCCGGAACCAGGAGTCGTGTATGCCTGGACGCCCAACGACGGCTCGCTCGACAGTGCCGATATCGCTAACCCCCTTGCCACGCCCCTGCAAACCACTCAATACAAACTGGTCGCAACCAAATCGGTCTGCATGCAAATGCGCACGGTGCAGGTATCTATCGTCAACCTTGACCTGTCCCTGAGTTCAGGCGACAGCGCGCGCATCTGCCGGGGGGCGGAGTTGCCCATTCAGGCTACCCTTACACCCGCCGGAGGCAATGTGAGTTGGGCGCCGCTCGACGGGTTGCAGATCATCGGTAACGGGCTGAATGTAATCGCCGGCCCGCTGTCGTCGACCTTGTACACCGCAACGGCTTCCGTGCCCGGATGCAAACGCGACGTCGGCGTATTCGTGACGGTGGACAGCATACCCGCCGACCTCGCTGTTCAGCCTTCGGATACGACCATTTGCAGCGGCGCAACCGTTCTGCTTACCTCTCCCGCATTTCAACAGGCTGATTACCCGGATATAAATTATCAGTGGTTTCCGCCTGCGGGCCAACTTACCCCGGATAGTCTCTACGTAATGGCTGTTCAGCCGGCAAGCACCACCACCTATATTCGTGTGACGACAAATGGCGGTTGCGTTGATACTGCTTCTGCTACCGTCAATGTGGTGGCCCCCCCGCAAATCAGTGTCGTACCACAGGACACATTGATCTGCCCCGGCGCCAGTGTGCAACTGAATGCCAATTACCCCTTCGGTATCATCAACCTGACCTGGTCGCCGACACAAAACCTGAGTTGTACACAATGCGACAACCCGGTGGCTACGCCTTCGGATTCTACGATTTATACGGTCACCGGACAGTTTCAGGGCTGCCCGGTAAGCGCTTCGGCAATGGTCAACATCAGGTCCCTGCCGGTTATCCAGTTTCCCGATGACAAGAATATTTGCCTGGGCGAGTCCGTGATGCTAAATGAGGGGTTTGACCCATCGGCAACCTACACCTGGACCTCTACCGACCCCGATTTTGTGCCGACGAGCGCGCCTCAGCCTGTAGTGTCGCCCAAACAAACCACAACCTATTTTGTAAAGGCAGATAACGGGTGTGTCAGCGAAAAACAGGTTACCATCGTGGTTTCCGCAGCTACGCTGGCCGTCAGTAACGACACGAGCATCTGCAAAAATTTCAACGCAAACCTGATCGCTACCGGCTCTGCACCAGGTACTTATGAATGGAGCGACGGCCAGTCCGGCGCATCTGTTCTGGTGTCGCCCGCGCAAACGACAACGTATACGGTCACCTATACTTACGGCGACGGCTGCATACTCACCGATAACATAACGGTTACCATTCAGGGCGTTGGTCCGGCGATCGAATTTCCTGCGGATAAAGCGCTTTGCCCCGGCGAAAGTGTGGTGTTGAACAGCATTAATACTCCGGGCGCCACGTACTCCTGGGTTTCCAGCCCGCCCGGCTTCACCTCCACCGAGGCTGTACCGCCCGCAGTCGCACCCACGCAGACGACGCAATACACCATTACGGCAAGCCTGGACAATTGTACGACGACCGAAACCGTCAATATCATTGTCTACAACGCTACCCTGACCTTGCCACCCGATATCACCATTTGCCGGGGCGAGCCCCTTGAACTGGTGGCCAGCGGCTCCCTGTCGGGCGAGTACCTGTGGTCTACGGGCGATACAACTGCAATCATCGAACCGATGCCTGTTCAAAACACCACGTACGAACTTACCTATATATTCGGTGATGGCTGTGTGCTCGAAGATGAGGTGAAGGTGAGTGTAAAGGATAATTTCTCCCTGAAAATCATATCCGACCCCGATACCAATCGTGTAAATGTAGGCGATCCGCTCAACCTCATGGGGATCATCGCACCCTCTCAAAACCTGTCCGGATTCCAGTTTCAGTGGCTGGAGAACGGCCAGACCAATATCGGGAATACAGAATCGATCGATGTAGCGCCTTCCACCAACGACTCTACCATCACCTATACCCGGATCGCTGTGGCGCCAAACGGCTGTTCACAACAGGAGCAAGTCGTCATAACGGTAGTGCAGCCCCTGGCGATCATCCCCAACGCCTTTACGCCCAACCGCGACGGGGTAAACGACGTATTCCGGTTGAAACTGCTCCAGGGCGCCGCCGTCGTGCTCAGTATGGAAATTTATGACCGCTGGGGCAAACTCGTTTTTGAAAGCGTTGACCCGGCTCCGGAATGGGATGGCAACATTGACGGCAAGGAAGCCGCGAGCGACGTTTATGTTTATGTCATTCGCTGGCAGCGCAGCGACGGCGCCTTGCAGCCTCCGAAAATCGGGAGCATTGCACTGCTGCGTTAAGTACTTAACAAGTGCATTTTAAGGAAAAATGAACTAGTACAAGACTTCCGGGGTTCTGATGCCACGGAAGTCTTATTTTTGCGCAAAATATTATTGAATGGTAAAGATCGGTCAGGTTGAACTCGGTGAATTCCCGTTGCTCCTCGCTCCCATGGAGGATGTAAGCGACCCGCCTTTCCGCAAACTTTGCAAGGCCCAGGGCGCCGATATGGTGTATACGGAGTTTATCAGCGCCGACGGCCTTGTCCACGAAGCCAAAAATACCTTCCAGAAACTGGAAATATTCGACTACGAACGCCCCGTTGGTATTCAGTACTTCGGCGGACAACTGGAAAGTATGATCGAAGCCGCCGAGATCATCGAGTCGAAAAACCCCGATGTGATCGATATCAACTTTGGATGCCCGGTAGCAAAAGTCGCCTGCCGTATGGCCGGCGCCGGACTCCTGCGCGACATTCCCCAAATGGTACGACTTACCGAGGCTGTGGTGAAAAGCACCTCCCGTCCTGTAACGGTAAAGACAAGGCTGGGCTGGGACGAGTCCACCATCAACATCGTCGAAGTAGCGGAGCGGCTGCAGGATGTCGGCATTCAGGCCCTGAGCATCCACGGACGCACCCGCAGCCAGATGTACAAGGGAGCGGCCAACTGGTCGTGGATTGCCAAGGTGAAGGAAAACCCGCGGATGCATATCCCCATTTTCGGCAACGGCGATATCGACAGTCCGCAAAAAGCGCTGGAATACAAAAACCGGTACGGCGTGGATGGCATCATGATCGGCAGGGCAAGCATCGGTTATCCCTGGGTATTTCGCGAGATCAAGCATTATTTTGCGACAGGTGAAGTACTTGCACCTCCCGGCGTCAGCGAACGCATTCAGGCAGCCCGCCAGCACTTGCAGGATAGCCTGGACTGGAAAGGCCCGAAGCTCGGCGTTCTGGAAATGCGCCGCCACTATGCGCCTTACTTCCGCGATCTCCCCAATATCAAGCCCTTCCGGGCCCGGCTGGTGACCGAGATGGAGCCCGCTGTGTTGTTTGCCATTCTGGATGAAATTGAAGAGGTCTACTCGGCCGAAGAACTGTTCGTTTAATATTCTGAACGATGCTATTTTCGATATTGCCGCATGAACGGAGGATTTTTAACCTGATCGGTCAGTGCGCCCGTGAATTGAATGTTCCGGCTTATGTGATAGGCGGTTATGTGCGCGACCGGTTGCTTGGTCGCGCTACAAAGGATATCGATATTGTATGTGTTGGCGACGGCATCCACCTGGCCGAGCACATGGCTTCAAAATTGTCGCCCACACCGAAAATCGTGGTGTTTCGCCGTTTCGGCACCGCCATGTTGCGGCACGAAGGCATGGAAATCGAATTCGTCGGCGCCCGGCGGGAGAGCTATCGCGACGACAGCCGCAAGCCCGAAGTGGAGCAGGGTACCCTCGAAGACGATCAAAACCGCCGCGATCTGACCATCAACGCCCTGGCTGTCAGCCTCAACGAAGATACTTTTGGCCAGATTGTCGATCCCTTTGGCGGGCTGGAACACCTCGAACAAAAACTGCTCAAGACACCGCTGGACCCCGGCAGCACGTTTTCCGACGACCCGCTGCGCATGTTGCGTGTCATCCGTTTTGCCAACCAACTGGGCTTTTCCATCGAGCCCAACACTTTCCGCGGTATCGTCAAATACAAGAGCCGGATACACATTATTTCCAAAGAACGGATCACCACCGAACTGGAAAAGATTCTTCAGACGCAGGACCCGTCAACAGGGTTTAAACTGCTGTTTGACAGCGGATTGCTGCAACTGATCCTGCCTGAAGTGGCGGCCCTGCAGGGTGTGGAAGACCGCAACGGACGTGGACACAAGGACAATTTTTACCATACCCTCGAGGTGCTCGACAATGTCTGCAAAAAAAGCAACAACATCTGGCTGCGGTGGTCGGCCTTGCTGCACGACATCGCCAAGCCCGCCACCAAACGCTTTGACAAGGACACCGGCTGGACCTTTCACGGACACGAATGGCTGGGCGCCAAAATGGTCCCCAAAATATTCAGAAACCTGCGCCTGTCTCTCGGATCGGAAATGGAGTATGTGCAGAAAATGGTGCGCCTGCACCTGCGGCCCATATCGCTGACCAAGGAACAGGTGACCGACAGCGCCGTCCGGCGCCTGCTGTTTGATGCAGGCCCCGACATCGAAGACCTGCTCAAGTTGTGCGAGTCGGATATCACTACCAAGAACCCGCGAAAGATGGCGCGTTACCTCGAAGGGTACGAGTACCTCAAGGAGCGCATGGCCGGGGTGTCGGAAGCCGACCGCATGCGGCTGTGGCAACCGCCCATCACAGGAGAAGTTATCATGGAGACATTCGACATCCAGCCCTCGAAAGACGTGGGTACGATCAAGACGGCTGTTCGCGAGGCCATACTCGACGGGGAAATTTCCAACGAATTCGAGGAAGCATTCCAGCGCATGCTGGAGGAAGGCGCCAAAATCGGGCTGAAGCCCCTGAAATCGGCAGCCGATTTTTCCACGTCCCGGATTTCATCCTGACATACCCCAAACCGGAAGAGTTTTTACCTTTGGCCGCTGTGTTCCTCTCTTCGCTCAAACTCGCCAATTTTAAAAATTATTCACTTCAGGCTTTCGACCTGTCGCCCCGCCTGAATTGTTTTACCGGCCTGAACGGCATGGGCAAGACGAATGTCCTCGATGCCGTGCATTTTCTTTGCCTCTGCAAGAGCCATTCCGGAGCGGCAGACAAATTTCTGGTCCGACACGGAGAAAATTTCTTTCGCCTGGAAGCGGTATTTCAGGAAGACACGGGCCCCGTTCCGGTTGTCGCCAAATTTCCCCTCGGCCAGCGCAAGGAGATCGAAAAAAGCGGAACGGTCGTCAGCCGGCTCATGGATTACATCGGGCAGTTTCCGGTGGTGATGATCGCTCCGGACGATGTTGCCCTGGTGCAGGACGGCAGCGAGGAACGGCGCAGGTTTATGGACAATACCCTGTCACAGATATCGAGTGATTACCTTCAAAACCTGTTGACATACAATACGTTATTGAAACAACGCAATGCCCTGCTCAAGCAATTTGCCGAAGAAAAGTCCTTCGATACGGTTTTGCTCGAAAGCATCGACCGCCAGATGCCGGCGCCTGCCGCGGCGCTCCACAAGCAGCGGCAATATTTTGTCGAAGCGCTGCGTCCCTTGTTTGCAGAATATTACCGCGAGATATCAGCAGATTACGAACAGGTGGATGCCCGGTACACTTCAGACCTTGCCGACGGCGACCTGAAGGAATTGTTGCAGCGCAACCTGGAAAAAGATCGGATATTGCAACGCACGACGGCCGGGCCACATCGCGACGACCTCGGCGTGCTTATGGACGGACTGCCCGTCAAACGATTCGCCTCACAGGGGCAGTTAAAATCCTTCCTCCTGGCGCTCCGCCTCGCGCAGTACGAACTGCTCCGGCGGGAAAAGGGGTTCAGCCCGATTCTTCTGCTGGATGATATTTTTGACAAACTGGATGAAAACAGGGTGCGTCAATTGGTCGGCCTCCTGATTGGCCGCGATTTCGGGCAGATATTCATCACCGATACCCAACGCAGCCGAATGGAGGCTATTGTCGCCAGTTTTACCGGCGACTACCGGATTTTTGAAATCGCCAACGGCAGCGTGTCCGTTTGACACAGCCCTCAGTCTACATCGCCCGAAATCCACAAAATTTCCGGTTTGCGCTGCCGGTCGAAAAACACCCGTATTTTTTTTCGGAAAGAGCCCTTTTGATAGGCATCGTACTCGATCGAAACTTCGCCATTGTCACCGGGCGCGATCGGCTCCTCTGTGTACTGTGCTGCCGTACAGCCGCAGGTGGTGCGCACCGTTTGCAATACAATGGTGTCGGGCGACACATTTTTGAAGGTAAATGCAAAGCGTACCGGCCTGCCGGCGGGTATTTCGCCAAAATCGTGATCCTGCCCGACTTGCCAGGCTACCACCGGCTCGGCCGGTGTGATGAAAATACTCAGCAGAAACAATAGCCAGGGCATACGGGTGAGTTTTGCAGGTAAAAAGTGTAACCTCGTCGTTTCTTTTTGTGTCGAAAACGCGAAAGGTGCAAAATTGTGCCTTATCGACGTCACTTCAAAACAAAAAATTCAGACAATGCGCTATCTACTGTTGTTTATGTTGCTGGTCGCGATTTTCGTGGTCGGCAAACAATCCTGTCATTTTTCCGGTTTTGGTCCGGGTACCAGGGGTAAAGGCCCTGTGAAAACAGAGACACGTGATGTTCAGGGATTCAATTCCATCAGCCTTGAAATCTCTGCCAACGTGGAAGCAAGCGTATCCGAAAACTATTCCATCGAAGTGGAGGCACAGGAAAATCTGTTGCCGATACTTAAAACCGAGTTGGAAGACGGCAGGCTGCGCATTTGGTTCGACGAAAATGTATCGTATTCCAAAAACCTGAAAATCCGCATCAGTGCGCCCGAATTCAATGCGTTTTTTGTAGCAGGCAGTGGAACCATTCGCGCCGTCACACCCGTCCGTTCGGAAAAAATGACCCTCGATATAGCCGGCTCCGGCGATATCTTCCTGCCGGAAGGCGACTTTGGCACCCTCAAAACGAATATTGCCGGCAGCGGCGGCATCGATATCGGGGGCAAAGCCGATTTTTTTGAAAGTTCCATAGCAGGCAGCGGCGACGTAAAAGCCGAGCGCTTTACAACCAATGAACTGGTAGCCAGAATTGCGGGTTCCGGGGCTGTGCATTGCGATGTGTCACAAAAACTGAAAGCGGAAATCGTCGGCAGCGGCGACGTGTACTATTCGGGCGAGCCCAGTGTAGAGACCGATATCAGCGGTTCGGGGAAAGTCAAAAAGATCTGACCCGTTCAAATATCCTGACGGTATCGCCGGCCAGTTGAAAACTTTCTGTCATTTCTGCAATAACCGGGAGGCGTGGAGCGGCTATGCCGTCTTTCAGCCTCCCACTGCTTTCCAATACCCTGATCTCATCCCACCAATTGCCATCCAGAAACTGCTGCAATACCTGCGCGCCACCTTCGACCAATAATATCGCCTGTTTGGAAGCCTTCAAGTTGTTCAGGATATCCGGTATCGCGACCAACCCGTCGGAAGGCATAAACATAGTGCGCTCAAACCTGCCCTGACGTACGGCGCCAAAAATCCGGGTGTCTATCGAGTCGTCGAGCAAATGGTGCGTGGCAGGAATCTTTCCCTGCCGGTCCAGCGCGATGCGCAGCGGATTCTTTCCCTCGTAGAACCGCGTATCCAGCCTGGGGTTGTCTGTAACGGCTGTTTTCGTGCCGACCAGAATGGCATCCGCTTCAGATCGCCACTTATGTGCCAGACGCAGTGCAGCAGGACCCGATATGGCCGTTCTTTCATCCTCTTTTCCGATAAAACCATCGGCGGATTGAGCCCATTTCAACACGATGAAGGGCCTTTTTTCCACGATCCAGGTAAAAAACGCGCGGTTCAGCCGCCGCCCTTCCGCTTCCAGTATGCCTTCCATTACTTCGACGCCTGCAGACCGCAATTTTTCCAGACTTTGTCCGGCCACCAGCGGGTTAGGATCGGTGTTGCTCACGACGACGCGCGGTATCCTGTGTTCCAAAACAAGGTCGACACAAGGCGGTGTTTTGCCGTGATGAAAACAGGGCTCCAGCGAGCAATACAGGGTAGCGTGGGGAATAAGATGCTTGTTTTTTGCATTTACCGACTCCAGACAATGCACCTCGGCGTGCGCTTCGCCATACTTCCGGTGCCAGCCTTCGCCGATCACCTGCCCGTCATGCACCAGCACGGCGCCCACCATCGGATTGGGCGATACGTTGCCTTCGCCCAGTCGGGCCAGGGAAAAACAACGTTGCATGAAAAGGTGATCCTGATTTATCATTTTGATTGGTGAAGGTTTCTGGTTTTTGTTTTTACTTTCCCGTGCAGACGCTGCGCGTCAGACGGGTATTACGCATGATCAGGCACCCGTGCAGACGCTGCGCGTCAGACGGGTATTACGCATGATCAGGCACCCGTGCAGACGCTGCGCGTCAGACGGGTATTACGCATGATCAGGCACCCGTGCAGACGCTGCGCGTCAGACGGGTATTACGCATGATCAGGCACCCGTCTGACGCGCAGCGTCTGCACGGGATGGTATCCTGATAACGGACAAGGATCGCACAAATCTAACTCACTCTGCGCCTTCCTGCATTTCCATCACAAAGACCGGGGAAATTACAGGTAAGGGGCCATTTCCCGCTGCAGAGCCAGCGCTTCCGCCCTTGCCTTTTCCGCAAAATCCATCCCCGAAGATGCATACAGGATGCTCCGCGCTGCATTCACCAGCAATCCGCAGTCCTTGTTAAGGCCGTAGCGGCAAATTGCAGCCAAATCGCCGCCCTGTGCGCCCACGCCGGGTACCAGCAAAAAATGGTCGGGCGCGATCTCGCGCACGCGTGCAAAGGCTTCCGGGTGCGTGGCGCCAACCACAAACATCAGGTTGCCGGGAGTGCCCCAGTCCTGTGCTCGTTGCATGACCTGTTCCCACAGCGGCCGGCCCGTCGCTGCCAGGATACTTTGTTGGAAATCGCTGCTGCCTTTGTTCGATGTGAGGGCCAGCAACACAACCCATTTACCGTCGAAAGCAAGAAAGGGCGAAACGCTGTCTTCTCCCATGTACGGCGCGACGGTGATGGCATCGCAGGACATGCGGGTGAAAAACGCCTCTGCGTATTTGCGGCTGGTATTGCCGATGTCGCCGCGTTTGGCGTCAGCGATGACAAGATGTTGTTTCCCTATGTATTCAATGGTCCGGTGCAGCGTCGACCAGCCGTTCGGCCCGAGTGCCTCGTAAAAGGCGACGTTGGGTTTGTAAGCCACGCACAGGTCGCGGGTGGCATCGATGATCTGCCGGTTGAACTCGAACACCGGGTCGGCATGCCCGGCAAGATGGGCGGGGATGCGCTCCGGTTCGGGGTCAAGTCCGACGCAGAGAAAGGTTTTTTTGCTAAAAATTTCGGCGATTAATGTCTGGCGATCCATACACGCAAAGGTATTGCGCTACAATCATTCATTGCCGATCAGTTCAATAAAGATACCGTCGGGGTCCTGGAAAAGGACGAAATAACGGCCTTTTTGCAATTCTACCGGCGAATTGCCGAGCAGGGGAACGTTGTTTTTCCGGAGCCGCTCCAGGAAAGGCGCCATGGAATTGACGGAGAGTGTGATGTATTGCATTCCCACGGCGTCCTGAATATGGGTCGACCGGGTTACCGGGGGCAAACTGTCAAACGTCATGATCTTCCATTCTGTGGCGAGTTTGGAGTCCTCCAGTCTCAACACTTTTACCTGCGTAGGTACGCCACCTGTCAGGCCCGATTCCTTGCCAAAATCAGCGTCGAGGTTGATGATACCCGTCTCTTCCATGCCCAGTACGTTCTTATAAAAATCGAGCGAGCGGTTCAGGTCGGATACCACTACGCCGATCTGTATGGTCGGGGTTTCGTAAGAACCGGTATTTTTGCAATGAATCGTACCGAGTAACAACGCGACGGCAACAAAATATCTTAATAAGATCATGGTTTTGAACGTTTTATGTCATGGTTTCGTTTGTATTCCCCTGATATCCAGTCATAAGAGAAGTCATTGCGAAGGTCTTTCCGTTTTTTACTCGACACATTATTTACAACAGTTGTCAAAATACAAAAAACGGCCTGGGCAATCAGAAAGCCGACGAGCAGTAAGGTGTTTTTTACGCTGATCATTGTAATAATTGCCGTAATAATCGAGGTCAGGTAGGTTATCCCGTGAAAGGCCCAGTCAAAATACTTGCGCACTGTTCTGGCCTCTGAAAGCCAGTTCTGACTGGGTGTATGCCAACCTGGCGGTATTATTCCATCGATCGGCTCATGGCCGGCCTCCAGCGTTCGGCATAAACAACTCAATAAACCAAGCAGGAAGTCGTCGTAATACGACCAAAGACTGAACGCCAGGGAGATGATCGGAATAAAGGTCAGCAACAGCCCAATGGTAGCCTGCTGCAAAAAACCGAAGTCGTTATGGGCAAAGGAATCGGTCAATACCACACTGGCAACGATCCCAAGCATCACCCATGATATGGAGACATACGACAGGCGCACCGTTTGCCGCAGCGCCAGCCGGCTGTTAATTTCGCCCCAGGCTCCAAGGTATCTGTCGGAGGCGGAAACAGTCCAGTTTGAGTCTTTCATTTGGCAATTACTTTTCTGAAGAGGTGTGTTACAGTGCGGAACAGGACGCAAGTATATTAATGCGGATTGAAAAAACTGGTATTGGGGGTTGGATAAGTTTGGTCGTGGACTGTCAACCCCACCCCCGACCCCTCCCCCGATGGGAGGGGAGACACGCTACTTTTGGATGTAATTGGTACCAAAACAAAAGTGTTCAAGAGTATGGCGGTGTACTTACGCCCCCCCCATCGGGGAGGGGAGACACGCTACTTTTGGATGTAATTGGTACCAAAACAAAAGTGTTCAGGAGTATGGCGGTGTACTCTACGCCCCCTCCCATCGGGGGAGGGGTCGGGGGTGGGGTTGCTCACCCCGGAAACGAAATTTTCCCCATGCCCACCAGCGGAATTCCACCCAGGGTGGCGTCGGCGGGTATTTCTCCTGCCACAGTCTCGTTGGCCAGAACGGCAAACAGAACAGCCTCCTTGGCATCGCCGTGGACGCCCAGTTGCGCCATAGGTAGCATGGTGACATCCTGGAGTAATTCTTCCAGATATTTGACAACCAGCGGATTGTGTGCGCCGCCTCCGCTGAGATACATGTTGACGGGCGCTTTAACACCTGTTATTGTGCGCTGTACCGCTTCAGCGATCGTTTCTGCCGTAAGGCGGGCCAGGGTAGCCAGCAGGTCTTCCGGTTTTACCGGCGCAGGGAATGCGCCTGTTGCGCCCGGATAGCAGTTTTGGATTGCCGTTTGCACCCATTCCGCAGAGAACAGTTCCGGGCCGATGGTTTTGGGGAAAGGCTTGGCGAAAAAGGGATCGGAACGAAGCGCTGCCAGCAGGGCGGTGTTGACGGTTCCGGAGCGCGCGATCCGGGCATCCTCGTCGAATGCCTGTCCGAACAGTTGTTGGGCAAACACATCAAGCAGGGTATTGCCCGGCCCGGTATCGGTGGCAAAGGCCCTGGCCGTATCGCCGTCGGCGGGCAGCCAGGTAAAATTCGCAATACCGCCGATGTTGAGCAGGATGCGGTTTTCACCGGGTAGGGAGAACAGGAAATAATCGCCGTACAACGCCAGCGGGGCGCCCTCACCGCCGGCGGCAATATGTTTCTGCCGGAAATCGCTGATCGTGATGATGCCCGTGCGCCGTGCAACGTGGTCACCGTCGCCGATCTGAAGCGTGGCATCAGGGTAGTTGGCCATACCGTGAAACACCCGCGGCGCGTGAAAAACGGTCTGCCCGTGGCTGGCAATCAGATCAACCGAAGCAGCCGGGATATTCCATTTGGCCAGGCACTGGTTGACCATGGCGGCATGGCGTTCTGCCACCAGCACATTGAGCAATACAAGGTGCTGAAAATCAACCTCTTTTCTGGCAAAAACACGCCGTATTTCGTTTTTGAAATGATCGTCGTAGCCCAGTGTTTCAAATTGCAATACTTCCACCCTGGTTTGAGCCCCGGCGCCTTCAAAGGCGCACAACGCTACGTCCAGGCCGTCGAGGGAAGTGCCGGACATAAGCCCGATAATGTGCCGGCGTTGCTTTTGGGCAATTGCCGCGAGTTGCAAAACGTATTTCATGGAGCGAAGGTAGCACCTTGACAAAATATAAACCTTTATCAGCGACACCGGAACGCGCGTGTCCGCTTAATTTTGCCGGAAAACAGGTTACATGTACCAGATCGACGCAGATATCAACCGCGCTGCCACGCTGCCCGGCGCCTTCTACAATACCTCCGAGGCATTTGAAGCCTGCCGGGAAAAGATATTTGCCCGTTCGTGGCAGATGATCACCCATGCGGAGGAAACGGTAAAATTGCCGAATGACGCGATGCCGTTCCAGTTTATGGATAATTTTATTGAAGAGCCTTTGCTGCTGCTGCGCGATGCACAAAACGTTCAGCATTGCTTGTCCAACGTGTGTACCCACCGGGGCAAGATACTGGTGGAGCATCCCTGTAAACTGGAGCGCGGCATCATCTGCGGATACCACGGCCGCCGCTTTCACCCTGATGGCCGCTTTGCTGCCATGCCCGAGACGGCAGGTATGGAAAATTTCCCCTGTGCCGACGACAACCTCACCCGTTTGCCGGTGTATCAATGGCGACAGTTCTCCTTCACGTCTATCGATCCGGCCTTCCCTTTCGATGAATGGGTTGCCGGTATGGAGCGCAAAATCGGATTCCTGCCCGTGGAACAGTTTCGTTTTGATGCGGCGCGCTCCCGCGATTACCTTGTCAAAGCCAACTGGGCGCTGTATTGCGACAACTACCTCGAAGGTTTCCACATTCCTTTTGTACACAAGGCACTGGCGGCCACACTCGACTGGGGTGCTTACCGAACCGAGTTATTCGATTGGGGCAATGTACAGGTCGGTGTTTCCAAAGGCGGCGAAGAAGTATTTACACTTCCGGCAGGGCACGAGCATTACGGACAGGCGATTGCGGGATATTTCTTTTGGCTTTTTCCAAATATCATGTTCAATTTCTATCCCTGGGGACTTTCGCTGAATATTGTGCGTCCATTGCAGCATGACCTGACCAGGGTCAGTTTCAGGGCTTACGTCTGGGATGCTTCCAGACTGGGCAAGGGCGCCGGGGCCGATCTCGACCTCGTGGAACGCGAAGACGAGGCAGTGGTGGAGCAGGTGCAAATCGGCACCCGTTCCCGCTTTTACCGGCACGGCCGTTTTTCGCCGGCACAGGAGAAAGGCGTACACCAGTTCCACCGCCTTGTCGCGGCGGCAATTTAATTTATCGTGAATTAATTCTTACCTTTAGGCAGCAAATCCGAGTGTCGCACGCTCTAACCATCCAACCTAATCGCGCCGCCACTTACCATGAGCAAATCCTTACTCAGGCCCATTTCTGTTTTAGCGTTGTTTTTTTGGGCCCAAAGTTTTGCCCTCGCCGCTTGTGTCGACAGCATTGAACTGGATATCCATTCTGTTCAGTGCTACGGACTCCGCAACGGCATTATCAGGGTAAGCGCCGTTTTTGGCGGCGAAAAACCCTTCTACTATTCCATTGATGGACAGGCATTTAGCACCAATCCGCTTTTCGACAGACTTTGGCCTGGCGTGTACTCCATATACGTACGGGATGCATCCGGCTGTGTGAAACACTGGTCGGCCACCGTCCCCGAGCCGGAAGACCTGGTGGTTCGGCTCATCGCTTCAGCCGATACCGTGGTTGCCGGCGAGTACGTCAAACTGACCGCCCAGGTAACGCCCGACGGTATTCCGCTCAAGTCGGTCGACTGGCGTCCGCCGGATATGTTTACGGTTGCAGATACCCTGAAACAGGAGGTGCGCCTGTCGGAAACCACCGATTTTGCCATCGAAGTCAGAACGCCCGACGGCTGCCTGGCCCGCGACCATTTGACGGTTTTTGTCGAAAAGACGAATCTTTATTTTCCCAATGTGATCAAGCCCGGCAGCAATCAGGATGCCTATTTCACGCTGTATGCCGGTGAAGGCGTGTTGCGGATCATTTCACTCAACATCTACAGCAGGGGAGGGGGGATTGTGTTTGAACGCGGCGACTTCCTGCCCAACGACCCCATCAGGGGCTGGAACGGCCGCTGGGGCGACAAGCCCGTACAGCCCGGCGTGTATCCCTGGATCGCCGTGGTGGAGTACACCGACGGGCGGCGCAAGCAGTTTCACGGGAATGTTACGGTGGTGAATTGAAAATATCAGCAGTTTTTGGTCTTGATGAGACCAACTGTCCGGAATGATTTTAAACAAAGTTCCGATGTTCCCTTGTCATATTGTAAATACCCGTCCGGATCGCGGGCGGGCAACGCTGCATCTACCCCCCGTAGAGCGGACAGATGTTTACAACAGGACAAACGCACGTTGATTTTTGACAACTCACGATGATACAACAGGCGTTTACATCTATTAAACGCAGCGCTTCGATGTTCCCTTGTCATGTTGTAAACACCTATCCGGATCGCGGGCGGGCAGCGCTGCAAACTACTCCCCGTAGAGCGGACGGGTGTTTACAACAGGGCAAACGCACGTTGATATTTGGCAACTGACGATGATACAACAGGTGTTTACATCGATTAAACGCAGCGTTTCGATGTTCCCTTGTCATGTTGTAAACACCTGTCCGGATCGCGGGCGGGCAGCGTCGCAAACTACTCCCCGTAGAGCGGACGGATGTTTACAACAGGGCAAACGCACGTTGATATTTGGCAACTGACGATGATACAACAGGCGTTTACATCGATTAAACGCAGTGTTTCGATGTTCCCTTGTCATTCTATGTTCGCAACCTCAAATGAGTTAGCGGGTTAGAAGACGGAAGGGAGAGAGACTAAAACTTGTCAGTGGTCATAAAGGCCGTACAACATGGCAGTCCCTCCCCTTCGTCTTCACTGCTTAGACAACCTTGTATGTTGGTGTAGACATCTCCAAAAAAAATTTCGATGCAGCCATAATGATGGCTGGGGTCATGCGTACTTATCAGTTCACAAACGATGCAGTTGGTTTTGCCGGAATTGTTGCGGTGTTGAGCGAGTTGGGCGACAAGTGCATTGTGTGATGGAGGCATCCGGGCCCTACTACTTGCAGTTGGCCACCCACCTGTTCGAGTCAGGGATCGCTGTGAGTGTAGTTAACCCCCTGGTGGTCAAGCGTTACACCCAGATGTTGCTTTTGCGTGCCAAAACCGACCGGCAGGATGCCAAGTGCCTGGCTCGGTATGGCGAAGATCAAAAGCCCACGGAATGGCAACCCAATGAGCAGTATATCAACCAGTTAGGACAGTTGCAGGCGCTTTTAAATCAATATATAAAGCAGCGTACCGCCTTAAACAACCAGTTAGATGCTCAGCGATCCAGCGGTGTTCCTAATCCCGCCTTTCAAGCCTCTGCAGAAAAAATATACAAGATGCTCAACGATGAAATCGCTCAGGTAGAGCAGCAAATGAAAAACCTGGCCGACCAATATCACAAAGAACAAATGGATGCCCTGCAAACCATCCCCGGCATCGGCAAAAAAACCGCTATGGTGCTTGTGCTTATCACACATGGTTTTGAAGCGCTTTCAAAACGCCAAACAACTCGGCTTTTTCATTGGAATCTGTCCACGTGTCTTTCAGTCTGGCTCCTCCGTTAAAGGCAAAAACAAAATTTGTAAACTCGGCATGAGTCACATCCGCCAACTCCTTTACTTGTGCAGCATGAAGGCAATCAAAGTCAATAAATCATGTCAGGCATTATACGAACGCCTTATCGCCAATGGAAACCCAAATGAAAGCACTCATTGCCGTCGCACATAAACTTTTACGACAGGCTTTTGCCATCGCTAAATATCAAAGAACTTTTGATCAAAATTTTGCTTAAAAACTTGTTTGTTATCACAGTTCATGTTGTAAACACCT
>JADJRC010000046.1 GCA_016712415.1 Lewinellaceae bacterium | reverse complement strand
CGCTGTGCCTATTTGCAGGTCAAAGTTGTTCGGGTCTATTGTGACGCTTTCCGTTGGCAGGTCGTTACGTATGGAGGGGGTGGAGCCGCCAGAAGGGAATCCCAAAAAAGTAGTTACGCCAGTAGCGTCCAGGGTGTCGGAGGCAATGGTAATTTTGTTTGAGTCAATGGTGATGGTAGAATTATCTGCCTGAATTTGAATCCCATGAATATCGATTAGGCTTGATACCCCCGTCTTTGACATTATGAGGTTTCCAGTTGTAGGGCCTGTATAAAATTCAATACTTCCGACATCTGTCATGGCAATATACATTCCAGATGTATCCTCAACATATAAACCACTAACACTTAATATTTCAAGGCTGCCGCCTGCGGTTATGCTCACGTCGCCAAGCGGCAGCAACTTATATATACTTGAGTCAATCGCCGCCCCACTACTTGCCGCCGTGATCCGTCCGTCCCCGTCCACGGTTATGCCCGCGTTGGTGTAGCTCCCCGGCGTTACGGCGGTGCTTGCAAGTTCTATGGGGCCGACAACGGCGGTGTCTACGTTCCACGTTACGCCGTTATTTGTTACGTCAATGTCGCCCTTATCGCCGTCCGCAACTCCGACAATGGCTGTATCCTTCAACATTTTCGCGTCCCCATCGGCGTCCACATACCAGACCCGCCCCAAAGAGTCCGTAACGAATTGCCTCCAATACGAGGAAAGTACGTCGGTAGAGTCCAGGGGATCGGAAAGCCAGGCATGGGTGACGGATGGCGTGACGTAATTCCGCAAGGTGTCGAAATTGACGCGCCGATTGAGCGAGTTTTTCCGGCTGATGATCTGCCCGTTGGCCGGGTCGATGGTGGTCATTTCGGTGAACGCCTGCGGGTCGTAGACCGCTACCGTGTCATATTCGGTTTGAGCCCGAAGGCCCAACCCGATAAACACCAAAACCAATAATAGGAGTATCTTTTTCATATTCTTAACTTCTAGGTACGTCTGCCGTGGTTTCCGGCTCTAATTCGGTCTTAACATGGAATAGGTGTATATTCGTCCAGGTGTCACTGACCGCCTCGAAAGCGCCGCCAAGGAACACATAGTATTTGTTATTGATTTGCAAGCGGTGGAACGCATCAAAAAAGACGTTCGACGTGGTGTTGATCAGTTGCCCAACGTACTTTTGGCGCGGCGTGGATTGGATCGACACGATTTTGGAGGCCAGCAATTCTAATAGCTTTTTATTCCTTGTCGCGCCGGTCCCCGCGCCCCATAGCTCCGATTCCGCCCAGCTCGAACCGTTCCACGTTTCCAGGTGCGATACCGCCGCCGTCGTCGGGCCGTCCCCGATAATGGAGGTAAGGGCGACATTCGTAGAGTTTCCGGTAGTGCTATTTGTTGCCGTGTAGAGCAGTTCCGCGTTTTCCTCGAACTGGTTTCCGTCGCCCCAAATGTTCAGCTTCTCGAACGAGGTACCCCATGTGATCGTCACGTTGGGTGTACCGCCGGATGGAGTGATAATATTGTCGGCGCTATCCCGGGTTTGCGCCCACCAAAAATTTATCGTCGAGTCGCCAGCCACTTCAATAGGTGGCGACGTAATGAAAATACCCACGTTTTGAAGGCCGTTATTCCCGGCAAATTCGGTGCAAAGCTGGTTGTCCTGAGTCGGCACGGTCGAGGTCCAAATTTCCACCGTCGCAGCGGAGGAGGACCAGGCGTAATTGCCGTATGTGATGTTATTGAAGTCGGTGTAAGTCGAGGGGCGGGAAAGCCACTTCGTTCCGATCTTTATTTCCAATTCGAACTTATGTTTCACCCCGACAAACGAAAGCGTTCCGAAGTCGGACGTATGTTGCAGGCCCGCCGTGAAATTCAGGACCGCCAATCCGTTGTTATTGCCGATTTCGCCTATATCGAACTCCTGCGCCCCGTCCGTTCCATCCTGCGGCATGACCGCATCCCATCCCGTATTTGCCGCATAATTCGCCCCGCCCCAAAACGAGTAGGTGACAACGCACTTGTTTATCGGGGCCAAGTATTCGTACCGCCCGCCCCGTGCCCTGGCCAGGTTGTTCTGGTCGCATAGCCTTTCGTAGTTCTGCCCGCCGGTGGCGTATGTCATTACCGCCGCCTTGGTGTACAGCCCCAAATGCCTGGCATATCTGGAAAAGGACATCGTAGCAAGTCCGGTATTCATAGACCGTATTGATTGAATCCACCAGCCGCCGCCAGGTTCCGTTATTGAGGCGGGTCAATACAAGCGGGTCCACATTCCGCGGCAACGTGCCGCGTTTCCCCACCAGTCGATATTATCGACGAAAAGTCGTCCCCGGTGGCATAGGACCAATCGTTTCTAGCTCATTCCAGGCAGTTCATGACCATCGCCATAAGCGTCTCTTTCGCCCCGCCGGTCGTCGGGGTTTCAGAGTATGGATTGACTTGAGCCGCGCCAATCCGTCGATGGCTACCAGCTCGAACTCATACGGAAAATCCATATCCTCGTAAGCGACGACATCGGGCATGATCACCCCGGACCAAAATAGATCGTCGTTCCGCAGTATCCGGACCAGAAATTGCCCTTCGTAGCTTTCGGCCATTGCGTTGAGGAAAAGCTGCTGCGTGTCGTTTTCGATGATCAGCTTGAAGGTTAGGCGCGACGGCATTAGCGGCGTGTATAGCTTTTCGTTTTCGGTTTCATATTCCAGCGTAAAGCCCGGAAGGCCTAGTTCGTGGGTCTGGATTCCGGGCGGGTCGGTCAGGGTGTCGAACGCATCCCAGCCCCATACCGCGCCGGTCGTCGGATCGCCCCATACATTGCCGGTTGTTGGGTCGCCCATGACGCCGGGATGAACGGCAGCGGCTACAAAGTCGGCATCGTAGATATAGAGCTTGTACTCTACACCCGCATAGGAAAAAAAGCTGCCGTATATTCTGCTTCCTGCCATGCCTTAATATCCTCTGGTTCTTATCCGATCATTACCTGCCCGTTCGCTGCTCAATAGTATGTCTTTGCCTGAAATTCGGCCCTCTACAATCACCCGCTGCGTACCGTTCCCGCCGTTCATCATGCCTTTCAATTTGTCCAGCGGCGCGATCACCTCCGGGTTTATCCGGGCGTTGGGGTTATCCCCGACCATCGCCATAGAGGGGCCGTAAGCGAGGCCACCCTCGGCAAGGGCTGGAATGGCTTGCCCCGCAATCATTCCAAGTTGTACCGCACCCATAGCGCCAATAATCCCGGCAAGGATCGGCCCGGCAATGGGTCCGGCGGTAAGGGCCTTAATGATCGCAGAGCCAATATTTACCGCGCCCTGGACCATCGCCAATATCTTTTCCCGAATCGCCTGTTGACGTGCCAATTTCCGGCGGCGCTTATCGGTTTCTAATTCCAGGCTCGCTATTGCCCTTTGTTTATGTTCCTCGCTCATTGTGCTATCCTCTATGCGCTTTTTCTCCTTGTCATAGTAGGAATTAAGCGCCGCCTCTCTGTTTGCGAACGATTGCGCCACCAATGAATCGAGGGCTTGAAACGCCTGCATTCCTATATCGACAATCGCCCCGACTGAGTTTCCGAATAGCTGCGAGAACACGGCAGCGGCTTCGGTGACGTATTGAACGGACTGCTCTTTGAATGCCCCCATTTGTTTGGCCATCTTGTCGGAAAATACTTTCATCCGATTGAAAACAGCGAGCGGGTCGGATTGCACGGTTTCGAGCTTTCCGTCAAGTTCAAATTTTGGCTTCTTAAAGTCGTCCGCCGTAACATCCTTAACTTTTGATACAGATGTTTCAAGCTTCGTATTTGCCACGTCTAAGCTCCCGGATAACCCCTTTATCGCATCATCAAGGATGTTTACCGTTTCAACCTCTTCTTTGGCCGAACTTTTCACCATCCCCCGGTAGGCCCCGCGTTTCTTCTCGCTTTCGCCCAACATATTGTCGAGGGCCTGAAAGGGTCGAATGATTGCCCCGGCCACGCTTTCCCCGGCAGAGATGGCAGTTTCTTTAATCCATCCAAGCGCCTTACCGACCTTGCTATTTTGAAGCTCCGCAATTTTCGACTCCACTTTGTCGATCATCTCCAGGCCCCGATTGATGATTTTCCCGGCGCTCTCCCAGAACCCGGCTACCACCTTGAGCCATATTCCGGCGA
>JADJRC010000045.1 GCA_016712415.1 Lewinellaceae bacterium | reverse complement strand
TCCCGATGCAGTCATCGGTTTGATCGGTGTTCAACAGGGGATTCTCAAGGTCGGCTATTCCTGGATCTGACCATTTCCGGGGCATCCGGATTTGGCGGGGCCCATGAGATATCGCTTGTTCTGAACTTTGACAATTCGGCACAGGCTGAAGCCAATCGCCGACGGAATCGATACAGCGACTGTCTAAAGATGTTTCGATAGGCCTATGCGCTTTCAGTAAAAGGATTATATTTGTTCCTCAATTTTAGAAAATCGGATGATTACGATGAACTCTTGGAAAAGCATTCTCTTCACAGTGGCCGTAAGCGGTCTCCTCTTCGGCAGTTGCAGCAAGGGCGATCGCTCTTCCTCGACTGGGTGGAAATACAATGACGCCAAATGGGGCGGTTTCGAAAAGCTGGACTATGGAAGGCCGGGCTACGGGTCCCAATCTCGTATTGGTTCGGGTGGAACATTTGCCAAGGGTATGACCGAACAGGACGTTTGCCATGGAATGGAACGCCATCCCACGGCGGGTTACTGTTTCCTCTTTCTATATGGATGAAACGGAAGTATCCAACATCGACTATCGCGAATACCTGTTCTGGCTGACCAATACATTCGGTGAATCCTATCCCGAAGTGGTGAGCAATGCGCTACCCGATACATTGGTGTGGCGTGAAGAACTTTCGTTCAACGAACCATTTGTAGAGACCTATTTCCGTCATCCGGCGTATGACAACTATCCTGTTGTCGGTGTCATCTGGATCCATCAACAACTATTGCCTTTGCCAGTGGCGGACGGACCGCGTGAGTGAGATGGTCCTCATCGAACGGAAAATCCTGAATCAAATCCGGGAACAGGATAGAACCTTCAATGCGAGCCTACGGCTGGTCATTATGAAGGTTCTGTCCGGAAGAATCTCGAAGATATTCGGAGTGGTGGTGAGCGGAAGGTCCGTTTCGAGGACGGGATTATGCTTCCTGCCTATCGCCTGCCAACAGAAGCCGAGTGGGAATATGCTGCACTCGCCCTGATCGGCAACCAGGCTACTGAAAATGAAGAATTGATCACCGATCGCCGACTGTATCCATGGAACGACAATACCGTTCGTTTGAAGCGCAACCAGTACGGTGAATCACGCTGCTTCAAGCGTGAAGCGGGAGGACTATAGGTATGGCCGGAAAGCTGAATGACCAGGCCCATTCCTGCAGATGTTCGTTCTTTCATGCCAAAACGATTTCGGTCTTTATAATATGGCCGGTAACGTCTCCGAATGGACAATGGATGTTTACCGTGCACTGACACCGGAAACCCTACGTGATGTCGACAACCATGACCTGAACCGTTCCGGGGTAACAAGTTTATGACCAAGGTCAAGGACGAGGATAACAAGCCGGTTGAAAAGGATTCACTGGGACGCTTGCAGTACCGGATGGTTGAGGATGATGAAGTCGCAACTCGTGATAATTACAAGCGCGGTGATGTCCTCAACTATATGGATGGTGACAAGGAATCTGCAGCCACCTACGAATTTGGTAAATCCACGCTGGTAAGTGATAAGGCTCGGGTGATCAAAGGCGGTTCCTGGATGGATCGGGCCTGGTATCTCTCTCCCGGTGCTCGTCGTTTCAAGGATGAGGACAAGGCAGATCGCAGTCTTGGATTCCGTTGCGCAATGACACGTACCGGTGGACCTGAAGGCAATGAAGACAGTGCCGGCAACAAGTTTAAAGTCAAAAAGAACAACGTCAAACGCCGCCAAGTAAGTGGTGTTGAACGTCCTGAAAAACCCCGCTTCGCAAGGATCGGGAGTTTTTTATTTTGTGGAATGGATATCGAAAAACTGTATGACCTCTTCAACCAATGCCAGCATGTTGGCATCGACAGTCGGCGGTGCAAGCCCGGGGAGCTCTTCTTTGCCTTGCAAGGCCAGACAGACGGCAATCGGTTTGCCGCTGATGCACTGGACAACGGAGCTGCATATGCTGTTGTTGATGACCCGCAATGGGTAAAAGATGATCGATATATTCTGGTGGATGACAGTTTGCTTGCTTTGCAACAACTGGCCCGAATGCACCGGCAATACCGGGTATCCCGTTCTGGCCCTGACCGGGTCGAATGGCAAGACCACAACGAAGGAGCTGATCGCTCGCGTACTGGGTACCACCTACAGAGTATACGCAACTCCGGGGAATTTCAACAATCACATTGGCGTACCATTGACCTTCTGGGAATTCCGGAAGGCACAGAACTCGTTATCGTTGAAATGGGTGCAAACGCTCAGGGAGAGATCGCGGCCTTGTGTGAGATAGCTGAACCGGAATATGCCTGATCACCAATATCGGCAAAGCCCATCTGGATGGCTTTGGAGGTGAAGAAGGCGTCATAAAAGGGAAAAGTGAACTGTTCAGGTACCTCATGGCTCATCATGGACTGATCTTCTAACCGGGATGAGGATCATCTGTCAGATCTGATTGGTGACTACCAACCAGTTGTCGTCTATTCTTCGGAAAAAGATGATGCGGATTACCACTATGTCCTCGATCAGGAAGATCCCTCAATCCAGTTGCATTACCGGGCGCAAGCTGACCGGATCGTTGGAGTCAGATCACCGTTGTATGGCATTCATAACGCCAGAATATTTTCGCAGCCATCAGTATCGGGCGGCATCTGGGCGTTCCCGATCACCAGATCTGTTCGGCCGTGGCCAGTTATATTCCCGACAATAACCGCTCACAGATCATCGTGAGAGGAACCAATACGGATCATGGATGCCTACAATGCAAATCCGTCGAGTATGGCGATGGCCTTGCGTAGTCTCGACCGGACAAAGGGTGCATCCCGAATGGCGATACTGGGAGATATGTACGAACTCGGAGCAGATTCAGCAGCTGAACACCAGGCCGTAGTCGATCTACTGGTCACGATGCCAACAGTGGAGCCTGTGCTGGTCGGGGCGGCATTCTGTGCGACATCATCCGGATCATTGGCCTTCTTTTCTTCAGCGTGGAGAAGTGGCCGGTTGGCTGGACCAGCGCAATCCCGACCACATGACCATCCTCGTCAAGGATCTCGTGGGTAGCCTTTGAAAACGGAGTGCACCATTGGATCAGCGAAAACGGAATTGTGCCTGCATGATCCTGTCGGGTAATTCGTTGCGGCAGGCTTCCGGTAGTCGCTATAGGAGCAGGGCACCAGCCGATGACGTTCATGGCCCGCTTTTTCGCGGACAGGGACCTGCAACCACCATCGTCCGGTGCGTGAACTCTTCCAGAAGACCAATTGGTCATGGAAATGATCGTGTTGCACATGGAACTCGATCAGCCCGTCCATAGAGATCGGGAAATCGTCCGGCGTTGGGAGACACCTTCGAGAAAAATACCAGAGGATCTGAGCCCCCATGCGTGCTGTCACGTGCTGGCGATCCCGGGTCGGAGTCCAGTCGCCGACACTCAGGGAGCTCAGTTTTTCACTCCAGACCGGCATACCGCGTGATCTGGCGATCTCCATCCCGTCAATGCCATTGGGCCCCGGATTGGAAGCAGCAGGGCATAGCCCGCAGGCTGTGGAAGAGAGATTGATGTCTACCATATGGCATCACGAAGAATGGGTTTGAGGGCTCCGTGCCCCGTGTTTGACCACGCCCAGTCCAACCAGTTCAAAATGTTGTTCATCGACCAGATGACGGATAACCGCCGGATCGGCATGATGGCGCTGATACCCGAGGAGGCTCAAATGGAAAAGATGGTGTTCACCGGGTTTCAGCATCCGGTTGATCAGGGGCAGCTGTTTTTTGGGCGGTGACAATGTGTATTCAGGACGATCATGGATCAGGCATGCACTGACTCCTTTGATCTTCACCGTACGCCCGGGTATTGATAGACAGCCGTGTCGTGTTCACTGCCAATGAGGATGACCACTTTTTTCCCGTCAATCAACTCTTTCAGTACCGGATGGCAAAGGAAGGCTCAGCTTTGCGGAGGTTGCCCAGATCGACCAGGGCATATTGCCGAAACTCCACCCCATACCATAGAGTTCTTTTCTGAAGGCATCTGCAGCTTTGTCATTATAGCCTGTGATGGCCACTGCATGCTGCGGGATTTCATCCATCGCAGGGAAAAAGGCAGGATCCGGTGGCCGATCTGATGAGCTGACCATCGTTTTTGACAGGATGTTCGTGGGGTTTGAGCCAATGTGCGAGCATGGATCAAAGGTAGCGATTCCGGGAGAGGAGGTAGGTCCGGGTATCCACAGGATTCTGAAAAAGAAAGGAGAAGTCCCTCCCGACACACACAATCAACTACCTTTGCCGCACGAAAATGAAGACAGATGTGGATCAGCGGTTGGAGACGTACAAGTCAAAATGCACCGGAGATAGTGTTCGAATGGCATGACAGCGAAACAGATGCCAAAGGATGGGTTGTCATTAACAGTTTACGGGCGCGGTGCCGCTGGCGGGGTACCCGGATGAGACAGGATTGACGCGGGATGAAGTGGTGTCTCTGGCCAAAGTGATGGAGATCAAATTTTCGGTGAGTGGTCCGGCGATCGGAGAGCAAGTCCGGGATTGATTCAATCCCAATGATCCGCGTCGTGATGACGTGTTGCGGCGGTGGTGCAAGGCGGTTTTTCCCCTGTTGAAAAACTATTATGGCACGGGAGGAGATCTCAATGTGGATGAGATGAAGGATGTCATTCCTATCACGGAAGATCTTGGTCTGTGGCATCCACAGGAAGGTGTCGTGAATGGCCACTTTCAAAGTGCCAAGGAGACAGGATCCAGATCATCGGCCAGTTGCGCTATGGTTGTGCCAAGCTGGTCGAAGATCCGGCATTTGCACCTCCGTCACAAACACGCAGTGGCCGATTTGATCACCGGGTATGGTGTCAGTGAGTCCATCCGTCATTTTACGATCTGTTCCGGCATGAGCCGCTTCAGGGCAAACGGGTCATCATTCAGGGATGGGGGGAATGTAGCTGCTGCTGCGGGTACTATCTGTCAGCACATGGGGCACTGATCACGGGAATCATCGATCTGGTGGAATCGTTCTGGCCTCCGGATGGACTGGATTATCATCAGGTAGAAGAGACCTTCTGAGCCGGAAAGGCAACAAAGCTGGATCATCCATTGGCAATCCCGTTTGAAGAGGGTAAGGATCAGGTCTGGGACATGCCCGCAGAGATCTTCATGCCCGGGGCTGCCAGTAAAATAGTGTCTCCCGAACAGATCCGCAAACTGATGGATCAGGGGCTGGAAGTGGTCAGTTGCGGGGCAAATGTGCCGTTTATAGATGACGGCGTCTTCTTCGGTCCGACAGCGCTGGAAGTCGACAACCGGATCAGCCTGATCCCTGATTTATTGCCAACTGTGGCATGGCCAGAGTCTTTGCCTATCTGATGCAGCCCGATGTACAGGTGACCGACCACGGCATATTCGAGGATGTGTCCACCACGATTCGCACAGCCCTGATGGATGTGAAAAAAGGGTCGAGTGAACTCACTCGGATATCCACACGTGCTACCGGGATTGCAATGGAAAAACTGGGCTTTTAGGCAGCCTGATCGTAATTAAGCGATCGAGAGCATGACGAGTGTGCATGCTTGAACAACCTCGATGCCGGCTT
>JADJRC010000044.1 GCA_016712415.1 Lewinellaceae bacterium | reverse complement strand
AAGCTGATCTCGCGGATTCGGGCCAAGATTTGGGCTCTGTCCTTCCCGATAATATATGGCAGGCTCTTCAAGTCGCTCGGCCCAGGCTCGTTTCTCATGCGCCCCTTTCGCCTTGACGGATCCGGAGACATAGAGATTGCGGAAGACACCATAGTTCAGCGAGGTGGCTGGCTCTACTGCGACGGAATCGGCGGAAAGCCTGCCCGGCTGAAGTTCGGCAAGGCTGCATACTCGGTCATAACAACCATATAGCTGCAGTTCGAGAAGTTGTCTTCGTCGACTACGTACTTACCGCCAACAATGTCCCTCATCTCCGACGATCTTCATGGATACGAATATTTCAGCCCGATGGACCCGCCCGTCCGATTCAAAGCCGCCGTTTCAGTCGGTGACGGAAGCTGGATTGGGGAAAATGCTTGCGTGATTGGCGCCCGGATTGTCAACATTGCGTCATAGGTGCCAACTCTGTCGTCACCCATGATGTTCCCCGACTATTCAGTTGTCGTCGGTTCGCCAGGGCGGGCAATTCGCCGATTCGACCCGGAATCCGGTCGGTGGCAGAGCGTTGGAAGCGGACAGCTGGAGCACCGGCATGAAGGCTGATACTCGCCAACAAAATACCCGAATCGAAATGCCAAAATGACTTGTTCGGAAATAGAAATCGTCTGCCGGTTTGTCACGGAACCCTTGACGATCATGGCTTGTTTCATGCCACGCGAAATTCGGCACACACGAAGGCATCAGGTCGCTGATTTGTCGCGAAATGTACCCGTCGGACGAGGCATTTCGTCGGCACTGAAGATCATCGAGTTTGGGGCAAGGGCTGGGAAATGCGACTCCAGGACGCTGAGCACAAGCCGATCTTTGACGGTGATCTCGACGCACTGACGGCGTGGATCGAAAGACACATCGAATGGCAGAAATCCAACGACTCGCTCCATCGACGTCGACCTGCCGCTGGATTCCCTGACGAACAAGAGCGTGCTCAATATAGGAGCAGGGGCCGGTACCGAAGCGCTGTTGCTGTCGCACTCGGGAGCCAATTGCATTGCCATGGACATTACCTCCCAGGCGGCGGCCGCGGCGGAATCACTGATCCGGAAGGTTGGCGGAAAAGGTCTGGGTGTGCAGGCCGACGCCCGCTTCATCCCCGTGGGCGACTCGACGGTGGATGTCGTGTGTTCCAGCGGTGGGTATTGCACCACTCGCCCGACATGGCGCGCTCGATTGCTGAAATCCATCGGGTTCTGAAGCCGGGAGGCAAGGCCCTACATCATGCTGTATGCAACCTGGTCGATCGTATTTTGTCCAGATGCGTTTGATGCTGTCGATGGGCGAGAAGCCTGGGAAACCGAAAATCGCAAGAATCCCGCACACGACGACATACACGAAACGCGAATGCCAGCAGATGTTTTCCGACTTCGAGAACGTGCATCCGAAAACCGGCGCAAGCCTGAAACAGCTGAAACTCATAGGCAGGTTCATGCCCACAATTCTTGATCGATTCCTCAGATCCATTTCTCGGGCCTCGACTGAATATCGTTGCCCAAAAACCTGCTTGAGAATCTTGCTCCGAAGGGCCTCAGGAGACCGGCAACCCGCGTGTGGCTACCACCAAAGCCATGCTGGCAGGGATAAAGAGTCGATCCCGACACTATTGGCTTCGGGGGGTTTAAGCGAGCGGGCCATTGGGTTTTGTCCTTTAAACGCAAAGCGACCGAGTTTCCTGAGTTCTTTTTCAAAGCCGCGCTGCCGCTTCGGTCCACGCTCCTTGACAGGCTTGCAGGGGCGGCAGCATCTCGGCCATTCCTTAACAATGTCAGTACCCCGCGGCCGATATCAACTACCGGCTTCGATCTTTCCAGCCCCGGCGGTTGTCCAGGCGACTGGAGCCACCGCAGACCAACAGGAATGCCCGGCTGGACGATCCGTAAACATCGGAGCAGGGACGCGGCCAAACCGGCAATGCATGTCATATGAAAAAGATAAAGGTATTCAGCGCACAGTTCAATTACCAGTATGGGACGGTCATCCATTTTCCATACAGCGTCGCGTCGCTGCTTGCGTACATAAAATCTTTCCCGGATCTGGCGTCACAGTTTCAGTTCGAGAAGACCTTTGTCTTCCGGAACCGGTTTGACGAGTATCTGTCGCGGTGTACCGATGTAGATATTCTGCTTTGTTCCTGCTACACGTGGAACTGGGAAATCACCACCTTGCTGGCGAGGAAGGTCAAAAAGGAATCCGAACTGCCTCGTCATATTCGGTGGGCCACAGGTGCCGCTGAAATATGAAGGCGATGTTCCCCGGAAATGGTTGTCGAGTCGAAGGAAATTTCTTCCTCGACTATCCATTCGTCGTTATGCTGGTCCATCAGGAGGCGGAGATCACCCTGCGGGACATTCTCGTGGCCTACACCGGAGATCGAGACTATTCAAAAATAAATGGACTGGAAACCAGAGAGTTCCGGACGCTTCCTGCGGCCAGAATTTCAGACCTGGATACCTTGCCCTCGCCTTATCTCACGAACTTGGTCTGGGATATGGTTGAGCCTATCGAGGTGTTTCCTACATCTCGCCTCTGGGAAACCAATCGTGGCGCCCGTATCGGTGCACTTTCTGCGATTGGGGCAGCGCCACCAAGGCCAAGGTCCGCAAGCGAAACATGGAGGTACTGCTCAATGAAATAGAGTGGTTTGCGGACAACAAGATTCCCTACGTAGATATTTGCGATGCCAATTTCGGAATTTTTGCCGAACGGGATCTTGAGTTGGCGAAGAAGCTGAAATCTGAAAAGCAGGCAAAGGATTTCGGGGCGCGTCGGCATAGCTTGGGTCAAGGCGTCCACGAGCGTGTAATTCCGATCCGCAACGGAATTGCTGGAATGCGACCTGCTGCGAGCGGTAACGCTCGCGGTTCAGTCCCTGGATACCACCACGCTCAATATCATCAAGCGATCAACATCAAGTTCGATCGTTTCTCAACCTGCTGCAGAGTTTCCCGGGACCACAAGATAGAAAACTACACCGAAATCATCATGGGTATGCCCGGCGAGACGCTGGAGAGCTACAAACGGGGCCTTGAACAAATCATGGAACTGTTTCCGCGCCCGGTTGTATTCATCTACAACTGCGGCGTATTCGTCAATGCGCCGATGAACGAACCGGACCACATCAGGCTCCATGGGATCGAAACCATTCGCTCACCGATCTACCTCTGGCATTCATCGATCCATAACCGCGGCAGCATTCCCGAGTATGACAATATCACGGTAAGCGCCAATTCATTCACCGCCGAAGATCTCAGGCAGATGTATCTCTATGGTTGGACAGCCCAGGCATTCCACAGCCTGGGCATCCTCGAGTACGTGGCGAAATTTTACAATCAGGTTCGAGGCCTCAAGTTCATCAAGTTCTACGAGATGTTTCTCGATTTCTGCCGGGCCGGCACGGGTACCCTGTTCAGCAGGGAATATGGAATTCTGACGGACTACATGGCCACGGGCTACTCGGGGGGCGGATGGGACCACTACGACCCCGACCTGGCGCCGATCTACTGGCCGATAGAGGAAGCGACCTGGCTCCGGTGTGTCACCGACAGCAAGGCGCTGAAGAAGGCGATTCTCGATTTCGTGAGCTATTTGGAGCCACAATGCAGTATGAAACCGACCCAGTGTTGATCGAGGACTTGATCAGTTTCCAGGTATTCCTTTTGTCGACGATGGACCACAAGGAAAAACTAAAAACGCATGATTCCAGCTTTGCCTGGAAGGATTTCCTGGTTGGCGGCAAGACCGATATCGCCGACCTGAAGCGTGTAACGACGGAATACGCCTGGGAAAACAAGGTAACGTTGGCCGAGAAGGCGGAATGGTGCTACAAGGCAATCTGGGTTGGCCGCAACCAAGGCAACTACAAGTGCCATCCGGAGTTCCTGCTTGAGACTCAATTGGTGACCTAGCACTTAGTCAGAATCGGACACCCGTGACAGGGTGTTTCCTAATTGCGTTTCGCCGATTGTTTGAAGTTCCGCCATGCGGCCGGGCTTTTTGGCAGGTAAACTGTGCAAGCTTGGATCCTCCGGCGTTCTTTCCTGCTCCAGGACGGTGCAGCAGAGGCTTCGACGCCCTTTCCAAGGGGCTTTCGGCCGGCCAATTCAACCAATTCATCCCCAACCCGACCCCCGAAATGGCAAAAAGTATTCTGATTACAGGTGGCGCAGGATTCATTGGCTCCACGCTGGCGTTGTCGCTGCTTGAAAGCGGGCACCAGGTTCGCGTAATCGATAGCCTGGCGCCGCGATTCACGGTGCCGATCCAAGCACTTCGCCATTGTTCAGATCGATCCAGGGCAAGGTGGATTTCCATCACGGCAACGTGACAAATCAGGATGAATCTCTTAAGGGTCTTGCCGGAATCGACACCGTTGTTCCTGTCGCCGCCGAGACCGGTACCGGGCAATCCATGTATGCGATTCGCCACTATGCCGACGTCAATATCGGGGCACCACGCTCTTGCTGGATCTGATCGCAAACCAGCCTTTCCCGGTCAAAGAGGCTGGTGGTGGCCTCCTCAAGAGCTGTCTATGGCGAAGGCAAGTACCACTGCTACACCCATGGGGCGGTCTTCCCAAATACCAGGTCCGAAAGCAACATGAGCCGGGAGATTTTCCGTGCCTCTACTGTGGTGCAGTTGCCGAATTGATGCAGCCTCAGACGAAGAAACGCCGGTACGCCCCAGTTCCGGTCTATGGAATTACCAAACTTGCTCAGGAACAGATGGCACTTACGGTCGGACGGGCGCTCGGCATTTCGACCGTCGCCCTGCGCTACCAGAATGTCTATGGCCCGGGTCAGTCCCTGCTGAATCCCTACACCGGGATACTGTCCATCTTTTCTACCCATCCGCAACGGCAACGGAATAAACATCTTTGAGGATGGCAGGGAAAGCCGCGATTTCGTTTTATCGACGACGTCATGGCGGCGACGACTGCCGCCATCGATTATGAGTCGAACTCATCCGACGTATTCAATGTGGGGTCTGGCGTTGCTACGGATGTGCTGACCATCGCCACAACCTTGCAAAATCTTCTGGGTGTCATGGTGCCGACGGAGATCTCGGGCCAATACCGTGTCGGCGATATTCCGCACAATTTCGCAGCCCTCACCAGGATCAAGGCCGTGCTTGGATTCAATCCGAGAGTATCCCTCGAGGAAGGCCTGCGCCGATTCGTCAGTTGGGTAAAGGGCGAGCAGGTTCACGTCTGCCGCTATGAGGATAGCCTTCGCGAGTTGACGGCGAAAGGCCTGTTCAAGTGAGCGCAGCTCATGAACATGGTCGCGTGACCGTGGTGATGCCAAGCTACAACCATGCTGAATTCCTTGTAAAACGAATGGAGGGATTGCTACGGCAGAGCTATCAAAATGTCGACATTCTGGTGATCGATGATTGCTCCACCCAAAACAATGTCGAAATTCTGCGACGGTACGAACACTACCCGAATGTTCGATTGGTCCTTCATCAAAAGAACACCGGCCTGGTGCCGGTCATGAATCAGGGCATCGAGCAATCTTCAGGTGAGTTCATCCTTTTTGCGCAGTGCGACGATGATTGCGATCCGACAATGATCGAGCGCCTTGTGAGGTCTTTGCAGGAGCATCCCACTGCCGGAATTGCATTTTGTCGCAGCTTGATGATCGATCAAAGCGATCACGTACTGGGCGATGATTTCGCTGGCGGGAGCCAGCATTTCGAGCCAGTGCCAACGATACCTTGCCGAGCGGACAGGAATTGGCCCGCTTTCTTTTTCATTCCTGCGTGATCCCGAACATGCGCGCTGCTTATTCGCCGCGAGTGCTTCGACAACCGTAGGGTGCTGTCGCGAATACGCCGTCTGCGTCGATTGGGAGTTCTTCTTCCGCGTCTCAACCGCTGCGACACCTGCTATAGCAGGCCGCTGAACAAGTTCCGCCAGCACGCAGCGACAGTTCGCAGCACCGCCAGGGGCTTGGTCACCTATGGCGAATTTTTCAAGGGTTTGGCTGGCGAATATCCGCACCGATTGCTGGCGGCTCTCGTTTGCCGAACGCTGCCGATTTCGTTCCCGGGTAATGTACTTGTGGGGCCACCATCTGATGACCCAACCTGGTGCGGCAATACGGAATGCCCCGGCCCATCTGGCGAGCATCTTCAAGCTGGACCCTGCCAGCCCAGTTGTTTGCCGCTCAGGGATCGTCGGCTTGTTTGCTGCCGCCGCGAAGAAAACTGGTCGATCGTGTTCTTCCAGTCAAGGTCGCCTGAG
>JADJRC010000043.1 GCA_016712415.1 Lewinellaceae bacterium | reverse complement strand
GGATAAGGATGTTCCGGCTTCGATCGGGTCGAGTCCCCGAACACCCAGATTCATCGGCAGACCAGCACCCTCTTCATCTACGACGTGGACTCCGAGATTGTCCGGAAGACCTCATTTCCATGGAGGGTGCCATTTGGTGAAGAAGCTGCCTTACCGATATACTGTGCAGAGCCGGTGTGTGCCGGAACAGACCGTCGAATCTCCGATGACTGTAATGGGTGGCACCATGATTTCGTTTGGAAGCGTGTCCGAATCAATTGCGGACTGCTGGCCGGAAAGAAACAGAGGAAGACACAGCCCGAGGACAAGGACACATCGTGCAAGCTTATCTATTTATTTAGACTAAATATAAATAAGGTTCAAAAGTAGAAATTCTGTTCGTCCAGTTTACTCTTTAAATCAGTTTTTCATTGATTTTCATCAACCGTTTCGAAATGAATCATTTCATACCTGAAGGAATCGCCGCAGGGCAGTAGATTGCAGGCACAATTTAAATCCATGCGATTTCCATTCTTTCTATTTTTTTGCTGGATTACCGGTGCACTCTCGGCACAAACTCAAGCACCCATGCTGGATAAACCCGCTCTTGATCTGTCACTCATGGACCCATCTGTAAATCCTGCGGATGATTTTTTCCGATATGTAAATGGTCGCTGGCTGGATCAGACAGACATCCCGTCAGATCGTGAACGATGGGGGAGTTTCGATGAGTTGCGAAAGAATACGGATGCCAATACACTCAAGGTATTGCAGACAGCCATCGCTTCCAGGCAGTATGGTCCGCAGACGGATCAGGGGAAAGCAGTATTGTTCTTTCAGACAGGCATGGATGTTGGCAACCTGAAGGCACAGGGTGTTCAGCCGATTCAGCCACTGTTGGACCGAGTTGATCAATTGCGTACGATCGATGATCTCATAGCGTTGCTGATCGATTTGAAATGGTCCGGCTCCGGTCCGTTTGTCGACTTTGGGGTAAGCCCTGACCTGAAAAACAGTTCAACCTATTCCATATATGTCGGCACGGGTGATCTGGGATTACCCGAACGGGATTATTACATGCGGTCGGATTCGACATCGGAGGCGTTGAGGCAAAAGTATGTCGATCACGGCAACCATGTTGGGATACTCGGTCAGGACCTGAGCATGCCGCTGCGGCGGTCGCCGGATACTGGCTTTGGAAACGGAGAGATGGCCGAAAGCCTGATGACCAAAGAAGATCGCCGCAATCCGTACAATCAGTACCATCCCATGTCGATGGGTGAACTGTCGGCATTGGCCCCTTCCATCAACTGGAATGCGTACTTCCGTCCCTATGGCGTTGCCGGGCGAAACCTATCGTCAGTCAACCCGGCCTATCTCAAGCGGGTCGAAACCCTGCTCCGAGGCCAATCAGGTGGAAAGCTGGAAAGATTATCTCCGATGGACTATCCTGAATCAGGCGACTGCGTATCTGGGAGAAGACCTTGAAGAAGCCAATTTTGCGTTTTATGGCAAAACGTTGAAGGGTCTCGAGTCCATGCAGCCCCGACAGGAACGCATCCTGAAAATGGTCAACGGGACATTGGGTGAGGCCCTGGGCAAACTGTATGTGGATGCCTATTTCCCACCCCGAGCCAAACAGAAGGCCATTGACGTATGGTGCAAAACATCCTCGAAGCATTTGATGACCGCATCCGTGCGCTGGAGTGGATGTCGACACCACAAAAGAAAAGGCATTGAAAAAACTGAGCACGTTCACCGTCAAGATCGGTTACCCCGACAAATGGAAGGACTACAGCCAGTTGCAGGTAAAAAGTTACGCTGAAGGCGGATCCTTTTTCCAGAATGTGGTTCAGGCCAATCGGTGGAATCTGGAAGAGGACCTGCGCAAGCTGGACAAGGAAGTGGACCGCAGCGAATGGTTCATCAGCCCTCAGGTCGTCAATGCCTGTTCAATCCGCTATACAACGAAATTGTTTTCCCCGCGGCTATCCTTCAACCTCCATTCTACCATTTCCAGGCTGACGAGGCGGTGAATTTCGGGGGCATCGGAGCGGTGATCGGGCATGAGATCAGCCATGGATTTGATGATCAGGGAAGTCAGTTCGACGAAATCGGCAATCTCAATAATTGGTGGACGGATGGCGACCGCGAGCGCTTCGTAGGGCGCAATCGAAAATTGATCGACCAGTTCAGTAACACGAACCACTTCCCGGTTTGCATGTAAACGGTGAATTCACGCTGGGAGAAATATCGGCGATCTGGGCGGTGTCAATGGCTTATTCGGATTGCAGAAGTACTATGCCAAGCATGGTCGTCCGGAACCCATCGACGGGTTTACAGGTGAGCAGCGATTTTTCCTGTCCTGGGGAACGATCTGGCGGACCAAGATCCGGGATGAAGCCCTCCGTACGCAAATTGCGACAGACTCCCATTCTCCGGGTCAGTACAGAGCCATCGGCCCTCTTGGTTCAATATGCAGGAATTCTATGACGCCTTTGAGGTGACAGAAGAGAATGAACTGTGTTCGCGTTCCGATGAGACCCGCGTCAAAATCTGGTAAACCAGTTTCAGGACACCATATGTTTCACTGCAAGAATTCAGTTCGATGATCGTGACCTCCATTGCTGCCATCGGCGACCAACCGGGTGATCGGCAAGAATAACAAGTTGCCACGGCACCTGCCTGCCGACCTCAAGTTTTTTTAAAGAAGCAGCCACAGGACACCATGTCATCATGGGCCGAAAAACCCGGCAGGCTCTGCCGAATGGTCCGCTGCCCAATCGGTCAACATCATTATCAGCCGGTCTGCCATTGACACTCCGGAAGGTGTTCTGGTTTTCAAGAGTCTGGAGACAGCCCCGGGAATGGGCATTTCGACAGGGGAGACAGAGGCATTCATTATCGGCGGAGCACAGATCTACCAGTCCACAATGAACATGGTGGATAAAATGGTCCTGACAGAAGTGGACATGGTAACAGAAGGGGATGCCTTCTTTCTGAGTGGCGGGATATAGATTGGGAAGAAGACTCCCGGGAGGCCCACCCCGCAGACGATAAAAACCCGCATTCCTTCTCGTTTGTTACGTATTTCCGCAAGAAGAAACGCAAGGACGGTGGACGCGCATGGCGATCATTTGACTATTAAGTGTAAAGGGGATCTGCCAACAGCAGAATTCCAGCAGCCCGGTCAACTGATCCGGCGATGATGGCCTTGCGGGCCAATTCGTGCAAGTGCATATAACCCTCCTCCTGAAGAACCAGTTCGGCAACGGCAGGTTCGAGAGATAACAGATCAAGTGCAGGCTGAGACGGCCATTCGGTCAAGGCAGCGATCTCGGCGATCTCATTTCCTGTAAGTACAGGACTGCGGCGGATTCTTTCAGGCAATTGATCGAAACCCATCGCCATTTCATTGACGGGTTGGTGGACAGTGTAGACAGCCGGTCCGCTGGCACGTACATAGTACGCCCGACCCATTCGGCCAACCAGATCCATACGGTGGGGGTCGATGCGATTCTGCTCGTCTATAACGCCTTCATGATATGCATGCGGATCACATCACAGATGATCAGATGACCGGCACCACCCTGATCCCCGGGGTGATGATGTCTTCACTTCCCATTCCATTTGCGAGGGTGACTCGGCTACGCGAAAGGGTTTGACCAGATCTGAGGCAACCGGTGTCCAGCCGGACTTGATGAACTCATCAATGCTGGCCGGATATTCCACACTCGCAAGTGCCATTTGGCGCATCATGAGAAATTGACCGAGTTGATCACCACCTCACCGGTTTCACGGATATTGTGGAGGGTATCTTTTGTTTGATTGTCATTGACCTTCCGATTGGAGGAAAACACCAGAACGGGAGGATTTGAACTGAAGGCATTGAAAAAGGAATAGGGTGCCAGATTGGGCACACCTTGAGCATCCACAGTCGATGCAAATGCAATGGGACGTGGGGCAACTGTGCCGGGATAAATTGGTGGAGATCCTTTACTGCCAACTGCTTCGGATCGATCATTCTCGTTTTCATCTGGTACTGATTTCAGCGCTAAGGTGAAGGATTTGAAGGAATACCCATATGGTAAATGACCAAACCCCGTCATTTTGTTCATCTATGTAGTCATCAATGGTTTGGTCTGGTTGCATGCTCATGCTGCCAACTGGTGCTTGTGGCAGGGATCATCCGGATATAGCTTTGTCCGTACATTGGAGCATACAAAACGGGCGTGTACTGATCACCGATCATTGTCATCCTCTTCTGGCCAACGGATTGACAGAACTGGGTTACCCCGTGGATGTCACAAACCGGAAATCACGCTGAAAGAAGTGAAGCAGGTAATCCCCCCTGTATCAGGGTCTGGTGATCAACAGTAAGGTTCAGGTTGATCGAACGATGATCGCACATTCGCCCTGCTGGCATTCATTGCCCGGTTGGGGTCCGGTCTGGAGATCATTGATCGGGAGGCTGCTGCCGAACATCAGGTTGCTGTCTTCAGTGCACCGGAAGGAACTGCAATGCAGTTGCCGAACATGCACTGGGTATGCTCCCTCTGTCTGGCAAACCACCTTCTGCGGGCAGATCAACAGGTCCGGCATTTCTCATGGCACCGGGAAATGAACCGGGGATGGGAAATCGCCGGCAGAACGGTGGGAATTGTCGGCATGGGTCACACCGTCGCGCATTCGCCACCAAACTGCAAGGTTTCGGTGGCGCGTGCTGGGTCACGACAGAATACACGCAGACATGGACAACCAGTCTGCCTGGTAGCATCTGTGGATGCCGAGACCATCCAGCGGGAAGCCGATATCATCTCCCTTCACCTCCCGCTGAGTGAAGAGACAGACATTATGTGAATGCTGACTACCTTACCGGATGTCGAGAAGTCGTGCTGATCAACACCTCACGTGGACAGTGTATCCATACGACGTCATTGGTCAATGCCACGAAACAGGTCTGGTACGGGGAGCCTGTCTGGATGTGTTCGAGATCGAAAAGCCGGATGCCCAGCAAACGAACCTGAACAAGTGTACCGAAGACTGTACGAAATGGAACAGGTAGTCGTCAGTCCATATCGCCGGATGGACGACGGAATCCCGAACGGATTGCGCTGGTTTTGCTGGAACGAATCAGGGATTGGAAAGAAAATGATTGTTTGAAGATTGTGTGTATGAAAATTTTAACAGTTGTGTTCTCGTATTGAAATGTGCGGAATACGTATGATCTGTCCTTTGAATACGGCGTTTTTGACCGACTTCAAGATTGTCCGTCAGATGACAAACTTGAAGATTCATTCGCGGATGACGTTAATTTTTTTTAACATTGCACGCTGTCTCTAAACCTAACTTCAAATTTGGGTGAACCAAGGGAGAATCTTTACCTCTATCTGCTTGTTGTTTTCTGTGCTGGGATTGAGTTATGCCCAGATCGGTCAAAGTTCTTTAACCGGACGTGTCTCACGGATGATTCCGGTGAACCGGCCATTTCGGCAAGTGTCGCTGGTACAAAGGCGGGGCTCTCGAACAGGGTGTTAACCGACTTTGACGGCAACCTGAGCTTTTCCAATGTCAATCCGGGCACGTATGATGTTGAGGCCTCTTACGTTGGCCTGAATACCCAGCGAGTGACCGGTGTTGTCGTTTATTC
>JADJRC010000042.1 GCA_016712415.1 Lewinellaceae bacterium | reverse complement strand
GATGTGCTCCTGCAACGATTTAACGTGATTACGGCTCATTGGAAGCTGGATCATGTGTTCTTTCAACGGCTTGTCTTCCCGGGCTGATGATCAGCAATACCGGCTGGACAAGGGGTTGCATTTATCGGGAGGATCGCCAATATGCCGGGAAGATTGAACGAGGAATATTGTCGGCGCTGGTTATCTACACAATTGATCCGGGAAGTGATGGAATCAGGGACAACTGAGCCAAAAACGGGGCTGATGAGAGCCGGTTTCCATGACGGAAAGGAATCCTATTTATGTCTCGGATTGGCACGGGCTTCTTCCTTCCGGCCTGATGAATTTGTGGGTGTCATGATCGGTGTACGGATCGACCGCCAATCGCGCAAATATTTCCGGTTTATGGACGATCCAGCCATCCCCTCCAAAACGGTCAACCTGACCTGCGAACGCTGTGCGATCATGTCTTGCTCAGAACGGGCAGCACCACCGGTCGTTCTTCAGCGAAAACAGCAGCGTCAGGCTATTCGCGATCGGATTAAAAGATTACCAGGAGGTTGAATGTCGCCTTTGTAAATGATCTCCTCATCATCGATAAACCGGATCAGGGCATAAAAGGCAAAGACATCCGGGTTGAGATATTCCCCTTATAGATCCTCTCCATCCATCCGATTCACTGTTGAGTGGGAAATTGGTCCCTTCGTAAATAAGTCCTCCCCACCGGTTGTAGATCCTGAAGACCAGAACCGATTCGGCCGCTATTCCGCCATAGATCGTGAAGACATCGTTTATCCCATTTCCATCCGGTGAAAAGGCATTCGGAATATAGATATCCCGGATCTTGTTGACGATCACCGTCACCATGTCAGATGCCATACATCCCGAAGAATCGACAATGGTCACGGTAAATGTGGTTAATGTTCACCGGTGCAACATCTATGTCCGAACATGTTTCGCACACCAGCGAATCCACCGGTGTCCATAAGGTCGACACCGGTGTGAAAGGTGGACTGACCGTAGACGACAGCGGCGTGGAATAACCGAGGTCGATCGTCACATCGCTCCTGCATCCACCAGCAGGGTGGTGGTTGATTGACTGTCACAATGATCGTTGTCTGGCAGCCCTGCTCATCCATGACCGTGACTGCATAGTCGCCTGCCTTGAGATTTTCAAAGGCAGGAAGCCCGAAAAGGTCCGCCATCAATACTGTAAAGGTACCTGGTGTCCCTCCCGTACCAGACACGGTCAGGCTTCCGTTGGCTTCACCGAAAACACCGGACATCAATCACTCCACCAGATCGAGAAAGAGTTGAGGAGGCTGGATCGGATTTGTCCCGTTGACTGCCGTACAACCATGATCATCCGTGACTGTGACCATGTAGGATCCCGGCGGTAGACCAGTCGCCAGATCATCGGTCTGGCCATCACTCCACAAATAGGCATAGGGCTCCGTGCCCCGGTTTACCGTTGCCTGGATCTGACCATCATCGGCTCCAAGCAGGAAATATCCGTGCCAGTAACATCGACGACCAGTGGATCAGGCTCTCCGATATGGAACACAAAATACCCGATACAATTATTGGCATCACGTACTTCCACCGTGTAGGGATGTGGTTGCAAAGGCCGGAAAGCTGTTATTGGTGGTCCAGCCGGTATTTATTGAAATGTATTCGCTAGGGGGCAGGCCATTGATGATGGTCATCGTGATCTGACCATCACTATCCGAAACGGGACGGTTCGGCAACCGCACGGATGGCCGAGATCGAGCAATAATTCCGTTCACGGACATCCACGGCAAGCGTGACTTCACAATCGTTGGCATCGCGAATGGTCACGAAATACAGCCCCACCGGGATGTTTGTCAATGAGTTGCTGGTGACAAATCCGCTCCCGTCCTGCCAGTCGTAGAGGAGGCACCCCTCCAGTGGTCTGGAGGAGGATGGCTCCATCCTGTCCGCCATCGCAGGTAGGTTTGGTGATCAATGGATTGCCTTCGATCAACCGCGGACTGGTAATTTCATACGAGAGGACGGTATCGCAGGTAGCTTCATTCGTGATCGTAACCGTGTATGACCCTGCGGAAAGCATCGCAATATCCTGCAGTGTCTGACCTGTCGTCCACTGATACGCCGTGGGCGTCGCACTGGTCACTGTCAAGTCGATAGCACCGTCACTGTCGCCAAAACAATCCGGGTGGGTGAGATCTTCCACGACTTGCATCGCATTGAAATCATCGCAGCACGTACCAATGTTGACTGTCTGCACAGTGGTGACGATACATCCCAGATTGGTCTCGACGACCAGTGCAATGGACTTCGTGCCAGCGGTGCTATACGTCACTTCGTGCTGAACAGGCCCAGCCGGGTCCGTGGCGGTGGATGGAATGAACCCAATCGGGAAATACCGTGTAACTGATGATCTGCCCCAGCTCAAACGTGGATGCATCATGGAATTGGATGGCCTCGCCAATACAATAGCTGGGTTTGGAGGAAGCGTAACAAATGCGGCTTCCGGGCCCCAAAGTGCCTGTGCCGCCACTCGACCGAAAATCCGTTTCCTGTTGATGTAAATTATTGATGCCGAGGGCATAGGTCTTGCCCGCTTCCATGAGCAGGGAGCGGGGAAGTTGGACTGGTTGGCATTGGCACAGCCTGCCGGTTCGCTGATATCGGTTTCGCCCGCTTTCAATCCGGTCGGCCCCATGCATTTGCTGGGAAAGACAAAGTCACCCAAGCCATACAGCGCAGTACCTTTTATTGTTGCAATCTGCGATACCGTTAGGCAATTCGTAGAGACAAAATCAATGTCGTCAGATGGGTTATTGGGTGTCAGGGTAAATTCCAACGGACCGGCTGGTCGCAGATCCGGTAAACCAGTGGAATTACTTTCATGTTGACGGAGGGAGAGCCGTTATTGAAACAGGGTGGCATCATCCAGTTCGGTGATATCCGATCCGGCACCGGTCGCAGACTGCACCACAAACGGGGGATTTGTCGCATTGGATGGAGGCCTGAGGGCAATCGGAAGTGGGCTCAACCGGAGAATTGTAGTTGTTGATACAGAGTTCAAATGTGCCGCCGGTTTGCAATCACACTCATCACGCGGATCAGATAGGTTTCACCGATGATGAGTCCGCCTTTGTAGATCTCGATAATATGATTGAAATTCGACTGGCCGCATTCGAGTTCATTGATGACCCCGCCGCAAACCCCGGAGTACAACACGACGCGCGGATTGAGCAATGTACCTCCGCTTCCTGTACCGGTGCTTCCGTTGACGATGATGGAAATATCCGTCGCCTGGGCAACAAAGGTGAACCAAACATCATTCAGTGCGCCCCCGATACAGGTGGGACTGCCGCTACCCCGATGGTGTCGCTCCGACGTTGGTGTAGGCTGCATATCCTGCGAGCACCAGTTGGTGACATCGGGCGGGATCTGAGCATTGGCACAATCATCATTGGCTGGTTGAGCAAAGACGCTGATCCAGGCCGAAAGAAAAGCAATGATGAGGTAAAAAGATCGAAACATATCGGATTATGCAACAATGACGAAGATATACGACATAACGTTGGGAATATACAATCGGTTATGTGGACAGACAAATGAGGCCAATTTGTCGGTATGCCGACGGTCCCGGGTCCTGCCCTCTATCTTTGTCCTAAGAAAAGACCCGATTATGAATGGAATCGTTGCCAATGCCCGCCACAGAATAGCTGATCGGCATCTGGCCCGGCTGCGGTTGCATGCTCATTCAGGGGTATGTCTTGCCATATGGCAAGACGTTGCTTTCTCAAATGAACTGATGCTGTATATAGTCCCTACACCGGTTGGCAATCTGGAGGATATGACCTTGCGGGCGATCCGGATCCTGAAGGAGGTCGAATTCATCCTGGCGGAGGATACCCGTGTGAGTCGCCGGCTGATGGACCATTATGAGATCACGACCCCGCTTCGTCCCTATCACGCGCACAATGAACATCGGTCTGTGGAGTCCCTGGTCCAGGAACTGCAGGCGGGTCGGGATCTCGCGTTGATTTCCGATGCGGGTACTCGGGTATTTCCCGATGCGGGATATCTGGTGATCCGTGCCTGTCATCTTGCCGGAGTGATGGTCACCTGTTTACCGGGTGCGACCGCGGTGATCCCGGCATTTGTGCATTGTGGACTGCCTTGTGACCGGGTTCATTTTGAAGGGTTTTTGCCCCACAAAAAGGGCCGGCAGACGAGGATCAGGTGGCTGGCGGAATATCCGTTTACGTTCGGCATGTTTGAAAGTCCGCATCGGCTTGTCCGGCTGCTGAAGGAGCTGGCCGAGGTTTGTGGTCCGGACTGACAGGCGACCGTCTGCCGCGAGATCAGCAAACTCCATGAAGAAACGAAGCCGGGTTCACTGCACGAATTGATCGCATATTTTGATGCCCAGGACAAGGTGAGGGGGAGATCGTGGTGGTAGTGGAGGGAAGGAAAACAGCAAATGACAAAAAGCAAATTCCAAATAAGCTCCAAAATCGAAATATCAAG
>JADJRC010000041.1 GCA_016712415.1 Lewinellaceae bacterium | reverse complement strand
AACATTACAACCTGCGCACCTGCCGCGCCGAACTGAACGAGATTATGCCAGGCTCAGAATACGTCCGTATGCGGGTTTTGAACCTGCTGGAAAGGGTTGCCGAATACTGGTTTGAAGCGGCGGACGGCGATCCGGAAATTTTCGAGGAATGGTTTAACAGGAATACGAAATAAATTTGGAAACGCCGTGAAACAATGTATCTTTGCTTCGTCAAACAGTTTAATTCGCGGGCCACGGCTCGCAATCCATAAGGCGAGCCTTTTTTGTTTCCGTGCAAAAGGTGTTTTCGTACCTATAAGCGGCGGCTTGCCTTTACCGAGCGCTAAGAAGCGCACAGCCCGCGTGAGTGGACTTGTTGACGGCGGTATTCGGTGGGCCGCTTTTTTGTCCACCTACGTCAACAAGTCCAGTCATGCACACCGAGATCAGATTTCACGGCGATCCGCCGACATACCGCGAACGCCGGATCATACCGGCCAGAGCCCCACGGCACGCCCGCGAAATGGAGCGGCAACTGCGGGCGATTCACCGCGAACTATTGGAGCGCCGAAGGGCGATTTTAGCCCGCCTTTACCCTCGATAATTCCATGTAATTCAGTAACTTAACGTGCCTTGCGAAGGGCGAGAAATCCTAACCTGTATCCGTAATCTTTTAACACGCGGTAAAATGATAAACATTGATGATCGGCTGATAAAAGAAGTTAGCCCAAAAATCAAACCTAACGCACTGGCTGTATTACTTGCCATCGCAATACACCTCAACCAGAAAACAAATAGATGTTTCCCGTCTCACTCCCGGCTAATGATGTTAACCGGGCTTGGCCGCGATGCGGTTTACCGGGCGCTTGCAACACTGAAAGATAACGGGCTTCTCACGGCAGGCCAGGGCATTGACCCGAAAACAAAAACGTTTACGCGCCGCGTGTTCATGGTTTCTACAAAGTTCATATCTATTTTCGTAACTGCGCAAGACGCGGAGCCGCTTCCTTATTTTCCGTATACGGCTCACCCGTATACGGCTCACCCGTATACGGAAAATAAGGAAGCTTATCAAATTAACGAAGTAGAACAAATTAACGAAGTAGAACAAATTAATAAGGAGGAAGAAGCCGCCGCCGCTGCCCAAAATCCCATTTCATTAAAAGAGGGGAAAAAAGAAACCCCACCACCCCCAACCCCCGCCGCCCCTTTGGCGCTGTCCGGGTTTGTTGACCCGATTGCAGAGGCGGACAGGATGCGCACAGACGAAGCGGCCCGCGAAGTATTTACCCGTACCCGCCGCCTGCCTGCCGACCTGTACGACATTTACCTGAAAGACTTTGCCCTTGAGGTGTCCGCTACACAGGAGCCGCACTTCGGGGTAGTGAAGTTCAGAAACCATTTTTACAACTGGTCAGAGAAACGCTACAAGATAGTGGGCGAAAGGACAGCAACCCCCGCCCCCGGCAAATCATCCCTCCCCAACAACATACCCGTATTCGGATGAAACAGCAAATAAAGGACACGGTCGCCTATTGGCTTTCTTCGCTCGGACAGCACCGGAACGAAACAAACGGCTTCAGCCTCGTAATCGGCACGCTACACGCGGACGACCTGCGCACGCTTAAAATTCCGTCGGACTGGTTCTTGGACTTTGCGCCCTTTATGTTCAAAGTCATAGTCCCGAAACACCACGCTGAACTGCGCGGCACCATTGCCTACCTAACTGAACTTCGATGCAGGCAGGCGGAGGCATGGGAAGCAGAACACGCGAGAACGGCAAACATAGACACCCGCGTTAAAAACTGGATAAAACAACATGGGACAAGCAAAGCAGTATAGCGAACAGGTAGCGCCGTCGAAGGTGCTGCCGGAAGTGTTCGAACAGTACGAAAGCGCATTACAAGTGCTGGCTAATAGATGCCTGGGCGAGCCGTACAATATGCACACGGTAGACGCGGCTATCCTGCCCGCCATGCTCAACGACGGGCTTTCCGGCAAGATCATAGCCGAATGCCAGCGGCAATTCCGGGCGCAGCGGCAGTATACCCCGGCGACCATTGCGGCGGCGCTGCAAATCAAATCGGCGGGCCTGTACACGATGGCGCGGCGCGACACCGAGGCAGACCTACCCTTTGCCTTCGATGCGTTCACCCGTATTTTCGGAATGCTGACAGAACTCCAGATTGGGGAGTATATCGCCGGGTGGGTATTGCAGGGCAAGACGTCGGAAGAAATCCGCATACAGGCCGACAAGATGCGCCGCGAACGCGGGCTGTTATTAGGCAAGCAGAGCAGCGACGGGCGGGCAGAGTTTGAGGCGGAACTATTCGCCGCCCTCGACGGCAAGGCGGTAGACTATCCGGTTAAACCCCCGCTTCAGGCGATGCGCAATTTTATGCCGTACCACGATCCGGGGCAGTATATCATCATTGGCGGCAGGACGGGCATGGGCAAATCGTACATAGCCATGAACTACCTGCTGAACTGCGCACAGTCGAACATTCCGTCTGCTTATATCAACCTGGAGAACACCCCGAAGAACGTACAAAAGCGGCTGTGGCAAATGGTTAGCGGAATCAAGTGGGGCCGCGATATGGGCGGGCTGTCCGATCCGGAGACGCGAAAGGCGTTAGACGCCTGGGAACGTGTTAAGGCAATGCCTGTTAAGTCGTTCACGACGGGGCGCGGCCTGCAAACGATCCTTAACACGATGCGGGCGGACTATTACGAACGCAGTACACAACTATATGTAATTGACTACGTGCAACTGATGAAAGACCAATCGACACGGGGCAACCGGGTAGACGTGCTTGCGGAAATATCGGCAGAACTGCGGAGCCTGGCGCTTGAGTTGAATGTGGTAGTAATTGCGATGGCGCAAATTAACCGCAGCGGCACGGATGCGGGCGACAACCGGCCACAACTAACCGGCCTGCGCGGTTCGGGTGACCTGGAGCAGGACGCCTCTATGGTAATGCTGCTTTACCGCCCGGCGTACTACAATAAGCCTGGCTTTGAAATGATGGACGAAAACGGCAACCCGTATCCGGATGACTACGCCGACATCCACATTGCGAAAGGAAGGGACGAAGGTACGGCGCTGATTAAATGCCGGTTCGACCCGGTTAAGGGCTTCCATGATCCGGAACTGCCGCCGATGGCGCAGCCCAGCCCGTCGCCGACCGCAACAGCCGTAAACCTTAACCAACCCATCCCGCGAATCCCGGAAACAGACATCCCATTCTGACATGAGCAGATTCAAGAACTGGACATCAGAGGCCGTCTACGACGCCACGCACCGCGCACCGGGAAAAAAGCCGAAAGGCGAAACAGCGAACCGCATTACCGCGAACATTATACGCGTGGTGAACACGCAGCCCGGCTGCATCGCCTACCGGGTGAATAACACCGGGATATGGGACGAGGCGAAACAAGTGTTTCGCACAGCCCACACAGAAAAGGGCATCCCGGACATTATCGGCTGCCTGCGCGGGCGCTCGCTGTGGATCGAGGTAAAGGCGGGCCGGGACAAACTTTCGCAGGATCAGATGTTGCGAAAGTTCGAGATTGAGCGGGCGGGCGGGCTGTATTTCGAGGCGCGCAGCACAGACGATTTTTTGAAGTGGTTTACAGCCAAATTGACCGAATTATGAAAACCATAATCGCGTGCATCCTAATCGTCCTGCTTTTCGCTAACCTGCTGCGCGGCATCGCCCAGGCCGGTGCAACGCAGGACGCGATTATGGAAGAGGAAAGGCAGGCCAGGAATAACTAATCCAAGTGGACGCCTAACTGGTGCTTTCCCGATGTGCGCCTGTGTAAGAAGCATGGGCGGGAAAGCGGGGTTATACAAATTTTTTTATATGATTAAAGGTCAAAGAGTTTTAGTTTGGTCGCTTCAATCTTTTCGAGGTGGGGGCTTCCTGAATGGCGAGCCTGCTTTCGCTCGACAAACAGAGAACGGAGATAGTGTAATTCTCTGCGTTTTTAGAAATATAAACGGGAAAAACGTTATTGACGAATCGTATGAAGTATATGTCCAGCAAACAAAAGAAGTCTGCAAAGAATGTTGGCCAGCAAAAAAAGAATTGAAGGAGTTTAGAAAAAAAGTAATGCAAGAATCATCGATAACATGAATAATAATATTTACATTGAAATCATAGACGCAAGAAAAGATGCGCTTGGTAGGCAAGTCTTTTTCTTAGGGTTTGACGACCCCAAAGTTGGTAACATGATACGCTTTCAAGTTTTCAATGCAGTATTACAAGACTACATCGAAAAATGGGTTTCGCGTGGTTTTGATACTGTTTTTGTATAACTCAAGCCTGCCGAAGCGCCGCGTATAGCGGCTGTTTCCGGCAGGCGACAGTTAGCCACAGGCCCGGCCCATAAAGCCGGGCTTTTTTATTGTGCCGCTATTTGTGCCGCTTTTTTGCGGCACTTTGCGGCCCAATACAGCATAAAAGGCTGACAATCAGTGGCAATGTGTGACAATGTGTTACTAATTATGCCGCAAAGTGCCGCACGTTGTAGCCCAGTCGGGATCATAAAAGCAAACCGTATTCGCCTGAAAGATAGGCAGGTACGGTTTTTGCGTTTATATTTGTGCCGGTACAGGCAAGCCGAAGAACAGGGGCTATACCCCCAAGGCACCCGGCCTGCGCCCAAGACGGTGAACATCATACGCTGATGGCCAAACTAAACACCACACGCGAGCGTCCTGCCTGGTTGCCAGATAGCAAGCCGTTCGGACGTATGTACAGGGGAAACAACGCCCTGTACAATAGTGCGCGGTGGCGGCGCTTCAGCGAGGCGTATAAAAGAAACAATCCACTGTGTAGCGTGGAAGGGTGTAATAACCCTACTGCATACACAGACCACATACAGCCCATCAGTGTGGGTGGCGCTGTGTGGGACATGGATAACATACAGCCGTTGTGCATTTCATGCAACGCATCGAAGA
>JADJRC010000040.1 GCA_016712415.1 Lewinellaceae bacterium | reverse complement strand
TTCATTGTGTATTTTTTATGGTTTAGAAATTTCTTGTATAAAACACCGATATTCCCCGTCCAGGTATTGCTCCGTTTGCCCCGTCTCGGCGTTCACCGTCACCCAATCGCCGCCCGGCATCACTGCCGTCCATGTAACCGAATCCAGCCGGAACACGTCCGCGTCTTCGATCCTCAGCCCGGTTTCCGTACCGATGTACAGCCGCCCGGCGGCGTGGTTCAGGGTGAAGTCGATACCGGCCACCGGGTAGGCGGCTACGATATTTGCGGGGCCAACCGCCACGTTAAAGGCGGGTTTGAAATTCAGGGTAATAGGGTCTGGTTTGATTTCCTGCCGGTGGATCGAGCCTATGGCAAAGGATACCAGTAGGGAAAACACGATGTAAAGAGTAATTTTCATTGTCCAACTTTTTGAATGTGAGAAAAAGTTGGGGGGTAGATTATGGATTAAAGAGTACTCCGCCGGGCGTCCCTTCCCGGTTAGTATGGTTTCGGGCTATGGGCGTGGTATGACAACTGGCTCACAGCCGACCCGGCGGCAAAAAGCAGTGCCGCTTCACCTATGCCGCGCAGCCATTTGTGCTTGTGATTGCGGTCTTTTCGCAGGCTCCACCCGATGGCGTAGGACGCCGCGCCGGTTAGTTGCAGGGTTCGCCCGACAAAGCGGGTACTGTGGTATGGGCCGGTATCGCCGTCCCTGGTTCCGTACAGCGTGGCTTTTTTGGCGGCCATACCGTCGAATATCGATCCAACAGCCATAAGGACGCCGCCGCCGACACACAGGACTGTCGATGCCTGTTTCTCGTTGGCGAATAGCCCCAGGGCGGGCTGCGGCTGTTCATCCGGCTGCGCCAGTTCGATCAGTGTGGGCGGGCCGTAATTGTAACCGGGGTTGGTGGTTGGCTGCGCTGTGGCAGCGGCCGCGAAGAGCAGCAAGGCGATGGCCATTACCAGGTCTTCGCCGCCGCCGCGTTTTTTTGCGTTTCTCATGAAAACAGTGTCGTTTGTGCGGCTTCCGCCGCTGGTGTATAGTTACCCGGTGCGCACATGACGGCGCGCAGGGCGATTACCTTAACAGGGGCCGCGTCCGGGGTAAGGGAGTGTCTCCGGTCGTCGAGTTCGATGATCCGGTAATGGACGCTGCCGACCTTGACAGGCGTCTGCTTGCAGGTTTCAATCAGTTCGTTAACGCGGGCCGCTACGGTCGATTTTTCCATGCCAAAAAAATGCGCGATTTCAGCCCGCGTTATGTCGCCGCCATTTACAGATGCCTCGATAATACATAGCGCCACCTGCCCCACCTGCGTAGTCGTGTCTATCGCGGCGAACGCTTCGCGGCTGGATTCGCGGACGTTTTGCGGGCGTGGTTGCGGCTCAAATCGAATCTCGATCCGCTTTGTGTTGCGCGTCATCCATACGGACTGTGCCCCGCGCGATTTGCCCTTGCCCATCGTGGTTGTCCGGGACAGTGTGGCGTAAATATTCAGCAAAAGGGCGGCTTGCCTGTATTCGTCCCAGTCGTGGAACGTAGTAACGGCCTCGTATTTCGCCCGAAGGTCGCCGTTGCAGGCGTCCATGTAGGCTTGCAGGTTGTGTTCGGACTGACTCCTGATTTTGGCGTCGAAAAACCGCCCTGTCCGAAAACAGAGCGGCTACACATGAAAAAATGCACCTAAAAAACCTTATATCTTTTGCTTTCGGGGCAATGTGACCCGCCATTACAGCGGGCCACAGAAATACCCCAAAGCCAAATGAAAACCTTATAAAGTGCCGCCGCATCTTTCCAGCCGGGCGGCTTTCATCCCAAAAAACCGAAAATCTTTTCCCGCGCTTTTGCGGGCTATATGCGCCTCACGGTTATTGTCAAATTCGCGGCGGCAATCGTTGCGACGCCGCCGCTATAATCAAATAATCTCATGAATCTGTTTCAAAAGAGGGCTGGTCATGCTTCTTGCGCAGCCCTTTCAGGCCACTTGACACCCGCCTGCCTTACGGCCTCTATCGTGGCTTTTCGTGTGAACTTTGCGACGGGGTTACCGTCCACAATGCCCATGCGGGTAGCCGCCTCCTGTATGGCAAGGATTTCCTCTGTCGAGTAGCGGTTAGTCCTGCGTTTTCCTTTTTGCATCGTAGTCAAAAACGTTTTATTTTTGTTTCAGACAAATGTACACCGCGTGTACCCATACTTGCAAGCATGTTGCATACTTTTTTTTTAAAAAAAAATAAAACTGTCGGACAAATGACATTTTCAAAAACAATTCGATACAAACCGCACGGCTGCGGGTGTTATTTAGCCTGGAATGTGCCGCCCGTTCGTTGGGCGACCTGCATGAAGCAGAGAACACCCCCGCCATAAAATCCGAGACAGCGAAGGCGGCGGGCGAAATCCATAAAATAGCAGAAAACCTTAAATGCCGATGGAAAATCGCCCAAACCTGAAATGTCGCATTTTAGACAAAAAAATATGTACACACTATTGTATATAATGTACACACGGTGTACCTTTGCCCTGTACTAAAAACAAAAGGACATGGGCGTACATTACAGCGTAAACACTAAAGGAGAGGAACTAAAGGTATCTTTTACCCTCTATCTCGCCTGCGTAAACTGCGACTTCCCGTTAACCGTCGAGGCGACGGTATTTTTTGCCGATCCGGAAGACGGCATGAAGGGCAAAGACGGATGCCATCTGGAAAAGGTGGCGTTCGGAGCCGCCACACTGAAGCCGCAAGACCTACCCGCCGAAATGCGGGAAGAAATCAAGGCGGCTGCCATCTCGCACGCTTACGACCTGCTTAACGCTGAAACCGTAGACGTGTTATGAAAGCCCCACTACCACACCCGCTACCGGAGATTCCCGCAGGCATGGACTTCGCGAAGGATTCATTCTGGCACAAATACCGCCACCGCTTCGCGTGGTGGTCTGCTGTCCGCGCCCTGGGCTGGTATGTCGAGCAGCGCGAAAAGGCGAAGCGGTACGGACAGCCCTTCCCGCCTAAACCTTTCTTTCAGCAAAAGACAACTATGCCCACACCCTGGACAGGCAAAGAAGAAAAGCCGGGACGGGTGCCGAGGCAGGGTAAATAGTAACTTATAAACAAATTCCATATAATGCAAGATTTTGAGCAACCAACACACGCGCCGGTCTCGTCCGGCAACAATCGCCCCTGGAATTTCCGTCTTGAATACAAGTCGGGAAAAACCCCGGAGGGCTTCGCAAGTGCCGCACTTCCCGAACAGGTGTCCGCCGGGTTTTCCTATTACGACAAGGAGGCCGGGCAGACTTCCCGCAAGGAAAGTTTTACGTTCTTCGTTGTGGCTTGCCTGTCCGGAATTTCCGGCGTTACGAAAGACGGCGACCGCTACAACAACTATTACAGCACCCTTGTGTACGACACCCGCACGCAGCCGATGTCCGTATGGATGCAAGGAATTGAACGCCCCATCGAAACGGGGTTTTACTCAGAACTGAAACCGAAGATGCCGCAAGGCGTCCGGTTTACTCAGGTGCTTATCTGTTACGATATGGACAGCAAGCAACTGATTGCGCTTAATCTGACCGTCGGCCTTGGTATGCAGATTCAGCGTGCCATTGGCACAGCCTGCAATACACCCGCGAATAAAATTAGCCTGTTTTCGCTGTGCGACCTTTCGACCGAATTTTGGGGGCTTCGCTTTGAGGGCAAGTTTGAAAAGCGCACCAAAGAGGGCGACGCCTGGAACGGCAAAGGGGAAATGTATTTCATGCCCGAACTAAAGGCTGGCGTTGTTTCTCTATCCAAAAACCCGGCACTAATCGACGAATTGAATCAATACGCGGACGGGGTAAAGGAATACGTTACGGCAAACGTGGAGCGCATACTGCAAGCGCAGAACACCCCGGCACCTTCCGGCCCCTCCACGCCCCAACGCAACCGCAACCGGCCGGGCTCCGAACGCGAAAGACGCGCCCGTTCCGGCGGACGACCCGAACTTCCGTCGCTCGACGACCTGCCATTCTGATCTATCACCCGCCCGGCGCTGCAAACGCGGTGCCGGGCAATCCTTTTAACATGATAACCATACCCGCAACCGTAGCACGCCTTTCGTCCCGCAAGGACTTGTCTTTGTCGGTCACATTCGACACCGGCGAACTATCGCCCGACACGGCCGGGCAGTTGTTCGGGATGCAAAACAAGGCGGTATATCTGGCCTTGAAAGAAACCGCGTTTAACGCGCAGGAAGCGGAGGCGTTGGACGCCTTGGATTCGGAGTTTATCGACGACACGAAGAAAACGCCATCCCGCCGCCTGCGGGCCGTGTTATACCTGCTTTGGCAGCAAGACCCGGAAGGGTACGCAGATTTCAAGGCGTTTTACGCCGCCAAAATGGAGGCGGTGATCGGGCATTTTAAAGGGAAGTTGGTGTAACTGCGGCTTTCCCGCTGTGCGCCTGTGTAAGAAGCATAGGCGGGAAAGCGGGGTTATGCGGATTATATCACATTAAATTTTCTAAAAATGGAAGACAACGTAAAAAGGATTGCAGGCGAATGTGTCCCATCGGAAATACCGTCGCCTTGTATGACAGCACAGCAGTTTGAAAAAAAGGCCACAACTATCAGCCTTAAAAAAGGATTTTTTAAGGACTTCCAATTTGTTGAAAGCATGGACGCGCGAATTTGTTGCTTGTTGAAAACAAATAAGGCGATTATGTTAGCAAGAAATTGTAATATAGAAATAGAGGAAAGTCCGGGCGGCTATTTAATTTATTTTCTCGCATAACTCCAAGCCTTTCGCCATTCCGCGCATAGCGGGTATGGCCGCAAGGCGACAGTTAGGCCAAACAAACGACACCGCCCCGGCGCTACATAAAGCACCGGGGCGGATTTATTTAACAGCAGATAGCCCCGTAAGGCGGGGCAAATATAATTCATTTCTGATAAGACGCGATCAGCCGTGCCTTTTTCGCCTCCAGGTGCAGGCGTAATTCCCCAATAGTTATTCGCCCGTCCATCGCCGAACGCCGCCGCACAATGCGGCCGGACGGTTCCACATAATACCCGTCGAAGACGCTGTTAAGATAGTACGCCGCGTTTTGCACGCCACCGTACAAAACCTTACTATCCGGATGCCCGACAAATCCGGGCGCAAACACGCAGGTATAGACTCCGGTAGCATCGACCAACGGGACGCCTTTTGCCCGGCCGACCATGTACGCCTCCGTCCAGTCCATTATCCGGACGATGTCCCGCTTTCGGCAAGCCTGCTTTACCTGCTCCAATGTCCCGATACCGGCAAGGCCCGCCCGCGTAAACTGTATCCACCCGGCCGCGATACCATCTGCCCGAACCCGGAACGGGTCAAGCCCGCACTCCGAATAAGCGACTTCGTATATGGCCAACGGCGTACAGCCCACACGGGCGGCGATTTCCCGCGTCCGGCGTTTCACGACCTCCAACTCGTAGGGGTCGCAATGCCTGGCAAGTTCCGCCTCGTAAATGGCAAGCGCCCGCGACGTGTCGCGGTTTATGTACGCCGGGTTGTAGTAGTCTTCCATGCGCTGCAATCCGTCGGAGACGGAATTACGCAGGAAATACACCGGACAGGCCAGCAGTAGCGCCACAGAGACGCGAACGGCGGAAAGGCGGATAAGACGCGCCTTTATAAAAGAAAGCGCCTTAAAGCCAAAATTAAAGGCGTCGCCGACGGCTTTGAGTATTTGCCAAAGCAGCAGCACCACGCCAACGGCGGCAAGGTAGCCCAATGCGGACGGCAGGGAAAGGGCTATTTGCAGGATGTCGGATATGGGTTTCATGCTTTTACCGCTCAAGGCATGGGGATAGGCATCCAATGGGTAATGGACTGCCCGAAGAAATGGTCAAGGCTAAATTGGTGGAAACTATACGGCACAAGGTTATTACCGTGTTCGTCATCGCGCGTATACAACATTTTCCTGGGGTGCCCATCCGGCAAGGCGTCTCTTTCTTTAAGAGAAATTCCGCGCATCATTTTAACGACAACGCAATTTACATTTTCTTGGTCGGTATTGTCTACCCACGTTCCTCGATTGTGTCTACCCAAAACATACTTCCCCTCTTGCGGTAGTCTTTCTTTAGTGCTAATCCATTCCA
>JADJRC010000039.1 GCA_016712415.1 Lewinellaceae bacterium | reverse complement strand
CTCGCGATCCCTCCTCTGTCCTCTGTCCCGCCTCTGTCCCCTCTGTCCCCCCCTCCTGTCCCCCTCCCCTCTGTCTCCCCCCCCTGTCCCCCCTCTGCTCCTTTGGACCAACCGCTAGGTGCGGGGTAGGCTCTCTCTGGCCCCGCCGTCAGCCGGGCGTAATCCGCTGTCCCGTCCCGGGCCTGGGTCCGCCTGAATTGCCAGTTGGACCGCGAGGCGAATCGTACTGCCGCCCCAAACGCCCAAACCGTCTAGCTTGCCTGCGGGCCTCTCCGCACATCGGCCCTGGGTCCGCTTAAATTCAAACCCCAAACAAGCAGCCTGCTATGATTTTTGAGATTCTCAATACAACCCTCAACCCACTGGCCTTCAAATTGACCAAAAATTGAGTCTTGAAGCCTTGGATTTACAATGCCATCTGCTCATGCAAATCTACCAGTTATGAAAGAATACCCTACAACGAGTTTCTTGTTGATGGTTCAACCTCATACAATGCCTAGAATCTAGTCCAAGTGAAAGTTTCAAACAGACAAGAACCTAGTTCTTTCAAATGGTCCACTTTGCTATCCTTTGGTAAATCTCAAAGGTCTTCAAAGAAATGGCTTGAAATTTAATACCAAACAAGCATACTGTGAAGGTTGGTATCAAGTTCAAAGGCTTATTTATGGTCAAGGCCATTGCTCTGGGTTCACACTGCTCCGGGTTCACCGCAACCAATTTCAATTTTCTCTTCGTCAATGCTTATTCGAACATTCACTGCCTCTATCAGATGATTTCTTGTGGAAGTTGCTATTTGCTGAGGTGCTGGCGTTATCTCTGTGGCTGAGATGGACTAGGCGTTGGCCCCAGGCACCGAGCTGCCCTGCTGCAAGGACCTTTGGCACCAGCCTCCTGATCCCTCGCTATCACCTGACAACGGGACTCGCTACAGCCGATTAGTGCATCTTGTGCCAGCGGAGCATAGACTCCGCCATTTGGCGCCTCGAAGTACCCCACCCCCATCGCGCCACCGGTGCTCAAGCCTCCAACCGCGGCCTCTTCTATTCTCTATTCTTGTAGTCTGGAAGTTGAATTCGAGCACCAACCAAGGTAATTTGGGTTGGTTCTCGGTTGGCCGGTCGCAATAACCAGTCAGCTCCAATTTTGCGCCTGTCAGGAAAGACTTGAGAATCCCACGACAATCTCGCAAAATGTCGCCAACTGCTTTAAAAATTTACTCAAGAGGGTTGAGTGTTGGGGTGATAGCTCATTTGGACATTAAGCTATTCGTTGATCACTCGACTCTCTTCCGAAAGGGAGAGAGCCGCATCGTTGAGGGTGTCACGGGAGAGCTTCTGAGTCGAAAGCAAAAGGTAGTCGGTTCGATCCCGACTCACTCCACTTCTTTTTTTGTCCTTTTGGTCCTTGTTTGTTTTTTTTTTCTTGGGGAATGTTCCAGTTTATCGGGAAGGTTGAGGCGAGGTTGCGATTGATTGGGGGCAGGGGGAGTTCTTTCGTCTTTTTTTTTTTGGTGCGAGTCGATTGCTGGCGCTTGGTCCAGCCAAGCTTGGCCGGCGCAATCCTGAGTCACTAGACCACCAGCATTGCTGGCAGTACCCTGGTCATTGACTTGGCTGGCCTCGACCACGCCTCGCTGGCCGGCACTAGCGCTGCTTTTCTCAGCCACCAACATCTCCGGTAAGGTCCACACTTTGTCCGCAACCGCAAGAGCGGATGATCGAGCCGGGCGAAGGTACAAGCAGGCTCGTTCAGCTCTGTTGAAGTTGTGTCAGACACTGCCTCTCTGCCACTCTCAGCCCTGAGCCCTCCACAGCACTACTTTCTTTACTCCACTTCTCCTCCTCCACTTGCTCCCTTGCCGCCCGCCCGCATGCTCACTCTGTCGTCCTGTGCTGCTGTCCCTAACTTTGGCCTAACAGATGCAAATTTAAAATTCTTTCAAGAATCCAGTCGTCAAGGTCCTATAACGACCGTTCTGCTCACGGCGGAGGGAGAGGCACCGCACCCAACCAGCCGACTAAAGGTATTCTCGCTAGGAAGGGCAAGGCCAGGCAGAGAGGCAAGGGCGGAGAGGAGGCAAGGGCGTAGAGGCAAGGGCGGAGAGAGGCAAGGGCAGAAAGGCAAGCCAAAGCGCAAACCCGCAGGAAAACGGAAGGTAGGAGTGGATAGACCGGTGAAAACTTGGGCGCCAGAGAAGCAGACTCCAGGGCGCAAGTTTTCGGCCACTTTAAGGAAGCAGTCAGGGGTATGCAACAACGGATTATGCAGCCCAGTAGACCTTTCGGGGTTTCAGAAATGCTGACTGTCAATTCCTCAAATCCTCGTCCACAGGTGTGGGTGACGGGTGGGCGTGTATGTTGTGCAAACGACCAACGGTGCTTCGAGCGATGCAAGTGAGTTGGGTCTCGCCCAGGTTGAGCCAGCGCCAGTAGTGGCGGTCGATGTGCAAGGGAAAGTGGGGGAAACAAAGGAGCCAAGTTCCAACAACGGTTTCCGTCAGTCTGATGGCAGCTTGTGCTCACCGAAATCGGCGGAGGATGCCACTGACCACACGGTACACACCGGCATGCTGCCTCTTGTTTGCAAACCGCGTCCAGGCAGCACGCCAAAGTCCTTGCCATCAGCGCTGTAGAGGTGTGTGAGCCTGAGCGTACAGTCCATCAACTGGAATCTGGAAGAGACATCTTGTCTAGTTGATGTGCCCTGCTTCGCCCGCTCGCACTAGCAGAGCCAAACCAGGATGGCAAAGAGTTTGTATTTTGAGATTCTCGATCTGGAGAAGCAAACAATTTTTCTCGCTTATTGGCCTTCTTACAACTCATTGGCTCTTGTGTTGCGATTATTTTCATCTTGTGTGCTCCAATGCAAGCCTGATTCGATGAGGTTTCGGCATCTAGAATGCTTCAGTCGTATTTTTGTATTTCCTATTGAAAGGTAGTTCTTGGTTTGTTCAGAATAAACCAAGAAGATCTTCAGACTGCTTGAAAGTAAGACGCCAGCCCTGCATGAAGTCACTGGGCGGGTCCACCAGAAAGCCTGTCCCCGGAGCCGGTACGAGGACTTGTAGGTTGGCTAGCTCAGTCTGTGCAAAGCCTGATTGCTCATAGTTTGATGTCCAGCATAGCAATTGGCAATGAGAATCTCTTGACTCGAGAGTTGAGCCACACTTGTTGCTTGCTGATGTGCTGTTTGGCAATTCATTTTTCAGGACGAGCATTTCAACTAGCAGAGCACTCTGAATCTAGCTTTTTCTATGTGATGGAAAAGAATATCGCTGGGGGCAGTTGTTTCAAGAGGAAAATCTGAATCTACTTTATTGTCTACAAGATACTGGTTGGGTGGCGATTGAACCGTTTCGAGCGAAAGCTGAACTTCTGCCCTCTTCCCTCTCGCCCCAACTTGGTTTACATCTAAAAATTGAGCCTGGAATAGACGCAAGAGGTCCGCCAGCCCCCAGGTCGGCGCCCGCCCACTCTCATCCTGCGACATATCCTCCAGCAGCTGACCTCCAGTGTCCCCCATCGCTCGGTCCAGCCCTACACGCTCAGGCCCTGTGCAGAGGATTGCTGGCTTGGCAATACCGTACAACTCGCCGGACCAACACTCACAAACACTTTCGGTGGCCTCTCGGCAGGAGACCCGCAGCACTCCCCTGTGTCGAGCGGCGGCTGCGGTCGGGGGAGGGTTGCAGCTGGCTGTGACCGACACGACGTGGGTGCAAGCCGGTTAGCCACCGCGTGCGAGACTTTCACGCTGCCGTCAACTCGCCCCGCAAGGAGAACCTGCCAGCCGTGGCTTCTCCCTGCACGGCGTCGGTTTCTCTGTTGTTGTTCTGGGCCTCAACTACCCTTCCCAGTGTACAATGACCAGCCCTACCGCGCGACAGTGCCCTGCCCTTCCAACCCGAACTGGTGCAGCAAGTATTGCGGGATCGCGACGTTAGCCTGTTTGAGTGGTACATGAACCATCCCAGCCTGCCGTCCATTGCTCCATCCAGTTGACGGCGCAGAGTTCGACAAGTCGAGCTTGCGCCCAACGATGACGAAGCCCTCCCAAGTTGGCCGAGGAAGGCAGGTCCCCCCCTGCTTGCCGAAGAGTCGGTCCGACTGGAGGCCCTGCGTGCTGTTGTTGGCGTGCCAGCACGTCTCCAGGGCAGCGGTGCACTAGCGCCATGACCTCCACCATGTGGCACCACGACCCAGGACCTGTGGCAACCCTGATCTCAAGCTCAACGACCATTTTCAAACGAAAACACTTCGAACTCTGGTGGAACGGGGTGAGAAAGAAGGGCCTGTGCTTGGTACGATAATGTACTCCCACGTTGTCCACTACAACATAAATCCAAAGAGAAACAAGTCTCAAACAAAAGAACAGACAACTTAGAAATGAAAATCCAACAATCGCCCGTTCTCTCCGCCTCAGCTCCTGCCTTGATTGCAGATTTCAGCAAAGGAAAATACCGAGCCTTAGTTTTAATTTGAATGCAGATGAGACGGAAATTCAAGTTGCAGCGAGCCTGAGCACAGATTCAAAATACTCTGACTTTGGTAAGCACTTTCGAGACTCACCTTTGAAGCCACACATTTCACGGATGAGAACATTGCATGGGCATTGTTGAATCTGCCCTATGAGACAGAGAATGGAGCGAAGCGGTTGAAGAGCCTTTTCATCAACTGGGTTCCAGATGCACTGAGGCGAGGGTCGTTCCGTGAGACGGTGCGCCTGAAGTCGAACGGTGTATACTGGGCGGGCTTGGTCAAGAGCCAGCTCGAGTCGGTCGACTGTCTGTACCAGGCCAACGCAGCGGACGACCTGCAGCCGGGCGCCTTCCTTGCACGTGCCTCTCGCTTCGAGCGGGACCAGGTGGACTCGGCCTCGCTCGCTCGCTATTGGCCCAACTGAACTCACTAAATCACCTCTAGCTCCGTGTCAGGCGACCCAGGCACAGGTCCAATGGCGAGGTCAGACCTCGGGTGGGCCTGGGCTGAGATAGCATTGGTGCCCGCAGTCAGGCCAACTCATTTTTCGGTTCGGGCGACTGGGCATCGAATGCTGGAGTCCACCAATCCACCCTCCCACCTTCCCTGCTG
>JADJRC010000038.1 GCA_016712415.1 Lewinellaceae bacterium | reverse complement strand
GTTCGGAGATGCTAAAATAATTGGAGATGCTGGGCTGTACGAAAAATTCAAAAAAATAGAGGCATCTGGCAAGGTTGCGCTTCCAAAATACGAATACCCAGACCATGTTGTTACGGTTTCTGGCATTTCATTCATGGTCGAAAAAGGCATTTCTATCAAAATAGACAAAAAATCCGCGAAGCATTGGAGGTGTTTGGCTTCACAAAAAAAACACGGGAAAGCAATATTTGGTTCCGGCTTTTTAGTTTCAGAAAAGGCGGCAGCAGAAAAGGCGGCAGCAGAAAAGGCGGCAGCAGAAAATGTTTATACTATGCAGTGGGAATTGTCGGACAAAGAATGGGGCATTATACGTTCACTCGGTTAATGTTCCGCATAACTGATGCTTTCCCGATGTGCGCCTGTGTAAGAAGCATGGGCGGGAAAGCGGGGTTATACAAATTTTTTTATATGATTAAAGGTCAAAGAGTTTTAGTTTGGTCGCTTCAATCTTTTCGAGGTGGGGCTTCCTGAATGGCAGGCTTTTCGCTCGACAAACAGAGAACGGAGATAGTGTAATTCTCTGCGTTTTTAGAAATATAAACGGGAAAAACGTTATTGACGAATCGTATGAAGTATATGTCCAGCAAACAAAAGAAGTCTGCAAAAGAATGTTGGCCAGCAAAAAGAATTGAAGGAGTTTAGAAAAAAAGTAATGCAAGAATCATCGATAACATGAATAATAATATTTACATTGAAATCATAGACGCAAGAAAGATGCGCTTGGTAGGCAAGTCTTTTCTTAGGGTTTGACGACCCCAAAGTTGGTAACATGATACGCTTTCAAGTTTTCAATGCAGTATTACAAGACTACATCGAAAATGGGTTTCGCGTGGTTTTGATACTGTTTTTGTATAACTCAGGCCTGCCGACGCCCGACGATAGGAGGGTTTCCGGCAGGCGACAGATATGAGATTAAAAGTAACCCTAACTCCCCATGTGCGCGCGAATATGGCCGCAACTTTGAACACACGTTCAGAGCATGTGGCCATTTTTCTACACTAAAAAGTCCAAGCCCGCAGAATCGCGCGGTACATCCCTTGCTAACCCGGCAGGCATCGCCCAACTTTTGGGTTACAGTCTTTCCGGGACATCGGTTGCGGTAACGGACAAAACAGTACTTGGCCTTTCTCCCGCATGGGCGGCAATCCGCCTTCTTTCTGAAACAGTCGCCTCGATGGACTTGGGTGTCTATTCCTGGGACGAATCCAACGAGGGTTATAAGTCCAACTATGGGCACCCGCTAAACGCGCTAATATCCTCCCGCCCGCACCCGCACTATTCAAAATTCGATTTCTTGCAAGCGCTTGTCGCTAATGCCTGTTTGGGCAATGGCTATGCCCGCATCCATCGCGACGCCGATTTCCGCCCGTATGCACTGGAATTGCTGCCCCCGTCTTCGGTTACGCAGGAAATAGACGACCGTGGCGAACTGTACTACATAGTGCAGGGCGTTATCGGGCAAAAGGTGGTTAACCTCCGCCTGTTGCCCTACGAAATAATCCACATTAAGGGGGTTACGTTCAACGGCCTTACCGGCGAGCGCATAACGCTTGTGCATCGCGAGAATATTTCAAGCAGCCTGGCCGCGCAAAAATACGCTGATACATATTTCAACAAGGGCGCTCACCTGTCCGGTGTGGTCAGTACCGATATGACGCTGGATAAGGAGCAGCGCGAAAACGCGAAAGACGCTTTTCGGGACGCCTATTCAGGCATGGAGAACGTCGGCAAAACCGCGATTCTCGACAGCGGACTGAAGTACACCCGTATCGGCTCTACGCCACAGGAGGCGGCGTTGATTGACTTCCGTAACCTGTCAGTTGAGGAAAGTAGCCGAATTTTCAAAGTCCCGGTACACATGCTTTCCGGTATGCACCGTGCTACATTCAACAACATCGAACAGCAAAGCCTGGAATTCAGGCAGTACGGACTGCCGACCTGGACGGAAAAGATAGAGCAGGAGTTCAACTACAAACTATTCACGACGAAAGAATTTGCACGGCGCAGGGCTTTTTCCATGTTCGACTATACGCAGATACAAATGGCGGACACGACGGCAACGGCGGCACTGATTAGCGCGGGCGTACAGAACGGCATTTTTACGGCAAACGAATTCCGCAAGCGGTTCAAACTGCCGCAAGACCCCGATGGCAACCGGCTGTACATACAAAAGAACATGACGCCGGTGGATCGGGTGGACGACGAAATCGACAAACAAATTTCCGGAGACGGGCAAACAGATAATACAAACAATGGAGACGCGCAAGGAACTGAAACAGGCGGTTGAACACCGTTTTTTAACGGGCGGTCTTGAAGTCCGCAAAGGGGAAACAGGCGCACCGGAGATATTCGGCTATGCGCTCAAATTCGGCGTGTCTTACGACATGGGCTGGTTTACGGAAGAAATACACCGCGACGCATTGTCGGGCGCAGACATGGAAGACGTGCGTATCCTGTTCAACCATGACGTAAACCAGATTCTTGGGCGCACCAAGTCAGGCACCGCTAAAGTTGGCGTCGATGACGTCGGAATGTGGTATCGGGCAATGCTTCCGGAATCTCCGGTAGGCGAAACGGTACGCGCTGCCATCGAGCGCGGGGACGTAGATCAATCATCGTGGGGCTTTACCCTGCGATACGAAGACGACAGCGCGGGCGACGAATGGCAGCGCAAAGACGGCCGCGATCACCGAATTATCCGAAATGTCCGCAAGGTGTGGGACGCTTCGCCGGTCACGTTCCCCGCAAACCCGGACACGTCGGTAGCCAAACGGTCACACGACTTTCACCGCAGTACCCCAGAACCCAAACAACAAGACAATCAAGCGATTTCCGCCCGCCTTACCGGGCTGCTTGCGCTCAATCAATAACACGAATCATAAAAAAACACTATGGCTAATTTAACAGATCAACTGCGCGCGGCGACCGAAAAACAGGTTGAGTGCCGGGACGCGATCAAAGCCCTTATTACCCGCGCTGAGGCCGGGACATGGGACAAGGAAAAGGACGACAAGGCAATGTCCGACGCGAAGGCAGCCCTTGAGGCTGCAAGCGACGAAGTAAAGCGCCTTTCCGACCTCGTAAACATGCAGCAGCGCGCCGGGGAGTGGACTTCGACACCCGCTACAACGGCGCCCGTGTCTGTGAACATCCTGAAGGAAGAAAACCGTGGCGACGACCAGGCGAAGGCCCGCAAAAACTTCCGCCTTTTGGACGCTGTCCGCCAACTGTCCAACGACCGCAGCCTGACTGGCATGGCAGCAGAAATGCACCAAGAGGGACAGAGCGAAATGAAGGACATGAACCTTCGCGGCAAGGGCGGCAACCTGACGTTGCCGAACTGGCTTGTTCGCGGTGGCAACAGCACTGCTGAAAAACGCGACATGCTCGCAGAAACAACCACGGCGGGCGGCTACACCGTAGACACCACGCTCGGCGGGCTGATCCCGATTTTGGAACCGAAACTCCAAGTGGAGGGGATGGGCGCTACCGTTCTTCGCGGCCTGACATCGAACATCGACTTTCCGCGCAACGACGCCGACGCTGCCGCCGTGTGGGCCTCTGAGGTTGCCACCTCGACAGAAACTTCACCGACGTTCGACCGCATCCAGATGGCACCGGAACGCCTCACCGCGTTCACCGACATCTCCAAGCAGGTCATGCTGCAATCGTCCATCGACATGGAGAACTTTGTACGCCAACGCCTGAATTTTGCCGTTCGTAAAGCGCTGGACTCCGCTGCCCTGAACGGCTCCGGTTCTTCCAACCAGCCGACCGGCATCCTGAACTACTCCGGGGTGAATGACATCACCATCGGCACCGACGGCGGCGTCCTGACATGGGCGCTCGTTGTGCAGTTCGAGACAGAAACGGCTACCGACAACGCCGACATGGGTCGCCTCGGATACCTGTTTACCCCTGGCGTCGCCGGTCTGCTGAAGACCACGAAGCGCGACGTTGCAGGCAACGGATTCATCTGGGAAGGCCCGAACGGATCGGGCAACGTGAACGGATACCGCGCCCTGACCACAACGCAAATGCCGTCGACCCTTACCAAGGGTTCGTCTTCCGGCGTTTGCCATGCTGCCATTTTTGGCAACTGGCAGGAGTTGATTATCGGCCAATGGGGCGGCGTTGACCTGCTTGTTAACCCGTACACCAAAGGGAAAGAGGCGACCGTCGAGGTTATCGTCAATTCCTGGTGGGACATCGAAGTACGCCATGCCGCGTCCTTCTGCATCTGTAACGAAATAACGCTCTCGTAATGGCTAAGAAAGCGCACGAAGGGCTAATGCCAGTTGAGTTCATCCGGGGCGGGGCGGGGCACGGCTACGGCTATGCCGCAGGCGAAATGGGCCTTATCGCCCCGGAGGACTTCGACAAACTGGAAAAGGCCGGGATCGTAAAGGCAGCGAAAGTGCCCACGGCCCCCGCCGCAAACTACGAAAAGCGATAAAATGATCCGCTATACCGTGACATCGGGGCCGGCATCTGAGCCTGTAACAAGGGCGGAGGCAAAGGCATGGCTGAAGATAAGGACTGCGAACACCGCAGACGATACCCTTATTGACACACTGATAAGCACGGCGCGGCGCGAATACGAACACGAAAGCGGGGAGTTTACGATCACCCGCACAGTTGTAGAATACTTCGACGCATGGCCAGCGGGCCGGGTTATTACCCTTACCGCTGGCCCTGTTTCGGCGGTCACAACGGTAGGATACAAGGACGAAGACGGCAATTCGCAAACGTTTGCGGGGGCCGGATACACGACGGATATTATCGGGCACCACGCCCGCGTAGTGCTGAACGAGGACTACGATTGGCCCGACCTTTTCAATGGGCCGAACGCTGTTTTCATCACCTATTCGGCGGGCTTCGCCTCTGCATCGGTAGTTCCGGAAACGGCAAAAACGGCAATCCTTACGCGGCTGACGATGCTATATCAGAACCGGGAAGACATGCCGCTCGGCGGTATGCCAGGCAAACGAACATTCGAGAGCCTTTCAAACCGCCGCCGTCGGCACTTAATATGATAGCGAAGAAAGGCAGGGTGGCGCGGACGATTCGAGACGTCGGCGACATGGACGAACGGATCACCATACAGGAAAAGACCGACACGGTAGACGTGTCCGGTGGTATGGTGGAAACATGGGCGGCGATAGATGAGGAAGAATGGGCGACGGTGGAATACGCGAAGACCGGATCGGACGAAGAAAACCCGAACGGCTTGGAATACTCCACGGCGCGCATACTAATAACGATCAGGTACAGGGGCGATGTAACGGTCAAGAACCGGGTGCTGCACGGGGTGAAGATATACGACATCGAACGTGTGGCCGCGCTTGGCCGCGATTCTTACGAATTGCTTACCTGTGTTGACAGGAACGAGACGACATAATAATGCCTGCAACATCCGACATACAGCAAGAGGTTAACGCGCTTATCCTGAAACTACGCAAGGTTTCGGACAATGCCAAAGCGCGAAGCCAAAGCGCCTTCAAGGAGGCGGCCGGGCCGCTTGTTAGCGCGATACAAGGGCGCGCGCCTGTGTCGGAAGAGCAGCACTACCGATACAGCACAGCAAAACTGTCCGGGAAAATACGGGCACCAAAAGGCGCGGGGAACATAGTGGCGACATACCAGCCCGGCAACGTGCAGCGCTCTTTTCGTGTGCTTACGTTCCGCCGATCCGCTGCTGTATTTATCGGCCCGAAGGCGCACAAAAGCGACACTGGCGGATTGTTTGCTGGCAGGCGGGTTGACCCGTACTACGCCCACTTTGTGGAGTTCGGAACGAAAAATATACCGGCAACGCCGTTTGTGCGGCCTGCTGTTGCCGCCGCCGGGCCGCAAGTCCTGCGATTCGCGGCTGAACTGCTGAAACGTGAAATCCTGAAAACCACAAAACAATGAACGCAACAGGGGTAGTACGGCAACTGATCGTCGACGATTCGACGGCAAACGCACTGCTGAGCGGGCGGATATACACCGGCCGCGTTAGCGTAGATACCGGCTACCCATGCGCGGTAATACAACTGGCATCGACGCGGCCAAACCCGACAAAAACCGGCGCTTCGGAGGTTGATTTTTGCCGGGTGCAGGTGGACATATACGGAAACACGGCAGCGAGCGCAGACGCGGTTTCATCCGCTATTCGTGCCGCCATCGACTACATATCGGAGCAGACGGTAACGGTATCCGGGACGTCTGTCCATGTTGGGCGGATCGACTTTGAAAATGAGTACGGCGATTTTGAGGACGCACCGGGGATTTACCGGAAGATAACAGAATACATGGTTTACGCAAAGGCATAATATGAAACGCTTTCAATTCAACAAGACATTTCAAAACGGCGCAGTGACCTACGCGCCCGGCGCGGTAGTGCCATTCAGCGACGGAACGGCCCGTGAATTTGAAGCGGCTGGATGGGGGTGCATCGTCCCTGACACAGTACCGCTACTGAAGCAAGGCGCGGCGCTGATGCTTAATTGCAGCACACCGAGCGCTAAAAAGGCAAAGGCTGCAAAACCCGAAGCACAGGACATTATCGAAGACACGCAACCGGCCGGTGACGGCCAATAATAATAACCAGAAAAATAAACACTATGGCTACCACGGGTATAGTTTCCGCGAAACTCCTTAAAATCCAGGCTATTGCCGACGGCGGCACCCTTGCCGCCGTTACCTGCCTGACTAACGCAGAAATTCAGATCACCAACGAAACGCGCGACATCCGCTGTAAGGACAGCGGCATTTACGCCGACTTCCTGCCGGACACCCAGTCCTGGACAATGTCTGGAGAAGCGTTCGTGAATTACGGCGCGTCCAACGGTCACGACGAAGTTGCGACGCTTGTATTAAACCAGGGGCTTGTGGACGTAGCCTTCGGAACCGGCGTAACCGGCGACACCTCGTTTACCGGCTCCGGCTACCTGACCACGTTTGGCGTTACCGGCGGCAACGACGGCAACGGCTCGTTTTCTTTTGAGTTGACCGGCGTTGGTGAGTTGACGAAGGGAACGTTTGCGTAATCCAAATTCAATCCAATGATACAAACTGAGCGTGTAAATATTGGCGGTAAATCCCGCCCTATCCATTTTTCAAACCGGGTCGCATACGAGTTTGAGCGCATCACCGGCCGTCCGTATCTGGCGGCGGTTGATGCGCTTATTCGTGACCTCCAGGCGCTTGCAATTCGCTCGCAAAAGGAAGAGGTTGAAGAGGTAGCCAAAGACTTGCACGTCGCAGCGCTTGTCGACATGGTGTTTGCCGGCCTGTCTTACGGGCACCGTGTAGAACGCCTGCCGGTCGACTTCGACGTGTACGACGTATCCGAATGGCTGCTGGACGATCCGGACGCCATATCTGCCTGCGTTTCGCTGCTTATCGAATCGCTACCTATGGCGAAAGTGGAAGAAACGAACGGCGCAAAAAAAAAGGCGACACAGAGCGCATCGACTGGCAAACGTGGATCGAGGCCGCCGCGCGCGCACGCCTGACAGAGGCGGAGTTCTGGGCGTCTACGCCGCGCTACTTTTTCGCCATGTGCGACGCAGTAGAGGCGGAACGATTGGAGCGGATGGAAGAAACGCGGCTCTTGGCGTTCTACATGGTAAAAACTGTGGACACCAAAAACCGGATAAAAACCCCGCGCGACCTGTTCCGCCTGCCAACAGAGAGTGAACCGCCAACAGCGGCGGAAATGTGGAAACAGATAGACCCGGCGGCGATGGACAGGTTTAACAAATTCGCAGATACCGCGCTTGCGGCAAAACGGCAAAATGGCGACAATAGCAGACCTTAACGTTCGGCTCGGCCTTGTTTACAAAAACCTGGACGACGGCCTGAAAAGCGTAGAGCGCAAACTGAAGCGCTCCGGGCGTGAATTGTCGCAACTGGGTAGCGACCTGACCGTTGCCATATCCGCACCGCTTGCGGCCCTTGGCGTGTCCGCGATAAAGTCCGCTGCTGACCTTGAATCGTTGCAACTTGCAATGGCGGCGCAGATCGGAAGCGCAGAGGACGCACGAAAAGAGATAGAACTATTGCGCAAAGAGGCGCTAAAACCGGGCCTTGGTTTTGAGCAGGCAGTAAGAGGTTCTTTACAATTACAGGCTGTTGGCTTTTCCGCCGAATTTGCCCGTAAAACAATATCCGCTTTTGGCAACGCCCTTGCCCTTGCCGGTAAAGGGAAACAAGAGTTGGACGGCGTAGCGCTTGCCCTGACACAGATAAGCGCAAAGGGCAAGGTGTCGGCGGAAGAAATAAACCAGATCGCTGAGCGCCTCCCGCAGATCAGGACGGCCATGAAGGCCGCGTTTGGGTCTGCGGACACAGAGGTATTGCAAAAGGCGGGCATATCGTCGGAGAAGTTTATAGCGGGCATTGTCGCCGAACTGGAAAAACTGCCACCCGCAACCGGCGGGATAAAGAACAGCATCGAAAACGCGGGGGACGCTGTAAAGCAGTTTTTGGGCAGCCTTGGCGTAGAGATAAACAAGGCGTTCGACCTGAAAGGGGTATCTGAACGCTTGTCCCGTAATCTCGCATCCGCCGCGGCGGCGTTCGCGGGACTGGACGACAGCACAAAGCGCACGATTGTAAGTATCGGCCTTGCCGCCGTTGCCGCAGGGCCGCTGATTAAGGTCTACGGGGTGCTGAAATCCACACTTGGAAGCGTAATCGAAAGCGGGCGCGGCCTTATTGCCGGTCTAAAGTCCCTGTCTGCCGGGGCGCTAAACGCGATTGTTGCCTTTCAGCGCCTTAACCTGGCAATTAAACTAACCGTGATCGGCGCGGCTATTGCCGCCGTAACGGCGCTATACCTGGCATACGATCATTTTGCAAATTCGCTAACCGACGCAGAGCGGGCGCAAATAGCAGTCTCCAACGTCCACAAACAGGCGGCGGACGCGATTGTAGACGAACGCACAAAGGCGGAGTTGCTTATCGGTGTTCTGAAAGACCAAACCGCAAGCCGGGAAGACCAAAAACGCGCACTAAAGGAATTGCAGGCGATCAGCCCGCAGTATTTCGGGAACCTCGACCTTGAAAAGTCGAAGGTATCCGACATAAACACCGCGCTAAACAACTACACCGAATCCCTGCTTCGCGCGGCGCGCGCGCAGGCCGCGTTCGAACAGATAAAGCAGATCGAAAAAGACCTGAACAACCTGAAGGAAACAGCGCAGCCTACGTTTTGGCAGGAGGTCGGTAATGCCGTACTTGGAGCGGGTAATAGTTTCGCTATTGCGGGGCTGAACGCCCAAAGCGCTGCAAAGAACTACGGGGAGCAGAAACAGGCGCTTGAGGCGCAACGCGGCGCGCTACTCGACGTAATAAAGAACAACGCCGACATGGTGCAGGTGGTGTCGGGAAGCGGCGGAACAATAGATGCCACAAAGCGCCAAAAGGGCGCTGTCGACGACCTTTCCAAGTCTTACCGCGAACTCGATAAGCAAACACGGCTTGCAAACCGCAAAAGCACGACAAATGAGGTAAAGGGCTTCAAAAACCAAACCCCGTCGCCCACAATACCGACGCTGCCAACGCCGGGCGGGGTTGTTTCGATACAGACGGACGGGGTAGACGCATTTGTCCAAAGCATCACCATTGCAACGGACAAACTGGTTAACTTCAAAAGCGTTTCCGAATCCATAGGCGAAGCCCTGCAAAACTTTAACGCCGACGGTATCCTTGCGGCGGATACGTTTGCCGGTGTTGCCGCCGCCATATCGTCCGGCGGGACGCTTATACAACAAGCCCTGGGCGCAGCGGTTGCAACAATGGGGCAGTTAGCAACGGAAGGGGCTGCGAGTTTCGCAGACCTTGGGAAGGCGGCTCTTTCCGCCGCTGCACAGATAATCAAAGCCGCCATCGCGACCACTATTGCGAAGTTCGTTGCAAAGCAGATCGGCCTCAAAGGGCTTGCAGGTCTTGCCGTTGCGACGGCGGGCGCTGCGGTTATTAATACCCTGTTTAACAAGTTGGTCGGCAGTGTAAAAGCCCCTGCCCTTGCCGACGGCGGTGTTATCACCGGGCCGACGTTCGCGCAGTTGGGCGAATACCCTGGCGCACGGTTCAACCCGGAGATTGCGGCACCTGAGAACAAATTGGCATCCATATTTCGGGAACAACTACTCCGGCATGGCATGGGCGGCGGGGTGCTTGCACTGGAAACCCGCCTTCGCGGCGATGACATATACCTGTCGCAACTGCGCACCGCGCAAAAACAAAAACGTACACGCTAATGGCTGTTCGCTACACCTGCACTGTCCCCGCCTTTAACGAAGATGAGTTCGTTATCGAGATATGGGATTCGGCGTTTTCGGACACGCCGGTAGCGTTCGACATTGCAGAGCATAGCCTTATAATCGACTATAAAGGAGGCAGCGAGCGGCACGATCCGCTGATGCCGACAGAGTGTAATTTTTCGATGATTATTGCCGGGGCTACAACGGAGGCGCTGATCGACGACATGGCGGCGGCGGCGGAAGGCCGGTTTACCGTGCGCGTAGAGCGCAATGGCTCCCTGTATTGGTGTGGCGTTATCCTGGCCGACGTCGGTCGGTACGAAGACAAATATTACCCGTACAACTTCGACATATCGGCAACGGACGGGATCGGCGCGCTAAAGGATGTCGAATACAAAAACGGGTCGAACTCCTACACCGGCGACGCCCGTCTTGTTTCGCATATCCTGAACTGCCTGAACAAGTTGTCGCACATTACGACGCATTACGACGCAAGCACAGAACCGCTGCTGCTTACCGCCCTGGATTGGTGGGAAGACAGCATGACGAAAACAACCGACGCCGACCCGCTATATCTCACATGGGCAGACCACGCTACGTTCTACATATACGACAACGATAGCACAGACAAGAAACACCGCAGTTGCTACGAGGTGTTGGAAAACATCCTAAAAACGTTCGGCGCACGCATTACCTATAACGACGGGATGTATTGGGTGGAGCAGATCAGCGTTCGTAGTTCGGATAGTTTCTACGGGCGCAGGTATTCCAGGGACGGCACGGTGCTCGTTACCGCAACCTACACAACCGCAAACACGGTAGATCAAACCGTGTCCGGGTCACGCATGGCGGGCGGTAGCCGGGAGTTTTTCCCGCCGCTGCAACTTGCACGCGTCAAATTCCTAACCTACACCCGCCAAAACTACCTTGCCGGGTATTCGTTCAACGACACCGACGGCACGCAGACCATATCCAAACCCGTAAACTATAACGGCGGGGCGGCGGTCATGAACCTGACCGGGGGGTTGCAAATAACGTACACGAACGACGCCTACACCGGCAACACCACCGACCAGTTGATATTTGTGTTTGAAATACGGATTGTTATTGGCGGAAAGGCGGTGCTGAGGCAATACCAAATCCAGAATTTCAGCGTAAATTACTTCCCATCCACATGGGAGACGGACAGCGGATCGACCGCCATTTCTCTTGCCGTTCCGACATGGCCGACGCCCGCCATCGGCAGCACGGCGACGTACAACTTTCCCGTATCCTACACCACGCCGCCGCTAATCGCCAACGGGTCGAACGTCGCGTTTGAGATTGAACTGGTAAACATTAAGAAGTACAACGGCGACAGCGTGTTTACCGGCGATTTTACAATCACATGGACGCTTAACAACCCGTGGTTAGAGATATACTCCTATGGCCACCCGTCGCTAAACGAAGACTTGATTAACTACACCTCGCTAAACGACGATGCGACAAATACGGCGGTTTACGAGGTCGAAACGCTGTTAGGGGACGGGGAAAACCCGAACACGATAGGCAAGTTGAAGATCGGCACATCTTCCATATCGCTCACCGACGCTGATGTGTGGGGGGCCGGATCGGACACGCCTTCCATGCACATAGGCGAACTGCTTTCCGAGACGATTGTTGGCGGGCAGTTGGTGCCGATACTGAAACATATTGGCACGTTCTACGGCGACTTCACGGCGTGGCGCAGGTTCAATGACGGGACGAACACATGGTTAATGCTCCAGGCCCGCCACAACTGCCTGCGCAACGAAATAGACGGCGTATGGTTCGAGACGAACTACGGGACGGGCTATTCAACCACGAAGGTCAAAAAGACCATAAAAGACCCGTGGTTGCCAGGGCAACACCTGACCACTATCAAAAGCGCATCGTCCGGCTCCGGAACACTTCCGGAACTTGTTGGCAATCCGTCAAGTACGGTTTTACTGCCGGTGGCCTCCACGTCCACAACAGCGGAAAAAGCGGCCGGATCGGTTACGTCTATCCCGGTTGGAACACTGTCTTCCGGGGATTTTGGCGTAGGCGATTCTCTTACCATTGTGAACCCGATGAGCGGGACGTTCGATGTCCTTACGGTTACGTCTACAAGCGCAGCGGGCGCAACGTCGATAGACGTATCTGGTTCGCTGTCCGATGACTACCCAATCGGGTCGTACATAATAAAAAGCACGCTGTCCGGCACTGGGGCAGGTGTTTCGGTAATAACCAATACTATAACCACAGGGTCGAACAGTGTAGGCGTACCGGCTGGAAAGGTGCTGGAATACTTCACCGCGATACATGGAAGCAGTAGCGGCGTGCTGATTGTCGGCACGACCAACGGCGGGTCTGAAATAATGGACTACGCCAACTTTGACACTTCCGGGTATGTAAACCAGGTGATGCGGTACTTTTCTACCGCGACAACAATTTATTTTACAGGCTTCACCGGCAGCCTGACCGTAAAACTAAAGGTAGCATGAAAAGAATAGTTGTAATATTTCTGGTTTGTCTCCCGCTGTTTGCCAGCGCGCAGACCTCCAACATGGCGCGGATTATCGCCCGCGAAATGTTGCGCATCGGGGTAGACACTTCGATGTATTTTACCTCGATAACCGACACCATTCACAGCGGGAGCACAGACAGGCAAGCGCCGACCGCTGCGGCGGTATATGAGGCAATATCCGGCGGGCTTACCCTACCAACCGGAACGCACGACGGGCAGATACTTACCTGGAATGGTTCTGCATGGGAGGAATACAGCGGAAGCGCACACGGCAACGGCCTGTACTGGGACAGCACAAATGGCTGGCAGGAATACGGTCTAACCGCGTCTAACCTGTTTTTCGCATCTTCCGGCACGCCGTCGGCTTTTGCAAAACCCGCAATGCGGGCTATTGTCGCCGCCGACCTTCCCGCGATAGACCTAACCAGCGGCGTAACAGGCACTCTGCCAGCGGCGAATGGCGGCACGGGAAATGCGTCCTATGCAACAGGGGATATATTGTACGCATCCGGAGCAACCACGCTTTCCAAGTTGGCCGACGTAGCGACGGGCAACGCCCTTATTTCCGGCGGTGTTGGCGTAGCGCCGTCCTACGGGAAAATAGGACTTACAACACACGTCTCCGGCACGCTGCCTGTTACCAGCGGCGGCACCGGACTTACAACAGCGGCGCAGGGCGACATTGTTTACGGCAGCGCATCGAATACGCTTTCTCTATTATCCAAAAGCACAACGGCAACCCGGTACCTGAGCAACACAGGAACGAGCAACAACCCCGCATGGGCGCAGGTGAATATGTCCGACGGGGTTACGGGGACGCTGCCGGTTGCCAACGGGGGCACGGGACTTTCTACACTTACTGTAAACCGCATACCATACGGAAATGGCACCTCTGCGCTACAAAGCAGCGGAAACCTGACGTTCGATGGCACTACACTGTCGATAACAGGTAAAAGCTCCATGAATATCGCTGGCACATATACATCGTCCCAGAATTTTTTTAATGCTTCCGGGACAGTAACCAGTACCGCTAACTCATTGTCCCACAACGTATTCAATTTTGCGCCGACATTTTCTAACGATGGTACGGTAACGTCACAAACCTATGCCGGTATGCGTTTTTCGCAATCTACATCCGGAAGTACAGCGGGGATTTCCTATAATATGGTAACCGGGAATACAAACACTAGTGCAAACGTGTCCCAACTGTATGGGCTATTTGCAAGGATCGACGAAAACACCACAACCGGCAACCTTTCTGTTCGGACAACGGCAAGGTTCCAATGTTTTAAGACGTCGGATGCGTTCGATTCGCATACAGGAACCGGGCTACAAGTAGATTTGGCGGAGAACTCCGCCTCCGGCCGGTGGAACAACGGAAGTTGCATTGTGGTAGGAGGATCGAACGCTGTAAACCTAAGGGGGATAAACCAGTCGTTGTCGCATACAAAAGGCACTGGTAATACACAGTATGGTATATCGCTAAGCAATACCGCTAGCGGGTCGGGCGTAGTAGTCGCAAACGCGTATGGTATAGAACTGCGGGGCACGGCATCCTCCTCTGGTGTAATAACAAATTACTACGGCATTTATCAGAATACGATACCCTCTGGAGCGACCCTGACGTACTTCCTTTACAACAACAATAACGCCCGTAGTTACACCAACGGCTCTTTTGCCATCGGCACCGACGCCACAACGTCGAAACTGCTGGTTCGCGGTACGGGTACAACATCCAGCACATACAGCGGCATTTTTGAGAAAAGCGACGGTACGGACGTACTTGTTGTTCGGGACGACGGCAAGGTGGCCATCGCAAACGACGGCTTCAACGAAGCCCTGAACGTAAACGGGCAAGTCAGGGCCGACGCAGTAGACATACGATCCTGGGAAACCACAGACAACACAAACGACGGCGAACTGCACTACGAAGACGGCGACGGCAACACCGCATACCTGACCATCGGGGCCGGGGAGCGCCGGTTCCCGATACTGCCGCACATGGTGCAGTTACAGGCGATAGACTACGACACAGACTGGACAACGGGCCGCACAAAAGCGTTTTGGACTGTATCATCCCGGTTTAACGGCTGGAAGGTGTCGAAAGTCTATGTAGGTGTTTCCTCGATTGGAAGCACGACGGGCAATGTGGTGGAGATTGAAAAAGGCGGTGTCGGGCTGTCTTCACAGACGATCAGCAGCGCAACACATACTATCACACTAGACACAGCCATCGCCACCGACGATATTTTCACATTCGACATCACCGGGGTTGGCGCGACGGCGTCCAAGGGGCTGTTTGTCGAAATCGAATTAAGGCATAACTAAACTTTCAGAAAAATATGAAACAACTTATCTTCATACTGCTTTTCCTGTGCAGCCTATCTGCACAGGGCCAGCAAAAATACACGCTCTCCGACACGTCGAGCATCGTAAACGCCGGAGGGCTGTACTACGAAATGCGCGATGTTATCTACTCCAACGGCGAAGAACTGCACACCAAAACGCTACTGGGCGACACCTCGACGCTGTTCGACGCGGCTTACTCCCGATTCACGGGGCTGGCTGAGCAGATGGCGACGGACGCCCGTTATATTGTTACGTTCCCGAAAAAGATAACGGAACTGAACAAGGACAACACAGCCATATTCGACGCGACCGGGCGGGACGTCCTCGACAGTATATCTGCCCGGCTTGGCGCGCCACTGCTGGAAGACGGTTGGACACTGCGCACACGGGGGTCAGGCGCAGCGACCGTGGCCGGGGTGTTGTTTAATGTCAACGCCAATGGACAGTTACGCTACACGGTAGACGGCCAGGCGGCGCGTAATGCGTGGTTATTTGGGGCGGTTATACACCTGGTTAATTACCTGGGCACGGGCGACGCCATCGACCTATACCGCACCGAAAGCGGGAACTACAAGACGGTGGACAACCGCATAACGTTGCGCAGGCCGGGAGGCCCGGCGAACCGATCAGCGATCGGCCCGCCGCCTGAACCTGAAGCGATACCAGAAACCAAAAGCGAAAAACTACCCCCGGCCAAAACAACAAAAAAACGTAAAAACAGAAAATTATGAAATACAAAAAAGGCGACAAAGTAACCCTTATCGACATTAACGCGCCATGCGTTGTCGAACACGCAACCCCATACCACGAAGACGGCGACCAATTCGCAAACGTGTATCTACAAAACATTGTGAATAAAGCCCGCTACGTTATTCCGGTAGCGATCCAGGACAAGGTTATTCAAGGAGGGCACCCGGCCAAAACCGGCCCAATCCACGCGCAGGTTGATGCGGAAAAACAGGCACCAAAACTGACCCTATTCCAAAAGGTTTTTGGTAAAAAATGAAACACCTGCTCTTCACCCTGCTGCTCTTTGCCTGCTCCTGCTCGCCGCATATTACGCGGGTCAATCCCCGCACCGGCGCGGCACCTGTCTACATTCCAAAGTACGAAGTCGGGCGGGCGATCCTGCCTGGTATGCTCGGCCTTATCGGAGGCGTAATGTACACGGGATCGACAAAAGGGCGGATAGTGCAGCAGGGCATGTTTTTTGGGGCTGCCGTGTCGATAGGCGCATGGCCACAGCGGCCCGTTAAGTTCCACCTTATCGATTTGGGGGTGGGGCTCGGCGGGGCCGCGCTTGGCTTCACGCTGAAGAACCAGATGCCTAAAAAGCGGTAAATCAACAATTTAGGCACGTTTTTAGCCTTATAGGGGCTAAAACGCGCCATGCAACAGGAAATTATGGACGCTTTTGTAAAGGGGGTTTCGGCCTGGATAACATCCGTTTTCCAGACGGCGGCAAAAAAAGGGCTTTTGATCCTGCTGCTCGTTGGTGCTTGCATCGGCGAGACGTTCGCCATCGTGCATCTGCTGCGCGAGGCCGACACATCGCGGCATGAGTTTAAGATGGAACTAAAGGCCGAACTATCCGACGTCCGCAACGAATACCGCACCGAATTGGCAGCCTGTAACAAGGCGCGGGAAGAACTGTCTATCCGCGTGGCGGCGCTGTCCGCCGAGGTGGCGGTTTTGAAGAATCGTAAACGTTAATCAAACATACAGAAAATGAACGCTATTACGCAGTTTATCGCGTCTCTGTTCGAGACATTCCGGGTGAAAAACCCGACGCTTGCAGCCGTTGTGCTGCTCGTTCTCTCCACCGTTACCGCAACCGCCATGCAAGGCGATGTCCTGGGGCTTATCCACCTGGACGGAATCCTGGGCGAGGTGGTCAAATGGGTATCGCTCACCCTTACCGCGCTGGTCGGCGGGGGAAACGTAAAGAGCGAGGCTGTGGACAAGTAGCCGATTGGTACGGGGAGAACAAAGACAGGGTAGATGCAATAATTGCCGGGCTGATTATATCGGCGCTGGCGTATCGTTTAATCTTCTAAAACGAAAACCATGACCTTTCAGGAATATTTGAAAAGCGCGGATCGGCGGGCGCTGTACCAGTGGCACCCGGAGGTGCAGCGCATTGGCGGCATGAAAAGCCGCCTGAAGGAAGTTTCGCACGCCGATCATGAAAACTGGGAAGAAAAGTACCAGTTCATGCCGGGGCCATTCCGGCCTGATCCAGGCCCGCAATAAGACACGCTTTGTTCATTGGG
>JADJRC010000037.1 GCA_016712415.1 Lewinellaceae bacterium | reverse complement strand
ATGTAGTTGAGGCCACGGAAATGAGTTGCAGCGAAGGCCGTCAGTTCAAGGGCAGAGATTTCCATCAGCTTTGCAAACTCCTTCTCTCCTCGATCACCAGATCGCAATTTCTTTGGAAAGAAACCCATCTTTAGGGCAGCGGAGGACGCTTCCTCAGGGCTTGGAGTTTGCTTCGAATTTGCAAGAACCGGGGAAGCAGGGAAGGGACATGCCTTGACCCCTTCGCCATTCGCAATTAGCTCGAGTTTTGGCAATAGCTTCTGCGTCAAGTAGGTCAGGTGGGGAGTCTCTGGATATTTTTTTTCCTCCAAGAGTTTTCGGACCTTCGTCACTGTCTCGGGCTCTACCACGTCGAGTCCAAGACTTGCCAAACACCAAACCAATTCGCCAGTATTGTCCTCAAGGAGGAGGGCGTAGGCCTTCACAGCCAGTGCCTTTGAGAAGCCGTTCTCTTGATGACCGGGAGCCAAGGGAGCCAGTGGGGCAATCTGGGAGGGGGTTTCACCGCAGAGAGGACAATCCCCCGTGAGGAATAGCCCAGGAGCCAAAAGGGAATCGCAGTGTTTCAACACTGACTTCCATCGTCGAGCTTTCTCCGCCAGTTGTGCTTCTCCGCTGGTCCAATGTTCCATTTTCTCCGGTCTTTGAAGAGCGTATCGCATCCATCGTGCAAAGAGGAGGGAGAATTCTAGTTGCTCAGGTGGTAGCTTCCGTGAGTGATCAGAAAGTTCAAATATGAACGAGAGATATGTCACGACCAGGCCCGCAAAATGGACAGTATCCAGGCCCTGTTGAGCAAAGGAATAAAGTCGCGCCACTGTGCAGATGGCGGCTTGTTTGAGTTTCGGTTGGGTGTCAACGAACTCCTCGAACTTAGTCAACGGCCTGGGCGAGGACACAACTCTTTGGGGCTTCAACTGACTTCGTTTTCGCTTTTGACATTCCTTCAGGAACTGGCGAGCCCGCTTGGATTGGCCCTTGAACATGTACTGGGGAAGTTGGATGAAGATATCCCAGGAGGTACAGCGAAAGGTCTGTCGGAGCTCCTCGAAAAATTTGTCGGCCAACGTAACTTCCGCCTGCGATGACATCACACGGAGGTCGCGTTCAATCTCCGTCATTTCCTTGATCCCTGAGTGTCATTGCGAGGCAACCGTGTTTTTGGACATCCAGCAGGACCTCTAGTGCTTGGTCGTCCCCTACGAAGTCGGAGAGCAGTGCCTGGGGGAAAGTGCGGAAATCCTGCCAATTCTCGACATTGCAGCGAGACAAATTAACAAAAAAGTCGTCGGCAAGGTTAATTTGTTTCTTGGCCATCTGTTCTCGGACATAGTTTTCCAAATCTTGCATCCAGAGGAGCCCTCTAGTCCTTGCATCCGGTAAAGTCTTTACGCACTGGCGTCGTGCTGATGTGCGTTCGGGGATGTGCGTCACAACGAAAACCAAAAAAACACGCTCGCAGCAAGCCTCGGGCACGCCTCGGTGCAGCCAGGGAGCAAGCGATTTTCGTAGGTTTGGCGCTATGGAGGCCCAGCAGGACTACTTGACGAAATTTAGACAGCAGTTTCAAATTCAATTTGAATTCAGTCCGTTATTCCAACGAAAATGAAGAACGTGTGCTGCTTCTTAGTCCCTGATGGCACTCAGAAGTCGGAAAAGCAAGCCCTGGAAATACCCGCTGGCACCTGTCTTTCCCACCTCCGAGCGGAACTTGTTGTGACACCCTCCTCCTACTTCTGTCGCTATTATGACGACCCACAAGCTCTCGAAAGATTCCACAGACTTTCTGAAGTGAATCACAAGCTTGAAGACAACTGGACGTATGTTCTTTTTCCTGTTGAGGAAGCAGCCATCAGCACCGCCAATCACCCGACCCCACCCCCTTTGCCAACCTTCAACATCAATAACAGCAGCAACAACTCTTCTGTTAATCACGTGAACGTGTATGTCCCCCGCCATGGTGAGGCCAAGAAGATGGCTGCTCCTATGGTGAAGCCCCGCTACCTGCAGCCCACCATCTTCTCCGCCTACGGGATGGGCCCTTCGAAGAATCCAACCGCAAGGATGTAAGAGCTTTCTAATCCCCTAGTGAGCCGGGTGACAGCCTCAAAACAGCCTTCCGAAATGAGTTGTACCGGGCCCACTGCCGACTTGGCCTGACTGAGGACTGGTCATCGCTCAGTGCGGTTGCTAGTGCTGCTTTGGATAAATTCCAGCACGATCACAATCTCTTACCGGTTTGTTCCTTTCTGATCAAAGCAAAACGAGATAGGCCATGCGCAACGAGAACAGCAGAAAGCGAGAGCTGACCAGCTACGCAACTCTCTCTCGCCTCGCTTGTACCCCCGTATCTTGATCACGTACTTCGCACCGTTTACCCCAACAGCCGAAGATTCAAGTTTGGTGCTATGGACAACCCCATGGAGTCCGGCTCCTCGTCTGGTGACCTAGCCAACGCGAGTCCTTCCCCCAAGGCCGTCCCCCTGATGACTCCTGTTCGTGGCGGCCTCCCCCCCGAGCAGCCCTCGCTGCAACCTCCTGCTCGGCTGGCTCCACCTGCTCCAACAACTCCACTTCCTCGACCGGCAACACCTCCGGAGGAGCCAATTGCTGGGGCTACTCAGTCCCCAACGGTAAAGCCTACCGGTCGCAAACGTTCCAAGAAGCTTCTGTCCAGCCCCTCCAAGAAGAGCAAACAAGACCTGCCGCTTGCCGATACCGTCACGCCCCTGGAGACTGTGCCATCGGCCCAGCCTCTAGATGTTGCAATTGACTCCCCTCCTGGGGCTACTCAGTCCCCAACGGTAAAGCCTATCGGTCGCAAACGTTCCAAGAAGCTTCTGTCCAGCCCCTCCAAGAAGAGCAAACAAGACCTGCCGCTTGCCGATTCCGTCACGCCACTGGAGACCGTGCCATCGCCCCAGCCTCGAGAGGTCTCAATTGACTTCACCGATGCGATTCTACAACATCAACCTGATGGTTCACCAATCAAGCGCATGAAGCTTGACAGCTCGGAGGTGGAGATCGTCGGCGTCACTTTCCCGGAGAACCCACCCAAGCATGAGCCTGTCCACCAGCTGATATTTGTGGATTGCGTAACCCAGGGCAACTTGGCCAAACCCAACACGGAGGTGTCTAATTTCTCAATCGATGCGGCTCTGTTCCTGATCAGTCAAGATTTCCCTGATGTTATCTGCCTATGGTCAGGGGTGGACGAAGGAGGAATCCTTTGATTTGGACCAGAAGAAGGCCGCTTTGTGGATTGCCCTCGACAGAAGCCGCCAACACTGGCTGCTTGTTGTCTACTTGCCCGACGGCCATGCCCTGGTGTTCGACTCCCTGAAGGCTTCCCTAAGACCCAATACACGTGCATACAAGTTCATCGCCGAGGCGCTGCTTGAACCCTACAACAAGAATTGGAGCATGCCTCAGGTTCCTCAACAAACTGATGGGACCAGCTGTGGCCTCTTTGCCCTATTTTGGGCTGGCTGTGTGGCATCAGCACCTCCTCTCTCCAGTGATGCTCTTCCATCTTTCGACGCCTGGAGATTGCCAAAATCCTTCGAATGCACTTGCATGATTACCTGGAACCTCTGATCTCTGAGGTTGCCTGGATGACATGCAACAAACCCGTTCTTGTCAAAATAAGTGCGCTTGAGTCCGTACCTGATGGCGTGTCTGAGGCGGCTGTCTTCCTAGCTGGAATTTATGAGTCCCGTGAATGGGACGTACCCTACCACACTGCCACAGTCTGCATCCTTGGCCAGACGGTGGATGTCCCGGTGTACTCTCTTCTCCCATACTCTTGGCAAGACCGCGGAGAGACCGCCTGCCTGGCTAAGCGGACCCACGTCTATGCCCGCTTCCCAGACTCTGATGAGTTTGTGCCCGCCAGTGTCCCGGTGGATTACTCTGGCAAGGGCCCTGTCAAATTGAAGAGACCGGACGTGAAGGGCTGGGTGGATCTGGACCGAGATCGGATTATCTGAGTGCTCCCCGTACTGTCGCTGCGCTGCTGCTCGAGGCGCCCGGCCGACCCCGACCCGGTAGGCGTCTGGCTAATTAATCAGACCTAAACTCGGATGATGACATTTTCTTGTCCAAACTGTGTGTCGACCAAACGGAAAGACGGTCGTTCGTCCGCATGGCCCGGAATCTCTTTAAGAGTGGTGTGTTCGACTTTGTCCTGCTAGAAACCGAGTTTCGGTCTTGTCGCCTCTCAACAGGTTGTTGCAAGGTAATCCCAGGCGAGAGCTATGCGAGCTTCTGGCGGCGGGAGGATCGGGTCGTCTTGCCATTGGCTGAGCTCGAGGCCAGTCCCGAGCTGCGCCTTCATGCAAGTCCGGCCGCTAAGCTTGAGACTCTCTGCTCCTGGGGGTCACCTGTGTTCCTGGTCCGATCCCACGCAAAGGAACTGACCTTGGTTGGCCACCCCGAAGCACCGCCGCAGCGAGTTACGGCCGAGCTCGCCCAGTTCCTCCGTAGCCTCTACTTTGTTGACATGCCCAAGGCACCACGCACCTCGGGTGGAGGCCGACCGCGAATTGAAGACAAATACCCGCACTTTGCCCCGACAATGGCCAAGTTTATCGAGGACAACTTTGTCCTCCAGGAGAAGTCACTCTCGCGGGACCTCGCCTACACCCGAACCGTGACCTTGAAGGATTTTACTCAACACATGAAAACGGAGGCCGGCATCATTGTCAGCCAGAATACGATTGCTCACAAATTTCTCCCGCCGTGAGTCCTTGCTAAACTGCTTAGGAAACGAGGCACCAAGGCTGCCCTGCTTTACCAGCAGCTGTTCCCGCTGAAGAACTCGCATCCACAACGAATCCAGGAGGACTACAACCCCGACAGTCACTACTGCAATGTTACTCTCAAGAGAGCTCGGCAGTTTGTCGAGTGCTTGCGGCCCTTTGCTTTGCTGCTTTCCGCTGACGACAAGGCCCTGGTGCAGGCAAGTGAGCCTACTGACCCTCAGGGCCGAGACTCGCCGGTCGCTCGACCTACAAACTCTTGGACACTGCAGGCTCGACCGGGCGTCGGCACCACTGGAGTCATCCTAGCCGATCATGATTTCAACAAGCGGCCAGAACTCGCCGTTCGGTTCTCTGGGATTCTGTCGGTGACAACAGAAACCAGCCGAAACCGCAGCAATCGGCCCGGCACCCCAGCGGCCTTCAACGGTGGTTTTGCTGCAGGTGAAAACCTCTCACCTCCAGTGACTGTCAAACCCGCCCACTTCGTTCCCTCGAGCATTGAGCACCACGTCGAAGCTCTGCTGCTGCACTTCGAATGCGGGGACTTTGGCCCCGCGCAGCCGCCATTCCGCTGTCTGGTCGTGGAGACTGACGGCGGCAGCGACCGAGACTTCCGACACCCAAGAGTCCGTCTTGCCTACGCACTTCTTCTTGTTGTAACCGGGATGATCGGTGTTATTCTGGTTAAACCGGAACCCCGCGGCAGCAAAAAGAACCCCGTCGAAAGGTAACCGTTGTTGACCTGAAGAGTGTGGAGCGTAGTCAATGCAGCCCTCTCAGGCCCAGAGCTGCTGAGCAAGGCGGAGGCCGATTCCTTGCCCGTGGAAGCACTAGCCCAGCTCGCCACACAACGGGCTGCGGACCGAGTCCGAGGCAAGACCTTCTCTGGCGAGCCCATCGCGGTTCGAGTCTGGGAGACCAACTCGGACTGGCCGATCTTTTTTGGTCAAAATGTATCGGCTGTTCTTGAGGGCTCAGAGGGCGAGCTGCTCATTACCCGTCGGCTCCAAGTGTTGGCCGAAAGGCTGACCGGGCACCGCTGTCCCGATACGGTCTCGTTGCCCCGACTTCGGCAAGTCATTGACGAGGAGCACTGTTTTCGCTCCGAGCACTTCTGCATTTTGAGCTGCTGCGGGGACACCAACTGCTGCCCACAACGGGCTTTGATTGGCACAAGTGAACCGCCTGTCCTCCACGACCTCCTCCGGCAGGCCAGGCTCTTTCTTCAACCCTTTCCCTCCGGCGAGCGCACTGGCTACCTCGGCGAGGAGGAGATTATTCTCGATCAGTCCTTCCTTGACACCTTTTCCCCCACGAACTCCAAGCCCCGTCACTCCAGCTGAAGGCGCTGTTGAAGGCCAACCCAACGCCCTCGGCCCAAGACCTCGAGAAGCTTGCCGACATGTGCTGCTTTCGTGACTCTCCGGACTGGCGACTCCACCGAGCCCGACTTGAGTTTCTTGAACACGCCAAAGCTGAGGTTGCCCTGGTCGCTGCTCGCAGCCAAGACAAGGCTC
>JADJRC010000036.1 GCA_016712415.1 Lewinellaceae bacterium | reverse complement strand
GGATCGGTCGTACCGACGCCGACCTTGCCGTCTGGCGCCACATACACGGCATTGACAACGCTGCCGGCGTTTTGCGAGCGCAATTGCAGGCCAATGTCGGAAGTGCCCGAATCGTCGCGCGCGTAAAGCGGTGCCGGAGGTGCCGTCGCCACCGGACGAATACAGCCTCAGGCTGCCCTTTCCGTAGTAGTCGCCGTTCACGTGGAGTTTTGTTTGGGCGCCGCAGTGCCGATGCCAAGTTTTCCGTCGATGATCACATTGGGGTCTTGCGTATCGCCGCCGCCGGGCGAATCTTTGAAAAAGAGCTTTATTGTTTTTGTACCCGATAAAGTCTTCGCTGACACCGGAATGCCCAAACGAGATAAAATTGCCCGGAGTACCGATGAATGCAGGGTCCGGATCGAAACTGCCCGGGAGGCGAAGCCCCGTTCCGCTGATGGTACCGTTTACGCTGAGTTTGAAACTCGGTGTTGCGGTGCCGACGCCTACCAGTACCGTCGTTGCTGAGGTACAAGTTTCCCCAAAGCGCCGTTTTTCTGCGTGCGCAGCCGCATGTTGATATCCGATGAGCCGGAATCGTCAGCGGCCTGAAGAGCGGTAGCCCGAATTGCCGTCGCCCGTAAAGGCGTGCAGCAAGAAGTACCGGTGCCGTAGTACTGGCCGTTGACGTGCGGCTTTGCTTGGGCGTTGTGGTGCCGATGTACGAATCCGTTGTTGGCGTTGTGGATGTTGTTGCCGCTGAGCGTCCAGTCGTTGTCGTTAACCAGGCTGACCAGGTCGACGCTGTTGCCGTTGGTGATGTTGAGATTGGTGCCGGCGAGGTTCAGGGTTTGATTGTCGGTATTGATCCCGGAAAGGTCACGCTGTTGCCATCGGTGATGCTGAGGGTGGCGCCGGAGAGGCTCGGGGTTTGGAGTTCGTTTTCAGGATCGGGATCAAGATCCTGAGACGCCGAGAGGTTCGAATTCTGCTCCAGAGCAGAGCCGCCTGTTGTAATGCTCAAGGGCCAAACGAATCCGTTTGATTTTCCCGTTTGCGCCGTTCAGAGTAGTGTTGCCGAAGGTCGCAGTTCCCTGGATTGTACCGGCAGTAAAGACAAAGCCGCGCGGAGGCTGACGCCGATTCCGGCGCCGATATCGGTAGTTGCGCCGCCGCCTTTATTTGCCCAAATTACATTGCCGTCCGTATCATATTTGACAACAAAAACCTCTTCGGCGCCACTGGATACCAGGGACTGGCTTCCGAAAGTGACCGTGCCGACGAACTTACCGGTAATGTAACTGTTGCCGGCATTGTCGGTTCTGACAGCCAGGCCTGCATCACCAAAACCACTGCCGCCGCCTTGCTTTACCCATTGGATACTCCGTCGGTAGCATATTTGGCCCGGAAAGATGGTCGCGCCCCCCGGCAGAAGTCAGGGATAGGCCCCCAAAATCGATCGTGCCTTCGAAAAGCCCGGTCACATAACAATTGCCGGCAGCGTCGATGCTGATACCATAACCTTCATCCAGGCCGGTACCTCCGGCTTTTTTTGCCCACAGTACATTGCCGTCCGTATCGAATTTGGTAACAAAACATCATGGTTGCCACTGCTCCTAGGTTAAAGCGTCGAAAGCAGTCACGTTCCTTCAAAGTAGCCGGTCACAGCCAAGTTGCCCGCGCCGTCCGTATGAATACCACGACCCCGCGCAGCCTCTGCCGTTTTGACCCAAGTGAAGTCATTTTTTTACTAAAAAGAAAGTAGGCCCGTTCGCAACAATGTTATGCAAAATGTCATTGAATTCTCCCGTCACATACCTGTTGTCATTATTATCCACACTAACCCCCAAGGAGTAACACCATTATCAAAATTAAAAGATCATTGATATCCCGGTACTGGTTGCATATTGCCACAAAAACATTGCCCGGGCCACTAACCAAGAACCTGCCTACGATTATTGGAACACCGGCATTTCAGTGGTAATGGAATAAGCAAATTCGTCAGCATCTGGAAAAGAATAAGATAGTATCTGGTTCACCACCCAGGCGATATTTCCGTCGGAAGTGTATTTGGCTACAAAAATATCATCGGAATTGTCTTCGGAAACCAGAACATTTGTCCCCAATACAGGGTGTCGCGAAAATACCCGAGCACATAGGCATTCCCAAGTTCATCGGCCACTATGCCCTTGACATTAACTACGGAGTTTCCTTTCCCGGCTTTGAGCAATTCGGGCATAAGAGGGCCTTCCAGCACATCGCGCTTTTGGCCGCAGTCCTTGTACCAATTTGTTCCGGTGTAGTAGTTGAAACAGGAATCGGTCGTGTTGTAAATGATCAGCCCCGGAGCAGGGGTGGCAATACCGTCGCGCTGGGCGGTAGTCATACGCGGGATAAGCATGCCCTTGTCGCTGCTTTTCACATCGAGCATGGCGGAGGGGTCGGGGGTGGAGTTGTCCTGGTTGACGCTGACCTGTGCGCAGAGGGTGGCGGCGGTCAAGAGCAGAAATAAGGATACAAGATATTTTTTCATGACAGGAAAATTTATTTTTATCTGGCAATGACCAGGCGTTTCGTGAACATTTCGTTGTTGAGAAATACCGGCAAGTCATCGCTTTGTAGCAAAAACCTGCAACAGACCCGTCCGGCTGATCAGCGTGTCCTCCTGTTTTTCAAATTGTTTCAGTTCGAGGAGGAGCGCGTTCAGTTCTTCCACTGTCGAGCCGCGGCAGCGCAGGATGCCATCGCGACACCATTCCAGGGCAAGCGATACAACCCGGTTGCAATTCCCGGGAATGAAAGCCGGCATAGACCAGGTCATTTCGAGCGTATCGAAACCTGCCTGCTGCAACATTGGCTGCAGCACGGCCGTACCGGAGCGTGGTTCTTCCAGCAATCCGAACAGTTCCATCGACCGGGCGAATGCGTGGTTGTACGGGTAGCGCTAAAACCGGAAAGTGGCACAACTTCCAAGAGCAGGCTGCCGCCGAATACCAGGTTGTGGCGGATGGTTTGCAACAAAGCGTCCTGGTCGGACAATCCGGCTGACCAGATACGGGTGTAAATGAAATCGAATAGCTGTCGGCATTACAGTTGGAAAGGTTTCCCTGGACAAATTGCATCCGCTCGTGGTCTTGCACGTCGCTCGTCTGCCGGGCTGATTGTATCAGTACCGTGTCTTCTTCGAGACCCAGCAGTGCCGTTTGCCCGTGCAGCAGACCGGCGAGCATCAGGCTGTCTTTGCCATTACCGCTGGCCAGGTGCAGGCCCCGGCCTTCTTCCAGATTCGGAAGATGTCTGCCAAGCCATTCCCGCGTGACCGGTTGGTATAGTTCGGTTAGCAGGGCGTCCAGACTGTGCCGGGCTGCGGTGCCCAGCCGGTGGGTATCTGCTCCGGTATGCCCGCCTGTTTGTCCTGCCTGAAATGTGCTGAAAATCATCGTGCTTTGCCGTTGTTGCAGGACAAAGGTGCAGGGACAAGCCGGCGGAGGACTTTACCTATGGTTCGGGATGTTTTACCTATTGTTCAGGGGAGGGAAAATACTTTACCTATTGTTCAGGGGAGGGTAAACGAATACATTGCAAACACTTGAATTTCAGGTGCCTGCATGTTCAGTGCGATGATTCTTGGAAACTGTGTTGGGAAACGGCAAGAGGGCGGAACGAAAGGAAAGTGCGAAGCGTCTTTCGAATAAATAATTATGCAAATCAGGGAATTGATTCCTCGATTTACATAAATTTGCTCCATGATTCTCAAGCGCCATCTCTACGACCGGGCAGCCTCCATGCTAACGAAGTACCCGATGATTGCCGTAACCGGGCCCCGGCAATCAGGCAAAACCACATTTTGCAGGCAACTTTGCCCGGATTATAAGTACCTTAACATGGAGTTAGCAGAGAATCAGGAGCATGCCCGGCAAGATCCTCATCATTTCCTTCAATTGTACAAAGGCGGCGTCATTTTCGATGAGGTGCAAAATGTGCCGGAGATTTTCCCCTACCTCCAGCATTACACCGACATGCGAAATGAACCCGGGGAATATGTCCTTTCAGGTTCTCAACATTTTCTGTTGCTGGAAAAAATCACCCAAAGCCTGGCCGGGAGGATATCTATTTTCAACTTACTGCCTTTTTCATTGGAAGAATTGAAAGGCTCGTCTTGGGAAAAAAGTTCCTGGGAAGACTACCTTCAGACTGGCTTCTACCCCCGGATTTACGAACGGGATATCCCGCCAGTCAGTTTCTACCCCGACTACTTGCAAACATACGTGGAGCGAGACGTCAGACAACTGCTCAATGTCAACAACCTGGGACTTTTCCGCAACTTCATAACAGCCTGCGCCGGACGCGTCGGGCAGTTCCTGAATCTGACCCAATTAAGTACGGACGTGGGTATCGACGTCAAGACTGTTAAGAGTTGGCTTTCTATTCTGGAAGCGAGTTTTATCTGTTACCGCCTTCCGCCCTGGTTTCGCAATTTCAACAGGCGGATTGTGAAAATGCCCAAGGCTGTATTTTTACGACACAGGCCTGGCTGCCTATTTGCTTGGCATTCGTTCTACCATAGATTTGGTGAGTCATTTTGCCAAGGGTGCTTTGTTTGAAAATTTTATCATCAACGAACTGTTGAAAAATAAAATAAATACTGGAGAACGACCACAGTTTTTCTTTTGGCAGGATAGTAACGCCAACGAAATTGACTTGCTTATTGACAAGGTAATCAGCCAGTCTATTATTGAAATCAAGGCAGGCAAAACGGTACAACCAGATTTTTTTAAAAACCTGAAACTATTTAAGAGCCTGAGTCCGACTACCTCCGGTAGTTGGTTGGTATACGGTGGGGACCAAGCGCAGCCCCGTTCTGATGCCATGGTAATAACCTGGAAAGACTTGGGCAGTTTGACTTAGGAACGGGTGAATCAGGTAACTGGAAACTCCCTGGCAATTTCTAGCGCAGAAACCACCTTTTGTCGGCTGAATGTGTTGCTAAATGTCAAAAAATTCGTTCCTTTTTTTCGACAATTATATCGACTTTTAGAAACAAAATCAATAGGCTGGATTGCAAATGCAAGTCTAACACCCTCACCCCCGCGTCTCCCGCGGCGGCGCCCCAAACTCCTCCGCATAAATCCGCGAAAAATAGGCCGGGTTGGAAATGCCCACTTCATAGCTGACCTCGGAGACGTTCAACCCGTCGTTTGCAGCAGTTCCCGGGCTTTATTCAGGCGAACCGTGCGGACGAATTCACTGGTCGACTGGCCGGTCAGGGCCTTGATCTTGTTGTGCAACTGCGTCCGGCCCAGGCCCAGGTCACGGCACAGGTGGACAATGCTATAGTCCTCTTCCGCAAGATGATCCAATACCAATTGACGCAGTTTTAGAATAAAGCATCCTCCGCCTGAACGGCTTCCGAGTCGGCGGGCGATTCGGCAAAAGAAGGATTGCGGTAACGCTCCTGCAATTTGGTGCGCAGCACCAGCAATTGCTCCAGGCGCACCAGGAGTTCCTCCTGCTCGAAGGGCTTGGTGAGGTAGGCGTCGGCGCCCCGCCGCAGGCCGCTAAGTCTTGACTCGAAATCGGCCTTGGCGGTCAGCAAAACGATGGGGATGTGACTGGTCCTTTCGTCGTTCTTGAGGGCTTCGCAGAGGGCGAAACCATCTTTTACCGGCATCATCACGTCGCTCACAATCAGGTCGGGCACCGCTTCGATGGCCAGGTCTATTCCTTCCTGGCCGTCTTTGACCAGCAGCAGCTGGTAGTAGGGTTCGAGGCAGGCCGACAGGTAGAGCCGGACGTCCGCGTTGTCTTCCACGATGAGGAGGGAAGGCTTGCCGGAATCTGCCTGGCCTGAACCGGTCGAACTTGCCTGAGTGGCAGGTGCCGCCTGCGTTTTTGCAATTTCCGGTGCAATGCCTGTATGGGCAGTGTTTTCTACTGTCGGAATATATTGCCCTTCCTGTATTTTGGCTTCCCGGGTTATGGGAAAAGACAACAAAAAACGGGTGCCCTCGCCGGGCTTGCTGGATACCTCGATCGTGCCGTTCAAGAGTTGCACCAGTTCCTTGGTCAGCGCCAGGCCAACACCGGAACCCTGCGGTTTTTGAGTTGCCAAATCCTCCACCTGGTAAAACAATTCAAAAATATGGGGTAATGCTTCGGCGGAAATACCCTGGCCACTGTCTTTTACCTGAACGAGCAGATGTTCCCGGCCGGTTTCGCTATGCCGCCGGTCGATCTGCAGGTAAATGTCGCCCGGAGCAGGGGTGTATTTGACGGCGTTGGACAGCAGGTTCGACAGGATGTGCATCATCTTCTCCGGATCGTAATCCATGTCTACGGTGTCGGCATTTGCGAGCACGTGAATGCGCAGGCCTTTGGTTTGGGCCAGTTGGACAAACGATTCGGCGATGTAGCGGAGGTAGGGAACAATGTTTCCCCGTACCAGGTTGGCGGCCAGTGCGCCGGATTCGAGTTTTCGCAGGTCGAGAATTTGATTGATCAGGGAAAGCAATTGTTGGCTGTTGCGCTGGATCAGTTCCATACCTTTCTCCAGCCACTGCCCGGGTTGTTGCCGGATTTGCGTAGCCATGCCGGAGATAACGGTAAGCGGTGTGCGGAATTCGTGCGAGATATTGGTAAAAAAGCGGGATTTCAATTCGTCCAATTCCTGCAATTTGGCAGCTTGTTCTTCAATCAATGCCTTGTCGCGCAAAATCTGCTGTGTTCTGTTCGTTACTTCCGCTTCAAGCCGTTCGCGTTCCGTATGCAGGCGGCGAATCCAGAAATAGGCGCCCAGCAGGAAGGGCAGTGCGCAAAGCAAATAAAACCACCAGGTTTTATAAAAGAACTCCTGAACCCTGACCGGAATGGCCAACGGTGTTTCCGTTAACTGGCCATTTGCATTCATGCCTCTTATTAGAATCGTATAGGACCCGACCGGCAAGTCGTTCAGTAACAGTTCGGAGCTGGAGCCAATATTTGTCCAGATAGCATCGCCTTCATGATCCGGATTGTTCTCGTTGTCGTGCAGGAGTCGGTAAGCAAATGAACATTGCTCAGGAGCAGAATAGTCCGACAAGCCAAAATCAAGTTTGATAAAGCGGTGTGAGGCGGGCAATACGACCCGCTCCAATTGGTTAAAACCGTTTGTACGGTGCACCTCGGAGTCAGCAAACCAATCGAAATATGCGATATCAGTGAGGTAAATCCGAAGCAAATCCGTTTGCGTTAATAAGGCTTTTACCTTTTGCGGCTCCATCAGGGTAACCCCATTGACCCCGCCAAAGAGCAGCATCCCGTCGCTGGTTTTTAAATAGGAATGCCGGTTAAACTCCCTGTGGGCCAATCCGTCAATTTCCGTTAGTTCAAACAGCACTTTTCCATCAGACGATACAACGGTAATACCGTCAAATGTAGATATCCAGCGATCGCCCCCGGCGTCAGCCAGGATACCCACCACCGAATTGTTGGACAAGCCCATGCTCTGATCGAGTACCCGCAAGGCGCCGGTTTTCGGGTTGTAAATCTGTACGCCGCTGCCGAGCGTACCCAGCCACAACTCCCCGTTTTCAGCCTGATTGATGCACATTATCCTGTCATCCACCAGTCCGGTATCTTTTCCAAGGCGTTTGCTGTCGCCTGTTGAAGGATCCACCCGCCAAAGACCGTTTAGAGAAGCAATCCAGAGGATTCCGCTGTTATCTACCTGCAGTTCATTGGCCGTACCGCCCAGTTGCAAGGGCGCGCCTCCATTAAGCACAGGTCTGAGTTGAGCCTGATCCAGCTGGTAGCGGTAAAGTTCATTTGCTGTATTGACCAAAGCGATCTCTCGGGGCTGAATAAAGTTGAATTTGTCAAATTCCTGTCCAACATCGTAATACTGAAAAGTTCGGCTTGATTGCTGATAACAGGCAAGACGTTTCCCCTCTAGTGGGCACCATAATTGCCCGGGGCGTTGCACGAGTTGTCCATAGTTCCGCACCTTGCTCCATGGGTTGTCGCTAACCCTTTTGATCTCGGAGGATTGCATTGTCGAAAGGTCCAGAATAGACTTGTTGCCGGATTCCGATGTGACCAGCACCCGGTTGTGGTCCAGTTCGCCCATGGCGCGGCTGGCCCAGCCTTTCACCGCCGTTTTTACAGGCAAATTGTTCTTGACTTCAACGGCGATCAGCTTACCGCCGGTGGCGATCAGCGCCTGTCTCTTAAAATTCCGGCTGTTCAAATAATTACCAAATCCAACGTTGTGTCTTCCGACTCCGGCCATTTGCACGACCGGTTGATAATCAAAAAACTGGCCATCCTTATCCCAAAGAACCGCTGCATTTAAATTGGAATCTCTTCCCTTTAGATTCACCGGAAAATGAGCCAGCTCAAATGTATAAGTGTATTTTGCCAGTGATCCTGATAGAATTTAATAATGAATTTATCAGCAATATTGAAACTACGGAAATATTCATTCAACGCCAAATGCCCGGATAGTTGTTCTGATGAAGGGTCAAATACATAAAAACCGCCGTTAAAGCGCAAATAGAATAATATCCTGCCTCCGGGAATACCTGTCATATTCAGGCCGGATATATCCAGCAAATCCGATTTGTTGGAGAACTCCCCGACAGTACTGCCGATAAGCGCATGCCAATTGTAGCGTTTTATGCTGTGGTCGGTCAGGGAATAGCGGATAAAGCCTTTATCCAGCCAGAGGAATGAGATCTGACTGCCGGAACACGCAGCCGGGATATCGTAGAAAATGTAGGACTCTATATCGTCAGCAACCGGTATGTCGACTAATAATTCTTTGCCTTCTTGCGTAAGACGATACCAGGAAAAAGCACCACGCTTGTACGTCAGGATATAGGCCTCATTTCCCGGACCGGCGATCATATTGCGGATCTTTTCGGCGATGCCGAACGAAACGATCTTATGCGCCCCATCATCAGGGTTGTAAAGAAACGCCAGGGTACTGCTGGTATCACTCCCGAAAAGAAGTCCGCCGGCAGTACTACCCTTCAAATACCAGCTCAAGGGGCCCGACGTCCCCTCGGGTGGATCCATTTGGATTAAATGCGATTTATCGCCATCATACTGATAGAAACTCAGATTTTGATAAATATCCTGGTACCTGCAGGGACTAATGAATAACCGCCCCGTGGAATCAACAAACAGATTGTCCAGGCAAGTGATGGGCATCCCGCGGTCGATGTCATAAACGGCAACGGAGGCGGGATATAATTTAGGGAAAACACCGGTCGTCTGCCCTGAAACAGCAAAGGAGAGCAGGAACAGAAAAAAAGAGCAGATAGCGAAGTGCCGGATCATTGCAGGGGCTAAAGTTAGGGAATATTGGCAGGATCGTACTTTATTTGCGGGTGCTGAATATCGAAGGTCGAGCCGGTAAAAACGCGTTTTGCGGGTGTCGGGATCAAAGAAAAAGAAATGGTTCGTTTTTCGGAAAAGGCATATAACTCGCCGTCATAGGCCATCCCGGCCAAGCAGGCCTGCCCGCCTGCCCCTTCCGGAATTTGGTCCCAATTGATCTCTTTTGCCCGGCGCGGTCAAACTGATAAAAGTTGACGGTTTGGTGTTCGGATTGTCCGAAACAGGGCGTGATCCACAGCCGGCCTTTCTGATCCTCCAATCCATCCCCGCAC
>JADJRC010000035.1 GCA_016712415.1 Lewinellaceae bacterium | reverse complement strand
TGCTGGTGGTCCTTTTCGCTGGTTATATCCAGGTAAAAGGCGTACCCAAATACCCTGTAGAAATACCCGATCAGGTAAAAAACCTGAAAGTGACCGTCGATTCCGTGCACATTGCGGAAGGGAAACGCATCGCTTCCATGCTCTGCCGCGAGTGCCATTATTCCCCGGAAACCCAAAAACTGACAGGCTCGCACCGCACCGACATTCCGAAGGAGTTCGGGGAAATTTACTCCCTGAACATTACACAGGATAAAGAAAATGGTGTAGGCGGGTGGACGGACGGCGAGCTGTATTACTTCCTTCGCACGGGTATCCGGCCCCAAACCGGGCAGTATGTGCCACCGTTTATGCCGAAATTTCCGCTCCTGTCCGACGACGATCTCCATTCGGTTATTGCCTGGCTGCGTTCGCCCGACCCCGAGCTGGCGCCCGACACCCGTGAATACCCGCCCAACCAGGCTAATTTTCTCGTCAAATTGCTCAGCAATATCGCTTTCCACCCGCTGCCGCTGCCGGAAAAGCCTATCGTAGAGCCCGATACTACCGACAAGGTTGCCCTTGGCAGGTATGTGGCCAATGGCATGCTCGGATGTTTTGCCTGCCACAGCGCCGACCTGAAAACACTCAACGACCTCGAACCCGAGAAAACACCGGGATTTTACGGCGGTGGAACGGTTATGCTGGATATTGACGGCATAACGCCCGTTCCGACAGCCAACATAACCATGGACGAGGAGACCGGTATCGGTAAAATGACGGAACAGGAATTTGTGGATGCCGTCAGGTTCGCCAAAAAACGAGGCGGCGGAGCGTTGCATTACCCGATGATGCCGCACACTGCCCTGACCGACACTGAGGTCAAAGCAATTCATGCTTACCTGAAAACAGTGCCGGTTATCAAAAATCAGGTACCCCGTTTCCAGGCCGGAAACTGAAAAACATGTCCGGAAAAACCGGCATCGGAAAGTGGTATCGCATGAATGTTTCTTGTTTTAAAGCACAATCCCGTTTGGGTTCGCTTTTTTTCACACATTCATGTGATACCACACCCAGCCATACTGACCCCAACTTTGCACTACAATCGGGAAGGTTTTTTTCCGGGGGAAATCTTGGTTTTTACCATGAATCATGCATCGGAGACCTTTCACCTTTGCAACATGAATTCCCCAAAAAATAATTTTCAAACACAGTTGCAACCTGATTATGATGCAAATGGTCTATCGGCAACCGGAATGGCCCGGTCAACAAAGTCGCTTTTTTTCAATTCCCGCATTATACCTGCCCTGACCTTTGCCCTAAACTTTTGAAAAGAAAATGAAAATAGTCGCACAGCATTTTGCAGTACCCGCAGATTTAAAACCCTACCTCGATGGCTGCTGGTACATCCAAAGCGATGGCCCGGTTACGGAAATCTCTCCGGTGCAGTATTGCCTGGCAACGGGCCAGGTTGAGATCATTATCCACATCACGGCGCCATACCACCATACCGGGATAATGGATGGAAAGAAGGTCTTGTTTCCGGAAGCATTTATTGGCGGTATCCATGTGGAGCCGGTCATGTTCCAGTTGCAGGGCGGGATGGGCATATTCGGGATCAGTTGCAAGCCGGAGACGCTTATCATGCTGTTCAACAAGCGCATCGGCGACCTGGTGGATACCTATGCCGAACTGCATTCGTATCTCGGCAATTCGGTAACCGAACTGGTGGGACGCATTCAGGATGCGCCTTCCCAGGAGCACCGGGTCCAGGTTGCGGTCGATTATTTCCGGAAGCGGGTGGCACAACAGGAACAACGCGACCGCTATTATTTTTCCGAGGCGATGCAGTATATCCGAATGGCTACAGGCCAGCATTCGGTAGATGAGGTTTGTGGAAAAGTGTTTGTCGGCAAACGTCAGCTCCAGCGCACCTTTCAGGAAAATATCGGCATCAGCCCCAAAACCTACGTTCGTATTGTTCGGTTTAAAGGCGCCTACGACTTTGTACAGTGCAACCCAAACGCTACCTGGACGGAAATCAGCCACCAATTCGGCTATGCCGACCAGTCGCATTTCATTCGCGACTTCAGGGAGTTTACGGGCGAGAACCCAAGGGCTTTTATCTCGGGATTTTCGCCGCTGTACAGCACACCTCTGGCTATAACAAATTGATAAACAAAATAATATCCCCAATAACAATGTCGCTTTTTTTCAATTTTGGATTCCGACAGCGGCATACCTTTGTATCATAAAAATTAAGCAATTACAACACAGTACTGTTTGAACAGATGAAATCCGGCATCGCATTACCGCAAATCGCATAACTTCCTTTGCTGGCAACAGCATAATCATCAGCCATTTTCATTTTTTTTCAAAGGAGGCTCAGCTGTAAGAGCGGGGCCATAAGAGCAGTCTGTCCCACCGTCACGGGCGGCGAAAACACCACGGTTCGAACTGTTTTGGGGCGGATCGGGATGGACTGCAATCTTAACCTTTGCATTCCTTTCACCACATTTTTCCGGGTTACCGGTACACCACTGCGGCGCGCGACCATGCGAGCAGCCTGGCAGCGCCTTGCCTTCACACAGTAATAAACAAAAACATATACCCGGCGAAATGAAACGGCCAAGCAGTATGAAATCTCCCTCGAAGACCTGACCAATCGCCAGTAATCCCAAAGCCATCCATCCTTTTTAAGTTTAACCAATAAAAACACTACCGATGAAATCCGTTTTTTTGAAAATAAACTTTTTAGCCCTTGCCCTTATTCTGGTCTCCTCTGCTGCGCTGACCAGCTGCAAAAAGGACAACGACACCAAACCCGAACCGCAGGAGTCGCTTTCAGGCGCCTGGACAATCCAGTCGTTCACCATCGATGGGGTGGAGGTCAAAGGACTCGTCATAAAATCTTCGCAACTGAAACTCAACGCTGCTGACGAGGCCAGTGGTACATTTGTGTGGACCATCACCTACATGGATAATACCGCTGATACGGTTAAAGGCCAGTATCTCCTGAATGAAAGCGGCGACGAGATATCGATGATTACACCTGACGGACAGGTGCAGGTATTCGATTTCAGTTTTACCGGCGACCAGATCGTATTGTCCGGGATGCTGGATGAGGGAACTGTGGTGATGAAAGCCGGGCGCGGGTGAGGGGTGTTGTTTGTTATTCGTCATTATTCGTCATTTGTCATTCGTCATTTGTCATTAAGTCACATTTTCAAATATCTAAAACATGAAAGCAAAAGTATTTCTGGTATTTGGTCTCGGAGCCCTGATGTTCTGGCTGACCAACTGCCAACAGCAGCCAGCCAGCGGGCAATCGACGGCCGAGGAAGTCCCTGCCGTGAAAGTTGATCCGGTAAAACGCGGCGAGTACCTCGTCGGTATGATTGGTTGTGATGATTGCCATACCCCTAAAATGATGACGCCTCAGGGCCCCGCGCCTGATATGTCGCGTCGCTTTATGGGTCACCCGGCAGACGAGCCGTTTACGCTCGACGACAAGCGAAAACTCATTGAAACGCAACACGTTGCGGTGTTCAGCCCGGGCCTGACGGCTATTGCCGGCCCCTGGGGGGTATCGTACGCCGCCAACCTGACTCCCGACGATACAGGTATTGGCAACTGGACGGAAGCGCAGTTCTTCAAGGCAATCCGCGAGGGCAAATCGAAAGGCCTCGACGGCACGCGTCCGATTCTCCCGCCCATGCCGTGGCAGGCATACCGCAACATGTCGGACGAAGACCTGAAAGCAGTATTTGCTTACCTGAAGTCGATTACGCCGATAAAAAACGTCGTTCCGAACGCGCAATCCCTGTAGCGCTTCCCAACCTCCCCTGATCTTGTCGCATTTTATCCCTTTTCTGTCGTGAATTGCGACGGGGCGGGGGAGGTTTTACCCTGAATTTTGTGCCATCAATACGAATAACAATCACCACACACCATGAATACGCTCGAACAATTCATTGCCATCGCCGCCATTGCGGTAAGTGGAGCCGGCATACGCACCATCATAGCCACCATCGCGTTGCGCCGACGCCTGAAATAAACCGGCGTTATATCCGCCGTTTAATAAACAATTAAGCTTTGAAAAAATGAAAAAACAAATGCCCGGCAGCCTGCTTGCCGCTCTCCTCTTCCCCATAGCCGTTGCCACGGCACAACCTGTCGTTCAAGTCGATGCCGTATCCCTGCTCGATGAACTGGCTGCCCCACCCACCACCCTTGCCGAAGCATATCAACGCGCCTATTCCGATAACAATGGCCCTGATGCGACTCCTTACTACCAGACCTGGATCAACAAGGCAGAGCAGTATAACAAGGAGGGCCAGGCCCTTCAAATGCAGTTTTACCAGAAAAACCCGACGGTATCCGCCCGACGGCGCAGCCCGTATCGAGGTTTCGGCCCAGCAACAGTCGGCCATGGACGGCGCCACCTCCCGAACTGGCGCAAACAATGATGAACGACCCGGCCTTTGCACAGAAATTCATGCAGATGAGCGAAACGGAGCAACACGCCTATATCGCCAAATTACTGGCGGATAAAGGGATAAAGCCCGTCGACGGCCAGCCGGATCCAAACCGGCCAGTTATTCCGGGTTCCGATGTAGACTGGATGACTCTTTACACGGAATATATGCAAACAGCCAACGACATGAGCCGCTGGAACGCACAGACGGAGCTGCAAATGAAATACGACAACCTGCACCAGGATGTGAATGCCTGGGCGGAGGCCGAGATCAAAAAACTGCCCATGATCTCCTATGGCGAATACGGCCACGACCACGATCCGGAAAAAGTAAAGGAAATCCGGAGGACGGCGCTTGGCAAACACCGTGATCTGGCGGATGCCATGATGAAAGAAGCGGCCGACTTGTTCGCTCAGTTTCGCAGCGACTCACGCCAACGGATGTCGGCCCTGAACGACGCCTTGAAAAGTGTACAATACGGCGCATCGTATGATTTTGGTATCCATTACCCGTCTGTATTAGGCGCACAAATGATGCTCGTTCAGGAACCGTACGGGCTGCTGACCAATGAAATTTCCGTCATCAACAGCATAGCGCAATGGGAGCACGAATGGCGCAATTTTGAATAAAGCGCACTCAGTCTTACCTGTATTCTGCTCATTTTCTCCCGACGACTACTCAATATGCCCTGCAATTGGCAGGTGCATGGGGCACCTTTGTATCGAAAAACAATCTAACTAAACGACAATGCTACTCCATTTTTTGATCGCGTCTACCCTGGAAAAAAACCACGCGTCGTATGTTTTGCCAAAACGGCAGCCTGCAGCGCTCAAAAGTGAACAAGATATCATTGCTGCGGTACTTGCCGGCAACCAACAGGCATTTACCCTGCTGTTTCAGAAGTATGAGAAAATGGTTTTTTCCATTGCATTGAGTATCACGCGGCAACATGAAGACGCCGAAGAAGTCATGCAGGATACCTTCCTGAAAGCCTGCCGCTACCTGCCGGGCTGGCGCGCTGATTGCAGTTTTAAAACCTGGCTTTTCCGCATTGCCCGTACCACTTCGCTCGATCACCTGCGCCGCAAACGCCTGGATACCGTTTCGCTGGAAACGCCGGAACTGACCATATGGCAATTGCAGGAACCGGCCAAAAACAGCCTCCAAAATATGATGGACGACGAACGGGTGGATCAGATCAAAGGCGCCATGAAAAAACTCTCCGCAGCAGATGAAGCGGCGCTGATGCTGTTCTACTTTCACGAACAGAGCATCGAAGAAGTTAGCGCCACCATGGGCTGGACGTCGGGCAATACCAAAAGTCGGTTGTGCCGGGCACGGCAGCGGTTGAAAGAGGTGCTGGTGGAGGATGCTGGGGTTTGGGCATAATCAAGGGTTGAGCAAGCAGAAGCGGGTGTTTGCTCAACCTGGCAGCCTGTCAATTTTTTCGGCCAACCAGTCCTTCAGGGCAGGCTGCTTTTTAGAAAGGTTTGACAGGAGGTATGCCTTGGTAATATTTCTTTTCACGCCGACCTGCATCACCTCCAAACCCGGCGGCTTTGTCTTTGGGACCAGGCGTTTATGCTTCGGCTTTACCCTCACATCCCCGCAAAATACCGCACCAGATCGTGCCCGACCGGCAAGGGTTGTTCCTGAACGGCGGCCTGTGCCGGTGCGGCGCCCTCGGCACAAAATCGAGTACCGCCGCTGTAATGTCGGGCGTTCCAAGGTGGTGGCCGCCATCCCTCGGACTGAACAGCCGGCTGCCGGGCCAGAATGCGTGGTAGCGCTGGGCTTCGCCATGGGGTGTAACCCTGTCGCCGGACGAATGTACCAGCAGACCCTGGATATGCGGAAGTTTTGCGGTCATCATGGCCAGATCGAAATACTCCAGGGGGTATCCGATCTGCTGCTCAAACTTGCGCACCATATTCCAGTACAGTGAAGGCCAGAGGCCGACGGCCCTGCGGTACTCGTCGAATATGCGGGGCGCGTAACTGAAGGACGCCATGATGACCATGCGACGCGGGTGTTGCCAGTCCGGCAGCCCGTCGAGTGCAAAGATGCTGCTGCTGCCGCCGAACGAATGGCCGATGATGGCCTCTGCAGGACCGTATTCGGTCAGTAGTGCGCGGATGATCGCGGCATTTTTGGGAATATTCAGGTATCCTGCCGGCGCCAGTCCGTGACCGGGCGGATCGTATGCGACGACACGGTACCCGGCCTGCACGAGTTCGGGTACAAAGTGGCGCCAGCGACCCGAATTGTAGCCCCAGCCATAGCTCAGCAGAACCATCGGGGCGTTTCCGTCGCCCCAGTGGTACTCCACCACAGGCATTCCTGCAACCTGACGCCGCACCTGGCGCGCCGAATCCAGAAAAAGGCGCTCTTTTTCGCGCAGACGTGGCTTGGGCGGCGCAGAAAAAAGGTTGATAGCCGTATGGGCAGCGCGGTTCGGCGCTATGAGCGACCCGATGTTCAGGCCTAAACCGATCAGTTTATAAATGATTTGCAGCATGGTGCATTTGTTTGTTTCTAATCAGACGGTTGGGTTGGGCGTCTGGTGTCAGTTTTATCTGTCTTTTTCCGGTCGTTCTTTTTAATATGGCTCGTTCCGAAGAGCCCCACGGCCCGTGCGACGAATCGCTCCAGGTGTTGCTCCGATCCGGTGAGTTTGTACATGGTAACAGCCCCTTCGTATTCCAGCAGCAGGCGATAGGCGGTTTCAGCGGCTTCGTCCGGTGGCATAATCGATGTCAGGATACCGGCTACGGTGACCTGCCATTCTTCGTACATGGATTCTATCTGGTCGTTAAATAGCCCTTCACGGCCCGTTTCCAGGGCGGTATTGGCAAAAAAACAGCCGCGGCGGTCGTGTTTGGCCAGGCGGTTTTGCCGCCGCAACAACTTTTCCAGGCGCTGTTCAGGCGGAAGGCCTTCTCCGGCCACGGCAAACACATACCGCCGCAGTTCTGCTATGGCGTAATCCACCACTGCCCGCATCAGATTTTCTTTTGAAAGGTGGTGGTGCATCAGGCCCGATTTGCCCAGTCCTGTCGCCTCTGCCAGCATACTGACAGACGTGCCGTGGTAGCCGTGGCTGTTGAATACTTCCCAGCAGCGGTGTAGCAACTCTTTTTTATCTATTTTTGTTACAGGCATTATACCGAACGTTCGTTCGGCAAAAATACAGGTATTCCCTCGAACGAAGCAAGCGGGCGGTCAATTTTTTTTAATATTGCCATCGAAAAAACATCGCATGAATCTATCGCTTTCAGGCAAAAATGCTTTGGTGGGCGGCGCCAGCGCGGGTATTGGGCGCGCCGTAGCCATCGAACTGGCTGCTTGGGCGCCCATGTTACATTGCTGGCGCGCACCGAATCGGCACTTCTGGAGTCTGTGGCAGCGCTTGCTACCGGTAGCGGACAGCAGCACGGCTATATCGTCGCCGACTTTTCCGACCCTGCGGCGCTGGCTGAAAAAGTCAGAGCCCTGTGCGAAACAAGGACCATACATGTGCTGGTGAATAACACAGGCGGTCCTCCGGGCGGCCCAATCCTGGAAGCGGACGCCGGCGCCTTTCTCGCGGCATACCACAATCACCTGATCTGCAACCAGTTGCTGGCGCAGGCGGTGCTGCCGGGCATGAAGGCGGCGGGATACGGTCGCATCATCAATATTATCAGTACCTCTGTAAAGGAACCGCTTGATAACCTCGGTGTGTCGAATTCGACACGCTGGGCGGTGGCTGGTTGGGCCAAGACCTGGGCCAATGAAGCCGGCCGGTTCGGCATTACGGTAAATAATGTGTTGCCGGGCTATACCGGTACGGGCCGGCTGACGGAAATTATTGAAAAACGGGCATCGTCGACGGGCAAGTCGGTTGAAGCGGTGGAGGAGCAGTTCAAAAACAACGTTCCGCTGCGCCGTTTTGCCGAACCGTCGGAAGTGGCGGCGGCAGTGGCCTTTCTGGCAAGCCCTGCTGCGGGTTATATCAACGGGGTTAATTTGCCGGTCGACGGCGGGCGCACAAGGAGTTTATAAAAAAAGGCCGCCCTTTTGGAGCGGCCTGAACCAATTGAAATTGCGTAACTGGATTTGTTTTTTGTCTTAGAAACCGTCTTGCCAGGGGCTTTCAGACGGTTTCTTAGTTCGGATGGAAACCGTAGTTCGACAGAATTTTTCTTTCGTGCTTCTTTCCGGGCGAAGAATATCCGGCTTTTCACGGTACCGAGCGGCAATTCGAGTTCATCTGCGATCTCCTGGTATTTAAAGCCTTCAAAGTGCATCAAAAACGGAATACGGATACTGTCGTCGAGCGACTCTACCAAAATATTCAGTTCTTTCAGCAAGATGCCGCCTTCGGCAGCGTTTGAGGTGGCGTGACTCCCGGAGTTGAGATAGTACTGGTTGTCGGTAGTATCGAGAATAGTGTTGGCCTTAACTTTCTTGCGGTAGTTGTTGATGAAGATGTTTTTCATGATCGTAAACATCCACGCCTTAAAATTGGTACCGGGCTGAAACTTATCTCTGTTGAACAATGCGCGATACGCCGTCTCCTGGTAGAGATCTTTCGCATCTTCCATATTCTTCGTCAAATTATAGGCGAAGGAGTGGAGCAGCGTCGTCAATGTGTTCAGTTTACTATTGAATTCCATGCTGGTCATGGTATACCTCCTTGTTTGTTTTATTTGATGACTCAAAAGTACGATTTCTGTTGAACAACTTCAAAACTTTTCTTCAACAAATAAATGTCGCCGATTGTCATATTTTGATGTTGCAACATCGTTCTTCGATTTAAAGTGCTCATTATAAATATATTATGCTATTTTGAACCAGTCTATAAAAAACGAACTTTCAAAATAAATTGAAAAATACGAAAAAACTTAACACTTCCATAACGATTCTATTCGGTACTTCGATCACCCGTTTTCCTTTCCGCAACCAGAGAAATCCGAAATCCCTATTTTTGCCCTGACTTTTGCATAACGCCCGCAACCCGCAACCCATATCTCATGTACAACCCGCTGTTCAGGATTCGCGAAAACGGATATTTCGGCTTTATCAGCGCACAGGGTGCGGTGGTGATAGAACCGCAGTACCTGGAGACGGGCGATTTTCGCAACGGTTTCACCGTCATACGCCTGAACGGCCAATGGGCACTCCTGAACGACAGAGGGCAGCTGTTCATAAAACGCCTGTTCCGGGCAGTGGGTCCCTTCGAGGAAGACCTGGCACGGGTGCAGGTGGTGCAATCCTGGGGCTTTGCCGACAGGCGGGGCAACCTGGCTATTCCGCCGCTTTTTGATGCTGCCGGCAATTTCAGTGAAGGACTCGCCCCCGTTACCTTCAACGGACGGGCCGGATTTATTGATCCCCAAGGCCATTTTGTCATAAAACCGGTTTATTCAGGCACCGGTATGTTCCGCGACGGACTGGCGCCGGCAGGCGATAACGGGAAATGGGGATTTGTAGACCATACCGGCCGGTTTGTCATACAGCCTGCCTGGGATGCGGCACACGCTTTTCAGGGCCGCATGGCAGTGGTGACAAAGGAACAATGCTGGGGGTTGGTCGACCGCTCGGGTCGTGAAATGGTGCCGCCGCAATTTGAATTTGTAAAAGGCCACGCACACGGCGAGTTTTTCGATGGCATGGCCCTGGCCTTCCGCGATGGCAAGTACGGCTTCGTCGACCAGCAGGGCAGTATCGCGGTGGAACCCATGTTCGATCTGGCGGGTGATTTCGGCGAAGGGCTTGCCCTGGTGGAGATCAACGGCGCTTACGGCTATATAGATAAGGCGGGTAAACTCGTCATCATGCCAAAGTTTGAAGATGCCGGCGTTTTTTCCGAAGGGCTTGCACAGGTATGCATCAATGGAAAATGGGGCTATATCAATACGGAAGGTCAGGTGACTATCCCGGCGTCGTTCGATACCGTCACCCCATTCCGCGACGGGCTGGCGCTGGCGACAATCGACGACAAATGGCAATATATAGATCGATTCGGCGGGGTGCTTTGGCGGGAATCCTGAGCGCTATGAAGCAGACAGCATATCCAGGACTGCAAAAGATGCCGTTGCGCTTGGCGACGCTGTTAAAATCAGTCACGCCGGGGAACATGGGCTTCTACCGACTGCAGGTCGGAAGCCGGACGGTTGCCGGAAAAATTGTGCGGCATTAAAAAAAAGTTTGTCGCACGCCTTACAATTCTCAAAAAGGCAGACCGGGCCAACGCCGCATTTCCGGCCTGTCTTTTTGGTGTTTACCTCTTGTTATTGACAGGCTAAGGCCGTTTTGCCCAATTTTAGGCGGCGGATAGTAAGAAAATTTCCTTGTTAATAAAAATATAATTTTTTAAATAATTTGTTAAAATTTCCCAATTGGGCTGTACTGGCACATGGTTAGCAAGGCTTATTGCAGGTCCAGATAACTGGATATGCAACTGACCAAAACTGATTAGCCATGAGGCTTACCAAAATTATTCTCCCGCTTGCGCTGTTAATCCCACTTTTCCTGACGGGACAACGCTTAAAACAAACATACCAATACGTCGATGTATCCGGCTTTGTAGTCGACAGCATTTCGGGCGCTCCACTGAGCGAAGCAACCGTGGTGGTGTACGACGACATGCTCATTCTCCCGCTCGCCTTTGTTGAAACGGATGCGGAAGGTTTCTCTCCGCCCAGGGTATCCGTGTGGAGCGGTACAAGATACACGCCGATAAAGGGACCTTTTTTCAAATGAAAAGATTGTCGCCCTCGAAAGTGTCCAAAAGAAAGTGAAAGTGAAACTGGACCGCAAGCCCGGCTATGTGTTCGACATCACGATATTCGACAAGGCTTTCGAGCACAACACCATCAATACCCTGCGCGACTGTAAAATAGAAATCTACAACAACACGACGAAAGAGCAGGTACTCACCATCGAGAAGTCGCCCAAGTCTACTTTCAACTTCTCCTTTGCCGAAGGCAACCACTACACCATGCTGGTGCGCAAACAGGGCTACCTCAACCGCCGCGTGGAAGTGTACGTCAATGTAAACGGCTGTATCCTGTGTGTCGACGGTATGGGCGTGAAGGGCCCGACGTGGTACCGCTGATGTCGCACGGCAATGAGGTGGGCTACTTCCTCGGCGCTATCGACCTCGATTCGATGCAGATCGGCAAGCGTTTTCAACTAAAAAATATTTACTACGACTTCAATAAATGGACATTCGTCCGGAAGCCGCCAAAATCTCAACAAGTTGGCCGAGTTTTGAAAGACAATCCGGGGATGAAGTTCGAACTTGGTTCGCACACCGATTCCAGGGGTTCAGATCCCTACAATCTGAGCCTTTCGGAAAAGCGGGCAAAATCAGCGGTGGATTACATGGTGAGCAATTGCGAGGTGGCGGTAGAGTCGATTACATCAAAAGGCTACGGCGAAACCCAACTCATCAATAAATGCGACGACGGAATTGCTTGCTCTGAATACGAACACCAACTCAATCGCCGCACAGAAGTAAAAATTACGGGGTGGAATGACAAAGACCCCCTCTGGGACCGAAGCCTGAAAGAGATCATCGAAGACAAGGACCTGTATAAAAAGGTGATCGAACAGGAAAGACGCCAAAAAAACAAAGCACTGACCAGCCGCAAGTAAACCGAAACAAAAACTTTTTTTCAATCCGCAAAATCTGATTTATCATGAAATCTTCTTTGAATTTCAAGCACTTCCTCGCTTTGCCGCTGCTCTTCGCCGTAAGCGCTTCGTTTGCACAAAACGAAATTCAAGGCACCCAAACCGACGAAACCTACGGTAACACTACAGTCATTTATACGAAAGATAAAAGCGCCAACGATGCCGCTATCCTGGCTCAGTTGGACAACTCGCTACGGCATCGGCGATGTGGTACGCATCACCGTTGCTCAGCCGAACCCCGCTGCATCTGATATGCTCGCTTCCGACGATCCGGGTGTGATGTTTGCCGCCAAATCGGCCCCGGTCGTAACACCGAAAGTAGTGCGTTCCGCTCCGAAATCGATGGCAACCCCGGTGCAAAAAGCCGGTCGCTGCAACCGTGGAAACATCCGTTTGGTTGAACCGGCTGTCAACAAGATTTCCCGTACCGTACGGATGGGCAGCATCTACCGCCTGGAGCGCGTGTATTTCGACGCCAACCCAGTCCGAACTCAAAGCGGAAAGCGAAGAAGAACTTGCCAACCTGCTCGAATTCATGGAAGCGCATCCCGCTGCTGTCATCGAAGTGCGCGGACACACCAACAACCTGAGCGGCCCAACACCGAATCTTAACGAACTCTCCACCAACCGCGCCAAAGTTGTGGCCGACTGGCTCGTCGCCAAGGGTATCGCAGCCGAGCGCGTACAACACAAAGGCTATGGCTGGACGATGCCTATCCTGCCGAACATCAACGCAGAAGGCCGCAAGAAAACCAGCGGGTGGAAGTGAAGGTGCTTAATATGTGATCATTATTCGGGATTCCGATAAAATATAACCGGTGTTTTAGAATCCGTCCTGTGGCTGCTGCCGGGACGGATTTTTTATCGACTACGCTTTTTGACGGCCAGTATCAACAGGTTGTGACTTTGGCGCCGTCGTTTGTCGGGTAGTCTCTGTGCTGTATATCGAGGGTACTAAAACCCGTTTTCTACGAGTGCCTCCAGCAGGTAATCTGCCTGATGGTAATACATGTAATCTCATCGCCGGCGCTCGACCGCTGGATACCCGACTTGCCGTAATCATCTTCCATGGTGCTCAGATAGAATACACCGCCTGTTTTTAAGAGTCCCGCAGCATCGCCGATTAATTTTATCGACTCCTCTTTCGACAGGTAGGGCAGGCAAAACCCGCACATGATCGCGTCGTATCTTTTGCCCAACATACCGATCTCCCGCGCATCCAGCAGTTGAAATGCGGCGTTCGGGTTGTTTTCTTTTGCCAGGGCAATCATGTTAGGCGCCAAATCGGTTCCCAGGATGTTAAAGTCCGGCCGTTTGGCCAACAGGTAGCTAGTGATGTTGCCCGGCCCGCAGGCGATTTCCAGCACGTCGGCGTTTTTTCTTGCGACCCGGTTGCAGAACAGGTCGAACGTATCGTGGTACAAACCCACATCCATGAATTTGGCCTGATATTCTTTCGCCCGTTTATCGAATACGGCAACTGCGGCTTTGTTTTTATCCATGGCGTCCAGCTTAACCCAAGTCTAAAATAACGGCCTCATACGGTTTTAACCGGCCATCCAATGCCGGCGCCGGATAGTTGCCCAGTAATACTTTGGCTTTGGACAGATCGAGCCCGGTTTGGGCCGTAACAGGCAAGGCTGTGAAATTCAGCAGCACCAAAAGTTTCCGACCGTTCAACTCGCGGAGATAGCAGTATACAGACGGGTTTTGTGCGTCGAGCAGCGTATAGGCCCCATAAACCAGCGTCAATTCCTTTTTCGCAGTTGTACCAGCCGGCGGAAATAGTTCAGGGTCGAGTTGGGGTCGGATTCCTGCGCAGCCGCATTGATCCCGGTGTAGTTGGGGTTTACTTTTAGCCAGGGCTTGCCTGTCGAAAAACCGGCATTCAGGGTAGCGTCCCACTGAAAGGTGTGGGCCATTGTCCCGGCATTCAAATTTTATGCTTCATAAACTGCGCGATATTCCCGCCAATATTTTTCTGATGCTGGTATTCATTGAGCGTCGGCATGTCCTGGTAATCTTCAATCTTGTCAAAGCCTGCGTTGGTCATGCCCAGCTCATCTCCGTTGTAGTAATACGGCGTTCCGCGCATGGTCATGATAAATGTGGAGAGCATCTTGGACGACAAGACCCTGAACGCGGGACTGTCATTTCCAAACCTGCTGACCATCCTGGCCTGGTCGTGGTTGGCAAGAAAAACAGACAACCATCCTTTTTGGGCAAAAGCGCTGTCCCAACGCGAGAATACTTCCTTAAAATGCAGCAGGCTGTACCCGCCCTGTTTGGCGATGTCGACGCCCTCGAAAGCATAGGCCATGTTCAACTCGTTGCGGTCAGCATCGACCAGGTTGTGCGCATCCTCGAAAGTGTTGCCGGCGCCTTCCGCCACGCTCATCACATCGTACTTTTGCTCAGCACTTCCCTGTTCATTTCCTGTAAATACTGGTGCAGGTTGCCCTGCATGCCGTAATACAATACAAAGTTTTTTCGTAGCCTTTGGGAAAAGCGGGAAGGTGGTGTCTTTGGCTGCAAACTGGAAAGCATCGAGCCTGAAGCCGTCGATGCCCTTGTCGGCCCAAAATTTCATGATGTCGTACACTTCCTGCCGCAGTTTGGGGTTTTCCCAGTTCAGGTCGGGCTGTTTTCTGGAAAATAATGCAGGTAGTAGGCATTGGTAAGCGAATCGTACATCCAGGCGTCGTGGTTGATGTCGAACAAAGCTGTACCGGGCGGGCGGCGTGCTTTTCGGCATTCCACCAATGGTAGTAATTGCGGTACGGGTTTGTTCTGGAACTGCGGCTTTGTTTGAACCATTCATGCTCGTCGCTGCTGTGGTTCACTACCAGGTCCATGACCAGTTTGATGCCGCGCTCGTGCATGCCCTTCAACAGTTCGTCAAAATCGCTCATCGTGCCGAAATCCTGCATGATATTGCGGTAATCGCTTACGTCGTAGCCATTGTCGTCGTTGGGCGAGCTGTAGATAGGGTTGAGCCAGACAGCATCTACGCCCAGGCTTTTGAGGTAGTCCAGTTTGGAAATAATGCCCTTCAGGTCGCCGACGCCGTCGCCGTCGCTGTCTTTAAAGCTGCGCGGATATATCTGGTACACCACGGCTTCTTCCACCCTTTGCGGTCGGCTACCCCGGAAGTGTCGACAGGTGTTTGTTGGGCAGAGGGTTTGTCGACGTTGTTGCAAGCCGTAAAAACGGCAAGCATCGCTATCACACCGATAGTGGAAAAATGAATTATTTTGATCATACAATATCAATTTTTAAGGTACGCATATGTACAGCGGACTTCCAGGTCCGTTGTGGCGTAGCGGGCGCCGGACTTAGAAGTCCGGCGTATATCCCCGGGCTAAAGTATTGGAATTATATCAGACCATAAACCGTCAATTTATTTGCGCAGGAAGCGGGCGCGGCTATTTTTTGCACCGGCCCCGTAAAATACTTGCACAAATGGCGATCATCATGGCTCACCATCAGATCAACAAATGAAATACTGGCCAATATTTGTACAAATAGGTCTTTTGACTTCGTGTAATGGCCAGGTCAAAACAAATAATCCGGGGGATCAAAACAAGGCTGTTTCAACGACTGAAGGCATTGTGTACTTCTCAAACGATTTCGGGCAGTCCTGGAGCAATCAAAGTAATGGTATTCCCGGCGATGTTTTTTTGACCGACATATCTGCATCAGGGGATTTACTGGGGATTTCCACCAAGCAACACGGCATTTATTTGTATGATTTTGTTTCCGGAGAGTGGACCCCAATAAAGCGCAATAAGCCAATTTCGCCGGATATTGATGCACTGCTTATCTCGGAAAATAAAATCTATGCCGGCACACAAGGTGAAGGCGTTTTTGTTTCTGAAGACAGGGGCGAAAGTTGGGAAAGCATAAATGCCGGACTGGAAAATCTGACTATTCGACGCTTAACAGTATTGGATAACAGACTTTATGCAGGCACCAATGGCGGGTTATTTTCATTTGCTGACGAACAAAACCGCTGGGTAAGAGCATATGGAAATGACAACTTGCAGGTCAACGGAATAGCGCTTCTTGACAACGAAATTTATATTGGCACAAATAAAGGCGCCTACAAGGCCACCTTAAACCAGCATAACTGGCGGCTTATCCTGCCGGACCGCTCGCTGCACAATATCAGTACTGCCGACGGTATTGTTTACGCAATGGTTTATAGCGAGTTATTTGCTTCGAAGGACAAAGGGGAAAACTGGTATGGCGACCAGTCGGGTATGCCTGTCGGGATGTATTCTTTTCAGGTCGTCGAAGCGGGGGATATCGTCCTTGATGGACAATGGGATGGCGTATACAGAAAGGACAACATCCTGAACTGGGTTAAATTGAATACCGGACTGCCAATAAAAATACCCGTTACCGAGATGAGAGTATGGAAGAATATTCTTGTTGTTGCTTCATCGCAGTGGTGTAAATAGATTTCAGCCATTTTTTCACGCTCTAAAAAAAGCAAATATGAAACTAGGCGCATTTCAGTAAGCCTTAATGTCAGGGACATCAACGCTTCAAAAGCATTTTATGAAAATCTCGGATTCGAGGTCTTTGCAGGCGCTCTGGAGCAGAATTATCTGATCATGAAAAACGGAAATGCCCCTGGTCGGGCTGTTTCAGGGCATGTTTGAGCAGAATATTTTAACCTTCAACCCGGGATGGGACGAAAATGCCGGTAAAATGGAATCCTTTGATGATGTCCGTGATATCCAGAAGCATCTTAAAAGCCTGGGCATCAATTTAGTAAGTGAGGCGGACGAAAGTACTTCCGGCCCCGCCAGTATCGTGTTGATTGATCCGGACGGCAATCCGATCCTGATTGACCAGCACGTGTAGTATTCCGGCCTTAGTAACCCGGTATGGTATTCCGGCCTTCGTAACCCGGAATGGCATTCCGGCTTTCATAACCCGGAATGGTATTCCGGCGCTTCGTAACCCGGAATGGTATTCCGGCCTTGTAACCCGGAATGGTATTCCGGCGCTTCGTAACCCGGAATGGTATTCCGGCGTTTCGTAACCCGGAATGGTATTCCGGCCTTCGTAACCCGGAATGGTATTCGGCGCTTCGTAACCCGGAATGGCATTCCGGCCTTCGTAACCCGGAATGCCATTCCGGGTTACAGGATGCCATGCCAGCACGCGGAATACCATTCCGCGATACATATATGTAGCGCACCCTTCGGCGTACGATACGCACCCATCACCACACCCCTACCTCGTCTGCAAATATCCAGCAGGGATTGCCGTTACAGGTATGCCATGCCGGGCAGGTTTTGATGTTTACGGCAGTGACGCGCACCGCACGCACCGGCTGCGGGTCGAACCGGGCTTCCACCAGCCGCACACTTTGGCGCCGTCGGCTCGGATGACAATGCTTTCTTCCAGCACCTGCTGGAAATGCTCGCCGTCCGCGGAAATTTCAAACACCACTTTCCCGGGAAAGAAGACCCACGACTGCTGATCCTGCAGAAAGGAAACCTGTATCGTTGAAACCGGCTCGCTCCCCGCGACCGTCGCAGTGGCCTGGAGGTCGGTGCCCTGGAACCCCAGCCAGTTGTAGCGGTAATCGGTTTCGCCGATGCGCCTGTTGATGAGCTCGTTCGGGTCGCCTTTGGCATAGGTGGTGGAGGCCGGGGTGGTCAGTTGGACGCTTTCCGTTCGCGACGCCGTCTGCCAGGCGCATGTTCTCTATGTATGCAAGATAATCGAGCCGGTACTGGCCCGGAGCGTAACCGCCTTCGTGCAGGTTGCGGATGCCGGCGCGCGCGCAACCTTCGGTGAAGGCGCGCAGGTTTCTGTCGAGTTGCGCTGTGGGCCATTTCAGCATGGCAACCAGTTGGGTGCTGTCCGTTTTGCTGCGTTCCATGCGGGCAAACAGCACCGGCGTGTAGGCGCCCATCATACGGTTGATGAACACCGAGTCGTCGCGATGGGTACGAAGCAGTTGCCCCAGTTCCCGGTTTAGAACGTCCATGCCTGCACTGTCGAGAAAAGGTTCGTTTTGCGGGATGTTGTATATAGTCAGTTGTCGGTCGCCGTTCAGCACGGCTTCGGTCAGCCGGTGGATGTATGCCCAGATAGCCGGCCGCGCCGGACCGTAGTACCCGTCGCCGAAATCCGTCAGGATCGAGTCCATGTTTGCCTGCGGGTTCCACATCAGTTTGGCGAGGAGGTAGGCCCGCATGTCGGAGAATTCGGAGCGGTCGCGCCCGGACCCCTGTTCGAATACCATGTTCACCCCGTGTTGCCGGAAGAATTGCAGGTTGGGTTGCAGCGTATGCCAGTTGGGGAAGGGGCTGACGTAGCTGCGAAACTGTACCACATAGTCCCAGATCATGAGATGGTTGGTGAGTGCCGACCACGCGCGCACGTCGCGGGCAAAATCAGCACAGCCGTCTTCAATGCTTTCTCCCCGGTTGCATTCGATGCTGCAAAGGCATACGCTGACGTTTTTGGCAGGTTTGATGCCCCTGGGCGCCTGGCGTGTGTACTGGTAGGCGAGTGTGGAGATTGTTTTATCGGGAAATGACGCGGCGATCTTGTTGACAAAACCAAGCAGGGTACCCGCCGGACTGCCGTAGCGCAAATCAGCCGCAGCACAGCGCGGGCATTTGCAATAGTCGTAGTTGTCGTTTTGGCTCACCGACCAGTATTTCGCATCCGGTTTTTCCCTGATTTTTTCCCGCAGGGCATCGGTTACGATCTGCCGGACGGTGTCGTTGGACAGGCACAACTGGCCGGGCGAGCGCTGGGCGCCGTTCCAGGCAAAATATTCCGGTGTTCCACAAAGTATAGTTCCGCAGGGCAGAGGTGCTGAAAAGTATGGACGAACAAACCCCAGTCGGCATCCTTGTCGCGGCGTGTTTTCAGTTTGTGCCATCGCGCCCAGCCTTCATCGAACGCCGGTTCGTAGTGCAATTCGCGGTAGGGGAAGGCGGGTGTTTCCACCGTTGGCGGGTAGTCGGGCAGTTGCAGGTTTTGGATATCCGGAATAAAAGAATCGCGCGGACTGTATTTGCGGCAGCCGAGCAATTCGAGCAGGGTGTAGACGCCGTATTCCGTGCCCATGCCGCCGCCGCCGGCACGAGGAAAGCGCCGTTTTGCCTTCCAGAAAAAGGCGTCACCGGGCAGGGCAGGCGGTTGTTGCAAACCGAATTGTTGAAGTGCCGGATGTTTGCCCAGCAAAACGGGCGCATAGCCATCCGGCACTTTTTCGGTCGTTTGAAGCGGAACGGGCTGACCGGTTATCTGTTGCAGGTACAACCGGAGCACGTTGGCGGCGCGGGCCTCCGGTTCGGGAGCGTCGGGGCGAAGGGCGATGGACACGGGTTTTTGAGCATTTATGGCCGAGGCAAACAGGCAGCACAGCAGGAAAAAGACATAGGTTCGCATGGCGCAAAAATAACGTTGGTCGGGGAAGTGTCGTCATTGAGCCTGAAATGAAACACAAACGCCCCCATTTGCGTTATTTCCCTTAATTTTAACCCCCCGGATATGTGGTTTCCCAAATTTTTAAACACATGAGAAGTAGCCTGTTGTACCCCATCGCATTTTTGCCGCCTTTTTCTGCCTGAATGTCAGCGCCTTAAAGGCCCAGAACCTGAACCTGGCCAACCAATATTACCAGAACGGCGAATACGAAAAAGCCGCCGTACTGTTCGCGCAGCTCCTCGAACGCGACAACGACAGCGAACTGTTCTTCAGTCGCTACGTCGATTGCCTGATCAACCTCGAACAATACGACGAGTGTGAAAAGGTGATCAAAAAGCAGTTGAAAAAAACGCCGGAAAACGTCACCCTGTATGTCACCTACGGCGGCCTTTTTGACCGGCAGGAAAAAACGGACGAAGCAAAAGCCCAGTACCAGCGCGCGATTGAAAAAATGGCGCCCGATTACGTGTCGGTCAACCGCCTCGCCTCGCTGTTTATGAGCAACGGGAAATATGACTTTGCGACGCAGACCTATGAAAAGGGCGCCAAACTGATGAAAGACCCCAACAGGTTTGCTTTCAACCTCGGCGAATTGTACCGGCGCAAGGGCGAGCCTGCCAAAATGATTGAATACTACCTGAGCGCACTCATTGCCGACCCGGGCAAGATATATACGATCCAAACCTTGCTGGCCCGCTACCTGGCGCCTTCCGATTTTACGGAACTGCAAACCCAGCTCTATACCCGCATCCAGGCGGACGAGAACCCCGACCTGGTGGAATTGCTGGCCTGGTCGTTTGTGCAGCGCAAGGACTTCAAGAGCGCACTGCGCCAGTACAAGGCGCTCGACAAACGCCTCAGTGAAGACGGGCAACGCATTTTAACCTGGCCAACGACGCAGCCGACGCCAGGGATTACGACACTGCCATTTCCGGTTACGACTATATCGTGGCCGAAAAAGGCCAGCTCAACCAGTATTTCTTCGATTCCAAACGCGAAGCGATGGAGTGCCGGCGCAAAAAAATAACGGAAGGCTTTGCCTATACCCAGGACGACCTTAAAAACACTGGAAGCAGAGTACGAAGGTTTTCTCAACCAGTTTGGACGGGGAAAAACAAACCTCGTCTATCGTGCTGCAACTGGCCAACCTCGAAGCATTGTTCATCAACAACCTGCCCCGGGCCATATCGCTGCTCGAAGACCTGAAAGCATCGCCCGGTCTCGACCGCAATACGCTGGCGCGCACCAAGATCAACCTCGCCGACTACTACCTGATGCACGGCGACATCTGGGAAAGCACGCTGCTGTACAGCCAGGTGGATAAAGCGTTTAAAGAAGAGCAACTCGGTCAGGAGGCGCGTTTTAAAAATGCCCGCCTGTCGTACTACAACGGCGACTTTCAGTGGTCGCAGGCACAATTCAATGTGCTGAAGGCTTCCACCTCCAAATTGATCGCCAACGACGCGCTCGACCTGTCGGTGTTCATTATGGACAACCTCAACCTCGACACCACGGAAGCTGCCATTTCGCTCTACTCCGCCGCCGAACTGCTGGTATTCCAGAACCGCTTCGACGAGGCCTTCCAGAAACTGGACACCCTGCGCAACAATTTCCCTGAACACTCGCTGCAGGACGATATCCTGTACCTCGAAGCGCAGGTGTTTGAAAAACGGCGCGACTACGAAAAAGCCGCTTCCCTGTACCAGCAGGTGGCCGAAAAATACCCGGAAGACATCCGCGCCGACAATGCCCTGTATGCTCTGGGGCAGATATATGAAAACCAGCTCAACGACCCGGAAAAGGCAAAAACCCTGTACGAGAAGATATTTATCGACTATTCGGGTAGCGTGTTCGCGGTGGAAGCGCGGAAGCGGTTCCGGATATTGCGGGGGGATAAGTTACAATGAGAATATTGGTTTATATTTGTTGAAATAAACGTTTGTTACGCCATGAGCGACCTGACCTTGCAAGCAAAAATTGACGCCCTGCCGGCGCACTTGAAAAAGCAGGTGGCCGAGTATATTGATTTTTTGCTGACGAAAAAAAAGGCGGAAGCGAAAAGAAACGGAGCGGCGAAACCCTTCAAGCCCGGATTTGGCGGTGCTAAGGGCTTGATCGTATTGTCTGCCGATTGGGATGCCCCACTCGAGGATTTTAAGGATTATATGTGAATTTATGCGCCTGTTGCTCGACTCCCATACAACTATCTGGTATTTGCAGGGTGATAACGCATTATCCGCAGATGCAAGGCGCTTGATTGCAGACGCAGATAACGACAAGTTTATAAGTGCGGCCTCGGTTTGGGAAATATCCATCAAGGTAAGTTTGGGGAAAAATTCATCTGGGATTTCCATTTGTCGATTTTTACAGCCTGTTGGATATCAATAATTTCGAGTGGGTTCCCATTACTTTCAGCCATCTGGTGCAATCCTCCCAACTCCCTTCCACCACCGCGACCCCTTCGACCGGATCATGATCGCCCAGGCGCTCGCGGAAGACATGGCGGTTGTTGGCCGGGACCCGGCATTTCCGGTCTACGGCGTTCCCGTTTTGTGGTAAATTATTGTTGTTGCGCAGGTTTTACGACATTTGCCCCTGCATTCCCCAGTCCGCGTATTTTTACTCAGCACCCGATCATGTCCGATATCTTCGCTAAAGCGCAACAGACCCTTTCCGACCTCGCCCAGGAGGCGCCTGCAAACCCCGAAGCGCTCGAAACCTTCCGCATCCATTACCTCGGCGCCAAAGGGCTGATCAAAAGCCTGATGGAGGAAATGCGCAACGTGCCCAACGAGCGCAAACGCGATTACGGCCAACTGATGAACACCCTCAAGCAGCAGGCCGAGGAAAAATACCAAAACCTTAAATCGGATTTTGAAGCGAAGTCCGACAGCGCTGTGGGCCTGACGCTCGACCTCACTGCCCCCGGCGAGCCGCTCCCACTGGGTTCCCGCCACCCCGTCGCCGTAACGCTCAACCGCATCGTGGATATTTTTACCCGTATGGGCTTCAGCGTGGCCGACGGCCCTGAGATCGAAGACGACTGGCACAATTTCACGTCGATGAACACGCCGGAAGACCATCCTGCCCGGGATATGCAGGACACCTTCTATGTAGTCGATGCTCCCGGTATGCTCCTGCGCACGCACACCTCGCCCGTGCAGGCGCGTGTGATGCAGCAGCGCAAACCGCCCATTCGCATCATCGCCCCCGGGCGTGTGTACCGCAACGAAACCATCTCCACACGCTCCCACGCGCAGTTCCACCAGGTGGAAGGACTTTACGTCGACGAGGGTGTTTCCTTCGCCGACCTGAAACAAACGCTCCTGTATTTCGCGCAGGAAATGTTCGGCGCCACGAAAATCCGCCTGCGCCCCTCGTTTTTCCCTTTCACCGAACCCTCGGCGGAAATGGACATCTGGCTCGGCACCGACAACGAAAAGAATTACCGCCTCACCAAAGGCACCGGCTGGCTCGAAATACTCGGCTGCGGCATGGTCGACCCCCAGGTGCTCGAAAACTGCGGCATCGACCCGAAAAATACAGCGGCTTTGCATTCGGCATGGGCATCGAACGCCAGGCGTTGCGCCTGTATGAGATCGGCGACATCCGCTTGCTGTTTGAGAACGATGTGCGTTTCCTGCGGCAATTCGCTTCGGCCCTCTGACGCTGCCGCCCGTCTGGCAAGCCCGTTGTAACCGATTGAAAGTCAAAAGCCTGTGCTGTGCGACTCCTCCCCTGGCAGCATTAATACAAAATTAAAGTAATGTATTTTTGCTTTTTTCGATGAAGAAATTTACCTTGCGCTGAAACTCCGGTTTTTTAATCTGAAGGACCCGCAGGGTTTTGGTACGGTTTATAATACTTCTTCGCTCCTTTACTTTCCGCAATTTCATCTTTTCATGTCCTTTTGTGAATACGGCGTTTAAGCGCCGCATCCCACATGGTTAAGTATTATCATCTGGATAGCCCATGCATTCCCGCATTCCGCAACGACTTGCGTATCAACTTCTATTGCCATTTGTAAACCATTTTAAACAGTTTCCACATGCCAAATGATCCTGTCCTCGGCCGCCTGACCAAAACCTACCTCGACAACAAATACGTACACACCGCCATGATCCGGCACAAAGGCACGGTCATCGCCTTTGCCATGAACGACCAGCGGCGCATCTTCTACGCAGTGCAGGACATGAGCCCCGCCGCCGAAGGATCGGCGCCAAAATCCCCGCTGGATGTCGACAACTGGCCGGCAGGCGCCACGGAACTCCGCTTCCCGAGAGAGATCGCCGAGGTGGGCTTCGGTGTTGCCGACCAGACCCAACTGCCTTTGTACAAAAAAGGCAGCCGGACGCCCGAGGCGCCCGGCAAGCGCCTGACGGACAAAGACACCGACTTTTTCCTCTCCACCACGGCGCGTTTTACAGCCAACTTCCCGTTCCAGGTGATGTCCGACGGGAACCTTGTTTACATCCTCCGGCAATCCATTGAAGCGGGTCATGCCGATATGGCCTTCAAACAGGGTCAGGACGGTTTAGACGTAATAGATAAAAACGGCAACGCCGTACCGCTCGTCAATGCTACCCTGCTGGTGGATCGCTTCGTACTCGCGGGCGTGCAACTGACGCCCAAACTGGAAGTGCGCTACCAGCGCAGCCGCAGCAAAACCCGCCCTGCGAGCCGCAAGGACGGCCTCGGGGCCAAAGACCTGGACGGCAATTTCTTCTACGAACCCACGCAGGAACTGAAATTCATCGGAAACCTTAAAGAAGGCCGTTTTGCCGCGCTGCTGATCCCCACCCGGGTGGCAGAAATCGAACGCTGGCAGATTTTTGCCCAGAACGCCGTCACCAACCGCATCGACTCCTACAACGTCGAGCGTTCGAAAGACGGGCTGTTCAACACCCGCGGCTCGCAGGTGTTCACCTGCACCGACCACCCGGATGTATTCGCCAAAAAAGCGGGAAAATGTGTCGAACCCGGCCTTTCCGACCCGGCCGCCATGTGCGACAAAGACCTAGTCCCGCGCATCAGCCGGGAAGGTTATGCGGAATCGGCGCTGAAATTCGCGGGCGACGGCAACCTGATCACCCTGCAAAAAGACGTGATACCGGGCGGCCTTTTTACCCTGGAAGCCTGGCTTAAACCCGGCTCAACGACGAGCGTGCTGCCGCAAACCCTGCTCTCCGGCTCCGGAAAAACCAGAACTTCGGGGCCTTCGGTCTGGATTGTGGCGCAGACAAAACTCCGGCTCGGCTTCAGCGACGGCACTACCTGGCGTGAGTTCACCTCCAAAAGCATATTGACTCCGGGCGACTGGAACCACCTCGCCGTATGCTTCGACGGCGCCGCGGTGCGTTTTTACGTAGGCGGCAAACTGCGCGACAAAAAAAACGGAGATGATACCGGCAACCCGCTGGCCGCCACAACGACTGCCGCTGCCAGACCGCTGAAGCTTATCGGCAAGTCCTCCGAATCCTTCGTCGGCGCCCTCGACGAATTGCGCTGCTGGAACCGGGTGCGCACCGCAGGCGAACTGCAAAACGACCTGCACCAGCGCCTGACCGGCCTGGAACCGGGCCTCGCCGCCTACTGGCGCTTCGACGAAGCCCGCGACAACGTGGTCTACGACCAGACCAACAACGTCGCCAACGGCGCCATCAGCGGCAGCTCGTGGAGCTGGGTTACTTCCGACGCGCCGGTGGGCGAAAACCCCGGCATCCACCGCAGCTGCTTTCAGATCATGGGCCCCAGGGCGGCGGCCCCGGCACAGACGGAAGTCCGCAGCATCGCTTCGGGCATGTCGGCCCTGCTCTATTTCCAGCAGGCCAATGTGCCGAGCGGCTACGACGGCGAGGAAAAACCCATGAAACAAAACGCGCGCGTGATGCTGGCCGTAGCCACCAAAGGCTCCGAAACCGGCGCCAAACCCCTCATCGCCGCGCTCGACTTCGGCGTGTCCGGCTCGGGGCGCATCGCGCAAATACCCGACAACGTGGTATTGCCCGTCGTCGAACATGCAACAGGCCCGGGCGGCGCCCCGCCCGGATCCATCAACGTCTGGCTGGACCAGGCCAGCGCCCTCCAGGGAGAGATCAGGGTGCTGGACGATGAAATACGCCGGTTGGATCGTCTCATTAACCGGTCGGCTGCCATCGAAGCGCTGTTCCCCGGATACATTGCCGATCCGCTGAGCTATACCGCTGCAATTACCGATGAAGATTTTAAATACCTGAATACGAACCTGGCAGGCCTGAAAACGGCAAAAACGAACATGAACAAGGCAAAGGTGACGGCTTTTAGAAACACGTCGTACGGGGGCGCCAGCCAGGAATTTCTCCATACGGGCGGGGACGGAAGCGGGAACTACAACACGCTGGGGGCCCTCGACAATCAAATCAGTTCGATCAGGGTCGGCGAATATGTCCAGGTCACCGTTTACCGGGATGCAAATAGAAGTGGAAACAATAAAGTCTTTACGGCAGATGTTGATCTGGGGGTATTCGTATTTTGGACGAATATCTTTGGCGGCTCTGTGAATGATTCCATTTCCAGTCTGCAGGTTTCCCTGAAACCGGCATCCACAGCGGCTTATCAAAGTGCAAAGGACGCCTATGACAGGTTTTTGTCACTCGTGCAAACCGACCTGACCACCCTGACCTCCCGGCGCGGGGTTATGGTTGCGGAAAAAACAGCGAAAACCGCAGAACGGGACGCCCGGAATACTACCCTGACCGCGCTCAACACAGCACTTTCCTCCGGCCCTGCGGTGACCATGCCACTGGTCGGGATCGATCCCTTAGGACTTAGCGTATCCGGCGGCCTGCTGAAGTTTGCCTGGACGAACGATATCCCGCAGCTGTTCGACAGCGCCACCGGCAAACTGGCGCTTTATTTCCGCGGCATCGACGACCAGTTTTTCGTCGCCTACTACGATACCTTTACCGATCGGGCGAAATACCCGCTGACCGATGCCCTCGACAGGCAAACCGCCGTCTGCGTCGCCCGGTCTGCCGACCTCGACATGGACAAGATCGTCCTGGAAATCAGCGCCGGCGATACGCCCGACACCTGCACGGTATCTATCGCCGGCGCCGGTATAGAGGAGACCTGGAGAAAAGTGCCGCGCAACCCCGACAGGTTCGTTCGCATCCTGAACGGCGACGCGGGGCACTACGAAGGGAGTAGAAAGGTCGGCTACCGCGAGTACGTCGGATCGGGACAGGTAGTGATCGATGCAGCAAACGGAACGCTTCACATCAGCGTGCCCGGCGGCATCCGGCGTGCGCTCGACAAGGACTCCGCGTTGATGTTCGGCGCCTCCAGGTTGCTGGTGAAGGAAAATGTCGGCGGCGGCGCTACCCTGATCCCTGTCACCGGCGAATCACCGTCCTTGCCCGAGAGCATTCTGCCGCTGTATTACATGGAATACGACTATGCGGCCAATGCATCGACTACAAAGGTGCCAGGCGACCTGTTCGGCGGCTCCCTGCTGCTCAATGCGGTGAAAGTCGACGGTACGCCTGCTCCGGGCAATGTGGCCAACCAGCGGTCGACCAGCGGCTCCACCCTGACCACCCGGTGGACGGCCGCAGTGCCGGGCAATACGCTGGTTTTCGACGGCGCCACCAACCTGGCATCGCCCGCTGCCGGCGCCGTTCCGGGTAATTTTGACCACGAAGAAGACCTGACGCTCGAAGCCTGGGTGCGCCCCACCGATATCAAGGACCGGGTGCGCATCATCCAGCACCGTACCGCCAATTCGAATTACACCCTGGGTCTGCTGAAAAAGAACACCGGGTTGGAGTTCGACGGCACGGACGATTTTATTACTACTGCGGTCGACGGGCTGGCTACAGGGAACAGCATTCACACCATCGAGGCGTGGATGCGCGTCGACGACCTGCCGGCCGCCGGTTCCCGCTCCTGGCCATTGTTGCTGGGAAAAGCCGGGAAGAGATCACACCATTGGTTGTTGAATGCCAACGGAACGCTCCAGGCCGGAGTTTGGGGCACGGCAGAACAGGTAATTTCAACGAACCCGATCCCGCGCCATAAATGGATACATGTTGCCAGTGTATTTGACGGGTCGATGCTCCGCCTGTACATCAATGGCGTTGAATCCGGAACCGCAACGGCGGCAACGTTTGACTTTAAACAGGACAACGCGGCGGGTCTGCCCTTAACCCTTGCCGAGAAAAACTCTCCGCTGCAACGGAACTGTACTTCAAAGGCCAGATGGACGAAGTACGCATCTGGAAACACGCGCGTACGCAAACGGACATACAGGCCGATATGAACCGCCGCCTCAGCGGCAGGGAAAACGGCCTGGTCGGCTACTGGCAATTTGGCAATGGTCTTGCCACCGATTTTTCCGCCTACGGCAACGACGGCGTCGTCAGCGGGAATCCCCGGCAGGTGGCTTCCCCCCTGCTGGCGTATTCCTTCTTTGCCGGCGTGAACGGAAAATTCGTCGAGGCAAAAGAAGTCGTGCCGGCGGGAAACTGGGCGCACCTGGCGGCCGTGTTCGCACAATCGTACGGCCTGAAATTCGACGGCGAAAGCGCTTATCTCGACTGCGATAATGACGAATCGCTGAACATAGACAAAGACCTGACGATCGAGGTGTTATTAAAGGCGGAAGACCTGAACCGGAGTTCTACCCTCGTTTCACGCGGGATGGCCGGCGGCAGCGGCAGCCAGAAAGTGCCCTATATCCTGACGATCAAACCCGGTGGAAAGATTGAATTTTCATTTGGGGATGTCAATGGCAAAATGCACAAGTACAGGTCCGACGAGACCATAAACACCAACACAAAATGGGTGGCGGTCACCCGGAAATGGAAAACATTTACCTACAGGGAAACCCCCGGCAGCCCCACGAATCATACTTTCGGCTGGTATGAAATAGGAGTTCACATAGAAGGTAAAGCATCCAAAACCTTTATTTACTCCTACAATGAACTGGTGGAGGCCGCCATCAAATCGGCGATCAGTTCGACCCCCAATACGATCCTGATAAATCAAATCGTATCGGCTTACCTGCCAAGCCAGCTGTCTCCTGTCGGGATCGGCCGCAGCGACCTGGCCACCCTGATCGGCAAAACCGATTCGGACGACGGCACCGTGTCGAAATTCAAGGGAATTATTACCGAGGTGCGCATCTGGAATGCCGCGCGGGACAGCAGGGGCGTCGACATCAACGACCCTGAAGACGGGCTTGTTACCTGGTTGCGTTTTCAGGAGCGGTCGGGCATTCAGGCAAGGGATTGGGCCGGCCAGAATCACGCCAGAATCAACGGAAACGCCGAATGGGTCAAAGACCCCGACATGTCGCGTTCGCGCCTGGTACTCCTGCGCGACGACAGCGATGCCCTGACAACCGTGCCGCTGGACGCCACAGTCCTCTCAGCCACCTCAAACCAGTTTCAACTGGGGGCATTTCAACTGGGGGCAAATATGCAGGAGCATTTTCAGGGCGAACTCGAAGAAGTGCGCATCTGGAAAACAGCGCGCACCCGGGAACAAATCCAGGACAACCTGTTTCGAAGGATCGGCGGCGAACTGGATGACCTCATCGCCTACTATACCTTCGATGCGGAAACAGGCCCGCGGCTTTCCGATAAAGCGCTCCGGGCAAACCATCTTTCCATACAGGGAGCCGCATACTTTATCTACTCGACGGCGCCCATCGGCGAAGACGCCCCGCAGGTGCGCAGCGCGCTCGCAGGCGTTCGCACCTCTTTCAGCGGGCTTATCGGCAGCGCGCCGGCCGTGCACGAATACGCCGATTTGCAGTACGACAGCAGCGGCAATATGATCGGCGTGTTCAAACGGTGTTATGCCTATTTGAACAACCGGCAACTCCATATCCTGACGGCGTTCAAAGTGGGCGATATGTCGATCGAATGGATCGGCCAGGTACAATTCGCGCCGCAACTCATCGGCTTTATCGAAGGCGCGCCGCCGGTGCCCAGCGAAAACCTGACCATGCCGAGCGTGGAAATGATCGGCGACCTCGACGACTACAACGAAGCCAGCGTCGTCGAGTTTGTCGAAGCCCAGCAGACGACGCATTCCTATGCTGCGACCAAGGAAGCCGGCTTCGATATGGCCGTTGAACTGGCATTGGGATTTGGTTTCAAGTCCAATTCCGAGGCGGGGGGTATCGGCTTCATTTCATCCGTGGAAGAAAGTAAGGTGATGGCCGGTTTGCGGGCACAGTTTGAAGCATCGTGGAACTGGCTGGAAGAAGCGGGCATCAGCGATACGCGCAGCACAGGCAAAACAACCAGCCTCGAACTGCGCGGCCGCTATACCACCCCGGAAGAAAATGTAAACGAACCTTTCGGCAGGCGTTTTATCCCCGATAACGTCGGACTGGCGCTTGTGCAATCCCAAACGGCGGATGTATTCGCACTGCGCCTGAAGCAGAACAACGCGCTGATCTCGTTTACCATGCAACCCAACCCGGATATCCCCAAAGACTGGAACCTGATCAGCTTCCCCGTCAACCCGCGCTACGTGAAACAGGGCACGCTGGACGGCAAGATCGGCCCCGTACCCGATGTGGATTATCCCAACGCGCTCCATTACAGCCCCGATTCCAGTTATTTCAAACCGGTGGAGGCATATGCGCTCAAAAACCGCATCAACCGGGAAGAAACCGAACTGGAAAATTACTACAACCAGTACAATGCACAGGGCAAGGGCAGACCGGCAAGTATGCCCTCGCAGAGCGCAAAGGAACTCGCCGGCTTCGATACCCTGTCGGGTAAATTGCGTCGAAACCTGGTGAATACATACGTCTGGACGGCCGACGGCGGCCTGTTTGCCGAAACGCAGCAGGCCATGGAAGTACGCACGGAATCCTATGGCGGTTCCTATGATTTCAAAGGCATGGGAGGAATTGATCTTAAAATCGGCTTTGCCATCGCCAAGGTTGCCGCGAAATTTGAACTGAATGCGATGTTCGGCGGCCACCAGCACCTGAATGTGAGCCAAAGCAAGGAGTCTGAGTATTCGTTTGAACTGAATGTCAATCTGGATAAAGTCGAACGGGACATTTACCTCCGCGAACCGGACAACATCAAATTGCTGCAACTGGATCGCAGCGACCCGAAACGCCCCAAACCGATCAAGCACCCGTATAAAGTGGATGCCTACCGGTTCATGTCCTTCTACCTGGAGCCCGACTCCGATCATTTCGACCTGTTTTTCCAGCGCATCGTCGATCCCGTCTGGCTCGAACAAAGCGACGACCCCTCCGCGGCTGCCCTGCGCGAAGCGCGTCAGGAAGGCAAAAAACCGCCCTGCTGGCGCATCATGCACCGCGTGACCTACGTCAGCCGTGTGCTGCCGCCGCTCGACAACTCGGCGCCGCCATCGCTGGAAAAACGCTGCAAACGCTCGACATCGACAGCAATTACGAACTCATCAAACAACTGGAACCCTTCGTCGGCAACAAACTCACGAGTTACGCCGAATTCACGGAAGCCATCCGCAGCGCCATCCGCGACAACCTGCCCGAACTGAAGCCGCACGAAACGGAAGTCATCAAGTATATGACCTTGTATTACGGTATTCCGGAAGGGCTGTCGGATTCCGGTGGCGACCGCTTCGGCGAGGAAACACTCGCCGAACTGGCGCCCAACCAGCCGCCCATCGTCAACGCCGGCGCCGACCAGACCGTCGGCCTCGACGGGCCTTCCGTCTCCGCCGAACTCGACGCCACCGTCATCGACGACCGCCTGGAAAAAACCGAAGCGCTCTTTGTGACCTGGGAAAAGGTCGACGGCGCAGGCGACGTCACTTTCGACGACCCGCACGCTGTCAGGACAAATGCGCGCTTTACCAGGCGGGGACGCTACGTTTTGCGCATCACTGCCCACGACGGCATGCTATCGGCCAGCGACGAACTGATCGTCGTGGTCAACGAACGGCCCGTCGTTTCGGCAGGGCCCGACCAGGAAATTCTCGCCCGCAGGGATGCCGCAGGAAACCTGGTACTCGAAGCGGCCCTTTTCGGAGAGATCGCCGACGACGGCCGCGGCGACCCGAACGGCTCATTAACGGCCACCTGGACGGGAAACCAACCCCGGCGCCACGCCGGTTGCCCTGGCATATACCGACGACGACCTGCTCCGGCTCCGGCCGGCGGCGACATTCCCCAACCGCGGCCTTTACCTGCTGAAACTCACCGTACAGAACGATTCCTTCACTGCCGACGACGAGGTTGCCATACTGGTGGCCGCCCGCGCGAAGAATCAGCTGCTGGCACTCTATACCTTTGAAGCGGGCAGCGGTACGGTCGTCCACGATGTGTCGGGCGCGGACGTTCCGCTCCACCTCGCCATCGGCGACCCGACGAAAGCGAACTGGATTGCCAACGGCTTGTCGCTGACCGGGCCTGCTGCCCTGGTTTCCGACGCGGGCGCCAGCCGTATCGCCGATGCCATCAAGGCGTCGAACGAACTCACCATAGAGGCCTGGATCAAACCCGCATCGGACAACGTGACAGGCCTGGCGCGTATCGTCACGCTGTCGGGCGGTCCGGCGGCGCGCAATTTCACGATCGGCCAGCGCGGCGCGGCATACCACGCACACCTGCGCTCTACCGGCACCAACCTTAACGCGAGCAACCAGGCAATGGCCGGAGGCGCCGCCAATACCAGCGACCTCATACACCTTGTGTGTACCCGTGACGCCGCAGGCATCACCCGCCTGTTCGTGAACGGCCAGCAGGTTTCCCGAAGGGTGGTGAACGGCGATTTTTCCAATTGGGACAACAGCTTCCGCCTGGCGCTGGGCGATGACTTCAACTCAACCGACGGGCACATTCGCACCTGGCCGGGCGAGTATCACCTGGTGGCGATTTACAGCCGGGCGCTGAGTCCGGAAGAAATCGTTCAGAACTTCGACTTCGGCGCCGATGCTAACCTGCCGCCGGTCGTATCCGCCGGACCGGACCTTACCGTCAACTGGCCGGACTGGACCGATACCGCGCTGCCGCAACCGGCCGGCGTGAGCGCCGGCCTCAACGGGCGGGTAACGCATGACCGCGTATCGCCGCTGCAAACGACCCGTTGGACGCAGGTCGGCGGACCGGGAAGCCCCGATGGTGTTGCGTTTACACCGGATAATGCGCCTGCAACGACCGCCGTATTCAGGGAAAAAGGCCGCTACGTGCTGCGCCTTTCTTCCAACGACGGTTCCCTGCTGATGAACGACGATGTCGTGGTTGTGGTCAACCGGCCGCCGCAGGTCGTGTTTGAACACGGGAATGACCTGAAATTTGCGCTGACGGAGGCTTCCGGAACCATTACACTCGATGGCAAATTAACGGAAAACGGCTGGGGCGACGAACCGGCAGCGCATGCGATGACCTACCGGTGGAGCCTTGCAAGTGGCCCTTCCACTGCGGTGATCGAACATCCGGACCAGCTGTCGACTTCCGTCAGGTTTACCGGCCGCGGGATATACGAACTGGTACTGGAGGCTAACAACGGCTTCGTTACCTCCAGATTCAGGGTCGGTGTTGTCGTCAGTCAGCGTCCGGCGATTGCAGCCAGCGTCGCTACCGGTCCGAGAATTGAACTAATGCTGGTGCCAGCTACCCAGATCACACTTTCTGATGCCAGCGTGATCGACAATGGACTGGGTGATCCGACTGCGGCATTGGAATTATTATGGGAAAAAGTGAGCGGCGAAGGAACGGTGACATTTAATGACCCCAACGTGTTGAATACTCCTGTCGTGTTCTCCCAAAACGGTGTTTATGTCTTGCAGTTGACGGCCACAAACCCTCATCATCCCGAACTGACCGCCAGCAGTCAGTGTACGGTCATCATCAATCAGAGGCCTGTGGTAGACGCCGGACCGGATCCTGCACCCCTGTTCCTCGACCTTACCCGGCCGGGATCGGCAAGGGTGGCCGTGATGCTGGATGGAACGGCCAGCGACGACGGCCTGCCCGGCCTGCCCGGTTTGCCGGGGCTATCCGGCTTGCCATGGCTGCCGAATCCGGGGCTTCTGCTCTTGTGGACAAAAGTCAGTGGCCCGGGGACAGTGCGGTTCACCCCTCCGGATATGGATTATACAGAGGCCGAGTTCACTCAAAAAGGCAAATACGTCCTGAAACTGGAAGCCGGCGACGGACACCTGACGGCAGAAGATACTGTCACGGTGATTGTCAATGCCACGCCCCTGGTGGAAGCCGGCCCGAACAGAAAGGTTATTACGACGCCTACAACACCGCCCGGCTCATCCGTACAGCCGCTTACCCTTCCGTTGAATGGCATAATTGTCGACGATGGTATCGGCGATCCTTCCGGTACGCCGGCTCCGACGACAAACTGGGACAGGGTTTCCGGGCCTGCGCTTCCTGTGCCAGGGATTGCTGCACCGGATAATCTTTCCACCGAGGCTACGCTTGACAAGAACGGGAGCTATGAATTCAAATTGACCGCCCGGAACGGGTTCGGTGAAGGCTTCGATTCGATTTTCATTACAGCATTTGATCTGTCGCAGGTCGAAATTCTGGATGAACCCGGCAGTCAGAACCGGCAATTCAAATTTTCCTGCAAAATAGGCGGCGTATTGATCAATGCCGGAAACATGGACGGCCTTACCTTCGAATGGGCAAGGTTCAGGGTGCCGACGGGTGTGAGTGCGCCCCAGGTTTCTACACCCAACGGAGCGGATACCCTGATCCAGTTCCGGGGCAGGGGAGAACACGAGATACAACTGACCATAACAGACGCGGCTGGAAACAACATTGCGAAAAGAGCGACGATAACGATTGTTTAAACGGTGCAATTGAAAGGACATTCCGGCCGGGCGACGACAGTTTCCCGGCCGGTTTTCGTTTCCCACATGATTTTCGCCGATTTTCGCCGGATTCTCCTCGAAAATATCGAGTATTGCACGGCGCACCTGCCCCACATTTGACCTGCAAACTTTCACTACACTTCCTTGCCCGCCCAACGGCGCGGCATAATAAACCAACAACAACAACTATGTTTCTCGCTATTCTTGGTTTGCTGATTCTCGCAGCAACTT
>JADJRC010000034.1 GCA_016712415.1 Lewinellaceae bacterium | reverse complement strand
GTATCCCGGAGACGCGGGGATAAATTCAGGTGCAACCTTCCAGTAATCGCTGCACAGCACCCGCGCAAGCATGACTGAAGTACGCGAATGGAAATCAAGCAGTAGTCCCTTGACCTCGTTCAGGGGTTTTTCCGAATAAATACAGACGGTTTTTACCGCGCCGACCGAGCCGATACAAAAATCGGATGCCAGATACGCCTGCGGCAGGTCCGGAATAACCGCAACGGGCGTAAGCGCCAGATCAACTTCTCCGGAAAGCAGTTTTTGCGCACATACGGAAGGAATATCGAGGCTGAGATCGATCATGCCCGAGAACTCGCCCCGGAACAGCCCGTAAATAAAGGGCTTGGTGTTCAGGTAACTGACTGCGGAGAGGCGTAGTTTTGGCATATCGACAGGTATGGTTTGGTCACAAAGCGGTTGCGCCAAGGTGACTGATATCGTTTTCCCGTTCAAAAACAAATTGGCCATCCCTTAAATGAATGACGTACAAACCGGTATTAGCGTGTGGCACGCCTTCCATATCGGCGGGCCCCATATTTTTGAGCAGGGTAATCAGGCAGCGCATCGTACGGCCGTGTGTGGCAATCAGGATACGCTGCTCTGTCCGGGTTTTTAGCCAGTCCACAAAACGCGCTACTCGTTCCCGGAGTTGATGGGCCGTTTCACCACTTGGGAGCGAAGCGTGCAGGTTGCCCGATTGCCACTCCTGGATCATTCGCTTGTACACGGCAATGCGTTCAGGGGTGGATGGGTGCCCCTCGTGCTCGCCCCAGCTGATCTCGTTGATATCCGGCGTTTGTATCCAGGGTATCTCCCGTTCCAGGAAATGCGACACCGTTTGATGGGTTCTGATCAGTTTGGAGGTGACAACCAGTTCAAAATTGATACTGCCGTATGCCTCGAAAAAAGCGCGGGCCTGCTTGCGGCCGGTTTCGTTCAATTCGGCGTCAACACCGCTTCCCTGAACGATATTCTGCCGGTTTAATTCCGTTTCGCCGTGCCGTAGAATGTATAAGGTCATTGTTGAAAGGTTAAATGGTCAAACTGATACCCGCCCATTCACATCATTCATCATTCATCATTCATCACTCATCATTCATCATTCATCATTCATCATTCACATCACTGCCCTACTACCGGAAGTTCAAAATACCCCCGCCATTGCTTGTCTTCTTCAAAAACTGTATCGGTGAAATCCTGTACCACATTGTACAAGGTATCGCGTTCGATGGGGCGGCGACCGACACGGCGGATCATTTCCACCAGTTGTTGGGTATTCAGCGTCGGGTGTTGTTCTTCCGAGCCCGCCATGGAATATATTTTGGTAGTGTCATCGATGGTGCCGTCGATATCGTCGACGCCAAACGCCAGCGACAACTGGGCTGCGGTTCGGCCGATCATGGGCCAGTATGACTTGATATGGTCGAAATTGTCGAGATAAATACGGCTTATGGCATAGTTGCGCAGGTCCTCCACTGTGGTGCTTTCCGGGATATGGCTCATTTGGTTGTCCTTGTTGCGGAATTTGAGCGGAATGAAGGTCTGGAAACCGCCTGTTTTATCCTGCAGGCTGCGCAGCTGTTCGAGGTGGTCGATGCGGTGGCGCCATTGTTCGATATGGCCGTACAACATAGTCGCGTTGGAGCGCATGCCGAGTTCGTGCCATATTTCGTGAAGGCGCAGCCATTGTTCGGCGTTGCATTTATCGGCAGCGATCTGCTCGCGAATTTCGGGATGAAATATCTCTGCGCCACCGCCGGGCAGGCTGCCAACCCCCGCGTCCCGGATGAGGCGCATGCCTTCCTCATAACTGACTTTTGCCTTCTTGAAAATATAGTGGTATTCCACCGGCGTAAGCGCCTTGATGTGCAATTCGGGCCGGTGGGCCTTGATTTGACCAAAAAGTTCGAGGTAGAAAGGCAGGTCGTACTGGGGTAAAACACCGCCGACAATATGCACCTCCGTGACGGGCTGGCCGTCGTAATTCCGGACGATATCAAACATTTCCTCCATGCTGTATGCCCAGGCATCGGCGTCGCTGCGCTGTTTGATCAGGCGCGAATAAGAGCAAAATTTGCAATCATAAACACACAGATTGGTGGGTTCAATGTGGAAGTTGCGGTTGAAATAGGTGTTGTCGCCGTTCTTCTTTTCCCGGATGTAGTTGGCGAGTGCGCCGACGAAAGAAAGGTCGCCGTGTTCGAACAGAAAAACGCCCTCATCAAATGTAATACGCTGGTTTTCAGTTACTTTTCTGACAATCTGACGATGTGCTTCGCCAAGTGTCTTATCCTTCAGGAGTTGGTCCAGTTGTTCGATACCACGCATAAATTATATCCGGTTTGCAACAAAAACCCCACCGCAGGGTCTTTGTTCAAATTTTTCAGATTTTTTTGAAAACCATAGGTCAGGTATCGAACTTAATCAGTCCGATCAGTTTTTTCGCGCTTTCAATATTCGAAAAATCTGTTTCCAGGATGGCCCGTCGTTCTTCGATCTTGCTTTGCTCAAATGGCGCGTTGATGAGCGCTTCTATGGTTTGGCTGATGGACGCTGCCGAATTGCGCACATAACACAGTTTGGTCAGGCCGGTGCCACTCACCATTTCGTCGTTGACGATACAGAACCTGCCCCGGAACAGCGCATTGAGCAGTTTGAGTTTTATGCCGGAGGATTGAAAAGAGATCAGCAGGTTGATTTGGGCCTTGGCGATCAGGTTGTTCATTTCCCGGTCCTCCGGATTTTCAATCAGCCTGATGTGTTCAAAACCCTGCACCAGATCGCGCAGGCGCTGGGAAGGCGCCATGCCCGCAATAACAAAAGGCACGTCGATTTTGGAGAAGACGTTTTCGACAAGCCAGGTGGCAGCCCGTTCGTTGTCGGGCACGCTGAGTTTGCCGTGAAAAAGCACGTATTCTCCCCTGCCCAACTGGCTTTCCACCTGTTCGTTCGGGTGAAAAGCCGGGATATAGTGCGTATTTGCCTTCATTTCCCGGTAATAGGCGAGATCGGTCGTGGAGATGGCAATAATCTCGTCGGCATGCAGCACCACCTTCGGTTCGATGCGCTGGAGTTTTATGCTCTCCGTAAAGTAATAGATCTTTTCAAAAACTTCTGTCGGCGCAGTGAGGCGAAAAAGGCTCTCGTAATATTGCCATTCCACGTTGTGCATGCGCACCAGTTTTTGCCGGCCGCGCAACTTTTTATGCCATACATAAACAGACGTATGCATGCCTTCGAACAAGATCGGATGGTTATCCCTGCGCAGCCGCTTGATCAGCGCCCGGCTCCGGCGCGAACGCATGATGAAGGGCAAAAAACTGGCCTGGTAAAACAGGGAGCGGCTTCTTTTGTAATAATATACCTCATGGCAATAGCGCTCCAGTTCGGTCTGCGGCACACGATCTCCATATTGGAAACAGTGCAATATAACTTTTACACCAAGCTTGTGAAGGGCTTTTATCTGATTGAAAATAAGGATAACCCCTCCGTAGTTAGCAGGGTAAGGAATATCAAATGAAATAATGTGCAGGTACATTTCTAAAGATGGGGAGCAAAATGTGAACCCCGCCTGCTATCGGCAGGGACGAATGATATTTCTCAGGTCGGGACAAATATAGAATGTTTTTTGCGCCGAAAAATTTTTCTCCTTTTCGCTTGTATATTCTTTGGTGATGTACATACCTTAGGGAAATTTTTGGGAAAAGCCCATTAGTCTTTCCAAATCATATCGTTCACTAAAACTGAGGCTTATGAATATCACCTTCGAGGAGTTACGCCGCATCAAACACGCTCTGCCTACCGGAAGCATTCACCGGATCGCCGAAGAGCTTAAAATTGACGAACAAACCGTACGCAATTATTTCGGCGCACATAAATATCAGGAGGGTCAGATCGTGGAATGGCATCTGGAACCGGGGCCAGGCGGCGGCATTGTCCATTTGGAAGACACTACAATCCTAGACCTTGCACGTAAAATCATTGAAGAACACAAAATCTCCCTGCAGTAACTAAACAAAATACAAACTTCTTTTTTCGCCGGTACAAATGGCGATCAACATAAAAAGGAAACCTGCTCTTCATAAGCGGTTTCCTTTTTTATTGTAGGTAAAACGCCTCCGTCATCGCTCTGAAGGCATCCGAGTATACCCCTTCCGCTGAATAGACGGTCATCTGCGCCGATTGAAAGGGGCGCGGTGTTTTTTCAAAGTACAACAGCAGCCGTTCCACCGGTTTGTGGGCCCGCGACCTGACTTCCACCCATTTTGTGCAGTACAACCCGTTCCAGACTGCCCGTTCGCACAAACTGCGCCCCCCTTCATAGGGCATGATGGCACAAAAACATCCCTCGGCCGCGAGCAGTTTTTTTACGACGTCCAGCAAATCGACAGGCGGAAGCGCCGAACTGTGACGCGCCAGGCGCCGGCCGGAGTCGGGCGGTGCGACGGCTTCTGCGTAAAAAGGCGGATTGCTGACGATCAGATCGAAGCGCCGGTCCGTTTGCGCAGCAAAATCCTGTACCGCCATTTCCCAGAGCCGCAGCCGGCCCGCCCAGGGCGATGCTTCAAAATTCCGCCCGGCGTATTGTGCCGACGCACTGTTTATCTCTACCGCATCTATAGAATAATCCTGCGACCCCGCCGCTTCAAACCGCTGCGCCAGCATCAATGCCAGCAGCCCTGTGCCGGTACCGATATCGAGCGCGCTGCTGCGGCCTTCGATATCGGCCCAGGCGCCGAGCAGCACCCCGTCGGTGCCGACAGGGTGCGCAACATCAGCCTGCTCAACGCTGAACTTTTTGAAATGGAACGGTCGTCGTGCCATGGCTCGTCCTGATAATGGCAAAATACTGTCCGACAGGTAATTGTGCCACAGAAAGGCTGGTCGTTCCGCTGCTGTGCAGCAGGTCGTACAGGTACTCCTTACCGGTAGCGTCGCATATGCTCACCTTGCCCTGCATGCCCCCCGTTATCGCAATCGATGTGGTAGCGGGGTTGGGGAAAACCTGGAAAGATTGCCCGGCAGGGGCTTTCGTTGAAGTGGTATTCTCCACCCACCGCCGTTCAAATTCTGCTTTGTACAGGGTGGCAATATCGGCATCATGGATGATGAGCGTATTTTCATCATTCGCCGTTTCTGCCGAGAACGTCCAGTTGTGCGAACCGGTGATGACAAGTGGCGCCGAGCCCGACAAACTGGCGTCGATAACGCCGTATTTGTGGTGCAGCGTTCCGCCCAGGCTGTGGTGCTGCACATTTACGCCCTGCGAAATGAGGTAGTTGAATTCGGTACCCTGATCGCCTGTATTTTCGATCATGCCCCTGACCTGGACGCCGTTGTTGAAGGCATCGATCAGGGCATTGGCCGGTTCGTCTTTGGTAAAGGTAAGCAGGGCAAAAAGAGCCTCCGAATCGGCCGTCTGGATCGCCTCGGTAATACGGTTCGTCACCCTGTCGGATGGCGAAAACCAGGATTCCACGGGTATATTGCCAATGATGAACTTGTGCGGCGTGTTGTCTTTTTTGGCAGCGCCGAAACGGCTGTTGGCGTTATCTGGAAAATTGCCCGACGATCCCCACATTTCTTCAAATTCGAGTTGGTAGGTCCGTGCAAGCGACTGATCCTGAATAAACAGTGTATTGTTAAAATCTTCGGTCATATTGCCGGTGGTCCAGTTCATCGATCCGGACATCACCCAGCACTGGTCGGTCAGGTCCGCGTCGATGACCATAAACTTGTTGTGCATGAGAGCGGCGCTGTTGCCGTAAATGACAGGGAACGGCGGGGCGGGGTTGAGTGCCGGACTGCTGCCGTCGATGGCCGCCACATAGCGGACGCGCACACCGTTGGCATGCGCCAGTTTCAGGGCGTTGGTGATGTCTATCCGGTTGTTGTTGTAAACCGATACATCGATCGTTTGCTGTGCGCCGGCAATACGGGCAAGTGTTTCATCCAGCACCGCATTGAAACTCTGGCCCGCAGGTGTCAGGCCATTGGCCGATGACTCGTCGATGGCATGGTTGAAAAAGACTTTTATTGCCCCTGAGGATAGAGACTGGGTAGCAAAAGGGATCGTTTCAGATTGTATTACATCTCCGTTGTGCTTGGCTTCTATCTGTATCCAATAGATCGTACCCGGCTGCAGGCCATTCAGCGAATAGGTATGCGTGAGCGTCAGCATGGGCAGCGCGATCTCGTTGGAAGGCGTTGGCGTCGTTCCGTAACGCAGGGTGGCCGATGAAACCTGATTGGTTTTCCAACTGACGGTGAAGCTGTTTTTCTGGATATCCGATTGGTCCGGTTTTTCCGTGAAGAAGAAACACGGCGACGCAACAAGGTCGCCGGCGTCGCGCGGAAGCAATTGAAAATCATCGTATTCGGAGAGAATTGCCGTAAGGTTAACGGTGGCGGGGGGAACAGGCGTACCCTGCAAGGGGTGCCCTGCACGAATATACACATCGGCAGCCACACCGTTGCCATCCACTATTCCATAGGTGCCGGAAGTGGTGAAAACACCTCCCGCATCGTTAAAACTAACGCAATCAATACGCACCAACTGGCCTTCCAGAGCGTCGGAAATGCCTGCCAGTGTGATAGATTTAGGCTCCGGCAGCGGATTATTTTTGCTGACCACCTGCCAGTCGGTAATCGGGCTGATCTCCAGCAGTCCGTGAAAAACGACCAGTGTGCCGGTCACCTGAATACTGTCGCCCGACACGACGGTCGCCTCAAAGCCGGGAGCCGAACCGGCGCCGGGAAAGGCCGCAATGCCGGCGGTACCATCCTGAAGATAGCGAATCTTGCCCAGTTCGTCGCCGTTGGTCACCACACCGCGCACGGTAACGGTTGAACCGGCAGGTTGCGACCGGGCCTGAGCAATGGAAATAACTTGAGCGTGGGAAAATACAGGCAGGATAAGGGTTAATGTGAGCAGGAAAAATGTTCTAAGCATGTAAATTGTGTTCGGGAAAAATGTAGGGTGGGAGTCCGTTTTCCACCCCGATGTTTATGATCTGGATATTACATCCGTTAATATGATTGTCGATCTCCAAAGATCAGGCTTCCGATGCGCACCATGGTACTGCCTTCCTCCACCGCCAGCCGCCAATCGCCCGACATTCCCATTGATATCTCCCTGAAATACGGTTTTCCGGAGAAAAAAGCCTGTTTCAGGTTTTCAAAAATAGCCCGTAACGTGCGAAACTCGCTCCGCACCTGCGCAAGGTCTTCAGTAAAGGTTGCCATACCCATCACCCCGCAAATCCTGACATTGTTCAGGCTCCGGAACTCCGGACTGGCAAGCAATGCGGTAGCCTCCTGCAAATCCATGCCAAACTTCGTCTCCTCTCCGGCGATATGAAATTGCAGCAGGCAGTCAATAATGCGTCCGTTTTTCAAGGCCTGTTTGTCGATCTCTTCCAGCAGCTTCAGGCTGTCGACCGATTGGATCATACGAACAAAAGGCGCGATATATTTCACTTTATTTGTCTGCAAATGGCCAATCAGGTGCCATTCGATGTCTGCGGGCAGCGCCGTGTGTTTTTCCAGCATCTCCTGAACGCGGTTCTCGCCGAATATGCGCTGTCCGGCATGATACAGGTCAAGGATACGACCGGGAGGGTGCGTTTTGGAAACGGCAACCAGTACAACATTAGAAGCGGAAAGTTCCCGGAGGATTTCGGTAAGCATTTTGCGGATTGAAATATGCCGCGTAAAGGTACACAACAAGGCGGCAGGGAGGCCCCGGGAATGCTAACAAGTGTAATTTTTTTGCTAAGTCCAAGTCCTTAACTGTTATCCGTTAAAGTGATGCGTCTTTTTGCCATACCTTAGCCGCCCGAAATTCGGAATCCACTTGAAGAAGCATCCATCCTAATCCAACTCAACCGATAGAATCTCAGTTTCTTTGCTATGTCAATCCGCTATTCCCATTTACTTTTTGTCCTCGTTCACCTGACCCTTTCCAGTAGTACCCTGTCCGCCCAGATCATCTGGCAGGAAAACTTCAGCGGCGCCAACCAGGGCTGGTCACAAAATTTTACCGACTGTGATGGCACGCCTCAATCATTTGCCGGCGTGCAAAACGGCAGATTTGAAGTGATCGACATGGAAGGAGCGCCTTGCTGCATCACCGGCGGAGGCAACGACAACGAATGGCTCACCAACGAGATAGACATCAGTGGCGCCTGCTCTGTATCCATTTCAGCGGCTTACGGATGGACCGGGGTCATGGAATGTGAGCCCGGCGGTCCCTTTTTCGGGTGTTCCAACCTGGCCAATATCGACAACAGACACGACCAGATGCTGTTCGAATACAGCCTGAACGGCGGACCGTTTATCCTGTTCACTTACGTTTGCGGCGGCGCTTCCGGCACAGCCACCGTCAATGGCCTTACCGGAAATACGATCCGCATCCGTATCCGGCCTGCCAATAAAGCAGCCGCAGAAATGTATTGGTTTGACAATGTGACGGTTACAGGCACCCCGCCACCAACGGTCGACCCGCCTGCCGACGTGGTCACCTGCGCCAATCAACTGGTAACGGTCAACTTCACCGGCAGCGGAGGCCCCACTTTTGCATGGACCAATGATAACCCCGGTATCGGACTGGGGGTTTCCGGAAACGGGAATATCAGTTTTACCCCTCCCAATAGTATTACGACCCAGCAAGTGGCCACCATTACCGTCACGCCCAGCGTGCCCGGCTGTGTGGGCACGCCGGAAACTTTTACCATAACGGTCAATCCCAACCCGACCGTGAACAACCCGGGGAACTTCGTTGTGTGCTCGGGAAATATCCTCAACGTCAATTTTACTGGAAATAATCCCGGCGCTACCTATAACTGGACGGCAAACGTACCCATCCCCGGCCCCGGCGTTAACGGCAGCGGTGATATAAACGTCCCTGTACCGGTGATTCCATTTCCGGTGACGGCAACCGTTACCGTCACCGCTACCGCGAACGGCTGTACGGGCACCCCCCAGGTATTTAACGTCACGGCCAACCCGGCCGCGAGCGGCAACCTGACCCTGACGGGCAACGCCAATATCTGCCAGGGACAAAACGCCGTCTTTTCCGTAAGTTTTACCGGCGGAACAGCGCCTTTTACCTTTGTATACGCCATTGACGGCGTTGACCAGCCGTCCATCACGACCAACAACAATCCTTATGTTCTGAATGTACCGCTTATGGCCAGTGCAGCGGTGAGTCTGGTAAGTGTTTCAGCCAACGGATGCACAGGGAGCGGCAACGGAAGCGCCAATGTCAATGTCACGCCGACGCCAACTGCGGCCATTACCCCCGGAAACGCCAACATCTGTACGGGCCAGAATGCCGATATCAATATTGATTTCACCGGAACCGGTCCGTTCACCTTTATTTACCGGATCAACGGCATCAACCAGCCGTCTATCACGACGGCAGGACCAAGTTATACCCTTACCGTATCGCCCAATCCGGGCACTTACAATTATACCCTGTCCAGTGTGACGGCCAACGGCTGCACAGGCACTGTAAGCGGCGTATTTACCGTGGTGGTTGGCGCCACACCTACAGGTACCCTCTCGGGCGACGCGACGGTATGTGCGGGGCAGGGCACGCCACTGACGATCAATTTCAGCGGACCGGGCCCATACACCTTTAACTATACAGCAGACGGGGTGCCGCAAGGCCCGGTCAGCACATCGGCGAACCCGTTTGTTTTCATCATAGCCCCTTCTACAACAACGATTTATGAACTAACAGAGGTGTCGGCCAACGGATGCAGCGGGACGGCGCAGGGCACAGCAATTGTTACGGTAAATCCGAGTCCGACCGCAACGCTTGCCAGCGGGAATGCAAACATTTGCAACGGCCAAAACGTCAATTTGAACATCGCTTTAACCGGTCCCTCGCCCTATACCTTTGTTTATGCAGTGAACGGGGTCAGCCAGCCGCCGATCATAACCCCGCTTTCCAATTACACGCTAACTGTATCGCCGGTTGTCCCCACGACCTACACGCTGGTCAGTGTCAGCGGCGGCGGTTGCAACGGTCAGGCGAACGGTACATATATCGTAACTGTCGGCACGCCGCCAACTGCCGTTATCAGCGGCGATACCATGATCTGTCCGGGCGATACAGCCCTGCTGAGCATCGACTTTACCGGCAGCGGACCGTTTACATTCATTTACACTACGAATGGCATCAACCCCGATACGATCACAACATCAAATGACCCTTATATTCTAGCCGTAACGCCGGCTTCTTCGTCCGCATATGCGCTTACCTCAGTGAGTTCGAACGGTTGTACGGGCACTTTTTCGGGTACGGCAACGGTCAACATTGCCCCCTCCGTTTCCGCTGCGATTTCCGGCGGTGGCCAGATATGCCTGGGCGGCGACAGCATCAGCATTACGGTCAGTTTCCTGGGCCCAGGCCCGTATACCTTTGTTTATGCTGCAAACAACATCAACCAGCCCGCCATTACGACGAGCATCAACCCCTATACCTTTAATGTTCAGCCGAATATCGGTACTACGTACAAACTGGTCAGTATAACCAACGGCACCTGCGACGGCAACGTTTCCGGCCAGGCATTCGTGTTTGTGTTCACACCGCCGGGCGCGACCCTTTCGACAGACCAGACTTTCTGCGATTCGGCTAATACGACCGTGATGGTCGATTTCAACGGAACAGGGCCATTTACCATCATTTATACCATAGACGGTGTTGCACAGGAGCCCGATACGACCTTTGACGACCCGTATATTATTCCGGTAATCACCACGACTACAACGACTTACGCATTGATCAGTGTGGAGTCGCCGGGATGTGTGGGCTTACCCATGGGCACAGCGACCATCACGGTCAACTATGCGCCGACGTATGCAAACCTGGATTTGAACTGCAATCTTGTGGCCGGCACTTACGTGGTTGAATTCGATATATTGGACGCTACCCCACCCTATACCCTCGTTACCGGCAGCGGCAGTTTTACGGGCAACCATTTTACCAGCACTGCTATTCCGACCGGAGCACCCTACAACATCGTTTTCCATGATGCCAATGATTGCGGCGACGTGACCGTCAGCGGTCCGTCCAACTGCAACTGCATCACGGATGCAGGGTCAATGGACCTGGCTGCGATCACCGTTTGTGTCGGAGATACTGCCACAGCGCTGTTTAACAACGACTTTATTAACGACGGCGACGATATCCTGCGGTTTATCCTGCACACCAATCCGGCGCTGCCCATCGGCACTATCCTTGCCTGGAGCACTACACCTTCTTTCGGCTTTCAGGCGGGCATGACGCCCGGAACCACCTACTATATTTCAGCCATTGCCGGCAACAACGACGGCAGCGGCAATGTAGACCTTGCCGATCCCTGTCTTTCGATCGCACAGGGCACGCCTGTCACCTTTTTCCCCACACCGACTGCCCAACTGGGCGCAGGCGATACCATTTGTGCCGGCGCACAGGCTGTTGTACCGGTAACCATGACCGGTGTGGCGCCGTTTTCGCTGACCTGGGCCCTGAATGGCGTAACTCAACCCACTGCCACCAATATCCCCAACTCCACTTTCAATTTATCCATACAGCCTGTTGCCAACACGACGATAACCCTGATTTCCGTCGGCGACAGCAGGTGTACGGCCAGTGCAACGGACACGGCGGTAGTAGTGGTACATACACCGCCGCTGGTGACGAACGATACGACCCTCTGCGATTTTGCCACCATGACCTACCAACTCTCGTTCACCGTTTCGGGTCCTCCACCCTACACGGTTACAGGCGCAATGGGGTCGTTTAACGGCAATGTCTTTACCAGTGTCCCCATACCCATCAGCAGCCCTTACTCCGTTGATATTGGCGATGCCAACGGGTGCGGACAGACCAATATTTCCGGTCAGCCGAATTGCAGCTGTGTCACCGACGCCGGAACCATGGACCAGACTATGGTCACCGTATGTGCCACCGATTCTGTCAGCGTGCCTCCGGTTGCGGGCCAGACACTCGATAACGACGACATTTTGATGTACATCCTCCATTCCAATGCCGGACAGCCGGTCGGTACCATTTGGGCATGGAGCAGTACCCCGCAGTTTGCATTCCAGACCGGCATGCAAACCAATACGATCTATTACATTTCCGCCATAACCGGCAACCCGGATGGCAACGGGCAGATCAACCTGCTTGACCCCTGCCTGTCTGTCGCCACTGGTACGCCGGTCCAGTTCCACGCCCTACCAACCGCTACAATCTTTGGACAGGATACCCTGATTTGTCAGAATGAATTGCTGACACTTACGGTGAATTTCAGCGGCACACCGCCATTTTCCTTTACTTCCAGCATTTTTGGTGTGCCGCAGGCGCCGGTCAGCGGGATTATCAACAACACCTATTCCTGGACGAGCAGTTACAACCAGAACACCGTGATCCAGCTGGACAGTGTCAGTGATTTCTACTGTTCGACCGGAATGGCCAATGGAGCGGTAAACATTGGTATCTGGGGCGCGCCTGCCATATCGAATGTCCAAACCACCTGCGATTCGATCACCCAGACCTATGTGGTTGCGTTCGATATTCTGGGCGGCGTGGCGCCGTTCACGGTGAACGGCATTACCGGCATGGTCAACGGCAGCCAGTTCGTCAGTAATCCTATTTCTTCGGGAACCGCATTCACGGCCATTCTCAGCGATGTGAACAACTGCGATCAGGATACGGTCAGTGGAAGCGTCATCTGCTCCTGCTCTACCAATGCCGGCACGCTCAACCTTACTCCTTTGGTATTGTGCAACGATCAGGCAGTAAACCTCCCCATTCCTTCCGATACCGTACTCGATCCCAACGACGCCCTGATCTATGTGCTGGCTACGGCGCCTGCCCCCCCGGCATGGACGATCCTGGCCACCAGTACAAGCCCGAATTTCAGTTTTATCCCCGGAACGATGTTGCCCAACACCACCTATTATATCGCGGCTATCGCAGGTGATATGCTTGGCGCCGGTGTTGATCTCAACGACCCCTGCCTTTCCATCAAACCAGGGCCGACGGTTAGCTGGCGCCAGGCCGTGACGGCTGAAATACTCGGCATGGAATACACCTGCAACGGCGGGGAAACAGATATAACGGTACAATTTACCGGGGATGGGCCTTATACCTTTACCTATACCGATAATACCACCCAGCAACAAATAACTACGAGTCAGAATCCATATTCTCTGCTGTTGATGCCTTCCGTATCCTCCACTTACACGCTGGTCAGTGCCAGCGGCGGCGGCTGCGCCGGAACGGTAAGCGGAAGCGCAACAGTGGATGTCGTTATACTCGATTCGTCGAATGTGCAGGTGGCGTGTAATTATCCGGCACAAACGTATATTCTGACTTTTGACATCGATAACGGCCCGGATCCGGATCCGGCGTATGTCGTCACCGGGGCGACAGGAACCTTTTCTGGAGGCACTTTTACCTCCAATCCGATCGCTGCCGACCTGCCCTACAACGTAACCGTGACCGACCCGGTTTCCGGTTGTTCGCTGACCATATCCGGCGAGGCCGACTGCCTGTGCGATACCGAAGCCGGTACCCTGGCAACAGGTACAGCCGATGCCTGCCTGCCATCAGGTCTGGTAAGCGTGCAACCGCCGCTGAATGAGAATCTCGATGCCAACGATGTGCTGCAATATATTCTGTATGAGGATGTAACGTTGTTGCCGGCGGGAATCATAGCCGTCAGCAATACCCCGCAGTTTGGCTTCCAGCCGGGCATGGTCGCAGGTACCACCTATTTCATCGCAGCAATTGCCGGCGACAACGACGGTACCGGCAATGTTGACGTGACCGACCCCTGTCTGTCTATTTCGCCGGGACTTCCGGTAGCCTTCCACGACGCCCCCACGGCTACCCTGAGCGGCGACACCACGTTCTGTGCAGGCAATAGTGCCGCCTTTAAAATTTTGTTTACCGGCACACCTTCTTATTCGTTCGTGTATGCCATCAACAACAACCCGCAGCCGCAGATTGCAGCGCCGGGAAATATGTTCAATATCACGACAAACAACGTCCAGCAATCGCAAATATTCACCCTGGTCTCTGTGATGGATAAATTCTGCCCCGGCACCGTCAGCGGCCAGGCCACTGTGACCATCACTCCGCCGCCAGGCGGCAGCATCATTGGCGATGCCACCATATGCGGTGGCGATACGGCAACGCTTGGACTGGTGTTGACAGGCGGGACCTCCTACGACGTGACGATAGGCGGGGGGCCGGCGCCGATACAACTGACCGGCGTACAAAGCGGCGCAACAGTAAACGTAAGCCCCGGTTCGACAACCACCTATACCATCACTGCCCTCGTAACAGCGGGCAATACCTGTCCGCCAAGTATCGGAACACCGGCAACGATCACCGTATCTACCCCGGCAGCCATCGCTGCCCTTTCCGATTACAACGGGTTTAATGTCAGCTGCCCGAACGGCGACGACGGGTCGATTAGCCTTACCCTGACGGGAGGCATCCCGCCAATTACAGCAAACTGGAGCAATGGACTCACCGGACTTCAACTGAAAAACCTCAAGCCGGGCAAATATGCCGTCACCCTGACCGATCAGACAGGCTGTATGCTTATCGATTCTTTTACCCTGACAGCGCCCCCCGAACTTGCCATCGAATTGGCGTTCAAATCGCCGGGATGTTTTGGAGGCCGGGACGGTTCCATTACCATAACCTCTATTCAGGGCGGAGCAGATCCGTACACCCTGGGTATCAACGGATTACCCGGCCAGATTATTGACACCTTCCCCGTCCATACAGGGTCGCTCGCCGCAGGCGATTATCTGCTTGAAATATCCGATATCAACGGGTGTATCACTGAAAAGGAAGTGACCCTGATTGATCCGTTGCCAATAAACGTGAACCTTGGCCCGGATATCACCGTCAGCTTCGGCGACAGTGCCCTGATCAAGGCTGTGACCAATTCGACAGCAATAGATACTTTTATCTGGCAGCCCACAGATTATTTGAACACACCCGATTCGCTGATCACCTACGCCTGGCCACCCAAAAGTCAGTATTATTCAATTACGGTAACCGACACTTCCGGTTGTACGGCGACCGATGAATTGCTGGTCGCCGTTAACAGGACCAAAAGGGTGTTCCTCCCGAATATCATCCGGCTTGAATCTACCGAGACCAACGACGCCTTTACGGTATTCGCCGGACCGGAGGTAAGGGGTGTGAAAACCATGCAGATATTTGACCGATGGGGAGAGTTGGTGTTTGAAAATAAAAATTTCGCACCCAACGCTCCGCAGTTTGGCTGGAGGGGCAAGGCAAAGGGAAAATTCGTCAATCCGGGGGTATATGTCTATGTGGTAGAGGTGGAATATATCGATGGCGGCACGGAAATATTCTCCGGAGACGTCACGGTGATTCGCTAGGGAATCATCACTGTTTCAACAGACGCCCGCTGTACGACCTGCCGTTTTGCTCCGCGCGTATTAAATAAACACCTGAAGGCCAGTCGGCAGTCCGGATTTCACCGACGCCATTTTCGGAGGGGATAATTCCTGTGAACAGGACTTTCCCTGTGGCATCGCACACAGACACCAACCAGTCACCTGCCGACCTGCTGCCCGGAATATCAAAACGTGCCCAACCTGTTGCCGGTTGAGGATAAAAATGAAGCGCATTTCGGGACTGGCCAGGTTGTTCGTCTGCCGAAACCGGGAATGACAACTGGACACAATAGTCCTCAACCTGGCCAAATCCAAAGTCCTCACAAGCCTGTGGCGGCAAACTATTGCCGCTTTTATACTTCATCATTACCCGCATACGGGTCAGTCCGGGAGCAGAAAACGAAGGCACCGACATTTCGCCGTAGACCGGATCATCGGTCGCCCAGCCCGGATCGAAAGCCATTTCGCCAGGGTCGCTGAAATCGCCGTCCATATTGAAATCAATATAAATCCGGAAAAATTCTTTGTAAGCGGAACTGGAAAAGCCCGGTATAATGGCGACAGGTTCAATCGTTCCCGGCATCAGTTGAAGCGTGTTTTGCAACATACCGGTATAATCCTCGTAGCCCTGAGCGTTGTTGTTTCCCGAATCGTTGTACCAGCTTCCTATCCCGACGGCAGCAATCCATTCGTATTCCGAATGATCGGCCTTTGCGGTACAATACTCCATATCATTGCAGGAGCCGCATCCGGCAGTCAGGAAGAAAAAAGGGCTGGAATAAATGGTCCATCCGGTGTCGCAATGGGTCTGAACCTGAACTTCATAGTTGGTACAGGCATCCAGGTTTTGCAGGGCAAGCGTGGTTACGACAACATCGTAGTACTGCCAGGCAGGATTCGGGCCGGAGCGTATACGCAGCCGGTAGGCATCTGCTGCCGTCAGCGGATTCCAGGAAACCGTAGCCGTGGATGTGCTGACGCCGTCGGCCCAGAGCGCATCGGGCGGCACACAGCAACCGTCTGTCTGGAATGTTTCAGCGGGCGACCAGTCGCTCGTCCCGTCCTGCCCGCAAAATGCGGCGAGGGAAAACTCATAGGTCGTACATGCGTTCAATCCGTCGAGCAAATATGGACTTTCCACCATGTTCAGCACTATCCAGTCTGTAAACCCAAGCGGGCGATACCGGAGGCTGACGGATGCAGGGCCGGCAACTTCAGTCCATTTCAGCACCGCTGAATCGGAAGTAACAGCACCGGTTGTCAGGGCCAAAGGCGCCGGGCAGGCCACACACTGGTCTTCATAATCCTGCAAAAGGGAATACAGGTTGAGGCGTCCGCCACTCACCGTTATCCCCTGCATGGCACTATTGGGAGTGCTGCTGCTGAGCAGCAGGTTTTTTACAAAAAGTGCCGCTGCAGCAGGATCTGCCTTCGCCATGGCAACAAGATTGGCGCAGGGCGCCGAATACAGGAGGCCAATGGCGCCTGTCACCTGCGGCGCTGCGTAGGAGGTGCCCGAAAAGGAACCGTAGATACCTTCGGCTCCGGTACCGAAAATATCCTGCCCGTATGCTCCCAGGTCTATATGCGTTGGCCCCCATGCTGCCATCGGGGCTTTCTGGTCCGCATTGTTCAGACTGGTGACAGCAACCAGAAAATCACTGGCGCATGCCGTGGGCAGGTCGCCATATACATCAACGTTGAGCGGAATATTTGCAGTAGAGGCAACGCTGAGTATCCCGGCCTGTCCGAGCGAATCGAAGGCAGCGCACCACAGGGGAGCATTGGCAGGTTGGCCGTAATTGATGCCCCAGGAACAATTGACCGCGACGACAAAGGCGCCTTCCGTACCGCCGGAAGCATTGTAGCGCTCTCGGGCATTCAGCACATAATCATAGGAAGACAGGATATGGGCGACAGTGTTCCCACCGGCAACAAACATAATTCGCACATCCCAGTTGACGCCGGTAATCCCAAGGCCATTGTTTCCCCTTGCTCCTGCGACGGCGCTTACAGAGGTACCGTGAACAGTGCTGCTGCCCGAAATATCATCGTTTCCGGCCACCACATTCCAGCCCAGGTAGTCGTCAATGTATCCATTTCCGTCGTTGTCGGTATAATCATCCGGTATCTCTGCGTAGTTTTTCCAGAGGTTTTCTGCAAGATCGCTGTGGTATTGTTCGATGCCGCCGTCAATCACAGCAAGGACAATCGTATCGCCGGCAGGCGTGCGGCCACCGGTTGCAATATTCCAGGCCAGGTCTGCATCCATATCTGCATTGGGCGCCCCGCCATTTGCTCCGGTATTCACATATTGCCATTGCTGAGGCAGGAAAGGGTCATCGGGCAAAATATTCTGAAAAGCGGTAATGCGACGCTCCAGGATATGGTTTAGTTGTGCAAATCGAACCTCGGGCTGTGTTTGCAGCCACTGTAAAACCTCCTGTTCCTTGCCGGGAACCGTGCGCAGCATCCAGATATTCAACATATTGGCTACTTTTCCTTCCACCTTCGTTTCGGTCGAAAGCCGCTCCTGTATTTGCCGGGCCAGGCCGTCAGGCGCAGTCCGGGGTTGCAGACTGACCAGCAGTTCTCCCGGTATAAATGTTCCAGCCTGGGCAAATCCACCCGTGCAACCCGAAATTATCAGCCCCAAAAGCAGCGAAAAACGGCAAAACTTCATCTTGTGTCCAATTAATCAGGCAGGAGAACAGCATAAACACCCTGATGTTTGCATGTTCTCCGCGATTTTATTACAAAAGTATGGAGGAAGCCAATGCGTAAATGATAAACCCGCAGCCACGCATATTTTTGGCAAAGTTTGATCGTTCATTTTTTACCTTTCCCCAAAAAATTATCTGCCTTAATAATCCGAATAATAGTCGGATTTTCTGACAAAAACACAATCAGTTCAAAACAATTGATCAGGCTGTGGCCTTTCAAACAAATTAACCGTTCATGTTTAATCTTTACGCACATCTCCCAAGCTCCCTGATCCTCACCTGTTGCCGTTTCTTACTGTTTTTTTGCCCCATAATATTGACAACCCCTGCCGGGGCACAGGGGCCGTGCGTATGCACAAACTGTCCGCAATTCATGCCCGACGGTTTTACCGGGCAATTTTACATCCAGATACAAAATGCCGACAATCCGACCCTGGGACAGAACGGTCAGGGGGTGTGCGGCGTCAACCTCTCCTTTGATCACGAATATCTCGGCGACCTTCAGATTACGCTGACTTCGCCGGCCGGACAAACGGTTACCCTGGTAGGCCCGATCGGCTTTTTTGGCGAAACGGACTTCACGACCTGGAACGTCAGTTTTGTGCCCTGCGGCGACCCTGCCAACCCGGACCCTGGTTTCAGCCCGACCTGGAACAATAACCAGCCTTGGGGACTCTTCGGCAACTATTCCGGGTCCTATTATCCGGCTGCCGGGTGCCTGGAAAATTTTAGCTCCGGCTCTGTCAACGGGCAGTGGACCCTGACGGTTATCGACGGCCAGGCCATAGACGTGGGTAATTTTTTCAACTATGAAATTATATTTTGCGATCCTTCGGGCATCAACTGTTTTTCCTGTGCCGCCAATGCCGGCAACCTGCTGCAGCCCGATGTGGTAGCATGTGAAGGCGCTGCATCGCTCGACCTGAACCTGCCGCCCACCTATGCGCCGCCCAACTCGCCGCCCCCTTCGTCCGATTATGGCTATACCTATGTCGTCAGCGGCGCCGGTGGCGTTATTCAGGGTTACGAGCCGGATGCCAATCTGATGGGTTATCCGCCTGGCAATTACACGGTTTGCGGCCTGTCGTACCTGCTGGCCAACGAAGGAGATATCCCCGCCCCGAACGGATCGCTGACGACCACACAATTGTCGGCTCAACTGAACTCCACCACGCCCCCGTTTTGCGGAAAAATTACCGCCAACTGTGTCAACGTCACCATCAATGCGCTGCCGCCGGATATTGAAGAATACCAGACTATCTGTGCACCGCAATGCTACCTGTTTTTCAACCAGTCTTACTGCCAGTCGGGCACCTATGTCAGAAACCTTACCCAAAACGGATGCCCTTATACAGCCACGCTTTTTCTCACTGTGGTGCAACCCAGTTTTGCCACGATCAATGAAATGGTTTGCCCCGATGAATGTTCGCAGACACCCGGGTTTGAATCGGCCTGCGGGCAGGGGAATTACGTTGAAACGTTTATGAATGCCGGGGGATGCGACAGCATCGTTACGCTGCACCTCACTGAAATGATCGTGATCGCGAATATCGCGTCTCCACCGCCACAATTGTCCTGCGCTCAAAACAGCGTGGTGCTACAGGGCGCCGGTTCTACCATAGGTATCGGTGTAACATACCAATGGACCGCAAGCAACGGCGGCAATATCGTCGGCCCTTCTACCGGCATCAACGCAACGGTAAATGCACCGGGCGATTACCAGCTCCTGGTTTGCCGCACCAGCGGAAATGCTACTTGCTGCGACTCCACCAGCACTACCGTAACTGGTAGCCAGAATGTGCCCAATACACCGGCAGCCATAACGGGCCCGGATACCATTTGCCCCGGCCAGGTCGCCGGTTATTCGATAAGCCCTGTCGCCAATGCATCATCCTATAACTGGACGGTCCCGGCTGGCACAACCATCGTCTCAGGGCAGGGCACTGCCGGTATCAGCGTCAACTGGAACGCTGTAAACGGTGGGAATATCTGTGTGGCGGCCGTAAATGCCTGCGGTTCCAGCCCGCAAACCTGCCTGAATGTGACAGCCGGTTCGACACTCAATCCGGCCCAGCCCCAGGGCGCAACTGCCGCCTGCCAGGGCAGTACAGAAACATACACCGTTCAACCTGTTGCCGGTGTGACCTCCTATAACTGGACGGTCGATGCGCCGGCAAGTATCGTATCCGGCCAGGGAACGAACAGTATAAGCGTCAACTGGGGGACTTCAACTTCCGGAAATGTCTGTGTCAACGTGACCAACAGTTGCGGAGCGGGGCAGGACATGTGCCTGCCGGTACAGATCAACGCCCTGCCTCCCCAGCCACTCGTATCCGGCGACACGGCACTCTGCTCCGGCACCACAGGCGCCTATACTATCCTGCCTGTTAACAATTCCACAGGATATACCTGGACGGTTTCAGCCAACGGGGCCCTGGTATCGGGACAAAATACAACGGCAGCCACAGTAAACTGGTCGGGCGCACCGGGCGGGGATGTTTGTGTCAGCGCAACCAACGGGTGCGGAACAGGCCCTCAGGACTGCTTCCCGGTTGCCGTGTACGCACAACCCGTTGCTGACGGAGGTCCGGGCGGTTCGGTCTGCGACACTGCCTTTTCGCTGCAGGCCGTACAAAGTATCGGCGGAAGCAGCGGTGTATGGAGCAGTATTGGCGGGCCCGGAACTGCCACATTTAGCAATGCCGCTTCGGCTGCAACTGCCGTTTCGGTAACCGTATATGGTACCTACAATTTCCTGTGGACAGAAAACAATGCGATCTGCCAGGATACGGATATGGTGACCGTCAACTTTAATGCACCGCCGGCCACAGGCCCGGTAAGCCTGGTTTGCGACGGCAACAATCAAAACTACACCGTTTCGTTCCCCGTAAGCGGTGGTACGCCGCCTTATACAGCAGCAGGCGGCACTATAAACGCCGGGGTATTTACCTCTAATCCTGTCCCCAGCCTGCAGACCTATTCGTTTTTCATAACGGACGCAAATGGTTGTATATCAGGGACAATAACAGGAAGTTTCGACTGTAACTGTATTACGGAAGCCGGTCTGATGAACCTTCAAACGATTGGCGCATGTCCGGGCGACACCATTCAGGCACAGCACCTCGGCGGACAGAGTCTGGATGCCGACGACGTCAGCGCTTATGTGCTGCATGACAATCCCGGGACAGTACTCGGACAGGTATTGGCACAAAACAATACCGGTACGTTCAACTTTCAGCCGGGTATGACTTACGGCGTCACGTATTACGTATCTTTTGTGGTCGGCAACAACCTGAACGGCGCCCCCGACCCTGCCGACCCCTGTCTTTCCGTTGCGCCCGGCCAGCCGGTGATTTTTTATCCCTTTCCTTTGGCTAATGCCGGTACGGACAACGACACTTGCGGACTAACCATACTCCTGAACGGCAATATCCCGAACGGCGCCGGAATGTGGTCGGTTGCTGCTGCGCCTGCCGGCGCAACGCTGAATTTCAGCGACCCGCAAAACGCTGCTGCCAGTGCCACCGCGTCGCTGGAGGGAACATACACCCTCAACTGGACCATCACTGAAAACGGTTGCACCAGCTCGGATCAGGTAACACTTCAGTTCAATGAATCGCCTGTGCTGGACGACCTGCAACGCACCTGCGACGCCGCCAATGAAAATTTTACCGTAACGCTCATCCTTTCCGGAGGCGCCCAGCCCTACAGCATTAACGGGACTCCCGTTGCCGGCGCCGTTTTTGCCTCGGCTCCGATACCCAACGGCCAAACCTATAACTTCACCATTTCTGATGCAAATGGTTGCACCGCAGCGCCTGTCAGCGGTTCATTTAGCTGCAATTGCAGTACCAATGCCGGCGCCATGCAGCCCGATACGCTCAGCACTTGCGAGGGCACTACCCTAACCGTATCGCCCGCTGCCATACCTGCAGTATTAGACGCCAACGATGTGACGGCCTGGGTGTTGCACAGCGGATCAGGTCCGGCGCTCGGGCAGGTATTTGCCCAAAACACAACCGGCCAGTTCGGGTTTGTAAGCGGTATGAATTTCGGGCAAACGTATTTCATTTCGCTGGTGGCGGGCAACCCCCTCAACGGATTTCCCGATCCGGCCGACCCGTGTTTTTCTGTAGCGGCGGGCCAGCCGGTTGTATTTTACAAAAACCCGGCCCCGAATGCCGGACCCGACGCTGCTGTTTGCGGTCAAACAGCTGGTCTTCAGGCTGTTGCAAGCGGATTCAGCGGAAGCTGGTCGTTCGTTTCCGGCCCTGGCACGGCGACTTTCAGCAACGGGAATAGTGGCAATGGACAAGTCACCGTTTCTGCATTCGGCGCCTATGTTTTCAAATGGACAGAGACGAATGTGATTTGCCAGGGCGAAGATCAGGTCAGTATCAGTTTCAACGAGTCGCCTGCTTTTACAGCCCTCGACGAAGCCTGCAACGGCACCAATACCCAATACACCGTCAGCTTTACGGCAAGTGGAGGAACGGCGCCATACACAGTTAATGGCCTGGGCGGCAGTTTTACCGGCAACAATTTCAATTCCGTACCCATCGCCAGCAATACCCCGTATAATTTCACCATAGTGGATGCCAACGGTTGTGCCAGCCTTCCGGTTAACGGTACAAAAGACTGCAATTGCGTTACAGATGCCGGCTCGATGCAAACGGCGCCGCTCCTGTTTTGCGCCGGCGAGCAAGCGACAGGCGTATGGAACAGCGACGCAAGCCTTGATCCGGACGATATTCTCCAGTTTATTTTGCACGACCAGGCGGGCACAAATGCCGGAAACATACTCGCCACCGGCGATCAACCGGTATTTGACTTTACAGCGAACCTGCAAACAGGCGTCACCTATTATATATCTGCCGTTGCGGGCAACAACCAGGCTGGTTTGGTAGACCTGAATGATCCCTGCCTGTCGGTCGCACCCGGCGCCCCCGTTCAGTGGAAGGCCCTGCCCGATGCAGGTTTTACCGGCGATGCCGGTATTTGCAAAGGCGACAACACGCCCCTGATATTTTCGGGCAGCGGAACATTCCCTCTCCAGGTTATTTATACCGATGATACTGGCGGGCAATACACACTGTCGATCACCAACCAACAGCCTGTTACCGTCAACCTTATGCCGGATACCTCCATTACCTACACCCTGATTTCGGTGTCGGACGGTATCGGCCCGGTTTGTACCACGGCGCTGAGCGGTTCGGTCACGATTTCAGTCAGCACGCCCGTATCTGCCGGCATACCCAACGAACCGGTTGAAATTTGCGCCGGTATAGCGCTGCCGTTGCAACTCATTAATTTTCTTACCGATCCAAACCTGAACGGCAAATGGACGGAGACTTCTGCTGTGCCTGCATTGCCGGGTGGTTTCACTGCCGCCACCGGCACCTTCGAGACGGGAGGGCAACCTGCAGGCACCTATACATTCCTGTACACGGTGGATGCCCTGGCGCCCTGTCCGGATGATGCAGCAACCGTAACAGTAAAACTGCTTGCACCACCTGTCGCCGATGCCGGGGAAGACCAGGCGATCAATTGTGACCAAAGCGCCGTTGCATTGGGAAGTTCCGGCACCAGCGTCGGGCTGGGCATCACGTATGAATGGCTGGCAAACGGCGTTGTTTTCGGAAATACAGCCCAGGTGTTCGCCAGTAATGCCGGAAACTATACGCTTATCGTCACCAGCCCGGCAGGATGCTCCGCCTCCGATGATGTAAATGTGATTCTGGATAACGACCCTCCGAGTGCGGGTAGCATTGTGGTGCAAAACGTCAGATGCTATGGCGAACACAACGGAAAAATTGTGATCGATTCCGTTGAAACCACCCACCCGCCCGTATTGTACGCGCTAAACGGCGGTGCGTTCGGGACCAATCCTGTGTTCAGCGGACTTGAGCCGGGCAATTATACCATTACCCTGATGGATGCCAATGGGTGTGAATGGACATCGCCGCTACTGCCGGTGATCGAACCTCCGGAATTAATTATTGACCTCGGAGCAACCATCGAGGCAGCGTTAGGCGATTCAGTGTATCTAAGTATGGAATCTACGGCGCCGGTCGGCGCCCTGGATACGATAATATGGAAGCCGCTGCTGGATTCGATAGCTGTAGGAAAGGATTATCAACGATTTTTCCCGCTGCAATCCTGGAATGTGAATGTTACGGCGATTGATTCGAACGGTTGTATTGCAGCGGATGCCGTTTTGGTACAGGTTGGAAAACCCCGGAATGTTTATATCCCCAATATATTGTCGCCGCAAAGTGCCTTAAACGGCACGTTGACGGTGTTCGGGGGCAGAGATGTCGCGTGGGTGGAGCTGTTCAGGATATACGACCGTTGGGGTGCGCTGATGTTTGAGGCGCTTGATTTTCAACCCAACGACCTGTCGGCAGGCTGGAATGGAAAGCAGGGAGGCAAAAATGTTTTACCAGGGGTTTATGTGTATTATGCCGTGGTGAAATTTATTGATGGGGAGACAGGTGTTTACAAAGGAGATGTGAGTGTTTTTCGCTGAAAATGTGATACTTAAACCTTACATTTTTTTATTCATCAAAATGCAATTGGGAGGCAAACCCCAAATATTCGACCCGTATTCCGGGCAAAATTTGGGTTCGGCACGTTTGGGCGGGACAGTTAAAGTGGTCAGTAAAGAAGTTCGCAAAATAAAATTTTACCTTTCTTTGCAGGCCAGTTTATCATCCACTTCAGACACGCCGCCTTCCTGATTCAATAATCTGAATTCGTCTCAACCGATTGTTTTCAAACTTTTCTCACTCCGGGAAAATCAATTGCAAGTCATCATTAGTAATCAGGCTATTCACCCGAAAAGTGCTGTATCAGCGCTTATCGCGTCATAAATATTCAAACGCTTTAAACTACCGGATTCATGGTAAAAAAACTACTCTTATTGTGTATTCTGCTTCAGTCCAGCCTTTCGTTGATGGCACAGGTTCCGGATCCCTGCCCGGCAAATGATACGCCGGCAGCCGACAACTGTAATGAAGCCTGTATCTATTGCAACTTTAACGGGTACACCGGAACAACAAGTCCCTATTCCCAGGGTTTTGCACCCGGTTTTTGCGGAACGATTGAAAATGAGCAGTGGCTTGGATTTATTGCCGGCGCTGCCGGCGCCACGTTTACCGCAACACCTTTTAACTGTATCATCGGTAACGGTGTACAGATTGCACTGTATGAAAACTGCGGTTCCAACCCGGTTCCGGGTGGCTGTAATGGCGGTTCTGCCGGTAACGGCAATACCCCCGTATCCATCACTACTGCCCTGACACCGGGCGTCAACTACTACCTGCTGATCGACGGTTATGCCGGCGACCAGTGCGATTTCTCCATCAACGTCGTGCCGCCCTCTGCTGTACAGGCCCCGAGCGTCGGACCGATCGGCGCGATCCAGGGACCGACGAAAATCTGCCCGGGCGGTGTCATGACGCTTTCCGTTCCGCCGGTAACCGGCGCCGGCGCTTACAACTGGACGGCCACAGGCGGCGCCCTGATCAACGGTCAGCCTTCACCTGTTACTTTGTTTGCGCCGGGTGGCAATGTCGTTCAGATTACCGCTCCACCGAATGCCCCGCCGCCGACATCCATTCAGATTTGTGTGCAGGCGGTAAACTCCTGCGACCAGGACAATCCTTTTGTCTGCAAAACCGTGCAGATCATGAAAATACCCGATACTCAGCTCCCTCCTGTTGTCGTGTGTGCTGAAGATGCACCCTATGAACTCCCCTGGGGACAAACCGTTGGCGTTTCGGGTAACTATGCGCATACCTACACCTCCTACCAGGGTTGCGACAGTATTGTAAAAAAACTGGTTACAGTCAAACCGCTTTTGATTAGAAACCTGCCCCCGCAAACCATTTGCGCGGGCTCATGTATCACCATTTGTGGTGAACAATATTGCGATGGCGGCAACTTTACCCATGTTTGTGAATCTTACCAGGGTTGCGACAGTATCATCAACTTTTCCATTCTGTTGTTGAGCCCCGAAGCGGAAATCACCGGCGGCGGCGCATTGTCCTGTGTGACAACATCGCTCGTGCTGAGTTCCACACCTTCGCCGGGCAGTAAAATCTGGAAGATTATGCCGAGTCAAATGGTGGTAGGTACCGGCAACTCGATTACCGTGACCCAGCCCGGCACCTATGTTCTGACTGTGACTGCTTCTGCAGGCGGTAACTTCTGTATAGATACCGATACGATTGTGATCACGGGCAATACCACGATGCCCACTGTTTCAGCGACAGGTGGCACCATCGGATGCGGGGGCGCCATGGCCACGCTCGGCGCCACTACCAACGCCCAAATGCCGGCTTATGCATGGACGGGGCCGAACGGCTTTACAGCCAATACCCAGAATCCGATGGCTGGTGTCGCAGGTACATATACCGTTGTGGTGACGGACAACTCCACCGGCTGCACCAATTCGGCTACGGCAACCGTAACGGGTAATACCACACCGCCGGTTGCAAGCGCCACCGGCGGGACATTGACCTGTAGTGTCACCACTATACAGATCAACGGCAACTCCAATATTCCCAACTCATCGTATGCCTGGACGGGGCCCAACGGATTCACCTCAAGTACCCAGAACCCGAACGTGACGGTAAACGGTACCTATACTGTTGTAGTTACCAACCTGACCAACAGTTGTACGAGCACGGCAACGGCAACGGTAAACCTGGATAATGCTCCGCCAAGTGCCGCTGCAACGGTCAGCGGACCAATCACCTGTCCGGCCCCGATCGTCACGCTCAATGCAACACCGGCTTCCGGGGTAACCTATGCATGGAGCGGTCCGAACAGCTTTACCTCTACACAACAAAACCCGCCCGCCAATGCGGCAGGCGCCTATGTGGTTACCGTTACCAATAACGGCAACGGTTGCACCGGAACAGCCACAATTTCGGTTACCGGCAATACCGTAGCGCCCAATGCCACCGCCAACGGCGGAACCGTTTCCTGCGGCGTGATCAACATTAACCTTGACGGCAATTCCGTCACCCCAGGTGTAACATACGGCTGGACCGGACCCAACGGGTTCACAGCCAACGTTGCGGACCCGGCGGTAACGGACCCGGGCACCTATACCCTGACCGTTACGGACCCGGTCAACAGCTGCACCAGCACGGCTACGGCGGTTGTTGATGGCGACTATACAGCGCCGGGCGCTTCAGCCACAGGCGGCATCATCACCTGTTCTGACGTGAATACGGTGATTACAGGCTCTTCAGGCACTCCTGGCGTAACCTACAACTGGGTAGGCCCAAGCGGCAACAACTATCCGGCACAAAACCCGACCGTTTCAAACATCGGGCAATATACTTTGACCGTTACCAACCCGTCAAACGGCTGTACGTCAACTGCTACGGCTACCGTACAACCGGATGCCAACGTGCCTGACGCAACGGCTACCGGTGGCACCCTGACCTGTGCCGTTACGTCGCTCATGCTCGACGGCGGATCGGTCACACCGGGCGTCATTTTATCGTGGTCCGGCCCTAACGGCTTTAATTCAACCCTTGAGGATCCGACGATTACTGTTGACGGCACCTACACCCTTACTGTTTCCAATCCTTCCAACGGTTGTTCCGCACAGGCAGATGCCATTGTGGAACTGGATGTCGCCGCACCCGGCGCTGCTGCTACCGGTGGCACCCTGACCTGTACCAACCCGACCTTTACCCTTGCAGGCGACTCGCCGACCAATGGCGTTATCTGGTCGTGGACAGGACCAAATGCCTTCACATCGAACCAGCAGAACCCCCAAACCAACGACGACGGTATCTACACCCTGTTGGTGACGGATCCGAGCAACGGCTGTACTTCAGTAGCGACAGCCGATGTTATGGCCGACCAGAATGCGCCGACCGCGTCTTCTACTACCGGCACCTTAACCTGTTCGGTCACTTCCCTGGTGCTCAACGGCAGTGCAAATCTGCCTGTTACTTTTGACTGGAGCGGCCCCAACGGTTTCACTTCGCAACTGCAAAACCCGACTGTAATGGAGCCCGGTGATTATATCCTTACCGTTACGGCAACCAACGGGTGTACAGATGCCGAAACAATAGTTGTGGCCCAGGATATCGCCGAACCCGGCGCGTCCACCACAGGCAACACTATTGATTGCACCAATCCGCAAGTGCCTATTGCTGCAAATTCGCCGCTGGCTACGGTCACTTACAACTGGACGGGGCCCAACAACTTTACTTCGGGCCTGCAAAACCCGACGGTATCGCTCAATGGCGCGTACATCGTCACGGTCACCAGTACCGGCAACGGTTGTACCAGCACCAGCACGGCACAAGTAGCCATAGATACTGTAACGGCTGTGTTACAGGCAACGGCTCCCGACATCCTGACCTGCTCGGCCACTACGGTTGATATTCAGGCTACGGTCACTGCTTCCGCATCCCCCTTGCAGGGGCTTGCATGGAGTGGCCCGGCCGGCTTCACCTCTAACCAGGAAGATCCTGCCGTAACCAATCCAGGGCCTTATATTCTGGTAGCAACACTCGCCAATGGCTGTACTTCGCAGACGCAGGTTACTGTTAATCAGGATATTGCAGCACCCAATGCCAATGCACAGGGCGGCACGCTCACCTGTTCCGTTACTGATCTTGATCTGGACGGCATTTCAGCCACAGCCGGCGCCTCCTTCGACTGGACCGGACCAAACGGCTTTGTATCGCCGCTGGAAGACCCCAACATTACCGTCGACGGCGTATACACCCTGACGGTAACTGGCCCGAACGGCTGTACGTCCACGACAACAGCAACGGTTGACCTTGATGTGGCGCCTCCAGGTTCATCAGCCACTTCGTCAAACGATCTGGATTGTGACGACCTGAACGCCACCCTGACCGGCGCTTCGCCTACTAACGGCGTCAGCTACGCATGGACAGGCCCGAACAACTTCAGCGCTACAACGGCCACAACATCCACTGCGGCGCCCGGCACTTACCAGGTGGCTATTACCGGTCCGAACGGCTGTGTATCTACCAGCGATGTAATTGTATTACAGGATATTACGCCGCCTTCTGCAACCGCAACCGGCGACACGATCGACTGTATCTCGGGGCAGGCCATCATCAGCGGCATGTCGCCGACGACAGGTGTGACCTACAGCTGGAGCGGGCCGAACAGTTACACCTCGACCCAGCAAAGCCCGACCGTAACGGTTGACGGAACCTACAACCTTGTTGTCATGGGCCCGAACGGTTGCACCTCAACGGCTTCTGCCTTTGTCGCACAAAATACGCAGTCGCCGACTGTCGCGCTCACAGGCGGCGGAACGCTTACCTGTGCCGTGACCGATGTGACCATCGTTGGGAATATCTCCACGCCGGGTGCTATCGGCGCCTGGACAGGACCGAACGGCTTTTCGTCGCTACAGGATACCATCATTGTTTCCAACCCGGGAGATTATATTTTTAATGTTGTTGCCACAAACGGCTGTATTTCCGCCCCGTCACTCACCGTTCCCCAGGACATACAGGCGCCCCAGGGCGTGACGTCTACGGGAGGTCTGTTGAATTGCACGTTCCCGACGATCACCCTGCAGGGCGGTTCTACAACACCCGGCGTTATTTACAGTTGGAATGGCCCCGGCGGCTACACATCGCCCCAGCAAAATCCGAATGTAACCAATCCGGGCACTTATACGCTTGTCGTCACCAACCCGGTCAACGGCTGTACAACAGCAACAAGCGCTTTGGTTACGCAGGACCCCACCATTCCGGACATCTCCGTGGTGGCAGATTCGCTGACCTGTACCGTACAAACGATAACGCTGGACGCAACAACTAATACGCCAAACGTCACTTTCCAATGGACTGGCCCGAACGGTTTCAACTCCACTTTGGAAGACCCTGCAACCGGCGCTCCGGGTAATTACACGGTTGTAGCCACGGCCACGAGCGGTTGTACTTCTTCGTTCACCTACAATGTATTGCAGAACATCACAGCGCCCGGCGCAACAGCACAGGGCGATACACTGACCTGTACGATCACCTCCGGAACAATCATCGGCGGATCACCGACACCAGGCGTATCGTATTCCTGGACCGGCCCCGGAACGTTCACTTCCACTCAGGCGAATCCAGTTGTAACGCAAACCGGCACCTACACGCTCGTAACGACCTCGTCGAACGGCTGTACTTCGGTTGCTACGGCCCAGGTTGTGCCGGATGCCAGCATACCGACGCTGTCTATAACGACAGGGACGATCACCTGTGCCATTCCGAGTATCCAGCTGACGGCTGCAACCAACGTTCAGACGGTAACCTGGCAGTGGTCGGGCCCCGCGAACTTTAACTCCACACAGCAGAATCCGGCCGCTACCGTTCCGGGTAACTATACTGTGGTTGTGACGAATACAGCCACCGGCTGCTCGAACGTGACCAGCGGCCTGGTGGCCGACGACACGCAGGGACCAACGGTGAATGTCGGTACGCCGAACGAGCTGAACTGCACCACAACGCAGGTAGGGCTCAGCGCAAGTGTACCCGTCGCAGGCAGCTATCTGTACCAGTGGAATACGACTGACGGCAACATCCTTTCCGGCGCAACCTCCCAGAATCCGCAGGTCAACCAGCAAGGTACCTACCTCGTTGTCGTCACCAATACCCAAAACGGTTGTACAACCGTAGAGGATGTATTGGTGAAACTCGATCCGGCAACACCTTCGGGTGCAGTGCTCGACAAACGCGATGTTTCCTGCTACGGAAAAACAGACGGCGCGCTTGCCATCAACTCGGTTGAAGGCGGTACACCTCCGTATGTGTTCATGCTCGACAACAGGCCTTTTTCACAGACGACAGTATTTACATCGTTGCCTCCGGGTCCGCACACCCTGCTGATCCAGGATGCCAACGGCTGCGAATATGAAACCACGTTCGATGTGGAGGAACCCGAGCCGTTTACCGTCGATCTTGGTCTTGATACAACCATTATCCTGGGAGAAAGCATTTCGCTTACCCTCAACCTCGACGAAATCACGACCGACCCGGACCGCGTGGAACAAACCATCGTGCAGCCCGAAGCGCTACTCGATTCTGTGTTCTGCGACAACTGCGAGATCACACCGTATTACTCGTTCCGCTACCAGGTTACCATTGTTGATGCCAACGGCTGCAAAGCCACCGACGACCGGCTGGTTATCGTGGACAAAACGCGTTATGTCTATATCCCGAATATATTTGCACCGGAGTCGGACAATACCAACTACCTGTTCATGATCTTCGGCGATGAAAGGCAGGTAACCAACATCAAATCGTTCCAGGTCTTCGACCGCTGGGGCGGATTGGTGCACGAGTACTACGATTTCAAACCCAACGATATCAGCTCGGGTTGGGACGGCAACGTTCGCGGCGACAAAGCCGGCCCGGCAGTATTCGTTTACTTTGCAGAGATTGAATTTATCGATGGTGAAGTCATCCTTTACAAGGGCGACGTAACCCTGTACCGTTAAGTCATTCCGACAGTACTTTATGGCGAAGGCCTCCGGCGTGTTGATGCCGGGGGCCTTCCTTTTTGGCGATTTATGCGAGGTTTTTGCATTTTATTCCGCAAAAACAACAATTGTCCATATTTTTCCCTCCCTCAGGAAGCGTCCTGACACATTTCCGTATCTTTATTTCGATTTTTTAATCCGAACGGTAATCTATTAATTCTACAAACCCAGTTTCATGAATCAATCACTACGCCTGTTTCTCGTATTCAACCTCTTTTTTTCGCTTCAACAACTCCATGCCCAGGTGGCGCCACCCTGCCCCACCCCGCCGCCGCCAGGCGCAGAAGCCTGTCAGCAGGCGTGTGTGTATTGCAACTTTGACGGCTATATGGGCATCAATAACGGCTCGCCGTCGGGCGGCAACACCGTGTGCGGACAAATCGCCATCCACAACGACCAGTGGTTTGGATTTGTGGCCGGAACGGAATCCATTACCATCAATATTGCGACCAGCAACTGCCAAAACGGGGACGGTCTGCAGGCGGCCTTTTTTGCCAACTGCCAGGATGACGCACTCGTTTGCAACCCCGGATCGGGCGGCGGCGGCGGCGGCGCACTCACGCTCACCTATTCCAACTTTGTTCCGGGACAGACCTATTACCTGATGATCGATGGATGGGTAGCAGACATTTGCAACTACGAAATCGAGGTACTTGAAGGATCGGTATCGCCTCCGGCTCCTTCGCAACCTGCTGTACCACAGGGCCCAACGATGGTATGCCCGGGCGCCGAGGTCGTGTACACCATTCCTCCAGTCGCTGGTATCGGGTACTACAACTGGACAACCCCCGCAGGTTCCCAGATCAACGGCGGCAGCAACAACGTTACCCTGCCTGCACCCGATGGTAACACCATTACCGTCACCTTCGGCAACTCCGGGGGCAATGTATGCGTACGGGTGGGCAATGCCTGCTCCACTCCGCTGATCTCCTGCCTGCCCGTAATCAATCAACCCATTCCACCGACGGTCAAGCCGGATGTAGTTGTTTGCTTCGAAGACCTGCCCTTCATCTGGGACGAGCAGCCCTATCAATCGGTCAGTCTCCCCGGCACCTATAACCTGACATCCGACCCTTACGATTCTTATCTCGGCTGCGACAGTTTGATCAAACAAAAGATCATCATCAAACAGCAAATCAAGACCAATATCGGCACACAATACGTTTGCGCCGGTTCATGCCTGACCATCAACGGCAATCCCTATTGTGCCTCCGGCGGCCCGTTTCAGGAGATACTCGAATCCTTCCAGGGCTGCGACAGCGTGGTGCAGTTCAGTATCATCTCCGTGCCATCCAACGCTGTGATCGGCCCGGTTCAAACGATTGACTGCAACAACCCTGTACTGACACTGAACAGTTCCGGCTCAACCTCCGGCCCGAGCGTCAGTTACAGCTGGACCAATGCCGCATGGACCCAGGTGGGCAACCAGCCTACCTATCCGGCGACGATGGGCGGCACGTACAACCTCATCGTCACCAATACCTTCGGGCCGGTATCCTGCAAAGACACGGCTACCACTACCGTGACAGCCAACACCACCCCTCCCGGCGTGAACATCACCGGCGGTAACCTTACCTGCGCTGCATCAATGGTCACACTGCAAGCCAGTTCGCCCACCAATGGCGTGAACTACGTCTGGAGCGGCCCCGGCATAACACCCGCAAACAAAAATCTGCAAAACCCGGTGGTCAATCAAATCGGCAACTATTCCGTAACGGTCACCAATCCGGCAAATGGCTGTACTTCTACCGCTATGACCACCGTTTCCGGCGATATAACACCGCCCTCCATTACAGTAACAGGCGGTACGATCACCTGCACATTGCCCAATTTTACCATCACAACCTCCAGCAGCGCGCCTGCATCCAGTTACAACTGGTCAGGCCCGGGCATTAATGCAGGCAACCAGGGCGCAGCAAACCCTGCCGTATCCGTGCCCGGCCCCTATAATGTGACGATCACCAATACTGTAAACGGGTGTACAAGCACCGGCACAGCCACAGTGCTTCAGGATATTGCCGTACCCACCGCCAACGCTGGCGCTGACCAGACCATCAGTTGCCAGCAGACCAGCGTTACCCTGAACGGTTCCGGCAACGCCGCAGGCGCTCCGATACAATTCGGATGGACGGGAGCGGGCATCAACGCAGGCAACCAGAATATTCCCAATCCCAATGTAAATCAGGCGGATACCTATATTCTTACCGTAACGAATGCGACAAACGGCTGCTTTAAAAAGGATACGGTGGTGGTAAACAGCAGTATTGTGGCGCCCACCGTAAATGCCGGTGTGGACAAAACCCTCACCTGTGCAGTGGTATCTGTTACTATCGGCGGCGCCGGTTCAAGCCAGGGCGCTAATTTTACCGCTACCTGGACCGGCCCCGGCATCACACCTGCCAACCAGAATCTGTACACGCCGATGGTCGCGTTATCCGGTCAGTACATACTGACTATTACCAACACCACTACGGGTTGCACTTCGAAAGATACGGTGCAGATCAACCTCAATAACACCGCCCCGACTGCCAATGCCGGAACGGATGATGTACTGACCTGCAGTTCACCCAACGGCATCACACTTGTCGGTTCCGGCACGCCGGCCAATATTACCTACCTGTGGTCGGGACTAGGCATCGGCGGCAACGATGCGACCCTGCAAAACCCAACCGTAACGGTACCCGACACCTATACCCTGCAAGTAACGGATCCGGTGAACGGATGCACCGCCACCGACCAGGTTGTAGTGACGCAGGATGCCAACCTGCCTGCGGCAAATGCAGGCACTGACCTGGAACTCAACTGTACCGTAAATACCGTCAATTTCAACGCATCCGCATCCGCATCCGGCCCTGATATCACCTATTTGTGGAGCGGACCGGGTATCAATGCCGGCAACGCGACCCTGCAAAACCCGGCCAATATTACCCTGCCCGGCACGTATTCGCTGACGGTGACCAATACCAGCAACAACTGCGTAAACACAGATGTGCTGGTTGTCGCCATCGACACGATTCTGCCCGCGGTAAGCGCAGGGGCTGACCTCGTTTTGAACTGCTACAACAACGCCATCGATACCCTCGACGCTTCCGCTTCCAGTGTGGGCGCCAATTTCTCGGTGGTATGGAGCGGTCCCGGCATAACACCGGGCAACCAGAACGACCTGATGCCCGTGGTGTCGGTTCCGGGCGTGTACAACCTTACCATCACCAATACAGACAACAATTGCAGCGCTTCGGCCCAGGCTACGGTCAGCTCGGATATCGCCCCTCCAACCGCCGACGCGGGCGCCGATCCGACCATCGATTGCGTCAATACCTCGACGGCCATTGGCGGCAACTCCTCGTCGGGCGCCAACATTACCTACGAGTGGACCGGACCGGGCATTAACCCTGGCAACGCGGGCAGTTTCCAGCCCGTGGTAAATGTACCCGGCAATTATGCACTCGTCGTAACCAACACCGGCAACGGTTGCACCGCCAGCGACAATATGGTGGTGAATACCGATGCCGTTTATCCTGCGGTAAGCGCAGGCGCCGACGGATTGATCACCTGTAACCTGCCTGCCGTAACCCTTGATGGCCAGGGCTCGTCGAATGGCGCCGGCTTCCAACTGGTTTGGAGCGGCCCCGGCATCAACGCGGGAAACCAGGGTCAGGTATCGCCCAACGTTTCGCTTCCGGGCACTTATATTCTGACCATCACCAACACGGGAAACAGCTGTGTTTCAAAAGATACCGTGGTTGTAAATGAAAACACCGCCCCGCCCACCGCGAATGCCGGTCCGGACGGCAAACTGGATTGCGCGACGACCAGTGTAAACCTGGATGGCAGCCAGTCGTATGCCAGCGGCGGCGTTTCCTGCATCTGGAACGGCCCGAACAACTTTTCTTCCAACCAGCCGACACCTCCTGTGACCATTCCGGGTGTCTATACCATCATCGTTACCAACAACGCCAACGGCTGTACCGCCGCCGATAACGTCACTGTAACGCAGGACATCGCCCTGCCCAGCGCCAGCGCGGGCGCAGGCGCCACGCTTACCTGCACGGCGCCTGATTTTCAGATTGACGGTTCCGGCTCCAGCAGCGGCGCGCAATTCAACTATGTCTGGCAAGGACCCGGCATCAATACCGGCAATTTTAACCTGCAAAATCCGGTGGTGTCCGATTCCGGCACCTATATCCTGATCGTCACCAATATGCAGAACAACTGCACGGCCACCGATGAGGTCTACATCGCCCAGGACGCCGATTTCCCGCTGGTAGACGCCGGCTTTGACCAGACGCTTACCTGCCAGAACGATACCCTGCAACTCGACGGCTCGCTTTCCGCCTCCGGACCCGGCATTCAGTACACCTGGACCGGACCGGGTATCGTGACAGGCCAGCAAAACAGCATTTCTCCGAGCGTTTTTGCATCCGGCACGTACACGTTAACCGTGTTTAATGCGGCCAACGGCTGTTCGCAAACGGATATTACCACGGTCGGTTCTGATTTCATACCGCCAGTTTCGGATGCCGGCGGTGATCTCGTTTTGACCTGCGCCAACAGTTCGACAGGCGTATCGCTCAGTTCGGGGGCTTCGAGCAGCGGTCCCGGTTATACCCTGCTGTGGAGCGGGCCCGGCATCAACGCCGCCAACCAGAACACCCCCAATCCTACTGTACTGACTCCAGGCACGTATATGTTGTTGATTACAGATACGCAGAACGGCTGCACCAGCACCGACCAGATGACCGTCGCACAGGACCAAAACCTGCCCACCGCAGACGCCGGCCCTGACCAGACGCTAACCTGCGATGTGTTGAATGTTGTACTCGACGCTACAGGATCGACCTCCCCAAGCGGCAACCTGGACTATTCCTGGACAGGACCGGGCATCGACCCCGGCAACCAGAACGAGTCCCTGCCTACTGTTTTGTTGCCGGGAACCTATACGTTGACGGTCATTAACCCCGTCAGCGGCTGCCAGGCCAGCGACAATGTGGAAGTTTTGCTCGACAACCAGCCGCCGCAGGTGACTGTCGCGACCGATACCATTACCTGCGATGATCCGCAAGGCGCCCTGAGCGTCAGCAGTTCGCTGCCCAACTCGACCTACAACTGGTCGGGACCGGGTATCGGGATCGGCAACATCAACCTGGCTTCCTTGCAGGTGGGCGACCCTGGCCTGTACAGCGTCACGGTAACCGCGCCCAACGGCTGCACCCAGGTGGCCTCTACCGAAATGTATGTCGATGCCGACTTCCCCGAGGGAGCCGCCGAAGGCGCCGGACTGAATTGTTTCAACAACGGCGTAGGCATGGTCACCGGGCAGGTCATAACACCCGGAGCGACATGGTCGTGGTCGGGACCCGGGGGATTCAGTTCCACTGCCCTGGCGGCTACGGTCACCCAGCCGGGCAATTACACGTTCACCATTGTGTCGCCCAACGGCTGTCCGCGTCCCATTACCGTTCAGGTTACCCAGGATTTTGCCGTGCCGCAGGTCAGCGCTTTTGTCGCTGAAATGCTCGACTGCAACACCACCACCCTTCCGATCATCACCGCAGGCACTTCTACCGGTCCGATTTACACGTACCAATGGAGCACTGCCGATGGCAACATTGTTTCCGGAGGAAACGGGCTCGCGCCCGTTGTAGACGAACCCGGGCAGTACACCCTGCTCGTCAGCAACAACATCAACGGCTGCAAGGACAGTACGACCGTAGCCGTATTGCTCGACCCGGCAGTACCCACCGCCATCAACCTGGACGTTCGAGATATCCGCTGTTTTGGCAACAAAAACGGTCTCATTTCCGTACTTGGCGTGGCAGGCGGTACCGAACCGTTTAGTTTCAGTCTCAGCGGGAACTCGGGTACGGCAACCAACCAGTTTACCGGCCTCAGTGCCGGCGACTATACCCTGACGCTGCAAGACGCCAATTGCCGTGCGCTGGATACGCTGGTCTCGATCAGCGAGCCTACGGAGTTGCTGGTGGAGGCGGGGCCCAATGTGGAAGTACAACTCGGCGAAGAAGCCACTGTCGAGGCGATCATCACCAACGAGACGCCCCTCCAATCAGTCGTGTGGAACTACGCGCCGAACTGCGACTCCACCCTGGCCGAATGCCTCGAATTTACGTACCTGCCGCTGTCGTCGTACCGCCACGTGATCACGGTGACCGACGTGAACGGCTGCATGGCACGGGATGAAGTGCTCGTTGTGGTGAAAAAGACCGGCTGGTATATGTACCCAACATCTTTAACCCAACGGCTAGCAATGCGGAGAACTACCAGTTGATGATATACGGCGGTACCGGCGTGGTGCGGGTGCGGCAGTGGCAGATATTCGATCGCTGGGGCAGTTCCGTGTTTGCCGTGCAGGACTTCCTGCCCAACGATCCCACCTTTGCCTGGGACGGCAAGATCAGGGGCAACAGCGACAACACCGGCGTGTACACCTGGTTTGCCGAGATCGAGTTCCTGGACGGGGAAGTGCAGTTGTTCAAGGGGGATGTGACGTTGATAAGATAAAATTTAATTTATAATATACAGACCTATAAGGTTTTGAAAACCTTATAGGTCTTTTTTATTGGTGAAAAAGGGAAAGTCAGAGCGAGGCATTTGGAAGGAAGGAAGGCAGCCTGGTATCGCGCAACTGCGTAAACCGGAAACTTTGAGGCTGTATAATTGGTTGTTTGTTCATTCATCCACCTCCAGAAACCAGCACATCGTTGTAAACTCAAAAATCCTTATTTTTGCATTAAAATTGAAGGTTATGAACCCGACTGCCAATACCCTGAGCAATGACCGGGATATATCGCTAAAGCGGTTGGGAGGTTTTTGCCTGGGTGTTCCGTCCGGCTGTACCGGAAGGGTCATCTGGCGTTTATTGAACTGTTGCGACCGATGAGCGGTATTTGGCGGGTTCGGAGATTCAGCAGCCTATTTGGATGGGGAAGGAGAGGGCACGCTCTCAAGTCTTTTTTCGAAAGGGCAAGGCAAAAGGACCAACCAATTACCGATACGAATTCTAACCAACGCTTCAAACCTCGGGAGGGTTTGTTTGATGAACGCTGGCATATCTGCACGCGTTCATTTTTTTGACTTCAGGACGTGCAGAGCGTGTATCATATACATTTTTATGATACTTGTGGTATGGGAGTAGCAAACGTGCCGAAAATTTTGCCCGGGCATTTGTTTATTCGGGATACACGGCTATATTTGTACGGAGTAATATATTCCCGCTTGACACGACTTCAACGTAATAGACCAAATACAACGCCCTTATCACCGGAAAAATCCGGCGGTAAGGGCGTTGCAGTTATAGCGGGCATAAACGCACCAACGAATAATCGGAATCCGTACTTCGTCTTTTGATTATTCGTTAGGGTGCGGGAGTGCGTTAGATGGGCGGGACAATAAAATATAAATATTTAATATGAAAGCAATAACCGATCCGATACCTGATCGTCTTCTAATGTTTCACCTTCGCGTTGAAATCGTCGTAGCATAGAACGCCCACAGTCAATATATATCTCATTGTTGAATAAATTATCCGGAATTGGAAGGTCACAGATATAATTTCCAGATTTTTTTTGACCATCAATACTGAGTGCAACTTTAACCCCTCGTTCTTTGGCTATTGATATTTCATATAATAATTCTGAAAGTTTAAAATCTTGTGCACCATACAATATAGACTGGCTGTGTGAATATGGGGGATCACAATAAATCATATCGCCTGACTTGGCCTCATTAAATGCGTATTTATAATCACAGTGTTGAAAATCAACGTGCTTTAAACGATTTTTCCATTCCATAACTCTTTTTGAAAAACTTTCTACTGAAATTGGGTCATGCACTCCACATGGAGTTGACATATAGCCATCTTTCTTCCTAAAGCGAACAATACCACCATAGCACGATCTTGTCAAAAATAAAAAATCTGCGCCATTGGGGTTAGCGTTATATGAATACAGCACTTCTGCGTATGCTTCTTCCTTAGTCTTTGCTTCTATTAAGTAGTATCTTTCTGCATACCAGTCTATGAGAGTTTTAGGATTGTTTTTTAACATAATCCATATTTCCATTAACGGCCCAAAAGTATCTGAGCCTAAGCCGCTCCTTGGCGAAACAGTCGCCAAGATGGCCCCACTACCGAGAAATGGCTCAAAAAACCGACCATGTTCGACAGGAAAAAATCTGGTGATCTCGGCGGCAAATTTCTGTTTATTTCCTACCCATTTTAAGAGTTGAGATTTGGGGGATAGTATGTATTGTACAGGTTTTCGATTGTCAACTGCATATTACAAATTTTAGGGCAAAGGTAGAAAAAAGTATGTCAAAATCCAAATTTGGGATATTCCTTTTTGGGATATTATTTTTGCACTGTGGAAAAGTCGATTAAAAGCAACGAGCATAAAATAATCGCCGATATGTTGTACCAACTCAGAACGGCAAAAGGACTCAAGCAGTTAGATTTAGCCATGCTGCTGGATGAGCCTCAATCGTTTGTCAGTAAGTATGAGAGCGGCGAACGACGGCTTGATTTAGTAGAATTACATTCGATATTAATCAAATTAGGTACAAATTTGATTGATTTCACAATAGAGTTGGAAAATAGGTTGTCAAAAACATGATAGCAGAGCAAAAATACTTGAACAAATCGCTCGAATTTTGGGCTAATGTGAAACTGATAAGCCAAAAGGTCGGATATACCGAAAGAGAAACATCAAAGATTAAAGTGCCTAATCACCAACAGATTAAAATTGCTTTTGACGGGCTTGGCCTTGATACTGGCAAGATTATCGGCTCAAATAACTTGACCAAATAGGGAGAAGACTTGTTAGGTTACTTTGAGTATCGGGCAAGTGTTCTGAATGATTTTGTTGAACCCAATTTGATGAATAAGGATGAAGCGGAGATGCTGTTTAACGACCTGAAACGCAAATATGAACCAAATTGCCCCATTCCCATGAATAAACAGAAAGGAGATAAAAAAGCACCAGCCTTCTTCACCGGAATGATAAACATTTTGATTGAAGCCAATTTGAACGGACTTTCCTGTGATTTTGACCCTAAATCATTAACTTCTTTCACGGAAAGAAATTTCCCGATAAGAAGCCTATCGAGGAGAGTTGACGGAGCATTCCCGACTACGGTAAATCCAATAGCGATTTGGGAAATAAAGGAATATTACTACACAACAACTTTTGGAAGCAGGGTTGCCGATGGAGTTTACGAAACGCTTTTAGATGGATATGAACTTGATGAAGTACGTACATTCACCAACAGAAATATACGTCATTATCTTATGGTAGATGATTATTTTACTTGGTGGACGAAGGGTAGATCATATTTGTGTCGGATTTGCGATATGCTTCACATGGGTTTGCTGACTGAGGCATTGTTTGGCAGGGAAATCATCGAAAGAGTACCTGTAATTGTGCAAGAATGGACAATAGAAGCACGACAATGAAATAATCCGCCCATCAATGCACTGCTTTTCATGTCCGACTAAGCGCGGCCACGCAAGCAGTGCTCACGTCAGACTGTGAAAAAAAAGCCCCTACCCCGCTTTGCCATCCGCCGAATCGAGCTATCTTTGAGCCATCGCCGCCACGCTGCATCACCAACGAAAACAACATGGCCCACCGCACCGGACAAAATCGCCAACAATTCGGGTTGTTTGCTACCCCGCTGGACGAGATGATCGCCTCTGACAACATGGTGCGGGTGACCGACGCCTTCGTAGATGCCATAGGCTGCCAAAAACCCTCGTACCATACCATTAGCGACTTTCGTTCCATCAAACCACACCGCAAGGCATTGAAAGCAACCTTCCGGATATTCAATCAGGTGTTGGATGGCGCCAGATTATTTGGAAAAGAGTTGGACGCGATTGACGGCACAAAAATCAGTGCGCACAATAGCAAGAAAAACAACATCTCGGAAGGCAAGATTATAAAACGATTGGAACACCATGAAAGCCGGTTTATGGCATAAATGGCCTTTTAAAGCGGATAAAAGTTACTTTTTTTCAACATATTTGCCCTTTGGCGGCGGGTGGAGCGCCTGAGCCGGAGTTTGGTGGCGGAAAATTTTGGCGTGCTGTGGCGCCGGGAGGTGGTTCAGGGGATGGGCGCGCTGCATTGAGGCGTTGGGAAGATGCTTTTTCGCAGCCTGCGTTAGCCAGCAAACCAAAAAACGAAATGACACGATTAATAAAAAATATATTTATAACGATTTTGGCTTCGACTGTTATTTCTTGTTACGGACAAGTAAAAAAAGAAAAACAATCTCTCCAGGCTGAGAAAGGTTCAGAAATGGTCAAAATACCGGTTCCTGAGAATGGATTTTCAAATGCTTATCTCGACAAAGACGGTACTATTTGGTTTAGCAGTAATGGCGGTGGTATATTTCATTATGATGGAAAAGCATTTAAAAACTATACCGAGAAAAACGGATTGAGCAGTAACCAAGTCTATTCCATTACCTCGGACCATAAAAATAATATGTGGTTTGGAACTCAAAACGGTTTAACCAAATACGACAGAAAACAGTTTGAAAATATTCCTCTACCATACCAAGATACTACAACAGGTTGGATTAGCACTGTGTACCCCACTCTAAGCCCAAATGCTGCACATTCTTTAGCAACAGATAATAACAATAACTTATGGATTGGTACCGCTGGTGGCGGTGCTTATAAATATGATGGGGAAAACTTCAAATCCTATTTAACAGAAATAGGCAAAAAACAAGAAGACAGTTTATATCACAATTGGATTCCATTTATAAGAAAAGATAAGAAAGGGAATTTATGGTTTGCTTCAATGACTCACGGAGGAGTCAGTCAATTCGATGGTAAAGAATTTACACAATTTTTGATAAAAGATGGATTAAGTGAAGACCAAGTACGAACAATTTACTGTGACAAGACTGGAAAGATATTGTTTGGGTTTAACGGAAATAGAAACAGCGGATTAACTTTTTATGATGGTAACTCATTCAAAACTTATTCTGTTGAAGACGGTCTTTGCAATAAGCGGATTCGTGCAATTTATGAAGACAAAAATGGCAATCTTTGGCTGGGAGCAGGAATGGGAAACTTATGCATTTTTGATGGTCAACAGTTTTTTGAATTTAACTACAAAGGACAAACTTTTTCTGATATACTATTCATTTTCGCTGATCTAGAAGACAACATTTGGTTTGGAGGAGTAAATGGAATTTGGAAATTTGATGGAGAATCGGTAATCAAAATGACTATATAAGAAGAAAAGGCAGCAGCTAACACCGTGGAGTACGACAATGCCTCCTAACGTCGACACTGCGCCTCCACACACGTCAGTGCAATAAGAATAAAACAACCCGAGGCAAAAAATGATAAAATGAATAGAACGCTCAATCAACTACCTTTGCCTCCGAAATGAAAAAATATCTGCCCATCATCCTTGCTTTCCAGATTTTGGCGACCAGTTCGCCGAGCAATCAGGGAATGCAGACCCTTCTCAAAATGGGCGCATTTTTCCACCATTTCCTCCACCACCTCACCTGCCATCAGGAAAATATCAGCATCGTGGATTTTGTGCAGTTGCACTATTCCGACCACGAACACCACGAGGCAGACCACGCCGAACACGAAAATCTCCCCTTCCAGCACCGCCACCACGACCAACATAACCTTGCGCCGCAAACGCCCTGTTTGCTGCCGCCGTTTCACACGATTGTTGCCTTCCCAAAACTGCAAATCGTCTCCAATTCATTGAATTTCCAATCGCAGCAATGGCATTCCTCGTCCTATTCGGGCGACATCTGGCAGCCGCCGAAGGCGTAATCGCCTTCCTCTGAACCGCCAAAACCTGCGGTTTCCATTCCCAGTTTTCATTTTCAAAATCATTGTCCGTCGTCGCTCCTTGCCACGCCGGACTGCGGTTTTATCATTCAAATTCAACAATGATGAAAAATATCATGCTGCCATTGGCGGCTCTTTTGTGCATCCTGTTTGGCTGTAAACACGAGCATGGTGCGGAAAGTGGTCATGCCCACGATGCGGACGGCAACCACATCACGCCCGCCGAGCCAACGCTTGAACCCCTTGCTTACACCATTTACACCGACAAAACCGAACTTTTCGTGGAGTTCAAGCCGCTCGTTGTGGGGGCAGAAAGCCGTTTTGCGGCGCATTTCACCGCACTCGGCGACCTGTTCAAGGCCATTGGCGAAGGCAGCGTTACCCTTTCGTTGGTCGGGGCAACGGGCGAAAAACAGGCAATCACCGCCGACAAACCCGAAGTGCCGGGCATTTTTCGCTTGCGAATGACCCCGGAGAAGACCGGCGTTTTCAAACTTGTTTTCGATATAAAAACCCCGGCTTTCACGGACAAAATCACCATCGAAAACGTGGAGGTTTTTGCCGACGAAAAAACGGCTATCGAAAAACAGGAACCTACCGAAGGCGGCGGCAGCGACATCACTTACCTGAAAGAACAGGCGTGGAAGGTCGAATTTGCCAACGCCCCGGCGAAAATCCAGCCGTTTTCGGAGGTCGTTCGGACGAGCGGGCAAATCCTCGCCGCACCGGGCGACGAAGCCGTTTTGACCGCCCAAATCAGTGGTATCGTTACTTTTTCGGTGAAAAATATGGTGTCTGGGACGAGCGTCGGTAAGGGTGCAACACTTTTCAAGGTGAAAAGCAACGAGGTAGTGCAGAGCAATTTGGGCGCAGCCGTGCAGCAAGCCGGGAACGATTTGGCGACCGCCAAAAAGAATTTCGAGCGGGCAAGCGAACTGGTCAAGGATAAAATCATTTCCGAAAAGGAATTTTTGGAGGCAAAACTCCGCCTCGAAAATGCCCAGACGCAACTTGCCAACGTCTCGGTTTCCAAAAACTTCAACCAAAACCGGCAGTCGGTTTCTGCCCCGATTTCAGGTTTTTTGAAAAACGTGTTGGTCGAAAACGGGCGTTCGTGCATGCAGGACAGCCGCTGGCGACCATTTCAAAAAGCAAGCGGCTCTTGCTGCGGGCGGATGTTTCCCAAAAATATTTCCCGAAACTCGCCTCGTTCACCGCCGCCAATTTCAAGACAGCCGACGGCGGGCAGGTTTTCAGCACCCCCAATTTGAACGGGCGGGTCGTTTCGACGGGTAAATCGGCGGAGGCCGGCTCGCCTTTTTTGCCCATCCATTTCGAGATTGACAACGTGGGCAATTTCGTCCCCGGCTCGGTGGTCGAGGTGTTTTTGCAATCCGGTACGAAGTCCGAATTGGTCATCCCGACTTCTGCATTGCTGGAAGAACAGGGCATTTTTTACGCCTACGTCCAAACAGAGGGCGAAAGTTTTCAGAAAAGGGAACTCAAAATCGGCGCATCCGACGGCATGAACGTACAGGTGCTTTCGGGTATCGCTGAGGGCGAACGGGTGGTGACGAAGGGTGGCTATCAAATCAAATTGTCCACCGCTTCGGGGACGCTCCCGGCGCACGGACATGAACATTAAAACCTCAAAATCAATGCTCAACAAAATAATAGATTTCTCACTTCAAAACCGATTGCTCGTGATTGTAGCCACCGTGCTACTCATCGTTTTCGGTTCTTACGTCGCCTCGCAGATGGAGGTGGACGTATTCCCCGATTTAACAGCCCCCACCGTCGTCGTGCTGACCGAAGCGCACGGCATGGCACCGGAGGAGGTCGAAAAACTGGTCACTTTCCCGCTCGAAACCGCCGTGAACGGGGCGACCAACGTGCGCCGGGTGCGCTCGTCCTCGTCGGCGGGCATCTCGATTGTCTGGATAGAATTCGAGTGGAATACCGATATTTTCAAGGCACGACAAATCGTCAACGAAAAATCATCGCTGCTGCGAAACGCCTCCCCGACGG
>JADJRC010000033.1 GCA_016712415.1 Lewinellaceae bacterium | reverse complement strand
AAGGATGTGTACCGAATAGACTTGTCTACCGTTGTTTCCAAATACATCGGGGAAACGGAAAAAAACCTCTCCAGCCTGTTCGAACGGGCCGAAGACAAAAACTGGATACTCTTCTTCGACGAGGCCGACGCGCTCTTCGGCAAACGCACCAATGTGCGCGACGCCCACGACAAATACGCCAACCAGGAGGTGTCGTACCTGCTCCAGCGCATCGAGGAGTTCGGCGGACTGGTCATCCTCGCCTCCAACATGAAATCGAATATTGACGACGCCTTCATGCGCCGTTTCAACGCTATCATCAAGTTTTCCATGCCCGATGCGCGCGAGCGGGAGCAGATATGGCGCCTGTCCTTCCCCGAAGCCGTCACCTTTGAACCGAACGGCAGCGGCAAACCGCTCGACATGCCGCGCATCGCAGCCCGTTACGAACTATCCGGAGGCAATATCATCAACGCCGTGCATTATGCCTGCCTGAGCGCTATGTCGCGCGGTTCCAGCGTCGTAACCTGGGAGTCCGTCAAAATGGGCATTCAGCGGGAATTCGCCAAAGAAGGCCGCGTATTCAAGGATTTGGGGTGACCGGAAAATAATTTTCCAAAAAAACGCGCGCAGGGTTGGGCAGGGATTTTGAATTATGCAACTTTAAGCCTTAAAAATCAACTGACTACTATGCTCGCCATTCTTGCCACCGTTATCGGTATCGTTTTCGTCATGTTACTCTTCAGTCTGCTGGCCTCCACCGTGATGGAGCTGCTGGCCGGCCTGCTTTCCCTGCGCGGCCAGCACCTGGTCAGGGCCATCAAAGGAATGGTGGGTAGCGACGTGTGCGAAAGTTTCGTTCAACATCCTTTTTTCCAGCAACTCGCCGCAGGCTCCAAGGAGCGCACCAAGGTCGGCGGCAAAAAAAGGGCCTTGCCGTCTTATATCACCGCCGGCACCTTTAGCTCCGTCCTGCTGGACATCATGGAAATCGACAGCAAAGACGACCTTAAGGCGCGTATCGACGCCCTCGACGAAGGCGCCTCAAAGAAGCTGGCCCAGTTCCTGTACAAACAGACCAACGGCGAAGTCGTCGAGTTCAAAAAGAAACTGGAGGACTGGTATGGAGAGGTCATGGACCGGGTGTCGGGCGCCTACAAACGCACTTCCCAGCGCTGGCTGATCGGTATCGGGCTGGTACTGGCTGTCCTGTTCAACGCCGACGTGATCATGATTTACCACAACCTGAGCGTCAATGCCACACTCAGCAATATGGTCGCCGACGCCGCCACCAATTTTGTCAATACCCAACCCGCCCCCACGGCGCCCAACCTCGACAATCCCGATATCAATGCCGCCCGCCAAAAGATCGGCGTGCTGGTCAACGACAATAGCGGCGCGCTCGCCTCGCCACTCGGCCTCGGCTGGGATACCGTAGACCCGTCAGAGATCAATGGAAAATGGTTCCTTTACAAAATCATTGGCTGGCTGACCACTGCCCTCGGGGTATCGCTCGGCGCCACCTTCTGGTTCGAAGCGCTGAAGAAACTGGTCAGTCTGCGTGCCACCGGTCCGGCGCCGCCGCCACCTGCGGTTACGACCACTACCCTGACCCAGACCACGGCGGCTCCGGCGCAAACCACTACGATTTCCAGCGGCGGCGCCCTGACGCAGCCCGAACCGGGCGAGTTCGAAAGTGTCAAACGGGCTCCGGCCAAAACGCCTAAAAAGCCATCGACCGGGTCGAAAAATAACAGTTCTAACCAAAACTACCCGTCATGGCAGCCATCAACTGGAAACTCATACTCCTGTTGTCTTCCGTATTTTGGCCGGGATATTTATCCGCGGTGAAATAGCCCGCCGGCAGGAACTCAAACGCGAATTGAACGACATCAAGGACAACCAGAAGCGCATCATGGCGCATGTCGACTCGATCAATGTCGCCTATGCTGCGCGAAAACTCGAATTGACCCAGCGGACTGATTCGCTGTACCAGCAAATCGATGAGATCATACGGATGAAAAGCCTCAACGCAGCGCGTATCCGTCAAATCCAGGAAAACATCGCGGGACAGCGCCAGCAACTTTATCTCGATATCCACGACCTGAAGGAAACGATCAGCCAGCATCCTGTGGGCATCAAGAAAACAAACTGATAATCCGCTCAAATCGCCATACCGTCATGAAAACATTTCTTTTTGCCTTTTTATTCGCCGCATGGGTATTGCCGGCATGTGCCCAGGATGAAAATATTGACACGTTCCGCTACCGCCAGAACGGGCTGGATATCGAGTTTCAGGCTGTCATCGTAAAATCCAATGCCGAACTGCGCCAGATTGAACTGTTCGACGCGATGTACCCGGTGAATATCGTGCCGCAGCCCGTTTTGCACAAGGCCATCCGGATTGGCAACCGCCAAAGCATCCTCGCCGATTCGCTGCAAGTTGCCATCCAGGAACTCGAATTCCGGAGCAAACTGAACGACCTGGAGATCGGGAAAAAAGACCGGATTATTGAATATCAAAAGCAGTTTATCGCCTTTAGCGACAGCACCAACCAACTCCTCAACAAGTCGATCGGAGCGCTCAATATGCAGCTGACCGAGTGCCGCCAGGTGGCGACCGCAGCCAACAAACAACAATCCGGCGGCAAATTATTGGGCATCCTGATCGGTAGCGGCATCGGCTTCGGAATAGGCGTGCTGCTCGGCATTATTGCCAATTAATCCATACCTTCGGGTATTCAGCGTCAGGCACCGTTGCTCCCACAGCTTGTGTCGGACTTCTGTAATACACAATTCTCAGTCATGATCACTTCTCTCCAGCAACTGATTGATACCCAAAAAGCCATAACCACCGATGAACTCAACCTGCAAGCCAACAAACAAGCGGCGCACGAACTGCAATCGAGGCTCTGTAAACTTGGCATCCTTGACCCCGTTATCGGGGGCGACAAAGCCACGCCCTTCGGTCCGACAGCCGAATCCGACGGCGCTATCGGCCCGATGACCCTTAACGCCATCTTTGAATTTCACCGCCTCGCCAACCTGGAATATACCGACCGCCTGCTGACACTTGAATTTACCAGGGCGCTGGTAAAGGCTGATCCCGATAAATTCCTGCCTGTCCAGTTTGACAACAAATCGACCGACGACACACGCACGCGTTTTGCCAAACGAATCCTGCGTTGTATGCGCGCCAGGGGGTACTGGATTGCCCGTAGTCCAAATGCCTGTAATATTGTGTACGTGGAAGGTGTCAACAGCGACGGACGGGAGAATCCCGACAAGTTCGACGAGTGGAACGACCGCCGCACGGTTATCCGGATCGCAGCGGGCGGAAAACCCGAAATGGTCGTCAATGACCAGGCAACCACCGAGCCGGGTAAATTTTATACCGTAAACCCCTTACATTCGCTCGGCGCTGCGCGCATCGCATTCGGGCAATACAAAGCCTGGGCCGATGGCCTGCACCAGGGTGTACAACCCGCACTCGTACAACGCGGCAACCTGCGGGTACACCGCGATATCGACAAAAGCGGAACACGCAACAGGGTTGACCCCATGGATGTTGGCGACTGGTTCGGCATCAACCAACACAGTACTTCCCAAAAATCAACACCAAAACTGGTAGGTAAATACAGCGCCGGATGCCTTGTCGGCAGGCGCTATTCCTGGCACCTGAAATTCCTGAGCGCTGTCCGCAAGGACTTCCGCTATAAAATGAACAAAAGTTACCTGTTCATCACCACGGTGCTGGCGGGCGACGACCCCTTGTTGAAATAATTCACCTGGAAAAGGGGAAACAGAAACCTTTTATTCACCAATCAATTTGTCCAAATGGAACTCGAAAAGTTTATCGCGGCCGGAGAACCCATCGCTTACAAGGATGCCAAAAGCAGGGTCGCACTGGCCATTGAAGTGCAAAACAAACTGACTGAACTTGGGCTGCTTGACCCTTCGATTACCGGTTCGGAAAGCAACCCCTTCGGACCCGAAGCCGCACATTCGGATCCGCCGGACAAAAATACCCTGTTCGCCCTCGACCATTTTGGCCAGATCACCCATATCCCGTTGGGCGGTGCTTTCACTGTCGAACTGGCAGAGCGGCTCCTGCAGTCGAACAGGGATAATTTTCTGCCCCTCGTGCTCGACGAATTCGCTTCCGACAGTGCCGAAACGATCCTGGCAAAAAGGATACTTCGATACCTGCAGGGCAAGGGGTACTGGATCGCCCGGTCGCCGGAAATGTTGAATATCGTGTACATCGAAGGCGCCGACGCAGACGGCAGGAAGAACAAGGATGAAGACAACCAGTTCAACGACCGGCGTATCCTCATCAGGGTAGGCTCAGGCGGTATCCCGGAAATAGTGCACAACGTATCGGCAACCACCGAACCATCCATCGAATTTGCCCAAACCGATACCGCGAAGGGGCGCAAGGGGGCTGCCCGCATCGCCTTCGGCCAGTACAAAGCCTGGAAAATGGGTTTCCATCAGCAAAGAACACACGGCCTGAACCACCCTGCCCTGACACAGTCAGGCCTGCTGCGCATACACCGCGACCTCAACGCCGACGGGAGCCGGTCGGGAGATAAGGTCTATATCGGTACCGGTTTTGGCGTAAACCAACATTCCACCCGGCAAAGTGAAACCCGTTTCTCCCGCGTATCGTCTTTTAGTGCCAGGAGAGGGCGCGTGTCGTCGTGGAGCGAGGGATGCCTGGTCGGACAGGTCTGGGAAGAACACGGCGAGTTCCTGCGCATGCTCCAAAAGGATATCCGCTACGTCCAGAACAAAGACTACATTTTTATGAGCGCTGTGCTGAATGGCGACGATTTTTCGGATACGATGATGGGCACACGCGGCGTTCCTGCATAGTATTTTCAACAAACACTCTGAATCATGTACAAGGTTAAATTCGGCGGAAAAAAAGGCAAAACGATCAGTCTCGTAGAAAGCCCCGATATGGTGGCTATCCGTACCAAAGGCAATGCTGAACTCGAAAACGTGACAGTAAGCAGGGAAAGCCGGAATTTAATTGATCAAACAACAGAAGTGACCAGTTTCCCCGAAGCGGGCATCACGGTACGTCGTGTGGCCAACCAGGATGAACTGGAATCTACCAAATCAACCGTGGAGGTGCGCGACGAAACCCGCGCCGCACTCAAGCACGAGGAAAATATCCGTTTTGCGGGCCGCGTCCTCCAGGATGCCGACAGCGGCGAAGTGATGCTCTACACCGAGAATTTTTTTGTAAAATTCAAAGACGAAGTACCCGAAAAGGACTGTCTCGGCGTCCTGAAACAATTCAAGTTAAAAGTCAAATCCCAACTTCCTTTTGCCCCCAACTCCTATTTTGTCGAAGCAGAAGAGGGTACGGGCCTGAAGGTGTTTGAAATCGCCGAAAAACTGCTGAAAGAACCGTCCGTGGAGTTTTGCCACCCCGAACTGGTGCAGGAACGGCGCTTCAAAGGCATCCACCCGCTACAGTGGCACCTCGCCAAAACCAATATCGGCGGAAAAACAGTGGATGCCCACATCAATATCGAAAACGCCTGGAAATACACCAAAGGCAAAGGCGTCACCATTGCCGTTATCGACGATGGCGTCGACATCGACCATCCCGAATTCGCCGGCCGTGTGGTGCATCCGTTCGACGCCACGGAAAACAACAACGACCCGCATCCAAAATCGAGGGACGACAACCACGGCACCGCCTGTGCGGGCATGGCCTGTGCCTCGGGGCTGAACGGCGGCGCCTCGGGCGTCGCACCCGAGGCATTGCTGATGCCGATCCGCCTGCGCAGCGGTCTGGGCAGCATGGCCGAAGCCAACGCTTTTGCCTGGGCCGCCGACCACGGCGCCGATGTCATCTCCTGTTCCTGGGGGCCCACCGACGGCGAGTGGTGGAACCCCGGCGATACCGTGCACAACCGGATCACCGGCCTGCCCGACAGTACGCGCCTGGCCATAGAGTACGCCCTCAAGAAAGGCCGCGGCGGTAAAGGCTGCGTCATCCTTTTCGCTGCCGGCAACGGCAACGAGGATACAAAAAACGACGGTTACGCCAGTTACCCCGGCGTCATTGCCGTAGCGGCATGCAACGATACCGGCAGGCGCAGCGTGTACAGCGATTACGGCGACGCGGTATGGGTGTGTTTTCCAAGCGGCGATTTTGGCTGGAAACCATTTAAACATCCTGCACCGATCAGCCAGGGCCTCCGCACTACCGACCGACTGAAGGCCGACGGCTATGACCCGGATGACTACACCAACAGCTTCGGCGGCACTTCAGGGGCCTGCCCCGGAGCGGCCGGTACCGTCGCGCTGATGCTTTCTGCCAACCCGAATCTTACCCAACCCGAAGTAAAAGACATGCTGCGCCGGTCGTGTCAGCAAATAGACAAGACCGAAGGAGAATACGGAAAAAACGGCCACAGCATCTGGTACGGACACGGGCGGATAGACGCCGCCCTGGCCGTGGAAAATGCGCTGGGTACCCAAAGGAAACCTTCCGGGACGTCCATTGAAGGTTCTGCCACCTTTTACAAAATTGGCGAGCAGCCCTTGCAGACCGATGGCAGTATGACAGGATTGGTCAAACCCGCGCGCAAATTGATGGGGTTGAACCTCCATATCAGCCCGGCCAATAAGAACCTGAAGATCAGGTACAAACTAAACGTCGCTGCATCGGGAATCGTGGAGAGCAAGACCGACGGCGAATTCGCCGGCACCACCGACGGGCGGCAACGCGTGATCGGTATTGCGCTGCGACTGGAAGGCAGTCTCGCACAAAAATTCGATGTCGTATACAGTGCGCGTCAGAAAGGTGTCAAGGAGCCCGTCAGCGCCAAAAACGGCGAATGGTGCGGCAGCGAAAAAAAAACGGGCAAAACACTTGAGGCGATTTCGGTCCTTTTGCGGGAAAAAACGGCCTGATACCAGCAGTACAGCATTCCCCTGCCTGTGTTATCATACCGTTTTTGAATATTTCATGCCTGTTTTGGCTGTTGCAGATTTTTCCAAGTCCACAAATCGATAACCTCTGTGACATCAATGCACACATATAGTCTGCGTACACAGCACTGAAATATTTAAGGCTCCAGTAGTCATAACTGGTAAAAATACATTTGGCAAAAGATTCAATACACCCTGCGTGTTCCACAAAGGATCCGATTCCAATATTTTGTCGTTTATGATAACGGGTTGGCTATCAGAATTGCAGGAACCATCCCCCTGTTCATCTGTTCGGATCAGACACATATCGTTCAGCGCCGTTCCTGAGGGCGTGACAGTTCCAAGCAAGACAAATCCGTCGTGGTATGCCTGGAATGGATGGACGCTGCCGTGACCGCGGTCGTCGGTGGGGAAAATAGAGAGATTTGGTCCGATGAACCTTTTGTACCATTGAAATGAGCCGTCACTGCCCGTCTTCATCAAAAAAAGCCCGCCTTGGGTTTGACCAGCAGCAACCAGGCCTCCATCGTTTGTAACGGCCATAGTACAGTCATCCTGGATACCAGGTATCTGGTACGATTTAAACCATTGTACCGTACCATCCAGCTGGAATTTAGACAGAAAAACATCGTTAGAAAAATGCCCTGAGACGAATGCTTCGTTGTTATTGACAGAAAGGCTCAGGCCGGTAATGGCCGTACTTTCATTGCTTATCGTATAGCCCTTTGTCCAGGTTACCAGACCAGCCGGATTAGTACGCATGAGAACAAGCGACGACGATACTGCAGAACTCCCGGCCACTAAAAAATCGCCGTTGGACAGTTCAACAACCCCGGTGGCATAATCGTCTGCGCCACTGAAAGCGCCATAGTGATAGGCGCCGCTTAACTGACCGGTTTCGGTAAGTTTGGCCAAAAACATCTGGTACCCGGTACTGCCGTCTATCTCGACTGAACCCGTAACAATATAGCCGTCATCCGAGGTTTGTTGTATTTTTTTGGCAAAGATGAGGGGAGTATTGGCCAAATCACCATACGACTTAGACCACTGATAATTGCCGCTACCGTCAGTCTTTACAACAAAAAAATCGGCATTTGTAAGACCCGCCGAGCCAAGAATAACAATTCCGCCATCATTGGCTTCCAATATGTCGGAAGGAGTGCCAAAAATGGATAACGGGAATACTTTTTTCCATAGAAAGACGCCGTTGCGGTCAAGCCTGATCAGGAAACCGGTTCTGACAGGACTCCCGGAAGCCCGTTCAAAACCTGTGATCAGAAAATCTTCATTTACAGCCCTTGTAATAGCCGTTCCGGCTTCTTGAATTCCGGCACTGCCCAAATATGTCATAAAAACTTGTTGAAGGGCGGTATTGTCGTCGTCGCCAGGGCATTGATCGTCAGTATCGCAAACGCCATCGCTATCCGTATCCTGAAAAGTACCGGCGCACAGACAGCTGGAATTGATCACATCGTTAGTTGTGCAGGGATCGCCGTCGTTGCACGGTGTTCCCGGTTCTGCATTTCCACACCCGCAAATACCGGGCTGGGTTTTATTTGGATCGGTGGGGCACATATCATTGCAATCAGGTGTACCGTCGCCGTCTGTATCAGTATCCGGAAAACCGCATCCGCAAACGCCAGGCAGTATCTTACTCGGGTCTGTAGGGCAAAGATCGCTGGCATCACAGGTTCCGTCGCCATCGCTGTCCTGAAAGGTACCAATACAATTACAGGAGGTGTTGTAGGTGTCGTTGACCGTACATGGATCGCCGTCGTTGCACGCGGTGCCGATAAGGGCGTCATCCAGGCCGGGGCATTGATCATTGGAATCACAGATGCCGTCGCCATCCGTATCGTCGGGATTGTTGAACGGACACGGGTCGCAGGCGTCTGGCACCCCGTCGCCATCAGTATCGGGTGTAGAGACAACCGTTACGATCACTTCTTCCCGCGGAGACACGCAATCATCCTGAAGATTCAATTCAAAGTTGAAGAACATAGGGTATCTGTGATCAGATACCAAAGGCAGACAACAAACCGAATACATATAGCCATCAACTACAAAAACGCCGGGCAGCGCCGCTATTTCATAGGGATACTGGATCGTATTGTCTTCGTACATGCAGGCGGTGGCGTTGCCGTACATGGCTACCATGTATTCGCCTGCCGTAAAAAAGCCGGAGCCCGATGGTATGGGGATCGTTATGATCTGATTGCCGCCTACCGTAGAGGAATAGTTAAATACTGTAGTCGCTATCCCCCCTGTTATTTTTTTGATTTGAACATTAAGCGATCCGCCCTGGCAAATTTCTATTTGAAAAGACCGAAGGAAAAAACTGCTACCCGCCGTAATGTGCAATCCGTTGGTATGATTTGTTATTCTGTAAGTATAGCTCGATGGAGGGCCTGCCATCCCCGCCGTATATATCGCCGCCGGCTGGGTAAACTCTACAAAATAATCTTCGGTAGCGCTCAGCACAGGGGTGGTAAACGTGGCGCCGGTACCGACAGCAGTGAGGTCCGCCGCTTCGTTGAACCAGTTTATCGTGTTTGTACCCGGGTTCTGAACCGTAAGGGCGCCCTGTTGGCCTGGACAAATAGAAATGTCGCTTACCACCGGCTGGTTTGCAGGGCATTGATACACGACCGACTGACACTGCTGGTCTGTGCGCTCGCAAATCCCGACCTTGAGGCACACGTTGTAAATGCCTTCCGAAGCAAACGAGTGTATGATCGAAGGCCCTGATCCTGTGTTGCCATCCCCGAAATCCCAGGAATAGTGCAACAATCCGGAGTTCAACACGGCATTAAACTGGATGACGCCCGGGCTGATGGTTGTCATGGAAAAGGCTGCATTGGGTAGTGGCATCGCAAAAATGCGTCGCGTTAATTCATTGGAACAGGTACCGTCAGAAACTGTCAGTTTGATATCATGCGGCCCGAATGTTGGGAAACTCACGGGCATAATTGCTTGTGGCGGATCAGCATCGACCTGCCATTGAGTGCTGGTCGCCCCCGTAGGAACATATTCAATATCAAGCGGTTCATTTTGGTAGATTAGCAGGCTGCCCAGGTAAAATTGCGCTTTTACGGGACAATCGGAAGAGAAAGAGCATTCGTCGTGCAGAGTAGGCAACCTGATGACTGGCGAATTATATGCAGGTGTCGCCGGCAGTATGGTAGGAGGACTGTTATCAAGGCTAAACAGGAGGTCGCCTTTTAGTAAGGGAGGTATCGACGGAGTATAAAGAATGGGAAAAGTACTACAGGTGCTGAGGTTGTCACTGGTAAGCTTGGCAAGCACATAACCGGCGTCTGACAGGGTAATACTGGAATTACTGCTGAATATTATTCCATTATCCTGGGTAGGCATGATTTTTTCGCCCTCATATATATTCTGATTTTTGGAATAAAAGTAATAACTAAGGGGAATCTCGAGCGTACCTACATGCTGAAGGCTTCCGTTCACATCCAGGTCGATCATGGAAAATGCTCCGATAGCATTCAAAGCCGTCAGAACATCTATTTTGCCATAAGAAGAAGACGTCATGCCAATACCTGTTTGGTTGTTAATTGACCTGACCGTTTTCAGATTTCCCTCGTAATCGATATTAATGAGGTAGGTAACTGCGGTTTTATTCAAACGGCCCATCAGCCAATAACTACATCCAGCCAATTCTACGGCGTCGTAAATACCCGTGATTTCGTCGTTGTGCAAGGTGCCGTAAGGACAAAAAGTGCTGCTCCAAATGACATTGCCGATCTGGTCCAGTTTGGCAGCATATGGGGTGAAAAACGTATTTGTACAAACCGGATTTTTGCAGTTTCCGTATACGAGATAACCGCCGTCAGCCGTTTGGATGAACCCTTTTATCTGGGTGTGCTCGGTAGAATTATAAAAACGATTCCACAACAAGTTGCCGGCCCCGTCGATCTTCATCATAAACATTCTGCTGTACGGCAAGGCGCTTCCCACGAGAATAAAGCCGCCCGATTTGTCCTTTTGTAAAAAAAACGGGAAGGCAAACTGATAACCGCTACTCACCCGGAATTCGCGTTGCCATATTAACTGACCCGTCGTGCCCTCCAGTTTGAAAGCGGTAATATAATGCGTACTGGTACTCGTTTCGTAAGAAGGAATGGCGATGACAACGGTGCCGTCGTCATCTTCCGCAGTAGCAAAATAACCGCGTTCGAAATAATTGAAGATTTCGCCGCCATAGCCTGTGAAATAAGGAGGAGGGGGGACGGGCGGTGTTGACCAAATCCAGACCGGATTACCTTCATGATCCAGTTTTTGTATCGTTTTTTTGGCCGGGTCGCCGGCGACACTGCCCACCAGATATCCGCCGCTTCTGGACGGGAGGACGTCACAGATATATTCATCCGATTTTTTGGCAAACGAGATATCATTGTTGCCCATGACATGGATAACTTGCTCCTGACCGAAAGTACAGTTCCCGTCGCTGGCTTGCAGTTCCAGGGTATGGATTCCCGGCTGGGCGAACGAGACAGGCGGTGTGGAAACGACTGTGCCATCCAGAAACCAGGTATAATTTGTACCGGAGGGGTTTGTCGAGGTGTTCACCGCGCCCAGCAGTTCGTTAGTCTCCAGTGGATTATTGATTGAAAAACTGGCTTGTATGGACCCTGAAAGACAACATTCCAGGGCATTTTTGGCGTTGATGCGGCCGGCGCCGAGTTTTCCGGCATAAGTCGGGTTTAGTGCCTCAATGTTGTCTGCGCTGTTTTTCAGGCAATACAGGATTTGATCCGGCGTAAGCGCCGGATTTTTCGCTTTCATTAAGCCTGCCAGCCCGGCCACCAATGGGCATGCCATGGAGGTACCGTCCTGAACGCCATAATCTGCTGTAGCGGTCGCAAGGGTACTTAGTATGGCCGTACCTGGCGCTGAAACATCAACCCAACTTCCAAAATTGGACAATGGGCTCCGGTGGTCGCTCTGATCTGTACTGGCCACGGCGATCACATGATCGTAAGCGGCCGGGTAATGCTTAAGCTCCATATTGGAATTACCCGCAGCAGCAACCACTGTTATTCCTTGTTGGAAGGCCAGGTCAAACATGTCCTGCTCGGTTTGTATTTTATCCGTACCGCCCCAGGAAATACTGATCACATCCACACCATATGCGATGGCTTCCGCAACACCTTGCATGCCATGCGTCGGGGCGCCGGGATATCCGGAGTCGATAGTTGTTTTGATAAAAACCAGTTTGTTGCTGAAACCGATTGATGCAATACCGAAAGTGTTATCAGTACTTGCACCAGAAATGCCGGCACAATGGGTTCCGTGCGATTTGATAGGATCTGTCCATCCCAGGGGCAGATTGACGTCGCCGTTGCCATCAGCCGCATCCCAACCGTGAATGTCGTCAGTCTTTCCGTTCGAATCATCATCGAGTCCGTTGCCGGGTATTTCTCCGGGATTTATCCAAAGATTGGGTAATATATCTTCGTGATCCGTCAGCAAGGCGTTATCGACAATGGCCACCCGAATATTGGGATCTCCATGTGAAAGGGTCCAGGCATCGGGCGCCTGGATCAGGGACAATGCGTATTGCTGCGAGAATTTCTGGTCGTTGGGTTGATAAAAATATTTTCTGATAGGTATCTTTTCTGCATACAGGATATACGGCAGCCGCCCGATTTGTGCCACTAATTGTTCCGCTCCCCCTATTTTGGGGTCAAATGTGATTTCATAGACATCAACCATGGAAGTGCCGGACAACATCTTAAACGGCTGATTGAGGCTGCTCACACGAAAAGTCGTGAAAATCCGCTTCAAACTGGCCAGTTCCTCATTCTGTTGAACAGACCGAGGAGTGACCTCCGTTTTGAAGTCAGGCTTTACCTTGAAATAAATCCTGTTGACCCAGAAGGTCGAATCCTCATTCGGGATAAAGACGGTTGCAGGTTTGGGGTTATTACTTCCGGGTAGTCCTCCGGAAACACGACAAGATTGGGCCAGCAGAACAATACCAAAAAACGCCAGCACCATAATACAATATCTGGTCATTGCAGGTTGAGTTGACTTTTCTTTAAAAAGCGATGTAAATAAAATAAGATTTCACATATTTTGTGAAATGCCGTAAAATTATTTGCACTTCAATTGTTATGCCATAACATTACCAACATGCTTTTCACCTCCATCTTGTTGCTCTGCAGCATTGCAGCCATTGTCCTGCTCAGTTCGCGGTACCGCTTCAGCACTTTTTTTGTCCTGATCGCTGTCGCTATGGTAACCGGCCTTGCCGCAGGGCTCGACGGCGCCGGCGTGCTCCAGGCTATCCGCAGCGGTTTTGGCACTACCCTTGAAAAGATCGGATTGCTCATCATCTTCGGCGCCACCCTGGGCGCTCTGCTCGACCGCAGCGGCGCCACCATGAGCCTGGCGCGGTACATGCTGGACAAAACCGGCGCCGGCAACGCCCCGCAGGCCATATCGCTGACCGGTTATGTAGTGGGACTGCCGATTTTCTGCGATTCGGGTTTTGTGGTGCTTTCCGGACTTGCGCTGATGCTTTCCAGGCAAACCAAAGGGCAGCACATCAGGCTGATAACGGGCCTCGCTACGGCCCTGTTCGGCATCCATTGCCTGGCGCCGCCGCATCCCGGCATTTCAGCCGCCGCAGGCGCCATGCAGGTCGACCTGGGCAAGGCCATGCTTGCCGGCGCCGTGCTGGCCATTGTGCCCATCCTGTCTGCCTGGTTCTGGATCCGGTGGCAAAGCAAAAACCGGGAATGGACGGAAACCGGCCCCGATACACCCTCAGAACAGGCTCCTGCCGTATCCGGCAAGAATCCCCGCCCGTTGTTTGCCCTGCTTCCCATTGCCGTGCCCATTGTACTGATCGCAATGCGGTCGGCGCTTACCTTTTTCCCTTCCGGGGACTCCGGCGCGCTGTTTTCCATCATCCGGTTTACGGGCGATCCGGTGGCAGCGTTATTCACGGGCATCGTAATCAGCATGTTTCTGTTTGAAAAACGGGATAAAACGCTTATCAATGGTGTGCTTGAGAGTGCTATCGAAAAAAGCGGGCCCATTCTGGCGGTAACGGCGGCGGGCGGCGCTTTCGGAGCGGTCATCAATGCGCTCGGCCCCGGTGAGGTTTACGGGCCCTGGCTGAGCGGAAGTGGCCTTGGGCTGTGGGCGCCCTTTCTGCTGGCGGCTATTTTGAAAACAGCGCAAGGCTCGTCGACTGTGGCCGTCATCACTACTTCAGCGATTATAGCGCCTTTTTTGCCTGCGTTGGGACTCGACGACGAAACGGGCCGATTATTTGCCCTGATGGCGATGGGCTGCGGTTCTATGACCCTTTCTCACGCCAACGACTCCTACTTTTGGGTGGTGTCGCGTTTTGGACAATTGCCGGTGCCCGCGACGCTGCGCGTCTTTTCCACCGCTACACTAATCATGGGCTGTAGCGGTTTTCTGACGCTATGGCTGGTAAAGTATTTCATCAATTGCAACGCCGGCTTTTTTATCTCCTGATTCGCATGAGGTATCTCTGTCATTCTATATATGATGCGTCCCGTCCCGTCTGACGCGCCAGCGTCTGTACGGGAATGGTTCGTTGGTCATCCCCGTACAGACGCTGACGCGTCAGACGGGGTGGGGCTCCCGTACAGACGCTGACGCGTCAGAAGCCGAAAACGTACCGGCGGGTTTAGCCGCCGAAAATGTTGGGCTTCCCCGTACAGACGCTGACGCGTCAGACGGGGTGGGGCTCCCGTACAGACGCTGACGCGTCAGAAGCCGAAAACGTACCGGCGGGTTTAGCCGCCGAAAATGTTGGGGCTTCCCCGTACAGACGCTGACGCGTCAGACGGGGTGGGGCTCCCGTACAGACGCTGGCGCGTCAGAAGCGAAAACGTACCGGCGGGTTTAGCCGCCGAAAATGTTAGGGCTTCCCGTACAGACGCTGACGCGTCAGACGGGGTGGGGCTCCCGTACAGATGCTGGCGCGTCAGAAGCCGAAAACGTACCGGCGGGTTTAGCCGCCGAAAATGTTGGGGCTTCCCCGTACAGACGCTGGCGCGTCAGACGGGGTGGGTCAGACGGGGTGGGTCACAAATTCCAGGACAAGGGTATCTGCGCTGCCGTACGCGTCAGGTTTTCAGCCGTTTTGTCGAGCATTTCCTGCAAGGGCAATTCCACCTCGTTGATGCTCCATGCCGCCCTCAGGCCGATAGCCGCCAGTTGTTCGGGGGAGGCAGTGAGCCGGCCGCACAGGGCGACCACCGGCACACCGCTTCGGGCGGCCCGCCGGCAAATACTTTGTACCAGTTTGCCGTGCAGCGTTTGTCCGTCCAACTGTCCTTCACCGGTGATAACCAGGTCGGTTTTCGCCAGGGCATCGTCGAATCCGGCAATATCCATGACCAGATCGGCGCCGCGGCGCAAGGTTGCGCCCAGAAAAGCCATGGCGCCAAACCCCGCGCCACCGGCGGCGCCGGCGCCCGGCATTTGCGCCAGACCGCCCTTGTCCAGTTGTTCTGCTGCCAGGCGGGCAACATGGCGCAGGCCGGCGTCCAGAACAGAGATACTGAATTCGTCGGCGCCTTTTTGGCGGGCGTACACAACCGCAGCGCCTTCAGGCCCGAAAAGCGGGTTGGTGACGTCGCAAATCACCTCGGTCTCCGGCACAATTACTAATTCAGGAGGTATGATCCGGGAGACCTGGGAAAGTCCCAGTCCGGTTGCGGCTATCTCGCGCCCCGAATCATCCAGAAAATGCCAGCCCAGGGCAGAGGCCATGCCGGCGCCGGCATCGTTGGTGGCACTGCCGCCAAGTGCCAGGATAATTTTTGAAACACCCTTGTCTATGGCATCTGCCAGTAACAGACCGGTCCCGTAGGTTGAGGTATGGAGCGGGTTGCGTTCCTGCCGGGCAAGCAATTGCAAGCCCGACGCTCCGGCCAGTTCTACCACAGCCGTGCTGCCGTCGGCGCTGAGGCCATAGGATGCGCGGATCGGGCGAAAGAGCGGATCAAAGGTATCCACCTCGACAGTATGCAGGTCGAGGTGAAAAGAGAGCACATCAAAGGTACCTTCACCGCCGTCGGCCAGCGGGAACACCGCGATATCGGCATTGCTTTGGTTTTGGCGGATGCCTGCGGCAATGGATCGGCAAACTTCCGGTGCAGACAGGGCGTCTTTGAAGGAATCGGAGGCAATGAGGATACGCATAATTGAACACGGCTAATCAGCAAAAAACATACAAATATTGGTAAAAAAACGAATTATTTTGCTGATAATCAACAATTTCAGGATCATTATTTTAACAAAAAACGGCTTAGGAATATCAATAAAAAGTGATATGCCTAAGCCGTTTTTACAGAAGGAGTTGAACATTACTTTACCTTAATCGTTCCCAAATGCACCCCTTCTCCCGAAGCGCCCAGTTGATACACATGCATTTCGAAGCAGGGCGGGGAACTGCCGTTTCTGGTTTTCACATATGCCCAGTCAACATCTGCAATGGGAAGCGAGAAGGTATTCCAGCCCTCCTGGGTGGTCTCTCCCACATAGAACTTCTTTGGGTAAGCGGCCCGCGTCCTGTCGCAGGGTTTGAGTTCCACATAGATTTTACCTCCCTGCGGGCCTAGCTCCAGGACATCAAAGTCGAGACTGGGTTGATAATTTAGGATAGAGGGCCTGACCTTTTCAGGCGGCGGCGGCGGCGGGCCACCTTCCTCTGAATGCAGCAGCCAAGTGGCGCCCAGGTAAACGATCAGAAACAGGATGATCCCTACGTAAGCGCGCGCCGGCTCCGACAATTTGGCAAGGCTAAAGCAGGCGGCGAATGCGACAAAGGCCAGGAATAGCGGGAGCATTCCATTGATTTGGTCCACTTTCCCTGTTTCTGGAAGCATGCCCGGTATGTTGACCAGCAACCAGCAGGCCAGCGCCACTATTGGCGGTATCGCCCAGCCGGGCACTTTACGCGGCGAAGGCGGCTTTTCGGGAGACGGGTTTGGTTGTAGTGAATGTCCCATTTCCTTTATTTTTTTGTTGGTTGGCGTTGATTTTCTTTTGCTTTCTCCCAGTCGATATAGATAATGATGCTGCAATTGCGCTTCTGCAGGTCCCTGATCGGTTTTACCGAACCCTCAACGATCGTCACTTTATCGGGGCGTGTTTTCAGCCGATGGTTGAACAGGAGACAACTTTTTACAAATGCGGCGCGTAACTGGGGCAGGAACAGGTTGGTAAATGTGTTCCCGATGGTGACCGTGTCTTTTTTTACCGTATGCCGTTGCCGGTCTACTTTCAGCAGTGGAATCGTATGAAATGATGGATCGTCGTAAAGCGGATGAAATGGCTTGGGCCTGAACGTAACGCTGTCCGCCGAGCCCTGTACGAACACGTGGTAGGCGCTGTTCCCGTAGTCCTGCATAATGCCGATCACCAATTCCGAGAACGTTTGGATAGCAGGCGAAAAAGCCTTCCAGCGCGACTGGTCGCCGGGCTTGACATCCGAATCATCTTCGATGACATATTCCCCGCCGGCGAAGAACAGCACTTCCAGTGTTTTTGCGTTTTTGAACTTTACATCATAGGGGACTCCATTTTCGCCCGGAATAATCCTGCCGTCGCCCTGTACCAGTTGTCTGATTTCGATAAAAGAATCAATTAAACCCCGGGAAAGCAGTTTTTCGAGTTTTTCGATCGGACCTTCGCGGGGTATTTCAGGCGCCTTTTCCTGTCTGGGCGCCGGTTCCTGCCTGCTTTCAGGTTCAGGGGCACTCCCCGCGCCCGTATCTTTGCCAGAGCAGTCCTGACCTGGAGCCAGGCCAAGCGACCGGGCTGTTTCGGACTGATAAAAGCGAATAATGAAATCCTTGTCGATACCGAATGTATCCTTGTAAGTCTTCCTTTTCGCCTTCGCCTGTTGCAGCGGCATCTTGTCAATTTTCTCAAACTCGGTCAACGCATCGCGCAGGTGGCGGCAGGCGAGCACGGTATTTCCATCCAGCGCCGTGCGCATGTGGTCGTACAGATAAACAAAAACCGGGTATTTTGAATTCACCTGGGATTTTAGTCTGCTGAATTCCATTTTCGACTGCTTGAAAAATGTTTCAAACTCCTCCTCTGTGAGCGCCGTGGAATCCCGCATCCCCATGTAACACCAGTACATCTGGTTGAAGGCTTCAATGATCTGTCCGTTGGGAGAAGGCTGCCCCAAAACACCGGTCGGAGGGAGCAGGAAAAAAAGCAGGACAAGCACAATGGCAGAAAAGTATCGCATGACAAATAAAGGTTTGATTTAGAAGAATGGAGTTGATGACAATGAAACATCCGTTTCGGGGGCATAAAATGGATATCCGGGGTATTATTGCAGATTCAAAGCATGGAATTCAGGTCAGCCCCGATGTTAACCGTTGCCCCCCGGTGTTCGAGTATCACCTTCCAGAAACGGAGCGCCTGATTGACCGTATCGTCGTTTTTCTCGTTCCTGTACGCTACCAGGTAAATGGTTATCCCGTCGAGCGCCGGCAGCGGACAGATGCGGGACAAGGTCGAATCGGCAAACTGCACCGGGTCGTTCAGGCATTGGATATTATCGGGAGGATACAGCGAAAAGAGCGCGCTGTTTTCCAGAAAATCCGAGTAAACCGCCATGATCCTGTGTTCGGCAGGATCCGACGCCAGGCGAGTCAACTCATTGCACAAGCCCTGGTATATTTTCGAATGGTCGGCATCTTTGCTGTATATGCGGCAGAAGGCATCGAAGCCGTCTCGAACTTCCTTTTCAAATTGCTGCACCTCATCCTGACGCACGTAGGGATTAGAACCCAAAACATCAGCATCGGAAACAGGAAGCGTTGCAGTATGTACAGTATTCTGTGACAACGCATTCAGGGCCGAAAGGCGTAAACACCCGCCTCCGTCGCCTGTTTTCAGGGGATTGCGGGCAACCAGACCGGCAAGAGCGGCGATATCCTTCTTGTACAAGGCGCTGTCGTTAAAGGCCTTTTCAGACACATCGCAAAGCACCGAGACAGCGGTGTTGGATGGAGGCTCCGGTTGGCACCCTTGCAGAAGGAGCAGGAAGAATGCGAGGAGTAATATGATAAAGCGGCAGGTTTTCATAGTAAAAGCACGGTAAAAGGTTCAAAAAGTCGGTTCCGATCGGTTGATTAATTGGCGTACCGGGTATCCAGGGGCGGGCTGGCAACATCTGCCAGGGGCCATTTAAGTTCGGGTACCAGGTGCAGCGACATGGCAAGTTCGGGCAGTGGCGCCCGCCAGACTGCCGGTTGGGCGTGGTTGGTCCGGAACTTCAGGTTCTCTTCGCGCCGGCACAAAATAGCGGCATGGCAGAAGGCCTGTTGTTCGCGTTCCAGCCGTTGCCCCAGCGCCAGCACCTGGTTGTAGAGCGCCGTAGCGTCGTGTATCGTCTGTTGCACGATCCGCAGCCGGTTTTGCGCTGCGGCTTCCGCTTGCGAAAAGTTCCGCTGGATACCTTCCTTGCTTTGTTGAAAAAGTTCCGTCTCTTCCCGTATCCGGTTCTCAAAACTTGCCAGCGTGCGGGCATGGCGGCGGTGTGCCTGTTGAACGGCGCGGTGGGCGTCGCTCAGCGCAATACTGGGGTCGTGGGCCAGGAACGAAGCGATGGCTGCGGCCATAAAAAACAGCATGTTCACCGTGAAGAAAAAAGGCTTGCTTGCCGCAGGGACATCCGGCAACACATCCGTGCGCAATTCGCCGGCAAAGTAGCTCAGCACAACTGCCCCAAGGCTCAGGGCAAAGGAGATGAGGTAGTAGGCAGGTCGTTCGCCGGCCTGGCGGAAAAGGCGGCCCGCGCTATGGGCGATTACCGGCATCACGACCACGAACGACAGGGAAAATATCATGGTCATGAGCAAGGAATCCCGGAAAACGAAAAAAGTCTTGTAGTTCAGCGGCACTTCCAGTATGCCGATGATCACCGCGATGGCAATGGCCCAGAAAGGCTTTATCTTCTGGTGCAGTTCGTATCGGCCCACTATCCGCGAGACCTCTTGCAGACGATTTTCGGCAGCCCCGATGTCGGCCTTCGCCCGGGCGAAGGAAGGGGCGTTTTCCAAAGCCTTGAGGTTATCAAAATGGATATCCCGGGATTCCTGCAGGAGCCTGTCACGAACCAGCAATGCGTTCCTGACCTGTTGTGCTACCCAGGTCTCAGACCACTGGTTCATTTCGGTCACTGCCGACTGCCACAGGCGGTCTTTGATGTCGAACAGCATTTGTCGCACCGTCCCGGATACTGCTTCCACCCTCGACTGATAGCGGGCCAGCATGTTGCGTTCGTCGGGCGGCATGATTTCGTCGGACACGGCGGGCAGGTTGCGGCGCCCGTCCTGCTCGCCAAAGACGCGGTTTTGTTCCACCTGACGGAGGTGATCCTGGTGCAATTGTTGCTCGAAGTCCCGCAAACGTTCGATGTAGTTTAAGTTGTCCATTGTTTTGATTTGTGTAATCGTGAAAAGCGAGAAAAGCGTAACTGAACTAAAAAGGCGAAATGGCAGCGGCATGTGCGAAACCAAATTTCGCAGTACAGCATTCACACGCCGGACACTTTCAAATTTGTTCGATAAAATGATCGGTCAGGAAAAGCCGCATGGTCGTCCGCCCGTCGAAAGGTGAGGCGCCGGGATAAAGTCCGCGTTCCAGCGAGATGTAGAGGTTATGGGCATCGTCGTTGCGGAAATAGAGTCGCTGTGTCCGGTTTAATTTGTAGCGCGCGCGCAGGTACTCGCATACCGTTTCGACATCCATCTTTCCAAGGCAGACCTCGGGAAAGGCATGATTCTGACCTGACCGCAAGGTGCCGACCACGATATCTGCCTCAAAGCCGATGGCAGAGGCCAGCGACGCGAGGTAAATGGCGTAATCGTCGCAATCCCCACGCCTGACCCGGTGCGATTCAAACGGGTGCGCAAAATAATCGCGACCGGCAGGGTCGTTGACATACTCCCAGTCGGTAGCCGAATCGAACACGTCGCATAATTGCCCGAGATTCAGCGGCCGGTCAGCATTTTCAGACGCGATCAGGGCAGCGGCTTTGGGCCTGACCTCATCTACCTGACAAGCCTTCAGGACGTCCTTACCCTTATTGTAGAGCGCATTAAAATCGTTGAGGATATCCTCGAGCCAGCCGGGTTGTTTGTGAGCCAGGTAGACCGGCGGCAGCAGGGGCGCTTCGAGGGGTGGGCGTTCAGCTTTGATCTCGGTTTTATCGTTGTCGGCAGGGGGTGTGCCCGGGGAATCCATGTAGATGTACAGGATGGCGGCGAGCAGGGCGAGTGGAAAGAAATCTTTCATGATGCAGCAGATTTAGTGAAACCTTCTGCATGTAAAAGGCGAAATGAAAATCCGGCTTGCGAAATGGCGATTCGCAATCAATGGATTGGGGCTAAAATGCTGTGGAAAATCAAGGTATTGGGTCGCCCGTATCCCAATCGGGGGCATGTCTTAATATCGCGTCGTTGCTCAGGGCGGGAACATACTTAAAGGGCTCGTGTTCACCGCGTCTCTTCAGGATCAGGGTTGCCTCCAGGTATGCTTTGAGCTCCGGGTGATCAATATGCGCGACAGCCGCATCGATACCTTTTTTCAGACTTGTGTTGGCATTATGGGCGCCGGTCGGCTTTAACGCCTGAAAAATCTTGTATTCTTTTTTATCAAAGTTACTGTCCTCCTTGATAATCTTGCTCTTGTCGCGAGCTAAAAAATATTGCTGATAGTAATAATTGTTGTTGGGCTCATGCTCAATCAACACCATGAGTAACTCAAACATTATGCGCCAAACCTTTGCAATATCTTCAGGCTTGCTCAATTTAGTCAGCGTGTCCTGATAAAAGTCCAATTCACTTTTCAGTTCTTTTTTCCGCCGTTTGTTCTCTGCAGAATCAAAATCCTGTGCGCTGCCCGGCCCCTTGGCAAACCGGTGCTTGCCATATATTTCAAGGGCAGAAAATCGACGCTCAGGGTGTTGAAGCAATATCCTGATGGCTTCCAGGCCCACATTCCGGTCTGCGTTTGAAAGCATATTCACCTGTTCGCCTTTAAAAAGAATCACCCAGTCTTTTTTCCCATCGGGCAAATAAAAACTAAACGGCTTCAGCGGCGCCGGTGGACCGTCCTCCTGCTCCACAACCGAGTACGAAATACGCGCGATATCCTTCCCCAGATTTTCAATAAGCGTAAAGATTTGATTGAATTTGGCGATCAACGTATCGCGGTCGGGTACCGGGGCGTGCAAGCGCTCCCATCGCCCAAACAGATTCTTGTCAAAGTACCGCTGAAGCGGCGACCATACCACATTCGAATGGGCATGGTTGGTTTCTATATCAGGCAAACCGTACTCCAGGTGGTACTCCGGATTACCGTTGCGGACAGCTATTTTCCAGGTTTTGGTGTGCTTTGACCACAGGTTGAAATATTCCTCCACCTTTTGGGGCGTCGTACCGTTTGATACGGCATGTGTGGTTGGCGCAAGCCAGGGGAGTAATACCTGGTTGAACTGGTGGCAGAGTGTATCGGCATCGGCAATACGGAGCAATACACCATCGGTAAAGTACTCATCCAGTTCGGTCTGCAGCGCCTCCATAAGCAATGCACTGATACCGGGGCGCCAGAGGTTGGTCGTTAATGGCTCCCGCTCGGGTAGCAATAAAAAACCTATCGGCGATGTAAACAGCCCAAGTGACAGCGGGATATAATTTTGGCGACCGTCTTCGCCTAAAAGATTGGCAATTTCAGGTGGCAGTTGCACCGGACCCTCAGGGTTGAAAAGCGTCTTTGCAAAATCAGGGTCCAAAATCCTGCGTTCCGTAATAACCTCAATATCATTATCGGTCGGGTTGAAATGAAATATTTCGAAGTGAACAGCTCCCCCCGGCTCAGGGCAGCCCAAACTGAGAAACGTCAGTTTTTCAAACATTTTCAAATGGTCAACCAACTCCTTGGCAAAGAGCGAACTGCGGCGGGTAACAGGAAACAATTGCATGGTTTGGAGTAAAATACTTTGGACAAAAAAGCGTGTTTCTGTCCCGAATGAGTATTTGCGAAATGGCATTTCGCAGTGCGAAATCCCATTTCACCTTATTACTAGAACAACTCTAACCAATGATTTTCCGCACGAAATGATCGTTTATGCGGAAGCAGACAAGCGGCTAAATTACACAATCAAGGATTATTTGTTAAATTTATATCATTTTTGAACCGTAACGGCGCCTTTACGGGTGGCATATACGGTCTGTTTCGTATCCATGTATTACTTAATTTGTGAATGTCCTAACCACCATGACACATCTGGCTCTTCTTGAGACGTATAAACAAAAGCCCCTTTTTGACATATTGCGTGATTCGTCTTTTCCGCGTGAAGCATTAGAGGGTATCCTTACGCAAATTCTGGCCGCCCGCAAACAATCACTTCAATTAATGCGCCCCTGGATTGTACTGGACCATCCTGTATACAAGGTCAAGTCTTATTCTCTGGAAGAACTGGCGCTGGACTCGCTGGCAAACCAACCCCGGGAATGGCTTGACGAATTATCCCCCTTTTTTGAACAAACTTTTTCCAAAGCCCTGATCCATCGGGACAAGGTGGTTTTGGGCCGGTTGAAAACATTGATTTCCGAAGCGCATGCCGGTGTATCGCCGACCTTTCTGGAAGAACTGCTGCACCAGCCGCCGGTCGTTTATTCTGAATTGGACGAACTGGACATTTGGCTGCTGCGCGCCAAATTATGGGAGCACCTGGAGGAAATCGGGCTTTATATTTTTGAACTGGATGAACACCTTGAGCAGCGTCCCTGGTTGCTGGTAGTCAAAATATATGCCTTCAGGGAGAAAGACCCGTATACCGCCCTGGAATTACTGCATTACTGGGATGAATCAGAGGACTACATTCCTTCTCCCGAGATCGAGGATTATGTATCCGTCTATCTCCGAAATGCTATTTATAACCTGCTGCATGATGGCGTCCAGGAAAACTACCACCAGTTTCTTAACCTGACATACAGTCTTCAACAGGCGCATATTCGGGAATTAATTAAAAAAACATTGCAACATGAATGGCTGAAGGATATAGCAAAACAATACGATCAGATCAACAGCATTGTCATCGACGCCAATATCGCCAACTCCAAGCAACACGCTTTAGCGAATCTTTTTAACTGAATACACAGGGCGTGTCTGAAAAATACTCAATGTATCCGACCATGGGCGACTCCTCCATTCTAGATTTCCGTGACCCACGAGGTCTGGCCAATGACATTCAATTTTGCGATGCCCTCAACCATCTCGAAAGAAAGCGCCAAAAGATATTTTTTGATACTGCCGGCGTTGTGGATATGCTTTTGGGTTGGGAAGCGCTGTTCGATGGAGAAATTCGCTCCATTAAATGGAAGTTTTTCAAAAGGCAACCCATGCTGCTTTGCGCATTGGCATATAAAGGCTGGCTGGGCGCGATTCACCTTTTACCCCCGCATACGGAAGAACTGGTCAACAAAATGCTCCGGGACAAGCACCGTTTTCCGGACAACCCCCAGGAAAGTCTGCAGATGCTTACCGATGCATTCTGGACGGAGATCAACCTCTATGTAAAGGAAACCGGCCTGGAAAGGGATGTCTATATCGCCGCTTTGCAGAAAGACGCCACCAGTATTTTCAAGGGCGTATTTTTGGGCAGGAACGGTGGCTTCTGGAAAAGCCGGTACAAGAACCTTATTGATGGCGAGCGCATTCTCCACCTGGCGAGCGACGCAGATTATGCTTATGGCGATATTACGTCACACCCATTGTTCCGCCCTCTGTTGCGTTTTTTGAACGAGCAACGCAAAAAACAGGCGAACAACTATTTGGACGCCATTGCGCTATGCCTGCTCGACGAAAACCTGAAAAAATTTGACCTTTCCAATACCAGCACCACCCTGCCTATATTCTTTTCCAACCAGGAACCCATTCTCAAGGCGGTGTCTCACTTCAGCCAGGAGCGCGATAAAGACGGCCGGTATCCGTTTACCTATCACGGGCCCAGAGGCCGGCCCTTCCTGATCGTACGCAATTGCAATTTCTTTATTATCAGCGGTATATACCAGGGCATAAAAGAAAATTCGCTCCCGGAATTACTGGAGAAGTATACCAGTTACCTCAACAGTTTGCGCAGCAAGGTTGATGACAAGGCTTCCGGCGACGGCAATATGAATGAAGACTCTGTGAGCGATTATGCCTCGGTTTTTTCGTATGTCAAGCCTTCTTCGGAAGAAAACGTGCTGTTGAGTTTTTTCCAGGAATGGTGGCGCATGCATGGCCCTGAGGAATTGAATGCGATCCTGTCCGACCAATTGGGCCGTCAGGAGGTTTCCCGCGAAGAAGTAACGCAATTTATTGAAGCCGAACAGGCGCGGCAACGGCAACAATTGCAGGGTTTTGGCGACCGGATCGGCATTGTGAGGGGTATCTGGCACGACTTTGCCGACTTGCCGACCTTCGTTGAAAAAAACAAGTTAAACCTGTCCGACCTGGATGTGTACAAGGAGATCGGTCCAAGGCTTTACTACCCGGAGGCAGTTTGCAACAGGGTTCAGGAACGCATGAACAGCATCATCCAGGCTTTGCGCGACCGGCCGAACAGCGAACGGGAATTGATAGATCCGATTGCGGAAGTGGTCAACGATCTGGCCAGCGCGCTGTTCAGCGGCAACAAGCAGTCGTTCGACACAGAAAAACTGGAACGATTGACCTGCGGTTTAGCCGTTTTGTGGCTTTTTGAAAAGTATGAGCGGATCGGTCAAATTTGCGACACCGTGTATGAACGCTACCGCGACGCCGATCCTTCGGATGAAGCCGACCAGTATCCGTCACCGACGATTGCCCTCATTCATGCCGCCGCCATTCTCGCCGGTCGCCTGCCGAAGCAGGACCACGTGCTGCGCATCATCACCTGCGTCATGCGCAAATTCGGCGCCCAAAACTACAATGTCTGGCTTGCCCTCTCCTACATCCACACCTCCATCTGGCGGTTTGCAGGGGGCGGGTTCAATTGTCCGGAATGGCATTTTTACCGCACCCAGCGATTCGACTTTGAGCCGCCCTATGAAACCAACCTCCGGGAAAGTCTGAAACTGAGTGGTCAGACCTATTTTTGGCTGGTCAACGATGAAAAAAGTAACAAGGAACTGACGTTGGAAAAGAAACGGGAACGGCGGGCCAAACTGTTTTATGCCCTGAACAACTACCGGTTCATGCTGGCCATTTGCGGAACCGCCGAAGAGTTCCGCAACAGCATCTACCTGGCAGAGGTATTCCAGGATGGCGTACCGATTACCGATGTCTGGCACAAAAGCCGCTATGCAGACACCCTGGCCTGTTACTACTTCCGCATGACGCTGTTAAGCCAGACCCAGAGCGAGTTCGAGCGGAATGTCAAAAGAGCCCTGCACCACAGCAACGAGTCGGTCGACGACTACCCCATCGATACCTATATACAGATCAATATGAAAATCAACGAGATAGCAGAAAAGGGGTTTGAAGAAGTGCGGACGAGCTGGCGCCTTATGTACAGAGAAGCGCAGATGATGCAATTCAGGCGTTGTACGACAAGCCGTATTCTGGAAATTACGTGTAAAAGATGTAGTCGTTGAGATTATCACAATTTAACATTGGTGGTCAAAACCGCCGGCCGGGGGTTAGTTTCAATCCTTCTTATTCTGGAATTACAGCGACAACCTCGGCCCCGACAAGCAGTATGTCCTGCGTTGCCTGGTTTCAATCCTTCTTATTCTTGAATTACAGCGACAACTTATTAAAGGTGTTGTCGGCGGTGTAAATCCAGTAGGTTTCAATCCTTCTTATTCTGGAATTACAGCGACAACATATTCATCATGCGCAACCATATGGCCCCATTTTCTAAGTTTCAATCCTTCTTATTCTGGAATTACAGCGACAACTTGAATGTGCATTAGATTTGCACCTCCGCCCAACACTCGGGTTTCAATCCTTCTTATTCTGGAATTACAGGCGGACAACGCCAGCGGCGCCATTGACAGCCACACGGCGGCGGTTTCAATCCTTCTTATTCTGGAATTACGGCGACAACCAATTGGGTTTTCGATATATCGAAGGTGCTGGTCATGGGTTTCAATCCTTCTTGGTATTCTGGAATTACAGCGACAACCGTTTTCTTTCCCAACTGTCAAATTGTCCTGTAGTTTCAATCCTTCTTATTCTGGAATTACAGCCGAGTCAACAAACAGAAGAAATGCTTAGCACCGTGGTTCTCCACCTCATAATTCAGTTTCAATCCTTCTTATTCTGGAATTACAGCGACAACGCGATCGGTTCGGGCTGCGCAACGTGTACCAGCGAGTTTCAATCCTTCTTATTCTGCCTCAATTACAGCGACAACCCAGCAGTTTCGACGTTGTGGCGTCTGTGCCGATGGGTTTCAATCCTTCTTATTCTGGAATTACAGCGACAACCTTAAAATCCACTGGCACGAAATACCCGCCGACCACTCGTTTCAATCCTTCTTATTCTGGAATTACAGCGACAACCCTGTGCGGCGAGTATCTCCTGTGCCGGGTCTTGGCGTTTCAATCCTTCTTATTCTGGAATTACAGCGACAACCGCCTTCTCCGATGGCGATATCCGCATCCTAAACACGTTTCAATCCTTCTTATTCTGGAATTACAGCGGCAACATTTTCTTTTCTCATCCGTAAAACAACTGCATGAACTGTTTCAATCCTTCTTATTCTGGAATTACGGCGTCAACCGAGGCTTTGGGCATCGCCCGCCACTGGCATGTTTCAATCCTTCTTATTCTGGATTACAGCGGCAACGCTCAAATTTTGGCGGCCCCTGCTGGTTACCATCATGTTTCAATCCTTCTTATTCTGGAATTAACAGCGGCAACCCCTCATCCGCCATGGCGGGCAGGTTGATATAAGTGGTTTCAATCCTTCTTATTCTGGAATTACAGCGGCAACCTGATGGCCGGTCAAAATCCCTGACCGCGGGTTGCGTTTCAATCCTTCTTATTCTGGAATTACAGCGGCAACGAACGCTCGATTTAATCCTGCGGTTGACCAATTTGGTTTCAATCCCTTCTTATTCTGGAATTACAGCGGCAACGGAACGGACGCCATAGTGACCTTCGATTTTCTCAGTAGTTTCAATCCTTCTTATTCTGGAATTACAGCGGCAACACCAATTGTCATATTGGATCTTGTAATGATAGCAGGTTTCAATCCTTCTTATTCTGGAATTACAGCGGCAACACCATGCCCGCCGACAGCCCGGCTGTGCGCGCCGAAAGAGGTTTCAATCCTTCTTATTCTGGAATTACAGCGACAACACAATTTTATTCCAGCTCACCCCACAGTCGAACATACTGTTTCAATCCTTCTTATTCTGGAATTACAGCGGCAACAAAGGTATTGCCCATGGCTCGGGCGGAGGTAGCGGTTTCAATCCTTCTTATTCTGGAATTACAGCGGCAACGTCCCAGGCGCTGATCTCCACTTTGATGCCGGTTGCTCTTTAATCCTTCTTATTCTGGAATTACAGCGGCAA
>JADJRC010000032.1 GCA_016712415.1 Lewinellaceae bacterium | reverse complement strand
TCTTCCTGCGCATCAGCCGCCTGGCCAGGTATTCATCTGGTCGGCGACCCAAAAGTAAAGCATATGTTGGATTCCGCGGCGCCGTGAGCTGGCACTCGCGCAGGCCATCATAAATGCCGCCAGGCGGCATAAAGGCGGAAAATATCCTGAAAACGCAGTCGTCCTGATATCGTCTATGCCGTGAAACCATTTTCACCAGCCTTTCAGCGATATGCCGCCCGAACAGGTGGTACTGGAGCCGGCATTCGCCTCAGACTTGACCCCGACCCTCCACCGATGGGCGGAGACTCCATGTAATGCTTGGGTAGTGCTGCCCCCTCTCATTGGTAGAGGGCGGTGGGGCTCATTCATTTCACTGGTACTTCTGCCTGAACCTTCCCGATTGAGGTAAAGGTGCCCGGACAGCCCTGGGTTCGACAATTCCGTATTGCCGATCAGATCAGCGTAATGCTCCAACGTAAAGGTGCTGATTTCCACAATAAAAAAGAACGAAAATGCGGCCTGTTCGCCCCGGCGATATCGCCGTGTTGTGCCGTAGCACGCGGGGCTGCCGATGCGGCCGATGCCCTGCACCGCGCCGGACCAAAAGCGGCGATCAGCCGCGCAGGCCTGCACCACCAAACGCTTTGGCGCGGGTAAGCTTCGCCCCAGCCTGCTCTGAAATACCTCCTTACCTCCGATGCGCCCCGCATTGTGGTGGTCTGCTGCTCACCGGCGCCATGGACCTCGAAGTGATTGTAAAGTGCAGCCGCATCGCGTTTCTCTAGGCGGTGCCTAGCGAGCAAACCCGTTGCTCGCCAACTGGAAACAGAAGTGGTACTGCGCCACCTTCGCCGAAAGGCAGCCCCGCATTATCGACCCTCGGCTTCCGAGATATCGCAACCTCGGACTCGATGAACTCGACCTGCGCCGAATCGCCGTGCGTTTGGGTAATCCCTCCCAAAGGCCTCGACAACCTCGATCGCCTGCGCAAATATGCCTTCGATTACGAATCTCGCCCGCCAGCCTGCATCTCAGCGGAGTCTCGGGCGGTTTTCAGCTCTGGCTCAACGACCTGGCGGCAGGGGAGGGCGACGAACAGGGCTCCGGCGAAAAAGCGACGATGCTGTTAGCGTCATTACCTACCACCGTGGCAATGGAATTACCCGGTGGCGATCTGCCACAACCTCAACCAGAACCCAAAAGAACAAATTCTGGGGCATCAATCTGGTGGCCGAAACCGATGCGCCCGACCTCGACGACATCCTCGGCAGTCCGCTGGCTGGCGCTTCGGATCAAAGCTTACGCTGACCAGTTGCGCGGCACCCGGCTGGAAGAAACGCTGCGGTAAACACCGGAATGGGCGCAAGCGACCCGCGCCGCCCTCGACGAAGAGGCCCGTTCGCTGTATGTCGGCCTGACGCGCGCCCGCGACTTCACCTTGGCCTGACAAACGCACAAGGCACCAATGGTCAACCAGGAAAGCAATCGAAGTGACGAAAAACACGCCCACCCTTGACCCGGCCCGGAAGAGAATGCCCTTTTACCGCAGATATCTTTAGTTCCCGCTTTATGATACAGAGGCCCTGTACAAAACCCAGGGGATTTTCCGGAAAGCCCGCCCGATGCATCACCGTGCCTTTCCACCCGAAAGCGGTCGGGTAGGCATCCTAAAAGCCGCGGTTGTCGCTCGCCATTGATCCCATCCATAAAACGCCGCCGCTTTTGACCGGAAATACGGCGAAACCGTTTGCCTGGTCGTCGTGGCTGGAGTTCAAAGGCGATTTTACGCCTGCGCTCCCGTAAAGCCGTTCAAACTTTCGGATGGCCGATGTCGCGGGAATACCGCAGGCGGAACGTGGGGCGGTCGCTGCCCAAAACAACTGCAACGACGCGGCGCTGGTGGAGGCGCTGGCGCCGGAAGCCCCAAGGTGACATTCGGATGCCTTCCGGCAATTGGTACAACACCGGCAACCCGGAAAGCGCTGCGCTGGCCCACTACCCGATGGAAGGGTGGTACGACCCCGGTTCAGGCCCGGAAAGACAGGGTTGTAAACGACAACCCGCCTCGAAGCCGATCTTTCCTCGAAAACAGGTATGGTAAGTGATCGGGCTGATACGTTTCGCTGCTCGGCGGAGGGTATGGCTGGGTGAGGGCCGGCAGCAGGTACAGCCCTCGCGCCGGCTATGGGATGGGGCAGGTGTTGCTGCGCCGAGCCTTCCTGGAAAAGACCATCCGCGACGGGGCCATGATCTTTCCAGATAGAGGCTCAGTGTGTGGAGGCGTTGTTCTGAGTGGCTTTGCCTTCCTGCCTGTTCAAAGCGGGATCCGACCGATTCAGGTCATTTCATTTTTATTACAGAAAAATTTTGGGAATGTTTGTGCTGTGGTAATCAAACACACAAAGGAATGTATATGTCGCCATTCATCAACAATTTTTTATTTTGATATATAGTGCTGCGGGCGCAGGTGGATCTGGCTTAGTTGCGGGTGCCCGGTTTGAAGCGGGTCAGCATTTTGAAGCTGGGTAGCCACAACGCCGCGCTGGCAAAGAACCCGGATAACCTCCAGGCGCTGATTAAAGCTTGGGCAATTGCCTGTGGAACAAACACCACGTAGGCGCGGTATCAGCATGCTTCTCGAGGCCGTGGCTGGGCCATTAACTTCGAAAATGCAGACGCCCTGGCCGGCAAGGTTGCTGAACGTCGCCTGGTCGGGGCGGGGGGTTGCGGCCAAGTATCTTTCCAGGCGCCTTGTAAACGCTTCAACCCGGCACGTAGAGTCGGGGTGGCGCGGCTCGCTCTACTTTCTTGGCAAGGCAACGGGTTGGTGGCTACGATTATTTTGAGAAACCGATCCTGAAAGTACCCGGGCGAGATCGAGTACTATATCGCGCTTGCACAATCGCGGGCCTGATCGAAAGTGAAATCAAAAAAAGCGTTGCGTTGCCTGCTCCCCCAGATCGACTCCTACCAGCCGCGTCGCCAATCAGTTGCTGGAAACACCTATGGTATTGCCGCCCACTCGAACTGGATATCCGGACCACATATTCTCGGACCGGCGGCATGGGCAGTTTCAACCTGCGCAACGGCATATTTCACCGGACAGGTGGCGCGCAAACTGCGTATGTTCCTGAAGCACGATAACCACCCTTGATCCGCTCTCTTGCAGCACGAATCAGGGGGCGGTGGGATTTACTTCCGCGCCATCAATGCCCCGAACAACCGCCCCACCAGCCGCTTTCAACATTGGCACCGCATCCTGCCCGACAACGTTACCCAACAGGTCACAACATTGTTACAGGTCTATTTCCTGTCCAGCCCCTCAGCATCAAAGCGCGGCGGTTTCTTAAAAGTTGGCAACAAAATGCCCCACGAATGGCTTGGTTTTATGCAAGCGTCCGATTCCGGTGACGAAAGGGTATGCCGTAGAGCCTTACTACCGCAATTCGCGTGTGGAAAATGCGCCGCCGCGCCCGGAGAATCGATTCCTGCTGAACAACCAGTTTCGCACTGGACAAGGGCTACGAACTCAACCTTGGTGCCTTGTTCGGCAAAGCGGGCGTGGGTAGCGACGTAGAAAAAGACAACATCTTCGGCGGCTACGCGACGGTCATCCTGCCCCTTCAGCCAGACGGTATGGGGCCAAGCCTATCCGTGCGCGCTGGGAAAAAGGCGCCGTTCGACGAACTGACCGCCCTGGCGGCCGGTGTAAAACTGCGACTGGAGAAATAATATGTTCCGGCGTGAATCATATCCTCGCTCTGCCAATTCTATTCGTAAACCATCCGCTGCGGATCAAACATAATCATCATGTCATCCAAAAATACAACCCGATCCATTGCTCAAGCTGTCTATCCCTCTAAAAACAGTTCGTCCGCAGGCTCTTCAGGTATCGGATACTTCCGTGCGCCAAATGGCAGCCGCGCCCAGTCCCGCGATGTACATCACCATTTCACGGCGTGGATCGCTTCGCTCATTTGGTTCCAGCCGCGCCTGCTGATGCTGCTCGATATGACCTATGGCGTCCCCGGGCCGCATGGCGATCCTCGACATTTATCTTCTTCTATCGACTTCGCGTGGCTGTACGGAATGTACAATTTGGGAGTGGTTTCCTTTGCTACCCTGTACGGGTTGTTGGGCAAAAAAGTCCCCAGCCCTGACGCCGAATGTGAAAACAGCCCAGCCCCGGTCGCTATTCTGTACACCACATGTAATGATTTTGTGGAGGAAAGCGTCGTGTCCTGTGTGCGGCAGAACTACCCGAATTATACGGTATATATCCTCGACGATTCGTCGCGCCAGGAATTCGAAGACCGGATCGACGCCTTTGCCGCACAGTACCCCGGTCTGGTACGGGTGGTACGGCGCCCCGACCGCAAGGCCTTCAAGGCCGGCAACATGAATTACGGCCTCGCCAACTTTGCACACGAGCTCTACTTCAATTGCCGACGCCGACGAAATTCTGCCGACGGATTTTCTGACAAAAACAGTGACCATGCTGAAACCGAGCCGAGACCTGCGGTTTCGTTCAGGCCAACCACCGCGCCAATCCCGACTCGACTTCACCGTTGTCCAAATCGCTGGGTGTAGGCATCGACATCCACTGGAAATGGTATCAGCCGCCGCGCAACGACTACGATTTGTCATGTTCCTCGTTACGGCGCATTGCTGCGTCGCGATGTTTGGGAAAAATCGGCGGCTTCCCGGATATCGTCAGTGAAGACCTTGGCTCGCCATCCATGCCCGCGAACTGGGTTACCGTGGCCGCTTTCTCGAAGACGTGATCTGCTACGAAGACTTTCCCGATTCAGTACGCGCTTTCGTATCCGCCACATGAAATGGACACGCGGCACTTCCCAATTCCTGAGCAAAAAAATGAAATGGCTTATTCGCGCCAAAAATATCTCGTGGACGGAAAAACTGGATATCCTCTTTCCACGCTTAATCTTCCGCTGACGCTGTTTGTATTTCGTGTTCATGCTGAACGCCAACATCGCCATGCGTTATTTTTCGGACATCATCAGGACGTGACGTTTGTACTCGGTAACAACGAAAATCCGTCTGCCTATCATCGCGCTCGACGGCGGTTTTGGAGTCATCTACAGTTGGGGATTTTTACCTCATCACCATATTGACATTCTTTGCCCCGGTGCTTCTTGTTGTGGTCGCACTGGCCTCCCAGCCGCTCAAGTTGTTCCCGCTTTCTCAGCCACAGTACCGCCATGGGGCGCAGCCCTCACACCGCTTTCCAGCATGGGTGTACTGGCCTACATGATCTCCGGAAAGGCGTTTTTCCTCGTTACCGGCGATCAGGACCAAGCGGAACACCTGGGACAAAACCGTCCAAAAGTTTTCTGAAAAATATCGGCGCCGGGTGGCAACAGTTTTCTCGAAAAGCCATCCCGACACGCGCCTGGTGCAGGGTTTGAAATATTGACCGGACTGATTTTCGGCATAGCATCACTGATGATGTTTCAAATATCGTTCATGGGGCTGTGCCTGGCATTCCTGCTGCTTCCGATCATGCAACCACCTGAAATGGGAGAACCGCTTTGTCCGAGCCTGGTGTACGTGCCGTTTGCCCTCATTATGCTGGGCGTGCTGTTGTCGGGATTTAGTGTCTTCGGGATGAAAGCGGTGTTCTTCGGATACGGATTCCACTTGAAAAACCTGCGCAACGCTCCGCCTTCGGTTACTTCCTATACCCCGGTTTCGCCCTGTGCGTTGCCGGGGGACTTTGATGAATACTTTGTCGTGTCGTTCGACTATTCAAAAAATTGAAAAAAAGCACTTTATGAGACTGTCCGGCTATATGCTTTGCCTCCTTTTCCCGGTTCTTCAATACCTTCCGGCACAAACCACCCTTCCCGCAGGCTTTGCCCAGATACTGGCCACTGAAGGACTAAATCCCACCTGCATGGCCTATGCGCCCGGGGGCAGTATTTTCCTGGCCCAAAAGACGGCAGGTATTGCTGTTCCACGACGGGGTATTACGCAGCCAGCCCTTCCTCACGCTCCAGGTCGACGATTACAACGAAAAGGGGCTGAACGGGATCGCCATAGACCCCGATTTTGAAAACAACCCCTGGGTGTACCTGTATTACACCGTAAAGGCGCACAACACAACCGCATCAGCCGGGTCATGCCAACGGCGACTTTGCCGTGCCGGGCAGCGAGCAGGTATTGATGGATCTCGACCCGCTCAGCGGCAGCATACACAACGCCGGCGCAATGGTGTTCGGGCCCGACAATTTGTTGGCATCGGTGTCGGCGACGGAGCCAAATCAGACAATGCCCAGAGCCTGAATACCGTACTGGGAAAAATCCTGCGCCTGGAATCCGACGGCTCCATTCCTGCCGACAATCCCTTTTCAGCCTGTTGTCGGGCAATAATCGCGCGATTTACGCATACGGCGTGCGCAACCCTTTTCCATGGCCTGCGACCCGCCACCGGAAAAATATATTTCAGCGATGTGGGCGCCGAAGCCTGGGAAGAAGTAAATGAACTGACGCCCGGCGCAACTACGGCTGGAAACTCTACCAGGGCGCTTCCAGGCAACCCTGCCTTTACCGATCCCAAATATGCCTACAACCACAGTGAGGTTGCGCCATCGTGGGCGCTGCCTTCGCCTTTCACAACAACGACCTGGTACCGGCAGTACCGGGGAAAGTTTTTCTTCGCCGATTACTGCCAGGGCTGGATCAGGATGCTCGACCCGGCAACGGGCACGCTTTCAGGCTCTTTGCTACCGGTATCGACCGGCCGGTGAGCCTGTTGCCCACACCCGACGGCGAACTCTACTACCTCGCGCGCAGGGCTGGGCGGAGGCTCTGAAACGGACAATACAGCCAGCACGGAGGGAACGCTCTGGCGGGTGTTCTGGGCAGGAGGGCGCTCCGTTGTTTACCGCGCACCCGCAGTCGGTACTGGTGGCCGAGGAGAGTCGGCAACCTTCCAGGCGCAGGCATTCGGGACGCAACCGATCACCTACCAGTGGTACCGCAACGGCGCGGCAGTCGCCGGCGCCGACGGACCGCTCCTGTCGCTCGACAACCTGTCGCCGGCCGACAGCGGCGGCGTGGTATATTGCATTGCAGAAAATACCTTGGCGCCGACACCAGTCAAACCGCCCTGACGGGGGTGTCGTCTAACAAGCGGCCGGTACCGGAAATACTGCTCCCGCTCACGGATATGCAATACCGGGGCGGCGATACCCTGCATTTTTCCGGTCAGGCATCCGACCCCGAAGAAGGCATTCTGCCCGCAGGCCGCCCTGTCGTGGCGCATCGACCTCCACCACGAGTCACATACGCACCCGGCCCTGCCTTTTACTTCGGGCACGGCATCGGGCGAATTTATAGTGCCGGTTGTCGGGGAGACCTCGACCGATGTTTTTTTCCGGATATACCTCACAGCCCGCGATACGCAGGGATTTGAAAAAACGGTTTGGCGCGATGTGCAGCCCGTTAAAACGGATATCTCCGTGGCAGGCCCGGCGGGTATTGCCCTGAATGTCGACGGTCAGATCCGCCCGCTGCCGGCCTTCTTTGAAAGCGTTGTGGGGATGGTGAGGACGATTCAGGCGCCGGAAATACAGCAATTGGGCAACACGGTGTACCTGTTTGACCATTGGCACGACGGCAGCACCGACCCGTTGATCGCTTTTGCCACGCCGGAAACGCCGGTGGCCATGGAAGCTTTTTTCAATACCTACACCCTGGGTACCGGAACAGGGCTGCAGGGTCAATATTTCATCGACCCCGAGGGCGACCTGGATGAGCCGCCTGTTCTGACCCGGGAACGGATACTACGGTTAATTTCAACTGGGGCGACGGCTCTCCGGATGTGAGCGTGCCTGCCAACTATTTCACTGCCCGCTGGACGGGTTTTGTGGAGCCCTTTGTTTTCCGAAACATACACCTTTACCGTTTTCAGCGACGACGGTTGCCGGCTTTGGGTCAACGATTCGCTCATCATAGACAAGTGGCAGCCTCAACCGCCGATGAATAACGCGGGCAGCATAACCCTGGAGGCGGGGAAGAAATACCGACTCCGGCTTGAATTTCTGGAAATCGGCGGCGGGGCGCTCGTACAGCTCTCCTGGAGCAGCGCCCACCAGGTGCAGCAGATCGTGCCCAAACGACAGCTGTATCCTCCGCAAAACATCTTTTCGGGGTCTATTGAAGGCTCTGTGGGGCTCGACGGCAACAACAACGGATTTTGGGAACAGGGCGAGCCGACCTTCGCCGGCGCGACAGTCCGACTCTTCGACGCCGTGACCGACAGTCTGCTCGCAAGCACCACAACGGTCGCAAACGGGCACTACCTGTTTGCCGATCTGCCTCCCGGGATTTATTACCTGCGCGTCAGCCTGCCGCCTACCTCCGATGTATTTATACCCGTTCAGAACGTGGACGGCGATGGCCTGACGCCGACCCAGGCGCTCGCCGACGGCGAACACAAGAAACTTGACATGGCCTGGACCGTATTATCCATCGCCCTGGGTGGCGACGTATGGCTCGACGAAAACGCGGACGATCAGCAGGATGTGACGGAACCTTTGCTTGCAGACATTACCGTGCTGCTGTACAGTGCCGATACTACGCTGGTTGGCGCTAAAATGACCGCCTCCGACGGCAGGTACGGGTTTTCGCTGGTGTCGCCGGGGCAGTATTTCCTCGTTTTTCTGCACTCGTTCAGTTCCATACCCTTGCGGCCGGGCTACGGATTGGATGCCGGGGGACAAACAACCGTGTTCAACATGGTGCAGGGACAATACGAAGAGATAGATGTAGCCTTTGTACCCGATAGCGTGGTGTCGACTACAGGCGGTCAGAATAATGGCGGGGCATCTTTACTGAAACTATACCCAAACCCCGTCGGCGAAACGCTCCGAATGGTATGGAGCGGACAGGCTCAGACAGATACGCGCTGGCGTATTTTCGACGCAACGGGCAGGGTAGCCCACACCGGGGGCGCACTGGCTGCAGCAACCGGCGGAATATGGGAATTGCCGGTAGAAAGCCTGCCACCGGGCATGTATTACCTGGTATTGGAAAACGAATCCGGACGGTCGGGGCAAAGATTTGTAAAACAATAACGAAAGGGTGCTAAAATACCGGTTTCACTACCCTTTTTTGCCCATTCAGTCAGTATTCTGCCGTGCTGGTCGCAAATAATTCCGTATTTTCACCCCACATCTAATCGGAATTAACTATGAAAACGACAGCTGTAGTTTTGATGCTGGCAGTGGGGGGCTGGCTCCCCGGTTTTGTATCGCCCGAATGGGTGGTTCGCAGTCTGGAGGCATATCACCTGCCGGCAGGGGAAACGGATTTGTACAAGTGTGAAAACGGCAAGGTAAGTTTCAAATCGGACGCACCGCTGGAACTCATTCAGGCGAAAAGCAAGAAATTGCGCGGCCTGATTGATCCTGAAAAACAAACCTTTGCATGGACGGTAGACGTGAAATCGTTCGAGGTTCAACAGCCCGCTGCAACGCGAACATTTCAACGAGAATTACATGGAAAGCAAATCATACCCCAAGGCCAGTTTCACGGGTAAGATTATCGAAGACGTAGATTTTCAGAAAAACGGTACATATTCCATTCGGGCTAAAGGCAAACTGACGATACACGGCATGGAGCAGGAACGGATCATCAAGGGCGAGATGGAAATTGACGGCGATAAAATACACGTCCAGTCGTCGTTTACCGTGCCCCTGAGCGATCACAACATTACCATTCCAAAAATTGTATACCAGAAAATTGCCGAAGTAATAGAGGTTACTGTAGACGCCGAACTTCAAAAAAACTAATAACACCCTTACCTTGAATAAATTAAGCGCCATACTGCTCCTGTTCGCCTGCAGCCTTGCGCAGGCACAGACCCCGGTTTTTCGCCTCCGCGAGGCAAAGGGTATCTGGAATGTTCAGATGACAGTGGCTTTTCAGGACAGCAATGGCTGGATGTGGTTTGGTTCCCGCGATGGCCTGTATCGTTACGACGGACTTACCTACCAGGCTATTGGCCTGCCCGATAGTTTCCCGGCGGGTCCCGTCAGCGCGATGTACGAGTGGGGCGGTCGTATTTGGGTCGGGTTTGAGCAGGGATCGATCGGTTTCATTCCTCTTAACAGCGTATTCCGTCGGAGGCAAGCAGCCCGGGCAAGAAATACCTCGCAACCCTTCAGGCATGGGAACCCGAAGAGGGTACACCGCATAAACCGATCACGGCTTTTCAGCCGACAACGCGGGCGGCCTTTGGATCGCGACCCACGGAGAGGGGGGGTATATTGTTTGAAAAATGAACGCCTGTATCAATTCAGCGCCTCCGACGACGGACTTTCCGGCGACGATATTTATGCGCTGGCCTGCGACGCGGCGGGTAATATCTGGGCAGGAACGGACGCCGGCGCAAGTATATGCAGTTTGTCGGGACAAGGGAAAAAGCAGGTGCGCAACCTGACTACCTCAGATGGCCTGCCCGACGAAATCATAACTGCCCTGCTGGCAGACCATCACGGGAACATTTGGCTCGGCACACACGAAAAAGGCGCTTCCCGGTATAATGTGTCAAAACAGGCTATTGATCTGCGGACAGCTGGCTGGATGCAGGGGCCGGTGGTAAGCATGGCTGCTTTCGGCAGCAACGAACTGTGGATCGGTACTTCGGCCAATGGCCTGTTCAGGCTCAACCTCGTCTCCGGCGAAACGCTGCCCATGCCCGACGCCAGTCCGCTCGGCCATGAAAATCCGCTCGCTGTGCAAAGACCGTGAAGGCCTGCTGTGGGTGGTGTGCGACAAAGGCGCCGTTTATTCAGCCAATGTGCGTTTCGGTATCATATCTACCCCTCTTGGCAATATTCAGGCCGTACAGATCGATCACCGCAATCGCCTTTGGGTCGGTACCGAGGATGGCCTTTTTTTGAATGAAAACGGTGTTTTTCGTCAACTTTTACCCGGAAAACATAACGTGATCACGTTGTGGGAATCGCCCGCCGACGGCAGTATCTGGGCCGGCACCTTTGGCGAAGGGGTGTTCGTGGTTGATGCATCGGGTAAAGTCCTGCGCCGGCTGACCGAGCGAAGCGGCCTTTCAACGGCAGCGTCTTGTCTATCGACGGCAACAGAGAAAAGGTCTGGATCGCCACACTTGGCGGCGTGACAGCCATGGATTTACGCGAACCGGGACGCTACAAAAGCCTCTCGCAGCAAAGCGAACTGGGTACGGGCTACATATACAAGGTTTTCTCGACAGCCACGCACGGGTGTGCCTCGGTTTCGGTGTTTCCGCAGCCGATCGATTTTATGGCGAACAGCGTCTTCCCCTACGATCAGAACTACTTTATTTTCAACTTCACCGGCTTGTGGTACACCGACCCTGAATCGGTGCGCTACCGCTACCGGCTGGAAGGCCTGGATCCCGACTGGAAGGTATCGAAAGACCACCTCGCTTCCTATCCGAGTCTGCCGCCCGGCGATTACACCTTTCGCGTGCAGACGAGCGAACACGGCAATTTCGAGAACGTACCGGAAGCGTCGTGGTCGTTTACCATACGACCTCCTTTCTGGTCGCAGTGGTGGTTTGTGTTGTTGAGTATGGCTGCTGTCGCGGGCCTGATCTATCTGTTCATCAGGATACGGGAAGGGCGGCTGCAGCGCGTGGCCCAATTGAAGCGCGAACGGGTTGAGTCGCAGTTTGCCGCGCTGAAAAGCCAGATCAACCCGCACTTTTTGTTCAACAGTTTCAACACCCTCATCACTATCATCGAGGAAAACCCGAAAGTAGCCGTGGAATATGTCGAGCATTTGTCCGATTTTTACCGCAGCATCATCGCATACCGGGAACGCGATTTCATTACCCTGCAAGAGGAGATGGAACTGGTGCGCAGTTTCGATTTCCTGCTGAAGAAACGCTATGAAGATGGGTTCCGCCTCGTAGACCGGCTGAACGGGCATGCAGGCCTGATCATGCCCCTGGCCCTGCAGATGCTGGTGGAAAATGCCGTCAAACACAACGTCATTTCTGCATCGCGGCCCCTTACCATCGAAATTTTTGCTGAAAACGACAACTACGTCGTGGTGCGCAATAATATTCAACCCAAAATAAAACCCGAACCCAGCACCCATTTTGGCCTGCAAAGCCTGGTACACCGCTACCGGCTGCTGGGCGAACGCCCGGTAATGGTGGAAGACAACGCCGCATTTTTTACCGTAAAGTTCCGATCCGCCGCCAATCCGCCGAAGGCGTCAGGTCCGGCGACCGGAATGCCGCAACAACTGACAATCAAACATTTTTGCTATGAAAGTTTTGATCATTGAAGACGAAAACGCCGCTGCGCGCCGCCTGGAAAAACTGCTTTCCGAAGTGGAGCCGGAAGCAGAAGTAGTGCAGCGCCTCGACAGTGTGGAAGCATCCGTGCTTTGGTTGAAAGGCAACCCGCAGCCCGATCTGATCCTGCTCGATATTCACCTGGCCGACGGAGCGAGTTTTGAGATTTTTGAGCATATCAATATCACCTGTCCGATTATTTTCACCACCGCTTACGACGAATACGCCCTGCAGGCATTCAAGGTAAATGCAGTGGATTACCTGCTCAAACCCATCAAAACCAACGAACTGGCAGCTGCTATCGATAAATACAAAAAGGTGTTTGCCCACACCACGCCCGATTACAGCGGACTGCTCGAAACCCTGCGCCGCCAGGAGGGCAACAACTTTTGCGCCGGATGCTCATCCGGTTCAGCAACAGCATCAAACTGGTCGAAATGTCGGATGCCGCGTACTTTTATACCAAAGACAAGATCACTTTTCTCGTCACCCGCAGCACCGGCAAGCGCTACCCCGTCGACTACCCCCTGGACAAACTGGAGGGCATGCTCGATACGAGTGTCTTTTTCCGCATCAACCGGCAGTTTATTGTCAATGTAAACGCAATCAAGGAAATGCATCCCTATTCCAAAAGCCGGGTAAAGGTAGAACTCGACCCATCCATCGACCTGGAAACCATCGTCAGCACCGAACGCTCGGCAGAGTTTAAGAAATGGCTGGTCGGGGAACAGGTTTGAAAAGCACATCAACCGTACGACGGATTTCCAAATCCGTTGACGTAACACGTAGACATCGACGGATTTGAAATCCGTCGTACGGTTGACATTGCGAACTTATTTCCAACCAGCTTGGAAATCCGCCGCCGCTGTCGGAATTTCGCCGTCCGACAAACAATGCAGCAATGAAATTATTTGTACCCACCCTGCTTCGTGCCGTTATTGTCTTCGCCGTTTTTGGTGGATTGCAATACCTCATTCCCTATTATTTACTCTCGCTCGGCGGCATCATCGCAGGCGCTTTCATGCTTAAAACCGGCGACGACCGCGCCCTGGCCCTCGGTATCCTGATCGGCAGCATCGCCTTTGCCGTTTTTGCCTACGCCATGTCGCAGATGTTTCCTCAATAAGCAGAGGCGCTCGTTCGGCCTGTGCCTGCCGGCAAGCAGCGCTTTTCTTTCTTAGATCATCTATGCGGCATTTAAACTGCAAGTTCAGCGGCCAGGTGCTTGCTATCCCGGCAGCGTCGACTAAATTTGCCCAAAAAAATATTTCATGAAAAAAATACAGCTGTTACCTCTGCTGCTTTGTGCTGTTATGCTGTCCTCAACTACCGCGCTTTTTTCGCAGAAAACTTCCGTCAAGGATATTGACCGGCGTGTGGACGAATTGCTTGCCAAAATGACCCTCGACGAAAAGATCGGCCAGTTGAACCAGTTGCCCGGCGACATCAGCACCGGGACCGATGTGGCCAAGGATGATTTGTTCAGCCAGATCAAGGCGGGCAAGGTCGGGAGCGTACTGAGCCATACCAATTTCAACAACAAGATCGTGATGCAGCGCGCCGCGGTGGGTACCCGCCTCGGAATACCCCTTATCTTCGGGTTTGACGTTATCCACGGCTATAAAACGATATTCCCCATCCCGCTTGCCCAGGCCGCCAGTTGGGATATGACCCTTATTCAGAACATCGAACGCATTGCCGCCGAAGAAGCCGCCGCCGATGGGCAGAACTGGACCTTTGCGCCCATGGTCGACGTAACGCACGACCCCCGCTGGGGCCGTATCATGGAAGGCGCAGGTGAAGACCCTTACCTCGGCAGCCGTGTTGCAGAAGCCCGCGTGCGCGGCTTTCAGGGCGACGACCTGGGCAAAAACAACACCCTTGCCGCCTGTGTAAAGCATTATGCGGCCTATGGATTCACAGAAGGTGGGCGCGACTACAACACGGTCGATATGAGCGAACAACGACTGCGCGAAATGGTGCTGCCACCCTTCGAGGCCGCTGCCAAAGCAGGCAGCGCGACCTTCATGAATGCTTTCAACACGCTCAACGGGGTGCCGGCCAGTATGAACAAACACCTGGTGACCGATATCCTGCGCGGCGAATGGGGCTGGAAAGGAATGGTAGTGAGCGACTGGAACTCGTTTGGCGAAACGATCATTCACGGCGCTGCTACCGATGCCGTAGATGCCTCTGCCAAGTGCCTCTCTGCAGGCAGCGATATGGATATGGTCGGCGGCACCTTCCAGAGCGGATTGCAAAAGGCGCTGGAAGCAGGGCGTGTGACCCAGGCACAGATCGACGAGGCCGTGCGCCGCGTGTTGCGCCTGAAATTCATGCTCGGCCTCTTCGACGATCCCTTCCGCTACCTCAATCAGAAACACCGCGATGCCACCCTCGAAAAACCCGAGTATCGCCTTGCCGCACGCGAAGCCGCAGCAAAAAGTATGGTACTGCTCAAAAACGACGGCGGAATACTGCCGCTGACTCCTTCCAGTCCCTTCAAAAAAATTACCATCGTCGGCCCCTATGCCGACAGCCGCAGCCATAAAGACTACATGAGTTTCTGGACGCTGGGTCTCGGCAGCGTAGAGGAGTATGACACGACCAAGGTGGTCACCCCCGCCATGACGCTCAAATCCAAACTGGAAGAAATGGGTTTTGAAGTGACGATCACCGAAATATGCCTCGACGCCGCCTGCAACGAAAAAGACCTGTCGGTAGCCATGAAAGCCACCACCTCGTCTGACCTGACGATCGTGTGCCTGGGTGAGCGCGGCATCGACTGCGGCGAAAGCCGCTCTGTGAGCGATCTTACCCTGAGGGGCAGCCAGGAAACCATCCTGCGCATCGCAGCCCGCGGCAACAAACCGACCGTCATGGTGCTGTTCAACAGCCGGCCCCTCGTGTTCCCCTGGGCTTATGATAATGTGCAGGGTATCCTCGTGGCCTGGCAGCCCGGCTTCGAAACCGGCAATGCCCTGGCCGACGTCATTACCGGTGCGGTGAACCCCTCCGGTAAACTGCCCGTCACCTTTCCGCGCAATGTCGGACAGGTGCCGCTGTATTACAACCACCTCAACACGGGCCGTCCGCAGACCCAACAGGGCCAGATGTGGACGAGCGGTTACCTCGATTCACCGGCCGATCCCGCCTTCCCATTCGGCTACGGACTGAGTTATACCGCTTTCTCGTATTCCAACCTGCGCGTGAGTAAAGCACAGGCCAAGGTGGGCGAAACGGTGGAAGTATCCGTCAACGTCACCAATACAGGCAGCGTGGCCGGCGAAGAGGTCGTCCAACTGTACATCCACGATCTCTCCGCCGATATTGCCCGGCCGGTGAAGGAGTTGAAAGGTTTTGAAAAAATCAAACTCAATCCCGCCGAAAGCCGGACCGTGACATTCAAACTGACGGAACATGACCTGTCGTACTGGAACAACGAGCTGAAATTCAAAGCCGATCCCGGCAAGTTCAAGGTATTTGTAGGCGGCAATTCGAGGGATGTCAAGGAAGTGGAATTTGAGTTGGTGCGGTGATGGTACCGGCCTTCGCCATGAAAAACACAGGCTTGTGTAGCCGGGATATCTGAATGAACGCTATGCCGAACATCTCAAAAAAAATCTTTGTATACCTGCTCCTTTCGGTGGCCTGCTCTTGCGGGTACCGTGTTGCGGTGTCGCCGCCCTGGAAAAAAGCGAACCCGGCGGGGGACAAGGCAGTTAACTTTCTCAAAAGCGACTTTGCCGGCCATCTCGACAGCGCCGTGCTCGCCGGCCGACCGGTATTTATCGATTTCTACACCGATTGGTGCGGTCCCTGCCGGACGATGGACCGCGATGTCTTTATCGATGCCGAATTGGCGTCGTATTTCAACGGGGCGTTTCTTAACCTTAAAATCAATGCAGAAAAGGGAGAAGGCATCGAACAAGCCCAAAACTTCGGAATCAAAGCGTACCCGACGCTTGTTTTTCTCGACGCCCGCGGAGTAGAAAAGAAACGGATCGTCGGGCTTGCTTCGGCGGCGCAATTGCGCAAGGCCGGCAGGCGGGCGGCGGGCAATAAGTGAAAACAGACAGGGTCGATCGAATATTTTGCCGGGCCTGTTGGTAATTCCCCGGATTTGGTATTGGTTTGTAGCGATTTCGCTGCGGAGCCTTAATCTTACATTCTTCTAAAACAAACCCGGCGCCCGGCACCATGACCACCCTCGGCAATATTTTCCTCGCCCTTTCCACCCTGATCTACCTCGTCATGCTATCGAGCATTTACGGCGCAAAACCACCGCAGAGCGGAGACGCGGCCATGGGTTATCCCATTGGCGTGATCCTGTTGAACCTCGCATTTTTGGCCTTTATGGGCCTGACAACAGGCATCATTGCCTGGAAAGGCGGCCTGGAATGGGTCGCTGCGGATAAGACTTCCCGGTATGCCCTGCTTGTATTCGGCTTGCTGGGCATCGTGATCGTCAATGCGCTGAGCGGACTGTTTAAATACGAAAACGGACCGGCGCCCTTTCTCATGCGTATCTATTCCGGGTTTGTGCCGGCACTGTTTCCCCTCGTGCTGATCGCCGTCGGCGCCATCCTGCTCAACGACGGACTGCGCACCCCGGTAAATACCCTGGCGTACAAACTGCCGCTGATCGGCATTTTTTCCCTCAGTGTTCTGGGCATTATCAGCGCAATCGGCGGATGGTTAAGCGAATCCGGCCAAAACGCCGAACGCCGGATACAACAGATGCAGGACGATGAGGCCCGGTATCAGCAGAACCACCTGAAACAGATCGCTGCCTGCAATCCGATGCAGGATTTTACCAATATCCTGGTGTTTACCGACCGCAACCACCACCCCGAAGTGCGGGAAAAAGCGCTGGCCAAAATAAAGTCGAACCCCGGGTGGCAGCAGGAACTGGTGAAAATGCTTGAAGGCAACGCATCGCTGGAGGCGTTCACTTTTCTGGCTTCCAATGAAGTGGACGATAAACAACTGCTTGTCAAGCCCGTCAATACGGGTGTTTTGCATGTAGCGGGCTGGATCAGAAAAACCATCCAAAATGCTTCGCATGAATCGCACTTTTACGCCGATCAGTTTGTTTGGGATGTGGAGCGCATGCTGGGGAGCGTAGAAAAATTTCAGGATATGGGCGTCGATTATCTTCCCGCAGTGCGGCAGGTGCGCGGCATTTAACGAGCCCAGTGCGTACAAAAAAGCGAAGTTCCGGTGCGTTTCCCTGCTCGACGACTGGATAAAACGACACGAATAAAACGGATATATCAATGGTGGATTTCAAAATTCGGCCCTGGACCCCCGGCGACCTCGACGACCTGGTCGAAGCGGCCAATAATATCGAGATCGCCAAAAACATGACGGATCAGTTTCCATTCCCTTACACACCGGAAAAGGGCAGGCAGTTTATCGCGTTTGCAACAAGCGAAACGCCGTATCGAATCATGGCTATTGAAGTCGGCGGCAAGGCAGCAGGCGGTATCGGCCTGCATCCGCAGACGGATATTTACTGCAAAAACGCAGAACTGGGTTACTGGCTGGCCCAGCCCCACTGGGGGAAAGGCATTATATCAAGGGCAATAAGGCAAATGGTCGATTACGGGTTTAAAACCTGGGATATCGATCGCATATTTGCAAGACCCTTCGGCGCCAATACCGGTTCCCAAAAAGCGCTTGAAAAAGCGGGTTTTGTGCTGGAAGGCCGTTTTGAAAAAACGCTGTTCAAAAACGGCGAATATCTCGACGAACTGATATACGCCATCCGGCGAAGTAACCCGGAACGGCGTTCCGGGAACCCGAGAACCCGGACGGCGTTCCGGGACCCGGTCACCGACCCGGAACTCGGGAACCCGGCAAAGTAACCCGGAACGGCGTTCCGGGAACCCGGCAAGTAACCCGGAACGGCGTTCCGGGAGGCATAAAATCTTTCCGGAACACCGTTCCGGGGTACAATACCAGCATCCATGAAAACACAAAAAAGAACTTAAAGAGGCCTACAAACAAATGAAGTTTCCCATGGGCGTGTTCCAGATCAGGAATACGGTCAACGGCAAAATATTCGTCGACAGCAGCAACAACCTTGACGCCATCTGGAACCGGCACCGCGCTCAACTGGGCTTTGGAAGCCACCCGAACACCGCGCTCCAGCAGGACTGGAACACCTTCGGCGAAGAAAACTTCCGCTATGAAATCCTTTCGGTGCTGGAACAAAAAGAGGGCGATGCCACAGACTACGCCAAAGAACTCAAGGTGCTGGAGGCCATGTATAAGGAAGAACTGCAACCCTACGGCGAGCAGGGGTACCATAGCAAGGCCCCCCTGCGGTAGGTAAACGCTGAAAAAAGTGTCAAAATTCGAGCAACTGCTTTCCTCCGGAGGCGACTTTCGGTCGATCGGCAACAGCAACGCGGTTGTCGCCGGCGTTGGAGATCAGCCCGACCTGTCGCGACAACTCAAACTCGTTTTCCTGGAATTGGAAAAAGAAGACGTACCTTCCCTGAATGCCCGGATGCGAAAAATCAGGGAAAACAAATAATATGGCACAACAATCCGATATCACATTCCAAATATTCGACGACCACGAGCAGATGAGCATGGCTGCCGCCAACTTTATGTTCCAGTGCGTGCTCGACAATCCCGGAATGCTGCTCTGCGCTGCTTCGGGCAATTCGCCCGCACAGGCATACGGGTACCTGGCCGGGCGCATTGCCGGATCAAAATGGCGGAGCCCCATAAAAGTGATGACCCTTGATGAATGGGTTGGGCTGCCACAGGAAAGTCGCTTCAGCAGCGCATTGCAGATCAACAACCAGCTGATCGGTCCGCTTGACCTGAAGGATTGCTTTTTGTTCAGGGGCGACTACAAACAGGAAGCAGAGGAGATCGGCCGGGCCGAAGCGTATCTCCGTTCACACGGACCCGTCGAATTGTGCGTATTGGGTATCGGGACCAACGGCCACCTCGGCTTCAACGAACCCGGCGGCGACCTGCAGGCCGGCATTCACACCATCCGGCTCACGGAAGAGAGTCGCGGCCATACGATGGTTGCGGAAGCGTCGTTCAAGCCGGAATATGGAATTACCCTGGGAGTCCGCGATATCCTCCAGTCGAAAAAGATATTGCTGCTGGTCAGCGGCGCCCACAAAAGGGCAATCATGGAGCGGTTTATGACCGGCAGGATCAGTACACACCTGCCCGCCTCCTTTTTGTGGCTGCACCCCAACGTCACCTGTATGTGCGATAAGGCAGCCATGCCTAGGGGTGAATGACGAAACCCTCCCTACTTCCTGCTCAAAGCATAATACCCTGCCCCGATGAAGCCTGCCCTGTTGCCCAGGCTTGCGGCTACGATCTCCACACCCTTGCAACATTCCGGCAAAGCATGCCAAAATGCCTCGGCCTTCACCCGGGCGATGTAATCGGACTGCGTCTCCGATACGCCGCCACCGATAATGATCTGATCCGGGTTAAAAATATTGATGTATCCGGCCATGCCGCGACCAACGAGATAAATGTTTTCCTCAATGGCTTCCCGGGCGGTTTTTTCGCCGGCAGCGGCTTTTTCAAAAATACTTTTGGCCGACAGGGCACTGCCGCCGGCCCTTTCTCCGGTACGAAGCATGTACCTGCTGACGAGCCCCTTCATGGATGCAAAATCCTCCCAGTGGCCGTCCTTGCCGTCGTAATGAAAAGGAATACAACCCAGTTCGCCGCCGGCGTTCCTGCTGCCGCGGTATAATTCGCCATCGATAAATATGGCGCCGCCGATCCCTGTCCCCAAGGTGAAAAACAGGGTGTTTTTAGCACGGCTGTTTTTTCCGAAAACATACTCGCCCAGCCCCATGAGGTTGGCGTCGTTGTCGACAAATGCGGGGAGCCCCGTCTCGCGCGTAATGATGGTTGCAAGCGGCAGGTTTTCCCAGCCGGGCAATTGTAAGGCGCCGCCAACGACGAACCCGGTAGATACATCCACGATGCCGGGTGTGCCGATACCGATGCAACTGGCGCCGTGGCGTTCGCTGGCCAGCCGCACCTCGCGGATGCAACGCAGCACCGTTTCTACAATGGCTGTACCGGAACTGCCGGGTGTAGGCGTGATGCTTTCCCAGAGGATATCGCCCCTGAGGTTGGTCAGGCCGAACTTGATGGCAGTTCCTCCGATGTCGATCGCAATGGCGGCAGGGCTCATGTCGGACAAAGAATTGTTCTCGTAAAATTGCGTATTTTTCTACAAAAATTGAATAAAACAGCTGCCGGGAAAAAAATCGGCAACCTATTTTTGTCCCGCTCCCGCATCCGGGGCATCTTAAAATAACACAACATGGATAAGAAAGTAGGCGTCGGTCTGGTTGGTTCACAATTTATCGCCACGATTCACGCCGAGGCGTTAAAACTCGTCCCGGATGCGGCGCTTGTCGCGGTCGCCTCTCCCACAGAAGGCAATGCCCGGGCATTCGCCCAACAACACGGTATCCCGAATTACTTTACCGATGTACATCAAATGCTGGCCCTCGAATCCATTGATATGATAGTCATCGGGGCGCCCAATGTGTATCACTGCGAAATTGCTGTGGCAGCCGCTAAAGCCGGCAAACACGTCGTGGTGGAAAAACCGCTGTGTATGAACCTCGCCGAGGCCGACACCATGATAGATGCCTGCAAGGCAGCGGGCGTTAAACTGATGTACGCCGAAGAACTCTGCTTCACGCCAAAGTATGTGCGCCTGAAGGGTCTGCTCGACGAAGGCGCCCTCGGCGATCCCGTGCTGCTGAAGCAATCGGAAAAACATGACGGCCCGCATGCCGACCACTTCTGGGACGTGGAGCGTTCGGGCGGCGGCGTGACGATGGATATGGGCTGCCATGCTATCGAGTTTTTCCGCTGGATGCTGGGCCGCCCCGCCGTTAAATCCGTCTACGCCCAAATGGGCACCCATGTACACAAGGACAAAACCAGGGGCGACGACAACGCCATCATCATCCTGGAATTCGACAACGGCGTGACGGCGGTCGCCGAAGAAAGTTGGACCAAACTGGGCGGCATGGACGACCGCGCCGAAGTGCACGGCACCAAAGGGCAGGCATACGCCGATGTGCTCCAGGGCAATTCAATCCTGACCTACAGCACACAGGGCGTCGGTTATGCCGTAGAAAAAGCCGGCAACACGGTGGGCTGGAGTTTTACGATGTATGAGGAGATATGGAACTACGGCTTCCCGCAGGAGTTTGCACATTTCGTGGATTGTGTCAAAAACGACAAACAGCCGCTGGTGACGGGCGAAGACGGACGGGCGGTGCTCGAAGTGATCTATGCCGCCTACGAATCGGCAGGAACGGGCCGAAAAGTGTTCCTGCCTTTCAAGACGGACGCAGACAAGCCGTATAAACTTTGGAAGAAAGGCCAATGAGCCCGGCTATTTTTAATTCATTTTTTATCGGCAGGTAAGTGGTTTTGGGTCATCTTTGTCAGATAAATTTTCATAAAACCAAATATGATGATGACCGACCCCGGACATGCTCCCCTCTCCTTTGGAGCTTTTCTCACCGCTCCCTTCAAAGACATTTCTTTTGACAAGGCAGGCGGTTTTATCCGCGACAATTTCTTTTTCCTGCTGTGGATTTTGTTTGTCCCGCTGTTCCTGTTCGGCATGAAACAGGGCTGGGAATTGCTCTACGGCTTGTTCGACGACCCGGGGCCCTACCCCGGCTTTCGGGCGGCCTCGATGCTCTTTGTCTATTTTTTGCAGGCCTTGGCTATCTGGCTCCTGCCCCTGCCGGTATTCCGGAACATGTCGAGAGAAGCATTCGACCGGCTGCGCCCCGTCACCGGCCAGAACCCGTACCGCGGACTGCTGGTCAGCAGCCTGCCCATGATCCTGTACAGCGTGGCCATGATAGCGGTGCAGGCCAAACGGAGTTTTGTGTGGTGGCAGGTATCGCTAATGGCAGCGACTATCGCCGGCGGTTTGTATTTCATGTACTGGATCATGGAGCGCAGCCGGCTGAAGATCGGCCAGGTTCAGTTTCTCATGGGGATGAACTGGCTGCTGGTATTTGTCCTGATCTGGATCGGAAAATTTTTACACGAGGTGTTCTGGAACTATTATTTCGTCGGGTTGTGCGTAACCATCCAGATGGCCCTGCTCGGCGGGTTGATCCGGCGCCTGGAGCATGGATATGTCAATGGCAGCTGGAAAACCCACCGGCGTTATTACCGCTTTGTTTTCATTACGGTGGTTGCCAGCACCCTGATCCTGTCGTTTATGGACAATCTCCAGTACCTGACGCCGCCTTTCGTCCTGCTGCTGATCATCACCTGCTATGTGCTCCTCAACGACCTCGTGATTGCCTTGTATATACTGAAAAAAGGGAAATGGCTAAAAATCGGCCTGTCCATAGCATTGGTGGCGCTTGGCTGGTTCATACTGCTCCGACGCTCGGAAATACACAACATCAACTATGTCAGTTCGACCCTCAAAGCCGACGACCGCGTGGATTTTCACCGGTATTTCGAGGCCTGGTATCACAACAATATCGCTCCGCGAATCGATACGACGCGCGACGAGGACATTCCGATATTTCTCGTCGCAGCACAGGGTGGCGGCAGCAGGGCCGGAATGTGGACGAGCCATATCCTGAACTGCCTGGAAAAGGAAAGCGGCGGTCGTTTTCACCGGCGCCTGTTTGCCGTGACATCCGCTTCGGGCGGATCGACCGGCACCGGCGCCACGCTGGCCTTCTGGCGTTACCTTGAAGACCATCCGGAGATTGATTCCAGTGACCGCGCGCAACTGTTCCGGTATTTCGCGCCGGAAATGTTCCGCCGCAATTACCTGAGTTCGCAATTCATGCAACTTTTTGTCAACGAGGTCGGCAAGCGTTTCGTCGCCCTGTTCAAAGACGACGTGTACGACCGCAATTACGAACACCAGCGGCATGAGGCTTCGGGTTTTGCCAATGCCATCGGTTTTGCCTACAACCCCTCGCGTATGGGCGAACTTGATCCGCTGGAACGCATCAAAAATACCTTTCGCAACGACAATTTCGACAGCCTGGGTATCGGCGACGGTCGGTCGCGGATACCCAATTACCCCATGCTGCCTTATTTGTCCTATTGGTACGGCGCCAATAAAACCCCCGATACCCGCTTCCCCCTGTATTTCCCGGTTACCACCAATATCCAGACGGGCAAATCGGGGTATGCCAGCGCCATTGCCTGGGATTCGACCCTTTTTATCGATGCCATTGATATTCTTGCCGATGCGGAAAGGGGCCGGGATGCGCACGGGCGCTCGCTGGCTATGGTGACGACCTCCAACCTGAGCCAACTGTTTCCGATCATGAATTCCTACACGTATATAGAAGGTGTCGGTAATTTTATGGACGGCGGCTTGTTCGAAAACATGGGCCTGACCCTGATGAATCGCATCCATACCCGGCTGAAAGAAGAGATCGAATCGGCTGACTACATACCGGATGCCGTGAAAAAAAGGCTGCGCATCAAACTGTTGTTTTTTATCAACGGCGCCATTGAACCGCGTGAAGAGACCACTTTTAACCCGAAAAACCAGAGTATCGCTACGTTCACAGCAGTGGGATTCTCGTCGATATACGGTACGACCACCTGGTGGCTCGATTATTTCCGTAAAACCATGCCTGCCGATGCGCAACCCGTCGAGTTGATCCTGCAACGCCCGACCGACCCCGATCGCGACAAGGTGCCGCTCGGGCGCTGGCTCTCCATCCGCTCGGCAGATACCGTTGTCGCGCGGGTGGAACGCCTGCCCCTGAACGATCTGCTCGGCCCCTTGCGCTGAGCGCTTCGACAGGCCTTGCCATGCCTGCGCTCAACAATATGCCCGAACTTCCTGTTATTTGCGCAAGCAAACGATATGGAATTGTATTACCGCGAATTTGGACAGGGCAGCCCCGTCATCATCCTGCACGGCCTCTTTGGCTTTTCCGACAACTGGCAGACCATCGCGAAAGATCTGTCTGAACACCGCCTGGTGGTCACACCCGATCTGCGCAACCACGGGCGCTCGCCGCATGTGCCGTCGATCAGTTACCCGGAAATGGCCGAAGACCTGCGGATATTCATGGAAGAACACTGGATGTTCAGCGCTGCTGTCGTCGGGCACAGCATGGGCGGCAAAGTGGCCATGCAACTGGCGCTCACCCATCCCGACATGGTAGAGCGACTGGTGGTAGTGGACATATCCCCGGCGGCGGCTGAAGACAACCATTCTTCTATTTTTGACGCCCTGCTTGGTATGGATTTGTCGAAAACAGATTCCCGGAAAGCGGCGGAACACTACCTTACGGAGCGTATAGCGGACACGGGCACCCGGCAGTTTTTGCTGAAAAACATCACGCGCGGAGCCGACGGCCGGTATACCTGGAAAATGAACCTGCCCGTTTTGTGGGAGCATTACAGCGATATCCTGGCGGCAGTAAGCGGTCCGGCATTTGACAAACCCGCGCTTTTTATCCGCGGCAGCCAGTCCGGATATATCAAAGACGGCGATTTTCCGTTAATACAATCCCTGTTCCCGCAGGCGCAGGTCGTTACGATCGAAGGCGCCGGGCACTGGGTACATGCCGACAAGCCGGCCGAATTGCTCGAAGTTTTGAAAAAATTCTTATCCTGACGATAATTTGCTGAAAATGAAGCATAAACTCAATCTGCTCCTCACCCTCTTGTTGCTCTCCCCTTGCGCACTCCTCTACAGCCAGGGCAAGTATTTCGATATTTCCAAAAACCTGGAAATATTCGCCAATGCCTATAAGGAAGTGAACCATTCCTACGTGGATGAACTGGACCCGGGGAAAGTAATGCGCCTGGGCCTCGATGCCATGCTGGAGGGTCTGGACCCGTACACGAACTATATTTCCGAAACGGATATTGAAGGGTATCGCATCCAGACCGACGGCAAGTACAACGGCATCGGCGCCGACGGACTGCGAATAGGCGATTATGTGACGATTACAGAGATTTTCGAGGATAGTCCTGCCCATAAAGCCGGCCTCAAGGTGGGCGACGAAATAATCGCCGTCGATGGCCAGAGCGCCAAAGGCAAAACCGAGGGCGAAATGCTGGAGTTTCTGCGCGGCTTTCCCGGCACAAAGGCCGATCTGCTGGTCCGCCGCCCGGGTGAAAGCAAAGACCTGAAGATCGTATTGCTTCGCGACGAAGTGGATATCCCCAACGTGCCGCACCACGGACTGGTGGCTGAAAATATCGGCTATGTCAACCTGACTACCTATACCCGCGACGCCGCCCGGAATGTGGGAAATGCCATACAGGATATGAAGACCAAAAATCCAGGCCTGAAAGGCGTCATACTCGACCTGCGTGGCAACGGCGGCGGTCTGCTCAATGAAGCCGTCAACCTCGTCAACCTTTTTGTCCCGAGGGGAGAATTCGTGGTGAGCACCAAAGGCAAAGTGCCGGAATGGGACAATTCTTTCAAAACCATCAACAATCCTATGGATGAAGATATTCCGCTGGTGGTGCTGCTCGACAAGATGAGTGCCTCGGCAAGCGAGGTCACCTCGGGCGCCTTGCAGGACCTCGACCGGGCTGTGCTCATGGGGCAACGCAGTTATGGCAAAGGCCTGGTGCAGAACATGAAAGACCTCGGCTATAACGCCCGCGTAAAACTCACCACGGCCAAGTACTACATTCCTTCAGGGCGTTGCATCCAGGCCGTTCGATATAAAAACGGCGAACCGGTAGACATTCCGGAATCCGAACGCGCAGCGTTCAAAACACGCAACGGCAGACCAGTACTTGATGGCGGCGGCGTCAAGCCCGACATCCTGTTGCCGCACGACACCGCTTCCGGTGTCGTAAAGGCGCTGCTGGCACAGCACATCATTTTCGACTATGCCACCCGCTTTGCGCTCAAACATTCGAGCATCGATTCGGTCGAACTGTTTTCCTTTGCCGAGTGGGACGGGTTTATGGGTTTTGTGCAGGAAAAAAAGTTTGAATACGAAAGTGCTTCGGAGAAAAAGATCAAGGAATTGCGCAGCATAGTGGCGAGCGAAAACTATCCCGTATTGGCCGACATCCAGTCGCTGGAAGACAAAATCAGGGCAGACAAGAAAAACGACCTGATCCGGAACAAGGCCCGGATCATGCACGAGATCGAGCAGGAAATCGTCGGGCGTTATTATTTCCAGCGCGGCAAGGTGCGCAAGAGCCTGAAAAATGATCCGGAAGTGGAAGCAGCGGTCAAATTGCTCAACGATCCGGGACGATACAAGGCAATCCTGTCAGGGAACAGCTGATAACCGGTGTTGTTTGGTTAAATAATTCGGCTGTTATGGGTTCAAGTGTTAATGTTCTTCTAAAAATGCTTGATAATCACCGGTGACATCCTATTTTTGAAATGATTTTGGAAACCTGGGTTTCCTTCACACGCTAAACTTTCCTGAATTTCATGAAAAAAGCTATTCTTTTCCTGTCCTTCCTCTTTACGCTTGGCATCACCACCGCCAATGCCCAGTCGTGCGCAAGTGCCGGCAAATCCTGCTGCGCCTCTAAAATGGCCAAAGCGGCTGCATCTGATGCAACGATTGAAAAGCGCCAGACTGACGAAGGCGCCGTGACGTATGTACGCAAAGAGACCGACACCGAGGGCAATGTAAAATTCGTCAGCGTTCAGTTCGACGAAAACACCAGTACGTTTGTGAACGTAGCCCCTAAATCGGCAACCGCTTCTGCTGACAGCAAAGCGACCATGACGAAAAAGTCCTGCTCTGCAAGCGAGAAAAAAGCCTGCTGTGCCGGTAAGTCATTTGGTTTTTTGGGGTTTATTAGTCGTCGGTTTGCGCAAGCAAGTCCGGCGACTTTCTTTTTCAGGCAAGTTTATCCCTCCTGCATTTTGGCCGCGTTATCGGCGATAGTCAGCGCTTCTATCAGCCCCTCCAGATCCCCTTCTATCACCCTGTCCAGGTTAAAGTTCTTGTTATCGCCGTCGAGCCGGTGATCGGTTACGCGGTTCTGTGGCCAGTTGTAGGTGCGGATTTTTTCCGAACGGTCGCCGGTGCCGACCAGGCTTCTGCGCGCAGAGGCCAGCGCCGACTGCTGTTGGGTCTGCTGCATCTCGCGGATTTGCTGGATCAGGCGGCCCATCGCGATTTCACGGTTCTTGTGCTGGGAGCGGCTCTCGGTACTTTCCGCTACCGTGCCCGTAGGAAGGTGGGTGAAACGCACCCCTGACTCCGTTCGGTTCACGTGCTGTCCGCCCGCGCCCGATGCCCTGAACACGTCGGTTCGGATGTCTTCCTTTCGAACATCAATATCTTCCGGTTCCATGATGGGCAGCACAGCGACCGTTGCTGCCGAGGTATGCACGCGGCCTTTGGCTTCCGTATCGGGCACCCGTTGTACGCGGTGCGCGCCCGATTCAAATTTCAGTTTGCCGTATACATTTTCGCCGGTTACCTCCAGCACGATCTTGGAAAATCCGCCTGCGGTGCCGGGGTTTTCGTCGAGCACTTCCACTTCCCAGCCCTGTTCCGAAAAATAACGGCCATACATCCGGTAGAGGTCGCCGGCAAACAGCGCCGCCTCGTCGCCGCCGGTGCCCGATCGGATCTCGAAGATCACGTCTTTCTCATCTTCCGGGTCTTTGGGCGTGAGCAGCACTTTAATTTCCTCCTCCAGGCTGTCGCGCAATGGTTCGAGTTCTGCCATCTCCTCCCGCGCCAGATCGCGCATTTCGGGGTCGCTCTCGCTGCGCAGCACCGCCTCGGCGCTGCTCAGGTTGTGCAATACCTTTTCATATTTGGTATAGGCTTCAATGATCGGCTGGAGTTTTCGGTATTCCTTGTTCACCCGTTTGGATTTGTCCATATCGGCCACAATCCCGGGGTCGGAAAGTTGCTCTTCCAGGTGGAGGTATTTTTCGCGTATGGCTTGCAGTTTGTCGAGCATTTTATCGGCATTTCGTCATTCGTCTTGGGTCGTTTTGGGGATTTGTTACTGTATCGCCTTCCGTCCCCCCATGTGCCGTCGAAATGACGACAATGACGAATTAAAGCCGCAAAAGTAGAAGAAATCCGCTGTTCAGCGCTTGCTCATATTCACGATGGCTTCGGCGAGTTTGGCATTGACGTCCTTTTCCTGTTCCACCATTTTTGTCAGCCGGGCGATTTCCTCGCGCAGGGCGGCGTTTTCTGCCTCAAGGCGCTTCAGGTCGTTGGCGCCGGCGCGGTAGGGTGTGTCGGGCTCCGATACCATGCCGGTATCGTCCATCTGTTCTGTAAAATAGGATTCAGGAACCTGGAATACGGCCATGGCCCTGCGGAGCGGCTTGGCCGGCAGGACGTCCTTTTTATAGAGCCTTGGCAAATAGGATTTGTCGACGCCCATTGCGTCTGCGATCTCCCCGGTGCTGCGGGTGTCCCGTTTTACCAGCAACAGGAGCTTTTCTCCCTGTCGTATATGCGCCATTTTGACTGAAAAACGTCTTTTTTATATTATAATCCACATAGTGAAATTTTTTAATCCAAAAAGTGGACTAAATATTTGTAAATTCCATAAAGTGGAATATTTTTGTTCCGGTATTTATCCACAAGCAAACCTACGCCATTATGCCGGACAATCAGCACGACCACCGTCAGAATTACCCCCAGGTTGTATATGAAGTCGTAGCCTTCCGGTACGGCAGTGCGGATGATACCACAATTGTCGGTGAGGCGGAGATTGTGATTGAGACCTATGGCGCTGATACATCATCAAGCACGAACCTTCATTCCGTCCGGGTCGATATCCTCTCCGCCTACGACTTTGAACACAACGACATTTACTACCGTGTCATCCGCACACCCGGTCTGAAAAAAGTGTTGGAACAGGCGGCACTGCTGTATTATTTCCACCCGCCGGAGGAGCCGGTGGTGTTGCCGAGGAAAATTTCGGAGTGGTGAGGGGTACCGCCGGCTTTAGCCGGTGAAAACACTCTCAAGCATGTTATAACAATAGAATAAGATAAAACAGGTCAATAATACCCCTGAAAAACAATAACTTTGGCAAAAATTCAGCAATATGGAGGCTATGCCCAAAGCGGCGCCGAAGCACACATCGGGGAAAGTACCCGATTCCCTGATCTACGAGACCATGGATGGAAAGCCTGTATACCGGAAGGGTTACAGGTCGGTTTTGAACGGCGTGAAAAAACTGGAAGACATCGTGGGTAGCAGTACGCTTCAATCCGAGATCATATCATACCTGATCCGAAGGTTGATGTCGTTCTATGACGAACAGGCCTATGCCATCCATTCCAATGAAGCCGGGCTTCATATCAGCAAGGGCAATAACCTGGCCGGAGATATTTTCGTATATGAAAGATCCGTTATGACTGCTGAAAACATCAATAAAAATTATTCCCCGGTACCCCCGCTCCTGGCTTTTGAAGTCGATACCGAAACCGAAGTTGAAGTCGCGACACAAATGGGCTATATCTCCGGAAAAATTGAAAAACTGCTTCAATTCGGTGTACATAAAGTATTCTGGGTATCAACGGAGGCCCAACGGGTCATTATCGCCGAGCCGGACAAAGACTGGCGCACCGTATCCTGGAAAAACGATATTGAGATCGTGCCGGGACTCCTTGTCAATATTGCAGGGCATTTGGAGCAGTATGGAATTAAGTAAGGTGTCAGGTACCGCCGGCTTCAGCCAGCGAAAAACAAACACATCATCCACTTTTCAAAAGTACTGTATTGGCCCGGTGGATGAGAGGCTGTTAATTTTGGCGGTTGTTGTTCGCCGACTAAAGCCGGCGGTACCACACGGTACCACACGGTACCACCACACGGTACCTATTCCATCCCCCGCACCACCTTCCCGCCTTTCCGTACCGCCCGAAACAGCAACAACAAAAACAGCCCGCCCAGGCCAAAGGCAATTTGAGCCGGCCGCGCCATGTTACCGGCCTGGTAAAACCAGGCGCCCATAGCCGCCGATGCAATGCTCAGTGTGGTAAAGATCAACTGCTGCACGGCAAAATATACCAGTTTGCCGCTGTCGCGGATATCTGGCGAGCGGAATTCCAGTTCGCCTTTTTGGGTTTGTTGCAACACCCGGTGCAGTTCGTCGGGCAGTCCGACCACCGTAGCCACGCTGCGGCGCAGCAGTCCGGTGACGAAAGTGACCATGTTCTCGCGTTCGCCGATCACAAACTCCTGTACGTAGGGCCGCACCACATCGAGGGGGTTCATCATGGGGTCGAGGGCGCTGCAGATGCCGAGCAGGAGCGTGATCATGCGGTTGAGCAGCACGTAATCCTTCGGCACCAGCACCGTGCTGCTGATACCGCTGAAGCCGATATCGCTGATGAGGTTGAACAGGCTGTTGTCGAAGGGACTGACCTTGATGTCTTTAAAGTTCAGGCCTTCAAACTCGATTTCGTTCTGGAGGAAATTCCGCATCGCCCCGATCATTTTTTCCGCCATTTTTTCTGCCTCCCTGCCCTCTGCGATAAAGCCCATCTTCCGGCAGGCCTGTATCATGGCGGGCGTATCGTTTTTCACTGCGGCCTCTATCAGTTCCGGGATGCCTTCGCGCAGCGCATTGCTCAGCACGGCCACAGCGCCGAAGTCGAGCAGCACAATAGTGCCGTCTTGCCGGATCAGGATATTGCCGGGGTGCGGGTCGGCGTGGTATAGCCCGTCTTTGAACACCATACGGCAATAGGCACGCAGCAGGCGCGTGGCGATGTCGCGGCGTTCGATGCCCCAGGCGTCGAGTTGTTCCGTGTTGGCGATCTTCACGCCGTCGTACCAGGTGGTGGTGAGCACCCGGCCGGTGGAAAAATCGCGGTGCACTTCCGGCACGGCGATACCCGTCTCCGCTGCCAGATTTTCCTTGATTTTTTCCATAGAAACAGCCTCCCTGGCGAAATCCAGTTCTTCCCCGATCATCTGTTTCACCTGGGTGTACATGTAGTCCATACCCTTGATATCGAAAAACCAGGAGATGATCCCGGTCAGCCGGCGGATGATCTCCAGGTCGACCGCCGCCACGCTTTCGATATTCATGTGCTGCACTTTTACCGCCACCTCCGTGCCCTCGTGCAGCAGCGCGCGGTGTACCTGGCCGATGGAGGCCGAGGCGACAGGCGCCGCGTCGAACCGGGCAAATAACGACTCGGGCGGCTTCCCTAACTCCGAAATGATGCGTTCCCTGACCTCATCGTAAGGCCGGGGCGGTATCTTGTCCTGCAAAGCCTCCAGCGGTTTCTGGAAGGCTTCGGGCAGGAAATTGCCGAGGATCGACAGCATCTGCCCGAGTTTGATGAACAGCCCCTTGAGTTCGAGGATGGCGTTTTTGACCCGTTCGGCGTTGCGCAGGTGCAGGGCGCTGATACGGCGTTCGTACCAGGCCCGGCCAAGCAGTTTTTTCAGCAGCCAGAGCCAGGCGTAACTGAGCATTACCACCGCAGCAGCGCCGTAGGCTTTGCGCAACCGCCAGGAACGGGAGTATATTTTTTCGGTGGACATGGGTGTTTTTTCAGGGGAAGGTAAGGCCATGTGCGGCGGACTTCCAAGTCCGCCTTTTTGGAACCCGCTATATATGAATGCGCTTCGGGAAGCGGGAAAAACCGCAGGAGTAGTTTTCGACATCTTTGCTACTTACCACTCCTGCTTGCGATGCATTTGCCACTACACACTATTGGTGGCGGGATAAATCTCGTAACTTACTCTCGCACTCCCGACTCGCGCACCTGTTACGCGACCTGGCTCAGGCGTATCGTAATTTCGTTTGTTACGGGCAAGCCGAAACCCTATATTGTTGTTGCGGTTGTCGGTGTTGTTCCTGTTGCGGTTAGTAGAGCGGCAATTGTTGGAATTATTGTTCCAGGACCCGCCACGAACCACGCGGATGCCGATGCAGATTTACCCCTTTCCGGCGAAGGTCTTGAAAAATGCTGTATTCAAGTCTTTGATTTTGCCCGAAGCGTAGGTGCCCCAGCCAACTGTTAAGCCGATTTTCAAGCCCTTGTGCGCTGATTAGTTTGTTTCTGCGAAGTTTTGTGATCTTTCTTAAATATCGCTTGTAACGATGTGCTTTGGCTTTCAACATATAACGATGGCAAGGAAAAACACGATAACCAAGAAACGGCACACCGGCACTGGTTTGATGGATATGTGTCTTAAACGGGTGGGGTTTAAGTCGCAATGCTGCTAATCGCCCGGTAATTAATTCACGCCACTGCAACAACTGTTTTTGTCATTGCCAAATAATACGAAATCATCCACATATCGTATGTAGCCGGGCGTGTTGAGTACTTCATAAACAAATGGTCGAAGCGATCAAGGTAGATGTTTGCCCAGAATTGACTGGTCAGGTTACCAATGGGTAATCCTCTTCGACGGGCAAAAGGCGTGAATAAATCGTCGCCCGGAAAATATTCTGTATGATCTTCCTGCCGGTTGGAATTGTCCAAAATCAAATCGCACAACCATAAGGTGGCCCGACATCCTATGCGCCGGCGTATTTCCTGTTTTAAGACCAAATGATCGATGGAAGGGAAAAATTTCCGGATGTCGCATTTCAACACATAACGATAGCGTTGGGCAAAGTGCTGGTATCTTTTGATGGCGGCATGAGTGCCTTTGCCTTTCCGATTGGCGTAAGAGTCGTGGATAAATCCGCGCTCGAAAATCGGCTCGATGATGTTGCACAACGCATGATGTACTACGCGGTCGCGATACGGTGCAGCGCTGATAAGCCGCTTTTTGGGATCGTGTATATAAAAAGCGCGATATGGTCCCGGTTGGTAAGACCTGTTGTCAAGTTCCTCCTGCAATGCTAGCAGATTTTCCTCAAGTCTGAAATGAAAACCTGCAACATCAGGCTGAAAACGTTTCCCCTTTTGCGCCTTTTTTGCTGCCAGCAGAAGGTTGTCGAAGGTAAGTATCCGATCCCATAAGTGCTTGACCGTCTTCATGCTATTGTTTTTAACCAGCCGCCGTTCATACGACCGACTTCATTCAGGCGTCGTGCAAGGTCTTCGTATTTGATAGAGTTAAAAAGCCCCAATTCATAGCATAAGCGGCAGTAATGACGACTTTGTTCAAGCAGGATATTGGCGCGTTCAAGCAATGTGCGTTTCCGGTTCGCGGGCACATGGTAGGCCTCAATCAGCGCTTCCAGTACATCCGACAAATTATTTTGCAAACGGTCCGCCAACGTGTATTTGTGTTTGCGCGGAAACTGCTCCAACCCCAGGATACCGTGTTTCAGCAGATCATACGCTTTTTGCAATATGGTTTCGTTCGTTTGTGCCATAAGGGCAGATTTAAAATTTTTTTTTGGCGCTTCGCGCCAGAATATAAAGGGTAAAAGTTTTAAAGGGCAAAGGGTAATTAAAGTTACCGGGCAAGCCGAAACCCTAAACTGTGGTCGCGGATGTCGGGGACGTCCTGCGGCGGTAAGTAGAGCGGCAATGAGTCGGAACTACCGGAGTCCATGTGACCCGCCACGAACCACGCGGCGCGAACTCTCTTTTTTCGTTTTTGTGTCGCAGGGATAAGGCCCCCAGGTATCGTCGCACCATTCATATACGTTTCCGCTCATGTCGTGGATGCCGAGTTCATTGGGAGCGAGTTGGCCGACCGGGTGCGTTTTGCTGCCTGAATTGTCATAGTACCAGGCCACTTTCCCGGGGTCGTTGGCGCCGGCGTAGGTATACCGCCTGCTGCCCTTCCCGCCGCGCGCGGCGAATTCCCATTCCGCTTCGGTGGGCAGGCGGTATTTTTTTTGACCTCTGGGCAGGCGCGCGTTGAGCGCGTCCAGAAAACGCTGCACGTCATCCCAGGAGACTTTTTCCACCGGACAATCGTCGCAATTCTTGAAGGACGAAGGGTTGTCGCCCATGACCTGCCGCCATTGTTTCTGGGTTACTTCATACTTGCCGATCTCGAAACTCCGGACCGTCACCTCGTGGGGACATTCGTCGCTGGAGCAGCCTTCGCAACTAATGTTGGGGTCGGGCTGGCCCATGGTAAAGGTGCCACCTTCTACGGGAACCATGACAAATTTCGGTATGTCGGGAAGGTCTTTGGTGTCTTCTTTTGCCGGTTCGGCGCCTACGGGTTTCGATGAGGGCGCAGGAGGCTCATTGGTCGTCATATCTGTGGAAACAGCGGGGGTTTCGTCTGTTTTTTTATCCGTTTGTGTCGGGGTTTCGTTCGGGGTTTGCCGGTTGACCGCTTCCATTTTCACCGCCGCCTTTTTGACCTCCGGAGCCAGTTTTTTTGCAGCAGCGGCCGGGTTTTCATCTCTTCGAGCAGGTCGAGGTGCAGGCTGCTCGAAGGTGCGGAGGTATTCGCGGCCGCCTCGACCGCCTTCGGTCGTCCGGTTCGTTTTGACCGCTTCGGCATAGGCTTTGTCGACAAGCGGCAGGGCTTCGATTTTACTTCGCGGGCGCGGTATCTATGGTTTTTTCACTTCCGCGCGGGTTTCCGGGTAGGTTTCCAGCACCTGCCGCACTTTGGGGGTTGTGGGCGCGAGTTGCAGGGAGCGAAGGCTGGCGGCTTTTATTTCCGGCAGCAACACTTCTTTTACCGGAGCCGGAGCGCGGGTTTCCACGGCGGTTTTGATCTCCATGTATCGCTCGCTATCGGGGAAGTCGACGATAAACCGGCGCACCGACTGCGCATCGGCCGGGTTTTGAAGAATGGTCTGTACTTGTTTGACTTCCAGCGTTTTGAGCGCCTGCACGACTTCCTGTTTGAATTCCGCTTTATCTCCGAATTCGTTCAGGTATTCCCGGTAATCTTGCGGGTTTTCGGATTTGCCGGCCTTGCGGATGTAGG
>JADJRC010000031.1 GCA_016712415.1 Lewinellaceae bacterium | reverse complement strand
ATAGAAAAACCAAATAGGGGTGTCTGTGGCAACACAGGCGCCCTTTTGTTTTGGTAATACGACCGGGCGCTTGGTCAGGCGCTTAGTCATCAGATGGCTGCCAGCCATCTGATGACTTGGACGTTCTCTGTCCGCGCACCGACAACTGCCCTGCACATGCTTGTGCCGGCATACACAAGTCGGTATGTCTGCGTTACTTTTACCATTGCAAGCCGGAACGCCCCTGCCGGATCACTCAGATAACAGGCATCCCATATGAAAATAGTCATCCTCGGCAACGGCATAAGTGGTATCACTGCCGCCCGTCATATTCGCAAACGCAGCGACGACGATATTACGGTCATTTCAGACGAGACCGATCTCTTTTTCAGCCGCACAGCGCTGATGTACATCTACATGGGGCATATGCGGTTCCGGGATACACAGCCTTACGAGCCCTGGTTTTGGGAAAAAAACCGCATTGGTCTGCTGCGCGCGCGCATAGAACGCATTGATTTTCAGCAAAAAACATTGTTCACCGCGCAGGGTGAAGGTATTGCCTACGACAAACTGCTGCTCGCCACAGGCTCCCGGTCGAACAAGTTCGGCTGGCCGGGTCAGGACCTGGAGGGTGTGCACGGACTATACCACTACCAGGATATGGAAGCCATGGAGCGGCACTCTGCGGGCCTCGAACGCGCCATAGTGGTGGGCGGCGGCCTTATCGGTGTGGAAATGGCCGAAATGTTCCATTCCCGGGGTATCGCCGTTACGTTTCTCGTTCGGGAACCCGACTTCTGGAATATTGTGCTTCCCCCCGAAGAATCCGCCATGGTAAGCCGCCATTTGCGCGAGCACCATGTCGACCTGCGATTGGGGACAGAACGGAAAGAGATACTGCCCGATGCTTTCGGCAAAAAATGCGGCGGTGGTAACCAGTACCGGCGAAACGATTGCCTGCGGGTTTGTCGGCCTCACCGTCGGCGTCAGCCCGAATATCGGTTTTTTGAAAAACACCACCCTTGAAATGAACCGCGGTATTCTTGTCGACGAGTACCTGCAAACCAATATCCCCGACGTGTTTGCGGCCGGCGACTGCGTCGAATTGCGGCAACCCAATGCCGGGCGGCGCGCCATCGAAGCCATCTGGTACACCGGGCGAATGATGGGCGAAACGGCGGCCAATAATATACTTGGCGCCGTTTCCGGCGCCAAATCTCCTGTTCGATACAACCCCGGCATCTGGTTCAACTCTGCCAAGTTTTTCGATATCGAGTACCAGGTTTACGGCGATATTCGTGCACAACTGCCTGAAGATCAGGCCACATTGTATTGGGAGCATCCCGGCGGCAAAAAAAGCATCCGGCTGAACTATGATAAAGCAAGCGGCCGCATCCTTGGATTCAACCTCATGGGTGTGCGTTACCGCCACGAGGTGTGCGACAAATGGATTGCCCGGGGTACACCCGTCGAGGAAGTACTGCAACAGCTCGGCCTGGCCAATTTCGATCCCGAGTTTTACCCGCAGCACGAGTCGGAACTGGTGGCGCTTTACAACCGTCAAACCGGGAAAAGTCTTAAATTAAAGCAAAAACGCGGCTTGGATGCTGTGTTGGCCTTTTTGCGATAAAACATATAAAACCACGCTATTCATGGAAGAGTCCATTTCCCTCGCCACCCCGAATCCCACGCTGACCAGCGGCAAACAAAAAATCGCCCTGGCCCTCGCAGGGCTGGGCGTTCTGTTGCTCCTGGTCGTGTGGGCCGCCGGAAATGCCTTTGCCCCCGTGCCCGTCCTGTCCGCTTCGCTTGGCCTGATCTGCGCAGGGGTATGGCTTTTTGTGCGTGAGGAATACCTCACCCGGCCGGAAGGCATCAAAAACAACGGGGTGTGGTTCAAAAGCCTTTCGGCACGCGGGATATGGGGCTGGCTGGCCGCTATCATTATCACCGGTTTTTATACGGTATTGTATTTCTTTCCTGAAAACTGGCTCACCGGCCTCACGGCGCTTTTTTCTCCGGTCAGCCAGGGATTGCGCGGCAAGCCTGCCGACAAGTGGTTTGTCTACGGTTCCCTGTACACCCTTTCAGTATTGGTGCTGGGCGTGAAATTCATGTACAAATACCGCCACAACCGCTACCAGTTGATCCGGACGGTATCCGTCATGTTTTTCCAGACGGGCTTTTCCTTTCTCATCCCGGCGTTTCTGCAGGTGATGAACGAACCGGAGTACTATTTCACTTATTTCTGGCCGCTAAAAGACTACTACGGATCGCCCGGCGCAGTGCAATACTATGGTCACGCGACGTCGCTCAGCGTCTATTTCATCGCTTTCAGCGCGCTGATGACTTTTGTGGGTACCCCCGTACTCACCTATTTCTTTGGCAAAAGATGGTACTGTTCCTGGGTGTGCGGCTGTGGCGGCCTGGCCGAAACGGCCGGCGATCCGTTCCGGCATCTGAGCGATAAAAGCCTGAATGCCTGGAAGATAGAACGATGGATGATCCATTCTGTCCTGGTGGCCGTCGTGCTTCTGACCGGACTGCTCTGGCTGAACTCCTGGCAGCAGGGCGGGGTGCTGGGGAAGTTTTCCCAGGCGTATTCGACGGCATACGGCTACGTGCTCGGCATGGCCTTCAGCGGCGTGGTCGGCGTGGGTTTTTACCCCTTGATGGGCAGCAGGGTATGGTGCCGTTTCGGGTGCCCCCAGGCCGCCATTCTCGGTATTTTCCAGAAAAAGAAATCGAAATTCCGGATCACGGCAAATGGCGGGCAATGCATCAGTTGCGGCAACTGCTCCACCTATTGTGAAATGGGCATCGATGTGCGCCACTACGCCCAGCGCGGCCAGGATGTCGTTCGGGCCTCCTGTGTAGGTTGCGGTATCTGTGCAGCGGTGTGCCCGAGGGGCGTGCTGCGCCTCGAAGGGGCCGGCTCAGACATCGATCAACGCACGGAACAGTTACGTACGGTGCATATCCGACTGGAGGATGTGAAAATATTGTCGTAAACCTGCTTATTTTGCCGTATGAATAACGTCTAAACGCGGATCAAAATGGGCATCGGAATACTGGTAAGCATTATTGTCGCTGCGGGCCTGCTCGGAGGCGTCGCCAATTACTACATGAATAAACTGGACCGGGTGTGGGTATGGCACGACCTGATCAAATCTGCACTGCTTGGCCTGACAGCGGCGGCTACCGTGCCGTTGTTTTTAAAAACGGTGTCGAGCAACCTGATGCAGGAATGCCTGGAAGGCGATGTCATTGCGCACTTTGTATTCTTCGGGTTTTGCGCCGTGGCGGCTATTTTCTCCTCCAAATTTTTACAGTCCCTGGCCGACAAACTGCTTCAGGAAGTCAAAGAGGTCAAACAGCAGCAGCAAGACCTGGCCGAAACGACGGAGACGCTGGTCATCCAGAATTCCGACCCGGAAGATACTCCGGTCGTCGCTGCGCCTGCCGACGGCTCGGAGTTTGAATCTTTTAACCGCGGCACAACGGCTACACCGGCAGTACCGGAATTGAGCGACGAACAACGAATTTTAAAAGCGCTCCAATCGGGCAAATACGCATTCCGGACCCAAACCGGGATCAGTAAAGAAACCGGTATCGATAAAAAGGCGGTCGTCGCGCAACTGATGGAACTGGAAACGAAGGGGCTGGTAAAAAAAATCAAGCGGTCGTCGGATGGCGCAACAGTATGGTCGCTGCGATAATGCAAGCACATCAGGAGTTTTTTTTGAATCGTTCTTGGAAGTTTTGCCATTGAATGTCTACCTTTGCGGGCGCTTTTCGAAACTGGTATCACACATATATCATAACACAATGGAAATCATTGCCTTACAGGGACATCCTAAAGATGGTTCCGGCAAAACTGAAGCAAAGAAAATCCGCCGCAACGCACAGATTCCGGCGATCATGTATAAAAGTGGCGGCGGCGAAGCCGTGCAGTTTGCACTCCATGCTGCCGACATCCGCCACCTGGTTTATACGTCGAAGTTTAAACTTGCGGAAATTACGCTCAACGGCGCCACATACAAGTGCATTGTTAAAGACATCCAGTTTCATCCCGTTGACGATGCTGTGGTTCACCTAGATTTTCTCGAGCCTGGTCCCGGGTGTAAAATTCAAGGCAACCGTTCCGCTTCGTTTTTCGGGCACAGCGCCCGGCGTGCGGGCCGGCGGCAAGTTCATCACGCAATTGCGCCAGATCAACATCACCACTACGCCTGAAAAGGTAGTGGACGAAGTGACGGCCGATATTTCGACGATGGAACTCGGCTCCACCATCCGCGTACGCGATATCACGACACCCGACGGTGTGGAAATCATGAATACCGCCGCCGTACCGGTTGCGATTATCGAGATCCCGCGTGCACTGAAAGGCGGCGCGAAGTAATATTGCCTTACAACGCTGCTTTTTTGCGGAAGCGGCTGCCTGCTTGATGCCGGCAGCCGCTTTTTGTATTGCCCGACGGGCGAAGAGGCCGGCATGCCATACCACCGGGGAGCATTTTCCATTACTTTAGCTCCGAACCTGCCGTACAAAAGCTCCATGCAGAACGCGCCGCTCCAAACCTTCATCATCTACGCCCGCGCCGACGAAGCGCATAAAAACGAGTTGCTTCGCCACCTCAAAGGCACGCTCATCGCTTCCGGCGACCTGCGCGTTTGGCAAGACGGCGAACTCCTGCCCGGCGAAGACTGGAAAAAATCCATCAAAAAGAACCTGGAACAATCAGACCTCGTGCTGGTGCTCGTCAGCTCCGACGCGCTGGGTTCTGATTTCATCAACACCGAGGAACTGCGCATGGCGCTCCAGCAGCGCGATGCGGGCCGCAGCACCGTCGTACCCGTCATCCTGCGCCCCTGCCTGTGGACCTCGCACCCCATCCTGCGCGGCTTACAGGGGCTGCCGAAGAACATGACGCCGGTGAAAAGTTACGCCGATCCCGACGAAGCATGGACGGAAGTGCTGCAAGGAATTGAACGTAGCCTGCTGGAAATCAGGCAAAAAAGCAGCCATTCCCCGCAAAAAAACAATACCTCTGCCACCCCGGATCCCGCCGATTCAGCCTCCTGGAAGATGGCCGTCCGCCTTGACGTGGAAGCGGCTTACCGGCACTACCTCGACGATTTCCCGAAAGGCATCCATGCCGCCGAAGCCCAAAAGCGCATAACGGCGTTGGGCGCCAAAGTGATCACCCCGAAACTGCAAATACCCGAACCGAAAACCCTGCTTCGCGACTGCCCCGACTGCCCGGAGATGGTGTTTGTGCAGGGCGGGGAGTTCCTGATGGGTTCGGAAGACGGAGAACCGGACGAAAAGCCGGTACACAGGGTCATACTGTCCGATTTTTATATCGGAAAATACCCGGTCACCTTGGAGGAGTACGACCTTTATTGCGCAGCCACCAAACGCAAGAAACCCGCTGATGAAGGCTGGGGACGAGGACGGAGGCCGGTAATTAACGTCAGTTGGGACAATGCCGACGACTACTGCGACTGGTTATCCGAAAAAACGGGTCAGCAGTATCGTTTGCCCACGGAAGCGGAATGGGAGTTCGCGGCCCGGGGCGGTATCAAGTCGAAAGGGCGCAAATACAGCGGGGGGAATGACCTGGATGAGGTCGGCTGGTATTGGGAAAACTCGGGCGACAAGGTTCTTTCCGATGAATGGAGTGCAGATAAAATCAATAAGAATAATGGCAAGACCCACCCCGTAGGTGAAAAAGCAGCCAACGAACTCGGCCTGCACGATATGAGCGGCAATGTCTGGGAATGGTGCCGTGACTGGTATGATGAAAAGTATTACGAACAATGGAGCAAGGCTGTAGCTCTGAATCCGAACGGACCGGAAAACGGCGAATACGCCGTGTTGCGCGGCGGTTCCTGGAGCGACAGTGATGGCAATTGCCGGGTCGCCCGTCGCGTCAGGAACGGCCGAGGTCTCAGGAGCTATCTTATCGGGTTCCGCCTGGCCAGGGTAGCCTCGGCGGGAGGGCAGTAACCCTCTGCACTCTTACTCTTTTTCCCTTTGCCCTTCCTTTTTTTCTTTTCTTCGGCGCAGCCGAAAAGTTTGGGTGGCGCTGTTTTATGCGAAAACGACCCCACCCCCGGCCCCTCCCCCGAATGGGAGGGGAGCGCTTCGGTTGGTACCAGACAGAAGGGGGTCTGCTCCTCCCAATGGGAGGGGAGCGCGTTGCTTCCGGGATTTGGTTGTTACCAGACAGAAAAGTATTGCCGTGTTCTCTAAGTCTCCCCTCCCCCGAATGGGAGGGGAGCGCGTTGCTTCCGGGATTTGGTTGTTACCAGACAGAAAAGTATTGCCGTGTTCTCTAAGTCTCCCCTCCCATTCGGGGGAGGGGCCGGGGGTGGGGTCGTCAATAAACCGGCGAGGTACACCCAATCAAAATGCAAAGAAGATTGGGCCTTAGTGGTGGTAGCCACCACGTGCCGGTTCGTTTTCCAAATTTCAGCCGGCAGAACAAAAGGCAAAACGGTCTGTGGCAGGCGCCCCGATTAACCGGAAGGCGATGGTCACGCCCCTACTCGTGCCCGAACTTTTCCCCCATCATTTTCTTCAACGCCAGCATTTCATCCCTGAATTGCGCCGCAGTGATGAAATCGAGGTCTTTTGCCGCTTTTTTCATGTTGTTTTCGGCTTCGGCGACCATTTTTTCCAACTGGCTGCGGGTGGCATAGGCCACCACCGGTTCGGCGGCGAGATCGACGTCCGTTTTGTCGACGTAGTATTTCGTCTGTTCCACACCCCGTATGTCGAGGATGGTGCGCTGGGCGAGTATTTGTTCGCGCGTCCTCGTGACGGTGGTCGGGGTGATGCCGTGCGCCTCGTTATAGGCGATCTGCACCAGGCGGCGGCGGTTGGTTTCGTCGATGGTGTTGCGCATGGAGTCGGTGACCTTGTCGGCGTAAAAGATGACCAGGCCGTTGGAGTTGCGCGCGGCGCGGCCTGCCGTCTGTGTGAGCGAACGGGCATTGCGCAGGAAGCCCTCCTTGTTCGCGTCGAGGATGGCGACGAGCGACACCTCGGGCAGGTCGAGGCCCTCGCGCAGCAGGTTGACGCCGATGAGCACATCGTATTCGCCGAGGCGCAGGTCGCGCAGTATCTCCACCCGTTCCAGCGTCTCTACCTCGGAGTGGATGTAGCGGCAGCGGATGCCGACTTTGGCCATGTAGGTAGCCAGTTCTTCGGCCATGCGCTTGGTCAGGGTGGTCACGAGTGCGCGTTCGTTCGCTTCGGTACGCTGTTGTATTTCTTCCAGCAGGTCGTCGATCTGGTTCAGCGAGGGCCGCACTTCAATGGGCGGGTCGAGCAGGCCTGTGGGACGTACAAGTTGCTCTACCACAACGCCTTCCGTCTGTTCCAGTTCATAATCGGCGGGTGTGGCGCTCACGAAGATCACCTGGTTGATCTGCCCCTCGAACTCCTCGAAACTGAGCGGCCGGTTGTCCATTGCCGAGGGCAGCCGGAAGCCCCAGTTGACGAGCGATTGCTTGCGGGCGCGGTCGCCGCCCCACATGCCGCGCACCTGTGGCAGGGTCACGTGGCTCTCGTCCACGATCATCAGGTAATCGTCGGGGAAATAGTCGAGCAGGCAGAAGGGCCGCGTGCCCGGCTCGCGTCGGTCGAAGAAGCGGGAGTAGTTCTCGATACCCGAGCAGTAGCCCAGTTCGCGGATCATTTCGAGGTCGAAAGTGGTGCGTTCCTTGATGCGTCGCGCTTCTGCGGTCCGGCCTTCCGAAATAAAATATTTTTCCTGCCCCGACATCTCGTCCTGGATGTCGTTGATGATCTCGTTCAGGCGGTCCTTGGGCGCAACGTACAGGTTGGCGGGGAAAATAGCCACCGTGTCCATGCTTTCGATGCGTTTGCCCGAGGTGACGTCGATGCTCTCGATGCTCTCGATCTCGTCGCCCCAGAAAATAACGCGGCAGCCGCGGTCGGCATAGGGCAGGTTGATGTCTACCGTATCGCCGCGGACGCGGAAGGTGGCGCGGGAGAAATCCGTTTCGGTGCGGGCGTACAGGCTGTCGACAAGTCCGTAGAGAAACTGCGTTTTGCTCAGTTTCATGCCTTTTTGCAGGCGAATGATACCGGTCTTGTAATCTTCCGGATTGCCCATACCGTAGATGCACGACACCGATGCCACGATGATGATGTCGCGGCGTCCCGACAGCAGGGTAGAGGTCGCTTTCAGGCGTAACTTGTCCACCAACTCGTTGATCTGCAGGTCTTTCTCGATGTAGGTATCCGTCACCGAAATATAGGCTTCGGGCTGGTAGTAGTCGTAATACGACACGAAATACTCCACTGCATTGTCCGGAAAGAAGGTTTGCAGTTCGCTGAACAGTTGGGCCGTCAGCGTTTTATTGTGCGTGAGTACCAGCGTGGGGCGGTTGAGTTGGGCGATCACGTTGGCCATGGTGAAAGTCTTGCCTGAGCCGGTCACGCCGAGCAGCACCTGTGCGCGGTCGCCTTTTTCCACGCCGCTGACGAGTTGGCGGATGGCCTGGGGTTGATCGCCCGTGGGCTGGTATTGGGAGGTGAGTTGGAAATCCATAAGCCGGCAAATTTCGGGGTTTTCGGCGGGGGATGCAAAACTTTTTGTGTGGGATTTTGCCGGCTAAATATTCCGCAACCGGATGCGAATGTACTCGCCGGTATTTTCGGCTACGAGAATGAATGGAACAGAAAAATCAACATCTGAATTTAAGATGGCGGCGAAAGTCTCCAAATGAACCTCCGGTGATTCGTGACCGGGGCGCAGGTAAACGACTCCGTAAAAAGGTACGTTGTCCCGAAATATTAAAGTGCCAAAATCACTGTCCTCGGAAATAACGACCCGCTGTTCAGCGAAGGCAAGTTCGAGAATTGCCCTATCGCTGAGCCGAAACAAACCTTCTTCTTTAATATCGAACACGTCAAATCCCTCTGTTCGCAGGAAAGCAACCAGCTCCCGGTCAATGTTTTCGTCGGTCAGGAAACGGAACTGGCGGAGGTTCATGGTTGCACGTGCCTGCGGACTTCAATGACGATTTCGTTGCGGGCGAACCGTGCCGCATACCGAATCGCTTCTCTGACGAGTTCCGGTGTCAGGAGGGGATGTTTTCCGGCAATGCTTTCGGGGGTGCCGCCGGTGCCAAGCCAATCCATGATAATCTCCACACTGATGCGCGTGCCTGCGATGCAGGGTTTGCCGCCAAGAATTTCCGGGTCGGACACGATATTGGGAAATGACGTCGTCATAAGCTTTTGATTGAGTACAAAAATAGGCATTTTGTGGTGATTAGTAGTTTGTCCTTCCAACTGACGTCCCTTTTGTTGTTTACTGGCGTCCGGTCGGGCTGGTATTGGGAGGTGAGTTGGAAATCCATGATTAACGGTTCTTTGCCTCAGGCTTCAGAATTTCAGCACTGGCGTTTCTAATTTTCTCAACTAAGAACTTTCCAATCAATCAACAATTTTTTCTTGCTCAGAAGATGAAACGGGCATCGTGTATTTTTTTCGAGCAACATATTAGAAGGCCCTGAAAAATTAATTTCATACTGAAATTGTGAGAATCTAACATTTATGCTTATTCCCACATTGTTTGCGTCAGTAGGATTTGTCTTTAACCCTTTCCAATAAAGGTGGATAGCGAATTCTTGCACATCCTTAAGCTTCCTATCATTGAAGTAGCCCTGTACTGCACTTGATATTTCAGCAGGTTGAATTTCAAAGTATTGATTAGAAAATCTAAATTGTAGTCAATCATTCTCCGAGCAGCCTTTATAAAACATGCCAAATATTTGTTCAATTACCTTTTCAGATACTTTCTGATAAAGTGGAATCAAACTGTCATTCACCCTTTTATAAATCAATTCATTCGAAGCCGGTTGAACTTCATCGTCCTTTTTTAGAGTTTTCTCTAAAATTGCCAGTTCTTTTTCCCAATCTCCTTGCTCTTCTAAATTTTTTCTTTCGGCTGCTTTAATATTCAAATCCAGCGACCATAGCAATTGCTCAGCGATATAAGCCGCAAATGCTTCAAAATCATCTTCATCAGCGCGTTGAAGAGCAATCAAATAATTCTTTTTATCGGCTGATTTGATGACAACTGGTGGAAAATCATTGCTTAACAGATGGTAGTTCATTAGCAAACGTGCTACACGACCATTGCCATCATCAAAGGGGTGAATTCGCACGAAGCGATAATGTAGCAAGGCTGATACAACAAGTGAATGAAATTCAGGACTTGTTTTTCGATACCATTCCATCAGATCATCCATTTCATGCTGTACTTCTTCGGGCGCAGTATAATCGAAAATCTCGCCTGTTTGCAAGACGGACTGAATTAGGATGTTTTTTATATTCTCCCACAGTTATCAAACGACGAACAGACTGTCCATCAGGTGTGATAGCCTCTTTCCAAAATGGCTTGACAAGTATGATTTTATTTAAATTTCGGATATCTACCTGAGACAACTCTCTAGTGGCGTCTGCTGCTAAATTTTTTATAACTTCGATAGCTAAGTCATGCGCTCGCATTTCGTCAATTTCGCGCATTGTGCGAGTGTTATCTGGAGATAATTCTTTGAAAAGTAGCGACTTTGTCTCCTGATACGTCAGCGTATTTCCCTCAAGGTGATTGGAATTGTAATTCCATTCCAGCCTGAGTTTTTTCCAGAGTCGTTCTTCATCCTCACGGCGCATGGGCCGGAGGGCATCGAGTTCCTTTTTGCGCTCATCCACCTCTTTCAGAAGACGTTGCAAATTTTCAGCGGACTTGGTCATGGCTGGTGTTGAACGGGTGTTGTTTGAACCCAATCCACAAAAATCGGACTTTATTTCGACTTTTAAAAACTTTTTGTGTGAAAAAATCCTCCTGCACGAGACGTTCAAAAACAGACAAAATAATCGGCAGGTACTTTCACTTTGTCATGTTTACAACATGACAAAGGTTCGATGCTCCCTGCCGTGCCGGAAAACTTATTGCGCAAGCCTCTACACCCCCGGAAGCATCCCCTGACTTCCTTTTCGCAACCTTTTTTCCCGCTTTTGCGTCAAATGACGAACTTTCCAGCCAAATTGAACAGCAGCCTTTACATACCGCCATCCCCGCATGTCAGTCATGCCGTCCAGGCCATCTGGCAGATGGAACGACACACGCCTTTACAAAGAGAGCTCATCATTCCCAAAGGTGTAGTGGAGGTCATTTTCAACCTCGACGACAGTTCGCCTCTTCTTTCCCGGATTGGCGACAAGCCGTATCGCGTGTCGGACTGCTTTATCAACGGCTTCAACACCGCGCCGATAGAACTGCGGCTACCCGGGAAACAGGTGTTTTTCGGGGTGCAATTTCAGCCCCTGGCGGTAAAAGATATTTTCGGAACGCCCGCTTCTGAATTTTCGAATACCCTCGTTGATGCAACCCTGCTCGATTCGGGATTCCGTTCCCTGTGGCATCAACTTGCCGAACAGGACAGTTTTGAAGCCAGGGTCTCCGTTTTTTTGCGTTGGCTCGAAAGCAGGTTCCCCGAACGCGAGCCCCGGGAAGAACTGATGAGCCATTTTTTGACCGGCGCCCGACAGCACGACCTGTCGGTGACGGCGCTCGCCCGTACGTTGTGTTATTCGCCAAGGCATTTATCCAGAAAGATCATCGAAGCGACGGGGATGAACACCGAAGAAATGCTGCTCTACAAAAAATACCTTCGCGCGGTTCACCTGATCCACGACGGCGACCTGACCCTGACGGAAATTGCCCACCAATGCCATTTTTCCGACCAGTCTCATTTTATCAGGTCGTTCAGGGCTTTCACCGGGATGACGCCGGGAGCATACCGGCGAATGAAAAGCGACGTGGAGGGGCACATTTTTGAAGATGTCCGATAAATTCAATTTTGATGCACCGGCCTGCGGCCACCTTTGCAGAAAAAATTGAAAACATGAAAAACATCATTTTATTTGCCTCCATCAGCATGGCCGCCGGGCTGGTATTCGTCAACTTCTACAACTCTCTGATAGACGCCAGATCCTGGGGGAGCGACATTCCCAACTCCATCGCCGCAGCGCGGGAGTATTTCAAAACAGTCAATCCCGGAAACTTTTTCCGGGTGTATTCCCCCGTCAACCAGGTGCTCGCGCTACTGGCACTGATAATTTTCTGGAAATCAGCTCCCGCCGCCCGGGTTTACCTCGGCGCTGCCTTCGCGATGTACGTTGCGACAGAGATGTTCACCTTCGCCTATTTTTTCCCGCGCAACGCCATCCTGTGGGAAACAGCCCAACTGACCGATGTGGAAACGCTCAAAAAGGCGTGGTCGGAATGGAACACCATGAACTGGTTGCGTACGTTCATGCTGGTAGTCGGGCTTTGCCTGTCCTTTGTGTCCCTGCACAGGATTTATTCGCTTCGATAAAGTACTTCGAAGCACCAGTTTCGCTGCGCTGTTTGCGAAACTGGTGTTTCGTGCCTTGCGGGCATTAATCTCCTCCAAAAGTTTTTTCGATTTTTCAGATGATGTCGACATAGGCCCGAAACTGGTTGTTGATCAAGGTGCAACGCTAAAGTACAACGGACTTCCAGGTCCGTTCTGCATGCTGTACTGCGGATTTCCAAATCCGCCGCCCGGCCCACCGCGGACTTGGAAGTCCGCAGTACAAAAAACACCCCGACCGGAAAATCCGGCCGGGGTGTTCGGGTACTGCCTTTAACTTTTGGTTCTCGTCAATGTACGATTAACTTCCCGCTTCCCACCGATTTTCCGTCTTGCGTGATGCTGAACAGGTAGACTCCTGCCTGCCAGTCGCCTCGTTCCAATTGGAAAACTGCAGAACCGGAGGCCTGTTCCCGCACGAGCACGCCCTGCAAATCGAACACCTGAAGCCGCAGCCTGCCGTCTTTTTTCAAGCCTTTGATGGCCAGGGTAGTCCGGTCGCCGAAGGGATTGGGTGATATGCTGACTTCCGCGCCGGGCTGGTGCGGCTGCCAGGTGCCGACGACAAAGTTTTCGCCCAGCCGGTGGAACACCGTATTCGTGATGACAGGATCGTTGAAGTCGAAGTAGATAGCTGCGTCGTTTTCGATGACCGTTTCCAACGGTGCGTCGACGCGGGGGTGGATGCTGAATTTCACAAACCCGTTGGAGCCGGCCTGGTTCACGTTGCTGTCGGGCAGCAGGATATTTTCAAACAAAAACGTGGCGATGCCCGCCCCTGTGAGGTCAAACTGGTAGTGGTGGCTGCTCGCGCCGGGTTTGATGCTGGTCGGGTCGAGCCAGGTCGAAAGCGTATCCACGATGCGGACGGTGAAGGCCGTGTCGGTGCCGGTATTCTGGAAGCGGATCAGGTATTCCAGCTCCGTGCCGGGACGGATGTAATGCGCTGCGCCGTAACCCTCGGGAAAGGCCTGTTTGTCGTTCGGGTCGTAGGAGCCGATGTTTTGCGTGCAGTCGATGTCGACCCAGGGATCAGCATCGTTTACGGAGAACTGCGTCAGGAAGCCTGTGGAAAATACACTGCCCTGGGTACAGCCCTCCACCGACAATGCGGGTACCGACAAGCCCGGGAAGAAAGGCACCTGGCCTACTTCCACGCGCCAGGTGCTGCCGTTGGCCGGGAAGGGCAGGGTGAGGGATTCCCCTGCGTCCAGCTGCACGCTGCCCTGCATCAGCATGACCGATTCTTCGATCACGATATAATCTACAGCGCCGTTCATATCGTTTGCGCCGATATTTTCGAGGAAAAATCGCACGGAGTCGGCGTCGCATTGGCTGTTCAGTTTGAGTTCGGCGCCCGACCACAACGGGTTGGGAGGCAGACAGGTGCTGTCGGGGTAAATGTGCGCCTCGGTGCAGTGCGTCTGACCCAACACGGCGCTGCAACTGATTTGGACCTGCAGGTAAAAGTTGCCGCAATCGCCGATATCCAGATCGCCCAGTTCAAAGCGCAATACATTATTGCCCAGATTGGTATAGGGCTTTGACGCTGACAGCGGGGTCATAAACGGGTCGAGCGTAATCAGCACAAAGGCATTTTCTGCGAGGGCTGTGCCTTCGTTGCAGTAGTTGACGTAATAGTAATTGTTTGAAAAACAGCGCCTTAAGGTTCCTGTTCCGATGGAAACCGTCAATTGTTGACAACCGGCCAGTTTTTTGACCGGGATATTGCCGGCAAAGAATGTATCGCCGGCGACCGGCACGAGAGTAGCCGGGCCGGGCCCGCACAACAACCACAGACTGTTCGGTGTGATGGCCGACACCTCGTATGAGCCGAGCGGCACGCCGATCAGGTAATTTCCGGCATTGTCGGTCGTCCCGTAAAAGGTATTTCCCGATATGTCTTCCGCCTTCACCAGCCAGCCGGACAGTCCGGGCTCACCGATATCGGCAATGCAGTCTTCTGACAGATCGTGCATAACGCTGCCATTCAGGTAACCGCAAATGCTTGCATCAACCGTTATATTGATGGTACTGACCTGTGTACAGCCGTTGGCAGTGGTGACGGTGAGGGTGTAAGTGCCGGATTGTGTAAATTCTGTCGTGTAACTGCCGGAGGCGGTTCCGCCGACTCCAGAGCTCCAGATGAACTGAACAGGCTGAACGATGCCTCCCACCGTTGCGGTTACATCGATCGTGTTGCAGGAGGTGATCGCGTTTGTGAAAGTGATGGCTAACGGGGCCGGCTGTGTAATGGTAAACGGCTGCAATGCCGCCGTGCAGCTATTGGCGTCTGTAACAGTTACGGAATAGATGCCGGGGAGCAAATTTGTCAGGCTGTTCGTATTTGGAAACATGGGTGTCCACGAATAAGAATATGGCTGTGTGCCGCCCGTTACATTGAAGGAAATAGCGCCATTCGAACCGCCGTTGCACGATACGTTTTGTACGACAAGACTGGTGGTAATCAGGGATAACGGCAGGGGCTGTGCAACATTTACCATGGCATAAAAAGTACATCCGGTTGCATCGGTGGCCGCCAGCGTATATGTCCCGGCGATTATGCCTTGAATATCTTCGGCATTTGAAATGTAATTGTTTGGACCAGACCAGGCGAAATCGAACGGCGCCTGGCCGCCGGCAGGCAGGGTCGTCAATTCGATCGCCCCGTCATTATCACCGCCACAACCTGGCTGGGTCACACTGAAATTTTGCGGATCAATAACCGGCCCCGGGAAAACGGTCACCACATCCGTAGCGGTGCAACCGTTCGGCGCCGTTACGATGAGGGTATACGTTCCCGACCCGGATACAAACGGGTTCTGGCTGGTGTTTGCGAAGCCGCCCGGGCCTGTCCATAAGAAGGATGAACCTGCAGGCGTCGCCGATCCCTCCAGTGTAGCCGTGCCTCCACCGCAAGGGATGCCCACATCCGGCCCAGCGCTGGCCAACGGCACCGCTACATCCGCAGTAACGTTTACATTGTCAGTAGCAGTACAGCCGTTGGCCGTATTGGTCACAACCAAAGTATAGGTTCCCGGTTGGGAAATGGTCGGATTTAGTTGAGTGGAAGCAAAACCATTCGGGCCCCACCATAAAAATGTATATGTCGGTCCCAGATTTGAAATGGTCAACGTGATAGTCGGCTGTGCGCAGGTGAGTACCTGGTCCGGCCCTGCATCGGGTTGCACAACATTGAAATTCTGGAAAACCGTTGTATTGCCTTGTGCTGAACAGCCAAACTGGTTGGTTACGGTTACACTGTACAACCCCGGTTGCGGAACGGTTATAGCGGCCGTGGTTTCGCCGGTCGACCAGGCATAACTCAGGTTTTGCTGCGACGACGATGCCGTCACGGTTACCGTCGATTGCGCACAGGTCAATATTCCCGACGGCGATACAGTCAGGGGCGGTGTCGGAGCAATCTCCAGATCAAACGCCGGCGATATGGACAGGCAGGGGTCGCCCCAATCGACGGTACCGCCGAGATCATTGCCCACCACGGCAGCTATTTGTATGGGGGAATTGGCCAGGAAACCACCCTGGTAGGTAAAGTTGCCATTGGCAGAAGTAGCCAGCACATTGCCGGCATTCGGCGATGCACCCTTGAAGGCGACGTACACCAGGATATCATTGGCATCGAGGTTCATGTTACCGTTGTGTATAACGGAAAAATCGGCGCCCTCGCATGTAGTCGTCAGGGGCAGGGTGATGGTCCCGGCATCAGAAGTGCATTGGGCCTGGATGCGCCCTGCGCCGGCGAGTAAACAGAGCATTAGCGCGGATAAGAAGTAGCGAATGGGTATCATAGGAATCGTTGTTTTTATGCAGACTTTGATACTGCAAAAATTCGCATTGCTGCCCGGCTGCACAAAGACAAATTTTTAAATTTGTATGGTATTTTTTATCATAAAAAATTTAAAAATACTATAAATCAATATTTTATGAGAAAAAAGTAATTTACTTTGTATTGGGTATTTTGTTCTTCCCGGAAAATTTATGGAAAAAACACTGCTCTATGAAGCGTTCTCTACGCTAACCCCGGTCGAATTGCGCGAATTCGGCAAATTTGTGCGCTCTCCCTTTTTCAACACCAAACAGCAGGTAGTGGCGCTGTATGAGTACCTGCTGCAATGCCGGGAAAAGGGAGTAGCGCCTGAGAAGGAGGGCGCGTGGGTAGCGATCAATCCCACCCCCGACCCCTCCCCCGATGGGAGGGGAGACGCGATACAAAACCCCTCGGGTAACGCGCCTCCCTTCTCATCGAATAAGGCAAAAGGTGCATGGGCTGCGGTCAAACCCTTCCCCGATGGGAGGGGAGATTCAACGCGAAATGCGTCGGGTAGCCCGTCTCCCCTCCCATCGGAGGAGGGGTCGGGGGTGGGGTTGCGCCTCGCCAACAGCGCCCTGCTTGCCCTGCTCGAGCACTTCTGGATGTACCGCGAAAAATTTGAAGATGAGGGTCGCGCCAAAATCCGCCTGGCCGCTGCCTACCGCAAACGCAACCTCGCCAAACACTTCCAGATCACCCAACGCGAGGCGCGCCAGAGCCGGGAGCGCCTGCCCTGGCGCCATGCTGGTTATTACCACGACCTCAACCTGCTTGAATGGGAGCAATATCGCTTCGACAGCACCGTGCACCGCAACCAGCCGCTCAACCTGCAGGCTGTGTCCGACCTGATGGACACCGCCTTTATCGCCCGCAAACTGCAACTGGCCTGTCTGGCACTGTCGCACCAGGCCGTGTTCAGCACCGACTATCATATTGGCCTGCTGGCGCCGGTACTCGCCCATGTAGAAGCCCGGCAACTGAATGCAACCCCCGCCATCGGGCTGTACTACAATTGTTACAGGTTTCTGACCGACGCCCGACCCGACGCTTATTTTGACGTGTTTCGCGACATGCTGATCCGGCATGCCGCCCTTTTTCCGGAAGAGGAACTGCGCGCCCTGTACTTGCTGGCCATCAATTTCGGAGTGAAAAAAATCAACGAATCAGCCCGGGGCTGGCTCAGCGCGACACTTGATCTCTACAAAGGCGCCCTGGAACGCGACCTGCTGCTGGAAAACGGACTGCTGTCGCGCTTTGCCTTTAACAACATCGCGGCCATTGCCCTGCGCACGGGCGAGCTCGACTGGGCGGAACAATTCGTGCTGCAATACAAACCCCGCCTCGAACGCCATTGGCGGGAAGCCACCGCCGGTCTCAACCTCGCGCGCATCGCCTACGCCCGCCGCGACTTTAAAACCGCCCTGCTCAACCTTCAACGCTCCGATTACAAAGACCTGATCAACAACCTGATCGCCAAAACGTTGCAACTGAAAATATACTATGAAACCGCCGAGTTCGACCTGCTCGACAGCCACCTGGCCAGCATGAAAAATTTTATCCGCCGCCATACAGCTACCGGTCACTACCGCACCAACTACAGCCGCATGGTGCGCTACACCCAGCAACTCATGGCACTCGATTTCAACGACGCCAAAGCCGTGGCCGGTTTAAGGGCGCAGATCGAAAAGGAAGAAATCCTGACGGAAAAAGATTGGCTGCTCGATATGCTGGACGGGTAAGGAGCCGGCCTTTAATATGGATTTCCCTTGCCCCGACTATTATTTTTAAAACAAACTATGTTACATTTGCCCAATGACGAAATGATAAAAACCCATGCCTACCCTCGACTCCAACATTGAATACCTCAAAGGCGTCGGTCCGCAACGCGCGGAGGTGCTGAAAAAGGAATTGGGCATTTTCACCTGCCGCGATCTGCTGTTCCATTTCCCGTTCCGGTATATTGACCGGACCAAATTCCACCGCATACGCGACATCCACGACGAAGGCGAACAGGTACAACTGCGCGGCACGCTGCGACGCCTGGAAACCGTCGGCGAAGGCCGCGCCAGACGCATGGTGGGCAGTTTGCGCGACGAATCGGGCATGATGGAACTGGTGTGGTTCCAGGCCATACAATGGCTGGAAAAGAGCCTGGTTGTCGGAAAAGAGTACATCGTTTTTGGTCGCGTCAACGAATTCAACGGGCGTTTCAACATCACCCACCCGGAGATGGAAGAGGCGAGCGCCGACAATACCCAAAAAGCGCGCACCTTCGATCCGGTTTACCCCAGTACCGACAAACTCACCCAAAAAGGCCTGGACGCCCGGGGGCTGCGCAAACTCCTGCGTACCTTGCTCGATGGTCTTTCTGCCGCCGATATGCCCGAAACTCTGCCTGATTATCTGAGAGGGCAGTTCAAACTCACCTCTCGCTGGGAAGCGCTCAGCAGCATACACTTTCCGGAAAACCAGCAGGAACTCGATGCGGCTACCCGGCGTCTGAAATTCGAAGAGTTGTTTTTCCTTCAACTGCGGCTCCTCCAGATTCGCACCCGCCGTAAAGACACCATTCGCGGTTTTGTTTTTGAAAAGATCGGCGACTACTTCAACACCTTTTTTCAGGAAAAACTGCCTTTTGAACTCACCGGCGCTCAAAAGCGTGTACTGAAAGAAATTCGCGCCGACCTCGGCTCCTCCAAACAAATGAACCGGCTGGTGCAGGGCGATGTCGGTTCCGGCAAAACCGTTGTGGCGCTGATGACCATGCTCATGGCCCTCGACAACGGCTTCCAGGCCACCCTGATGGCGCCTACGGAAATACTCGCCCAGCAGCATTTTATCAACATCACCGAACTGCTCGGCGACCTCGGCGTGAACATCGGGTTCCTTTCGGGCTCCGTCAAAGGCAAAAAACGCGCGGCCATACTCGAACAACTCGCATCGGGAGAGATGCACCTCGTGATCGGGACCCACGCGCTCATTGAAGATTGGGTGCAGTTCAAAAACCTGGGCATCAGTATCATCGACGAGCAACACCGGTTCGGTGTGGAACAACGCGCCGCGCTTTGGAAAAAGAATCCTGCCGGTCAACCGCATGTGCTGGTCATGACGGCCACGCCTATCCCCCGCACGCTGGCCATGACCCTCTATGGCGACCTCGATGTATCAGTGATCGACGAACTGCCGCCGGGTCGCAAGCCGATCTCGACCATGCACAAAAACGAGCACCACCGTCTGCGTGTGCAGGGTTTTATGCGCGACGAGATTGCCAAGGGGCGGCAGGTGTATGTAGTGTACCCCATGATTGAAGAGACGGAGACGATGGACCTGCAGAACCTCATGTCGGGCTATGAAGCGTTGAGCCGCGATTTTCCGCCGCCGCAGTACCAGATCAGCATCGTTCATGGCAAAATGAAAGCCGCCGACAAGGATTTTGAGATGCAGCGCTTCGTCAATGGCGAAACCCAGATCATGGTAGCCACTACGGTTATCGAAGTAGGCGTAAATGTGCCCAATGCCTCGGTCATGGTCATCGAAAATGCCGAGCGTTTCGGCCTCTCGCAGTTGCACCAGCTGCGCGGGCGCGTGGGGCGCGGCGCCGACCAGTCTTTTTGTATTCTTATGACTTCTTTCAAACTCAGCGCCGAGGGTCGCGAGCGCATTCAGACCATGGTGCGTACCAACGACGGTTTTGAAATCGCCGAGACCGACCTTCGCCTGCGGGGTCCCGGCAACATAGAAGGCACCCAGCAAAGTGGTATGCTGCGCTTCCTGCTCGCCGACTTGGCGCGCGACGGGCAGGTGCTTGCCGCTGCGCGCGAAATCGCCACGCGTATCCTCGAAACCGACCCCGGCCTGACGACGCCGGAGCATGTGCGGCTCAGGGAGCATCTGGCAACGGAAGGGAAAGAGGCGCGGGTGTGGAGCAGGATATCGTGACAGACAAGCTCACGGCGGCGCAATCTTCCTGTACACTTTTTCCGCAATCGCACTGATTGCCTGCGCGAGTTGCGGGGTATCCTTCCCACGGGTCATCACGGTAAGCAGATATGGCTGGTCGTTGATGAAAAACACGCCGGATTCGTGCAGTTCATGTTCATGTCCGGCACTTCGCCATTCCCCGAATTTGTGGTACATTTTGGTGTTTTTCGGAAACCCTTTGCCAAAACCTTCCTGAAAAGAGCAGTTGCTCAACAAATCGGCGGCGTATTCCGAAAATTCAGGGCTCAGGAGAGCAGAATTGTAGATTGCTTTGAAAAAAACAGAATATTCGCCGGCGGTCATGACAAATCTGAGGTCGTCCTCTACGGGTACCGGCAAGTCAAAATCGGCGAATAGTTTTTTCAGACGATTGTTGTCGAAATGACTGGCCAGCAGCCAGGTAGCGTCGTTGTCAGAGTAGGCAATCATGTAATAGAGCAATTCGTGAATGCTGTACCGTTTCCCTTTCTGAATCGACTGCCCGGCATAAAACTGCGGATTGATGCGCACGCTGTCCGGGGTATGGTACAGGAGTTGCTTTTTCAAAATGGAAGGGTCGATTTCCGCTATTTTCAGGTAGCACATCAACAAGGCGACCTTCATCAGCGAGGCCGGGTGATAACGGGCTTCCTGATTGATGCCCATCCATGCGCCATGTTCGAATTCCCTGAAATATACCGATGCCTCGCTGACGATACCGGCTTTTTTGAGGCTGTCGATCAACAATGTCAGGTCATCCTTTATCGGGGAAAAGACGGTGCTTTCCTGAACCTGATCAATCGATAATATTGGCCGGGTGTTGTTAAACCCTCCGACACGGTTGATGGTGAAGTCCTGCCCGTCCTTTTCCCGGTTCTTCGCTGCAAGGGCTGGTTCGGCATAGTGCGCCGACCATGTCCGCTTGCCATACAGCAATAAAAGCATGGACAGGCATCCAAGCAGGAAAATAACAAGGTAAGGTTTTCGGGAGCTGTTCTGTTCGGGAGAATTGAAATTCCGGGAGGGCATGCAGGTCGTGTAAGGATGTTATGTTAAATAATTAAGTCCCTGATAATCAGGAATATATACACGACGAATAGAAAACGGAATACCGCAGAAACGGAAATTCGGTGCGAAATTAGCAGCCCTTTTAGTATGAAAAGACAGTATTGGGGGTTACGTCAAATATTTGCATTTCTTCACCCCGAATAACGGCAAGGTGTGGGCAGAAATACCGGAAGCGAAGGGCCGGTGTTTATGCATTTTTTACATTCAGATCCAGGTCTGCATAAAAGCCCAGGTCTTTGTTTTTCAGCAATTTGGTCCAGAACGCGATCTGGCCGGTATGGTAGGAATAGTGCTCACACACATGCACCACAATACCAATACCGCTCATCCGGAAGCCCTGCACCGAACGCACGTGCAAAAAGGCTTCCCGGTTTGTTTGCCTGACGATACCGACGGCCTGCCGGACCGTATCGCGGAGTTTTTTCAGCAATTCGGCTTTTGTGAAACCGCCTTCCGCTGCAAACTCCGCGTCGCGGTTGCGCATATCGGTATTGTTACCAAGGGAGGCGATAACGTACTGGGTGATGTTGCCGCAAAGGTGCAGGATCAGGATGCCGATGCTGTTCGAAGCGGCGTTGGGACGTTGCCAGATTTCCGTTTCGCTGAGTTCGGCCAGGCATTTTTCGATACGGGGTGTATTTTCCTCCATGCGGAGGATGATTTGTGTGGCCAGTTCCTGCAGTTCGGGAGTGCTCATTTCCAGCGTTCGAGTTTTGATAGGTTCCGGGTAAAAAAACCGGCCAGAAATCCGGGGAAACCGAAAGACTGAATTTTTTGTTTGACGATGCCCTTCATTTCATCCAGGGTGATGTCGGGTCGGGTGAATTTCCCGTCGCGATAACAATGTGAACAGTACATCAGGCTTTTGGAGCCGTCGGCATTGGCGCCGCCGCCTTGCTGGTCGCGACGCATCGGCATGCCGCGGCTCTGGCAATTTTTATAAGATGTTTCCATGTCTTAAAGACGGTTTCTTACAGAAAATTCAAGCCTGAAATTTACAACTATTTGTTGGGCCATGAAAAATTTCCGGCATTTTTCGACCTTAGCCCAAAACTACCCATACCGTGCCACCGACTACCGCTCACCACCCGCCGTCTGCCGGTCTGAATATTGAAGTGCTTTCTGCCGGCGCCGGCTCGGGCAAAACCTATACGCTGACCGGCCGCATGGTGGAACTGCTGAAAGGCGGCGTTCGGCCCGCCGGCATCATGGCAACGACCTTCACCCAAAAAGCCGCAGCGGAATTGCAGGATCGCGTACGGGTGCGCCTGCTCGAAGCGGGCATGACCGAGGCCGCCAACGAACTCGGCGAGGCGCTGATCGGTACGGTGCACAGCATCGGCACGCGGCTGCTGCAACGATTTGCTTTCGAGGCCGGTGTGTCGCCCCTTGTGGAGATCATTGCCGAAAACGACGGCCAGCGCCTGTTCAACGAGTCGCTGTCGCAGGTGCTGACCACGCAGCGCATCGAACAGATGAACGTACTTGCCGACCGCCTCGGGTTGACCAAAAAAACACAAAACGGAACGTACGACTGGCGGCGCGTCATCCGCGAACTGACGGATGTGGCGCGGGCGAATAATTTTTCAAAGGCAGTGCTGCAAGCAAGCAAACAGCGCTCCTGGGAAAGTTTCGAGCGGCTCCTGCCGCCTGTGCAAAATACCGACGCCGTTACCTGGAACAACCGGCTCCTGACAGCCATAGACCAGACGGTGGCCGCGCTCGACGCCAATGAGGCCGATAGCACAAAGGTCACCCGCGATGCCGCCGAGGTGCTGCGCAATTTCCAGAACCAACTCAAATACCGCGGCGAATTGTACTGGCACGAATGGGTAAAAATTGCCAAAACCAATCCCGGAGCAAAAAGCCGCGACCTGGTGGAAGCATTGCAAACCCTGGCGCTCAGCCACGACGAGCACCGGCAGTTTCGCGAAGATGTGAAGGGCTTCATCGACCTCGTTTTCGATATCGCCACCGATGCCCTTGATGAATACGAGCAGTATAAAAAGAAACGCGGCCTGATCGACTACACTGACATGGAAACCTATGTCAGCCGCCTGTTGCGTGTGGATACCGTTCGCGAAACGCTCGCTCGCGAACTCGATCTGCTGCTGGTCGACGAGTTTCAGGATACCTCGCCCATCCAACTCGATATCTTCCTGCGCATCAGCCGCCTGGCCAGGCATTCGATCTGGGTCGGCGACCCAAAGCAAAGCATATACGGATTCCGCGGCGCCGAGCCGGCACTCATGCAGGCCATCATAAATGCTACAGGCGGCATAAAGGCGGAAAATATCCTGAAAAAATCGTGGCGCAGCCGTCCCGATATCGTCTATGCCGTAAACGCCATTTTCACCAGGGCCTTCAGCGATATGCCGCCCGAACAGGTGGTACTGGAGCCGGCATTCAACCCAGACCCCACCCCCGACCCCTCCACCGATGGGAGGGGAGACCCTACGCGTAATGCGTTGGGTAGCGCGTCTCCCCTCCCATCGGTGGAGGGGTCGGGGGTGGGGTTGAGCCTCATTCACTGGCACTTCCGCTCCGAACTCGACGAGCGAAAGGTGCCCGGACAGCCCTGGTTCGACAATTGCATTGCCGATCAGATCAGCGTAATGCTCCAACGCAAGGTGCTGATTTACAATAAAAAAAGAACGAAAATGCGGCCCGTTCGCCCCGGCGATATCGCCGTGTTGTGCCGTAGCAATAAGGGCTGCCGTGATATGGCCGATGCCCTGCACCGCGCCGGACTAAAAGCGGCGATCAGCCGCGCGGGCCTGCTCGAAACGCCGGAGGCAAAGCTCGCCCTGGCCTGCCTGAAATACCTCCTTACCCCCTCCGATGCGCTCAGTATTGCGGAAATACTGCTGCTCACCGGCGCCATGGACCTCGAAGCGATTGTAGGCAGCCGCATCGCGTTTCTCGATGCGGTGCGCAGCGAGCAAACCCGTTATCACAACTGGGAAAATGAAGGGGTACTGCGCCACCTCGCCGAATTGCGCCCCCGTACGGCCGACCTTTCGGCTTCCGAGATACTCAACCTGGTACTCGATGAACTCGACCTGCGCCGAATCGCCGTGCGTTTGGGTACTCCCTCCCAAAGGCTCGACAACCTCGATCGCCTGCGCAAATATGCCCTCGATTACGAATCTGCCTGCCAGCGCCTGCACTCAGCGGCCTCGCTGGGCGGTTTTCTGCTCTGGCTCAACGACCTGGCGGCAGGGGAGGGCGACGAACAGGGCTCCGGCGAAAGCGACGATGCCGTAAAAGTGCTCACCTACCACCGCAGCAAGGGGCTGGAATACCCGGTGGCGATCTGCCACAACCTCAACCAGAACCTAAAAGAACAAATCTGGGGCATCAATCTGGTGGCCGAAACCGATGCGCCCGACCTCGACGACATCCTCGGCAACCGCTGGCTGCGCTTCTGGATCAATCCTTATGCCGACCAGTTGCGCGGCACCCGGCTGGAAGAAACGCTGCTGCAAACGCCCGAATGGGCGCAAGCGACCCGTACCGCCCTCGACGAAGAGGCCCGTCTGCTGTATGTCGGCCTGACGCGTGCCCGCGACTACCTGGTATTCCCGACAAACGCACAAGGCACCAAATGGCTCAACCGTGTGTTCAATCAGGGCGACGAAAACACGCCCACCCTTGACCCCGATTCGGAAGAGACGCCCTTTTACCGCGACGGCCTGCCCCTGCTTTGCGATACAGAGGCCCTGTACAAACCCAGGGATTTTCCGGAAAGCCCGCCCGACGCATCACCCGTGCCTTTCCACCCGGAGCGGTCGGGCAGGCATCCTGTGCCGCGGTTGTCGCTCGCCATTGATCCCATCCAGGAAACGCCGCCGGGTTTTGACCCGAAATACGGCGAACCGTTTGCCTGGTCGTCGTGGCTGGAGTTCAAAGGCGATTTTACGCCTGCGCTCCTCAAAGCCGTTCAAACTTTTTTGATGGCCGATGTCGCGGGAATACCGCAGGCGGAACGTATGGCCGTTGCCCAAAAACAACTGCAAATACGCGGCGCTGCGGAGGCGCTGGCGCCGGAAGCCCTGCTGCGACATTCGGATGCCTTCCGGCAATTGGTACAACACCGGTTAGCCCCGGCCGCTGCGCTGGCCCACTACCCGATGGAAGGGTGGTACGACCCCGGTTCAGGCCCGGAAAGACAGGGTTGGGAACGACAACTCCGCCTCGAAGCCGATCTTTTCCTCGAAAACAGGGAGCAGGTGATCGTGCTGATGTTTGCCGGTTTTGCGGAGGGTATGAAGAAATGGCGGCAGCAGGCACAGGCCCTCGCGCCGGCGATGGGATGGAGCAGGGTGCTGCTGCGCCGAGCCTTTCCGGAAAAGACCATCCGGTACTGGGCGATCTTTCCGATAGAGGCTCAGTGTGTGGAGGTGCTGTTCTGAGCGGGTCTGCCTTCCTGCCTGTTCAGCGCGGGATCGTACCGATTCAGGTCATTTCATTTTTTTACAGAAAAATTCCGGGGAATGTTTGTGCTGTGGTAATCAAAAACACACGGTATGAACAAGAAGTCATTATTCCTCATCACTCTTTTTTGCCTTACGGGTATAGCGCTGCGGGCGCAGGATCTGGCCGAAGCCAAGCGTCTGGCCGAAGCGGGCCGGCATTTTGAAGCCGAGAAAATGTACAACGCCGCGCTGGCAAAGAACCCGGATAACCTCCAGGCGCTGATTGGCGCTGGGTACAATTATTCGTGGAACAAACAACACGAACAGGCACGCGACAAGTTTGAAGCCGTGCTGGCCATTAATCCCGAAAATGCAGACGCCCTGGTCGGCAAAGGTTACAACCTCGCCTGGTCGGGACAATATGCTGCGGCCAAGTATCCCTTCCTGGCGCTCGAACGCCTTCAACCCGGCAATGCAGAGGCACGGAAAGGCCTGGGCTATGTCTACCTCTGGCAAGGCAACGGGCTGGTGGCCATTGATTATTTTGAGAAACTGATCCTGGAGTACCCGGGCGAGATCGAGTACTATATCGCGCTTGCACAATCGTACCTGATCGAAAGTGAAATCAAAAAAGCGCGCGTTGCGTTGCGCTCTGCCCTGCAGATCGACTCTACCAGCCGCGTCGCCAATCAGTTGCTGGAAAACACCTATGGTATTGCCGCTCCACTCGAACTGGATATCTGGACCGGCTATTCCCGGACCGGCGGCATGGGCAGTTTCAACCTGCGCACGGTACAGCTCACCGGACAGGTGGCGCGCAAACTGCGTATGTTCCTGAAGTACGACAACTCCCTCACCCTTGATCTCGCCTCGCTGGTGCGCACGAATCAGGAAGCGCAGGCATTTTCCATCGGCGCCATCACGCCCTGGAACAACCGCCTGACCAGCCGCTTCGAATACGGTACCCGCATCCTGCCCGACAACGTTACCCAACAGGTGTTCAGCACAGAACAGGTCTATTTCCTGTCCAGCCTCAGCATCAAAGGCGGCGGTTTCCTGGGTGTCAGCAACAAAATGCCCGACGAATGGCTGGCCTATGCAAGCGTCCGGATTCCGGTGACGAAAGGGTATGCCGTAGAGCCTTACTACTTCTACTCGCGTGTGGAAAATGCGCCGCGCCCGGAGAATCGATTCCTGCTGAACAACCAGTTTCGCACGGACAAGGGCTACGAACTCAACCTTGGTGCCTTGTTCGGCAAAGCGGGCGTGGGTAGCGACGTAGAAAAAGACAACATCTTCGGCGGCTACGCGACGGTCATCCTGCCCTTCAGCCAGACGGTATGGGGCCAGCTATCCGTGCGCTGGGAAAAGGCGCCGTTCGACGAACTGACCGCCCTGGCGGCCGGTGTAAAACTGCGACTGGAGAAATAATATGTTCCGGCGTGAATCATATCCCCTCGCTCTGCCAATTCTATTCGTAAACCATCCGCTGCGGATCAAACATTAATCATCATGTCATCCAAAAATACAACCCGATCCATTGCTGCTCAAGCCATGTCTATCCCTCTAAAAACAGTTCGTCCGCAGGCTCTTCAGGTATCGGATACTTCCGTGCGCCAAATGGCAGCCGCGCCCAGTCCCGCGATGTACATCACCATTTTCACGGCGTGGATCGCTTCGCTCATTTGGTTCCAGCCGCGCCTGCTGATGCTGCTCGATATGACCTATAGCGTCCCCAGCCGCATGGCGATCTGGACATTTATCTTCTTCATCGACTTCGCGTGGCTGTACGGAATGTACAATTTGGGAGTGGTTTCCTTTGCTACCCTGTACGGGTTATTGGGCAAAAAAAGTCCCCTAGCCCTGACGCCGAATGTGAAAACAGCCCAGCCCCCGGTCGCTATTCTGTACACCACATGTAATGATTTTGTGGAGGAAAGCGTCGTGTCCTGTGTGCGGCAGAACTACCCGAATTATACGGTATATATCCTCGACGATTCGTCGCGCCAGGAATTCAAAGACCGGATCGACGCCTTTGCCGCACAGTACCCCGGTCTGGTACAGGTGGTACGGCGCCCCGACCGCAAGGCATTCAAGGCCGGAAACATGAATTACGGCCTCGCCAACTTTGCACACGAACCCTACTTCGCGATTGCCGACGCCGACGAAATTCTGCCGACGGATTTTCTGACAAAAACAGTGACCGTACTGGAAACCGACGAGACCTGCGGTTTCGTTCAGGCCAACCACCGCGCCAATCCCGACTCAACGTCACCGTTGTCCAAATCGCTGGGTGTAGGCATCGACATCCACTGGAAATGGTATCAGCCGCTGCGCAACGACTACGGATTTGTCATGTTCCTCGGCCACGGCGCATTGCTGCGTCGCGATGTTTGGGAAAAAATCGGCGGCTTCCCGGATATCGTCAGTGAAGACCTTGGCTTCGCCATCCATGCCCGCGAACTGGGTTACCGTGGCCGCTTTCTCGAAGACGTGATCTGCTACGAAGACTTTCCCGATTCAGTACGCGCTTTTCGTATCCGCCACATGAAATGGACACGCGGCACTTCCGAATTCCTGAGCAAAAAAATGAAATGGCTTATTCGCGCCAAAAATATCTCCTGGACGGAAAAACTGGACATCCTCTTTCCCACGCTTAATCTTCCGCTGACGCTGTTGTATTTCGTGTTCATGCTGAACGCCAACATCGCCATGCCTTATTTTTTCGGACATCATCAGGACGTGACGTTTGTACTCGGTAACAACGAAATCCGTCTGCCTATCATCGCGCTTGACGGCGGTTTCCAGGTCATCTACAGTTGGGATTTTTACCTCATCACCATATTGACATTCTTTGCCCCGGTGCTCTCGTTTGTGGTCGCACTGGCCTCCCAGCCGCTCAAGTTGTTCCGCTTTCTCAGCCACAGTACCGCCATGTATGCAGCCCTCACACCGCTTTCCAGCATGGGTGTACTGGCCTACATGATCTCCGGAAAGGCGTTTTTCCTCGTTACCGGCGATCAGGACCAGGCGGAACACCTGGGACAAAAACCGTCCAAAAGTTTTCTGAAAAATATCGGCGCCGGATGGCAACAGTTTCTCTCGAAAAGCCATCCCGATACGCGCCTGGTGCAGGGTTTTGAAATATTGACCGGACTGATTTTCGGCATAGCATCACTGATGATGTTTCAAATATCGTTCATGGGGCTGTGCCTGGCATTCCTGCTGCTTCCGATCATGCACCACCTGAAATGGGAGAACCGCTTTGTCCGGAGCCTGGTGTACGTGCCGTTTGCCCTCATTATGCTGGGCGTGCTGTTGTCGGGATTTAGTGTCTTCGGGATGAAAGCGGTGTTCTTCGGATACGGATTCCACTTCTGAAAAACCTGCGCAACGCTCCGCCTTCGGTTACTTCCTATACCCCCGGTTTCGCCCTGTGCGTTGCCGGGGGACTTTGATGAATACTTTGTCGTGTCGTTCGATCATTCAAAAAATTGAAAAACAGCACTTTATGAGACTGTCCGGCTATATGCTTTGCCTCCTTTTCCCGGTTCTTCAATACCTTCCGGCACAAACCACCCTTCCCGCAGGCTTTGCCCAGATACTGGCCACTGAAGGACTAAATCCCACCTGCATGGCCTATGCGCCCGGGGGCAGTATTTTCCTGGCCCAAAAAGACGGCAGGGTATTGCTGTTCCACGACGGGGTTTTGCACAGCCAGCCCTTCCTCACGCTCCAGGTCGACGATTACAACGAAAAGGGGCTGAACGGGATCGCCATAGACCCCGATTTTGAAAACAACCCCTGGGTGTACCTGTATTACACCGTAAAAGGCGCACAACACAACCGCATCAGCCGGGTCATGGCCAACGGCGACTTTGCCGTGCCGGGCAGCGAGCAGGTATTGATGGATCTCGACCCGCTCAGCGGCAGCATACACAACGCCGGCGCAATGGTGTTCGGGCCCGACAATTTGTTGTACATCGGTGTCGGCGACGGAGCCAAATCAGACAATGCCCAGAGCCTGAATACCGTACTGGGAAAAATCCTGCGCCTGGAATCCGACGGCTCCATTCCTGCCGACAATCCCTTTTTCAGCCTGTTGTCGGGCAATAATCGCGCGATTTACGCATACGGCGTGCGCAACCCCTTTTCCATGGCCTGCGACCCCGCCACCGGAAAAATATATTTCTGCGATGTGGGCGCCGAAGCCTGGGAAGAAGTAAATGAACTGACGCCCGGCGCAAACTACGGCTGGAAACTCTACCAGGGCGCTTCAGGCAACCCTGCCTTTACCGATCCCAAATATGCCTACAACCACAATGAGGGTTGCGCCATCGTGGGCGCTGCCTTCGCCTTTCACAACAACGACCTGGTACCCGAGCAGTACCGGGGAAAGTTTTTCTTCGCCGATTACTGCCAGGGCTGGATCAGGATGCTCGACCCGGCAACGGGCACGCTTTCAGGCTCCTTTGCTACCGGTATCGACCGGCCGGTGAGCCTGTTGCCCACACCCGACGGCGAACTCTACTACCTCGCGCGCGCAGGGCTGGGCGGAGGCTCTGAAACGGACAATACAGCCAGCACGGAGGGAACGCTCTGGCGGGTGTTCTGGGCAGGGGAGGGCGCTCCGTTGTTTACCGCGCACCCGCAGTCGGTACTGGTGGCCGAGGGAGAGTCGGCAACCTTCCAGGCGCAGGCATTCGGGACGCAACTGATCACCTACCAGTGGTACCGCAACGGCGCGGCAGTCGCCGGCGCCGACGGACCGCTCCTGTCGCTCGACAACCTGTCGCCGGCCGACAGCGGCGGCGTGGTATATTGCATTGCAGAAAATACCTTTGGCGCCGACACCAGTCAAACCGCCCTGACGGGGGTGTCGTCTAACAAGCGGCCGGTACCGGAAATACTGCTCCCGCTCACGGATATGCAATACCGGGGTGGCGATACCCTGCATTTTTCCGGTCAGGCATCCGACCCCGAAGAAGGCATTCTGCCCGCAGGCCGCCTGTCGTGGCGCATCGACCTCCACCACGAGTCACATACGCACCCGGCCCTGCCTTTTACTTCGGGCACGGCATCGGGCGAATTTATAGTGCCGGTTGTCGGGGAGACCTCGACCGATGTTTTTTCCGGATATACCTCGCAGCCCGCGATACGCAGGGATTTGAAAAACGGTTTGGCGCGATGTGCAGCCCGTTAAAACGGATATCTCCGTAGCAGGCCCGGCGGGTATTGCCCTGAATGTCGACGGTCAGATCCGCCCGCTGCCGGCCTTCTTTGAAAGCGTTGTGGGGATGGTGAGGACGATTCAGGCGCCGGAAATACAGCAATTGGGCAACACGGTGTACCTGTTTGACCATTGGCACGACGGCAGCACCGACCCGTTGATCGCTTTTGCCACGCCGGAAACCCCGGTGGCCATGGAAGCTTTTTTCAATACCTACACCCTGGGTACCGGAACAGGGCTGCAGGGTCAATATTTCATCGACCCCGACGGCGACCTGGATGAGCCGCCTGTTCTGACCCGAACGGATACTACGGTTAATTTCAACTGGGGCGACGGCTCTCCGGATGTGAGCGTGCCCGCCAACTATTTCACTGCCCGCTGGACGGGTTTTGTGGAGCCCTTGTTTTCCGAAACATACACCTTTACCGTTTTCAGCGACGACGGTTGCCGGCTTTGGGTCAACGATTCGCTCATCATAGACAAGTGGCAGCCTCAACCGCCGATGAACAACGCGGGCAGCATAACCCTGGAGGCCGGGCAGAAATACCGACTCCGGCGAATTTCTGGAAATCGGCGGCGGGGCGCTCGTACAGCTCTCCTGGAGCAGCGCCCACCAGGTGCAGCAGATCGTGCCCAAACGACAACCTGTATCCTCCGCAAAACATCTTTTCGGGGTCTATTGAAGGCTCTGCGGGGCTCGACGGCAACAACAACGGATTTTGGGAACAGGGCGAGCCGACCTTCGCCGGCGCGACAGTCCGACTCTTCGACGCCGTGACCGACAGTCTGCTCGCAAGCACCACAACGGTCGCAAACGGCTACTACCTGTTTGCCGATCTGCCTCCCGGGATTTATTACCTGCGCGTCAGCCTGCCGCCTACCTCCGATGTATTTATACCCGTTCAGAACGTGGACGGCGATGGCCTGACGCCGACCGGCGCTCGCCGACGGCGAACACAAGAAACTTGACATGGCCTGGACCGTATTATCCATCGCCCTGGGTGGCGACGTATGGCTCGACGAAAACGCGGACGATCAGCAGGATGTGACGGAACCTTTGCTTGCAGACATTACCGTGCTGCTGTACAGTGCCGATACTACGCTGGTTGGCGCCAAAATGACCGCCTCCGACGGCAGGTACGGGTTTTCACTGGTGTCGCTGGGGCAGTATTTCCTCGTTTTTCTGCACTCGTTCAGTTCCATACCTTTGCGGCCGGGCTACGGATTGGATGCCGGGGGACAAACAACCGTGTTCAACATGGTTCAGGGACAATACGAAGAGATAGATGTAGCCTTTGTGCCCGATAGCGTGGTGTCGACTACAGGCGGTCAGAATAATGGCGGGGCATCTTTACTGAAACTATACCCAAACCCCGTCGGCGAAACGCTCCGAATGGTATGGAGCGGACAGGCTCAGACAGATACGCGCTGTCGTATTTTCGACGCAACGGGCAGGGTAGCCCCACCGGGGGCGCACTGGCTGCAGCAACCGGCGGAATATGGGAATTGCCGGTAGAAAGCCTGCCACCGGGCATGTATTACCTGGTATTGGAAAACGAATCCGGACGGTCGGGGCAAAGATTTGTAAAACAATAACGAAAGGGTGCTGAAATACCGGTTTCACCACCCTTTTTTGCTCATTCAGTCAGTATTCTGCCGTGCTGGTCGCAAATAATTCCGTATTTTCACCCCACATCTAATCGGAATTAACTATGAAAACGACAGCTGTAGTTTTGATGCTGGCAGTGGGGGGCTGGCTCCCCGGTTTTGTATCGCCCGAATGGGTGGTTCGCAGTCTGGAGGCATATCACCTGCCGGCAGGGGAAACGGATTTGTACAAGTGTGAAAACGGCAAGGTAAGTTTCAAATCGGACGCACCGCTGGAACTCATTCAGGCGAAAAGCAAGAAATTGCGCGGCCTGATTGATCCTGAAAAACAAACCTTTGCATGGACGGTAGACGTGAAATCGTTCGAGGGGTTCAACAGCCCGCTGCAACGCGAACATTTCAACGAGAATTACATGGAAAGCAAATCATACCCCAAGGCCAGTTTCACGGGTAAGATTATCGAAGACGTAGATTTTCAGAAAAACGGTACATATTCCATTCGGGCTAAAGGCAAACTGACGATACACGGCATGGAGCAGGAACGGATCATCAAGGGCGAGATGGAAATTGACGGCGATAAAATACACGTCCAGTCGTCGTTTACCGTGCCCCTGAGCGATCACAACATTACCATTCCAAAAATTGTATACCAGAAAATTGCCGAAGTAATAGAGGTTACTGTAGACGCCGAACTTCAAAAAAACTAATAACACCCTTACCTTGAATAAATTAAGCGCCATACTGCTCCTGTTCGCCTGCAGCCTTGCGCAGGCACAGACCCCGGTTTTCGCCTCCGCGAGGCAAAGGGTATCTGGAATGTTCAGATGACAGTGGCTTTTCAGGACAGCAATGGCTGGATGTGGTTCGGTTCCCGCGATGGCCTGTATCGTTACGACGGACTTACCTACCAGGCTATTGGCCTGCCCGATAGTTTCCCGGCGGGTCCAGTCAGCGCTATGTACGAGTGGGGCGGTCGTATTTGGGTCGGGTTTGAGCAGGGATCGATCGGTTTCATTCCTCTTAACAGCGTATTCCCGTCGGAGGCAAGCAGCCCGGGCAAGAAATACCTCGCAACCCTTCAGGCATGGGAACCCGAAGAGGGTACACCGCATAAACCGATCACGGCTTTTTCAGCCGACAACGCGGGCGGCCTTTGGATCGCGACCTACGGAGAGGGGGTATATTGTTTGAAAAATGAACGTCTGTATCAATTCAGCGCCTCCGACGACGGCCTTGCCGGCGACGATATTTATGCGCTGGCCTGCGACGCGGCGGGTAATATCTGGGCAGGAACGGACGCCGGCGTAAGTATATGCAGTTTGTCGGGACAAGGGAAAAAGCAGGTGCGCAACCTGACTACCTCAGATGGCCTGCCCGACGAAATCGCTGCCCTGCTGGCAGACCATCACGGGAACATTTGGCTCGGCACACACGAAAAAGGCGCTTCCCGGTATAATGTGGCAAAACAGGCCATTGATCTGCGGACAGACGGCTGGATGCAGGGGCCGGTGGTAAGCCTGGCTGCTTTCGGCAGCAACGAACTGTGGGTCGGTACTTCCGCCAATGGCCTGTTCAGGCTCAACCTCGTCTCCGGCGAAACGCTGCCCATGCCCGACGCCAGTCCGCTCGGCCATGTAAAAATCCGCTCGCTGTGCAAAGACCGTGAAGGCCTGCTGTGGGTGGTGTGCGACAAAGGTGCCGTTTATTCAGCCAATGTGCGTTTCGGTATCATATCTACCCCTCTTGGCAATATTCAGGCCGTACAGATCGATCACCGCAATCGCCTTTGGGTCGGTACCGAGGATGGCCTTTTTTTGAATGAAAACGGTGTTTTTCGTCAACTTTTACCCGGAAAACATAACGTGATCGCGTTGTGGGAGTCGCCCGCCGACGGCAGTATCTGGGCCGGCACCTTTGGCGAAGGGGTGTTCGTGGTTGATGCATCGGGTAAAGTCCTGCGCCGGCTGACCGAGCGAAGCGGCCTTTTCAACGGCAGCGTCTTGTCTATCGACGGCAACAGAGAAAAGGTCTGGATCGCCACACTTGGCGGCGTGACAGCCATGGATTTACGCGAACCGGGACGCTACAAAAGCCTCTCGCAGCAAAGCGAACTGGGTACGGGCTACATATACAAGGTTTTTTTCGACAGCCACGCACGGGTGTGGTTCGGTACCGCAGGCAAAGGGCTTGCCGTGCTCGAAAACGGCCGTTTCAGGCACTACAATAAGGCCAACGGGGTGGACCTCAAAACCATTTACAGCATCACGGAAGATCGCAGCGGCAACATCTGGTTCAGTACCGATAAAGACGGCCTGTTCAGTTTCGACGGCAGGCAGTTCCGCCGCTATACCACCGACAACCACCTCCACAGCCTGAGTATCACCGGTGTCGCCGCATCCGGCAACGGCCATATCATCATTGCCTACGAAGACGGCATGGATATCCTGAATCCCGAACGAACCGACCATGTGACGTTTTGCAATGCCGCTATCGGCGCTCCCGCAGCAGAAATCAACCTGAATGCCCTGTGCCGCGACCCCCAGGGGAACGTATGGCTGGGCGCCCGGCAGGGTGTTATCCGGATTGCTTCATTCGACGAAGTGTTTATCGACGACCCGCGACCCGGCATCACGTCGGTTTCGGTGTTTCCGCAGCCGATCGATTTTATGGCGAACAGCGTCTTCCCCTACGATCAGAACTACTTTATTTTCAACTTCACCGGCTTGTGGTACACCGACCCTGAATCGGTGCGCTACCGCTACCGGCTGGAAGGCCTGGATCCCGACTGGAAGGTATCGAAAGACCACCTCGCTTCCTATCCGAGTCTGCCGCCCGGCGATTACACCTTTCGCGTGCAGACGAGCGAACACGGCAATTTCGAGAACGTACCGGAAGCGTCGTGGTCGTTTACCATACGACCTCCTTTCTGGTCGCAGTGGTGGTTTGTGTTGTTGAGTATGGCTGCTGTCGCAGGCCTGATCTATCTGTTCATCAGGATACGGGAAGGGCGGCTGCAGCGCGTGGCCCAATTGAAGCGCGAACGGGTTGAGTCGCAGTTTGCCGCGCTGAAAAGCCAGATCAACCCGCACTTTTTGTTCAACAGTTTCAACACCCTCATCACTATCATCGAGGAAAACCCGAAAGTAGCCGTGGAATATGTCGAGCATTTGTCCGATTTTTACCGCAGCATCATCGCATACCGGGAACGCGATTTCATTACCCTGCAAGAGGAGATGGAACTGGTGCGTAGTTTCGATTTCCTGCTGAAGAAACGCTATGAAGATGGGTTCCGCCTCGTAGACTGGCTGAACGGGCATGCAGGCCTGATCATGCCCCTGGCCCTGCAGATGCTGGTGGAAAATGCCGTCAAACACAACGTCATTTCCGCATCGCGGCTCCTTACCATCGAAATTTTTGCTGAAAACGACAACTACGTCGTGGTGCGCAATAATATTCAACCCAAAATAAAACCCGAACCCAGCACCCATTTTGGCCTGCAAAGCCTGGTACACCGCTACCGGCTGCTGGGCGAACGCCCGGTAATGGTGGAAGACAACGCCGCATTTTTTACCGTAAAAGTTCCGATCCGCCGCCAATCCGCCGAAGGCGTCAGGTCCGGCGACCGGAATGCCGCAACAACTGACAATCAAACATTTTTGCTATGAAAGTTTTGATCATTGAAGACGAAAACGCCGCTGCGCGCCGCCTGGAAAAACTGCTTTCCGAAGTGGAGCCGGAAGCAGAAGTAGTGCAGCGCCTCGACAGTGTGGAAGCATCCGTGCTTTGGTTGAAAGGCAACCCGCAGCCCGATCTGATCCTGCTCGATATTCACCTGGCCGACGGAGCGAGTTTTGAGATTTTTGAGCATATCAATATCACCTGTCCGATTATTTTCACCACCGCTTACGACGAATACGCCCCTGCAGGCATTCAAGGTAAATGCAGTGGATTACCTGCTCAAACCCATCAAAACCAACGAACTGGCTGCTGCTATTGATAAATACAAAAAGGTGTTTGCCCACACCACGCCCGATTACAGCGGACTGCTCGAAACCCTGCGCCGCCAGGAAGGCAACAACTTTTTGCGCCGCATGCTCATCCGGTTCAGCAACAGCATCAAACTGGTCGAAATGTCGGATGCCGCGTACTTTTATACCAAAGACAAGATCACTTTTCTCGTCACCCGCAGCACCGGCAAGCGCTACCCGTCGACTACCCCTGGACAAACTGGAGGGCATGCTCGATACGAGTGTCTTTTTCCGCATCAACCGGCAGTTTATTGTCAATGTAAACGCAATCAAGGAAATGCATCCCTATTCCAAAAGCCGGGTAAAGGTAGAACTCGACCCATCCATCGACCTGGAAACCATCGTCAGCACCGAACGCTCGGCAGAGTTTAAGAAGTGGCTGGTCGGGGAACAGGTTTGAAAAGCACATCAACCGTACGACGGATTTGGAAATCCGTTGACACAACACGGTACGACATCGACGGATTTCCAAATCCGTCGTACGGTTGACATTGCGAACTTATTTCCAACCAGCTTGGAAATCCGCCGCCGCTGTCGGAATTTCGCCGTCCGACAAACAATGCAGCAATGAAATTATTTGTACCCACCCTGCTTCGTGCCGTTATTGTCTTCGCCGTTTTTGGTGGATTGCACACCTCATTCCCTTATTATTTACTCGCTCGGCGGCATCATCGCAGGCGCTTACGCTTAAAACCGGCGACGACCGCGCCCTGGCCCTCGGTATCCTGATCGGCAGCATCGCCTTTGCCGTTTTTGCCTACGCCATGTCGCAGATGTTTCCTCAATAAGCAGAGGCGCTCGTTCGGCCCAGGCCTGCCGGCAAGCAGCGCTTTTCTTCTTAGATCATCTATGCGGCATTTAAACCGCAAGTTCAGCGGCCAGGTGCTTGCTATCCCGGCAGCGTCGACTAAATTTGCCCAAAAAAATATTTCATGAAAAAAAATAAACCTGTTACCTCTGCTGCTTTGTGCTGTTATGCTGTCCTCAACTACCGCGCTTTTTTTCGCAGAAAACTTCCGTCAGGGATATTGACCGGCGTGTGGACGAATTGCTTGCCAAAATGACCCTCGACGAAAAGATCGGCCAGTTGAACCAGTTGCCCGGCGACATCAGCACCGGGACCGATGTGGCTAAGGATGATTTGTTCAGCCAGATCAAGGCGGGCAAGGTCGGGAGCGTACTGAGCCATACCAATTTCAACAACAAGATCGTGATGCAGCGCGCCGCGGTGGGTACCCGCCTCGGAATACCCCTTATCTTCGGGTTTGACGTTATCCACGGCTATAAACGATATTCCCCCATCCCGCTTGCCCAGGCCGCCAGTTGATATGACCCTTATTCAGAACATCGAACGCATTGCCGCCGAAGAAGCCGCCGCCGATGGGCAGAACTGACCTTTGCGCCCATGGTCGACGTAACGCACGACCCCCGCTGGGCCGTATCATGGAAGGCGCAGGTGAAGACCCTTACCTCGGCAGCCGTGTTGTAGAAGTCAGCGCGCGGCTTTCAGGGCGACGACCTGGGCAAAAACAACACCTTGCCGCCTGTGTAAAGCATTATGCCGCCGCGGATTCAAGAAGGTGGGCGCGACTACAACACGGTCGATATGAGCGAACAACGACTGCGCGAAATGGTGCTGCTACTCCATTCGAGGCCGCTGCCAAAGCAGGCAGCGCGACCTTCATGAACGCTTTCAACACGCTCAACGGGGTGCCGGCCAGTATGAACAAACACCTGGTGACCGATATCCTGCGCGGCGAATGGGGCTGGAAAGGAATGGTTGTGAGCGACTGAACCCCGTTTGGCGAAACGATCATTCACGGCGCTGCTACTGATGCCGTAGATGCTCTCTGCCGGTGCCTCTCGGCAGGCAGCGATATGGATATGGTCGGCGGCACCTTCCAGAGCGGATTGCAAAAGGCGCTGAAGCAGGCGTGTGACCCAGGCAGATCGACGAGGCCGTGCGCCGCGTGTTGCGCCTGAAATTCATGCTCGGCCTCTTCGACGATCCCTTCCGCGACCTCAATCAGAAACACCGCGATGCCACCTCGAAAACCTGAGTATCGCCTTTGCCGCACGCGAAGCCGCAGCAAAAGTATGGTACTGCTCAAAAACGACGGCGGAATACTGCCGCTGACTCCTTCCAGTCCCTTCAATTACCATCGTCGGCCCCTTATGCCGACAGCCGCAGCCATAAAGACTAGCATGAGTTTCTGGACGCTGGGGCTCGGCAGCGTCGAGGAGTATGACACTACCAAGGTGGTCACCCCCGCCATGACGCTCAAATCCAAACTGGAAGAAATGGGCTTTGAAGTGACGATCACCGAAATATGCCTCGACGCCGCCTGCAACGAAAAAGACCTGTCGGTAGCCGCGAAAGCCACCACCTTCGTCTGACCTGGACGATCGTGTGCCCTGGGGTGAGCGCGGCATCGACTGCGGCGAAAGCCGCTCTGTGAGCGATCTTACCCTGAGGGGCAGCCAGGAAACCATCCTGCGCATCGCAGCCCGCGGCAACAAACCGACCGTCATGGTGTTGTTCAACAGCCGGCCCCTCGTGTTCCCTGGGCTTATGATAATGGGGGTATCCTCGTGGCCTGGCAGCCTGGCTTCGAAACCGGCAAATGCCCTGGTTGACGTCATTACCGGTGCGGTGAACCCTCCGAACTGCCCGTCACCTTTCCGCGCAATGTCGGACAGGTGCCGCTGTATTACAACCACCTCAACACGGGCCGTCCGCAGACCCAACAGGGCCAGATGTGGACGAGCGGTTACCCTCGATTCACCGGCTGATCCCGCCTTCCCATTCGGCTACGGACTGAGTTATACCGCTTTCCGTATTCCAACCTGCGCGTGAGTAAAGCACAGGCCAAGGTGGGCGAAACGGTGGAAGTATCCGTCAACGTCACCAATACAGGCAGCGTGGCTGGCGAAGAGGTCGTCCAACTGTACATCCACGATCTCTCCGCCGATATTGCCCGGCCGGTGAAGGAGTTGAAAGGTTTTGAAAAATCAAACCAATCCCGCCGAAAGCCGACCGTGACGTTTAAACTGACGGAACATGACCCGTCGTACTGGAACAACGAGCTGAAATTCAAAAGCCGATCCCGGCAAGTCAAGGTATTTGTAGGCGGCAATTCGAGGGATGTCAAGGAAGTGGAATTTGAGTTGGTGCGGTGAAAATACAACCTGGAAACCCTAGTCTTCATCGGAGGCCAAACAGGTTTTTTTGCATTGTAAACCACTGGTTGGAATAAGATTTACCTTGCTAGCACCGGATTCCAGTAGATTTCTGAAGAAAATGTTGCATCGATAAAATAAATATGCGCCTCTTTCTGTGAAAATCTGCGGGAAAATCAACCTTAGGGATGTATGTTTAATCCATGATTCGCATTAGCGATTTACAGATTGAGATCAAATTAGACTGGCCTATCCTTAAATACGCGAAGGTGATGGCATATGCAAGGTAAATATTTTTTAAATAACGCGTCGGTCGGTATAAAATTTTATATCCCAATCTAATTTTAAATAATTATAATTGCAGATTACTTTTTTAGGAGTTGATATTTTGTGATATGCATCGGGTTTTGTTGTCTGCATGAATGTGTCTTTCCCGCGACGGCACGGTATAGCATCCCTGTCAAATCCGTTGATATTTTCATACCAGTAGCGACATATTCATAATTAACTATACCCATCATCCATGAAAGCAATTTTCGGAGCATTAAAATATGCAGGCATTTTTCTGGGGCAAATGTTCTCTAGATTTATTAAAGGCATCTATCTCTATTATTACCCCTTGCATACCGGTTTTGAAAGGAAACTCGACGATGTATTTAAGTATCATTCGGCAAAGGCCGCCAGATTAAAACGGATAAACAAAACCCGGGTAAACAACATTGTGGCCTCTCTTTGGTCACATGCGGGACGGTATTCGCAGTATCACTTGCCGTGTATTCGATCATATTTTCGATTGCCTTGAGTTTTATGTACAAGATGGACATGTACATGGTCTCCATTGTGATAATTGTTGTGGCCATAGCACTTCTCATTACTGTATTGATTACGCCGATATTATTGAGGAAGATTATTGATTATATGCCTCCTGATATGTTTGCCAGTTTGAGTCTGAGTAATCTGAATCAAAGCGAGGTACTTACGTTTGTTGCCATTGAATGCTGGGAAATGTGTAATAAGTTTACTGAGAAGATAAAAATTGAGAACGATATTAAATATCTTGTGAAGGCCGGAGACGAGAAAGAATTTACCAGGGAGTTCAACGGCAAAAAGAAAAATAAAGAGGGCTGGATAGATGCGTTCAAGACGTTGAATGGTGCTGCAATACAATTCAAGGCCGAGGAATACAAAAAAATCGAAAATGCCAAAGCCCTGAAAATGAAGCAGTGACCAAACCGACCATCCTGCCCGTTGAATTTTGCCACCATATCCTGAAATTCTCGCCTTCGATTTTTGAGGCAAGGCTCAACGCCCTGATCCATTCGTCAGAATCGCTGATTTACCTGCTGGAGAGAGTAAGATTTTCGCCTGGAAGATAATTACTTGCTTCAAGGAGACCCCGCAGGAAATATCTTCCATAATTGATGATATTGAACAACGGCGCAAGCGGTCGTTGTTTCAAATAGCGGTATTTGACGAAACGCATGGTTACATTATCGGCTTGGCAAGCGTTACCTCCACATCCCAGTCCCTCAGAGTGTTCATCCGGGGCCTTTCTGAATTAATTGATTTGCCCGGAAAAGGCAAGTGCCCTTACAACCCGGAATTTGTGTATGAGCCATTCAAATCATTGCTTCATCGTAGTAAGGCGCACTACGGATTCGATCTGTTAATTACTCTGGAAAACTTCTATAAGAAGAACTATTCGGAGACTGAACGGGGCAGGGTACCGGAACTGCTCAATGCCATCAAACACAAAACCATTAGCGATGAGGATATAACGGAGAATACCAAGGCTTTGCTTAAAAGTATGCGGGAGGATATGGTCATAAATACGGCAAAGCGATGAAAAAATCGCCGGGAATTTCAAGAAACGGATTGATGAGATAATTGTTCCCCGGGTGGTAACCTTTATATATTTATTTTCGGGTATTCTAAAATAGTGAAAAATACTTTGCTGATGAACCAGGATGCCATTATTGAGAAAAAAGTGAAGATTTTCGTGATGAAAGAGTTTAACAGGGAAATGCTGGACACGCGCATGTTGCGATTCGAGCTGAACGACAGCAAGAGAAACAGGATTCGCTACACCTTTACTGGCTCGGATGACCTGTTTAAACGGCTTTTGAAGCGAAACGACGTACTTATCATGATGGCTGGAGCGGAAGCATATGATTTATCCGGCAAAAGACTTTTCCACACAAACAACTACCAAAAACGGGTTGAAGACTTTATAAATTTCCTCAAAAGCAATAGTATGTCCAAGCCCTCAACCTCAGGTCTGGATTGTGGCGGGCAGCAAAAAATTTACGACGAGTTCCCTTATATCGAATCCGCCCAAGAGTCTTACACAGGCGAGTTCTATGCTGATCACTACGACAAACTTGACTTGTATAATTTTTACGATTTTGAAATCGAACCCGTACTGATAACAGAATTCTAACCCCTTGGCCTGTACATGCTCCGAAAGGTCGATAAAGCGGAAATCGTCGGAAAACTGGAGAGTTTGCGCCTGTAATGCCGGTAACAACCTTTTCTTATATTTGCCTGCCGACAAAGCCGGACAATCCAGACATTGAAAACCTGAATGAACGACATCCTTCGCCATATCAAGGAACCAGTGGCTCACGACCCCAGTGAAGTTGCAGCAACCGCCTGCTGGAACTGATCAAATACCACCAGGATAACCATCAGGCCGACGCATGCAAGCAGGAATACGAAGAGATTATTCTGAGTACGGGTTTGTACAGGAGCGCCGAACATGATTTTAACAAAGGACTTATCCGGCGCGACGACAGGGAGATTACCTTTCAACGTGTTCGTGTTTCCATCCTGAACATAATTGAACGTATTCCCAAGTGGTGTTTGACCTGCCGGAAGGGGTAAAAAAACAGTTGTTGGCAGACAAACTCAAAAAGGACGAGCTGAGCGAGAAGGCGTCGCTCATCGCAAGTCAGAGCCGGCATGAATACGACCTGTTTTTCAGTTTTTCTTCCGCCAATATCGAAGCGGCTAAAACGGTGGTAGCGCGACTCCGTGGCCACGGGCTTCGGGTCTTTTTTTCCGATGAAACGCTCAAACACAGGGTGGGTGAATCCTTTGACAAAATGATCAATCACGCGCTTGAAAACAGCAGCCATTTTGTCTGGTTCTGCACACCAGAGTCGGCTGCGTCGTCGTGGGTGGAACTCTGAATACACGGCATTTTCAACCACGTCCACCTTCCCGACCAACGCAACCGCAAATTTTTTATCCTGCGCGGCAAAGACTTTGAAATAAAGCACGTCCCTATCACATACCGCACCCGCCAGTTTGCCGACGATGAGGAGCAAATCATCGCCAATTTGCCCAGAGCAGAAACAGCAACAACAAACATTGAGGATAGCCGCCACAACAAAGAAACAGATAAGGAAAACCCCGTTAGAGTACAGCCTGAAAAATCAGTTGACATTGAGCAACAACAGGCCGGGAAGGATGAAAAGATCGCGGCATTAGATGAGGAGCGTTTGCGACTGGAATCAAAAAGCACATGAACTGATGCTAAAGGAAAAGGCTGGCGGATGCAGAAAATGAACGCCTGCGCCTTGAGGCCGAGGCTGCACGGCGGAGCAGGGAACAGTCGGCGGCAAAACGTAAGCAACAGGAATCCGCATACTCTGATCCCGGTCGAGAGGCCGCAGACCATATCATGTTTCAGCTCGCGCGAACCATTCCGGACTTTGAAAACTATTTGTCCAACGGGTATCTGCTCCATGAAAAAGAAGCCCGTGAAAAAATTGCCGAATTGAAACAACTGGAAATGCAGCAAACGAAGCAGTCCCCGCCGGCAATTAAAAAGAGCAATCGTAACTTTTACGAAGTACTCGGCGTGCGGTACGCTGCCGAGGCCACGGAGGTGGAAAAAGCATATCCTGAGAAGAAACGTGTTGTTCTCGCCGGAAGTGAAGAGGACCAGGGGTTGCAGGAAGCCTACAGGGTGTTAGCGAATAAAGATTTGCGGTCTAAATTCGATCACTATGGCTATCAAGGGTATGGGCGAAATAATTTTATAGTGATGGTAAGAGCATGGATGACATACTTCGCGATTTTGGTCTCCGGTAGAGTGTTTGGCGAAGAAATAATACCGATATCTACTCTTCAGAGGTAGCACATGGATCACGCAGGGGGGAGTTCCTTTTAGCCGGCCGTGGAAAATGCAGGTGAAAATGGCGGAGCGGCAGGCGATCTTAGTGACCATTACTGAGGTCGGCTAACCAGCATTTATACCGGAATTTCGAATTTAAGAATTTACAAAATTCCAGTAAGTGTTGGAAAACTAATGTGTTGATGGGGTTTGTTTTCGCAAACCAATTTCCTTTTGAGTATAAACCCGCATTTCTCAATGGAAAATTCGCCCGGCACCCTGAAATGTCGACGCCATGAGGCACACGCAGCCAATGCCACCCGTTAAAACTTGATCGCCGCCAAAACAGAAAGCAGCGGTAAAAACGAAGCGGAAATCGCAGTGGAGGGGATGCGCACAATTGAATCGTAATCGGCAGCTCCATACATTCTTTCTAAAACAAATCCCGGCGCCCGGCACCAATGACCACCCCTCGGCAATATTTTCCTGGCCCTTTCCACCCTGATCTACTCGTCATGCTATCGAGCATTTTACGGCGCAAAACCACCGCAGAGCGGAGACGCTGCCATGGGTTATCCCATTGGCGTGATCCTGTTGAACCTCGCATTTTACTTTTATGGGCCTAACAACAGGCATCATTGCCCTGAAAGGCGACCGAATGGTCGCTGCGGATAAGACTTCCCGGTATGCCCTGCTTGTATCCTTGGCTTGGTGGGCATCGTGACTGTCAATGCGCTGAGCGGACTGTTTAAATACGAAAACGACCTGCGCCCTTTCTCATGCGTCTATTCGGGGTTTGTGCAGCCCTGTTTCCCCTCGTATTGATCGCCGTCGGCACCATCCTGCTCAACGACGGCTGCGCACCCGGTAAATGCCCTGGCGTACAAACTGCCGCTGATCGGCATTTTTTCCTCAGTGTTCTGGGCATTATCAGCGCAATCGGCGGATGGTTAAGCGAATCCGGCCAAAACGCCGAACGCCGGATACAAACAGATGCAGGACGATGAGGCCCGGTATCAGCAGAACCACCTGAAACAGATCGCCTGCAATCCGATGCAGGATTTTACCAATATCCTGGTGTTTACCGACCGCAACCACCACCCCGAAGTGCGGGAAAAAGCGCTGGCCAAAATAAAGTCGAACCCCGGGTGGCAGCAGGAACTGGTGAAAATGCTTGAAGGCAACGCATCGCTGGAGGCGTTCACTTTTCTGGCTTCCAATGAAGTGGACGATAAACAACTGCTTGTCAAGCCCGTCAATACGGGTGTTTTGCATGTAGCGGGCTGGATCAGAAAAACCATCCAAAATGCTTCGCATGAATCGCACTTTTACGCCGATCAGTTTGTTTGGGATGTGGAGCGCATGCTGGGGAGCGTAGAAAAATTTCAGGATATGGGCGTCGATTATCTTCCCGCAGTGCGGCAGGTGCGCGCGGCATTTAACGAGCCCAGTGCGTACAAAAAAGCGAAGTTCCGGTGCGTTTCCCTGCTCGACGACTGGATAAAACGACACGAATAAAACGGATATATCAATGGTGGATTTCAAAATTCGGCCCTGGGTACCCGGCGACCTCGACGACCTAGTCGAAGCGGCCAATAATATCGAGATCGCCAAAAACATGGACGGATCAGTTTCCATTCCCTACACACCGGAAAAGGGCAGGCAGTTTATCGCGTTTGCAACAAGCGAAACGCCGTATCGAATCATGGCTATTGAAGTCGGCGGCAAGGCAGCAGGCGGTATCGGCCTGCATCCGCAGACGGATATTTACAGCAAAAACGCAGAACTGGGCTACTGGCTGGCCAGCCCCACTGGGGGAAAGGCATTATCAAGGGCACAAGGCAAATGGTCGATTACGGGTTTAAAACCCGGGGATATCGATCGCATATTTGCAAGACCCTTCGGCGCCAATACCGGTTCCTAAAGCGCTTGAAAAAGCGGGTTTTGTGCTGGAAGGCCGTTTTGAAAAAACGCTGTTCAAAAACGGCGAGTATCTCGACGAACTGATATACGCCATCCGGCGAAGTAACCCGGAACGGCGTTCCGGGAACCCGGCAAAGTAACCCGGAACGGCGTTCCGGGAACCCGGCGAAGTAACCCGGAACGGCGTTCCGGGAACCCGGCAAAGTAACCCGGAACGGCGTTCCGGGAACCCGGCAAAGTAACCCGGAACGGCGTTCCGGGAGGCATAAAAATCTTTCGGAACACCGTTCCGGGGTACAATACCAGCATCCATGAAAAACACAAAAGAACTTAAAGAGGCCTACAAACAAATGAAGTTTCCTTCGGGCGTGTTCCAGATCAGGAATACGGTCAACGGCAAAATATTCGTCGACAGCAGCAACAACCTTGACGCCATCTGGAACCGGCACCGCGCTCAACTGGCTTTGGAAGCCACCTGAACACCGCGCTCCAGCAGGACTGGAACACCTTCGGCGAAGAAAACTTCCGGCTATGAATCTTTCGGTACTGGAACAAAAAGAGGCGATGCCAATCTCCGCCAAAGAACTCAAGGTGCTGGAGGCCATGTATAAGGAAGAACTGCAACCCTACGGCGAGCAGGGGGTACCAGCAAGGCCCCTGCGGTAGGTAAACGCTGAAAAAGTGTCAAAATTCGAGCAACTGCTTCCTCCGGAGGCGACTTCCTCGGTCGATCGGCAACAGCAACGCGGTTGTCGCCGGCGTTGGAGATCAGCCCGACCTGTCGCGACAATCAAACTCGTTTTCCTGGAATTGGAAAAAGAAGACGTACCTTCCCTGAATGCCCGGATGCGAAAAATCAGGAAAACAAATAATATGGCACACAACTCTGCTTTCACACCCAAATATTCGACGACCACGAGCAGATGAGCATGGCTGCCGCCAACTTTGCATGTTCCAGTGCGTGCTCGATAATCCCGGAATGCTGCTCTGCGCTGCTAGGCAATTCGCCCGCACGGGCATGCGGGTACCTGGCCGGGCGCATTGCCGGATCAAAATGGCGGACCCCCATAAAAGTGATGACCCTTGATGAATGGGTTGGGCTGCCACAGGAAAGTCGCTTCAGCAGCGCATTGCAGATCAACAACCTGCTGATCGGGTCCGCTTGACCTGAAGGATTGCTTTTTGTTCAGGGCGACTACAAACAGGAAGCAGAGGAGATCGGCCGGCCGAAGCGTATCTCCGTTCACACGACCCGTCGAATTGTGCGTATTGGGTATCGGGACTAACGGCCACCTCGGCTTCAACGAACCCGGCGGCGACCCTGCAGGCCGGCATTCACACCATCCGGCTCACGGAAGAGAGTCACGGACATACGATGGTTGCGGGAAGGTCGTCAATCCGGGAACTCGGAATTACCCCCGGGTGTCCGCGATATCCTCCAGTCGAAAAGATATTGCTGCCGGTCGGCGGCGCCTACAATCGGCGGTCATGGGGCTGCTTCGGCGACCGGATCAGTACACACCTGCCCGCCTCTTTTTGTGGCTGCACCCCAACGTCACCTGTATGTGCGATAAGGCAGCCGCCCGGGGTGTGAATAATGAAACCCTCCCTACTTCCTGCTCAAAGCATAATACTCCTGGCCTGATGAAGCCTGCCCCATTGCCTGTGCTTGCAAGCATGATCTCCATTACCCTTGCAAATATCTCCGGCAAAGCATGCCAAATGTTTGGCCTTCACCAAGGGATGTAATCGGACTGCGTCTCCGATACGCCGCCACTGATAATGATCTGATCCGGGTTAAAAATACGATGTATCCGGCCATGCCGCGACCAAACGAGATAAATGTTTTCCTCAACGGCTCTCGCGGTTTTTTCGCCGGCAGCGGCTTTTCGTGAACACGAATATTTTTGGCCATTTGAGGAGCGCACTTCTTGCCGCCGGCCCTTTCTCCGCGATTAAGTATGTACCTGCTGACGAGCCCTTCATGGACGCAAATCTCCCAGTGGCCGTCCTCGCCGTCGTAATGAAAAGGAATACAACCCAGTTCGCCGCCGGCGTTCCAAGCGTCAGCGGGTATAATTCGCCATCGATGGGTCATGGCGCCGCGGATCCCCGTCCCTAAGGCAGCAACAGGGTGTTTATTTGGCTGTTTTTCCGAAAACATACTTGCCCAGCCCCATGAGGTTGGCGTCGTTGTCGACAAATGCGGGGAGCTCCGTCTCGCGCGTAATGATGGTTGCAAGCGGGTAGCATTTTCCCAGTGCCAAATCAGGCATGCCACTCAACGACGAACCCGGTGGATACATCCACGATGCCGCGTGCCGATACCGATGCAACTGGCGCCGTGGCGTTCGCTGGCCAGCGCCGCACTGGTGGATGCAACGCAGCACCGTTTCTACAATGGCTGTACCGGAACTGCCGGGTGTAGGCGTGATGCTTTCCCAGAGGATATCGCCCCTGAGGTTGGTCAGGCTGAACTTGATGGCGGTTCCTCCGATGTCGATCGCAATATGCGGTGGACTCATGTCGGACAAAGAATTGTTCTCGTAAAATTGCGGATTTTCTGCCAAAAATTGAATAAAATGTTTTCGCCGGGAAAATCGGCAACCTATTTTGTCCCGCACCAAAAAGGATCCGGGGCACTTTAAAATAACACAACATGGATAAGAAAGTAGGCGTCGGTCTGGTTGGTTCGCGCCAATTTATCTCCACGATTCACGCCGAGGCGTTAAAACTCGTCCCGGATGCGGCGCTTGTCGCGGTCGCCTCCCACAGAAGGCAATGCCCGGACATTCGCCCAACAACACGGGTATCCCCTGAATTACTTTACCGATGTACATCAAATGCTGGCCTCGAATCCATTGATGACAGTCATCATGCGCCAATGTAAAAATTACCGCGAAATTGCTGTGGCAGCCGCTAAAGCCGGCAAACACGTCGGTGGAAAACCGCTGTGTATGAAC
>JADJRC010000030.1 GCA_016712415.1 Lewinellaceae bacterium | reverse complement strand
GGTAATGTTTCAAAAAGTGTGTCTGGTCAAGGTCTTCACCACGTAGTCAAAGAATAATTTGGATCAAAAGCGTTTGGGGTTGTTGAAATTGTGGGAAAAGCGGATTATCAGGTGTCATTTTCGACCCAAATAAATCGTTTTGTTCGTAGTCCAGTTTTGGAACACTATCCAAAAAACACGCAATAACTACCACTACCAAACTTATCGATCAATGAATGTTGAAAACAGGTCAGTTCCAAATTCCCCCCAAACCAATTATGAATCGTTCCCTCGTTACGCCCAGACCATCGGGCCATTTGTTTGAAGTTGATCCGCCAGGGCATGGTCAGCAGCAAAGGAAAAAGTGTTTGCAAAATCCGACGACGGACGGCTGCTGTCCCAGCCCAATCGCCTATCATTGTACCCAGCCCGCAATATTAATAACAACTTAACCGGCCTGTGTACCTGTCAGAGCGGAATTTTCCGAAAATTTATACGTCAATTTTTCATCTTTTTTCACCTATCAAATTCTACAACAATGGTTTACGAAAAACAGGACGTATTGGAAGCAACTTCTTTTGAATCAGCATTCCTGGTGGTGGCCGAGCTGGATGGCGATGCCGATGAGGTGCAGGAATCGGAATCTGCCGACGAGGTGGAAGAATCGGAATCAGCCGACGAGGCCGACGACATGGACGCAGAAGAAGGAGACGACATGATGGACGATGCCGGCGAGGAGAGTGAGGAAGGTTAAGGTGTTTTTCATGATTCTCCCGGTACCGGCCGGGAGAATTATGCTCGTTACTTGCAGGAAATCCCCATTAGCTAACCTTTCCATGCCCCCTTTGTTATCCCCGATATGAAATACCTTCCCCTCTTTCTTTGCCTGTTATACTTCGGCTGTACATCTGAAAAAAACGCGTCGCTCCTTTCACCGCCGCCCCGCCAACAGGAAATCGTGTTCCGCGCCGTTAATGTCGTTTCGATGCGCACCGACACCGTGCTGGAAGCGCAGGATGTGGTGGCCCGCAACGGCGTCATCGCTTCCATAGGGCCCACAGGCCAGGTCGCCTGGAGCGACGATGCGCTGGTGATCGACGCATCGGGCAAGTTTCTGATGCCCGGATTGGCAGAAATGCATGCCCACGTGCCGCCGCACGACGACCTGGAGTCGATGCAGGAGGTGCTGTGGCTGTTTGCCCTGAACGGCGTGACCACCATCCGCGGCATGCTGGGGCATCCGCGACACCTCGAATTGCGCGACAAGATCCGGAGCGGTGAAATTTTCGGTCCGCGATTGTACACCGCCGGACCTGCACTTGCCGGCGACGATATCCGGACGCCCGACCAGGCAGTAACTGCCGTGCGTGCCCAGAAACAGGCGGGCTATGATTTTCTGAAGATACTGATGCCGCCCCTTTCAAAGGAGTGTTTCGCCGCCGTCGTGGCCACGGCCCATGCGGTGGATATGCCCTTTGCCGGCCACGTGCCTTCCACCGTGGGCGTACAGGGCGCCATCGAGGCGGGTTATGCGAGCATCGACCACCTCGACGGTTTTGTGGAAAGCCTCGTGCCGGGCATCGAAAACATGGAGCCGGATGCGGTGGGCTTGTTCGGACTGTTTGTCGCCGATAAGGCCGACACCACGAAGATTCCGGCGCTGATAGAGGGGCTGCGCGCACGGCAGATATGGGTGGTGCCGACGCAGTGCCTGGCAGAGCGCTGGTTTGCGCCCGGCGATGCCCCGGCACGGTTCCTTTCGGCGCCAGAAATGGCGTACATGAGCGACGACGACCTGGAAGATTGGTCGGATATGCGCAGGCGCATCACCTCGAATCAGGGGTATGATTCCAACGTGGCGCTGCGCTTTCAGCAGGTACGAAAGCAATTGGTGGCAGCCTGCAACAAAAACGGAGTGGGCCTGCTGCTGGGCTCCGATGCTCCGCAGGTGTACAACGTGCCGGGGTTTTCCGTACACCACGAACTGCAATACCTGGTGGAGGCGGGTCTTACACCCTACGAGGCCCTGCGCACGGGCACGCTGAATGTCGGTCGTTTTTTTCATCGCCCCGGCCTGGGCGTTATCGAGCCCGGCGCTGTCTCCGACCTGCTGTTGCTGGATAGCAACCCTCTGGCCGACATCCGTAACACCCGCAGCATAGCAGGCGTTTTAGTGGGCGACCGATGGCTGTCGAAGGCGTTTATCGGGGATGCATTGGAGGGGATGAGGAAGCGGTAGGGGGTATGCAATAGTTTCAGTATATATAGTTTTTCATGAGGTAAGTTTTATGTATTTTGGAATAGGATATTTAAAAAGTCTTATTTACAGTATCCCAAACCAATTGAATACAAAATGCCATGGGCTATAAAGCATTCGTTTCCTCCACCTTTAATGACCTCAAAAGGCACCGGGAAAAAGTCATATGCGATCTTCGTCAATCCGGCTTTTCCGTTGATCCTATGGAAGACTGGACGGCTTCCGCGGATGAACAACGTGTTTTTCCTAGACCGTGTTAAGGGTTGCATACTGACGGGGCATATCCGAGGTATAACCCACCCAACTCGAATACCAGGCCGCCCTGAAGGCCGGTGTCGATGTTTTGCCGTTTCTCCTGGAAGAAGAAACCAATTGGCCAATCGAATTTAATGAACTGGATCGGGATACTGAACTCCAGTCTTGGCGTGCTAGCCTCAGGGAAAGTAACCTTGTGGGATTTTTTAATACGCATCCTGATTCCCTAAATATTTCACCCGCACTTTCCCGTTGGATACAAAATAGGGGTAAGGGCAAGCAAGAGGCTAACTATTCGGATTCCATATTGAACGGCATCGACGGTTTTTTCTTCCCAAATTATGAACAACCGACAAACAGAGTTGAAGACAATATTTCTCTTTTGTTAGACTATAAATCCCGGCTCACTGATTTCTTCGGAAGAAATAAAATCCGAAAGGAGATTGATAACTGGCTATATCAGGATAATCATCGGCTAAGCTGCGGTAGTGACGGGAGTTGGTGGTGTTGGAAAGAGCCGTTTAATGGCCGAGATATGTGAAATTACGGGCCTCCAATTGGTTAGCAGGTTTTGTTGTAAAAATCAGTAAAAGGATACCCGATATACCTGATTCGATTAACGGCATTCTTGTTGTAAAAGACGATGCGGAAGAAGATATTGAAGGTATCGATTTGCTTTTTGATCAACTATTGTCCGACTCCAGAATAACTTGCAAAGTCCGGATTATAATTATTTCAAGGCCGGATAAGGACTGGTTGTCAGAATCCGGGCATTATAATGCTATCAAGACCTTCAAGTTTGAGGAAGGCCGACTGAGTGTGGAAAATGGCGCTGCCTTGTTTGAAGCCTGTGTGGAGAGATTGAGCCGGATATTTAGTTTGCCAGAACTTCCTATTCTCAGGCAAGATGTTGTTGAATGGATGGAGCGGGGGAATTCCCTGCACCAGTTGCCTCTTTATATCCTGGCTGCCAGTGTATATTCGGTGCTGAACGGCAAGGTTTCCTTGGAAATGGCCGGAAAGGAAATACTGGAAGCCTTATCCACGTTGGAAAGTAACAAAATAAATAAAATTGGAATACATCAAAAACTTGGATTTCACCGCTGTACGACTTAGGCTCTGGCTGCTATCGGTAATGGTTGGATTTAGATACTGTCAACGACTCGGACGCCCTGAGGTTCAACTTTACAGCGGCCGTATAACCTGAAAGATATAGTTTTAGAATCTAGTCTCTGGGACGGCAAATCCAGTCGGATATTGCCGCTTCAACTTGATATTTTTCAGCAGTGTTTTTAAAAAACGCTCTGTTTAAAAACAATAAAAATGAAGCGCCCAAGTGGATTTGGGAGGTTCTTAAAACAGAGGTTTCGCATGAAACCAATATTCAGGAGATTAAAAGTAGGCTGGGCCGATTGATTTATGATTCGAGGGTTGTGTTCGGCGGAAACGACAATGACCTTACAGATGCCCTGAAGCGGATGATTCAGGCAGATGGCGAAGATGGCATTCTTCGCGCAGAAGCCTGAAAAATTTGTGGCCGAAGACCGCCCTCCGGAAGATCTGTTGGATTTTTTTATTACTGTCAATGAAAAGCTGCTGCTTTCCAAAAGCAGTGATCCCCAAGTCCGTTCCCAAAGGCTTCATTACTACGCTGCACAGTTAAATCGTTCGGGGCAGGCTGAAGAAGCCTTAATACCTGCAGAAGAAGCTGTTGAATTGAGACGCTTGCTTGTCAATAATCAACCCGGTTTATTGCCGGATTTGGCGGAAAGCCTTTACGTCCTGTCTATCTCTTATTCGAATTCAGAAGAAGGAAAAGAGAAGAATAATGTGTTAGCCTTGGAAACCATCAAAGAAGCAGTTGTGCACGCAGAAAACCTGCTTGATGAGTATGATCCCTATTCCTATATTCGACTGGGAAGGTTTTTAAACTCCTATGCTATCGATCTGTTCCGACAAAAAAATGTCGGGAAAGAAGAGTTTATATCGGCTTTTTCGGTCATAGAAACATCGGAGGAAAAACACCGACATGTGCTGACATATTTTTCCTCCACCAGAGGGTTTAATATGAATAACGCCAAAGGCGAATTAGCGCGAACCTTATTTACCAAAGGTCAGATACAACGATTATTAAACGAAGATGCCAAGGCACATGCATCTTTTCTGGAGTCTATTCAGTTTAAACGCGAATTGGTCGCTCAGGGCCCTGGCGCTACGAAAATACTTTGGGGCTGGCGTTGGAAAATGAATTTGGCTGCAGACTCGCCCTTGGCCTTTCGAAATCTGAAGAATCAATCGAAGAAGCCCTGACATTACGGCGCCGATTAAAAGATACAAATTATTCAGCCTTTGCTAAAGATTATTTCAATACGCTTGCTAAAAATGTCTTATATGGATTACAGCAAAAACATACCACAACTATTTCTCAAACAGTTTTCGCAAGAGCATTTTGGGAAAAAATAGTAGAAGAAAGTCTAGATGAACCACGGAAATTTATCGAAACAATTCAAACATTAACCGAATTGGTATACGATAGCAGTAATTATTTTAATTATTATCTAATTTTGGAGTTACTTGATCTTTTTGAAAACAATAGGTCAGGCGATATTCCCGAGCTGTTCGTGATTAAATCAAGAATATATATTATTCTTTCCAAATATAGCGAAGGGATTAAAGATTATAACCAGGCAAAGGACTATTTTGAAAAGGCAATTGCGTTTGATTCACAGGCTCATAGAATACTTGGAAATGAATGGCCTATTCGGGAGCACCTGTTTCTGGTTATGGAATTGGGCCCGCTCTGCGAGTTGTTTTTTCTGGCAGGCCAGAATAATCTGGGTATTGCAGCAGCAGATTATGCCAGGAAAATATATTTTTCAGCACCAAAGACCTATGTAAATGACTGGATTGACAACCTTCGGCTCAAACGGAGAATATTTTTCATCAATAATTTCAATGATACGATAAATTGGCTTGCAAAGTTTAAGCCAGGTATGACTGCTGAATTACAGGAAGCGATTAATCAATTGGAAAATTTAATATCACAACTCAGGTCCCCCGGATTTATTTGGTATAAAGCGCATTTGATAGATTCCTTGGGTACCAGTAAAATGCGGATTGGGATTCAAAATAAAGACTGTAGTATCCTTTACGAAGCCAGAGAGGATTTAAGTCTTGGTATGCAAATTATGAAAGACAATTGCTTCAATCACAACAAAATTTTCCAAACCCATTTGGATGAAGTTAATGACGCTATTAAATTGACTTGTCCAGACGAAAGTGTTAATGCAGGTTTATAAAACCCCTCTTTAGTGATGCCCCCCCCGGGTTTTCCTGACAATCACCGCACAAAGTTTTTTCCCTGTAAAAACACCCACTCCTCGTATTGCGATATATCCAGCCCCATCGCCTCCTTTTCTGCCGTGATTGCGCAGCGGGGTAAACCATAAAGTAGCACAGAGATTCAAATTTCTCCAAAGTCAGATTGTTTATTACTTTTATCTCCCTGAATTATCCGGTCGGCCTTGCTTGCCTATGAAGTTGCGCCCCGCACCGCTTGGCAGGATTTTGGCTGCTACCGCTAAAAAACACCGAATGAATTACCGAAAACAGGCACTTCAATGACCAGTCAGCCAGCGTCAACGACCTCCTGGGATAGCCTTGCCCAAAGCATTGCCGACGGCGAAGCGGTCCTTATTCTCGGCCCCGATGCTATACCGCGTTATCCCGCCGGTCAGGAAAATGCGGGAGTAGAAACTTCCTTCAGCCAGTTGTCGCGCCAGGTCATCCAGCAAACACCCGGCATCGGCATCAATTACTTTTATGACCGCGACAGGCTCTTCCTGTTTCGCGACGAGGTGAGCAAGAAACTTGCGCGAAAGGTCGTGCGCGACCTTGCCCGCGACCCCGGATGGCTGCCCGACGAAGAACTCTTGCGGCAAATTGTTGCCATGCCCTTTCACCTGGTGCTTTCGCTCTCGCCCGACCAGGCTGTATACGACGCTTTCTGCCGCTACACCGCAGCGCCCCAGTTTGATTTCGCATCGCCCTACGGCAAATTGCCGGGCGCAGCCATTAGTGAACCGACGGCTCATAACCCGTTGGTTTTTAACCTCTGCGGGAATGTGCTCGACAAACTGGACTCTCCGATACTCGACTACTTCGACCTTTTTCAGCTGTTTATCAAACTACTCGGCCATTCCGACGAAATACCCACGTGGCTCGGTCGCAAACTGCGCGAAGCCGATACCTACATCCTGTTGGGCTTTCAACTCGATAAATGGTATTCGCAGCTCTTCCTGCATTATCTGAACTGGCTCGACAATAATGCACACGCCAACAGCAACCAGAATTTTCCCATCCTGAGCGAAGTCAGCGACGATGCGCGCGCCTTTATCCTCAACCAGTTCAACGTGCGGCAGGTGGCTCCCGACCGCTCCGATTTCGATGCCCTTTATGCCGCCTGTGCCCGCAAAAACATCCTTCGGGATATCCACGACCCGCTTTCCCCGGTGCAGGCGCAGGTGCGGATGCTGGTCGGTCAGGATAAACTGGACGAGGCCCTGCAAATGCTCGAACAGCTCAACAGCCCCGATATCGACCTCCTGAAATCGCGCTACCAGCACTGGAAACAACAACAGCGCGCCGGGACTGCCGACAGCCGGGATCTCGCCCTGGAGATCAACCGGATTCGCTACGCCCTGCTTACCTATAACAGTCAAACCGCAACCAATGCCTGATCCTGTAACGCGCCTGTTCCGCTTCCCCGGCGTTCAGCCGTTTTCCGGAGCGCAAAAAGACATATTTTTTGGTCGCGACAACGATCGGGAAGCCTTGCTTTCGCTCGTCTTGCTCGAAAGGCTGGTCGTGCTGTTCGGCAAATCCGGCTATGGAAAATCCTCGCTGCTTAACGCCGGACTCGCCCCCGACCTGCTCGAGGAAAACCGGAAAACCAGGCGAATCTATGTTCCTGTTTTTGTGCGCTTTAATGCATACGCCGGTCATGAAGCCGGCGAATGGCTCGACACCTTTACATTTCACCTCGCCCGGCAAACGCCGCCGCTTCCGGCTGAAGCGCAAGCCGGAAGGGCCTTCCTTCCCCACACGCTTTGGGGTGAACTGAAGCGCCGGCATAGTGGGCCAAATGAAGTCTTCGTGCTGATTTTCGACCAGTTTGAAGAACTATTCACCTATCCCAAAGCACAACAGGAGGCGTTCAAGCACCAATTGGCAGACTTGCTGTACGCGGGTATCCCGGAATACCTGGAGCAACACGAAGACGACCACACCCCCGAAGAGGCCGCATTGATGACCCGGAATATGGAGGTCAAAACCGTTTTGTCTATTCGCGCCGACCGCCTGAGCGAACTCGACCGCCTGAAAGACAAACTGCCGGTTATCCTCCACAAACGTTATGAACTCCGTTCCCTGACGCCCGCACAGGCGCGCGAAGCACTGGAAAAACCGGCTGCCCTGCCCGACCTGTCCGCCGGTGTGGCGTTCCAGTCGCCGCCATTCGACTGGCAACCCGCGGCGCTTGAAAAAATACTCGGCGACCTCTCCCGGGATAACCAGGGACGGGATACCGGAGGCATAGAAGCGTTTCAACTGCAAATTCTGGCACAAAACATCGAAAACCGCGTAATAAGGGGCGAAATTGCCGACCACGATGGCAACGGAAGACCCGATGTTACGGTGACCGACTTGCCGGCAGTGGAGCGGCTCTACGAAGATTTTTATGAAAATGCGCTGCAACAACTGGGCGCTTCTGAACGGAAAAAAACACGGCGCCTGGTCGAAGAAGGACTGATTTTCGAACTCGACAAGCAGCGGATCAACCTCCACGAAAAACTGATTCTGCGTGATTATGGCATTGATGGCGAACTGGTGCAAAAACTGATCGGCCTGCGCTTGGTACGCGCCGAATCGAGCAGCTCCGGCGGACACAACGTCGAGCTGTCGCATGACGCCTTTATTGCCCCGATCCTCAATGCCGCCCAAAAAAGAAAAATCCGCCGATGGAAAAATATTGCCGCCGGTTTGGCTGCGGCCGGTATTCTTTGTTTGCTGGTGCTGTTGGCTATCACATTTAAGCCCGTACAAGCGCCCGCCGATGTGATTCGGGAAAACCAGGCACTGACCCAACAACTGGACTCCATCAAGGTCGTTGGAAACCTGGAAGAAGAAGCCAAAGCAGTAGCCTTGAAATACTTCGAATACGTGAATGACCACAATATTGAAGGCACGTCTTCGCTGATGACCGATACGCTGGAGCAATACTATACCGCGAAAAACCTTACACGGGTGAAGCGGGAAAAACTGGAACAGCAGTATTATAAAAAGAACCCGGCCAAAGGTAATGTCCAGATCAGCGAGATTACCGTCGAGAAAAAAGACTCGGTCTATGAAATTGTTATCAATACCGACTACCTGCATCCCGCCAAAGGCATGCTCCAGGTAATCTACCGGATCAAGCTGAACAACGCGCTGAAAATGTATTATTTGCGATCGTTCATTTCGGAGGATGGAGAATAATGGTGGTATGTAGGAGAAAGAAGACGCCCAAAACAAAAAAACCGCCGCAACACCCTCAGGTATTACGGCGGATCAGACTTTTTCAGGAGGTTTCCAGCGGATTCGAACCGCTGTAGCAGCTTTTGCAGAGCTGTGCCTAACCGCTCGGCCAGGAAACCATTATTTTATTTAAAGCGGGCCGCAAAGATAAGGGGTTTTTCTTCAAACTACACAAGGGTAGGGCAAAAAGAAATTTTCATGCGGAATCAAATCCTGCGGGGTCGTTAATACGACAAATCCTGTTCTATATTTGGCCGCCTTAACCAATGCAGTTTTTGTTTCATGCTCCGGAACGGGGCGCCTCCTTTCACTAAATCGTTCAAAAAAACGCATGGGCAATCAGTTACAATTCCTGGATTACTCGGTCTTTCTTATCTATTTTGTGATCGTGGCCGGCTACGGCTACTGGATCTATCAACGTAAAAAAACGGCTCAGGCCAGTGCTACCGACTTCTTTCTGGCGGAAGGCTCCCTGACCTGGTGGGCTATCGGCGCTTCGCTGATCGCCTCGAATATCAGCGCCGAGCAGTTCATCGGTATGTCGGGTTCGGGCTTTGCCATGGGTCTGGCCATCGCCTCCTACGAATGGATGGCCGCCGCAACGCTGCTGGTGGTGGCGGTTTTTTTCCTGCCTATCTATCTGAAAAACAAGATATACACCATGCCGCAGTTCCTGGCCATGCGTTTCAGCCCGCTAGTGGCCACTATTATGGCGGTGTTCTGGTTGCTGGTGTATGTGTTCGTCAACCTGACCTCTATTCTATACCTGGGCGCTCTTGCCGTGAGCACGATTTCGGGCTTCAGTTTCCTCACGTGCTCAATCGGACTGAGCATTTTCGCCATCCTCATCACGCTGGGCGGGATGAAGGTGATCGGTTACACCGACGTAATTCAGGTGCTGGTGCTCATCCTCGGTGGTTTGGCCACGACCTACCTGGCGCTTGATCTGGTAGCCCAGCACTTCGGCAGCGACGGCGCCCTGGCAGGGTTGTCGCTGCTGCGCGAAAACGCAGCCGATCACTTCCACATGATCCTGAACAAGGGTCAGATGATGATGCCCGACGGCAAAGGCGGCTTTGAAGACGCCTACGATAAACTGCCCGGCCTTGCGGTGATTATCGGGGCCATGTGGATCGCCAACCTGAACTACTGGGGCTTCAACCAGTACATTACCCAGCGCGCCCTCGGCGCCGACCTGCCCACCGCGCGCGCAGGCCTGCTGTTTGCCTCGGCCCTCAAATTGCTCATGCCGATCATCGTGGTACTGCCCGGTATCGCCGCCTACCTGCTTTACCGTGAAGGCGCATTTACGCAGGAAATGGTGGTCGACGGGGCGGTGCGACCCGACAAGGCTTACCCTGTGCTGCTCAACCTGCTGCCTGTCGGACTGAAAGGTTTGTCGTTCGCGGCGCTCACGGCGGCTATTGTAGCCTCGCTTGCCGGCAAGGCCAACAGTATCTCGACGATCTTTACGCTCGACCTGTACAAGAAATTCTTCGACAAGGATGCTGACGAGGCCAAACAAGTGCGCGTAGGCCGAATCGCGATTATCGTGGCTATGGTCATCGGCACAGTGGTCGCACCGGCGCTTGCCAACTTCGGTCAGGCATTCCAGTTTATCCAGGATTTCACCGGACTGATCTCTCCGGGTGTGGTCGCTATTTTCCTCCTGGGCTTCTTCTGGAAACGCGCCACGGCCAATGCAGCCCTGGCCGGCGCCATTGCCACGATCCCGACGGGTCTGCTGCTGTCTAACATGTTTGCCGGCATGCCTTTCCTGCACCGCATGGGCTGGGTGTTTCTCACCCTGGTCGCCCTGATGGTGCTGGTCAGTCTGCTGGATAAAAAAGGACAGGAGAGGGTACACCCTATCGAAGTAGATACTTCCATGTTCCGGACCACGCAGTCGTTCGCTGTGGGCGCCGTGCTCATTTTGGGCATTATCGCTGCGTTGTATATTGTGTTCTGGTGATTTGAAAAGAGAGCGTTTTGGGGTGCCCGCGCGTTGGTTGATGGCACGCTGATGACGCAGATTGAGCAGATTCACACAGATTTTATCGACTTTTATCAGCGAGAATCTGCCAAATCTGCGTCATCAGCGTGCCAACCTCCAACGCAAAACACTTAAACACCCTCTTTTAAGGCTCTAAACAGACAGTCATGCGCCATATTTCAGGATACCTTTTTTTGATTCTTTTCTGCTTTTCCTGCGGGGAAACGCCTGTACCTCAAACGGCGGGTCCCGCCACCCCACTCAACGACCTGCTCGAAAAATTTTACCGCGAACGCTTGTCTTTTTACCCCCTGGAAGCAACCGTACAAGGTGTCGACGGCTACAACGATCAGTTGCAGATCGACGTGAGCGAGGATTTTCGCAGCCGCCTGCGCGAGTTTTATACGCGCACCAAAACATCGCTGGCGCAATACGACCCGGCGAAATTCGACGACAACAACCGTATCAGTTACGAAATCCTGCAGTGGGAATGCGACATCAACCTGAAAGGACTGGAATTTCCCGATAATTACACGCCCATCAACCAGTTTTGGAGCCTGCCGCTGACACTCGGGCAATACGGCTCGGGCAGCGGCCCGCAACCCTTCAAGACTGTGCAGGATTACGACAACTGGCTTGCCCGCATCGGGAAATTTCCGGTCTGGTGCGATTCAGCCATCGTTTACACCCGCAAAGGCATGGAAAATGGCCATGTACTGCCCAAGGTACTGATCGCCAAATGTATTCCCCAGTTCCGGGAGCTCGTCACCGCCGATCCGACCAAAAATCTCTATTACGGCCCGATCCAAATGATGCCCGCCGGTTTTCCTGCGGCCGACAAGGCGCGACTGACGGAAGCCTACAAAAAAATGATTGCGGAGCAACTCGTGCCGTCGTTTCAAAAACTCGCCGATTTTTTTGAAAAAGAATACCTGCCGAAAGGTCGCGCGTCGTCGGGCATTTCCGATACGCCGAATGGCCGCGCGCGATATGATTATCTGATAAAATACTGGACCACAACCGATATGAGCGCCGACGAGATATTTGAACTGGGGCAAAAGGAAGTGGCCCGTATTCGCGGTGAAATGGAAAAGGTGACAACATCGGTCGGCTTCAAGGGCGACCTGCGCGCTTTTTTCGACTATGTGCGGACGGACAAAAAATTTATGCCTTTCAAAGAGCCCCAACAGGTGATCGACTGGTACGCATCGCTGGAAACGACCATGAAACCTCAACTGAGCAAAATGTTCGACCTGGTGCCGAAATCGAAATTCGAGGTGCGCCGCACCGAGGCGTTCCGCGAGGCGTCGGCCAGTGCGGAGTACACACAGGGCACGCCCGACGGCAGCCGTCCGGGTATTTTTTATGTGCCGGTACCCGATGCCTCCAAGGCCAATGTGGTGGGCGGCGAGTCGCTGTTCCTGCACGAAGCCATCCCTGGGCACCATTACCAGATATCCCTGCAACAGGAAGACACAACCCTGCCTGCCTTCCGGCGCTTCCTGTGGTACGGCGCTTACGGCGAGGGCTGGGCGCTTTATTCCGAAAGCCTGGGCAAAGAACTGGGGCTATATACCGACCCCTATCAGTATTTCGGCATGTTGAGCAGCGAAATGCACCGGGCCATCCGGCTGGTCGTCGATGTGGGCATGCATACCAAAGGCTGGACGCGCGAGCAGGCCATCGAGTATTCCAAAGAAAACGAAGCCGAGCCGGAAGAAAGCATCGTCGCCGAAATCGAACGCTACATGGCGATTCCCGGTCAGGCGCTGTCGTACAAGGTCGGGCAGTTGAAAATACTCGAATTACGCAAAAAGGCAGAACAGGCGCTGGGCGAAAAATTCGACATCAGGGCGTTTCACAACCAGGTGCTGGACGCGGGGTGTTTGCCGCTGAAGGTACTGGAGCAGAAGGTGGAACGGTGGGTGGAGCAGAAGCGGAAACATCCCCCGCGAACGCCGCGCCCGGCCCCCCCCCCCCCGTCGTGAGAGACAAGACAAATTTAGAAAATTTCCAGTAGCCCCATTTCATTTGAGGATTCCAACTCAACCAAGTCGGTAAAGTGCTTTTTCAAAACTTCAGCAATGAATTGTGTTGATTGATTACCGGTACGCAACAAAACAATTTTGGGAGGAAAACCGAACCTTGACAGCAGATGTTTGAAATCTTCATCGTTTGTAACGACAAGGAGATAGTTGTTTTGTTTCGCCTAGTTCCATATATCGATATCTTCGGCAGGCATTGATAAACCTGTCCGTGTAACGTGCAGACAATCCGGATACATGCCGCTCAAATTCTTCACTCAACGGTATGACAAATTGCATCAAGTAGAATTTTATTTAAGCTGGCCACAATCTTTAATATTTTTTCTCGACGCGCAGCAATGCCAGTGCCCGCGGATTTTCATCATATCCAGTTGGTTCGGGAAGTCTTCCATTATTTCCGGTCTTCATAAGCACTATCCGCCCCGAAGCCAGCCATTCCAGAATATCCTGCACGGAAACATGGGTATCTTTGATACATGGTGCTGGCTCCCTTGCCAAAACGACAGCTGGACCCTTATGCTGATATAATCTTCCCAACCGCTTCTTCCTGCGCTTTTTCTGGTTTTTTTTGTTTTTTCTTTTTTTTGCATACCTCAAGGTTTTTTTGACCCCAAATATAGCCGAATAATTTACATATTCCTCCGATACTGCCCCCCCACCTCATACAACGCATGCGTGATCTGTCCCAATGAGCACACCTTTGCCGCTTCCATGAGTTCGGCGAACAGGTTGCCGTTTTGTACGGCCACCCGCTGCAGGCGTTTGAGCGCCGCTTTGCCCTTGTCGGCATTCGCTTCATGCAAACCGCGCAGTGTGACGATCTGATCTTCCTTCTCTTCTTCCGTTGCGCGGATCACCTCTTTGGGCAGGATAGTCGGCGAGCCTTCCTTGCTCAGGAAGGTATTGACGCCGATGAGCGGCAGTTCGCCGGTATGTTTCAGCGTTTCATAATACAGGCTCTCTTCCTGAATTTTGCTGCGTTGGTACATGGTTTCCATGGCGCCCAACACGCCCCCGCGTTCGGTGATGCGGTCGAATTCGGACAAAACGGCTGCCTCCACGAGGTCGGTGAGTTCTTCGATGATGAAGGAGCCCTGGAGCGGGTTTTCGTTTTTGGCGAGCCCCAGTTCGTGGTTGATGATCAACTGGATGGCCATGGCGCGGCGCACCGATTCTTCGGTAGGTGTGGTGATGGCCTCGTCGTAGGCGTTGGTATGCAGCGAATTGCAGTTGTCGTAAATGGCGTACAGGGCCTGTAGCGTCGTGCGGATATCGTTGAACGCGATCTCCTGGGCATGCAGGGAGCGGCCGGAGGTCTGGATATGGTATTTCAGCATCTGGCTGCGCTTGTTGGCGCCATATTTCCAGCGCATGGCCTTGGCCCAGATGCGCCGCGCCACACGCCCGATGACGGCGTATTCGGGGTCGACACCGTTGGAAAAAAAGAACGACAGGTTGGGCGCGAAGTCGTCGACCTTCATGCCGCGCGAAGCGTAGTATTCCACGAAGGTGAAGCCGTTGGCCAGGGTGAAAGCGAGTTGAGAGATCGGGTTGGCGCCCGCTTCGGCGATGTGGTAGCCCGAAATGGACACCGAGTAGAAGTTTCGGACCTTGTTTGAAATGAAATACTCCTGCACGTCGCCCATCACCCGAAGACTGAATTCGGTACTGAAAATGCAGGTGTTCTGCGCCTGGTCTTCTTTCAGGATATCAGCCTGTACGGTGCCGCGAACAGCCGAAAGGGCGTAGGCTCTGATCTTTTGGTACACCTCCGGCTCCAGTACTTCCGCGCCGGTGATGCCGAGCAGCAGGAGCCCCAGTCCGTCGTTGCCCTCCGGCAGGTCGCCGCGGTAGCGCGGACGCTCCAGTCCCCGGTCTTCATATTTTTCCTTCAGTTTGGCCTCCACGGCCTTTTCCATCCCGTGTTCCCGGATATATTTCTCGCACTGCTGGTCGATGGCGGCGTTCATGAAAAATGCCGCGATGGTCGCTGCCGGACCGTTGATGGTCATCGACACCGAGGTTTTCGGGTCGCAGAGGTCGAAGCCGGAGTAGAGTTTTTTGGCGTCGTCGAGACAGCAGATGCTCACGCCCGAATTGCCGATCTTGCCGTAGATGTCGGGCCGGTAATCGGGATCTTCCCCGTACAACGTCACGGAGTCGAAGGCCGTGCTGAGGCGCGCGGCAGGCAGTCCCTGCGACACATAGTGGAAACGTTTGTTGGTGCGCTCCGGCCCGCCTTCGCCGGCAAACATCCGCGTGGGGTCTTCGCCTTCGCGTTTGAAGGGGAACACGCCCGCAGTGTACGGGAATTCGCCCGGCACATTCTCCTGCAGGCGCCAGCGCAGTATTTCGCCCCAGTCCTTGAACTTGGGGAAAGCCACGCGCGGGATACGCGTATGCGAGAGGCTCTCGGTGTAGGTTTTTACCCTGACTTCCTTGTCGCGCACGTGGTACACGTACTCTGGGGCGGCATAACGGGCCTTCATGGCCTCGTGGCCCTCAAGGATACGTTTGCAGCGCCAGTCGAGTTGCGCCTCCAGTTCGGCGTAGCGCTTTTGGAGGGCGTCTGTTAACTGGCTGTCTGCCGTTTCCCGTCCGCCGGCTACCGTTTCAAGCGCATTTTTCAGGCCCCACAATTTGCCGGCAATGGCAACCTGTTGTTCTACATCGAAATCGTATTTTCGGTTGCTTTCAGCGATCTCGGAAAGGTAGCGGGTGCGCTGGGGCGGGATGATGTATATTTTTTCCGACATCTCGTCGGTGGCCGTGAAGGTGGATTGCCAGTCGGTGTGGCATTTTTCCTGCACGAGGGCGATGATGCGGCTGTAGAGTTGGTTGATACCCGGGTCGTTGAACTGGCTGGCGATACAGCCGAATACGGGCATGTTGTCGACGGCCACATCCCAGGCGTTGTGGTTGCGCTGCACCTGCTTGCGCACGTCGCGCAGGGCGTCGAGGGCGCCGCGTTTGTCAAATTTATTGATAGCGATCACATCGGCAAAATCGAGCATGTCGATTTTTTCGAGTTGCGTAGCAGCGCCGAACTCCGGTGTCATCACATACAGGCTCACGTTGCTGTGGTCGATGATCTCGGTGTCGCTCTGGCCGATGCCGCTGGTTTCGAGGATGATGAGGTCGAATTTTGCCGCTTTCAGAATATCTACCGCTGCATGCACGTATTTGGAGAGGGCCAGGTTGCTCTGGCGCGTCGCCAAAGAGCGCATATATACGCGGGGGTTATTGATGGCGTTCATCCGGATGCGGTCGCCGAGCAGTGCGCCGCCGGTCTTGCGCTTGGAAGGGTCGACGGAAACGATGGCTATGGTTTTGTCGGGAAAGTCGAGCAAAAAACGGCGGACGAGTTCGTCGACGAGGGAGGATTTGCCCGAACCGCCTGTGCCGGTGACGCCGAGTACAGGAGAGGCCGGGGTTTTGGCGGTTGAGGTTTGGAGTTGGGGGGCAATTTCTTTTTCGTAAAAATCGGGGTTGTTTTCAGCTACGGAGATCAGGCGTGCAATACTGGAAACGTCGGGTGCGGTATGGTCTGTATTGGAAAAATTAACCAGTTTTTTCAATTCGCCGTTCACGGAAAAGCCTACCGGGAAGTCGCATTGCTGCAATACATCGTTAATCATGCCTTGCAGGCCCATTTTTCGACCGTCGTCGGGATGGTAGAGCCGGGTGATGCCATAGCGGTGCAGTTCCTCGATCTCGGAAGGCAAAATGGTGCCGCCGCCGCCGCCGAATATCTTGATATGCCCGGCGCCGCGTTCTTTCAGCAGGTCGTGCATGTATTTGAAAAACTCGTTGTGACCGCCCTGGTACGAAGTAATGGCGATACCCTGCACGTCTTCCTGGACCGCACAGTCCACAATCTCCTGGACGGAGCGGTTGTGGCCGAGGTGTATGATCTCCGCGCCGCTGCTTTGCATGATGCGCCGCATGATATTGATGGCTGCGTCGTGGCCGTCGAAGAGACTGGCGGCCGTGACAATTCGTATTTTGTTTTTGGGCTGGTAGGGCGCGACTTGCGTCATGATATTGCCGGATTTGGTTTAAGACGGCGCAAAGATAAGGGGAAGTCGTGAGTAGTAAGGTGTAAGTCTGGAGTTGTGCAGCCCCCCCTTTTCATTTACGCGAAAGACCTATAAGGTTTTCAAAACCTTATAGGTCTAAATAATTGATAATCAATCAATAAAATCTAAAACTATCAGATTGGAGTTCGCAATCCCCTTCAATTAAACAAATCGCGCATATCGTCCTCGTCTTCATCCTTGAGGTTGCCCGTCAGGAAATCCTTGAATACCCACTTGGTCTGAACGAACTCCTTGCTCAGTACTTCGAATTCGGAAAGTCCGTGCAGGGCGAGTTCCATAAAGGTGTACATGTCGCCTTTGTCGACACCTGCGGCTTCGGCGACTTTGGTGAGGCCTGCCACCTGGTCGAGTTCATTATAGAACTGCTTGTTCGGGAGATCGGTGAACAGGTCAACTACGTTTCCCGCTGAAAACCAGGCTTTTATCACGCCGTATGGGTCGCGTTCCTGTCCGCGTTTCAATTTGGAAGGGTTGGCAAAGTATTGGAGAAACACTTTTTTGAGCGCTTCGCCGATGATGTTCAGTGCCACGACATAGGAGCCTTCCTGCTCGCCTTCATACACCATTTCCACCTTCCCGGTCAACGCGGGAATAACGCCCCAGAAATCGGTGATGCGGGCAGTAGTGTGGTCTTCGCCATTGCGCAGCAGCCGCCGCTCGGCGGTAGAGTAGAGGTTTTCGTAGGCCGAGATAGTCAGGCGTGCGCTGACCCCGCTCTTTTTGTCCACAAATTCACTGTCCCGGGCGGCAAAGGCAATTTCCTCGATAAGGTTTTTGAGCATTTCGGGGATACGAACCCGTTCCCGCTGTTCCGTGGTAATGCGCGACTCCTGTTCCGTAATCTTGCGGCCGATATCGATCGAAGCAGGGTAGTGGGTGGTGATCTGGCTCTCGATGCGGTCTTTCAACGGCGTGATGATGCTGCCGCGGTTGGTGTAGTCCTCGGGGTTGGCGGTAAAGATAAATTCCACGTCGAGCGGCAACCGGAGTTTGAAGCCGCGGATCTGCATATCGCCTTCCTGCAGGACGTTGAACAGCGACACCTGAATGCGGGCCTGGAGGTCGGGCAATTCATTGATCACGAACAGGCAGCGGTGCGCGCGCGGAATCAGTCCGAAGTGGATAACCCGCTCGTCGGAGTAAGGCAGGCGCAGGTTGGCAGCCTTGATCGGGTCGACGTCGCCGACGAGGTCGGCGATGCTGACGTCGGGCGTGGCGAGTTTTTCCACGTAGCGCGCGTCGCGGGGCATCCATTCCACGGGCGTATCATCGCCCTTTTCTGCGATCAGGTCCTTGGCATAGCGACTGATGGGCGCCATCGGGTCGTCGTTGAGTTCGCTGCCGGACACGACGGGTATATACTCGTCCAGCAGGTGCACGAGCATACGCGCGATACGCGTTTTAGCCTGGCCGCGCAGGCCGAGCAGCAGGATATTGTGGCGGCTGAGCACGGCTCGTTCCACATCAGGCAAAACCGTGTCGTCGAAACCGAAAATGCCGGGGAAAATAGTCTCCTTGTTGCGAATCTTTGCGATCAGGTTGTCGCGAAGTTCCTGTTTGACACTTCGGGGCTTGTAGCCGCTCTTCTTGAGTTCGCCAAGTGTGCGAATTTGGTGGATGTCTTTCATGGGGGGCAAAACAGCAGCGCTGCGATTTTGTTTAAGCCCCCCATGACCGAATCCGACGCTCATTCGCCTCCAAGCAGGGTGATGATTTTTTTCGTGTCGGGATGGGTGATGCCGCTTTCCCGGAACGTGACCAGTTCGTCGGTGCAGACCATGCCGTAGGGTCTGCCTTCTCCGTCTTCCACGTCTTTCAGGGCGGTGTAAATGGCGACCGCTTCGGCGTATTTGCCCTGGAAAAGCAAAGCATGGGCAAGGTTGCAGCGCAGGGCTGGTTCGTCGGGGACCGATTCGAGGCCGCGCCGTGCAGATCGTTCCGCTTCTTCAAAGTTTTCCTCCAGCAACTGGTACCAGGATATGTCGATGTATGTCTGGGTGATCCGTTCTTGCAAGGCGGTATTGTCCGGGTACTTTTTCGCTTCATTTTCCCAGACAGCCGCCATTTTCCTGTAAACGGCAATAAGGCCGGCTGTGCCTTCGGCTGTTTCCAGTTCTTTTTCGAGCGGCGCCACCGCCAACCGGGCGAGTTGAAGCTCCACGTCTGTTTTCACCTGTTGACTGACGGGCGATTCCAGGGATTGACAGGCCAGGGTGTAGGCTTTTTCCAGCAGATTTTCGGCCTGTACCATTTTGCCGGCTTCCATGTTTACGATGGCGGTCATCATGGTCAGGAAAGCGGTTTTCGGACTGCCTGCAGCCGGAGCGATTTCTGCCAGACGGGTGTTGAGCGCGAGGGCTTCGGCGAGCAGTTTTTCCTGCGTAGCCAATTCTCCCTTGTCGAGATACAGATAGCTCAGGTCGACGAGGCGGCTGGCCAGTTCGCGTTCGTAAAGGAGCGGGTTGGCAGCGGAAAGGCTTCTGTAAAGCGCAATGGATTTGAAGAACACGTTTTCCGAGGCGTTGATTTCGCCCTTGATGCGCAGCACGATGGCCTTCCGGTTCAATGCCGCGGCCAGATCCGTTCAAAGGCGGCCGGGTTGTCGTTTGCCAATTGGCGGCAGAGGGAAAGGTGTTCTGCGCAGGCTTTTTTCCAGCGCTTCGAGGTTTTGTACCTCGAAATACAGCGCGCACAGGCGATCGAATGTCCGGGCCAATGTCGGGGCGTACTGCTGCGGGTCGCTTGCGTACAGTTGCCTGTTGATGTCCAGGTTTTTCATCAGGACTTTTTCCACGGCGGCCATATTGCCTTTTTCCCGGAGCAGGATGGTCGAGTTGGAGGTTGCCCGGGCGAGGTCGTGCAGGTTTTTCGCCGTGTCCTGTTGCGCCAGGCGTTCGCTGATGCGCATCGATTCGGCGAGCGCTTTTTCCGCAGCCGGCAGGTCGTTCAGGGCGTAGAGGGAAAGGGCCAAGTTGTTGAGGCAAACGGCTTTGTTGCGTTCCGATATATCGAGTCCCAGGTAAATTTGGTTGTGCCGGAGCGCGCCGGCGTGATCCCCCCGGTAGTTCAGGAATGTGGCGAATACGGTGTGGCTGAAAGGTTCCGTGCTGTCTGCGGCGATGGCCCGCTCGTAGTTGCGCGTCGCCTCATCCCATTTCAACTGGAGTTGGGCCAGGTTCGCGTCGAGCAGGTAGCGCTGAATGGTTCGAAGCACGGCAACCGTATCGCAGTCATCGCCTTTAGCGGGCTCGCGCAGGACGGCGCGCGCTTCGTCGATGCGGCCTTTTCTGATCAGTTCGAGCGCCGTTTCGTCGTAGACGCCGTCGGGTGCGTTTTCGGCGAGGAGTTCCGCCATTTTCCAGATGGCGCCGTCGTACGTTTCGTAATGATCCGCTATCTTGTACAAAGCGGCGTAGTCGGCCTGACGGGCGGCAATTTGCTGCGACAGGGCGGCCTGATCCGCTCCCGGTTTTTCAAGTCGTTTTTTCAGGCGCTGCACATCGGCGAGCAAAATCTGTTGTTCCCTGGTGCACGACTGGCGGAAATACGCCAGCATGGGCACGAAATACGCGCCGATGCCGGAATCCTGTGCGGGTGAAAAACGAACTTCAGCACTCGCCACAAGGATGTGGAAAGACGCATTATTGCAAATAACCGGAGTGGAAAAATCGCTGTTGGCGGTGGAAAAGGAGGGTGTGGGGTACAGAAACACCAGGCCAAAAAGGCATTTGAGGTAGGTTTTCATGGTTTGGGTTTTTAAAAAGGTTTGGATGTAAACTTCGCGCCGTCAGGTTTTCAGCATCAGTGCGCGTAATGTTTATGAAACTTTGAAGGTTTCGTAAACAGGATATTGACAATGCGAAATATAACGGCGCCGGCGAGTACTTATTTTGCCTCTCGTGATTTCCCGGACGGTTTTTAGTGTTTCCGCACGCCTGCCCTGGCCGACTCTTCTTGCTGCACTTTGCGCAGGTCGCGCAGCACGGCGATCCCGGCGTTCAGTTCGAAGCCGATGAGCAGGATCATGCAGTTCAATTGTATCCAGATCATCAGAACGATCAGCGTGCCGATAGAGCCGTAGAGTTTGTTGTAGTTGCCGAAATTGTCCACATAGAATGAAAACCCCCAGGATGTCAGGATGGAAAGCGGTGTGGCGAGCACGGCGCCGGGGTTGACGAACGGGATAGGGTGGTGGGTCGACGATCCGTACCGGTAGATCATGGAAAACAGGGTGTAGAACAGCAGCACCACCACCACCCAGCGCAGCGAAGAGAAAGCGATGCGGGTCAGCACATCCACGTGGATATACTGAAAAACAAAATGGAGAATGGTGTTGCCCAGGATTACGAGGATCACGGAGGCCACCAATACAAACCCGACCAGGAAGGTCAGTTGCAGGGCCATCAGGCGTTTCTGGAATGCCGTCCGCCGTTTAAAGGTGATGGGATAGTCCTTTTCAAGCCCCTTCATCATCGACAGCATGCCGTTGGAGGCAAACCACAGGGCGAGGAAAAAGCCCGCCGACAGCAATCCCTCTTTCGGTTTGGTAGCGATATCCTTGATCGTTCCGAAAATCATGTCGCCGGCCTTGCCGGGCATTACTTCCTTGATCGAACCCTGGAGCGTGCCGAAAAAGTCCATGCTGATCGGGAAATAGGGCAATAGCGAGATCAATACCAGGATTCCCGGGAAAATGGCCATAAAGAAACTAAAGGCCATGCTGTTGGCGCGGGTGGTGATGGCATCGTCGCGGGTTTCCTTGTCGATAAACAGGATCAGATTGTACAGGGGTATTCGGTTGAGCCCCGGCATGGAATGCGTTCTAGACCATTCCAGGGTACGTACCCAAAGGGGATGGCGGACAAAATAGCGGATGAGATTGCGAAAGAATTTATATCGTTTCAACGGTAAAAATCAAGATCAGGACTTAAAATAAGGCCTTAGTTTTTCCAGCAGGTACTCCGGGGCGTGTACAACTTTTTTTGTCTTCGCCTCAAAGAAACAAAGTCTTACGCGGCCCGCATTCACCAGTTTCTTTTTTTCATTGAATACTTCCACATGAAAGGTGATGTATTCATCGGGCAATACGCGTAGTTCCGAACGCACGGTCAGCAGGTCGTCGTAATAAGCCGGCCGGACAAAACGCATTTCCAGGCTCATTACAGGCAGCCAGATACCGTATACGTCCTCCAGTTCCTTGTACGTCAGACCCAGCGAGCGGATCATCTCCACCCGGCCTACCTCGAAGTACTGGGCGTAGTTGCCGTAATAGAGATAACCCATCTGGTCGGTTTCGCCGTAGCGGACCCTTAACTGGACTTCGTGAACATACATATCTTTCAGTGATAGAGTGGTAAGTGATAAGTGATAAGTGGTAAGTGATAAGTGATAAGTGATAAGTGGTAAGTGATAAGTGGTAAGTGGTAAGTGATGAGTGGTAAGTGGTAAGTGATAAGTGGTGATTGCCAGGCTCTTGTCACTTGCCACTTATACTAAAAGTAAATTGGTTTGTAAAAACAAATCTCGGCAACACATTGATTTTCAATGTACTGGAGTTCTGAGAATTCATAAATTCCGGTATGCCACTTACCACTTACTTACCACTTACCACTTACCACTTACCACTTACCACTTACCACTTACCACTTACCACTTACCCACTTACCACTTACCACTCATCACTTACCACTTATTACCACTTACCACTTACCACTTATCACTTAAATTTCTTCTCTTTCGATCGGGCACGTCATACAGTGGCTCCCGCCTCTTGCTCTCGACAGTTCGTTCGACGGTATTGTAATGATCGTGTTTTCCACCTTGTCCGGTGTGATTTTACCATTGTCTATATCGCGCAGCAGTTTCTCGGCGCCGATCACTTTATAGCCGAAATCCTTAAAGGCGCGTTCGGTGACGGGGTTGCGGTCGTAAGTGACGGCGACACCCGGCTTGAGCGCCACGAGGTTGCAGCCGTCGGTCCATTGTTCGCGCTCCTGGTATGGGCTTTCGCCGCGGCCGGCCCAGATGAATTCCATCTTGGGGTTCACTTCGGCGAGCAGGAAATCGCGTAGACTGGGATATTCAACGGTCTCGCCATTGGAGCGGTGTACATCCACATAAGAGCCCAGGCCTTCCTTTACGATTGGGAAATAACCCACCATGTGGTTGTGGTTAATCTGGGTAAATACGGTGTCGATGTGCATATAGGTGCGTTCGGCAGGGATGTTCACCTGCACCACGTTTTTGATGATACCGCGGTCGAACAGGTAATTTTTGATCATCTGGAACGCGTATTCATTGGTGCGCTCCGAGCAGCCGATGAGCAGGTAGTCCTTGTTCAGCATCATGACGTCGCCGCCTTCGACACTGATGGTCTCGCCTTTTTTGTTGGGCGGAAACTTGTCCACGCGGTTGAGGTTGATGGTCTTGCCGTCGGCCTTGAGGCGCCTGAAGACAGGGTGGCTGCTGAAAATGAGCCGGGTCAGGAAATTCTCCCGGAAGCGCGCCGTTTTGTTTGCCTTCGTGATGATAACGTAGTCTTTTACCGTCACGGCAATGTCGCGGGTAAAGATCAGGTTGGGAATGGGGTCGAACAGGATGCGGTCTTCGGGTTCGAGGTAGCCGGTTATGAGCGTATCGGCCAGCTGTTCGGGAGACAGGCCTGCCAGGCGCGGGATGAAAGAGTAGGGCAGTTCCTCGAAATCGGTGATCTTGTTGATAACCTCGTATTTGCTTTCCTCGTCGCGGGTGCTTTCGGCGAGCAGGTCGCGCACCTCGAGTACATTCTCCTTTCCGAGAAATGCCTTGAGCACGCCTATAAAAATGTCGTGCTCGTCCTGCATATTGGGCAGGTGCACTATATCGTCAAACAGGAGTTCGCCGGCCCGTTTGGGGGTAATGCGTGCGATGCCCTCGTCGGGGCGGTGTACGACTACTTTTTTTAGTTTTCCAATTTCTGAATCGACGTAAATTCGGCTGTTAGCATCCATAATGTGTACCGGAACGGTGTCCTTTGAATGTTTGGTTAAGGCAAAAAACGGCGCAAAAGTAGCGGTAATAATCGGAGGAAAGAAAACAGAATTCGGCGCATTTCGGGATAATGCCCGCGATATTCGTTTCCCGTTGTCAGGCCGGCAATACCGTTGCATCCACCGGCCGATTTTCCCGGCAAAAACTTAATACGGACAATATTAAGTCTGTGTTAACTTCGCCATCGAAACCGTTTATCAATCCATTTTTTACACTAAACCAATCGTTATGAAGATTTTTTCTTATTACGGACTCCAACGGCGAAGGGCTGCCTGGCGTTACGGTCATGGCCACCCACACGCCTTCCGGAACCGGCTATGCAGTCACCACGCGACCCGACGGGCGCTACACGTTGCCCAACCTGCGCATCGGCGGCCCGTACCAGATCAGGGTTGCCTACACAGGCTTTCAAAACCAGGAACTGACACTTCCCGTTTTGCGGCTCGGCGAGAAGTTTGAACAAAATTTTCTGCTCTCCGAGTCCAATGCACAACTCGGGCAGGTAGATGTTGTGGCGCGAACTAATACCCGGGCCAACGGCGCAGGCGGCAGCGTCAGCAGCGAACAGTTGCGCACCCTGCCTACGATTACACGTTCCAGCGCCGACTTTACCCGGCTGGTGCCGATGTCGGCCGAAGGCGGTAGTTTTGGCGGCCGCAACGACCAGTTCAACAACTACTCGCTCGACGGTACGATTTTCAACAACCCCTTTGGCCTGGATGCCGCTACTCCGGGCGGACAGGCCGACGCACAGCCTATTTCGCTCGACGCCATCGACCAGATCAACGTGGCTATTGCGCCGTTCGATGTATCACAGGCGGGCTTTACAGGCGCGGCGATCAATGCCGTGACAAAATCAGGCACCAACAACTTCTCCGGAACAGTATTCGCATTTTATCGCAACAAAGACATGATCGGCACCAAGGTGCGCGACCAGGAGGTATTCCGCGGCGACTTGCGTCAAGTACAGACAGGCTTCAGTTTCGGCGGACCAATCATTCGCGATAAACTGTTCTTTTTTGCCAACCTCGAAATCGAACGCCGCTCCGACCTCGGCTCCAACTTCGTCGCCAACCGCGGCACAGGCGCCTCGAACGAATCGCGGGTACTGGCTTCCGACCTCGACCTTGTATCCGATCTATTGTTTCAGCGCTATGGATATGAAACCGGGCCTTATGAAAATTTCAAGCACAATACCAACAACCAGAAAGGTCTGATCAAAATCGACTGGAATATCAACGCTGTGCATAAACTGACTGTGACGGGCAATTTCCTCGACGCCTTCCGCGAAAAACCGGCACACCTTCTGCCATCGGTCGACGCGGCCCCGATGCCACGACCCTCCAGTTTTTCAATTCAGGCTACCGCATCAACAACAAACTTTATTCCGGTATCGCAGAGTTGAAATCCCTTTTTGGAAACAAATACGCGAACAAATTACAGGTAGGCTTTTCCGCTTTCCGCGATACCCGCGACCCATTCTCCGCGCCATTTCCCGTCTTGAATATCGCCCAGGACGGCGATCGTTACATCATCGCCGGACATGAGCCATTCTCCATACACAACGTACTTGATCAGAACGTTTACCAGATCAACGACAACTTCAACATTTACGCCGGCAAGCACAATATCACGCTGGGAACCAGTCTGGAGCGTTTCGATTTCAATAACTCCTTCAACCTCACGGGCTATGGTTTCCGGGTATTTGATATTCCAGGTGTCGATATCGACACTTTTGCCCAATGGATCAATTCGGGTGGAATGGATGCCGAGGTGCAAGGCGCACGCGATGCTTTCGACGCCAACAACGCCAATAACTCCTGGGCGCTGGCTGAAACCAATCTCGGACAGTTTGCCCTGTATGCCCAGGACGAATGGGCGCTTACGCCAAAATTCAATCTGACGGTAGGCCTGCGCATGGATTTGCCGCTTTACTTCGATACCAAAAAGAAAATCGAGGAAAACATCGCCCGGAAAGGCGGTTTGCTGGCTGATGGCGGCACCTATGCCCCCGATATTGAATACTACGATGAAAATGGCAGTCCCGTCATGTTCGACCATACCATACTGCCCAAGCAGACGCCGCTCATCTCGCCGCGTGTGGGTTTCAACTACGACATAGCAGGCAACCGCTCCAGAATTCTGCGCGGCGGCTCCGGTCTTTTCTCCGGCCGTTTTCCCTTTGTATGGATCGGTAACCAGGTGGCCAATCCGGACTTTTTCTTTTACTGTGTGACCGATCCCGATTTCAAATTTCCTCAGGTTTGGCGCACGAACCTTGGCTACGACCACAAACTCGGTAATAACTGGACCGCCACGGTCGATTTGCTTTATACAAAAACCATCAACGACATGATGGTGCGCAATTTCGGCCTCCGGAAACCCACTGGCCGCCTGACCGGTCCCGATGGCCGTCCGATTTACCTGGCCGGCGACCGTGCACTGGTGTTTGGCGGACCGACGAACGCCTATGTTTTCACCAATATAAACAAAGGACACGAGTTCAACGCTTCATTCCAGGTGACCAAGACCTGGTCCGACGGGTCTTCCCTGATGATGGGCTACAACTACCTGGATGCCAGGGATGGTGCCTCCATCGATGCAGAAATATCATCGGACGCCTACGACCGCAATCCCGCAAACATTCAGAATACGAATACACCCGAACTGGCACCTTCCCTGTACGGCAACAAACACCGTTTTGTAGGGGCATTCAGCAAACGATTCCGGTACGGCAGTTTTGGCACCACCATTTCATTGTTCAGCGAGTATGTACAGGGCGGACGGTTTAGTTATACCTATGCCGGCGATATCAACAACGACGGCTCGGGTCTGAATGACCTGTTGTATATTCCAACAGATGCCGAGATCGGACAAATGAACTTCAGCGGAGATGCCGCCGCCCAGAATATTCAACGCGAAGCGCTGAAATGGTACATCGCACAAGACAATTACCTGCGCAACAACCGCGGCCGGTATGCCGAGAAATATGGAGCGCTCAGCCCCTGGTACAGTCGCTGGGACATGCGTATCCTGCAGGACTATTCCCTGCCGAACAAAAATGTGATCCAGTTGAGCATCGACATCCTCAATGTGGGCAACCTGCTTAATTCCGACTGGGGCGTGCGCCAATACGCTACCTATACGGGTCTGGTGCAACCGCTGGCGGTTACGGTGGATAACACCGTACCGACCTATACGTTCGATACCACGCCGCGTACGACCTTCTTCAACGATTTCAGCCTGGCATCGCGCTGGCAATTACAGGTCGGTCTGCGGTATTCCTTCTGAGCCCAATGTGGATAAGCGTATAGAAACCGGAGGGTGTTTCGCAAGTCTGTCAGCCATGAAGCCTGACAGACTTGTGAGGCGCCCTCTTTTTCTGTACCCGAAAAATTATGCGTGCCTCTTGCAATCGTGCATTCCTTGTCTACCTTTGCGCCACAATTTTTAACGGTTCATTAACCTTTGAAATACAATGCGTCTGTTTAGAGTTCATCTAAATAGGACACAATCTTGACACTACGCTTTGAGGAAATGGGCGCGTTGGTAATTTTGCGCAGTTAATGGCATGACACAGATCACCCTGGATAGCCGCCAGATCAGACATTTGAAATAATACAACTACACATTCCGATATGTTGCTGAAACGTATTTGTTGGGTTTTCACGCTCCTTTTTGCAGCCACGCTCGTACTTCGGGCGGCTCCCACGGTAGAAGAAGGCAAGAACCTTTTCATCGCTAACTGCGCCTCCTGTCATAACAAAAACATGAAGGATAACCTCACCGGTCCGGCACTGGCGGGGGTGGAAGAGCGTTGGGCCGAGTTTCCACGAAAAGATCTGTATGCCTGGATTCGCAATTCGCAGGGACTTATTGCTTCAGGCCACCCCCGCGCCAACGAACTGTGGGCGAAGTGGAAGCCGACCCTCATGAACAATTTCCCGGGCCTGACCGACGAGCAGATCGAAAGCATGCTGCTGTACATCAACAATGTGGCGACGGCGCCGCCTCCGGGTACCGGGGCGACGGCAACCACACCCGGCGCCGGCGGCAAGCCGGAAAGCAGCACACCCTGGATGTTCATCGGTCTGACGACGATCCTCGGCCTGCTGGCCTTCGCGCTCATGCGCATCATCAACAACCTGGGCAACATCACCCGCGTTCAGGCCGGCCAGGCGCCCATCCAGAAAACACTGGTACAAACGCTGACCAGCAAAGGCGCTATCGCTTTCATGGTATTTGCGGTTACGCTTATTTTTGGCTACAAAACGGTAGACAATGCGACCAAAATGGGCCGCGAACAGGGCTACGAACCCGATCAGCCGATTGCCTTCAGCCACAAACTGCACGCCGGAACCAACAAAATCGACTGCCAGTACTGCCACGACTCGGCGCGCCGCTCGAAACATTCCTCGATTCCGGGCACCAATACCTGTATGAACTGCCACTCCGCAGTGAAGAAAGGCTCTAAAAGCGGCACCTCCGAGATCACCAAGATATTCGCCTCTATCGGTTTCGATCCGATCCAGAGCAAATACATTACCGACTACGAGAACTGGAGCGACAAGCAGATCGAAGAACTGTACAAAAAATGGATCGGTCAGGAATACATGGCCGCCAACAGCCTCACCGCTATAGACGACAATGGCCGCATGACCGTTGAAAACGAATGGGATGGCATCGTGAAGGCACTCAAGAACGACCTGAACGGCAAAATACAGGGCCCGATCGAATGGACCCGTATCCACAACCTGCCCGACCACGTGTATTTCAACCACTCCCAGCACGTCTCTGTCGCCCAGGTCGCCTGCCAGAAGTGCCACGGTCCGGTTGAAACGATGGACGTCGTGTACCAGTACTCCACCCTGGGTATGGGCTGGTGTATCAACTGCCACCGCGAAACAGAGGTCAAATTTGCCGATAACGCTTACTACGAACAGTACGAGCGTTACCACAAAGAACTCAAATCCGGCAAGCGCGATAAAGTCACCGTAGAAGATATCGGCGGCCTTGAATGCCAAAAATGCCACTATTAATTGTGATGAGTGTTAAGTGATAAGTGTTTGCAGATAAGCATTGATCAACTAATATCATCAACAGCCAAAACGGAATCCAATTACGAAGATGAATATGTGAATCACCCCGTTCATCATTCATCATTCATAATTCATCATTATAAAATATATGCACCACGACAACGGTATTTGGGTCAGCACTGAAGATTTGACGCGGGACGAGTCCTTCCTGCAATCGGCTGATAAAGAGTTTTCTATTGAGAACATTGACCAAACCGACGGTCAATGGGAAACCAACCGCCGCGATTTCCTGAAATTGCTTGGTTTCGGTCTCGGTGCGGCTACCATTGCCGCCTCCTGCGAGATCCCGGTCAAAAAAGCCATTCCGTACGTCACCAAACCGGATGAAATCGTTCCGGGCGTGGCCAACTACTTTGCGTCTTCATTCGTACAGGGCGGCGATTACTGCGCTGTGCTGGTGAAAACACGTGAAGGCCGCCCGATCAAGATCGAAGGCAACAGCCTGAGCAGCGTGACCCAGGGCGGCACAAGCGCCCGCGCGCAGGCTGCCGTGCTCAGCCTGTACGATAATCGCCGCATCCAGCACGCCGGAGCCGTAAAAGAAGGCAATGTGACCAAGCAGGAGTGGAGCGCCCTCGACCGCGAGGTGAAAGCCAAACTCGCTGCAGGTGGTACTGTCCGCCTCATCACCAATACCATTATCAGCCCGACGGCAAAAAAGGCCCTCGCCGAATTCACCACCAAATACCCGAACAGCCGTGTGGTGACCTGCGACCCCGTGTCGCATGCCGCCTTGCTGGCCGCTAACCAGCAGTGTTTCGGCGTACGTGTTGTTCCGGACTACAAATTCGGCGATGCAGAAGTGATCGTGTCCTTTGGGGCCGATTTTCTCGGCACCTGGATCAGCCCGGTCGAATACGCCCGCGCCTATGCCAGTCGCCGAAAAGTAGCCAGCGCCAAAGGCGCCAGCATGTCGCGCCACTACCAGGTTGAAAGCCATATGTCGCTCACAGGCTCCAATGCAGACAACCGCATCCTGGTAAAACCGAGCGAACAGGGCGCTGCCATCGTGGCGCTGTACAACGAACTGACCGGCAACAGCGGCGGACCAAAACTCAGCGACGCCAAAGCTGCTTCCGCCATCAAAAAAATGGCCCGCAACCTGGCCGACCACAAGGGCAAATCGCTCGTGGTCAGCGGCTCCAACAATATCATGGAGCAGGTGTACGTCAATAAAATCAATGACCTGCTTGGTAATATCAACGCTACGGTCGACTTCAGCGCCGCTTCGATACAGCGCCAGGGCGACGAACGCGATATGATGCGCCTGATCGAAGAGATGAATGCCGGCCAGGTGGCGACAGTTATCGTATGGGGCGCCAATCCCGCTTACGAATTGCCCAATGCCGCCAAATTCAAAGAGGCTTTTGCCAAAGTCGGCGCCCGTATCTCCTTCTCCGGTATCATGGACGAGACGACGGCACTGTGCACGCACTCGGCTCCTGCCCACCACATGCTCGAATCCTGGGGCGATGCCGAACCCAAAGCTGGCCACCTCAGCCTTATTCAGCCGACCATTGCGCCGTTGTTTAATACCCGCCAGGCAGAACACAGTCTGCTCGAATGGGCTGATAGCGCAAACCTCAATCGTCAGGACGAACAAGCTTATTACCAATACCTGAAGGCGCACTGGACAAGCGAAGTATTCGGCCGCCAAACCAAATACGGCACAACAGATGCATTCTGGGATATGAGCCTGCACGATGGTGTGCTCGATATCCCTGCTGCCGGTGTTGTGGCAACCATGAACGAAGTGTCGCTTAACCCGGATGCCGTTTCCAAACCATCGGGTACGGAGCTGGAAATTTCCTTCTATGAAACGGTCAACATCGGCGGTGGACAATACGCACACAACCCCTGGTTGCAGGAAATGCCCGATCCGGTGACACGCACCGTTTGGGGTAACTACCTCAGCATTCCGGTAGAGTGGGACGGCGTCAACGAGATCAACGGCTGGAAAGGCCTCAACGATGGCGATAATGTCGAAGTGGAAATCAATGGCCAAAAACTGACCTGCACCGTTGTGCGCACCTTCGGTCAGATGCCCGGTACTGTCGCCATCGCCCTCGGCGGCGGCCGCGAATCGGGTGGTTGCGGCGTCGGTTTCGGCGTCAATGTGAACCCCTGGCTTCCGGTAGAAGGCGGCCTGATCCAATATTTTGCCAAAGACGTCAAGGTATCCGATAAGGTAGGTGTCGACAAACACTTTCCCTGTGTTCAGCACCACCACACGATGGGGTGCAGGATATCGGCAAGGAAGAAGGCGCCAAAATCAACGTCGATGAAAAGTCCCTCGGCTGGAAAGGTTTCCAGGGCGCCCTCACCGACCGCTCCATCATTTTCCATGCGAACGTCAACGACCTGGCCAGGTTTGACAAAGAGATGGAGGAATTCCACGAGGAATCTGCACACCTCAATGCCCAGACGCTCTACCCCGATACCGGCGCGTATTTTGGAACGGGCATGAAATGGGGCATGTATGTCGATATGAATGCCTGTGTCGGCTGCGGCGCCTGCCAGGTAGCCTGTGTGAGCGAAAACAACGTACCTGTTGTCGGCAAAGGCGAAGTACACCGCCACCACGAAATGACCTGGCTGCGCATCGACCGCTATTTCTACGGCGATCTGGAAAACCCGAAAGTGGTGTACCAGCCCCTGATGTGCCAGCATTGCGACAACGCGCCTTGCGAAAACGTATGTCCGGTGGCTGCGACCAACCACTCGATGGAAGGCATTAACCAGATGGCTTACAACCGCTGTATCGGTACGCGCTACTGCGCCAACAACTGTCCGTTCAAAGTCCGCCGCTTCAACTGGCTCGACTACACCACGGCCGATGTATGGCCGGCAAACGAAGAGCGCGTGTTCCACGCCGAAGGCGACGAACTGCCGTACTATGCCGACAACCTCGTGCGCATGGTGCTGAACCCCGACGTGACGATCCGTTCACGCGGTGTAATCGAAAAGTGCACGTTCTGCATTCAGCGTATCCAGGAGGGCAAACTCACGGCCAAAAGCGAAAGCCGCGCCATCATGGACAGCGATGTGCGGACGGCCTGCCAGACCGCCTGCCCGACCGGTGCGATCGTATTCGGCAACCTCAACAACCCCGACAGCGAAGTCAGCAAGATGACCAAAGCCGCCGGAGCCATGGCATATAAAGTACTGGAGGAAATTAACGTACGCCCTGCGGTGAACTACTCCGTGAAAATTACAAACAGTAACGAAGAACTCTATTCTTGAATGATAAATGATAAATGATGAATGATGAATGGTTATCGCACCTGATTCATCATCCATCATTCATCATTCATAATTTAAAAAAATTATGTCTCAAGCAGTTGCGCCGGTTCGGCACGTTTTGATTGAAGGCAATAAGTCCTACCACAATATCACGGAGGATTTGTGCACACCCACTGAGAAAGCGCCTTCGAGGGAATGGATTGTTGTGTTTTCCCTCGCCTCGGCTCTTCTCGGCCTGTACATTTTCGCTATCGTGTGGACGGTATGGAAAGGTATTGGTTCCTGGAACCTGAACCGCACCATCAACTGGGGTTGGGATATCACCAACTTCGTTTGGTGGATCGGTATCGGTCACGCCGGAACGCTTGATTTCTGCGATCTTGCTGCTGTTCCGCCAGCGTTGGCGGACGGGGGTAAACCGCGCGGCAGAAGCCATGACGATATTCGCCGTGATCTGCGCCGGACAGTTCCCTATCTTCCACATGGGGCGCGTCTGGCTCGCGTTTTTTATCTTTCCCTTCCCCAACACGCGCGGCCCGTTGTGGGTAAACTTTAACTCTCCGCTGCTCTGGGACGTGTTTGCCATATCGACGTACTTCTCGGTATCGCTCCTGTTCTGGTACACGGGCCTTGTTCCCGACCTTGCCACCGTGCGCGACCGGGCGACCGGGCTCCGCCGCAAGATATACGAGATTTTCTCCTTCGGATGGACCGGCAGCGCCAAACACTGGCAGCGCCACGAGGCCCTGTCGCTGGTGCTTGCAGGTATTTCCACACCGCTCGTACTTTCGGTACACACCATCGTATCCTTCGACTTTGCCACGTCGGTCATACCGGGCTGGCACACCACTATATTCCCGCCTTACTTTGTTGCAGGAGCCATTTTCTCCGGATTCGCCATGGTACAAACCCTGATGGTAATTACCAGGAAAGTGCTGAAACTGGAGGAATATATCACTGTTAACCACATCGAATCGATGAACAAGGTGATCGTGCTTACGGGTACGATCGTAGGTGTGGCCTATCTGACAGAGTTGTTCATCGCCTGGTATTCGGGCTATATTTACGAACAATTCGACTTCTATAACCGCGTGTTTGGTATTTACTGGTGGTCCTATTTCGGCATGATGTTCTGCAACGTGGTTAGTCCGCAGTTGTTCTGGTCGCGGAAAATCCGCCGCAGTATCTGGTGGACCTTTTTCCTTTCCATCGTGGTGAATATCGGTATGTGGTTCGAGCGTTTTGTGATTATTGCCACCACGCTGGCCCGCGACTTTCTGCCTTCTTCCTGGAGCTATTATTCCCCATCCTGGGTGGAGATATCCATTTTCGCCGGCACCATCGGCCTGTTCTTCGTACTCTACATGATCTTTACCCGTGTGGCGCCTGTGGTTGCCATCGCCGAGATCAAGGCTATCCTGAAAGTTGCCGGCGACCAGTATATCGGGCCGAACGCTGCCAAAGGACATGCACACACCCCGGAAGCGACAAAAACACAGGAAAAAGAGCATTGAGGAAAGACCTGATTGAGGGCACTTCAATATTAAAAATTCAAACCTTGTAATATAAAATGGCTGCTGAAAGTAAAAAAGTCCTTTACGGACTTTACAACGACGAAGAAAACCTGAAAGGCGCGGTCCAAACCGCAAATGCGGCGCATCTTGATATCATGGATGTATTTACGCCTTTTCCGGTGCATGGCCTCGATCCCATCCTCGGGTTGAAAGAAAGCCGCCTGCACATACTCGGTTTCGTGTATGGCGCGATCGGTGCATTATTTGGTTTTCTCGCCATGACCTGGATATTTACGAGCGACTGGCCGATCGTTTTCGGCGGCAAGCCGTACTGGTCTGTGCCCGCCTTCATTCCGATCACATTCGAGATGACGGTGCTTTTCTCCGCCTGGGGCATGACCATCACCTTTTATACCATCTGCGGCATGTGGCCGGGCGTGAAAGCCAATACGCTCGACAACCGCATCACGGACGATAAATTCTGCATCGCTTTTGATGTGACCGACGCTCCGGACAGCGATGTGAAAAACCTTCAGGGATTCTTCACCAACACCGGCGCATCGGAAGTCAATGTGAAAATGATGTAGTGCCCCAACCCTTAAACCTTTATATCCCGAGACCTTTAAACCTTTTATAAATACAACCATTACAATGAAATACGCAATTGGCGCGATCCTCGGTGTTGCTTTGTTTGCCTGGCTGTTTTCGCTATGCTCTCCTGCCGGAAAAAACAAAACCGGCCATGAGTACATGCCCGACATGTACCACCCTGTCGGCTACGAGGCCAACCAGTACAGCGCATACTACTGGAACCACTGGGATGACAAGAGCACGTTTTCCAAAGCTCAACTTTCGAAGCCGCACGGTAAAGTACACGGCACCATTCCGCGCGGTTATACTGCCGCCTATTATGGTCAGGACATCGGTTATGTGCGCGGCAACAATGCAGATAACGCCATTGCCGCTCCGGTAAACGGTTCGGCGCCTTTCTATTACGAAAATACGGAAGAAGACCGTCTCCGTTGCGAGCAGGAAATGAAAGACAACCCCTTCCCGATTACCAAAGAAGGGCTTGACCGCGCCAAGGGGCTGTACAATATTTACTGCGGCATCTGCCACGGTGAAAAAGGCGACGGACAGGGCTGGCTGGTATCGATGCCCGATACCAAGTACCCTGCCCAGCCCAAGAACCTGATCGGCAGCGATATGATCGGCGCCGGAAACGGGCGTTTCTATTTTGCCACCATGTATGGAAGAAATGTGATGGGCGGCTATTCCGACAAACTGTCTTTTGAAGAACGCTGGCAGGTGATCCACTACATTCGCTCGCTGCAGGCAAAATCCATCAGCGCGGAATACAGCGAAACGGCCAATACCATCAGCAATATCGAAAAACCGGCAAAAGGAGAAGCGACGGGCCCGGCCCGTGTGGCGCCAGCACCGGTACAGTAAAAGGAAAACCTGTGATAATCACGCTCCAAAAACCCTGTTACTACAAAAAAAATTACCGGGCTATGCCCAACTTGCGATATGAATCTGACCAATACGCAATTCGTTTTTGAAGGCAAAACCAAACGCGTGCTCATCGGCGGCATGGTATTGGGCCTGTTGTGTCTCGTTCTCTCTGCCCTGAACGACGATGCCTACCACACCCGTTTTTGGACAAACTTTCTCCACAACTCGGTGTATTTCACTGCCATCGCCTTTATGGCTGTGTTCTTCCTCGCGGCTCAGATCACGGCGTTTGCCGGCTGGATGACGGTGATCAAGCGTATTTGGGAAGGAATGGGACAGTTTATGATGGTAGGTCTCGTGCTGATGGGCATTGTTGCTATCGGCGTTTGGGGGCACCTGCATCACCTCTACCACTGGAACGATCCCAACCTCAACATCACAGACCCCGCAGGCGCACACTATGATCGTATCATCGCCGGAAAATCAGGGTTCCTGAACCCCGTTTTTTACACGATTGCCTCGGTCGGCTTCCTGGCGATCTGGTACTTCTGGGCGTTCAAAATGCGGCAGAACTCCATTTCGCAGGACACCAATGAGACGTCCTCTTTGGACTATTATAAAAAAGAGCGCAAATGGGCGGCTTCTTTCCTGCCCATCGGCGGCTTCCTGAGCGCTGTATTCCTGTGGCAGGTGCTGATGTCGGTTGACCCGCACTGGTACAGCACGATGTTCGCCTGGTATTCCACAGCATCTGCATGGCTCGGAGCGCTTGCGCTGACGGTCATGATCATCATTTACCTCAAATCGCTGGGCTACCTGGAATATGTAACACACGATCACCTGCACGACGTGGGCAAATACCTGTTCGGGATCAGCGTATTCTGGACCTACCTGTGGTTCGACCAGTTCATGCTGATCTGGTACGCGAACAACGGTGAAGAGACGATATATTTCAAACAAAGGATGGATCACTACCCGGTGCTGTTTTGGGGCAACCTGCTCATGAACTTCGTCGCGCCGTTCCTTATCCTGATGCGCAACGACAACAAGCGCAAGTTCGGTACCATGTTCTTTGTTGCCCTGATCGTTTTCTTCGGTCACTGGTGGGATTACTTCTACATGATCAAGCCGGGCGCGCGCATTGCTGCCATGGAAGCCAAAGAACTGGCTGAAGGCGGGCATGATAAAATAGGCTCCACCACCACTACCATTCAACCCGCTTCTTCGGAAATGGCTACGGCTTTGGCCGGGGTGCAGACAGATGCCGCAGGCCACGGCGGCCAGGCTGAAGGCACGCAACCCGAGGCTGCTCACGACGGTGGCCAGGCTACCGGGCAAGATGCGCCGCCTGCCGGGGGCCAACCGGAAACCCAGGATCAACACGCCGGCGAGGCCGAGGCCGCACACCCGGCTGCAGATCACAGCGGTAGCGACGCCCACGGAGCGGAAGCACCCGCAGCGCATGGGGAAGAGGGCCACGGCGGCAGCCATGAATCCGAAGAACCCTACAGTTTCCGAATGGGATTCACCATACCGGGCCTGGAAGAAATCGGGGTTATGATCGGGTTCCTCAGTTTGTTTATCTTCTTCCTGTTCAATCAGTTGGAAAGGGTGTCACTTGTTCCGATGAAAGACCCCTACCTTGAAGAAAGCCTGCATCACGAGACAGGCGCCCAAATTGAAAGCGAGGGCGGCGGCGGCCACCATTGATTAAATTATAGCCATTCTAATTAAGATTTGATTCCAACAACCCCCTGAACAAACCATTTTACCTTTGGGTTAAAGTCAAAAAAAATTCAATGACAGCGTTAATTATATTGCTCTGCGTCCTTCTGATCTCTATCGTCCTGGTTCAAATCGGGAAAGTTACCGAGCTCACCGCCCAGATCAAGGGTGAGCGTGAGGTGCTGCGTGACAACAGCAAATGGAATGGCTGGTTGTCGCTGGTTTTCATGGTCGTATTCCTTGTTTCCGTATGTATTTCGGCCTGGGAATACAAAAATGAAATGATGGGTTATGGCCCGCACAAGGCGGCATCTGCTCATGGCGGCGCGCTGGACGATATGTTCCACATCACCCTGGTGCTGACCGGGATTGTGTTTGTGATCTGCCATATTGCCTTGTTCTGGTTTGCGTACAAATACCGCTGGCAGGAAGGGCGTAAAGCGCAGTTTATCGCCCACGACAACCGGCTTGAGTTGATCTGGACGGCGGTTCCCGCCGTTGTCATGACGATTCTCGTTGTGCGCGGCCTCAATGCCTGGAATACGGTAATGGCTGATATCAACCCGAATGAAGACTATATCGAGATCGAAGCGACCGGACAACAGTTTAACTGGATCATTCGCTATCCGGGTCCCGACGGGAAACTGGGTACGCGTAATTTCAAACTGACAACCGCCAACAACCAGTTGGGCATGGACTTCACCGATCCCAAGACATGGGACGACGTGATACCCGGCCAGGAATTGTACCTCCCTGTAGGTAAAAAAGTACGTGTCCGCATCACGGCCAAAGACGTGTTACACAACTTCTATCTGCCCCATTTCCGGGTGAAAATGGATGCGGTGCCCGGCATGCCGACCTACTTCATTTTCACTCCCGTAAAAACGACGGCGGAATACCGCAACGAACTGCGCAAATACGACGATTTCAATAAACCCAACGACGCTGCCGATCCTACGGGACCGAAACGCTGGGAAAAATTCGAGTACGAACTGGCTTGTGCAGAACTCTGTGGAAAAGGACACTACTCCATGAAACGTATTCTGAAGATAGTGTCGCAGGAAGAATTTGATGCCTGGTATAAAACACAGGAGTCGTTCTACCTCACCCAGATTCGCGATAAAGACGACGACCCCAACAAAGGCAAGGTGCTGGATATGGAGGTGCGTCAGCGTGCACAGGAATTCAGCGATAACATGAAAAAAGCCGTTGAATCGGCTGATCCTGCTGATAAAACCCTGACGCTCAACCATATTAACTTCGAATCAGGCTCGGCTACGCTTACCGCCAACAGCCGGTATGAACTGGACAACCTCGTTACCGGACTCAATGCATATTCCGGTATTACGATCGAAGTGGCCGGCCATACCGACAACACCGGCGATCCGTCGGCAAACCTGGCTTTGTCGGGTGCAAGGGCAGCGGCGGTGGTCAAGTACCTGACCGACCGCGGCATCTCCGCCGGTCGCCTCCGTCCGAAGGGATACGGCGATACCCGGCCGCTGGTGGCAAATGATACGGAAGAGAACCGCGCAAAGAACCGCCGCACCGAGTTTACCATTTTAGGCACATCGAATCCGCTTTAGACCTTTTCAACACCGAACCCAGCGACAGTTTCACTATAAAATCGTTCAAAACTCCTGGCTATGGCTCATGTAGTTAACGCCGCCGAAACATTGGAAGAACAACTTACCCAGGAACTGGGTTATGATGATCATTTCCATGAAGAGCACCACGGCGACAAGTTTCAGTCCAATTTTTTGACCACTTACATCTTCAGCACTGATCACAAGATCATTGGCCGGCAGTTCCTGATCACAGGTATCTTCTGGGCTTTTGTCGGGGCTGCGATGTCGATTGTTTTTCGCCTTCAGCTCGGATTTCCCGAGGCTGATATGGCATGGTTGAAGCCGCTTCTGGGTAAATGGATTCAGGTCAACGATTCCGGTATCGGAAAACTCGACCCTGAGTTCTACTACGCACTGGTGACCATGCACGGCACGATACTCGTGTTTTTTGTACTGACTGCCGGATTGAGCGGTACCTTTTCGAATATCCTCATTCCGCTACAGATTGGTGCGCGCGATATGGCGTCGCCCCTGCTCAATGCCTTCTCCTACTGGTTCTTCTTCCTGGCCGGTGTGGTGATGCTGCTGTCGCTGTTTCTCAGTACCGGGCCCTTTTCCGGCGGATGGACGGCCTATCCCCCTCTAAGTGCGTTGGGGCAGGCTTCCGACGGGTCCAAGGCGGGCATGACGATGTGGATCGTTTCCATGGCCCTGTTTATCGTTTCGGCCCTGCTGGGTGGTATCAACTATATCACTACCGTGCTGAACCTGCGCACAAAGGGCATGAATATGTGGCGTATGCCGCTGACGATCTGGGCGTTCTTTATCACGGCCATTCTCGGCGTATTGTCCTTCCCGGTATTGTTCTCGGGCGTGCTGCTGCTGATGTTCGACCGCAGCCTCGGCACCTCTTTCTACCTCAGCGAGATCGTCGTAGGCGGCCAGATACTCGACCGTGTAGGCGGCAGCCCCATCCTGTACCAGCACCTGTTCTGGTTCCTGGGCCACCCCGAGGTGTACATCATCATCCTTCCTGCGATGGGTATCGTTTCGGAGGTGTTGTCCGTACACGCCCGCAAGCCTATTTTCGGCTATCGCGCGATGGTATATTCCATTCTGGCCATTGCATTCCTGTCGTTCATTGTGTGGGCGCACCACATGTTTATGTCCGGGGTAAATCCGTTTATCAGCAACTTCTTTGTGGTGTTCACCCTCATTATAGCAGTGCCGTCGGCTATTAAGGTATTCAACTGGATATCGACGGTTTACGGCTCTAACTTCAGGTTCAACTCTGCCAGTCTTTTGCGCTGGGCTTTGTTTCCATGTTCATCTCCGGTGGCCTGACGGGTATCTTCCTCGGCAACTCCGCGATCGACATCCAGTTGCACGATACCTATTTCGTAGTGGCCCACTTCCACATTGTGATGGGTATTGCCGCCTTCTTCGGCATGTTCGCCGGTATTTACAACTGGTTCCCGAAGATGTTCGGCCGTTTTATGAACGAAACACTCGGTAAAATACACTTCTGGGGAACCCTGGTCGGCGCTTATGCCATCTTCTGGCCGATGCACTATACAGGCATGGCCGGTGTGCCGCGCCGCTATTACAGCATCGACAACTTCGACTCTTTCCGGCACTTTGTAGACCTGAACAAGTTCATCACGGTAGCAGCCATTGTGGTATTTTTCCTTCAGGTGCTGTTTATCATCAACTTTTTCTACTCGATTTTCAGCGGCCGCAAGATGACGACCAAAAACCCGTGGGGCGCCAACACACTGGAATGGACCACGCCGATCAAGGCAGGCCACGGCAACTGGCCCGGCAATATTCCAGCCGTTCAGCGTTGGCCCTACGATTACGGCAAGGATGGTGAAGAATTTGTTCCGCAATATGTACCGCTGAAAGAAGGAGAGCATGATCACGGGCACTGATTGCCGGTGTGTTGAGCCAAACTTTTAATTGATAAAACAAGTCATTACGATAAGCGATAAATGGAGCGCAACCCGGTAAAACAGGTAACCATTCTGGAAGGCTTGATCCTATCCGTAACCGATTTTGGGTTGCTGGTGAAGTTCAAGTTGACCCTGCTGGTTCTTTTTTCTGCAGTAATGTCTTATGCAATCGCCTGCGGCGGTGCAGTGGACTGGACGGCTATGGCGCTGCTGGCATTCGGGGGCTTCATGGTGACGGGCGCCGCCAACGCGCTGAACCAGGTGCTCGAGCGCGACTACGACCTGCTTATGCCCCGCACGGCAAACCGCCCTGTGGCCACCGGCAGGCTGAGCGTATCGAAAGCCGTATTGTGGGCCGGGCTGATGGCCATTGCCGGGATTACGGTTTTGTCGCTGTTTGGCCCGCTGAGCGGCTTTCTCGGCACACTTTCGCTGATGAGTTATGCCTTCGTCTATACACCGCTGAAACGCTCGACCCAACTTTCTGTGGTCGTGGGAGCCGTGCCGGGCGCGTTGCCCCTGATTATCGGTTGTGTGGTACATGAAGGCGCCATTACGCAGACGGCGCTGATGTTGTTTACCCTCCAGTTTCTGTGGCAGTTTCCACATTTCTGGGCGGTGGCATGGCTGGCTGATGAAGACTACAAGAAGGCGGGTTTTTACCTGTTGCCTTCAAAAAACGGCGAAAAAGATTCGACGACCGGAATGTTGTCGCTGGTATTTTGTCTGCTGATGATCGGCAATGCCGTGTTGGGCTATGCCCTTGGTTTGGTTGGCTTGTGGGCAACGCTGATCCTTGTCGCCCTCAACGCTTACTGGGCGGTAAGTTGCTGGAAACTGTATAAAACGTGTTCGCGTGAAGCGGCGCGGCGCCAGATGTTCATTTCATTTTTGCACCTGCCGCTGTCGTTGATCGTGTTGTTGATTGATCGGATTTAAGGAAGTGCAGAAGGGGGCAATGTTTGCAACCCTGATCAAATTCCTGACCCTGATATACCCCAAAATAATCCCCCATTAACCCGCATAAATTTAAAAAAAAATGGGCGCTGTTTCAACTCCGGAATATAGCCGGAACAAAATACATCCGCATAAATTTGCGCTGTGGGTAGCCATAGGGAGCATCATCATGATGTTCGGCTCCTTCACCAGTGCCTATGTGGTACGCCGGTCGGCCGGCAACTGGCTGGAATTCAAACTTCCGGACATTTTCTTTGTCAACACCCTGGTGATTGTGGCGAGTAGCGTGGCGTTGCACAGTGCGTACGTCTTTTTCAAAAAAGGCAATGAAAAACTGTACAAAGGGCTCCTGTTGACGACCTTTGTCCTGGGTATTGCTTTTGTCATCCTGCAATACAAAGGCTGGGAAGCGCTGAATGCAATTGGTGCGACGTTTACCGCCAATCCGTCGAGTTCCTTCATTTACGTGATCTCGGGTTTGCACGCAGCGCATGTGCTGGGTGGTATTGCGGCTTTGCTTGTCGCACTGACGCACGCATTTTTGTTGCCCTTCAAGCCGACCATACGGCGCAGGCAGCGCTTCGAACTGGTGGTACACTACTGGCATTTTGTCGACATACTTTGGGTTTACCTGATTGTCTTCTTTATGCTCCAATCCTCATAAACCGGCAAAACGAAAAAGTTATATTACCAATAATTGACTGACTATCATGGCAGATACATCTGTTGCACACGCACACGAAGCACATGGACACGGGGAAGAACCCCAACTGTGGGAAGGCGGAAAGGAGCCGTTCAAGGCGAGTTACGGTAAACTGATGATGTGGTACTTTCTGGTATCCGATGCATTTACCTTCGCCGGATTTCTGATCGCCTACGGAGCGCTTCGCTTCAGCACGCCGACCTGGCCGGAACCCGACTTTGTGTTCGCTTCGTTTCCGTTCGTACACGCGCACTGGCCGCTTATTTTCGTGACGTTTATGACGTTCGTCCTGATCTTCAGTTCGGTCACGATGGTACGTGCCGTACAGGAAGGGCACCGGGAAAACAGGCGCGGCGTTGTTTTCTGGATGTTTCTCACTATTCTGGGTGGCGCAACCTTCCTTGGTAGCCAGGCTTACGAATGGACGACATTGATCGTGGCTGAAAACATGACGGTCAAACAAAACCCGTTTGGTCGCCATATCGCCGACGGCATTTACCTGAACGACGACGGTACAGAAGCCAAAAAAGAAGACGGGTCGGTAGATGCATTCGAAAAAGGGCATTCCTACCTGCTTCACATGCATCCTGTTCAGCAGGCTGACGGGACGATGAAAGACGAATTTATCCAGCGCAAACTCAAATACACGACCGGCGCCTACGCCGGCCAGACCGGCGTGCAGGAACTGGGCCCGAAAGCATTCGGAGCGCTCTTCTTCTTTATCACCGGATTTCACGGCTTCCACGTGTTTTCAGGGGTGCTCTTCCTGACCATCATTATGATCAATGCAGCCAGTGGCGTTTATGCGGCGCGGAAAAACGGCTATGAGATGGTGGAGAAGATCGGCCTCTACTGGCACTTTGTGGATTTGGTGTGGGTATTTGTATTCCTTGTTTTTTACCTTCTTTAATTCACTGGAGCGTTCCTTCAGTAAAATTAAACGTTCAACAATTCAATTATTCAGACCATGGCTGGACATCAGACATACGAAGAACAAAAAGCGCTCGTCTTTCGCGGGCTTATGATACTCGGTGCGGTAACGATCGTTGAGGTAGCCGTCGCACTGCTTGCAAAAGGCCATGTTGTGCCCAGCATCAGGTTTACGGAGGGCTTCGGCCATTATCTGTATATGATGCTGATGATCGGATTCTCCATCTTCAAAGCCTATTTCATTGTGTTTTATTTTATGCACATGGCTTACGAGGTGAGAGGACTGGCACTGAGTGTGTTGTTGCCTACAACCCTGCTGATCTGGGCCATTATCGCATTTTTCCAGGAAGGCAGTTCGTGGGGCGCGCGCCGCGAACAGATCAAAGAGAAAAACGAGGAAGCGGTCAGGCCGGCACCTGCCGGTAAGCCGCAAGGCTACGTGATCCCCGGCACCATGAAAGGGTAATACCGCTTAATGGAGCGATTTTCTGTCAGGCGCCCGCATACAGGGTCTGTTTCGGGAAAATCAATCCATTTGAAGAAGGTGAGGCAACAAAACCTCGCCTTTTTTGTTGAATATCAGTTTTTTAAAGCATGGAAGAAATCGAAGAAAAGCCCTCGCTCGGGCGCAAAATCTATATCGCAGCCGCCCTGTTCCTTATCCTGGTCGTGCTGCCTGCCGGCTCCTGGATCTACCTCCGGAACGGCCTGAACTGGCGCAAGACAGCCGTAGCAGAATTGTCCAACTACGGCAAGATTCGCGGCGCATACGTAATCTGGCCGGATCAGACCAAAGAAGACCTTCTGAAAAACAAAGTGGTGGTGGTACACACCTTTGGCGAAAGTCCGGATTTAACTGCCGACAACCGGAAGATTATCGATACCGGTCAGAAGTTGTTCAGCCAGTTTGGTCAGAATACCTATTTCCGCCTGGCGATGATCTCGAACAAGGGGACCAGCGAGTTCCTCAGTTATGCGCAGACCCTGCCCAGTTCCGAATATGCGACCTGGGTGTGGACGGGTGGACTGGGCTCCTGGTCGACTATTCTGGAGAACAGTTATGAGTCGTATTGCCTGGCGGAGAAGGTGAGCCCGGCGAAGGAATACTATGCGCTTGCCGATACCTCCGGCACGATCCGGCGCTTTTACGATGCGCTCGACGACAAACAGGTGGAGCGCATGGTGCAGCATATTGCCATTTTGTTACCGCCTTCAGAGTAAACTACTGTATATGACCACATTACAGGGAAACATCCAACTCGAGAAAAAACTGAACAGGGTAGCCTACGTGGTATCGGCAGTGGTGTTGCTGCTGGTTGGCCTGATGCGGCGTTACAAGTTTGACAATACGGGCATTGATTTCAGTTTTCTGCCGCCGTTCCACGCCACACTCAATGCCGTAACGGCCGTTATACTGCTATTCGCGCTCTATTTTATCAAAAACAAGCAGGTGGAAAACCACCGGCGGGCCATTTACCTTGCCCTGGGCTGTTCGGCGCTGTTTCTGTTGTCGTACGTTGTATACCATTTTACCACGCCGGAAACCCGGTACGAGGGGCAGGGCGTCATGCGTACCGTCTATTTTATCCTGCTGATCACCCATGTGGTGCTGGCTGCGGTTATACTTCCCTTCGTATTGCTTACCTTTACCAGGGCATATACGGGGCAGTATGAACGGCATAAAAAAATAGCGCGGTGGGTTTATCCTTTATGGCTGTATGTAGCCGTGACAGGTCCCATCTGTTACCTCATGCTGAAACCGTATTATCCGGGCTAAAAATGACCTTGTTATGAAAAAACGTCTTGTTGCATTGTTGAAATTGTCCGCATTCCTGCTGCTGCTTGCCGGCAGTGTTGAACCGGTAGCCGCGCAGTGTCCCATGTGCCGGATGTCGGCAGAGTCGAACCTGAAAAACGGTGGAACCGACGGGCGCGGGTTGAATGCCGGGATACTGTACATGTTATCCATGCCATACCTGATTGTCGCCGGTGTCGGATTCTGGTGGTGGCGCAACCGAAAAAGCGAAAAGACAGAATCAGACGGGTTTTCGGAAGAGGATTTTGCCCAATATAATTGATTTAACACCGATGCCCGGCAGAAAAACTCCTGCCGGGCATCGGTGTTTATCAGCCTGCGCTTATTTTCGCCCCGATAATTTTCACTCGAAAACGATTCTACATGAAAAAGCAATTAATCTTTATCCTTGCCTGCCTTGCCCTTACCGTTTTGGCTCCGATTCAAACAAAAGCGTCCGTTGCCGTTTCAAAGCAGGAGATGCGCGCCGGCATGACGGAAAAAATGCGTGACAATCCGAACAGTGTATTTAAAAACAATAAAAAGGTCAGCAAGCGCATGAACCGGATAGCCAAGCGCATCGAGCGCAAGATGCTGAAGCACGGCATGGATGTCGATTTCAACGACCCGGTGGACAAATGGCTTTGGTTTGGTTTGTTTGGCCTGGGTATTGCCATCCTCATGTCCTTTTTCGACCTCGGTATCGGAGGCCTGATCGCATTTCTTGCCATAGTATGCCTGGTGATCTGGGTGGTAAAACGCGGGTCCATTTGATAAGTTATTTTTGTCCTTTGTCGCAACAAACAAGTGTTGTCAGTACATTTGTTGCCTCATCCCGCCGGTAAAGACTATTATCAAAGTAACGTTTTCACCAACAATTTCCACTCACCAAAACAGTAACTTTATGAAAATCAAGCACATTCTTGCCACTTTGATTTTACTGGCAGCCGTTCAATTTACCGTTAGCGCACAACTGGTGCTGGGCCCCGGCATCGGTTACGGTACCGAAATTGAAGACAACGGCATCGCGATCCAGGCACGGGGTATTTACACTATTTCCGGTCCCTGGCGCGCGGGCGCTGATTTCAACTACTATCTCGACGGTATCGAAGATTATTCCGTCTGGGATTTTAATGTCAACGGCCACTACCTGTTTCTCGAAGGCGATGGCCTCCAGGCTTATGCCCTGGCGGGTTTGAACTACATCAAGTTTAAGGTTAAGACGGGTATCCCGGGCTTTGATGGATCTGCTTCCGACACCGGATTGAACATTGGAGGAGGCATTCAACTCCCGTTTGGAGGCATTACCGGCCTCGCGGAAGTCCGCTATGTGTTGGGCGATGCCAACCAGCTCGTACTTTCGGCCTGCATCCTGTTCCCCATAGGCGGCAAATAAGGCAAGCGGATTAAAAGAATTCGCGGGCGGTCCAGATGCTGGGCCGCCCGTTTTTTTTCATAAAGCCCCGAACGGCTTTTCCGGATCGGGCAAAATTTCCCAACTTCGCAGCTGACTTAAGCGGATATTATGAAAATCGCCGTATTTCCCGGCTCTTTTGATCCCATCACCATCGGCCATGTCGATCTGATCAAACGCGCCCTGCCTCTGTTTGACAAGATTATTGTAGCTGTTGGAGTCAACTCCACCAAGAAAAATTTGTTCTCCTTGGAGCAGCGCCTGACATGGCTGCGGCAGGTATTTGTGCAATACCCAAACGTTGAGGTCGATTTTTTCGAAAACCTGACGGCGCACTACTGTTTGCGCATCGGTGCGCAATATTTGCTGCGCGGACTGCGCAATGCCTCCGATTTTGACTACGAAAAAACAATCTCCCAACTCAACCATATCGTGGGCAACGGGATCGAAACGGTTTTTCTGATCGCCCAGCCGGAGTTTTCGCACATCAGCAGCACCATCGTTCGCGAAATCATTGTGGGCGGCGGCGATCCGAGGCTTTTTATCCCGAAAGAGATTGAAATAATGATGAATGATGAGAGATGAATGATGAATGATATTGCCGCTAACCAGATTTTTTCACCACGCAAATCTCAGTCCTAATTTACACCATGACAGACGCCATATTTACCGTCCCGCATCCCGTCAACGAACCGATTTGGAATTACGCTCCGGGCTCCCCGGAAAAGCAGCCCTGAAGGCAGCGCTGGCAAGCGAAGTCGAAGAAGAAAGATATTCCATGTACATCGGTGGGAACATGTGTTCACCAAGGAAAGGTAGCCATTCATCCGCCGCATGAACTCCGGCATACGCTCGGCCACCACGCCAAGGGCAAGGCCAGCCACGTGAAGGCGGCCATAGATGCCGCACTCAAAGCCAGGCCGGCCTGGGAGGCCATGCCCTGGCAGGAGCGCGCCGCCATTTTTCTGCGCGCCGCCGACCTGCTTACCGGCCCTTACCGCGCCAAAATGAGCGCCGCGACCATGCTCTGCCAAAGTAAAAATGCATTTCAGGCGGAGATCGACTGTATCTGTGAACTTGCAGACTTCTGGCGTTATAATGTCTATTTCATGCAGGAAATATACAAGCAGCAGCCACTCAGCACCCGCAATGTCTGGAACCGTACGGACTGGCGCCCGCTGGAGGGGCTTTGTGTTCGCGCTTACGCCGTTCAACTTCACAGCCATCGCGGGCAACCTGCCCTCGGCGCCTGCCATGCTCGGCAACGTGGCTGTGTGGAAGCCTGCTGATTCGCAGGTCTACTCCGCTTCCGTGATTATGGAGATATTTGAAGAAGCGGGCCTGCCGCCCGGTGTCATCAACCTGATCTATGTCGATGGCCCCACGGCCGGCGATGTAATCTTCAACCACCCCGATTTTGCCGGGATACACTTCACGGGCAGTACAGGGGTATTCCAGCGCATCTGGAAAACGATCGGCGAAAACATAGCCCGATACAAGTCCTATCCCCGCATTGTCGGTGAAACAGGCGGCAAAGACTTTGTGATGGTACATGCCTCCGCCGATCCGAAGGCTGTGGCAGTGGGGCTTGGCCGCGGCGCTTTCGAGTTTCAGGGGCAAAAATGCTCCGCCGCCTCCCGGGCGTACGTGCCCAAAAGTTTGTGGAAAAGGTGAAGGAATACCTTGTCGCCGACCTCAAAAGCATGAAGATGGGCACGACGGAAGATTTCAGCAATTTTATCAACGCAGTGATCGACGAGAAGGCATTCGACAAGATTTCCGCTTATATCGCTGCCGCAAAAAAATCGGACAAGGTAAAAGTGATCTCCGGTGGGAATTATGACAAGTCGAAAGGCTACTTCATCGAGCCTACCGTGCTGGAAGTGTCGGACCCGATGTACATAACGATGTGTGAGGAGATATTCGGCCCGGTGCTGACCATTTATGTGTACGAGGACAAAAAATACGAGAAAACGCTCGAACTGCTCGACGCGACCTCGCCTTATGCACTCACGGGCGCCATATTCGCCAACGACCGCGCCGCGCTCGCGCTGGCCAATGAAAAACTGCGCCACGCAGCAGGCAACTATTACGTCAACGACAAACCTACCGGCGCCGTGGTGGGTCAGCAGCCCTTTGGCGGTGGGCGGGCCTCCGGTACCAACGACAAGGCCGGCTCCATGCTGAACATGTACCGCTGGCTGTCGCCGCGCACTATTAAGGAAAACTTTGTGCCGCCGGTGGATTACCGGTATCCGTTTTTGGGGGAGGAGTGAGCGGCTGGTCTGATCGTCGACAAAACGATCATTTTCTCAGATACACGAAGGCATCATAGGGCGGCCTAACCCAGGTCATTGTTTTCAGGGATTTCTGTATCCACATTTGCACAAATAAGCAGTTTTCTCTTATCTAAAAGCAAATGGTCATGCAGACACGAGCTTTATTTTATGTACTCGCTATTGGTTTCTTTTTCCTGCCCGGCTGTAAAGACGGCCCGGAGCCCGGCTGCACTGAAACCATTAATGGCCTTACTATTAACCAGTTGCAAGTACTCGGTAGTCACAACAGTTACCGGCTGAGAACTTTCGATCCGCTCCTGCAATACATCTACGACAACCCTCCGATTATACCCGGAGGGTTCAATCCCGACGATTGGGATTACACGCATGTTCCCCTGGATGTTCAGTTTGAAACGTATAATATCAGGAGCATTGAACTGGACGTTTATTACGATCCGAACGGCGGCTTGTTTTACAACCGTATAGGGAACATTGTATTGGGCCTCGACCCGGCATCCGGTGAGCCCGCCTTGCTGGAGCCTGGTCTGAAGATATTGCACTTCCCCGACGTCGATTACCTGACGAACTACCTGACCTTTAAATCGGCATTGGCTGCGGTAAAAAACTGGTCGGATGCGCATCCGGACCATCTCCCCGTTGTGGTGATGGTGGAGCCTAAAGAGGATAATTTATTTGATGTGTTGGGTGCGCCGTTTACTCCGGTTATGCCATTCAATATAACAGCCCTTGATGCCATTGATCAGGAAATCAGGGACGTATTTGGCGACAACCTGAGTAAGGTATTCACCCCTGACGACCTGCGAGGCAACTACGCCACGCTGAACGAAGCAATTAAACACAACAACTGGCCGACCCTGGACCAAGTCCGTGGACAACTGCTTTTCGTGATGCTTCCATCAGCAGATGAGCGGCTCGATTACATGGAGGTGCACCCAACCTTGGAGGGCAGGGCGATGTTCCTGTTCTCCTTTCCTAACAGTCCGGAGACGGCATTCCTGAACTATGATGATCCGCTGGGAAATTTCGCCGATATCCAGGAGAAAGTAAAAGAGGGCTATTTTGTCCGGACGCGGGCTGATGCAGATACCCAAGAGGCGCGCACCGGAAACACTACCCGGCGCGACGCCGCTTTTGCTT
>JADJRC010000029.1 GCA_016712415.1 Lewinellaceae bacterium | reverse complement strand
CAGTTGCACGTGTCCGTCGCGGAACCAGCGCGACCAGTCCGTCAGCAGGCGCAGGCAAGTGGTATCGGCAGTCGAAGCGGCTATTTTTTCCCGAAACGCCGCCGTGTGCCGTTCAAAGTCAGGCCGGGTATCTTCGGTCACCTTATCGCGATAGCCGGAATAATTGAGTGCCAGCTTTTGTTGCAGCCAGTCGAATTGTTCACTGCAATTGCAGGATTGAGCGGCGACAGGGGTCGTAAGCAATTGAAGTGTCAGCACAAGGAAGAGCGTTGTACGCATATGCTTGATTTTAGGGAAAGATGATCGCGCCTACTTCTGTTCGAGGTACGCTTTCGCAAAAGCCACCCAGTCTGTTTTGTCGTCGTCGATACGCACCGCAGGAGGTATACCGATACCGTCGATGCCCTGACCGGCATCGACACGACAGGAGCGGGCAGTAGGGTATCCGACGGTAAACTTCCCGCAGGGAAAATCGAGAAAGAGTACATTGCCGTAATCCATAACACCCGCGGTATTTTGACCGATGAGCGTTACCCTGCTGCTCTGGCGGGCGTAATAAATAAACTCCTCACAACTGCCGGCGCAGCCTCCGTCGATCAGAATAGCTACTTTTTTGGGGTAAGGGGATATTTTTTCGGGCCTGTTTTTCCTAATCTCGCAATTTCCGATGAACGACCCTTCATGCTTTTTCATCATTTTTGCCAGTCGCCCGTAACTGCGGCGTTGGCTGCGTGAATACCTCTTGTTCTTTTGTAGCAGAACATACTTTTCAATATTATCCCTGGTAGAATAAACTTTGTGGCTGAGCCCCCTGGCTGTTCCGCTGTAAACATATGGCCGCAGTTCGGCAAAAGTCATATTGCTGCCGCCGCGGTTGCCGCGGCAGTCGATGATCAGGTTGGGGGTGCGTTCGAGCAGCCGGCGGTTGGCTTTGATCAGACTGTCGAGTACTTGTCGCTTGTCGTAGCGCATAGGGGCCACCCGGAACACGAGCGTGACAGCATCGGACTGTTTTATACTGAAGGGCAGGGGCAGAGCAATTGGAATAGGTACTCCGGGATATTGACGTAACCAGACATGAAACATCTTCTCAGAGAGCCTGCCGTCTTTAAGCGTTGCCTCGGTGCTGAATTCCGAGCGATTGTCCAGGTAAAAACGCACTGCGTATTGCCCGGGGGCACTTTCTTTCAGGTCGAATTTGATCTGGCCCGGCACCCACCATATGCTGTCGGCCTTCAGCACAACGGCGGCGAAATCACGGCCCGGCGCTGTATTCCGGATCAACGCCACGCGGTAGTTACCCAACTCGTTTTGGTATATACCCTCCACCGGGTCGAGACCCGGCTGGTCCAGGTATTGGCGGGCTTCCGTTTCCGTCAAGGCAATTTTTTCCCGGTCGGCAAATCTCCTCCGTATGGAATCGGGGTTTTCCACCCATGGAGTGTCCTTATACCCCAGGTAAATATGGCCGTCGCGCAACCATTTTACCCAGGTCGACATCAGGCGGTAGCAGGCGGTGTCGGTCGATGAGGCGGCGATTTTTTCCTGAAAACTGGCCGTATGTCGTTCAAAGTCGGGCCGGGTGTCTTCGGTCACCTTGTCCCGGTAGCCGGAGTAGTTGAGCGCCAGTTTCTGCTGTAGCCAGTCGAATTGTTCGCTACATTTGCAGGATTGGGTGAAAGCCGGTACCTGGGGCAGGATCAATGCGGCAGTGATGAGGAGTAATGTGCGCATATGGGTTCATTTGGAAACGAAAATAAGCAAATTAGAAGCAAAAGGGCTGGGCGATCATAGATTTTCCCGGTTGCCTACCTTTGCGGCTGCAATATAAAAATGATCCATGCATATAAAATATACACGTTTTCTGACATTACTCGTCCTCAACACCTGCTGGGTGCTCGATGGCGCCGGTCAGGCGATTGATTCCATCCGGCAGGTAGCCATTATCAAAGTTGCGCAATATCGGGAAAAGATCATTCAGGAAAATCCCGAAGCAACACTCAGGTTGCAATCGTTGCTGAACAAGTGGGACTCACTGCATATACAGGAGGAAGAACGGGCGACCTCACCCTGAACATCATGCTGGCAAACAGAATCTATGGCTTGTCGGACAAGTCAATCAAAAAGAAGGCACTGAAATACATGCCCGAGTCAAAAATTGCACAGACACTAACCAAGGAGGATATCAGCATTATTAGCGAAAATGCGGAGTTGCTGGACCTTTGCCCATCTGGGCGTGCTAAAATATCAATTTCCGTTTGTTATAGATTCTGATACCCCGGTATTCAGTGAATTGCAGGCGTACGGAATCCAAAGCCAAGATACAATCGGCGAAATCGGCGCCGGTTCGGGGGCATTCAGCATGCTTCTGGGTATGGTTTACCCTGATGTGGTCATTTATGTAAATGAACTCGACAAAGGATTTTTAACCCACCTGGGTGAAAAACTGGCCGGCAACAATGCACTGTTAAATCCCCAAAATCTTATTTTAACCAAAGGAGGGAAAGAAAGCACCGCATTGGAAGGTCGCCGGTTGAACAAAATCATACTCCGGAATACTTTCCACCACTTCAAAAGGAAGCCTGAAATGCTTGAAGCCATCACAAGGACGCTAAATCCGCAAGGCCGGCTTTATGTACTGGAAACAGTCCGCGACATAAACCCTGACCGGCGGCTTTGCAAACTATCCATGAGCCAGCGCGAGATAATTGACCTTATTGAATTAAATGGCTTCAGGCTGGCCGACCAGATCGAATTAAAAGGGAAACTGTTGATGACATTTTATGTCGAAAACTAATTTGGAAGCAAAAAGGAATATTCAGGTAGAAAAAGGCGACCTGGAAAAGATCGCTCAGGAAACCAAATCGCTCCTTTTTGCAACCTCCCGCTTTTTGCATCAGTCTGTTGCCCAACCCGGCAATCCGGCCTGTTACGCTAAAATTTTACGGGCATGACAACTACTTCGCTTCGCCGCATCGCAGCGGCACTCCTCCTGGTCGCTTGCGGCTTTACCAAGGCATACACCCAAAAATTCTGGCTGACGACCTATGAATTTCCCGGCGGTCCCAAAACGGGCATTGCAGCCATCGGCGACTCCTGCCTGGTCGCCGGCCTTACCAATGGCGTACTGCGCAGCTTCAACGAAGGGCAATCCTGGGAAAATATACTCGATGCCGGCGCCGTGTACACGGTTTTTGCAACCAAAGAAGGCGAGGTGTTGGCCGGCGGTACAGGCAAAATTTATGTTTCGACCGATTATGGCAGCACCTGGGACTCCGTCGCCCTCAACCACAACTATCCGGTAATACAGTTTGCCCGGAATGAAGCCGGTGAACTGTTTGCCATCACCGGTGCATACGATTTTCTGCTGGGCTATGTCGGCGCCGGGGTGTATTACTCCGGCGATCAGGGCGAAACCTGGGCCCAGCGCAACAACGGCCTGGGCAATTACCTGAGTTGCAACAAGATCGCCGTCGACCGCAACGGCAGGCTGTACCTGATGGTAGCCGACGAACTTGTCGACGGCCAGGGGGGGCTGTTTATCTCCGGAAACAATGGTTTGCAATGGGAACATATCGACATCCGAATCGACGGCCAGGGCGTGATCGACGATGGTATCGACGTTCAGTACTGTACAGGGCTCGATGTTTCACCCCAGGATACCCTTTACCTGAGTATTGAAGGCGTCGCCGTCAATGTAAGTACCCGGCTTAACCTGCACAAGCATATCGACAACGTGACCGACATCTCAAAAAAATGGAGCCGCATGAAAGTAGGGAACAGTATTTCCTGGTGGTTGGACCGGCTGCTGAACGGGATTCATTTTTCGGCCAATGGCGACCGCTACAGTTCGGTTTCGGGCTCGCCGGTAATTGGCGGCACCTACTTTTCAAAAAACGAGGGAAATACCTGGAGCAAACAACAGCAGGGGCTTGGTTTCGACATATTCGGCAGGTTTGGTGCGCAAACCTTTGCAGAAAAATCGTCGGGTAAAATATTCATGGTGCAGTATCTCGACGAACGCATTTACTGGGCGGATACCAGCCTCGTCACCGGCGTAAAAAAACCCTTTCCCGACGGGCAAAAACGCTATTCGGTCTTTCCGAATCCTGTAGCATCCGGGGAAAAAATACAGCTGGATTTTGAACAGGCTGGCTCTGTAAAAACGGTAATGGTGTTCGACAACAGCGGAAAAATGACCGCAACGTATCATACCGGGCAGCAGACTCTCGAACTGGAGGCGCCCCGTAGTCCGGGAATTTACCTGATCCGGGTTGCGGAGCCCGGCGGCGGCGGCGGCGTAGCCAGGTTAATCGTAAGATAAGGCGCTTTGATGCCATGGATTGCCAACAAAAAACCTGTGTTACCGCGCTCAGCCGGCAAGCGTCACGCTCTTCGTTTCCGTAAAAAAGCGCATCGCTTCCCAGCCGCCTTCTCTGCCTGTACCCGACTGCTTCACGCCGCCGAAGGGCGTGCGCAGGTCGCGCAACAGCCAGCAATTGACCCACACGATACCGGCCTGTAGTTCGGCGGCAAAGCGCTGGGTGCGGCGCAAGTCATTCGTCCAAACCGTGCTGCTCAGGCCGTAAGGCACACCGTTGGCCAGCGCCAGCGCCTCATCGTCGGTGTCGAACGGCTGGATGGTAACGACCGGTCCGAATATTTCCTCCTGGTTCGTGCGGCAGTTGATGGGCAGCCCTTCGATCACGGTGGGGGCGATGTACCAGCCGCCGGACAATTGACCGGGCATCTGCAGCGCTGTGCCGCCACACAGGATAGCGCCGCCTTCCGTTTGGGCAAGCTCGATATACGACAGCACTTTGTCAAAATGCATTTTCGACACTACAGCGCCAAGGCGGCTACCCGAATCGGCCGGATCGCCAACACGCATGGCGCGCACCCGTTCCACAAAATCCTTTTTGAAGCGCTCGTAAATCGGCCGTTCCACATAAACCCGCGACCCGCAGAGGCAAATCTGGCCCTGGTTGTTGAACGACGACCCGACGGTCGTTTCAAGCATTTTATCGTAGTCGCAATCGGCAAAAATGAGGTTGGGGTTTTTGCCGCCGAGTTCGAGCGACAATTTTTTGAACATCGGTGCGGCAATGCGGGCGATCTCGGCGCCTGCGCGCGTGCTGCCGGTGAACGACACAGCCTTTATTTTGGGGTGCCGCACGATGGCCTCGCCCGCGCGCGGGCCCAGTCCGTGCACGATGTTGAATACCCCCGGCGGCATACCGGCGGCGTTGCAGATGTCACCGAGCAGGTAGGCGGTCAGGGGTGTCACTTCGGAAGGCTTGCCGATCACGCAATTGCCCGCAGCAAGGGCCGGGGCTACCTTCCAGGTGAAAAGATACAGCGGAAGGTTCCAGGGTGAAATGCCACCCACAATGCCCAGGGGCTGGCGAAGGGTATAACTCAGGGCGCCCGGCATATGGTAGCTCTCCGAGGCGAAATGCAGCAGCGCCGTGGCAAAAAATTTGAAATTCAGCGCGGCGCGGGGATGTCGACCGTCCGGGCTGTTGTGATGGTTTTGCCCGAATCGCGGCTTTCGGCCTCTGCCAGCCGGTCGAGGTTGGCGAGGATGCCGTCGCTGACGGCGCGCAGAATATCGTGGCGCTGTTCGAGGGGCATGCGCGACCATTCGGGGAAGGCGGTTTCGGCAGCCTGCACCGCCGCTTCCACGTCTTCAGGGCCGGAGTCGGGAATCTTGCCATACAATTCGCCGGTTGCGGGGTTGAAATTGTCAAGATATTGCCCGCCGGCAGGCGGAACAAACTTGCCGCCGATATAATTTTGAATGATTTCCATGTGCAAACTGGATGTTATTGGTCGGATGAGTTGGTTAGCAAATGGTGACAATTCTGCCATTAGCCGAAAAAATATGTCCGGCAGCGCCTAATTTCGCCACTTTGCAAGTCGTAAACGGTCCGGACCACGCCTCAAAGTTCTGCATCTGCCGCCGTTTCGACACCAACTAGTCAAAACAAAATAGAAAAATCGAACACTTTCACCATGATCCTTTCCATACAAAACGTCGTAAAGACCTACGGTAATTACACCGCTGTTGACCATGTGAGTTTCGATGTACCCAGGGGGAGTGTCTTCGGACTGCTCGGCCCCAACGGTGCAGGAAAAACCTCGCTGATTCGCATGATCACCACCATAACCGGCCCCGACGAAGGCGCGATTCTGCTGGAGGGAGAAAAACTGAACGAACGTACACCCGAAAAAATCGGCTACATGCCCGAAGAACGCGGCCTGTACAAAAAAATGAAGGTGGGCGACCACCTGATGTACCTCGCCCAGTTGAAAGGACTCAGCGAAGCGCAGGCCAGGCAGGCGATTGGTCACTGGCTCGAAAAGTTTGACATCAAGGACTGGTGGCCCAAAAAGGTCGAGGACCTGTCGAAAGGCATGCAGCAGAAAATCCAGTTTATTGCCACCATCGTACACCAGCCGCGGCTGCTCATCCTCGACGAACCGTTCACCGGACTCGATCCCATCAATACCACCCTGATCAAGGAGGAGATCGGCAACCTGAACGAAGCAGGTATCAGCATCATTTTCAGTACCCACCGCATGGAGCAGGTGGAAGAGATGTGCGACCACATCGTACTGATCAACAAAGGCAGAAACGTGCTGTTCGGCGAAGTACAGGATATCAAGAACCAGTACAAACAAAACCTGTTCAGGGTGGAAACCGAAGGCGATCTGCCGGCGGAAATAGCCGAACACTTCCCGGTCAAAGAACAGGAAAAAGGCGCAGTAACCGTCCAGGTGGAGGAGGAGAACAAAAGCAACGACCTGTTGAAATACCTCATTCAGAAAGGGGTGCGGATCACCCGATTTGAGGAAATACTGCCCACTTTCAACGAAATATTCATCCGTCGCGTAGCCGAAACCGGCGAAGCATAACCCTGCCTGATCTCTTTCTGTCCACCGTATACCGTTTCCAAACCATGTCAAAACTCGGACTCATTATAAAGCGCGAATACATGACGCGCGTCACCAAAAAATCGTTCATCATCGGCACCCTGCTGGCGCCTATCGGCCTGGCGGTGTACTTGCTGGTCATCATCGGCCTTTCAAAGTACGAAAGCGGTAGCGAACTCAGGGTTGCCGTGCTCGACGAAGCGGGCATGGTCAGGCAACTGCCCGACGACAAGGGCGTGCGCTACCTCGCTTCCGGCGGCAAAACACTCGATCAACTGAAAGAGGAAGTCGTGGAAAAGCAGATCGACGGGGTATTGCGCATACCCCCGCTGGGCAATTTTCAGAAGAAGGAACATACGGTTTTTTACTATTCCGACGACAAACTGGCCCCGGAAAAAAGCATGGCCATCGAGCGCAAAATCGCAGCCAAGATCCGCGATTTCAAAGTGGATTCTCTGCAACTCAATCCCAAAACGCTCGAAATGCTCGATACCGAAATATCCATCGATCCGGAGAAAATAAACGGGACGGGTGAAGACGAAAGCAAATACACAGCCGGAGTAGGCCTGGCTATCGGCGGCATCATGACCTTTCTGATGTTTATGATGGTACTCGTGTACGGTCAAATGGTGATGCGATCGGTCATGGAAGAAAAGACCAGTCGCATTGTGGAAGTGATGATGTCGTCGGTAAAACCCTTCGAACTGATGCTCGGCAAGATACTCGGCACGGGCGCTGTCGGGTTAACCCAGATGGTTGTCTGGGTCATCCTGAGCGGAGCGGTGTCCTTTTTTATCCCGCTCGTAATGGGTGTCGATGCCGCAAACATGCCCACGCCCGCCAACGCGCCGCAAATCGACCCCGAACAAATGCAGGGCGAAGGTCTGCGAATCATGGCCGAGCTGAGCAAACAAAACTGGCCGCTGATCATTTTCTCCTTTATTATCTTTTTCCTGGGCGGCTATTTCATTTACTCATCCATGTTTGCAGCCATCGGCTCTGCCATGGGCGACGACCTGGGTGAAGGGCAGTCGCTGGTGCTGCCGGTCACGATTCCGCTCATCCTGTCGTTCTATATTGTGTCTATGGCAGGCTGGCGCAATCCCGACAGCAGCCTCATGGTCTTTGCTTCCATGTTTCCCCTGTTCTCCCCGATCGCCATGCCTTTCCGAATGGCATTCAACCCGCCCTGGTGGCAGGTAACGCTGTCGCTGATACTGGTTGTGCTGGCCGCCTTCTTCTTCGTATGGCTGGCCGGGCGCATCTACCGCGTGGGCATCCTGCTTTACGGCAAAAAGGTGACGTTCAGGGAGATCGGGAAATGGCTGTTCTACAAGGGCTGAGTAATCCCTGTGGTTATTTATAGGTAGCCACCAGGGTGGTACCTGAACTCAGTTTGAGCTTGTTGTCCATAACACTCCAGGTATCGATTGTTTTCAGGGCTGCGAGGTATTTGGTCTCCCAGGTCATGTCCGGGCATGCTTTTTTGGTAACTGCCGGGTTGGCGAGTTTGAGCGAGGCACCTTCCAGTTTAAAAGTGCCGGAGTAATTGTTGCAGGATGCGGAACCGCCGTAGCGTTTGTTTGCATCGTCGAATACGACCATGATGCGGGTGCCGGCAGGCACCTGCTCTCCGTTCAGTTCGGTGAGTTCCCATTCCTTGCCGTAACGAATGGTGTCTTTGTTGCAGCCGGACAAACCGGAAAGGACAAAAAGGGCGCAAAGGGAAAAAAGCAATTGTTTCATCTTGAGTTGATTTTTAGAAAACTACAGTGATTGATGCAGAACGCGTGTTTGCACGCGAAATTGCAGGGCAATAATACTCAATATGTTCCGATTGAGAGCATCACTAAAGTACAGCCTTCCACCGTTTCAATGCCATGATCCGTTGCCAGTTTTGCCAACTCGGGGTTTTCAGCGCCGGGGTTGAAGATGATGCGTTTGGGGTGCAACGACAGGATATAATCGTAGTATTCACGCTGCCGCCCGGCATTGAGATACAGCGTCACGGTATCCACTCCTTCTATTGCGGGCTGGCCTTTTTGGATATCCACTCCGGCAATCCGGCCGTCTTTGATCCCGATCGGGACAATCTCATGTCCGTATTGGGCGAGCCGGGCAGTAGCGAGCCATGCATAGCGGCCTGAATTGGGCGTAGCGCCGAGAATAACCGTTTTTTTCATGTTTCCTTTTGTTGGCCAAAAAACAAATGGTCCGCCTAAAAGTTACGATCCGGCTGCTTTTTCGTTCTTAAGGGCTAACTTTGCGCGCTTTTTTGAACAAACAGGAAATATGATTCTGACCGATAAAAAAATTCTGGCGGCAATAGAGGCGGGTGAAATTGTTATTGAGCCATTCCGCCGCGAATGCCTGGGCACCAATTCGTACGACGTACACCTGGGAAAATACTTTGCCGTGTACCTCGACCGGGTGCTCGACGCAAAAAAACACAACCAGGTTCAAATGATGGAACTTCCGGAAGAAGGTTTTGTGCTCCAGCCCGGAACGCTTTACCTGGGCGTCACGGAAGAATACACCGAAACCCATAATTCGGTGCCTTTCCTGGAAGGAAAAAGCAGCGTAGGCCGCCTGGGCATCGATATCCACGCGACGGCTGGCAAGGGCGATGTCGGCTTTTCCAATACCTGGACGCTCGAGATTTCCTGTGTGCAACCGGTGCGGGTGTACCCGGGCATGCCCATCGGGCAGTTGATCTATTTCGCGCTCGACGGCGATGTGGAGAACTACTACAACCGGAAAAAGAACGCGAAGTACAACACACGTACCGACAAACCCGTAGAGAGTATGATGTGGAAGAATTTTTGATTCCGGACTGCATCCTCCTAAGTCTTTTCTAATGCCAGAGTTTTAACAGGATTAATACCTTTGCCATTGACAGATAATTCTTTTACAATTTCTTGAAAATGAATACGAAATTTAAATTTTTGGCGCCCATCATGATTGCCTTGTATCTGGTGCTGCCCGCCTGCGAGCAGTACAACAAGGACTATGCAAAACAAGCGGAAAACCCCGAGTTTATGCATGCCGGTGTCCGCCGCATCATGGACATCATTCGGCACGACATCTTTCCGCCGCCCGTTGCATCACGAATCCACGCCTATTCCGCTATTGCTGCCTATGAGGCCCTGGTGCCCGGTTTTCCGGAATACCAAAGCCTCGCCGGACAACTTCAGGACCTCAAGCCATGCCCGCAGCCGGAAGCCGGCAAGGACTATTGCTATCCGCTGGCCAGCATCAATGCCATGCTGATCGTGGGTAAACAGCTCGTGTTTTCGGAGGGCGACATTCAGGAACTGGAAGAAAGCATCTTTGATGATTTCAAAAAAATGAACATGCCGCCCGAGGTGTACGATCGCTCCATGGCTTACGGCGCCGCTATCGCCAAACACATCCTCGACTGGTCGAAAGGCGACAACTATGCCCAGACCCGCAGCGCGCCGAAGTTTACCATCGACACCAAAATAGCCGACCGCTGGCGCCCGACGCCCCCGGCCTATTCCGATGCCCTCGAACCCTGCTGGCCCAAGATCAGGTGCTGGGTGCTCGATTCTGCCGGCCAGTTTCTCGCCGACCCGCCCATACCGTTCAGCACGGTCAAAGGCAGCAAGTTCTATGACGAGGCGATGGTCGTGTACAACACGGTAAAAAACCTTACACCCGCCCAGGACTCTACCGCATGGTACTGGGACGACAATCCGTTCCGGATGGATGTGAGCGGCCACCTGATGATGGGCGTTAAGAAAATCGCGCCTGGCGGGCACTGGATGAATATTGCCACACAGGCATGCCGCAAGCGCAACGACGACATCATCCGTTCGGCAGAAACCTATGTCAAAGTATCCTGCGCTATTGCCGACGGCTTTATTTCCAGCTGGAAAGCAAAGTATACGTACAACCTTATTCGCCCGGAATCGTATATCAATCAGTATATCGACCCGGAATGGACGCCGTTGATCCAGACTCCGCCGTTTCCGGAACACACCAGCGCGCACTCCACCATTTCCGGCGCCGCTGCCAAAGTGCTGACCGACCTGTACGGGGATATACCATTCTCCGACAGCACCGAAATGGAATTCGGGATTCCGCCCCGCAACTTTAATTCGTTCAACCAGGCCGCCGACCAGGTGGCCATGAGCCGGTTGTACGGCGGCATTCACTACCCCTGGGGCAATGAAGCCGGCCTGCGCAACGGAAGGATCGTCGGTGAGTATGTACTGAATAAACTGAAGACCCGTAAAAGCGGCGGGAAAATCGGCCAGCAGTAGCAAAAGGTTGGGGGTTGCGGGTAACAAACCCCCAACCCCCAACCTCCTTCTTTTTACTTCAACAGATTCGGGAACTGCGCCTTCATCCGGTTGATGCGCGGAATGGATACATTGCGCACATAGGGGTTCTCGGGATGGTTTCTTTCGTAATCCTGGTGGTAGCCCTCCGCCATGTAAAATACTTCCAGCGGCTGGATGATTACCGCGATGGGAGCGGAATACTTACCCGACGCGTCGAGTTGTTTTTTGTAGGCCTCGGCAAGATCGCGTTCCGTTTCGTTGCTGTAAAAGATAACCGACCGGTAGGAGTCGCCGTGGTCCGGCCCCTGACCATTCACCTGCGTGGGGTCCTGCGAGGCAAAATACACTTCCAGCAAGGCCTGGTACGAAATGACCTTCGGGTCGTAGTACACCTGTACTGTCTCCGTATGGCCGGTAGTATGGCTGCATACCTGTTCGTATGTGGGGTTTTTCGTGTGGCCGCCCGAATAGCCCGAAACCGCTTCCTTAACACCCTTCAGACTTTCAAAAATAGCCTCCACACACCAGAAGCACCCGGAGGCAAATGTGGCGGTATCGAGTGTGCCGTACACCGTGTTGTCCGGCAGGGAAGCCTTGTGCGCAGTGCCGCCGTTTTCGGCAGATTTATTGGGAATAGTGTTGCAGGATACCAGTATGGCAAATGCCGCAACGAATGGGAACAAATACTTGATCATGGCTTTTTATTTTTCATGTTTATATCGGAATTCTCCAAATTTAAGAATACACAGAATTCCAGTGCATTGAATCCTGAGGTTTATTTTCGCAAACCAATTTTCTTTGAGTATAATAATTCTGGGACTATAACGGCATAACCGAAAAAAACAGGTGCAGGTTGTGCGGAATGAAAGGGTAATGTCTCAGTACGGACAGTCCGGTCGAACCTGGATTGGCCGTACAGTGTTGCATTTTTTGTTTTAAAATTATATTTTTTGTTTTAAATTATTTCAAAAATAAGACATTTGTGTTTTAAAATACCGACGCCATGGCAAAACCACGCACCATATTCTTTTGCTCCAGTTGCGGCGCATCTTCCCCCAAGTGGCTGGGCAAGTGCCCGCAGTGTAATGAGTGGAACACGTACCAGGAAGAATTGATCCAGAAAGAAACCACCGCCGAAGAAAAGCGAAAATCCTGGGCGCCGACCATGGGCGGGCGAACCGAATCGCCCAAAGCCGTACTGCTCGAACAGGTGCAAACCGGCCGTACACTGCGCCTCTCCACACCCGACCAGGAACTCAACCGCGTGCTCGGCGGCGGCATCGTGCCGGGTTCGCTGGTGCTCATCGGCGGACAACCGGGTATCGGGAAAAGCACCCTGCTGCTCCAGATTGCCATGAAAATACCGGCCAAGGTGCTTTATGTGAGCGGTGAGGAAAGCGAAGAACAAATCAAGATGCGCGCCGACCGCGTGGGCGATTTCAAAAGCGAGTGCTACATCCTGACGGAAACGAATACAACCAAAATCCTCCAGCAGGCGCAGGAACTTATGCCGCAGATGATGGTCGTCGACTCTATCCAGACCATGAGCACGCCCCACCTCGATTCCGCGCCAGGCGGCATCGCACAGGTGCGCGAATGCACGGGCGAACTCCTGCGATTTGCCAAAGAAACCAACGTGCCTATTTTTCTCGTCGGCCACATCAACAAGGAGGGCGACATCGCCGGACCAAAACTGCTCGAACACATCGTGGATTGCGTGCTCCAGTTCGAGGGCGACCGCCACAACACCTACCGCATCCTGCGCACCCTGAAAAACCGCTTCGGCAGCACCGACGAGATGGGTATCTACGAAATGCAGGCAGCCGGGCTGCGCGAGGTGAGCAATCCATCCGAACTGCTGCTCAGCCAGAAAGACGAGGAACTCAGCGGCTGCGCCGTGGCCGCTACCATGGAGGGCATGCGCCCCATGCTGATCGAAACACAGGCGCTGGTGAGCAAGGCCGTGTTCGGCACGCCCCAGCGCTCGGCGACGGGTTTCGATATGCGCCGGCTGTCGATGCTGCTGGCTGTGCTGGAAAAACGCTGCGGCTATTTTTTCAGCATCAACGACGTGTTCCTCAACCTCGCAGGCGGTATCCGCGTGGAAGACCCGGCCATCGACCTGGCCATCGTCGTTTCCCTTATCTCTTCGCTGCAGGACGTCAGTATTCCCTCCAATATCTGCTTCGCGGGCGAAGTAGGGCTGTCGGGCGAGATCCGCGCCGTGCAACGCGTCGAACAGCGCATCTCCGAAGCCGACCGGCTTGGATTCAAGGAAATCTACGTGTCGAAATACGGCATGAAAGGCATCGACCCCGGGCGCTACGGGATTCGTATCCAGACACTTGGGAAGGTGGAGGAGTTGAAACGGGCGTTATTTGTTTGACAGCATTACCGCCACTTCTCCCGCCAGCCGCGCATTTCCCAGCACCAGTTCGATATTCGCCTCCAAACTCTTCCCACCCGTCAGTTTTTCCACGGCTGCCAGCAAAAAAGGCGTGATCGCCTTGCCTTTTATGCCCTTCCGGTCGGCGTCAGCCAGGGCTTCTTCAATGGCAGACTGCATGGCATCGGGATCAAGTTGATGGTCGACAGGCGCCGGGTTGGCGATAAGTGCGCCGCTCTTCATGCCCAGTTCCCAATGCGCTTTCAGCAATTGGGCAACTTCCTGTGCCGAATCAAGCCGGTAATCGACCCCAAAACCGCTCTTTCGGGTAAAAAAGGCGGGAAATTCATCGGTACCAAAACCAATGACCGGCACGCCGAAGGTTTCGAGGTATTCCAGCGTCAGACCCAGGTCGAGAATACTTTTGGCCCCTGCGCTCACCACCGCTACGGGTGTTTGTGCCAGTTCCTGCAGATCGGCAGAAATATCGAGGGTGTTCTCGCCGCCCCGGTGCACGCCGCCGATGCCGCCTGTAGCAAAAATCCGGATGCCGGCAAGGTGCGCGATAATCATGGTAGAGGCCACTGTCGTCGCGCCGTTTTTGCCCTGGCTGACCAGGTAAGCCAGGTCGCGGCGGCTGGCCTTGGGGATACCGCTGCCGACCTTGCCCAGCAGTTCGATCGCTGCTGCATCCAGTCCGGCGTGCAGTTTTCCATCAATGATGGCGCAGGTGGCGGGTACCGCGCCGGCGGCACGCACGGCTTGCTCGACCCGCATGGCCGTTTCCACATTGCGCGGGTAAGGCATGCCGTGTGCAATGATGGTGCTTTCCAGCGCGACCACCGGATGTTGGCCGTCCAGCGCTGCCTGCACTTCACGGGAGACTGTCAGGTGTGGGTTTTTCATGTGAAATGCCGTAAAAACAAAAAAGCCCTCGCAAATGCGAAGGCTTTCAGCGCCTCATCAAGGACTTGAACCTTGGACCTACGGATTAACAGTCCGCCGCTCTAACCGACTGAGCTAATGAGGCATTTTTGTTTTACAAAAAATTGTTTCTTGCAAAAGCGGCGGCAAAGGTATGTCCGGCCCCAAGAAAATACAATCTTTGCAGCGCAATTTTTTCACCAAAAATTAAAAAATGAGTTTAGTCGCCGTCGGCACCGTCGCTTTTGACGACATCGAGACCCCTTTTTACCATGCTGAAAAAGTAGTAGGCGGGGCTTGCACCTATATTTCACTGGCTGCATCGTATTTTGTAAAGCCCGTGCGCATCGTTTCGGTTGTCGGCGACGATTTCCCGGAAGAGACGCTGGATTACATGCGCGGCCGGGGTATCGATTTGCAGGGACTGCAAATTAAACCCGGTGAAAAATCTTTTTTCTGGGCAGGCCGGTACGATCGCGACCTCAATTCGCGCGATACACTCGACACCCAGCTCAACGTACTGGCGACCTTTGACCCTGTATTGCCGGAGGCATACCGCACTGCGGAGTACCTGATGCTCGGCAACCTCACCCCGGCCGTTCAAATGCGCGTGTTGCAGCAACTGAAACGCAGGCCCAAACTGGTCGTGCTGGACACCATGAATTTCTGGATGGACACCGCATTGCCCGACTTGCAGAAAGTGTTGAAAAAAATTGACGTTCTGACCATCAACGACGAAGAGGCGCGCCAGCTATCAGGCGAGCACTCCTCGTAAAAGCGGCTCAGGGCATTCACAGGATGGGGCCAAAATACCTGGTCATCAAGAAAGGGGAACACGGCGCCTTGTTGTTCAATGGGAAAAGCGTGTTTTTCGCTCCCGCCCTTCCCCTCACCGAGGTGATCGACCCCACGGGCGCCGGCGATACCTTTGCCGGCGGCTTTATGGGTTGGATGGCCAAAACAGGCGATCTGTCGTTTGCCAACATGAAGCGCGCCGTGATATACGGCTCGGCCATGGCATCGTTCTGCGTGGAAAAATTCAGCATTGAACGGCTCAAGGGTCTTACCCCGGCCATGATCCGCAACCGGGTGCAAAAATTTGCCGATCTCGTTCATTTTCAGGCATGAACACCGTGTAAAAAATTTCCTTTTCCAGGTATTTCAACCAATTCAACAAACCTATGTTCGACAATCTTTTTGGCAATTTGCAAAAACAACAGGAAGAACTCCAGCAGAAACTTGCCGGCATGCCGGTCGAAGCCGAAGCCGGCGATGGCGCCGTTTTGGTCAAGGCAAGCGCCGACCTCCGCATCAGCAACATCAAAGTGGATTCGTCCAAACTGGATTTAACCGACTCTGAGCAACTGGAAGACCTGCTGCTGGTAGCCGTCAACCGCGCGCTAGATGCAGCCAAAGAAAAAGCCGCTACAGAAACGAATAAACTGCTGGGCGGCATGCTGCCGGGTGGCATGGATCAGTTCCTGAAACCCTGAGTTTGGCTGCAAGTGTCGGTTTTACGCCTTTTCAAAGCCTGCCGGCGTATACTTTGTGCGAACGACCGGCGTTTATTTGTCCTAAAATTCGATTCGGATGCGATTACTTCTCCTACTGACATTTCTCCTGGCCGGCAGTGCGCTTACGGCCCAAACTGTTTCCGACAAACTGGAAGCCTATTTTTCATTCGACAACTGTAAAGGGGTCGATGACAGCGGCAACGGCTCAAGTGCAGCCCTCGTGGGCGGCATCAAATGCAATTGCGGACTGCGCGATTCGTCTTTTCTTTTCGACGGCGACGACGATGCTATCTATATTGTAGGCCCGTTTGCCGATATTTTCACCACCAGCGATTTCACGGTCAGCTTCTACATGCGTGCGCCCGACGGACAATCGCAGGGCGGCTCGCAACTTATCATGTCCAAGCAGGACAACTGCAATACCAAAAAAGCATTTTGGGTGCGGTATGCTGCCAAGTCGCAAAAAATAACCTCGGGCATCAGCGAGAACGACAGCCTGCTGGTGACCGTCACAGCAGAAATGGACGCGGCGCCGTGCTGGCAATATGTTACCCTGACGCGCAGCAACAGCCGTTATTCGATATACATCAACGGGGTATTGCGCGATTCCAGGACTTCCATCGCCCGCATTGATCTTTCTTCCAATGCCGTGTTCAAGGTCGGTGAACCGATCTGCCCCCTCGATCAGCCTTTCAGGGGCAATATTGACGAAATCCGGTTTCACAGCAAGGCGCTGAGCGAAGACGAGATCAACAAATACAACCTGCGTGCCGACCATATCCTGAATAATGACACGCTTATTTACCTCGGCAACTCCTTTCAGGTAAGTACTTCGGCGCCCTGCGCCAGCGCATATTCCTGGACGCCCACCACCGGTATTTCGGACCCCACCATATTCAATCCCGTGGTGACGCCGACCGGACCTACCCGGTATACCGTATCGATGCAGTACAGCAACTGCCTGGCGACCGATACCATTTTTGTCAATGTGATCGATCCGGATACCCTGGATTGCAACAAAATATTTATTCCGAACGCCTTTACCCCCGGCGGGTCTCCCGGACGCAACGACACCTTTGGGGTCAGCAATCCCTTTGCCGTGGATGAGTTTATCTCGTTCGAGGTGTTTGACAGGTGGGGAGGACGGGTTTTTGCAGCCGAAGATGCATTCGGAGTATGGGACGGTACGTTTCAGGGAAGCCCGGTCAATCCAGGTGTTTTCCTGTACCGCCTGTATTACAAATGCGACGGCATGGAAAAAGTTAAAACAGGCAGCCTCACTTTGTTGCGGTAGAGAGGCGTGCCGACCGCTTGAACCTGTTCAATAGACGGTTACCGAAATTCCTCAAAAAAAGAAGCCCGAGGCACGTTTGCCTTGGGCTTTTTCACTAAACCGTTTCTATTGTATGAAGCTACAATTTGAAAGGCCAAACGTGTGCCAAAAAGAAAAAATTTCCCAAAACAGGTAATATTTTTTTATATTTTAATAATTTTCTTCTTCAACAAGGGAGAAAAGACACCAAAAAACCCTGTTAAATATTGCTACTTAACAGGGACAAAACAAAAAACAAACACTATGAACAATTATTGAAATAACCTCAGGAGATAAGTTTGATTTGGGGTGTTCGACCCGCAAGGTGTAAAATTAAATTTTGCGAACAGTTGGTTGTGCAAAATCCTGAAAGACAAATATACCACTATTCGTTATTTGTTATAGTCGCATTTGGGCCTGGCGCAACAAATTTTTACTGCCGCCTACCTTTTCGGATAGTACGGCGCCTGACGGCCCGACGCAGTGCGCTTTTCAGGTATTTGCCCGAAAATGAGAACACTGCTGCAACTTTGGCGTTTTTTTAGCCCCGGCCTTAAAATAGCCGGATGACCATTTTTTATGCATACACGACACATTCTTGCCATTTTTACCGGCGCCCTTGCGTTGCTCATCATCTCCTGTGGCTCTGTTGAAGAGCAAATCAACCAAAAGGCTGCGGCGGCACGGGTTGCGACCCCTCCCGCACCGCCCGACGGTATGGCCGTGTTCCGGCAGTATTGCGTGATTTGTCACGGCGCTGATGGTAAACTCGGCCTGAACGGCGCAAAAGACCTCAGCGTCAGCGCTCTTACGCTTGAAGAACGCCTCCATATCATCACCAACGGCAAAAAACTAATGACACCTTTCAATGAAATCCTTTCACCGGAAGAGATTAAGGCCGTGGCAGAATATACCCTGACACTCAAGAAACAATGACCAACAAAAACGCATCGCTCATACTGGTTACCGGCGGTACCGGTTTCCTCGGTTCCTACCTCACCCGGCTTCTGGTAAAAAACGGCTACCGCGTCCGTGCCCTTCGCCGCGACTCCAGTCCGATGGACATGATAGCCTCCGTTGCCGGTCAGGTGGAATGGGTATCGGGCGACGTAACGGATATCGTTTCGCTCGAGGATGCCATGCCTGGCGTCACACATATCATGCATTGTGCTGCAATCAGTTCCTTTCACCCGCGTGACGCGGAGCGGCTTACCCGCATCAATGTGAACGGGACAGCCAACCTGGTCAACCTCGCGCTCGAAGCGGGGGTGCAAAAGTTCGTGCATGTGAGCAGCATTGCGGCATTCGGACGCTCGAAAGAGCGGCCAAACCTGGACGAAAATTCAAAATGGATAACCGGTAAAGGCAACAGCCGCTACGCCATAAGCAAATACCTCAGCGAGCAGGAGGTATGGCGCGGACGCGCCGAAGGGCTGCCGGTTGCCGTCGTGAACCCTTCTGTTATTCTCGGCAGCGGCTTCTGGGATGCCGGATCGCCGCGTTTTTTCACACAGATCGACAAAGGCCTGAAATTCTGGCCTGTAGGGCGCTCGGGCTTCGTGGATGTGCGTGATGTTGCACAGTTCATGCTGTTGCTGCTTGAAAGCGACGTGGAAGGCGAGCGCTACATCCTGAATGCGCAGAACATGCCCTTTCGGGAATTATTCGATCTGATTTCTACCGCGTTGGGCGTTCCGGCGCCCTCCATAAAAGTCACGCCCCTGCTGGCGGAAGTAGCCTGGCGCGTGGAATGGCTCAAGGAAAAAATACTCGGTCTGGAGCCTGTGGCCACCAAAGAAAGCGCGCGGTCGAGCGTGTCGACGTTTTACTATGCCAACGAGAAATCACTTTCCATACCCGGATTTAAGTACCGGCCCATAGCCCATACGATAGGGGAAACGGCGGAGCTTTATGCCGCATCGAAGCAAGCCGGGGAAAAAGCGCGGGTATTGGCCCTCTGATCAGTACTCCACCCTTTCCAAAAACAAACCTGCCGGCGGCGCGGTAAACTTCGCCGGCTCGCGGGAAGGTTTGTCGAGAAAGCCCTCTACCGTATCGGGGCTCATGCGTCCCCGCCCGACCTCCACCAGCACACCTGCGACACGCCGCACCATTTTCCACAAAAAATGTGACCCGCTGATATGGATAAAAATACGGTCGCCCGCATCCTCAATATCGAGGTGGGTCAGGTCGACAAGGGTGCTTTGGCCGTCCTTCTCCACATCGCCGAAGGAGCGAAAATCATGGAATCCGACCAAGCGACTGCCTGCATCACGCATGGCGGCCAGGTCAAGCCGGTCGCGTATCCACCACACGTATTTTTTACCAAAAGCGTCGCGGCGTTTTGATATCTGGTAAACATAACTCCGGCTAACCGCGTCGTGCCGGGCGTGAAATTTCGGATGCGCCTTTTCCACCCGCAGTATATTGATATCGTGCGGCAATTCGTCGTTCAGGCGCATTTGCAATTGCTCGGGCGTAAGTCTGGTATCCTGCACGGCGATGTGGGCTACCTGCCCCCGCGCGTGCACACCCGCGTCGGTGCGCCCGGCTCCGTACACCTCAACCTGCTCGGTACCAAATACTTTTATTGCCGCAGCCAGCAATTCACCCTGTACGGAGCGGTCGTTTTTCTGTATTTGCCAGCCTGCATACCGCGAGCCGTCGTATTCTATGGTGAGTTTGAATTTGAGCATGGGTGGTGTTTTCGTCATTATCGTCATTAGGATGAGATTGGCTGCAAAACTATGGAGGATTTTCTACCAACCAACTTTCCATTTCCTGCCAGGCAAACTGACATTCAAGCCGCCAAAGCAACAATGACAACAATGAAGATAATGTCGCTATAACGAATTCCCAACCCTTGTTTGGATTTTCACCTTTGGTATTGTACCTTTGCCCGCCTTTTTAAAGAAAGGCATATCTTTTTCACCAAATTTTTGATTATCAACATGTTCGCAATTGTTTCCATCGCCGGTCAACAATTTAAAGTTGAGGAAGGTCAGCAGATCTTCGTCCACCGGCTGGCAGCTAATGAAGGAGAGAAAGTCTCCTTCGACGCCGTGCATCTCATTGAGAACGACGGCAAAGTGACCATTGGCACGCCCAATATCAAAGGCGCAGGCATTCGGGCCAGCGTACTCGGCCATGTGAAAGGCGATAAAGTCATCGTATTTCACAAAAAACGCCGCAAGGGGTACCGCAAGAAAAACGGCCACCGCCAGTCATTCACCAAGATCAAGATTGAGTCCATCGCGGGCTGATATTAACCACTCACAATTCACATTCAACTCACAACTGATTTGAGTCATGGCACACAAAAAAGGTGTAGGTAGTTCAGATAACGGCCGCGACAGTAAAAGTAAACGGCTCGGTGTAAAATTATTCGGCGGCGAACACGCTATTGCCGGCAACATATTGATTCGTCAGCGCGGTACGAAGTACCATGCAGGCGAAAACGTGTACATGGGTCGCGACCACACGCTTCACGCTGCTATCGACGGTATCGTGACGTTCAAGCGCGGCAGAAAGGACCGCAGCTCATCAGCATCACGCCGATGGAGGTTGTTCCGGAACCGCCGGTTGTCACCAAACCGAAAAAGATATCTTCGGGAATAAAAGACCTGCCTGAGGCAAAACCGGACAAAAAACCGGCCGCTAAAAAGGAAGCCAAAGCACCTGTAGCAGAGGAAACGCCCGTTGCGCCGGTTGCTGAAGTAGCAGAGACCGCAGCACCCGCAAAGGTCGCGGAGAAGAAAGCCGCAGCACCGAAGAAAGAAAAAGGCCCGAAACTCGACGACCTGAAGGTGGTGGAAGGCATCGGTCCGAAAATCGAAACCCTGCTGAAAGAAGGCGGTATCGATACCTGGGAAGCGCTTGCAGCAGCACCTGTCGAGCGCATCAAAGAAATTCTCGACGCCGCCGGTCCGCGTTACCAGATACACGACCCGAGCACCTGGGCCTCCCAGGCAAAATTTGCCGCCGAAGGCAAATGGGAGGAGTTAAAAGAATACCAGGACATGCTAATTGGTGGAAGAGACACGACAGAATAAAACAAAAAGAAAATGCCGCCTTGCAAGAGCGGCATTTTCTTTTTACACTTGCACCGTCAACCAAATCCCGACATAAGAAGTTTTTGTTTTCATAGCTTAATTTTTTAGTTGTTGCCCCGGCTGTAATGAGTCGGGGTTTTTTATTTCCCGCCGGACTGCCGCACGCCTTCCATTGCAACCCATCCGTCTCTTTGTGCGTCCAATTTGCTTAGAACTTTTCCAAATACCGCTGTCGTAAACCCGTTTACAAAAGCGTGACAGTAGCGCGAATCCGCGCATCTACATTTGTTCTGTTGAATTGAAAACGCTGCCTTATTCAAGACCATGCTTGACGGTTATCACGTACTCACCCTGACACATCGCGATGCTCCCCTGGAAACCATCGGCCGGTTTATGGTGCCGGCTGATCAAACGGGGCCTGTACTCGGAGCCCTGAAGGCCCGTCTCGGCTGGAATGAGCTGTTTTACCTCGCGACCTGCAACCGGGTAATGTACCTGTTTTACGACCAGTCGCCCGTCGAAGAAAATATCAAATCCCGTGTTTTGAACATTATCCGGCCCGATATGCCGGCGTCAGAAGCCGCTCAGCTCGCCGGACAGTTGCGCCTGTTGCACGGCGCCGATGCCATCCGCCACCTGTTTGAGGTGGGCGGCTCGCTCGACAGCCTGGTAGTGGGCGAAAGGGAGATTATTCGCCAGTTGCGCGAAGCTTACGACCACAGCCATGCCCTCGGCCTGACGGGCGATCACATCCGGCTGCTGATGCGTTTTTCGATCGAAACAGCCAAGGAAATATACAGCACAACGGCCATCGGCGAAAAGGCACTGTCTGTTGTAGCGCTGGCGTTTTCTGAAATGCAAAAAACGGTTACCTCAAAAAACGCCCGCATCCTGATGGTCGGCGCCGGACAAACCAACGCCTTGTTTGCCCGGTTTCTGGCTAAAAAAGGTTTCCACCACGTAACCATACTCAACCGCACCCCGGATAAGGCGGCCGTATTGGCCGGCACATTCGATCATGGCCGCGCCTTCCCGCTCGATGTGCTCGAATACTGGTCGGAAGGCTTTGATGCACTGGTTGTCTGCACGGGGTCGACTGAGCCTGTTGTTACCCCGGATGTCTACCACAGCCTGGTCGCGGGCGACAAGACCCGTAAAACGGTAGTTGACCTTTCCGTGCCCAACAATGTGGACAAGCGTATGCTCGCTGAATACCCCGTACATTTTATAGAAATAGAAGCCCTGCGCGCTACAGCGGAGCAAAACCGCAGCCACCGCGAACACGAAAAAACGAAAGCAGATACCATCATCACCCGTCGGCTCTACGAATACCGCGCGCTTTGGCATGAGCGTCAGGTCGAGCGCTCACTCGCTTACATCCCCGATGAAGTGCGTGCCGTAAAGGAACGCGCAGTACAGGAGGTGTATGCCAAGGATTTTGCGCAACTCGACCCCGCCGCTCAGGAACTGGTGATGAAAATGCTCGGATACATGGAAAAAAAGTGCGTGGCTATCCCGATCAAAGCCGCAAAATCGATTGCGTTACACGCGCTGAAACAGCAAGGCGGCAGAGCAGAAAGGAGCCCCGCGATACCCCTGGAGCGGGATGCCGGCCGGTAAACTGCTCCAATCAGAAACTTTTTCCATCCGGCATTTGGGCAGGATAAGCCGCATTCCGGCACGATTGATCGAAAAAAGGCCTCTGCGGCTCAACGACGGGCTTCATATTTTGTTTCTTCGGGGAATTTTGGCGCCTGTTTGTTTAAAGCAGGGCCTCCACAGCAGCCCATGAGTTTTATCCTTAAAATGGCCTGGCGCGACAGTCGCCGCAACCGCGCCCGCCTCTTCCTGTTTATTTCCGCGATCACTGTCGGTATCGCCGCACTCACCGCCGTTCGTTCCTTTTCGGTCAACCTGACCGGCGATATTGACCGGGAAGCCAAAACCCTGCTCGGCGCCGACCTGCTGGTCGATGCCAACCAGGAAGCGCCCGATTCGGTGCTGCAACTCCTCAACCAGCCCGGAGCCGAGCGCTCCGATGTGATCAATTTCATGAGCATGGTGCGTTTTCCCGGCAACGGCGGCACCCGGCTTTCACAAATCAGGGCACTGGAAGGCGATTATCCCTTTTACGGAAAATGGAAGAGCAGCCCGGAAAATTCCTGGAAAACATTTCGAAGCGGTAAAGCCGCACTGGTGGACCATGCGCTGATGCTCCAGTTCAATATCCGTCCCGGCGACAGCATCCAGGTCGGCAATGTCACCTTTGCCATCGAAGGCGACCTGCTTTCGTCGCCCGGCCGTGCAGGCATCGCATCCAGCATTGCCCCGGTGGTGTTTATCCCCGCCGCCTGGCTCGACAGCACGGGGCTTATCCAGCGCGGCAGCCGCGTGGATTACCAGTATTTTTACAAAATGCCCGCCGGCACGGACCCCGACGCGCTGATGAAGCCGCTCGAAAAACAGTTCGAAAAGGCGGGCCTCGGCTGGGACACGGTGGAGGAGCGCAAGCGCAGCATTGGAAAAGCGTTCGGCAATTTCGGCACCTTTCTCAACCTCGTCGGATTTATCGCCCTGCTGCTGGGCTGCATCGGTGTGGCCGGCGCTGTTCATATCTATATCAAAGACAAATTGCCGACCGTGGCTATTCTGCGCTGCCTGGGCGCAAGCGGCCGAAAGGCTTTTTTCGTGTACCTCGTCCAGGTGGCCGGCATAGGCATGCTCGGCGCACTGGCAGGCGCCGCACTGGGCTCCCTGATCCAGAAATTTCTGCCCTGGGTAGTGCGGGATCTGTTGCCTATTGACAACGTGAGCACCGATCTGTCGTGGTCGGCCATGGCACAAGGGGTAGCCCTGGGGCTTTCGGTAGCGATCCTGTTTGCCCTGCTGCCGCTATCGGGCATCCTGAAAACATCGCCGCTGCGCACCTTGCGCGCATCTTTCGGTGAAAATGAAAGTTCCAGCCGGCCCCTGCGCTGGGGAGTATATGCACTTATCCTCGCCGCCATTTTCGGGTTCACCTGGTGGCTGATCAAAGACTGGAAAGAGACCCTTTATTTTATGGGCGGTATCGCGGCGGCATTCCTTATACTTTGGGGGGTAGCCTGGCTGCTGACCTTTTTATTGCGTCGTTTTTTTCCAAAAAAATGGAGCTACGTTGCACGGCAGGGTATCGCCAACCTGTTCCGCCCCGAGAATCAGACAGTGCTGCTGGTCGTGACGATCGGACTGGGCACCATGCTGCTCTCCACCCTTTTCCTGATTCAAAACCTGCTGCTGAAGCAGGTAGAGTTTTCGGGTAGCGGCAACCAGCCCAATATGATCCTGTTCGATATCCAGACCCGCGACCGCGACAGCGTGGCGGCACTGGTGCGCGCACACGACATGCCGCTGATGCAGCAGGTCGCGGTGGTGACCACCCGCGTCGAGTCTATCGACGGCATCACCAAGGCGCAATACGAAGCCGACACACTGAATAATCGCCCCCCGGATACCGAAAAACCGCCGCGGCGCGACGAACCCGACAACGCTGGCCGGATGCGCGGCTGGGTGTGGGACCGCGAATACCGCGTCACCTTCCGCGATACCCTGATCGATACCGAAGAAATTGTGGATGGCGTATGGGAAGGCAAACACGTGCCCGGCGAACCGATCAAGGTGTCCATTTCCGACGGGCTGCAACGCGGCATGAATGCAAAAATCGGTACCAAAATCGTATTCAATGTGCAGGGCGCCCGGCTCGAAACAGAAGTCGGAAGCATCCGAAAAGTGGATTTCAACCGGGTACAAACCAACTTTCTGGTGGTTTTCCCGACGGGGGTGCTGGAAAAAGCGCCACAATTCCACGTGGTCATTTCACGCGTGGGCAATGCGGAGCAGTCGGCCCGGTTTCAGTCGGAACTCGTTCGGCGCTTCCCCGGCGTGTCAGCCATCGACCTGACGCAGATACTCAAATCGGTGGATGAGGTGCTCGGCAAAGTGTCGTTTGTGATTCGCTTCATGGCCCTGTTCAGCATCCTGACAGGTCTGTTGGTGCTCATCAGTTCGATTTACCAGGGCAAATTTGCCCGCATCCGCGAAAGTGTACTGCTGCGCACCCTCGGCGCGAGTCGCCGACAGATACTGGCCATCAATGCGCTGGAATATTTCCTGCTCGGGGCCCTGGCCTGCCTGGCCGGAGTGGGATTGTCTGTCGCCGGCGCCTGGGCGCTGGCGGAATTTGCTTTCCACATACCCTTCGAACCAGAATGGTGGCCCCTGCTCACTACCTTCCTCGTCATTACGTCGCTGACGGTCATTATCGGGCTGCTCAACAGCCGGGAAGTGGTGCGGAAGCCGCCGTTGGAGGTGTTAAGGCAGGAGGTTTAGAGAGGGGGTTGGGTTGCGGGTTGCGCAGGTTACGGGTTGCGCAGGTTTCGGGTTTCAAATCACAGGTTTGAGTACTCTCAACCCGAAACCCGAAACCTGCGTAACCCGCCAACCCCTCAATAAACCAAACCCACTTTTTCCCGCACGGCATCCAGCGTTTCCACCAGGTCCAGCGTGAAATAAAGCGGCACCTTGTCGCTTTCAAGCAATTCGTTATCAAGGCATTGCATCACATGCTCGGCTTCGAAGGAGTAGCCCCGTCCTTCATAGGGCATCTCGATGTCGCGTTTGGTCTCCTGCCGGAATTCATACCTGGAGAGGGTGAGTTTTTGCGTGTGGTGCCAGCGCGGGTGCAGGTAAATGGAGCCTTCCCGACCGTGCAGCCAGGCCTCTACCGGTGTGTTGGCCGCGATGGTACTGTGGTTGATCGCAAGCCGGTTTCCGGGATACTGAAAAGTAAACACACAACTTTCATCCACATCTGTCGGGGTGAATGTGGCTGCCGCCTGAATATCTTCAGCAGCGGGCTTGCCAAACAGGAACAGGGAGAGCAGGGCGGGGTAAATACCGATGTCGAGCAACGAGCCGCCGCCGAGCGCCTTGTTGAACACCCTTGAGGCCGGGTCAAAAGGCATACTGTAGCCAAAATCCGATTTGACGGTATGGAGTTCCCCGATCTCGCCGTTTTCCACCAGATCGAAGGCGTGGGCCACCGCCGGGATAAACCGCGTCCAGAGGGCCTCCATGAGGAAAGTCCGGTTTTTGCGCGCGGCGTTCACCATGAGCCGGGCTTCGGCAGTATTCATGGCAAAGGGTTTTTCGCATAACACCGGGATGCCATGCTCGAGGCAGAGCAGTGTGTTTTCGCAGTGCAATACGTGCGGTGTGGCAATATAGACCACGTCGAGGCCAGGGCAGTGCACGATGTCGTCGTAGCGCCCGTAGGAATAATTGGCGCCGAACTCGGCAGCAAAAGCACGGGCGCGGTCGATCGAAGTGGAAGCCACCGCGTGCAGGCGCGCGTTGGGCAGCCGCTGCAGGTCTTCCGCAAACTTCCGGGCGATCCTGCCCGGTCCGATGATTCCCCAGTTGTATATTTTCATATCGCGTCAGTTTTTGGGAGGACAGGTTTTGTTTCTTTTTGACAGGGTCGGCAGGTGTTTCTTGACAGGGTTTACATGATAGATATGATAGACAGGTGTTTTTTGACAGGGTTTACATGATTTGCAGGTGTTTTTTGACAGGGTTTACATGATAGATATGATAGACAGGTGTTTTTTGACAGGGTTTACATGATTTGCAGGTGTTTCTTGACAGGGTTTACAGGTGTTTTTGACAGGATTTACATGATTTGCAGGTGTTTCTTGACAGGGTTTACAGGTGTTTTTGACAGGGTTTACATGATTTGCAGGTGTTTCTTGACAGGGTTTACAGGTGTTTTTTTGACAAGATTTACGCGTGTTACTCCATTTTGATGATCAGGGCAAATACCCTTTAAATCCTGTCTATCATGTAAATCCTGTCAAAAAACACCTGTCTATCATATCTATCATGTAAATCCTGTCAAAAAACACCTGTCTATCATATCTATCATGTAAATCCTGTCAAAAAACACCTGTCTATCATATCTATCATGTAAATCCTGTCAAAAAACACCTGTCTATCATATCTATCATGTAAATCCTGTCAAAAAACACCTGTCTATCATGTAAATCCTGTCAAAAAACACCTGTCTATCATATCTATCATGTAAACCCTGTCAAAAAACACCTGCAATTTCTCAAAAAGCTAATCATTCGACGACTTGTCCAACCGCGCCACACGGAAACCCACGCTGCCGTCCCGAAAATCGGGAAAACGGCTTGTGCGGTTGGCGATGCGGCAGTGCTTGCCGCTGTTGTTCCAGGAGCCGCCACGCAACACGCGCACTTCCCCGGCAACCGGACCTGCCGGATTGACGGCGCCCTTTGCTTGTTCGTAATAATTTTTGTCGTACCAATCGTGGCACCACTCCCATACATTGCCCGAAAGGTCGTAAATACCGAGTAAATTGGCCTGCTTTTGCGCAACTGGATGAACGCGTCGCATGGCATTGCCGGAGTACCATCCCAGGACGCCGAGGCTGCCAGCGCCGGCATAAACGCTTTTTTGGGTGGAAATACCCCATGCGGCGGCATATTCCCATTCCGCCTCGGTAGGCAGGCGAAAGCCGTCGGCCATCAGGTCTGCCATGACGGAGTCGGGGAGAAACCGGTATACCCGTTCCAGACCGGCCATATCGCTGAGCCAGTTGCAGTAATGGGCGGCATCGTACCAACTGACGTGAAGCGCCGGATAGTTGTAATCCTGTCGGGGCCGCAAATGCCCGGTTTCGGTGTGCCGCCAGTTGAGCCTGTCCATTTTATGCCAGCCGAGGCTGTCCCAGGTATAACTGCCGTCGCCAAGTTCTGCATCGGTTTGATAGCCGGTGCTATCGATAAATACCTCGAATTGTGCTGCCGTAACCTCCGTTTTAGCCATAAAAAAACGGCTGATTTCTACCCGGTGCAGCGGTGTCTCATCGTCATCTCCATGGGCAAATCCCATTACAAATGCACCGCCTTGCAGTGCGACCATTTCCGGCTGGGTGAAAATAACCTGGGATAGCAACAGGAAAAACAACAACAGCAGGGCAATTTTTTTCATGTTTCATGCAAAAGTAGTGAAGCCGCTATGGATCACGACTGCCCGTTTTTTACCTTACCGCTGATTTTACGTTCAACATAACTGATATGCGCCTCCTGTACAAGTTTTTTTTGTGCCTGCTTCTGCCACTGACCATTTTACTTGCCCGCTGCTCGCAGCAGAATGATATTCCACCGCGTATCCTGATTTTTTCCAAAACGGAAGGCTATCGCCATGCCTGCATCCCGGTTGCAACGGCAGCACTGCGCAAACTGTGTATCGATAACGGCATTGCCGTGGACACCACAGAGGATGCCGAAGATTTTAACGAAAAGAACCTGCGCCGCTACAACACGGTGGTTTTCCTGTGTACAACAGGCGATATTTTCAACCCAGCGCAGGAGACCGCTTTCGAACGCTACATCCAGGCCGGAGGCGGGTATGTAGGCATCCATTCGGCCACAGATACGGAATACGGCTGGAGTTGGTACGGCGGATTGGCGGGCGGCTATTTTACCAGCCATCCCAAGATACAACCGGCGACGCTGGTCGTAAAAAACCACGACCATCCCGCCACCAAACACCTGGGCGACGTCTGGCAACGTACAGACGAGTGGTACAATTTCAAAAACCTGAACCCAAATACAAACGTGCTGCTGACCATCGACGAAAGCAGCTACGAAGGCGGCTCGAACGGCGCCAATCACCCCATGTCGTGGTACCACGAGTACGATGGCGGGCGGGCGTTTTATACGGCATTGGGTCATACGCCGGAGAGCTACAGCGAACACGCATTTCTGCAACACGTGCTTGGCGGTATCAGGTACGCTATTGGTAAAAAAAAACGCCTTGATTATCATGTCTGTCGCACCCCTGAGCAGCCTGATCCGACCCGCTTCGTAAAAACCGTCCTGGCCAGCGAACTCACCGAACCCATGCAATTCGGCATGTTGCCCGACGGCAAAATCCTCCTCATTGAGCGGCGCGGCGCCATAAAATTATTTGAACCGGAAACCGGGCTGATCAATATTGCATACAAACTCCCTGTCTATTCTGAAGAAGAAGACGGCCTGATGGGGCTTGCCATCGACCCGAACTGGGAGCAAAACCACTGGATTTATCTGTACTATTCACCGGCGGGCGACGAATCGGTCAACCAACTCTCACGTTTTGTTTTTGAAAACGGCGCCCTCGACCGCACTTCCGAGCAAGTGCTGCTAAAAGTGGGCGTCCAGCGGCTGGAATGTTGCCATACCGGCGGCTGCCTGCGTTACGCCGACGACGGCTATCTCTACCTCAGCACCGGCGACAACACCAACCCGTTCGATTCGGAAGGTTATGCTCCCATCGACGAGCGATCGGGCCGCTTTCCATGGGATGCGCAGAAATCCTCGTCCAACACCAATGACCTCAGGGGTAAAATCCTGCGGATCAAACCCCTGCCGGATGGGTCATACGTTTGCCCCGCCGGCAACCTGTTTACCGATAAGGACATACATATCGGCCCCATGGGCGGCGGCGCCCCGGAAGCGGATACCCCTTCGAAGGGTCGCCCCGAAATTTACGTCATGGGCTGCCGCAACCCCTTCCGGATATCTGTAGATACCCGGCGTAAGCTGCTCTTTTGGGGTGAGGTAGGGCCTGATGCCGGCGAACCCGACAGCACCCGCGGACCTGCGGGCCACGATGAGGTAAACCGGGCCCGCGCAGCAGGCTTCTTCGGCTGGCCGTATTTCGTGGGCGACAACAAACCCTACCGGGATTTTGACTTTGCCCGGAGGAAATCGGGCGCTGCATTTGATCCGCAGCACCCCGTCAACGACAGCCCGAACAATACCGGCGCACGCGAACTGCCACCTGCGCAACCTGCCTTTATCTGGTATCCCTATGGCAACTCTCCCGATTTTCCGCTGGTCGGAAAAGGCGGCCGCAACGCCATGGCCGGACCGGTTTATTACAGCGACCAATACCCTGCCGAAACACGATTTCCCGATTACTACAACGGCAAACTTATCACCTACGACTGGATGCGCAATTGGATGATGGCCGTGACCGTGGACTCGATGGGCAATTTTGCCCGCATGGAACAATTGGGCGACAGCGTACAACTGTCGCGGCCTATGGATATGTTCATAGACAAAAAAGGCTCACTCTGGGTACTCGAATACGGGACGCAGTGGTTTTCCTCAAACCCAGATGCCCGGTTGAGCCGTATTGATTATGTGCGCGGCAACCGCCCGCCCGTACCGGTCCTGCAGGCCGATAAAACGGCAGGAGCGGCGCCGTGTACGGTTGTTTTTTCCGTGGCCGGGACACGCGACTACGACAACGACCGGCTCGACCTTGCGCTCGACTTCGGCGACGGCTCGGAGCCATGGACGGTGGACGGTAGACGGTGGACGGGGGACGGTGGACGGTGGACGGGGGATGGGGAACAGATGGTTGCAGGTAATTCGGGGGGTGAAGGAGATAAGGTACCCGTGAGCCGGCATACCGTCCACCGTCTACCGTCCACCGTTTCTCATGTATTTGAAAAGCCGGGAACCTACACGGTGCGCCTGAAAGCGACCGATTCGTCGGGAAAATCCAAAACGGTTAACCTGAAGATCGATGTGGGCAATGAACCGCCCCTGGTACGCTGGGACTTCAACGGCAAAAACCGCAGTTTTTACGAGCCCGGAGCCATGCTACAGTACAGCGTTTTGGTTGAAGACAGAGAGGACGGTTCCATTAAAAACGGAGACATACCCCCTGAACTCGTGGCCACCACCATCGATTACCTCGAAACAGGCTTCGACATCACGAGCATCGCCCAGGGGCACCAATCGGCAAAGCAGCAGACGGAGTACGCCAAAGGGAAAACACTGATCGATCGCTCGGATTGCAAGACCTGTCATGCCGTGGACCGGCAGATCAACGGCCCCTCCTTTGAAGCGGTTTCCGAACGCTATCGGAAAGATGAATTTGCCGTGCGCAACCTTTCCAAAAAGGTGATCAAGGGCGGCGCAGGCAACTGGGGGCAGGTGGTGATGAGCGCACACCCGCAGGTGTCGGAGGAAGATGCGGGAGAAATGGTGCGCTGGATACTGACGCTGGGCGCACCGGCCAAAGTCAAACAGGCATTTCCGGTATCGGGGGAATACGCGCTCGTGTTGCCACCGTCCAAAGAGAAAGGCAAAAAGCCCAAACCCGGCACTTTTATTTTCAAGGCAACCTATCGCGACCGGGGCAGCAATAGCCAGATGCCGATCGAGGAGACGGAGACTATCGCCCTGCGCGCAGCCTTTCAGCAGGCGGAGCAGGCCGACAGCATGTCGAAGCGCATTTCAACCTACCGCCCTTTCAATGGCGATACGGTTTTGCTTGTAGACCTGACCCATAACAGTTTTTTTGTATTCAAACACACCGATATTACCGGTATTTATTCCATTGCGGTGGGGATTTGCTCCGGCGATGGCCGGCGGCAGTTCAGCGGCGGCAGACTGGAATTGCACCTCGACAGCCCGGCAGGGCCATTGGCCGGGAGTGTTGAGGTTCCCGCGCCCGCCAAGCCGGGAAAAATGGCCGTACAGGAACTTGTTTTACCGCTACAAATAAAAAGCGACGGTCAGTTTCACGACCTCTATTTCGTTGTAAAGAATGAAAAAAGCCCATCACAGGAGGTTGCAGCCATAGATTGGCTGCGTTTCAACATTTGAACAGGTTTTGTCATTCAGGCGACAGGAGTGGATTACCCATATTATGTTACATGGCAAATTGTCAACATGGTTTAGTTTTTGAATAAGCAATTACCGACCTCCCAAAGTCTTCGGACGAATTAGAAATTCAAAACCGGTAGTGAGAAAACAAACGCTGCCCAAAGTCTGCCAATATGCGTAACATTTTACGGGTTAATGCCTACCTGTGTGTCCTGATCATCTTTTTGTTTCAGCAATGCTCCCCCGGAAAAAAGAGCGGGCCCACCCATTTTTCTTTTAAAAAAACCGTTGTGGCCGAAGCGCTCAACGAACCAATGCAGATCGCTGAATTGCCCGACGGCAAAATCATGCTCATCGAGCGCCGCGGAACGATCAAACTGTTCGACCCCGCCACCGGGCTGATCAACATTGCCCACGAGTTGCCCGTCATTTCTGAAAATGAAGACGGACTGATGGGCCTGGCCGTCGATCCGAACTGGCAGCAGAACCACTGGATTTACCTGTATTATTCGCCCGTCGGCACTGAAACGGTCAACCAGATATCGCGATTCGTTTTTGAAAACGGCAGCCTCGACCGCGCTTCGGAAAAGGTGTTGCTCAAAATTCCCGTTCAGCGCGAAGAATGTTGCCACTCTGCGGGTTGCCTGCGCTACGGCGAAGACGGATACCTGTACCTCAGTACCGGCGACAATACCAACCCGACCGACGATTATGCCACCGTCGACGAGCGCCCGGGTCGCGGCCCCTGGGATGCCCAGAAATCGTCGTCGAATACCATGGACCTGCGCGGAAAAATTCTGCGGATCAGGCCGATGGAAGACGGCACTTATGTGTGTCCGGCCGGGAATTTGTTTACGGATAAGGATATCCCCGTCAGTACGCCTTCCCTCGATTCCTTGGCGGGCATGACGGGCCGGCCCGAGATTTACATCATGGGCTGCCGCAACCCCTTCCGCATTACCATCGATGCCCGCCGAAACTTCCTGTTTTGGGGCGAATCAGGCCCCGATGCATCGGAACCCGACACAGCCCGGGGTCCGGCCGGCTACGACGAACTGAATTGCGCTCGCGCTGCGGGTTTCTTCGGATGGCCTTATTTCCTTGGCGACAACAAGGCTTACCGCGATTTTGATTTCGCTACGAATAAATCAGGGCCAAAATTCGACCCTGCGCACCCGTACAACGACAGCCCCAACAATACCGGCGCGCGCGACCTGCCCCCTGCGCAACCCGCCATCGTCTGGTATCCTTATAACCCCTCGCCCGAATTTCCATTGCTCGGCGACGACGCGCGCAACGCCATGGCCGGACCGGTGTATTACAGCGACCGCTACCCCGAAGACACACGCCTGCCGGATTATTACAACGGCAAACTTATTTTTTACGACTGGGAGCGCAACTGGATGATGGCCGTGACCGTGGATTCGCTGGGCAAACTCGTCCATATGGAACGGTTTGCCGAAGAGATCAAAATGCTGCACACCATCGATATGCTGATCGACCGGAACGGCACGCTCTGGATCGTGGAATACGGCTTGCAGCGCTACACCGGCAATCCCGACGCTCGCCTCAGCCGCATAGACTGTATTCGCGGCAACCGCCCGCCGGTACCCGATCTGCAGGCAGACAAAACCATGGGCGCAGCACCGCTGGCCACCGTTTTTTCAGCAGCCGGCTCGCGCGACCCTGAAGAGGAGCAGATGACGTACGAGATCGATTTCGGCGACGGCAGTCCCAAATGGACCTTCGACAAGCAATCCGCACAGGGCATTTCCCTGGATAACATTCCCCACGTATTTGAAAAATCAGGCACCTACAACGTCATGCTGCTGGTGAGCGATGCTTCGGGATTAAAAGACTCCGTCGGACTCGAAATCAATGTCGGCAATGAACCGCCTGTGGTGTATTGGGACCTCGGCGGACGCAACCGCAGTTTCTACCAGCCGGGCGATGTGCTGAACTACAAAGTCGTGGTCGAAGACCGGGAAGACGGCTCGCTGGCCGACGGCGCCATCGCCCCCGATTCCGTGTCGACCACTATTGATTACCTGGAAACGGGTTTTGACATCAACAGCATCATCCAAAAATGGCACAATGAAACGCAGGAGACGGAATACGCCAAAGGCAAAACGCTGATCGACCGCTCCGACTGCAAAACCTGCCATGCTGTCGACCGCCAGGTGGTCGGGCCTGCCTTCCAGGCGGTGGCCGATCGCTACCGAAAGGAGGAGTCGGCCGTGCGCATACTATCCCAGCGGATCATTAAAGGCAGCGGCGGCAACTGGGGCCAGATGTCGATGACCGCACATACGCAGATTTCTGAGGAGGACGCCAGTGAAATGGTGCGCTGGGTGCTCTCGCTCGGTGCGCCGGCCAAGCCGAAACAGTCGCTGCCCGTATCGGGAAAGTATACCCTGAAGGGGCAGGGCGGCAAAGGCGCCGGAACCTATATCCTCAAAACGCGTTACCGCGACAAGGGCAGCGACAGCCAAAAGCCGCTGGAGCAAGGCGAAACCATAGCGCTGCGCCCCGCGCTCCAGCAAGCGGAACAGGCAGACAGCATTTCAAAAGGAATCGTTCTGTACCGGCCCGGAAATGGAGACAAAACCGTGTTGAATGAATTGCGGAACAACAGTTTTTTTGTGTTCCGGCACAGCGACCTGACGGGGATCGGATCCGTGGTGGTCGGTATCGGCTCGGGCGATAAGTTCTTTCAATACAGCGGCGGACGGATAGAACTCCGGCTGGACGGACCCGACGGCGCGCTTGTCGGCCAGGTGGAAGTGCCTGCGCTCAACGACCCAAAGCAGATGAAGTTCTCGGAATTGGTAATTCCCGTGGCGGAAAGCGCCGGCAAGGGTTTTCACAACCTTTATTTTGTGATCAAAAACGACAAGAACCTTGCGCTGCCGGTGGTCGCCGTGGATTGGGTGCGTTTTAACCTGGCCGCAAACCCCGTTCAGTAAGAAACCGTCCGGAAGGGGGGCGGCAGACGGTTTCTAAGCAATTATTTGATTTCCGGAAGTTCCAGTCGTTTGCGCAGGGCCGCAACAAACTGCTTCATTTTTGTCCGCGCCGATGTTGCCATGCCGGGAAAAAGATCGGGATTGCGTTCGAAGCGGGCAACGGGCAGCGTGTAAAAGGTTGATTTGCCGGTGGCCGGCTTGTGGACATAGCGCCAAACAGGAATGATGCCGCTTTGTCCGATACTGATCCTGGGCGAACCCCGTTGTTTCAGCAAATCCACCTGGAACATTATCCCCCCGTCTGTATGGGGTTTCTGCTGGTTGGAAATAAAGTTGCCGAGCGAGTACACGACGAGGGCTTCCTTGTAGGAGCCGTCGGCCATTTCGACGCGCTCCATGCGGATTGGCTGTACGACATGCGGGTGCGAACCGATCACCATATCGGCGCCTTCCCGGATCAGCAGCCGGGCCAGGCTGCGCTGTTCGGCATTTTCCTTCAACTGGTATTCGAGTCCCCAGTGCATGACCACGATGATGTAATGCGGTTTGCGCGCACGAGCCTCTGCCAGGTCTTTTTTGATCTGTACTGTATCGATCAGGTTGACCACCGTGGGTGCGGTGGTCGGCATCCCGTTGGTACCGTAGGTATAATTGAGCAGCGCGAGTTTGAAATTGTTCTTGTACAACATCAGCGGGTAGGTGCTGCTCCGCTCTTCAAGACTTTTGAAGGTGCCGGTATGTTGTATGCCCAGTTTGTCCAGCGTATTGATGGTATTGATGACCCCAGGGGCCCGGCTGTCGTTGGAGTGGTTGTTGGCCGTGACGAGAATATCAAATCCCGCATCTTTTACGGCTTTTGCCAGTTCGTCGGGGCTGCGGAACATGGGGTATCCGGTATAAGGCGGTTTGCCGGGCAGGGTAAGTTCGAGGTTGGCGATGGCCAGATCGGCGCGGTCGATGACGGGCTTTACGTATTTAAAACAGGCCGAATAGTCGTATTTTTTATTGGGTGTGACCTCGGCGCTCTTGATTTGCGGTGTGTGCCCCATGATGTCGCCGGCGAAGATGAGCCGCAGGGTATCGGTCTGGGCGGCAAGCGAAAAGGGCTGGAAAGAAAGCATGATGAACAGCAGCCCCGCCGCAAGCGAACGCCCCAAACCCACCAACGAATGACGTAATGACGAATGACGTAATGACGAATGTCGAATGACGTAATGACGAATGTCGAATGTCGAATGTCGATCCCCTACCTGTTGCATAACGTTATTTTTTGCAAAGAAACAGCAAACTTCCCCAACTTTGAACCTTCAATCCGGAACTTGATATGACTAAAGGCTTTATACAAATACTGTTGCTGGCCGCGGCCTTCCTCGTCGGCGGCTGGTTGAGTTACCAGTATTTTGTTTCCAAATCAAAACCTGTTGAGGACTCGACCGTGTTGCTTGAGAAAATCCAGGCAGTCACCAAACTCATCACCGTAGAAGGTCAGTTTTCCGAGATATACAATTACAGCGAGTACCAAGGGTATTTTTCGCTGTTGTGGGATAAAAAAGTCCTCGTGCGGGTGCGCGCCACCGTATCGGCCGGCTACGACCTCAACATGCTGCAGATGGAAGCGGATCCGGCGACCAAAACGATCCGGATGAGTGCGCTGCCGGAGCCGGAGATACTCAGTATCGATCACTCGCTGGATTATTACGATATTTCGGAGGGTCTCTTTGCATCGTTTACGCCGGAGGATTATACGCGCATCAACCAGCGGGCCAAAGACCTTATCCGCGACCAGGCGCTCAAAAGCAACCTGATGCCTGCGGCGGAAGAGCAGGCCGGGAAGATGCTCGACCTGATCCGGTTCATGGTGGAAAGTGCCGGATGGCGGCTGGAAATAACCGGCAACGCACCCGGCATAGGTCAATAATGCTTTTAAATGACACTTTTGAACACGAGCAAGGCGTTCTTGACAAAGATTATCTACTTTTGAAGCTCTTTTTAAAACTGATCATGATGGCCATGAAACACCTTTTTTCACTTTTATTTTTTCTGGCAACAGGTATTGCTGCCCTTTCAGCCCAAAGTGCGGAAGCCAAGCCCCCATCCGAGAACGCGGCCGGCACCGACGAGGCTGTAGCACGTGAAGCTACTGAAAAACTCGTGGACAAATACACGCTCGATGCCGATCAGGCCAAAGAGATGTACACGATCCAGCAGCGCAAATTGCGCAATATGGCCGGTTTGGAATCGCTGCAAACCAGCAACCGCAGCCTTTACCTCGCCAAACTGGAGAGCCTGCAAAAAGGTACGCTGAACAGCATACGCCGCATCCTGCACACCAAGGAGCAGGTGGAATTGTACCAGCAAACACAGCATGATATCCGGACCAAACGCTCCGATAAACGCCGGGAGTTAGCCCAGCAGAAGTTGCCTAAAGACGATATTCAGGCAGCCGTACTCGATATCTACGAAGAATAACAACTTTCCAAAGCATACCCTTACTTTGTGCCGGTTGTTTGCATCTTTTAAAACTATCCTCCTGACAGGTCATGCTCATTTTCGCCGTCCGGCTTATACTGGAAGAAAACGGTAAAATGCTTTTTCTCCGGCAAACCAAAAAGAACGGAGGACGCTTTTCGCTCATCGGCGGAAATGTTGAAGAACACGAATTCGCCCGCGAGGCCCTGGCCAGAGAGGCCAAGGAAGAGGCCGGTATCCATGTGGAGCCCGACGACCTGAGTCTTGTACACGTACTCCACCGACACAAACTGAAAAAGGACGAGACCCTGATCGTCCTGTATTTTTAAAGCAGCCCGCTTGCGCGGCGAACCGGAATCACTGGAGCCAAAAAAATTCAAGGATGTGGCCTGGCTGCCGGTCAGCAACCTGCCGGGAGAAGTGTCGAAACCCACCCTGCACGTATTGCGTTGCATCCGCGACAACACCATCTATTCAGAGTTTCCGGCGCGCAGCAAAGTCCTCGCATTCTGGGAGCAGTTCGGCAACAAATGGGCGGGATTCTCGGATTTCTAACTTGTATTGACCGGGGTACCGACCGGGGTACCGACGGCTGGGTACCGACGGCTAAAGCCGTCGAACAACAGAACTCAATGAATGAATACCTCGGTAATACAACGGCTAAAGCCGTCGGTACCCAGCCGTCGGTACCAAACCCTCGATACCGCTTAAAATCCATACCCATCGGCACTAATCGCCATATGTTAAAAAAGACGCGCTGCCGACACTTTTAAGATAATGGATTGGCAATTCCCTGCCCATTTGCATACATTTGTTGCATTCAGTTTAATCCATTGCCAAACAGTTCCGATTTAATGACTGCAATATTCCGTTATCCCATGGACAGATTTGCACTTCCCGGCCTGGCGTTTTTCACGCCAATCATGTGCGATTTTATCGCCGCACCCTTCTCCGTACGCTTTATTCGGCGAAAGACCTGACCCGGCATCTGCATGCCGGGATACTGGCGTCCGCATCAACTGCGATGCCTGGAACAGGTTTTCTATTGCTCAAAAAACATGTTCGAAACAAACACCCCTTTTAACCGCATCCCCACGGTTCAGATGTCTTATGCTTCATAGGCGAGAACCCCGGTTGTGAAACGTCGCAGCCGGGTTTTTTTGCGTTAAGGGGAATGAAATTGTGGCCGGGGCTCTATTACTGGACATTTTCACGTTCTGGCGATCAGGCCTTCAAGATTTTGAAAACCTTAGCTCGACTTCAGCCATTTCCAAAGGAAAATATTGCCCAAAAAGCCGAATTTTGCACCCCCAATCTCACACCTCACACCTCACACCCCACCTCCCCTCACCACTCCCCCCACTATGTTCCTTCCCGATCTTTCCGACACCATTGCCGCACTTGCCACGCCACCGGGCGTTGGCGCGATCGCGGTGCTTCGCCTGTCCGGTCCGCGCGCGCTGATCATAGCCGACGCAGTGTTCAAGGGCAAACGGCTGAAAAACCAGCCCACGCATACCGCCCATTTCGGGCGTATTGAAGACGAGCAGGGCCATGCCCTTGACGAGGTGCTGGTCACCCTGTTCCGCGCCCCGAAATCCTACACCGGAGAAGAACTGGTGGAGATATCCGTACACGGTTCGCCGTATATCCAGCAGGAGGTGTTGCAGTTGCTGCTTCGCCGTGGCGCGCGGCTGGCCGAGCCCGGTGAGTTCACGCTGCGGGCATTTCTCAACGGCAAGATGGACCTCAGCCAGGCCGAGGCCGTCGCCGATTTAATCGCGTCGCAGAGTGAGGCGGCGCATGGCGTGGCGCTGAAGCAGTTGCGCGGCGGTTTTAAAAACGAGATCACGCGTTTGCGCGAAGAACTGATCCATTTCGCCAGCCTTGTGGAACTCGAACTCGATTTCTCGGAAGAAGACGTTGAATTTGCAGATCGAACCCAACTCAAGACACTGGTACAAAAAATACGCAACTACATCGGGCAGTTGCTCCATTCCTTTACCCTCGGAAACGCCCTGAAAACCGGCGTCGCCACCGTCATCGCCGGGCGGCCCAACGCCGGTAAAAGCACCCTGCTCAACGCCCTGCTCAACGAAGAGCGCGCCATCGTGTCCGAGATCGCAGGCACGACCCGCGACACCATTGAAGAAGTATTGAATATCAAAGGTGTGCAGTTTCGGCTTATCGACACGGCAGGTATCCGTGAAGCGCAGGACCAGATCGAAGTCCTCGGTGTACAGCGCACGATGGAGAAGGTCCGCGAGGCGTCGGTGTTGTGTTATGTCTGGGATGTGACCGGCGGCATGACGCTTGCCGAGTTGTTTGCCGACCTGCGCAGCCTGGATGTGGAGGGCGTAAAACTGCTGGTCATTTGCAACAAAATGGACCGCAACCCGCTTTTCCAGGCCGGCTGGCTGACCGACCCCGTGCAGCCCGGCATACATCCCTACCTGCTGGGCGATCCGCCTGCCGACCTCACAGCCTTCTCCGGCTTTCTTTCGCCGGAACAAATCGTCCCCATTTCGGCAAAGCACCAGCAAAACATCCCCTACCTGAAAGAAAAACTCTTCGAAACCGTCGCCGGCGGCGACATCAACGTGGACGACACCGTCGTCACCAACGCCCGCCACTACGACGCCCTGCGCCGCGCCGACGAGGCGCTGGCCGACGTGCTGACCGGTCTGGACACCGGTGTCACCGGCGATTTTGTGGCCCAGGACATCCGGCGGTCGCTGAGTTTTCTGGGCGAGATCACAGGGGAGATCGGGGTGGAGGATTTGTTGGGGAATATATTTGGGAAGTTTTGTATTGGGAAGTAAGTAGCCAAACAACGAAAAACAAAAACATACTAAAAAAAGGAATGCTTCCAATTTGTATTTTTCGTTTAAAACATCATTTTTATTTTTGTTGCCTGTTGTTGATTTTGTACTTATTTTCCCCCCCAACCCTTTTTAGGCGCAAATTGTGCACAAACTGAACACCAAAACAGGGGGATAACCCGGCATTAAAACGGCAAAATGAGTTCATCTATCCGGGTAACGTGAATTTGTGAGCATTGAAATTTTTGAAGCCCGTACAACCACAACCCCCCCCTTTTCCCCCAGTTTGCGCCGAACGGGAGCGTCAAAAACGGCCAAAAAGTCCCGGAAGCGTGGAGAAAAGGGTTCGGCCCCGCCCCCCCGGAAACCCGACGCTTTGTGGTAAAGCCGGTGGAGGAAGTGCAGCGCCTGGAATTCCTGACCGTACCGAAGGCCACGAAACTGATACGGGTAAGCCGGCGAACAATTTACCGGCTAATCGGGCGCGGGGAAATTCAAGTAAAGAAAGTGGGCAGGCGCTCGATTATTCCCCGTTCGGCCATTGACAAATTTTTCAGCAATACCCCGTAACCCGACCAGGTGAGGAAATCGAAAACATAAAAGACAATGACAAAAGTTACCCTTCGACGGAAAAAGATTGACGGCAGCAAAAAACGGACGGGGTGGAAGTAATGCCGATCTCCGACCAGGCCCGCGAATTGTTAGGCGAAGCCGGCCCGCTCGACCAGCGGGTTTTTACCGGCCTGAAATATTCTGCCTGGCACAATGTCATTTTGAAACAATGGGTACTGAAAGCCGGCCTTACTAAGGACATAACTTTTCCCTGTTTCCGGCACACGTTCGCAACGTTGCAACTCACCAACGGAACCGACATTTACACGGTTTCCAAAATGTTAGGGCACCGCGAATTGAAGACAACGCAGATTTACGCAAAGATCGTTGACGAAAAGAAACGCGATGCGGTGGGAAAAATCAAACTCGATTACTAACACTCAAAACCTTGTACGTCATGGCAGAAAGTGAAATCATTCTTTACCAATCGGAAGACGGGCAAACCAAGGTGGAAGTCCGGATGGAGGGCGAAACGGTTTGGCTTACGCTGAATCAGTTGGTCGAATTGTTTCAAAAGGCAAAATCAACCATTAGCGAACATATCAAAAATGTGTTCGAGGAAAACGAATTACCGATGAATGATGCAACTGTTCGGAAATTCCGAACAGTTCAAACAGAGGGAGAACGAAGCGTTGAACGGGATTTGGAGTATTACAGCCTCGATGTTATTATTTCTGTTGGCTACCGGGTTAAATCCCACCGGGGTACCCAATTCCGCATTTGGGCAACACAACGGCTAAAGGAGTATATTATCAAAGGTTTTACCCTCGATGACGAACGCCTGAAACGCGCCGGCCAAATGAACTACTTTGACGAACTGTTGGCCCGTATCCGGGACATTCGCAGTTCAGAAAAGGTGTTTTACCAAAAGGTCAAGGACTTGTATGCGACCAGCATAGACTACAATGAAGACAGCCAAACGACACAGGAGTTTTTCAAGATCGTACAAAACAAACTGCTTTGGGCAGTGAGCAAACAAACCGCTGCCGAAATCATTGCCGGACGCGCCAACGCCGCCAAACCGAACATGGGCTTGACCACCTGGGCAGGCGCCAAGGTTCGGAAAGGCGATGTGACAACGGCTAAAAACTACCTGAGCGAAGACGAAATAACCGCCCTGAACCTGTTGGTCGAACAATACCTTGCTTTTGCAGAGGCGCAAGCCCAACAGCGTAAAGCCATGTACATGAAAGACTGGATAAAGCGCCTGAACGATATACTGACCATTAACGAACGCGAAGTATTAGAACACGCCGGACGGCTTCAAAAGGCGTTAGCCGATGAAATGGCCGGTAAGGAATACGAAAAATTCAAGGTCAAACAACAGGCCTTGGAACAGGCTGAAAGCCTGAAAGAACTGGAAGCCGATCTTAAAAAAATTGGTGCCGGGAAAAAGAAAAAGGGCGACTGACCCGGTAAACCCCGAAAAAAGTTTTTCTAATCTGTAATAACCACCGCAAGCGCCGCCGCCGGCAATGCAAGGCCTCAATCAAATTTCCTTTTTCATTCAATATCTCAACCAATGAAAACATTTTTCTACTCTTTGGGAACGCATGGTTAATAATCCTGCGGTTTTTCCTATTCGCTGCCGTTGTGTTATTCGCCATTTTGCGAATGATAGATGCAAATGATCCGAATTTAATTATCGACGACATATTAGGAACGTGTCGTAAATAACTTCGGGTTTCAAGGTAAGAATTAAATTTGGGGATGAAAAAGTTGAATTTCCAGTACCCACCAGAAATCGAGCAGGATATGATTTACATGTTCGAGAGTCTGAACGAAAAAAAAGACCGGCGGCACTATGCTGCCATAGAAGCACGAAAACTAGGTCATGGCGGGGTTGCGTACATTTCCGGTTGTTCAAGATATCAGCCAAGACTATTCAATCTGGGCTTGATGAGTTCGAAAAAAAAGTTTTTTGAAGGATCGGATTCGCAAGGCTGGTGGTGGCCGTCGGAGCAAAGAATCAAACGAGCCGAAGTTGATGAAGAAGTTCGAAGAAGTAATTGATTCGCATACGGCAGGTTGCCCGGTTCATGGGACTCGCTGGACGTATCTAAGTATTGAAGAGATTCGGAAGAAGATGTTGGATAAAGGAATCAAGGTATGTCGTGAGGTTGTATATCGATTATTGTCGAAAGTTGATTTAGGCAAGCGGAAGATGTCAAAAGACACGGTGATGAAAGAGGTTGAAGGTCGGAATGAACAATTTGAAAGGATAAAAAGCCTAAAGCGGTACCACCTTTCTCGCGGGCATGCCGTTTTGAGCATAGATGCCAAGAAAAAGGAGTATTTAGGGTGATTTTTACCGTTCGGGCCGTGTGCTTGCAGATGGGAAAGTTGCCTGTTATGACCACGACTTTAACAGTTTTGCCACGGGTAAAATCGTACCACAGGATTTATGACTTGGGACTCAATAATGGATATATGTTCATTGGCACATCAGGCGACACAGCAGAATTCAGCGTGGAATGTATTCGGAGGTGGTGGAACAAACATGGAAGTAAAGAGATACAATAAAGACCAGCCTATTCTTATCCTATGTGATGGCGGAGGCTCCAACGGCAGTAGAAACAGTCTTTTCAAAGAACAGGTGCAGCAATTGGCCGATGAATTGGGAGTAAAGTTCATAATCGCCCATTATCCGCCTTATTGCTCTAAATATAACCCTATTGAACATCGGCTATTCCCGGCAGTGACAAGATATTGGAGTGGTATCAAACTGGACTCAGCCCAAACCGCCAAAAACTAATCGATCAACGAAATACAGACCTGAAATCAAAACTGAAAATTGAGACCCAGATCATTCGCAGAAAATTCTTAACCGGCAAAAAAAGAATGAAAAATTTTGGGAAACATGCAATATCAAACACGACAAGGTCAATTCAAATTGGAATTACAGAATTGCTCCGGCAAATTGAAAACCGGAAAGTTATTTACGACACGTTCCTTAGTTGAAGCGCATGGGTTATTTTATGATTTAATAATTTTTGGTGTACTACTTTCTGTATATGACGCCTTACGAGGACGGCGCGAAAGGATTACGCGGTATCAAGATGAAATTGACAATTATAGGGGTTGGGATGAAAAGGAAGCATCTTACAGAATTGTAGGAATTATTAGAAGGCTAAACAAAGACGGCATTTCCAATATAAATCTGTCGAACTGCTATTTGAAAGGGGTTAATCTTTCGGGATTGAACCTTGCTAATTCAAACTGCAAAGGCGCAAATCTTGAAGGGGCTGATCTTGAAGGAACAGATTTGACAAAGGCCAA